>NZ_JCBCPS010000001.1:728610-1241630 GCF_059874745.1 Niallia sp. CD-39 | reverse complement strand
CAATCAATTCACCGTGCGAGAAGAAGCAGACATTGACAAAATCGGGAAAGCTATCGTACGTGAACTTATACAAGCGAGGGAGGCAGGGGCGTAATGGAATTTTGGTTGTCGTTTAATAATGGCGCTGAACGATTGCGCTTACCGGATGCGTGATATTCGGAAGTGCCTTCGGGCGCTTTCCGCTTTACATACGCTTGTGAGAGCGATTCTGGCGAAATTAACTTTAAATTTGCGTAGGATTGTCCGTTTATCTGCTTGTATATAATAGAAGAAAATGCTAAGATTTACTCAAACGGTCAGTTGAACGCTCAATGACCGATTCAACTAGCGCTAGGTATTACGAGTTTATAACGTCGAATATGACGGGTCGGGAGTTCGAATCTCTCCTGGGACGCCATTATTTACTACATACACTACCCATTAAACTCATTCCTTTTGGAATGGGTTTTTCTTTATGCTTATGGAGAAACAGTGCACAGCGGAAAAGATAATCTATACTTTATCCAATTTTTGTTATAATATAAGGAACCTTAGGCTAAGTATAATAGGGTGAACAGATTGCAGTTTCTATTAAAGACCTATAAAATAGATTGAATAAATTATTAAAATGATACGCGCAGTGCAGTGCTTGTAGCGCAAATGAGTAAAGTACAAAACATTCGAATTGGCTTAAACACATAGCTGATTGTTAAAAGGAAGGAGAACACAAACATTGGTAAAAACAGGTTTAGTGCTTGAAGGTGGAGGAAGTAGAGGCGTTTTTACAGCGGGCATTTTGAATGTACTCATGGAAGAAGAAATGTATTTGCCATATGTAATTGGTGTATCGGCTGGGGCATGTAGCGGATCTTCCTACATATCAAGACAAAAAGAACGAAACCGTGCAGTAAATCTCGATTTTCTAGATAATCCAGAATATTTGTCGTATCGGAACTACTTTAAAAAAAGAGAGTTATTTGGAATGGATTTTTTATTTGATCGGCTACCGAATGAGTTAGCACCATACGACTTTCAAACATATCATGCAGCAGAAGAGGAGTTTGTTGTAGGCACAACAGACTGCATAACAGGAGAATCGATTTACTATAAGAAATCTGAGTACCCAGAGGATTTATTAACAATCTTACGTGCATCAAGCTCCTTACCCTTCGTTGCACCGGTAGTGTCATTCGACAATCGCTCACTTATGGATGGAGGGATCTCGGACCCAATTCCAATCCGAAAGGCGATTGACGACGGATATAAGAAAAACATTGTGATTCTCACTCAGCAGCGCGACTATATGAAGAAACCGCAGTCGTTCGGCTGGTATATGAAGAGGAAATACAAAATGTATCCAGGTCTACTAAAGGCAGTTGAAAAACGACATGATGTATACAATGATACACTTGCGTTTATTCGAGAAGAAGAGAAGAAAGGCAATCTATTTGTAGTAAGCTCCGAAGAGCCTTTATTAGTTGGAAGAGTAGAACGGAATCGTGACAAGCTTTTGCATCTTTATGAGAATGGGCAAAAGCAGATGAAGCAGCTCATGCCAAGTCTAAGGGAATTTTTACAAGAATAGCAGAAAATGAGCCGTACAGTTCACTACGAATAGTACGGCTCTAAACGTTTACATACTCGTAATAATAGTGATAATTGATGCGATCGCTGCTACAGTAGCTACAAGAAATTGGGCCGGCAACTCAATATGAGTTTCTTTTCTTTTACCTGTACCATCCTCCTTAACAATGTAAACTTTCATCGTTAGACCTCCTAAAAAAATTGTGATCTTTCTGCCATTAGTATTTCCATAGCAAGGGTTGTCCTAGTAGGAAATGAGTAAAAAGAATATCGACAATGTCCGTTACAATCCGCCAAATTCTAAAAATGAAATCCAAATAATTAGGCTGTTGATTGGCGCTTTATTTGAGTTAGTCTCACAATTTTTTTCTTTTTTTTCAAAGTCAACACTGGTAAGCATGTAAGCGTATACAATTAAACTGATTAATCAAAATTATCAAATAATTCTCAAATTTACTGTTGACGTCTTCTTAAATTGGGCGTAAGATAGTCCTCAACAAAGCTTTTGCATAACAAAAATAAATAAACACCATGATTTGCAGTTGTTTTTTTTACATCAAAATTTAATGGTTTAAAGCGATGAAGAGGATAAGTAGGTTTATACAATGAGAATTAACAGAGAGCCGGAGGTGCTGGAAACCGGTAATTCTCGTATAAGTTGAACTCACCTCGGAGTGTGAGCCTGAACAGACTTTAGTAGGGCTTGCCGAGTGTTCATCACTCGTTATCAAAAGAAACAGTAATCATGCTGTTAGAGAGCACGCAAAATGCGTGAATTTGGGTGGTACCGTGGAATAGGTCATAAAGCCTTTTCATCCCTATGCCGACAGGCAATTTTTAGGGATGAAAGGGCTTTTTATATTGAAAAAATGAGGGAGGTTACCGTTGCATGTTGCAGGAAGCGGCATTGTCTGAAAGGGAAAGTGAAAGGAAGCAACCGCAGATTGGTGCAGATTTATTGTTAAAGGCGCTGGAGGATGAAAAGGTAGAAGTGATTTTTGGTTACCCAGGGGGGGCGGTGCTCCCAATCTATGATAAGATTTATCATTCGAAAATCTTACACGTCTTACCGAGACATGAACAAGGTGGAATTCATGCAGCTGAGGGGTATGCAAGAGTTTCAGGAAAGCCTGGCGTTGTCATCGCTACTTCTGGGCCAGGTGCAACGAATGTTGTGACAGGTTTGGCTGATGCGATGATGGACTCATTGCCTCTTGTAGTATTTACCGGGCAAGTTGCAACGGGTGTCATTGGATCGGATGCGTTTCAGGAAGCAGATGTCTTAGGGATTACAACACCAATAACAAAGTATAACTATCAAATTCGTAAGATTGAAGATATTCCAAGAGTTGTAAAGGAAGCCTTTTATATCGCTTCTAGTGGTCGACCAGGACCGGTATTAATTGATATTCCAAAAGATATTGCAGCAACTCCAGTCTTAAACGAGATAGCTGAACAAGAAATCCATCTTCCAGGATATCAGCCTACTACTCAACCAAATTATTTGCAAATCCGAAAACTAACTGAAGCGGTAAGTCGAGCGAAAATGCCTGTTATTTTAGCAGGAGCAGGAGTGATACATGCGAAGGCGTCAGCAGAATTGAGACAGTATGCAGAGCAGCAACAGATTCCAGTCATTCACACGTTACTCGGTCTTGGAGGGTTTCCAGCAGATCATTCACTAGCACTTGGATTAGCAGGAATGCATGGGTGTTACACAGCGAATATGGCTCTTTCAAAATGTGACTTGCTTATTAACATCGGTGCAAGATTTGATGATCGGCTAACAGGTAACTTAGACCACTTTGCACCAAAAGCGACTGTCGCTCATGTTGATATTGACCCAGCTGAGATTGGAAAAAATGTTCCAACAGCCATTCCAATAGTAGCAGATGCAAAGGAAGCCTTAATCCAAATGATTGCTCAATCTGGAAAACCGCCGACGCATATCGAGTGGATGAAAGCATTAAAGGGTTGGCAAGAGGAATATCCATACTTTTATGATCAAAAAAGTGAAAAGGTGAAGCCACAAAACGTGATGGAACTTGTTTATAAGCTTACAGATGGAGAAGCAATCGTAACGACAGACGTTGGGCAACATCAAATGTGGGCAGCTCAGTATTATCAGTTTAAGGAAGCAAACCGCTGGGTTACGTCAGGTGGACTTGGCACGATGGGCTTTGGTTTACCAGCTAGCATTGGTGCCCAAATTGCTAAACCCGATGCTCTAGTCATTGCTGTTTTAGGAGACGGTGGTTTTCAGATGTCTACACAAGAGCTAGGTGTGATTAGGGAGTTAAATTTACCGATAAAAATCATTATCTTAAACAATCGTTCACTTGGAATGGTAAGGCAGTGGCAACAGATTTTCTATGATGAGCGTTATTCACATAGTAAGTTTATGTCTCAGCCATCTTTTGTCAAACTAGCGGAAGCTTATGATATAAAAGGCATTACAATTTCTACAAAAGAACAAATGGAGAGAGAATTAAAAAGTGCGTTATTAAATAATGAACCAATGCTAATCGATCTTCATGTAGATGCGGATGAAAATGTATACCCAATGATTGCACCAGGAAAAGGGTTGCACGAAATGGTAGGTGTAAAGCCGTGAAAAGAGTCATCTGCTTAACTGTTTTAAATCGACCTGGTGTCTTAAATAGAATTACTAATTTGTTTTCTAAACGAAATTACAATATTGAAAGTATTTCAGTCGGGTTATCCGAACATGAGGGAATGAGCCGTATCACTTGTGTAATCCATGTTGATAATGAACAGGCAAGCGAACAAATTACGAAACAATTAAACAAGCAAATCGATGTCATAAAAGTAACTGATATATCGGATCAATCAATTGTGGCAAGAGAATTGGCTCTGATCAAGGTTCAATCATCTCCCCACACGAGAAATGAAATTTATTCATTGATTGAACCGTTTCGAGCGACAATTATCGATGTTAGCAAAGAAAGCTTAGCGATTCAAATTACAGGAGAATCAGAGAAAATTGAAGCGTTCATTGAGTTAATTAAACCATATGGAATTAAAGAATTGGCTCGTACTGGAACAACGGCTTTTGTTCGTGGTACACAACGAGCTGTGAATGGACAAAAGTCGATCTCGATTGTATAAACAATAAATTTGAACGTAAAAGGAGAATGATGAATATGGCGAAAATGTATTATAACGGGGATGCAAATGAGACTTACTTACAAGGAAAAAAGGTTGCAGTAATTGGATATGGCTCTCAAGGTCATGCTCATGCTCAGAATATGAGAGACAGTGGTGTAGAGGTTGTGATTGGACTCCGAAAAGGAAGGTCTTGGGACCAAGCGGAAGCAGATGGCTTTCAAGTTTATTCTGTGAGAGAAGCTACTGCCCAAGCAGACGTCGTCATGATTCTTTTACCAGATGAATTACAAACAAAAGTTTATAAAGAGGAAATTGAACCAAACTTAACGAATCAACCTATCCTTTTTGCACATGGATTTAATATTCACTTTAATCAAATCGTCCCACCGAAGGAAAGTGACGTATTGCTCGTTGCACCGAAGGGTCCAGGACATTTGGTTCGACGCACATATGAAGAAGGAGCTGGAGTACCTGCATTGTTTGCAGTTTATCAGGATGTTACGGGAGAAGCGAAGGAATTAGCACTTGCATACGCAAAAGCGATTGGTTCCTTAAGAGCAGGAGCTTTAGAAACAACATTTAAAGAAGAAACGGAAACCGATTTATTTGGGGAACAAGCTGTACTATGTGGAGGTTTAACTTCGCTCGTGAAAGCAGGCTTTGAAACGTTAACAGAAGCAGGCTATCAGCCAGAGCTCGCCTACTTCGAATGTTTGCATGAGTTAAAGCTTATCGTTGACTTAATGTACGAGGGTGGTCTTGAATATATGAGGTATTCGATTTCAGATACAGCACAATGGGGTGACTTCACGAGTGGACCAAGAGTTGTTGATGAAAGAGTGAAGGAAGAAATGAAAGCAGTGCTTAAAGACATTCAAGACGGAAAGTTTGCAAAAGGTTGGATTTTAGAAAACCAAGCAAATCGTCCTGTGTTTCATGCAGTGAATGAACGCGAAAAACAGCATCCTATTGAACAAGTTGGGAAAGAGTTACGTAAAATGATGCCGTTTGTCGTACCGAACACTAAGAAGAAAGAAGTGGTTGTGAGTGCAAACCATTAAAATATTCGATACAACTTTGCGTGACGGAGAGCAGTCAGCTGGGGTAAACTTAAATTTTTCTGAAAAAATAGAAATATCGAAGCAGCTAGAGCGGTTACATGTTGACATCATTGAGGCTGGGTTTCCTGCAGCGTCAAAAGGTGATTTTACCTCAGTCGAAGCAATTGCTAAAACGATAAAGCAATCATCCGTGACAGGACTAGCGAGAGCGGTATTAACTGATATTGATACGGCATGGGAAGCATTAAAAGCAGGTGAACAGCCTAGACTGCACACATTTTTAGCAACTTCACCAATCCATAGACAATTCAAATTAAAAATGACGAAAGAACAAGTGATTGAAACTGCAGTTGCATCTGTAACGCATGCAGCAAAGAAATTTCCGTTGATTCAATGGTCAGCAGAAGATGCATCAAGAACGGAGCTTCCTTTCTTAGCGGAAATTGTTGAGAAAGTTATCCAAGCAGGAGCCAGAATAATAAACATTCCAGATACAGTTGGGTATGGGACACCAGCTGAATACGGAGCGATCTTCAACTACTTGCGAGAACACGTTCCTTCTATTGATAAAGTTTCACTTTCTACTCATTGCCACGATGATCTCGGCATGGCGATTGCGAACTCCTTAGCTGCGATTGAAAACGGTGCGACACAAGTCGAAGGGACGATTAATGGAATTGGTGAACGAGCAGGAAATGCATCACTTGAAGAACTTGCAGTAGCTTTGCATATTCGCAAAGATTTTTATGGAGCAAAAACGAATCTTAAACTAGATGAAATTAGCCGAACGAGCAATCTCGTAAGCAAGTTAACAGGAATGGTCGTTCCAGCGAATAAAGCTGTAGTTGGTCGTAATGCATATGCACATGAATCAGGCATTCATCAAGACGGAGTCTTAAAGGAAAAAACAACTTATGAAATCATCTCTCCTGAATTGGTAGGCTACCAGTCGAATTCAATGGTTTTAGGCAAACATTCTGGAAGGCATGCATTTAAAAATCGCTTACATGAGCTTGGTTTTGTCATTCAAGAAGAAGAGATTCATCAGTTATTTATGATTTTTAAAGATTTAGCAGATCGCAAAAAGGAAATGACAGATGATGATTTAGTCGCCATTGTCTTAGAAGAAAAGATGTCAAAGGATCAACGCTATTACGAGTTAATTCAGATTCAAGTGCAATACGGAACAAATAATGTCCCGACAGCAACGGTCACATTATCAGGTCGTTCCAATGAATTGATCCAAGAGGCAGGTACTGGAGCTGGAAGCATCGAGGCACTTTATAACACATTAGAAAAATGCATCAATGGAAAAGCGAACTTGCTCGATTACCGTATTCAATCTGTTGGAGCGGGTAGAGATGCACTTGCTCAAGTGTATGTTGGCTTGAATTACGAGGGTGTGGAGACAAGTGGAAGGGGCCTTGCTCAAGATGTACTAGAAGCTTCGGCAAAAGCATATTTAAATGCAGTGAATCGCATCTTTTATACAACTAATAAAAATAGTGAATTTGTGCATCAATCATCATAATAAAAAAATTCGGAGGGATAAAAATGGAAAAGCGTATCGCGGTACTACCAGGTGATGGCATTGGCAAAGAGGTTGCGCATGGGGCTGTTGAAATTCTCCAAGCTGTTGGGGAACGATTTGGGCATGTATTCACATTTGTGTATGGTGAGATTGGTGGATCTTCGATTGACAAATTTGGAACCCCTTTAACAGATGAAACAATTGAACTTTGCAAAAAAAGCGATGCGATTTTACTTGGGGCTGTAGGTGGACCAAAATGGGATCAAAACCTACAGCATTTGAAGCCAGAGCGAGGCTTGTTGAAAATTCGTAAAGAATTAAATTTATATGCGAATCTACGACCAACACATTATTATGAAAGCTTAGCTGAAAATTCTCCACTCCGTAAAGAGTACATTGAGGACGTGGACTTGTTAATGGTACGAGAATTAACCGGTGGCTTATATTTTGGGAAGCCTAGTGAACGCAAGAGTCATAATGGAGAGGATGTAGTCGTTGATACACTTTATTATGAAAAGACAGAAATGGAAAGAGTTTTAAAGCTGTCTTTTGAACTTGCGCGCAATCGATCGAGGAAAGTGACATCCATTGATAAAGCAAATGTTTTAGAATCCAGTAGGCTATGGAGAGAGGTAGCAGAGGATGTTTCTATCCAATATCCAGATGTTGTGCTTGAGCATATGCTTGTTGATAATGCAGCGATGCAAATCGTGAAAAATCCGAAGCAATTTGATGTGATTGTAACAGAAAATATGTTTGGAGATATTTTAAGTGACGAAGCATCCGTATTGACTGGCTCGTTAGGAATGCTACCTTCAGCCAGTATTTCAGTAGATGGACCATATTTATATGAACCAATTCATGGATCTGCACCAGATATTGCAGGGAAGAATAGTGCAAACCCATTAGCAATGATCTTATCTGCAGCGATGATGCTACGACTTTCCTTTGGGCTTGAAGAGGAAGCACTTGAAGTGGAAAAAGCAGTAACCCAAGTTCTTGATGCGGGTTTTAGAACAAAAGATATTGCCTATTTTGGAAAGACGACCGTATCCACTGATGAAATGGTTCAAGAAGTCAAAGGCATGCTGTTGGATTCAGAAGCGATTATCCACATCATGAGTGCGTATGCGTAATAGCAACAAGTGAGGATGTCGACTAATCGGCATCTTTTCTACTAAATAAATAGTCGAGAGGAGATTGATGATGGGAAGGTCTATTATCGAAAAAATTTGGGATCAACATATTGTTCACCAAGAAGAAGGGAAACCAGATTTATTATACATTGACTTACACTTAGTCCATGAAGTAACTTCACCTCAAGCCTTTTCAGGATTAAGAATGAAAAATCGAAAAGTGCGACGACCAGATAAAACGTTTGCAACAGTCGATCATAACATTCCGACCGATAATCGCTATGATATTCAAGATAGAGTCGCCCTGACTCAAATGACTACATTAGAAAAGAATTGTCATGAGTTCGGCATCACTTTAGCTGGAATCGATAGTCCTGATCAAGGCATCGTTCATGTCATCGGACCAGAGCTTGGTTTAACACAGCCAGGAAAAACCATTGTATGTGGAGATAGCCATACATCGACTCATGGTGCTTTTGGGGCCATTGCTTTTGGGATTGGAACGAGTGAGGTAGAACATGTTCTTGCCACACAAACCATTTGGCGTACAAAGCCTAAAACCTTAAAAATTGATATTAATGGCAAGTTAGAGCAAGGCGTAACGGCTAAGGATGTCATTTTATACATTTTAGCTACATATGGCTTTGATTTTGGAACAGGACATATTATTGAATATGCTGGAGAAGTAATCAGAAATATGTCTATGGATGAGCGGATGACGGTTTGTAATATGTCAATTGAGGGTGGTGCGAGAGCAGGACTAGTCAGTCCAGACGAAACAACTTTTTCCTATTTAAAAGGAAGAAGGCATGTACCATCAGGTAAGGAATTTGCAAGTATCGTAGACCAATGGAAAGCGATGGCTTCTGACTTTGATGCAACGTATGATCGTGTCATTCGTATCGAAGCAGGTGATATTGGACCAATGGTTAGCTGGGGGACGAATCCGGCAATGACATCAAAGGTAACAGATACCATCCCAACAACCGCTAATTTCCAAACTGAACAAGAGAAGAAGTCATTCGTTGCAGCATTACAATATATGGGTTTAGAAGAAGGGCAGCGAATTGAGGATATTAATATTCAACATGTCTTTATTGGATCATGTACGAACTCACGCTTAGAGGATCTGCGCCAAGCAAGTGATATTGTTAAGGGCCATAAAGTCCATCCTAAAGTACGAGCACTCGTAGTTCCTGGTTCACAACACGTGAAAAAAAGAGCAGAAGAAGAAGGGTTACATGAAATCTTCATAGAGGCAGGGTTTGAATGGAGAGATTCGGGGTGTAGCATGTGCTTGAGTATGAATAATGACATTGTTCCGAGTGGAGAGCATTGTGCATCAACATCTAATCGGAACTTTGAGGGGCGACAAGGTAGTGGAGCAAGGACGCATTTAGTAAGTCCTATTATGGCTGCAGCAGCGGCTATACATGGAAGAATTTTTGATGTAACAAACATGTTGAAGCCCCAATCCGTTCAGTAAGGAGGACATAGCATGGCTGGAATAAATAGAATAGAAGCAAAAGCAGTGGCATTTAATCGTATAAATGTAGACACTGATCAAATCATTCCAAAACAATTTTTAAAAAGAATAGAGAAGACAGGATTTGGCCCTTATTTATTTTACGATTGGAGGTTTAAGGCGGACGGGTCACCAAATCCTGACTTTGAGTTTAATCAACCTAAAAATCAAGGATCAGGAATTATGATTACAAATGATAATTTTGGGTGTGGCTCAAGCCGTGAACACGCTCCTTGGGCATTACTGGACTATGGGTTTAAAGCAATTATCGCTCCATCATTTGCAGATATCTTTCATCAAAACTGTTTGAAGAATGGTTTATTGCCAATTGTTCTTGATAAGAAACAGGTAGAATGGCTTTTAGAAGAGGCCGCGAAGGAGAGCTTGTTTTTAATTATTGATATTGAGAACGAAACCATCTCTAATGGAGACATATTTCAAACTTCATTTAAGATTGACTCTTATTGGAAAAAGATGCTTATTAACGGATGGGACGAAATTGAGATCACCCTTCAATTAGATGATAAAATTGGGGAATTTGAAAAAGGAAAACCATTCATTTCTATATAACATTGGTTGGCTTTTAGCAGGTACATGATTTACAAGCCTAAAGCGTAGACAAAGTCGAGAATCGACTTTGTCTATTTTTTAAAGATAAGTAAGCATATCATTTCGTTATAAAAAGATGAAATATGATGCTCTTTCTATTCAGCGTTAAGTTACCTGTGTATAATTCTTCGATTAGTAGGGAGGCTGTGACTCCTTGAAAATGCTCTGTATATTCTACGTGCGAGGCAATTCGAATATTATTCCTTGCCCTGCGGGAATAGAATGACATGTGAAGCGTAAGTCGAACACTAGAAACAATGCTGCTTACGACATTTTCGCTAAATCGTCCACTCGAAGGGATTATCGAAGATGCTTTCATATAAGTATTGAGGAACTTTATATAATTTTTGTTTTTTAAGAAAGCACATGCTACACTTACTGCAAACGTTAATGTAAAGGGACGAATGGTTATGGGGAGACGAGATCAGCCAAACAAAAAAGATAATGTTATTAACTTCCCAGGTGTCGAAACTAGATACTTAGAGGAAGGAATGGCTCATATTCAAGCAAAGAACTTCGAAGAAGCCATGCAACTATTTGAAAGCGGCTTAGAAGTAAATCCAAGCCATCGAGAATTGAATGTTGGCTTAGCGTTAGCATATTTTGAAACAGGGAAGCTGCAACAAGCAAAAGAACAATTGAAGCAGATGCTGACGAATCAGCTAGGAGATTATCTCGAATTGATGGATATGTACATTATGATCCTCGTTCAGCTTGGTGAATATGAAGAAGTAACAACGATTATCGAAGTGTTATTAGAAGAAGGCAATATTCCGAGTAGCCAGCTAGAGCATTTTAGTAAGATGCTAGATTTTAGCCGAAGGATGGAGAATAACACTTCTCAAAATGTAGTGAAGGAAGAAGAGCAAGAAATTGATTTTTCGACAGTAAAAGAACAAAATGAGCAAATTCAAATTGCGTCGATGCTGTCCAAGTCAAATATTGCACGTCAGCTTGGTCAAATCATTGAATACCTTCAAGACGAAGAAGGTTCTCTGTTTTTTAAAACGCTTTTGCTAAATGTATTGCAAGAGCATCACTATAATGAAGAGATTATAGTCAATAAAGTTGGCCGGAAGCTAGAAGTGATCCCATTAGAGCTTCCTCCTTTTCCGCACATACCACAAATGCAAGCACTGGTCGCTGAATTAGAAAGCAAGCTGTCTCACGAAGATCCTGTTAGCTATGAGATCGTTCTTGAGATGGTCAAGCGACACTATTTTTATCTATACCCATTTACAAGTTATAAAGAGACCGAAGCATTAGCTGCTGCCTATCATGCCATTGTTTATCTTTATCAAGGCAGGGAAATAGTAGATGAAGAAATTGCCTCGAAATATAGAGCTTCGCTTAACGAATATGAGGCAGCAATTAAAGAAGTGAGATGGTTAGAAGAAATTTCTTCAGTTAAAATATAGTCTCAATCTTGAAAGCTTGTATTCCTATGTTATAATATAATGGTTGTATTATGTGAAAAGGTATCATTTAACAAAATGAATGAAATGACAATAGATTTTTGGAGGGAAATATACGTATGTCTGCTAAGTTTGAGAAGTTAGAAGGGAACGAAGGCGTTCTTACAATTGAAGTAGATGCAGAAAAAGTAAACGAAGGTTTAGATGCTGCATTTAAAAAAGTAGTTAAACAAATTAATGTACCAGGTTTCCGTAAAGGGAAAATGCCACGTGGCATGTTCGAAAAGCGTTTCGGTGTGGAATCATTATACCAAGATGCTGTAGATTATTTATTACCAGAAGCATATGCAAATGCAATTGATGAAACAGGAATCGAGCCTGTTGATCGTCCTGAAATCGATGTTGAACAAATCGAGCAAGGAAAAGCATTAATTTTCACAGCTAAAGTTACTGTAAAACCTGAAGTAAAATTAGGCGAATACAAAGGAATTGAAATTGAAAAATTTGATACTGATGTAACAGATGAAGAAGTAGAGAACGAAATCAAAGCATTGCAAGAAAAACAAGCTGAGCTTGTAGTGAAAGAAAGTGGAGCTGCTGAAAACGGCGATACTGTAGTAATGGACTTTGAAGGCTTTGTTGATGGCGAAGCATTCGAAGGTGGAAAAGCGGATAACTATTCATTAGAGCTTGGTTCTGGACAATTCATTCCAGGATTTGAAGAGCAAATTGTAGGTGTTTCTACTGGTGAATCTAAGGATGTTGAAGTAACATTCCCAGAAGAGTACCACGCTGCAGAGCTTGCTGGAAAAGCAGCTACATTCAAAGTAACTCTACATGAAATTAAAACAAAAGAACTTCCTGAGTTAAACGATGAGTTTGCAAAAGATGCAGATGAAGAAGTTGAAACACTTGAAGCTTTAAGAACAAAAACAAGAGAAAAATTAGAGCACAGCAAAAAGCATGAAGCTGAGCACTTTGTACAAGATACAGTTGTCCAAAAAGCTGCAGAACAAGCTGAAATGGAAATTCCTTCAGCAATGGTTGATACAGAAACAGATCGTATGCTACAAGAATTTGAGCAACGTCTATCTATGCAAGGAATGAACTTAGAGCTTTACTTCCAATTCTCAGGTCAAGATGAGGCTGCATTACGCGAGCAGATGAGTACGGATGCAGAAAAACGCGTACGCATTAACTTAACTGTTGAAGCAATTGCAAATGCTGAAAACATCGAAGTAACTGAAGAAGATGTAAATGCAGAAGTTGAAAAAATGGCTGAAATGTACAACATGGAAGCTGACGCAATCAAGTCTGCTTTAGGTGGAAGCTTCGACAACGTAAAATCAGACTTAAAAATGAAAAAAGCAATCGATTTCCTTGTGGAAAACAGCAAAACTGTATAATATAATAAGTGAAACAAGGCGCGATTTCATCGTGCCTTGTTTTATACCATCAAAGTAAGTACATAGATAGTAAGAAGCAGGCGTTTTAATAAATCCCTACACTTTTTATTTAACAATACGGCATCTAGATAGGGATAGGTCATGAGCATTCCTCGACTAAGGATGTGATACATTCCATAATTGTTTGATCGTAATTCTTTAAATGTCTACCTTGCTTAGCAAGTTCTTAAGTCAATAAAAAGAATGAGTTTAATTAAGGGAGGAGATTATACATGTTTAAAACTGACGGTGAAGGAAGACAACTGAAATGTTCTTTTTGTAGTAAAAATGAGGAGCAAGTACGAAAGTTAGTTGCCGGACCAGGTGTTTATATATGTGATGAATGTGTCGAGCTATGTATGGGGATTGTAAAGAGTGAGCTTGGGAACAAGTAAATTTTAGTTTAAGTTAGATTATACCCTATAACTACTTATGGAATGAACAGTATTTGGTTAAGCTTAAGGGAGTACATATTGATTTTTGTATGGAATGAATCATATTTTAAAAGTAAACATACATATATAGATTGAAACGAAGCGTAATATTTCCTATTTACTGGATGAGTGTGATACAATGCAATACATAATTGTTTTAAAAGAAGTCTTATAGGCTTACTTTGATTTTGATGACGATTCGTTTCCATACATGAGAATGTTTTCATTTAAGGGGTGAAGGATTTGTTTAAGTTTAATGATGAAAAAGGGCAATTAAAATGTTCTTTTTGTGGAAAAACACAGGAGCAAGTACGAAAGTTAGTTGCTGGACCAGGTGTTTATATATGTGATGAGTGTATTGAACTTTGCACTGAAATTGTTGAGGAAGAGTTAGGTACAGAAGAAGAAGTAGAATTCAAAGATGTACCAAAGCCAGCTGAAATCCGTGATATTTTGAACGAATATGTTATTGGTCAGGACCAAGCAAAAAAATCCCTAGCAGTTGCTGTGTATAATCATTACAAGCGTATCAACTCGAATAGTAAGATTGATGAAGTTGAATTAGCAAAGAGTAACATTGCAATGATTGGACCAACTGGTAGTGGGAAAACGTTACTAGCCCAAACGCTTGCACGTATATTAAATGTTCCGTTTGCAATTGCAGATGCAACGTCTTTAACTGAAGCGGGGTATGTTGGTGAAGATGTAGAAAACATCTTACTAAAACTGATTCAGGCTGCAGACTATGATGTAGAGAAAGCTGAAAAAGGAATTATTTATATCGATGAGATTGATAAAGTAGCGAGAAAATCTGAGAACCCATCGATCACAAGAGATGTATCAGGTGAAGGTGTTCAGCAAGCTCTCTTGAAAATTCTTGAAGGTACGGTTGCTAGCGTGCCTCCTCAAGGAGGAAGAAAGCATCCGCACCAAGAATTTATTCAAATCGATACGACAAATATCCTATTTATCTGTGGTGGTGCATTTGACGGAATTGAACAGATCATCAAACGCCGTTTAGGTCAAAAGGTGATTGGGTTTGGCTCTGATAACAAAAAGGCAGACATCGAAGAGAAGGACTTGCTTGCAAAAGTACTTCCAGAGGATTTATTAAGGTTCGGATTAATTCCAGAATTCATCGGTCGTCTACCAGTAATCGCAAGTTTAAATCAATTAGACGAAGAAGCATTAATTGAAATTTTAACAAAGCCAAAGAACGCTCTTGTTAAGCAATATCAAAAGATGCTTGAACTAGATGATGTTGAGCTCGATTTCGAAGAAGGAGCGCTAAAAGAAATCGCGAAAAAAGCGATTGAACGTAAAACAGGTGCTCGTGGCTTAAGATCTATTATTGAAGGCATTATGCTTGATGTAATGTTTGATCTACCTTCACGTGATGATATTAAGAAATGCATCATTACGGATGAAACGGTTGCATCGTCTGCTGCGCCTAAGCTGCTTCTTGAAGACGGAACGGTTATTGATAAAGAACGTAAAACATCTGCATAATTTTATAATGAAAACACTCTTAAGTCGAGCTTGAGAGTGTTTTTTTATAAGGATGTTACAGATAATTGAAAAACAATTGCAGGCACAGTAGCCACCATGAACAATGGGTTCTAGTCGGATCTTCATAGAAGTTACATGCCTCGCCTAAAAGTCTTTTTCATTTATTCTCTGTTATTAAAAGTTTCTTAGAAAACATGTAACTAAAAATCTAATCTGCTTTTTTCTGATCAACTGATTTCCTTCTTTTGTCTGTTTATTCCACTTTGCGAGAGGAGATACTAGCTTTTATCAGCTAGAACTTCAAAGCAGGAGGGAATATAATGACGTGGACGGGGATTGCATTAATTATCCAATTATTTTTTGGAGTAGTGATTGGATTATATTTTTGGAATTTATTAAAAAGTCAAAGAACACAAAAAGTTTCAATTGATCGAGAATCGAAGAAAGAAATGGATCAATTAAGAAAAATGAGGTCGATTTCGCTATCAGTACCACTTGCTGAAAAGGTAAGGCCTTCTTCTTTCGCAGATATTATTGGGCAAGAGGATGGAATTAAGTCATTGAAAGCAGCATTATGTGGGCCTAACCCACAGCATGTAATTATTTATGGACCTCCTGGTGTTGGAAAGACAGCAGCAGCACGACTTGTGTTAGAAGAGGCAAAGAAGAATCAGAAGTCTCCATTTAAGCCAGCATCTGTTTTTGTAGAATTGGATGCGACAACAGCAAGATTTGATGAAAGAGGCATTGCAGACCCATTGATTGGGTCAGTACATGATCCTATTTATCAAGGTGCTGGTGCGATGGGCCAAGCCGGAATTCCACAGCCAAAACAAGGTGCGGTTACAAATGCGCATGGAGGGGTATTGTTTATTGATGAGATTGGAGAGCTTCATTCCATACAAATGAACAAGCTTTTAAAAGTTTTGGAAGATCGAAAAGTTTTTCTTGAAAGCGCATATTACAACGAAGAAAACACACAAATTCCAACGCATATTCATGATATTTTCAAGAATGGGCTGCCAGCTGATTTTCGTTTAATTGGTGCAACAACACGTACACCTAATGAGATTCCTCCAGCGATACGATCACGTTGTATGGAAGTCTTTTTTAGAGAATTGACAGAGGAAGAAATTACGCAGGTTGCTAAAAATGCTGCCGATAAAGTAAAGCTTTCTATTTCGAACCACGGGTTACATACACTTGCATCTTATGCAAGAAATGGCCGTGAAGCTGTGAATATGATCCAAATTGCAGCAGGATTAGCAATTACAGAGGATCGAGATTTTATTAAAGACGAGGATATCGAATGGGTAGTACAATCGAGTCAGCTTACCCCAAGAATGGAACGTAAGGTTGAAAGTAGTCCTACTATTGGTCATGTTAATGGATTAGCTGTTCATGGTCCAAATACAGGTTCTTTATTAGATATTGAAGTAACAGTAATTCCTGCAAAGGAGAAGGGTTCCATTACGATTACAGGTATTGTTGAGGAAGAAAGTATTGGTGGTCAAAGCAGATCGATTAGAAGGAAAAGTATGGCAAGAGGATCAATCGAAAATGTCATTACTGTACTAAGAACAATGGGTGTTCCCGCAGATGAATATGATATTCATGTGAATTTTCCGGGTGGAGTACCTGTAGATGGTCCATCGGCTGGTATAGCGATGGCAACCGGTATTTACTCTGCCATTTATAAGTTGCCTGTTCATCATCATGTTGCGATGACTGGTGAAATTAGTATACATGGATTTGTTAAACCAGTAGGTGGAGTTTATCCGAAGGTGAAGGCTGCTAAAAAAGCAGGCGCAGAGATCGTGATTATACCAAAAGAAAATGAACAGTCTGTTTTAAAAGAAATCACCGATATTAAAGTAATTCCTGTTAGTAACTTTCGAGATGTGTTGAATATTGCAGTTCAGCATCAAGGGTATGTAAAGGAAACAAAACTCCCACATTTATTTGAGATTGAACAAAAAGAATCAATGTAGAAAGAGATTAATACTTTCGGTTTGATAAGAATGACCAAACCGAAAGTTTTTTTCTAAGAAGGCCATTTTGTTATGTACAGACAATTTCAAATGAAGCCTCATCTTAGAAAGACTGAATAATAGAAGATATTATCAGCGAATTTCAGAGCTAAATCATAGCAATCAACCTTGCCATTATATATACTTTTAATACAAATCATCCTTTGTATGACTTTAGTATGGGTTTTAGTCACTATTTTCGAGTATGAGTGATAAGCAATTCTGTGATGAATTGTTGAAAAATCTCTATACGTAAACAGTCGACACTATTAGATAAATAGGATAGAATTGTACAAAGAAATGAGCATAATTGATAAAGATTGTGGAGGTAGTCATATGACGAAAAAGGAAGAAATCATCGTCCCCCTCCTGCCACTTCGAGGTCTACTTGTTTATCCAACAATGGTCCTTCATTTAGATGTGGGACGTGATAAATCAGTACAGGCACTTGAAAAAGCAATGGTAGATGACCATTACATTTTTTTAACAACCCAAAAGGATATCTCAGTTGATGAACCTACTTGGGATGATTTATTTGAGATGGGCACTTTAACACGTGTAAAGCAAATGTTAAAACTCCCGAATGGAACGATCCGTGTACTTGTAGAAGGTATTAAACGTGCAAAGATTACTGAATTTAACGAAGAAGAGCCGTTTTTTTCTGTTCGAGTATCTACATTTGAAGATAATCCTGAAAAGGATGTAGAGTCCGAAGCATTAATGAGAACGCTACTTGATTACTTTGAACAATACATAAAAGTTTCGAAAAAGATTTCTACTGAAACATTTACATCAGTGGCTGATATCGAGGAACCAGGGCGCTTAGCGGATATTATTTCGTCACATTTGCCGTTGAAGCTAAAGGAAAAGCAAGCTATATTAGATACCCTAGATATTAAAGAAAGATTAAATCAAATAATCGAGATCATTCATAATGAAAAAGAAGTATTAAACCTTGAGAAGAAAATTGGTCAACGTGTTAAAAAGTCAATGGAACGTACGCAGAAGGAATATTACTTACGAGAACAGATGAAGGCGATCCAAAAAGAACTTGGGGATAAAGAGGGAAAAACTGGCGATGTAGCCGATCTAACCGCTAAAATTGAAGAAGCTGGAATGCCAGAACATGTTCAAATAACAGCTTATAAAGAATTACAAAGGTATGAAAAAGTTCCAACAAGTTCCGCTGAGAGCTCAGTTATTCGTAATTATTTAGAATGGCTTGTTTCATTGCCATGGAGTAATGCGACAGAAGATGATCTTAACATTCATAAGGCTGAAAAAATCTTAAATGATGATCATTATGGACTGGAAAAGGTAAAAGAAAGAGTTCTGGAGTATTTAGCGGTACAAAAGCTGACGAATTCCTTAAAAGGACCGATTCTTTGTTTAGCGGGCCCTCCAGGGGTTGGGAAAACAAGCTTAGCAAGATCGATCGCGGCTTCATTAAATCGCAAATTCGTTCGTGCCTCATTAGGAGGGGTACGTGATGAATCTGAAATTCGTGGGCATCGCCGTACATATGTAGGTGCAATGCCAGGTCGCATCATTCAAGGGATGAAAAAAGCGGGTACAATTAATCCAGTTTTTCTTTTAGATGAAATTGATAAAATGTCCAATGATTTTCGTGGAGATCCATCTTCAGCGATGCTTGAAGTCTTGGACCCTGAACAAAATCATAATTTTAGTGACCACTATATTGAGGAAGCCTACGATTTATCAAAAGTAATGTTTATTGCAACAGCGAATAATCTCAGCACGATTCCGGGTCCACTTCGCGACAGAATGGAAATCATTACAATTGCGGGGTATACAGAGTTAGAAAAAATTCATATAGCCAAGGACCATCTTCTTCCTAAGCAAATAAAGGAGCACGGTCTAACGAAAGCACAACTTCAATTGCGAGAAGACGCGATCAAGAAATTGGTTCGTCATTACACAAGGGAAGCTGGAGTTCGTGGCTTAGAGCGTCAATTAGCAACAGTTTGTAGAAAAACTGCAAAAATCATCGTCTCTGGTGATAAAAAGAGAGTTGTAATCTCTGAAAAGAATTTAGAGGAATTTTTAGGTAAGCCGAAATTTAGATACGGTCAGGCTGAGATGGAAGATCAAATCGGTGTAGCAACAGGGTTAGCCTATACGACTGTTGGTGGTGATACGCTGCAGATTGAGGTTTCGCTTTCGCCTGGTAAAGGGAAGCTTGTTCTAACCGGGAAGTTAGGAGATGTCATGAAGGAATCTGCTCAAGCTGCCTTTAGTTATATTCGTTCAAATGCAGATACTCTTGGAATTCCAGCGAACTTCCATGAGAAAAATGATATTCATATTCACGTTCCAGAAGGAGCTGTCCCAAAAGATGGACCGTCTGCTGGGATTACGATCGCAACTGCGTTAATATCGGCTCTATCAGGTAAGCCAGTGCGAAAAGAGGTAGGAATGACCGGAGAAATTACGTTAAGAGGCCGAGTGTTGCCAATAGGTGGGCTAAAAGAAAAATCACTAAGTGCACACCGTGCGGGCTTAACGAAGATCATTTTACCGAAAGATAATGAAAAAGACATTGATGACATTCCTGAAAGCATTCGCGAAGATCTAGAATTTGTGTTAGTGTCACATTTAGATGAAGTGTTAAAGCATGCAATACAGGATGGTGGAAAAGAATGAAAGTAACATCTTCAGAAATAGTCATCAGTGCTGTTAAGCCAGCGCAGTATCCAGAAACAGCCCTTCCAGAATTTGCATTAGCGGGCCGTTCAAACGTTGGAAAATCTTCTTTTATAAATAAAATGTTAAATCGTCGTGGGTTAGCTCGAATCTCTTCAAAGCCAGGCAAGACCCAAACGTTAAACTTTTATTTAATCAATGAGATACTGCACTTTGTTGATGTACCAGGTTATGGTTATGCAAAGGTATCGAAAAAAGAAAGAGAAGCATGGGGAAAAATGATTGAAACGTATTTAACGACAAGAGAGCAGCTAAAGGCTGTCATCATGATTGTCGATCTAAGACATCCCCCATCAACCGATGATGTGATGATGTATGGATTTCTAAAGCATTACAGTATACCATGCATCATTATTGCCACAAAAGCGGATAAAATTCCTAAATCTAAATGGCAAAAACATTTGAAAGTAACGAAAGAAACGTTAGAAAT
Organism: Niallia sp. CD-39; assembly: GCF_059874745.1. Lineage (NCBI taxonomy): Bacteria > Bacillati > Bacillota > Bacilli > Caryophanales > Bacillaceae > Niallia > Niallia sp. CD-39. The sequence continues at coordinate 1,221,089 of NZ_JCBCPS010000001.1, read as the reverse complement.
CGAGGGTGATGACCCAGTCGTTCTCTTTTCCTCTGAAACAGGGCAAGGTAAGGACGAAGCTTGGTCGGTTATTAAATCATATATGTAAGTGCAAAAAGGCCGGAATGAATTTCCGGCTTGAGATTGTAGACAAAGTCGATTTCGACTTTGTCTACATTTTTTTCGTAGTACTTTTTGATAATAAGAGAAACCCTCAGAATGTCTTGAAAACGCTTGTCAGACTAGGCGTGCGGTCGAATGAAGACCCGAATAGAACACACGGTTCATGAGAGGACGAGTGAGACAAACAACGACGTATGCGAGCGTTTGTCAACAGTCTGAAGCCGGAATGAATTTCCGGCTTTTTTGTATGAGGAATTTTAGAAATATCATTATTTTCTTAAAAAAGTATATACAATCAAGCTTTAGAAAAATATACTATTAAGAAACCATTTAAAAAGAATGAAAATAAAGAAAATTCAAATAGATATGGAGGGCAAATCATGAGAAGATGGATGTTTACTGGAGTGACTGTTGCTTTGCTACTATCGTTACTTAGCTATTTATTAGATGATCGCAATATTGCGATTTATGTTTCTGGAGCAATAGGTATTGGTTCTATGTTAATTAGCTCAATGTTATTAAATGTTTTTACTGGAAATCAACCAATGCGTTCAAACATTGCTGCTGAAACAGTAGAGGGAAAAAGAAACCGAATGAATGCTGCATTCCGTTTAGGAGTCTTCGCGTTACCGAATATACTTGTTGCCACGACATTCATCCTCTTATAATCTCTAGCACTACTCAATCTCTTAAAAGGTTCTATCCATAAAAAATTCACATATTCTTATATAAAAGGCATATCCAAAAAAGGATATCCTTTTTAGTTGGCAATGCTAGTCTACAGGCGCTACATGTACTAGTACATCGCCTGTTTCTATTATTTACTATGTTTATCCTTTTTTTAAAAGGGTATTTACCATTGTAGATATAAAAAGGGGGAATTTAGAAAAGTGAAATTTTTAACGCAAGGTTTAGTTGCAGGTGGTTTGTTGGTTCTACTATCAGCATGTGGATCAAGTGAGGGTGCTGAAGGAACGGGTCTCGTTGAAGAAGGAAAGTTTACATACGCTTCCTCTGGTGAATTTAATCCTTTTTCTGTGACAGAAGCAGATGGAACGATGAGTGGGTTCGATATTGAAGTAGGAGAAGCGGTTGCTGCTGAATTAGGACTTGAGCCGGTTCAAATGAAATTTAAGTTTGGTGGGATTGTAGAGGGAGTTAGAGCTGGGCGCTTTGATGCTGCTGTTGCAAGTCACTCAATTACAGAAGAGCGTCTACAAGCTGTGAATTTCTCCATCCCATATTACTATTCTGGGCCACAAATTTATGTTCGGCCAGATAGTGATATTGAAACATTGGAAGACTTAAATGGATTGGAAGTAGCTGTTGCAAGAGGTACGACCTATGTAGAAACAGTCTTATCGGTAACGGATAATGTAGCATATTACGACAGCGATGTTGTTGCCTTGGAATCATTAAGCATGGGTAAACATGATGCTGTCATTACAGATTTTGTGACTGGAAGTGAAGCAATTGGTGCTGGCATGAAAATAGACGGTCGTGACCTATTAGGTGTGAGTGAACAAGCGATTGCTGTTTCGAAAGATAATGAAGAGTTACTAGAAAAGATAAATGCAGCATTAGAAACTTTGCACGAAAATGGGACACTGAAAGAAATTAGTGAAAAGTATATAGGAGAAGACATTACCGTTGATCCAAATCAAGAATAGTCAATTGTGGGCGAATGAGGTTCCATTCGCCCCTTTTTAAATTGTAAACGGTGAATTACAACAGGATGGAGGAGGATCAATGTGGATTTACTAACAAGATTTATTGAATCATATCCAATGTTTTTAAAAGGGATGCTACTTACATTCCAATTAACAGTTGTTTCTGTCATTATTGCAATTGGGATCGGGCTTGTATTTGCATTAATGAAGATATCAAAAGTGAAGGTTCTTGAGTGGATTGCCGATGTTTACATATTTGTCGTACGTGGAACACCGCTCGTTGTCCAAATTTTTATCTTCTATTATGGACTAACAAACTTAAATATATCAAGCTTCTGGGCAGTTGTGCTAGGCTTGGCCTTTCATAACGGTGCCTATATTGCCGAGATTTTTAGAGGAGCCATTCAGTCGATTGATAAAGGACAAACTGAGGCTGGCCGATCATTAGGAATGTCACATGGATTAACGATGAGAAGAATCATCTTGCCACAAGCAAGCAAACGAGCGCTCCCGCCTTTAGGGAATCAATTCATTATTGCCGTAAAGGATTCTTCCTTGGCCTCGTTTATAGGAATGCATGAATTATTTAGTGTTGCTACGACACAAGGATCAATCTACTACAATTACATGGATTACTTATTAATCGTCGCTGTTTATTATTTAATTCTCGTGCTATTCTTCTCGTCAATTGTTCGTCTAATGGAAAAGAAAATGGCGATAAGTGATTAAAGGGGGAAGAAAAATGAGTAAAGAGACAATGATTGAAGTGAAAAAGTTAAATAAATCTTTTGGTTCACTCCATGTATTAAAAGATGTAGATATGACGGTAAAGGAAAGTGATGTCGTCTGTCTAATTGGTGCAAGTGGTTCTGGAAAGAGTACATTGCTTCGATGCATGAACTTTTTAGAAATGAAGGACAATGGGGAAATCATTGTGGAAGGAGAACAAGTAGAGCAAGAAACTCATGATTTTAACAAAGTGCGCGAAAAGGTCGGCATGGTGTTTCAGCATTTTCACTTGTTCCCCCATAAGACGGTACTAGACAATGTAATGGAAGCTCCTATCTATGTAAAGAAACTTTCTAAAGAGGAAGCCAAAAAAGATGCGCAAGCATTATTGGCGAAAGTAGGGCTATCAGACAAAGAAAATGTATATCCATCCAAGTTATCTGGTGGACAGAAGCAGAGGGTTGCAATTGCCAGAGCGCTTGCCATGAAGCCAGATATAATGTTATTCGATGAGCCAACATCTGCACTAGATCCTGAGTTAGTAGGGGAAGTATTGGCTACAATGAAGGAGCTAGCTGAAGAAGGGATGACAATGGTTGTTGTTACCCATGAAATGGGCTTTGCAAAAGAGGTTGCAGACTGGGTTGTTTACATGCATGACGGACGCATTGTAGAGGTTGGACATCCAAAAGATTTATTTGAACAACCGAAGGAAGAGCGCACAAAAGCATTTTTAGATTCCGTCTTATAAAAAATGGATAAATAGAAAAGGACAGGTAATGATAAAACATATCACCTGTCCTTTTTTATGGTCTACTTTTTTATAAGCGCAATGAAACCTGCGATGATGAGTAAAAGTGGCCAAAATGAAAGGAGGAAATCTGTCATCGTTTCTATTCCTATTAATTGTATAAATGTATCTTTGAATAGGAGTAATACAGCAGCAGAAAGGAAAATAACTCCGTGCAATAAACCAGTCCCGGTTTTTAAGTAGCGTAGCAACAACCCGAGAGCAATCATAAGCAAGATGCTACTTGTATGACTAGCCAAAATCTCAAGATGTTCTACCAAATGAAAGTGCAACCCAATCCCTGTGAAGAGAACACCAGGTAAGATGGCTTCTGCCTGATTTCCTTTGTAGCCCTTCATTAAGAATGCAATGCCAATGAGTAAAATGAGCGTATACCATGTTAAATACGGGTGTATTACAGGTAAGGAAAATTGCTTTAATAGAAAGAAAAACCCTACCCCGATTAAAAGTACACCATTAAAGATTTTTTCACTTTTCATTTTTTTTCACTTCCAATCGTGTATACTTGAATAGTTGTCATTTTTTTGATAATGTACATAAAGGAATAGTTTTTATTTAATAATAATTGTAATTTAGAAGATATGAGTTAAATTCATCATCTGTTCACAATTTGAAAAGTTGTGACATTAACTACCGTGATATAATTATACTAGCATTTTTCTGATTTTTTGTAGGGGGTTTCTACTATTATGCATATGATTGTTGTTGGACTAAATTATAAAACCGCCCCTGTTGAAATTCGCGAACGTTTGACATTCAACCCATCGCAACTTGGGGAAGCGATGCAGGCTTTGCAACAAAAGAAAAGCATTTTAGAGAATGTCATTATTTCAACATGTAACCGAACGGAGATTTATGCAGTTGTCGATCAATTGCATACTGGCCGCTATTATATTAAAGATTTTCTTGCTGAGTGGTTCAATTTAGATAAAGATGATTTTACACCATACTTGTTTATTTATGAACAAGAAGGCTGTGTTGAACATCTTTTCAAAGTATCCTGTGGTTTGAATTCGATGGTACTCGGAGAAACACAAATTCTCGGTCAAGTTAGACAAAGTTTCCTTTTAGCACAAGAAGAAGAGGCAACTGGTACGATTTTTAACCACCTGTTTAAAGAAGCCGTCACAGTTGCAAAAAGAGCTCATACTGATACTGATATCGGTGCAAATGCTGTTTCTGTTAGTTACGCAGCAGTAGAATTAGCAAAAAAAATCTTTGGCTCCATTGAAAATAAGCATGTGCTTATTTTAGGCGCAGGTAAAATGGGTGAGTTAGCGATCCAAAACCTATATGCAAATGGTGCGAGCAAGGTGACCGTTGTAAATCGTACGTTTGAGAAGGCAGTCGATTTAGCAAAGAAATATGATGGACAAGCAAAATCTCTACAAGAACTGCAATGTGCATTGCTTGAAGCAGATATTTTAATTAGTTCAACAGGTTCGAAAGACTTTGTCATTACAAAAGAAATGATGGTACATGTTGAACGCTTGCGTAGAAAGCAATTATTTATGGTCGATATTGCTGTGCCTCGTGATTTAGATCCTGCACTTGGCGATTTAGATAGCGTTTTCCTATATGATATTGATGATTTAGAAGGAATCGTTCAGGAAAATATGAAAGAAAGACAAAAGGCCGCTGAAAAAATTGAACTCATGATTGAGGAAGCGATTGTACAGTTCCAACAATGGTTAAATATGCTCGGTGTGATTCCGGTTATATCAGCATTGCGAGAAAAAGCACTCTCAATACAATCTGATACGATGGACAGCATCGAGAGAAAACTTCCGAATTTAACAGATCGTGAACGGAAAATATTGAATAAACATACTAAAAGTATTATTAATCAAATGCTAAAAGATCCAATCTTACATGCGAAGGAAATGGCAGGTAAACGGAATGCTGATGAGGCATTGGATCAATTTATTAAGATTTTTAATATCGGCGAATTAGTCGAAGAACAAAAAATGGATAAGCAAGAGCAGACTCAAGTGAAGAAACATGTGAAAATCCATGCACAACAACCTTCCCTTCAACATTAGGAGAGATCACGCCTATGCTCGATATATATATGACAAGGTTGCATGAGTTCACATTATTCATCTATGCAATCACTGTACTTTTATACTTTATTGATTTCTTACATCGTAACCGGAAGGCAAATACTACAGCCTTCTGGTTACTTGCGTTTGTTTGGGTGTTACAATCAGGGACGTTTATTTACTATATTTTTCATATTGGGCGATTCCCTGTACTAAATGTCATAGAAGGCCTCTATTTTTATACATGGGTTTTAATTACATTATCATTGATTTTAAATAAGTTATTACGTGTAGATTTTATCGTCTTTTTTACAAATGTCATTGGATTTATCGTCATGGCGGTCCATACGTTTGCCCCAGGTCAATTTGGATCACCGATTATCGCGGATAAAATGGTTTCGGAGCTCTTATTGATTCATATCACATTTGCGATTTTATCTTATGGCGCTTTTTCATTATCATTTGTTTTTTCCCTTCTGTATCTCATACAATATAAATTGTTAAAACAGAAGAAATGGTCCATTACACTGCAAAGAATACCAGATTTGAATTCTTTAGAACGACTAAGCTATATTCTTAATTTAATTGGTGTACCACTCTTAATGTTTAGCTTAATTCTTGGGATTCAATGGGCATATATTAAAGTTCCTGATATGATTTGGTTAGATTCAAAGGTGCTTGGCTCCCTGTTAGTCCTTATTTTATATAGTCTGTTTCTATTTATGAAAGTAAAGAGAGGACTGTATGGGAAGTCACTTGCCTATTTAAATATTGCATCATTTTTACTCGTACTTATTAATTTCTTTTTATTTGGGATATTATCAAGTTTTCATTACTTGTAACGAATGAATATGCGTTGTTTGCATCAAATTTAGGAGGCTATTTAGATGAGAAAAATAATCGTTGGTTCGAGAAGAAGCAAGTTAGCATTAACACAAACGAATTGGGTTATCCGTCAGCTACAAAAAATCGCACCGGATTACGAATTTGAAGTAAAAGAAATTGTAACAAAAGGTGATCAGATCCTAGATGTAACACTTTCTAAAGTTGGTGGAAAAGGATTATTTGTTAAAGAGATTGAGCAGGCGATGCTTGATAAAGAAATTGATATGGCTGTACATAGTATGAAGGATATGCCAGCAATCCTGCCAGAAGGATTAACGATTGGAAGCATACCTGAGCGTGAAGATCATCGCGATGCTTTGATTTCAAACGGACATGTAAAATTAGCCGATTTAAAAGCAGGATCAATTGTTGGGACAAGTAGTTTAAGACGTGCAGCACAGATTATGGCGATTAGACCAGACTTAGAAATTAAGTGGATCAGAGGAAATATCGACACGAGATTAAACAAGCTTGAAACAGAAGGGTACAATGCAATCATCTTGGCGGCAGCGGGTCTATCTCGTATGGGTTGGTCTAAGGAAGTGGTAACGGAATATTTAGATGCAGATCTTTGCTTACCAGCAGTTGGTCAAGGAGCACTATCAATTGAATGCCGTGAAGGTGACGAAGAGCTTCGAGCCATTTTAGATGCATTTACTTGTGAGGAAACGAGTAGAACAGTGACGGCTGAACGTGCGTTTTTACATAAGATGGAGGGTGGCTGCCAAGTGCCAATAGCAGGTTATGCGACGTTAACAAAGGAAGGAAACATTTCTTTAACTGGATTAGTCGGTTCTCCTGATGGGAAAACATTAATCAAGGAAATGGCCATTGGAAGAGACCCACAAAAGGTTGGACAAGAGGTCGCTGACCAAATGATTAAAATGGGAGCTAAAGAACTCATTGATCTTGTGAAGAAAGATCTTGAAAAATGATAGGATCGAAACCATTGCAGCATAAAAGCGTACTTGTTCCACGTGGGAGAGATCATGCAAAATCAGCATCAGATCTAATAACTTCCCTCGGTGGAATACCGGTTGAAATCCCATTGCTTTCGTTTCGAAGTAGCCTTTCCAATGAAGAGAAAATGGATTTATATCAGTCATTTGTTACATTTGACTGGGTGATTTTTACGAGTGAGGTAACGTACTCAACAGTCTTCCCACCAGAACAAATTGAACAGACACGATTGCTTCCAAAAGTTGCAGCAATCGGGAGTAAAACTAAAGAAGTGCTTGAAAGGGATAAAATAAAGGTGGATTTTATTCCGTCAAAATATGTTGCTGAAGCATTTGTAGACCAATTCGTTCTTATAGCAGATCCAAGTTCTTCGGTCTTGTTGCCGAAGGGGAACTTGGCACGAGATTATATTGCTTCAGCCTTAACTGAAAAAGGTTTTAATGTTGTTGAAGTCGTGGTTTATGAGACATTTTTTCCAGAAGAAAGCAAAGTCGCATTAACCAATTGCTTAAAAAGAAAAGAGCTTGATGTTGTTCTTTTTACAAGTCCTTCAACGGTGGATCATTTTCTAGAGGTGCAGGGAATACAAGCTGAAAAAGGTGATTATTTAATCGGCTGTATTGGACCTGTGACTAAGAAACGGGCAATCGAACGTGGTCTGTCTGTTCATGTAATGCCAGACTCATTTACAGTCCATGATTTAATTATGCAGGTTTGTCATTATCTTCAAAAAAAGTAGGAGGTTCATTATGAATATGAGATTTAATCGTCATCGCAGGTTACGAAAAACGGCCAATATGCGAGCCTTAGTAAGGGAAACGAAACTACAAGTTGAAGACTTTATCTATCCTATTTTTGTAGCAGAAGGTGAAAACATAAAAAGAGAGATTCCTTCAATGCCAGGCATTTATAATTTATCTCTCGACCATTTAGCAACAGAAATGGATGAGGTTGTTTCACTAGGAATTAAATCGGTTCTATTGTTTGGAATTCCGAAAGAAAAGGATGCATGTGGAACTCAAGGCTTTCATGAGCATGGAATTGTCCAAGAAGCAATACGCATGATTAAGAAGAACTATCCTGATGTGATCGTCGTTGCTGATACATGTTTATGCGAATATACAGATCATGGACATTGTGGAATTATTGAAAATGGTGAAGTATTAAATGATGAATCACTTGAATATTTGGTGAAAACAGCGATCAGTCAAGCGGAAGCTGGTGCGGATATTATTGCACCTTCCAATATGATGGACGGTTTTACGACAGCTATTCGAAATGGGTTGGATGAAGCAGGATATGAGCAAGTTCCAATTATGTCCTATGCAGTGAAATATGCTTCCGCATTTTATGGTCCGTTCCGTGATGCTGCGGATAGCACACCACAATTTGGGGACCGCAAGTCGTATCAAATGGATCCAGCGAACCGCCTAGAGGCGCTGCGTGAAGCGGAATCGGATTTAATGGAAGGCGCTGATTTCCTCATCGTAAAGCCGGGGATGCCTTATTTAGACATTGTTAGAGATGTGAAAAACAATATTAATTTGCCACTTGTGATTTATAATGTAAGCGGGGAGTATTCCATGGTTAAAGCAGCTGCACAGAACGGTTGGATTGACGAAGAGCGCATCGTTCTTGAAATGCTAACCGGAATGAAGCGTGCTGGCTGTGATTTAATCATCACATATCATGCAAAAGATGCGGCAAAGTGGATCACAAAACAATAAACGATGGAAAGAGGGATTTCATGCGTACATATGATAAATCTATTGCTGCTTTTACAGAGGCAAAAGAATTGTTACCAGGTGGGGTAAACTCACCAGTTCGTGCATTTAAATCAGTCAAAATGGATCCAATCTTTATGGAGAGAGGAAAAGGATCAAAAATCTATGATATTGATGGCAATGAGTACATTGATTATGTGTTGTCATGGGGACCACTTATTTTAGGTCATGCCAATGATCAAGTTGTGGAAGGCATTAAAAAGGTTGCTGAAAGTGGGACGAGCTTCGGTGCACCAACTGAGCTCGAAAACAAAGTTGCTCAACTTGTCATTGATCGCGTACCTTCGATTGAAATGGTACGGATGGTTTCTTCAGGTACGGAAGCAACGATGAGTGCATTACGTTTAGCTCGTGGTTATACTGGCAGAAACAAAATCATGAAATTTGAAGGCTGTTACCATGGACATGGGGATTCTTTGCTGATTAAAGCGGGATCTGGGGTAGCAACATTAGGTTTACCTGATAGCCCTGGGGTACCAGAGAGTATTGCAAAAAATACGATTACAGTCCCTTATAATGATTTAGAAAGCGTAAAAGCTGCATTTGACCAGTTTGGTGACGATCTTGCCGGTGTCATTGTTGAGCCTGTGGCAGGAAACATGGGGGTTGTTCCTCCACAAGAAGGTTTCCTTCAGGGGTTAAGAGAGATTACCGAGCAGTATGGTACAGTCTTAATCTTTGATGAAGTTATGACCGGCTTCCGAGTTGATTACAACTGTGCACAAGGATATTACGGTGTGACACCTGACCTGACTTGCTTAGGAAAAGTAATCGGTGGAGGACTACCAGTAGGTGCCTACGGTGGAAAACGTAAAATTATGGAACAAATCGCTCCATCTGGTCCGATCTATCAAGCCGGAACACTATCTGGTAATCCATTGGCAATGATTGCAGGTTATGAGACATTAAGTCAGTTAACACCAGAATCTTACCAAGAATTTGCACGCAAAGCAGATTTATTAGAAGAAGGACTATCTCTTGCTGCGAAGAAGTATAACATTCCACATACAATCAACCGTGCAGGATCAATGGTAGGTATCTTCTTTACGGATGAAGAAGTTGTAAACTATGAACAAGCAAAAGCATCTGACCTAGATTTATTTGCTTTCTACTATCGTGAAATGGCAAACGAAGGTGTGTTCTTGCCACCATCACAATTTGAAGGGCTATTCCTATCAACCGCTCATACAGATGAAGATATTAACAAAACAATTGAAGCTGCAGAAAAAGCATTTGCGAAGTATCATAGCGAGCAAGAGTAATTATTTTTAAATCAACTAAGCTGACCATTTAATAACGAATGGTCAGCTTTTTACTTATAAATATCTATTTTGTAGTAGCATCCATTCATATGTTTCTTTTAATGCTTGTTTATAGGGTGTATGGGGCAATGGGCCAACATTTAATTCATATTTCTGTCCATTTAATAGGATAGGTCTTTCTGTTAGATACATCATTTCTGACAATTCTCTCATAAAAGGAGAAAAGACTCCTAAAAATGCAATCATTTCTTTTGAAACGACTCGAATGTTCTTCTTGTAGTTCGCTAATTCTCTTATGATAGATAGAATATCTTCACCAGTAATTGGATGAGGTGATGGTATATTCCAATTTTGACTATATGTATCGGAACGAAGTGCTAAAGTAATGATTGCTTTTGCAGCATCATTTGTGAAAAGAAACTCTCTAGCAACCATTTTATCTCCAATATAATTAGCTTTTTTATCTACAATTACATTTTTTAATGTTTCGTGAAGGAGAGTATTTTCTGCATTCGGTCCAAATAGATCAGGTAAATGGGCAATGAGGTAAGGCAAATTACTTTCTTTGATTTTATTTTCCATTATCAATCGAATTTCCCCTTTTTTTGTATGAGGGTTTTTATTAGCATCCTCTGTGATAATAGAATCATGAATTCCATAAGCATATACATTATCAACTAGAATCAACTTAGCATTTTCCATCTTTGCAGCGGCAATCATATTTTCAATGATCTTCTCGTGTGAATGTTTCCATTGATGATAAGGCACATTGATTGCGTGGAAAATAGTATCTACCCCCTTGCAAGCATGTTGTAATTCCTCAAGGTTTAATCCATCTCCAGGAATAATTTTAACATTGTGCATATGCTGAAAATGGTGTTCTAGCTTCGTTTTATCTCGAGAGAATGCAATGACCTCGATGTTGTGATTTACTAATTCATGTACAAGTGCATATCCAATACCGCCTGTAGCACCTAAAACAATCGCTTTATTCATTTTAGTACCTCCTTTTTATTGACCGGTGGTTAATAAAAGCTAAAAATGGAGCTCTTATCAATCTTGTTGATGAAGAGCTTTTAGTAAAAATAAAATATGTAAATGTGCAGAATCTTTGGCTTCTTCAAAATCACGTACATTTCCAATATAATGTAAGACAAAACCGTGTAAGGAGATAAATGTAGAATAGGGTTCATTCAATTTCAGTTTATTATTCATAAACTCCTGTACACTCTGAGAAAATTTAGCATAGCTAAGATTGGAGGCTTCATGTATTAATGTGTTGACTTCAGTGTTTTTTGTTAAAAACATCAGCTTATATTGACTTTGGTGATTTAGGCCAAATTTTATAAAACCCTCAAACAGATCATAAAGCTTTGATTTTGAATCCCTGTCTGAGTAAGCAACTTCATCGATGAGATTGTTTAGATTCTTGAAGTCTGCAGAAATAATCGCATAAAACAATTCAGCTTTGTTTTTATAATGATAGTACAAAGCTCCATGAGTGCAACCAATATTTCGAGCTATACTCCGCATGGAAACTTGGAAATAGTCTTTTTCTGAGAATTGAGAACGTGCTTCGATTAAAATTACATCTTTTGTGATTTCTTGAGATGAAGGTTTTCTAGGTGACATATTTCCTCCATAAACTTTATTAACCGCTGGTCAATTTTATTCTAATTCAAATCATTTGGAAAAACAAGTGAAAATTTTAAAAGATTAAGATAAAGGAATAGGTAGAATTCCGTTTTGATCTACAAGCAATTGGTATGATGTATTTTCTAATCATAATCATACATTTCATCACATAAATTGATAATGACATAGTGATTTAAAGAAATGAATTGAAGGGAGGAATCGCTTTGTCTCAAGAATATCAATCAAGCTTACGCTTTTCATTAGAGGAATCAGTATGGTTCCAAAGAGGACAGGAAGTATCGCAATTAATTTCGATTTCATTAGACCCTAACATTACAATTCAAGAACGAGATCAATATGTAACGATTCAAGGTGCACTTGAGTTATCAGGAGAATATGAAAAAACACAAGGTGAGTTTTCTGAACAAGAGCAACATTCGAAAACAAAGTTTGTTCAAACAGTGATGGATCGCAATGATGGAACTTGTGAGTTTACTCATTTCTTCCCTGTAGACATTACGATTCCGATTAATCGTGTACGTTCACTAGAAGAAATCAATGTTGAAATTGAATCGTTTGATTATACGTTTCCAGAAAGAAGCTGTATGAAGTTAAATGCTAATTTGTCTATTACTGGATTGTATGGGGAACAACAGGTTGAGCAAGTTGAAGCTGAAAATGACTTCAGTTATGAAGAGGAAGAAGAATCGGAAGTTTGGGCACAGCCAAGAGAAGAAGAGGAAGAATCGGAAGTTTGGTCACAGCCAAGAGAAGAAGAGGAAGAATCGGAAGTTTGGGCACAGCCAAGAGTAGAAGAGGAAGAAGAACATGACGATTTCGTTACGGAGCTTCCAATTGCAAAGAAAGAAGAAGGAGAAGAAACATTTGAGCCTTTTACAGTTGAAGCGAAGAAGGAGCCTGAGCTTGTAGCAAGCGATACAAGAGAAGAAAAAGAAGAAATTCCAGAGGTAACTTATGTTTCTCAGCGCTTCGAACAAACCATTCATCCTCCACAAGAGGAAGAGGAAATGGTCGCAGAAGAAGTTCAGACCGAAGAATCATCGAGTGTTGAAGTGAAAGGGAAGAAGAAGGCGAAAAATAAAAAGAGCATGACGTTAACAGAGTTTTTCGCGAGAAAAGAAGAGAATGATGTTGCAAAATTAAAGATTTGTATCGTGCAGCAAGGAGATACTCTTGATGGAATTGCGGAAAGGTATGAACTACCAGTGTCTCAGATTCAAAAAGTGAATCAGCTTGAATTAAATCAGGATATTTATGAAGGGCAGGTTTTATATATTCCAGTCGTTGTTGCTCATTCATAAGCGTGGGCGGGGGCGGATAATTTACGTAGTTATCCGCTTCTTTCTTTTGATACGTGATTCGATCTTCTTCACTCGTATTGTTATTTGAAAGAGAGTGATCGTTGTGGAAAAAGAGAATTTGCTTAAACAACTAGGCCCTATTTTAAAAAATTATGATGTTAAGGCTAATTTTATTGAGGACTTTGGTAAAGTAAAAAAAGTTTATAGTTCAAAAGGCGTTTTTGCATTAAAAAAAGTTGATCCTCATTATGGTGCTGATTTTATTCGGCATATTCAATCGTTGTACCAAAAGGGCTATCACAGAATTGTCCCGATCTATCCAACAACAGATGGACGATATGCAGTATTAACCAGGCAAACGATGTATTATTTAATGCCGTGGCTTGCCAATGAAGAAAAGGAAGATCGTTCCGAGCGTCAGCAGCAAATGTTTCGTGAGTTGGCAAGGATGCATGTACTGTCATCACATGAAATTAAAATGGATGCAGAAACACGAAGTGAACATTATGAAAACACATTGCTGGAGTGGGAAAAGCAAAAGGAGTTTTTAGAAGGATTTATTGAGGAATGTGAAAGAAAAGACTATATGGCTCCATATGAACTTTTATTTTGCGTATATTACAATGACATCGTTCAAGCAATTAAGTACTCAGAAGATAAGATAAAGGAGTGGTATGAGCGCACAAAAGAGGAAGAAAAAGCTAGGGTTGTGATCAACCATGGCAAGTTGTCACCCGAACATTTTCTTTTTGATGATAGAGGCTATGGGTATTTCTTGAATTTTGAAAAAGCAAAGAATGGCTCACCGATACACGACCTATTGCCGTTTATATCGAGATCATTAAAAACTTATCCGAAGCGTGCTGATGATGTTGTGGAATGGTTTTATACGTATATGAAGTACTTTCCGTTAAGAGAAGATGAACTTCTCTTATTTCAAAGTTATTTTGCGCATCCTGGTCCTGTATTGCGAGCTGCTGAGAAATATTTTAAAGAGGGTAAAAGGCAAAAAGGTGAAAGAAGAATGGTTCAACAGCTTCAACGGCAGTTTTGGCTATTAAAAAACACAGAATATGTCATTATGAGAATTGAAGAGACGGAACAACAAAAGAAAATAGCTGCAGAGCAGGCGGCACAGGCTGCTGCACAAGCAGAAGAAGGTGGGGCCCAAAGTTAAAGATCGATTGGGCTCCATTTATTTTTCTTCTCTATGCAAGATGATCTCCTTTGCCTCTAAATTTCTACTCTCTTTATTTTCACTAATTTTTGCCGGTTTCTTAAGAATAATCGATACCTCTTCGCCATTTTCAATATCATGTAAAGCAATTTTTTGACCATCATCAGACTGAAGGGTCGTTTGATCATCGATCGAGACATTACAGGAATACGCGATTAATTCCTTTGGTTTCATTGTTTTTGGAAGGTAGTTTGAACAATCGATGACAATGCGGTTTTCATTTGCATATACCTCTGCTTGTCCTGTTAATGAGGCTGTTTCATTCGTGCAGCTTGTCAAAAACAATAAACAGCCAATCAGTAGTAAGTATTTCATCCTCATCCACCTTTCGTAAGGTTTATCTTTTAGTTATTCCATTTTTATTCCATAAATCCTTTGCTCATTCCTGCTTCGGAATACATATACATAGTAAAAACGTATATTTTTCGAAAAAGATGAGAATGATATTGACGAAAACGGTTAGTATTCGATACTATATCTAATATAACAAAATAATAAATCGCTTTGAGAGGGAAGAGTACAGTGATTGTTCACCTTTAAGAGAGAGAAACCATTTGGTGGGAGGTTTCTTAAGGAAGATGCATTGGAAGGTCGCCCTTTAGCTTCTTTTCTGAACAACCAATAGGTTCATTAGGAAAAGACGGGAAATCCGTTATCTATTTTAAGAGTCAATGAATCGTATTTATGATTTATTGAAAAAAAGGTGGTACCGCGAAGCAGCTCCATTCGTCCTTTACGACGAGTGGGGTTTTTTGTTTTTTTTGAACACGAAAGGATGATAAAAATGGAACAAAAGGACATTTCAATGCCAACGAAATATGATCCAATTTCAATTGAGCAAGGACGTTACGAATGGTGGTTAAAAGGAAAGTTTTTCGAAGTGAAAAATGATGAAAAGAAAGACCCTTATACGATTGTTATTCCGCCACCAAATGTTACCGGTCGATTGCATTTAGGCCATGCTTGGGATACAACTTTACAAGACATCATTACACGTATGAAGCGTATGCAAGGCTATGATGTATTATGGCTACCAGGAATGGATCATGCGGGGATTGCGACACAAGCAAAAGTGGAAGAAAAATTGCGTAGCCAAGGGAAAACTCGTTATGACCTTGGAAGAGAAGCGTTTGTAGAGGAAACGTGGAACTGGACGAATGAATACAAAGGTCATATTCGTGAACAATGGTCAAAGCTTGGTCTTGGGTTAGACTATACGAAAGAACGTTTTACATTAGATGAAGGTCTTTCTAAGGCGGTAAATAAAGTATTTGTTTCGTTGTATGAAAAAGGCTTGATCTATCGTGGTGAATATATCATTAACTGGGATCCAGCTACAAAAACAGCGCTATCTGATATCGAGGTTATTTATAAGGATGTTCAAGGTGCATTTTACCATATGAAATATCCGTTGGCTGACGGCTCTGGTCATATTGAAGTTGCGACAACTAGACCAGAAACAATGCTTGGCGATACCGCAGTAGCCGTTCACCCAGAGGATGAGCGCTACAAGCATCTAATTGGTAAGAACGTTCTTCTTCCAATTGTGAATCGTGAAATTCCGATCGTTGCAGACGATTATGTAGATATGGAATTTGGTTCTGGTGCAGTTAAGATTACACCAGCACATGATCCGAATGACTTTGAAATCGGTAATCGCCATAACCTGGAACGAATTCTCGTGATGCACGAAGATGGAACGATGAATGGAAAAGCTGGTAACTACGAAGGCATGGATCGTTTTGCTTGCAGAAAGCAAATCGTAAAAGATCTACAAGAAGAAGGCATTCTTTTCAAAATTGAGGATC
This sequence comes from Niallia sp. CD-39, assembly GCF_059874745.1. Classification (NCBI taxonomy): domain Bacteria; kingdom Bacillati; phylum Bacillota; class Bacilli; order Caryophanales; family Bacillaceae; genus Niallia; species Niallia sp. CD-39. Next base: position 1,204,842 of record NZ_JCBCPS010000001.1, on the reverse strand, counting down.
ATATGCACTCAGTTGGTCACTCTGAGAGAAGTGGAGCAGTCGTTGAGCCATATCTTTCAACACAATGGTTCGTTAAAATGCAACCACTAGCGGATGCTGCAATTGATCTGCAACAAAGTGATGATAAAGTAAACTTTGTACCAGGACGATTTGAAAACACATATTTACGTTGGATGGAAAACATTCGAGATTGGTGTATTTCACGTCAACTATGGTGGGGACACCGTATTCCAGCTTGGTATCATAAAGAAACTGGCGAACTTTATGTTGGTGAAGTAGCTCCAGAAGACAGTGACAACTGGAAACAAGATGAAGACGTATTGGATACTTGGTTCAGCTCAGCGTTATGGCCGTTTTCAACAATGGGGTGGCCAGATGATCAATCCTATGACTTCAAGCGTTACTACTCAACAGATGTATTAGTAACTGGCTATGATATCATCTTCTTCTGGGTATCACGCATGATTTTCCAAGGTCTTGAGTTTACGGAAGAACGTCCATTTAAAGATGTATTGATTCATGGATTGGTTCGAGATGAGCAAGGTAGAAAAATGAGTAAGTCCTTAGGGAACGGTGTTGACCCAATGGATGTTATTGATCAATATGGGGCGGATTCATTACGTTACTTCCTATCAACTGGAAGCTCTCCAGGTCAGGATTTACGCTTTAGCATGGAGAAGGTAGAATCGACGTGGAACTTTGCTAATAAAATTTGGAACGCCTCACGATTCGCTTTAATGAATATGGAAGGCTTAACTTATGAGGAAATTGATCTTACTGGTAAAAAATCTGTAGCAGATCAATGGATCTTAACGAGATTGAATGAAACGATTGAAACAGTAACGAGATTATCTGATCGCTATGAATTTGGAGAAGTTGGCCGAGCGTTATACAACTTCATCTGGGATGACTTTTGTGATTGGTATATTGAGATGGCGAAGCTGCCATTATACGGAGAAGATGAGGAAGCGAAAAAGACGACGAGATCGGTGCTTGCTTACGTACTTGATCAAACAATGCGTCTGTTGCATCCATTTATGCCATTCATCACAGAAGAGATTTGGCAAAACCTCCCTCATAGCGGTGAATCGATTACAACAGCAAAATGGCCAATCGTTAATCCTGAGTTAACCAATGAGGAAGCGGCTGCAGAAATGAAACTATTGGTGGAGATTATCCGTTCTGTTCGTAATAGCAGAGCAGAAGTAAATACACCAATGAGCAAGCAAATCAACATGATCATCAAAGCGAAGGACGAAGGAATTGTCGAGAAGCTTGAGAAAAACCGCCAGTATGTTGAGCGCTTCTGTAATACAGAAAACTTGCAAGTTTCAACAAATGTAACTGCACCAGATAAGGCGATGACATCTGTCGTTACAGGTGCTGAGATTATCCTACCACTCGAAGGACTAATCAATATTGAAGAGGAAATTGCACGTCTGCAAAAAGAGTGGGATAAGTTGAACAAAGAAGTAGAGCGTGTTCAGAAAAAACTTGGAAATGAAGGCTTCATCAAAAAGGCGCCAGAGAAAGTAATTGAGGAAGAACGAGCAAAACAAGCCGATTATTCCGATAAAAGAGCAGCTGTTGAAGCAAGGATGAATGAACTAAAAGCTGAGTAAAAATTTAGACGAACCCATTGTTGGGTTCGTCTCCTTGTGTAAAGAACCAAAAAAATTGAAAAGGAGTTTTCCATGTTTCATACTTATAGTGAAGCTTTAGCCTGGGTTCAAGCACAACTGAAGTTCGGGATAAAGCCTGGTTTAGAACGAATGGAATGGTTATTAGATAAAATAGGAAACCCTCAGCACAATGTGAAAACGATTCATATTGGGGGGACAAATGGGAAAGGGTCAACAGTCACATACCTTCGCAATATCCTTGAGAATGGAGAATATACAGTTGGAGCATTTACATCTCCTTATATCGAGCATTTCAATGAGAGAATCTCGATTAATGGTAGATCAATTTCTGAAGATGATTTTGTTCTTGCAGCAAATGCCCTATTTCCCTATGTCCAAGAATTAGAGAATCATCCACTCGGAAGCGCAACAGAATTTGAAATCATTACGGCAATTTCTTTTTATTATTTTGCCAACATAAAAGAAGTTGATTTTGTCCTATATGAGGTTGGGCTTGGTGGAAGATACGATTCTACGAATGTAATTACACCGTTACTTTCCATCATTACGAATATTGGTAAGGACCATATGTCCATTTTAGGAGATACTTACGAGAAAATCGCCTATGAAAAGGCGGGCATTATTAAATCATTTGTACCGATCATTACAGCTGCTAGTCAACAAGAAGCACTAACTGTCATTCGAAATTCGGCATCTGAGTTAAACGCACCGTTATACTGCTTGTATGAGAACTTTACTGTTGAGGAGCATGCATCAACATCTTCAGGAGAACGCTTTGTATTTCAATATGAAAGCAGTAGGGTTCAGTGTGAAATTAATATGGTCGGACATCATCAAATTGAAAATGCGTCATTAGCTCTTATGGCAATTACTTTATTAAATAACCAAGGAACTATACAGATCGAAAAAGATGCAATAATAGAAGGGCTAAAAAAATCGTATTGGCCAGCTCGATTCGATGTTATATCCAAAAACCCGACAATTGTTGTAGATGGAGCCCATAATGTAGAAGGTGTTCGTGCCCTAACACTTGAGTTAGAAAAGCGATATCCAAATAAGAGAAAAGTAATTGTTTTTGCTGCACTTAAAGATAAGCCAGTAGAAGAGATGATAGGACTACTTGATGAGGCAGCAGATCAATTGAGCTTTATTTCATTCGATTTCCCTCGAGCAGCACAGGCTAACGATTTAATAAAAGCCAGTAATCATCCGGATAAAAGAGTGTTACAGAATTGGAATGAAGAGATACAAGGCTTGATACAAGAACTAACAGAGAACGATCTTCTCGTAATTACAGGTTCCTTATATTTTATTTCTCAGTTTCATCAATTCTTATCAAAATGATGAATATTTCAATTTTTACATGTGACAAGTACGCTTTAATTTGGTAAAATACACACAAAACACTACAATATACCTATAAAGGAGGATAAAAATGGTTAACAATAGAAACCAAAGGCTTATATGGGCGTCATGGTCTGTCTTTACTCCGCTCATTATTGGATTATCAATATCTTTTTATCCTCCTCAGTTTTCATACCCAATACAAGATATTGTTCTTTTTCTTTTATTAACAGTTGTCGTAGCATCAATGCCGGTAGTTATTAATAATACACCTGTTTTTGTATTGCAATGGATTTCCTTTGCAGTCTTTTTCTTATTTGGGATCGTAGCAGAAATTCTCCTCGCACAGTTTGCCATTCTGTTTCTGTTAATTAGACTGAAAGTATATAAGGGACAGATGTATCGTTTGCCACTAAATTCTCTCATGTTTTTAATTGTTTCCTTTTTAAGTGGGAGCATTTATTATGCAATTTTTGGTGTTCCAACGTTAAACTCCTCAGAACCGATACAATCTTTTTTTTATGTGATTGCATATCCGGTGTTGTATTATTCTTTGAATGTCATCTGCTTAGCTTTTATTGATAGCTTTGTGATTGAAAATGGTAAGTTTTCGTTTGGTAAAGATTTAACTTGGGATGCGGTCACTTCAATTGCATCATTTCCGGTCGGGTTTATTCTATTAATCTTGTATATCGAGGTTGGATCTATTTCAGTTTTATTAGTTGGAATTCCTTTTGCTTGTGTATCTATTATTTTAAGCTTGTATTCTTCTAGCGAAAGAGTAAATGAATATCTGCAAAAGGGTGCGGAAATTGGGCATCAACTAGCAGAGCGGTTGCAAGTAAAAGAGGTACTAGATCTATTTATGGAAAAGCTTGCTGCCATGCTGCCGGTGGATTATGCATATATTTTAGATATCGTGAATGACGAAGAGTTAAAAGTGATTCGAAGTTTTGAAAAAGGGAATCACCACTTAATCACCATGCCTACATTACAAAAAGGAGACGGAATTGCCGGGCATGTTTGGGAAAAGAAAAAGGGGATGCTATTTAAATCGAGAAAAGAGTGGGCGCATCTTGAAAATGGCTATATGCCTTATGATATTGAAAGCATTGTGTGTGTCCCTATTATTCGCAATAGCCGGACGACAGCGATTTTGTTTTTAGCTTCAACTCGAAAGTCGATCTTTGAAAAATATCAGTTAATGATTGTTGATATTTTATGTTCACATCTTGCGATTGCTGTAGATAACGCACGTCATTATGAAGAAGCAAAGGAAAAAAGTATCCGTTGTGGATTAACGAATTTGTACAATTATCGCTATTTGGAAAATCGGTTACATCATGAGTTTTTGAGGTTTGAAAGTGGAGAGCAACAATCACTATCACTAATCATCCTAGATATTGATCATTTTAAGAAAATCAATGACCGATACGGACATCAAAGCGGCAATGAAATCTTATGCGAATTAGCGATTCGTTTAACGAGTTTAGTCGGGAACGCAGGTACTGCAACGAGGTATGGTGGAGAGGAATTTATTATCGTTTTACCTGATTGTGATAAACATGAGGCAATAATACTTGCAGAGCAAATTCGGATGGACTTAGTGCTCAACCCATTTATTTTGCAACAGCATATTGAAGAAAATCATCATGGAGCGGAAGTATATATAACGGCATCATTTGGAGTAGCAAGTGCACCAAGAGATGCTGACGACCATCTATCATTAATTCGCCATGCGGATCGTGCCCTCTACTTTGGCGCAAAACAAGCAGGAAGAAATAAAGTCGCCGAATATGTGAAAGTATAAATTGAGTAACCATTATTATTAGGCTAAAAGAGTATTTTGAACAGAACATAAGCCGTATGGACTAAAATCCAAACGGCTTTTCTGTTCGCTCAAAAAGGTATATTATCAAAGGGGTTTCCTTCAAATATAGCATGTGTACCACCGGAAGCTTCGTATGAATTTGCAATGATTGCACCTGAAACAGAACCACCTCCAGAAAGCGTTACTTTTGCATTCGGTGCAAAAATCAAAGTCGAATTAGCCCGTCCACCACCTAAAACTTGTACGTTTTTTCCGCCAGTAAGTAAATGTCCTTGAAATCCGGCTCCAGCTCGTACGATGAGGTTTGCGCTTTCAGCATAAAGCGAGGCGTTGATTTTTTGACTACCACCAATATCTACATCATTCGTTCCTTTATAAAAGAACCGAACTTGTTCGAAGCCACCATGTTGATTTAATGTACTACCTGAACCAGTAGTGATTCTATCTTTCACATAGAAAGTGACTTTGCCACTACCAAGAATATGAATATGCCCGTTCGTGAGGTTTAAATGGTCAACAACGATATTAAGATCTTGATTACCATTGTCTATATTTAATGAATAGTTACTATTTAGGCGAATTTCTTTAAAAGTAGTATCCTGAGTTAATGGTAATGTAAACTCATTGACAACCCAATTATCAACTTTTAATACACCATCTTTAATCACATCATAGGTAGAACCATCCTTCCTAGCATTCATGTCTTTTGCTAAAGGATAAGAAGGAAAGCTTGGGAACTGTGGCAATTGAAATTCAATCGGATCTATTGCAATTCTTTTAGGAACTTGATCTTTCATATAATCAGGAGCTTGAACAGCTGTATTGATTACACTTTCATGCACATAAATATGCCCATCCTTAATGCCTGCACCACCATCTAAAAAGATCGTTGGTGCACTTGTTGAATTCGTACCAATATTCCCTTTAATCGTTGCCCCACCCGATAAAGTAATGGTCGTTCTTGTGAAAACAGCTGTTCCAGATGGAAATCCAGGGTTAGTAGGTGTACCAGGCTCCTCTGGATCGGGTTTATCAGGATCTTCTGGACCACCTGGCTCTCCTGGATTCTCATTCTCACCCGGATCACTCGGATTAAAGACAATTTCATCTGGGAGATTCATTGATTGTGCAAGTAGCATCGAGTGTAGTTCATAGTTATGAATAATTTCTTGCTCTTCTGTTTCGATTAAATCTAGATAGATGTAATACGATTGTCTTCCATTAACAAGAAGAACAGTGTTAGACTCACAAGGGTTACCGTTAAACAGATATTCTGCTGTAGAGTCAGCTTGTTTATCAATGGGAGCATTATGTAGAATTATATAATCAATTTTAAACTTTCCTTCGCAATATGGAGCAAAATTTATCTCGTATTCATTTCTACTTTCCTCTTGATGTTTCTCTCGTAGTTGAGACATAATAGAGTTAGCTTCTTGTCTAATATTTACATGGGAAGAAGCAAAGGCATTGTGTTTAACAAGGGAAGTAAAGACTCCGTAGACGATGCCACCGAGCATTGTCATGATGACCAATGCAACTAAAACTTCAATTAAAGTAAAGCCAGCTTCTTTTTTTGGTTGATTACTAGGCATATAGTCACCCCTTTTCTACTTTTGATTGTACCGAATAAACGATAAAAGGTGAATTGTTTTTATGTGGAAACAGCAAAAACTAAATGAAAAAGGATTAACGCTCATAGAGGTTTTGGTTGCAACTGTGATTTTAGCTATTGTTTTAGGTGGCTTTTTTCACATTTTCTATCAATCTATCAGACAATCGTCAATGGTAGAAGACCAGCTAACAGCGATTCACTTAGCAAATGAGTACGTTGAGAGCTATAATCTACTACATTCAACCTACCCTAATTGTGATGGCACTAATCCGGTAATTTGTAAAGTGGAATTGAATAATAAGCTCTATACGATTGAAATGAATGAGATCAATGCAGAATTCGGAAATATGACATATTTACATGCTGTCATATTATTAGATAACAAGGTAGTATCAGATTTATATGCAGTAAAAGAGGAGTAAATGAAGTGATGTTAAAGCAGAATGAACAAGGATATGCATTGGTTGTTGTCCTTTTAATCATTGTAATTGTAGCTATTATGATACCACCTTTGTATACAAGTTTGTTTAATAGTGTAAACCAATATGATAAAACGGTGGATCAAGTCAGAAACGAACGGCTAGTTGAGATTGGAAACGTCTATGTGAACAAAGTGGTGGAAGATATTAAGCTAGCATTAAATGATCTAGAGGAAGATGATCACCTATTCATGGTTATTAATTCATTCTTGCAAGATTATAATCAAGATTTTATTTATGAAGACAATGTAAAAAAAGAAGTATCAGTAATATTCCATTTAGTTGGTACACAAATTCACTATACAATTAAATTGACCGAGGATGGGGAAGATATACCGTCATTTAGACCAATTGAAGATACAATTAATGTTTCAATCATTGATGTGGAGGGAAATGATTAAATGGTGTCGTATGTCATTGCTTGTTGTTTATATATTTTGTTCACATTCATCTTTTTAATGATTCCGAGTTCCCTGTCAAGGAAAAGCAAGTTGCTTCTTTTAACACTCTCTTTTTTTATCGTTATTATAGGTCTTTTGGCTAGTGCTAAAATACCTATCATCTATGTGTTTCTAAGTATTGTATTTCTGGTGTTAATTACCACTATTCTTTTAATGAATAGATTGATAAATTTAGATTTGGGTCCTATTGAAAGCTATCATGTGACGGTGGAAGATGTACAACAAGAAGAGAGAAAACAGATCGATGTACCCGCGACTTCGGTCGATATTCCCACTAAGTTGACAGATACTCATTACGAGATAAAACCGGTAAACGTTCCTAAGGAAGAAATAGATCGAAAATATTCGGAATGGAATGATATCGAACAATACATCAATGAAAGCGATGATCAACAAGTATTTGCTGAGCCTCATGATTTTCATCAAGGTGATATTGAAGAAATTATCTTTGAGAAATAATCCAATGGAGAGGAGAGCGTTGTTCAATTGAAGAAACAAACCATTTCAATATTTGCTTTTTTACTTATAAGCACGCTATCCATCTTTTCAATCTCTTTTTGGGGTCCGGATGTATATGCATCATTGAAAGATCATCTTTCCGCTAAAGTTGAAGTAGACGGGACTGAGTCTATTATTGAGGAAGATATTGTTGAAATTCCTGTAGAAGAGATTGATCCTATAGAGATCGAGACAATCGTAACAAGAGAAGTTACAACAGAGTCTTTACCAGCCGCCATAAGGCAAGAGCTATCTGAAGTTACCCAGTTGTTAATTCCATCACAAGAAACCTTCTCCCTGATCAATTGGTCGAAAGATTACCAGAATGTGAGCAATGAAAGTCTTCAGTTTTTATCATCCATCTTATACGAAATCATTTTACATACAAACATGCAAATTGTTGAAAGACAAACGGGAACAGAGCTTCCTGTGTTCGTATCATTAGGATACGAAGCATTGGTCGATGAAAAACAAGGAATTGATTTTTCTATTTACAATCCTAATCTCATCGATTATGAATTATCTTTTCAGTGGTTAGAAGATGTTGTTCACATGCAAGTTGCTGGGCAGCGTGCAGATTTCGATTACGAAATATTGGTAGAAGATAGGGAAACAATCTCTCCGAGAAAAATCACACAGTACTCTCCGCTCATTGAATTTGGTGAGAAGGTTCTTGAGCCCGGAACAGAAGGCTTATCCGTTAACGTGTATCGCCGGGTCCTCACTTTAGATGGCAAGGAGATTAAAATGGAGTTAATCAGTAAGGATTATTACCCTCCATCGCACCGAATTGTTGTCGTTCCGCTCATTAAACCGATTCTTCCTGAAGAGATTGAGTCCTCCGAACCTGAAGATGAACTTGATGAAAACAAAGATGATGAAGGAGATCCAAAAGAAAATCAGGACAGCAGTGGAGGAGAAAAATCTCCTGATGACGCCGAATTAGAGGATGAAGAGAATGGAGCAGATGAAGCGAAGTAGTTTATTGAGGAGAAGGTGTCGTTCATGAAGCAAACGAGACGTCGTTTAGGAGATTTATTAGTAGAATCCGGGCTAATTAGTGAAGAGCAGCTACAGATTACATTAAAAGAAAAAAGTGAGAGACAAAAGCTTGGCGATGCACTCCTTCAAAGAGGATACATCACTGAGCAGCAATTAATTGAAGTGCTCGAATTTCAGCTTGGAATTCCGCATATAAGCTTATACCGCTATCCGTTTGATACGAAGCTATTCAACCTTGTTCCCAAAGAAGTAGCAAAGCGAAAAATGCTGATTCCTTTAAAAAGAGAAGAAGACAAGTTATTTGTCGCCATGGCAGATCCGATGGATTATTTTGCAATTGATGACATAAGATTGTCTACTGGTTTTCAGGTTGAAGCAGCGATAGCGACCAAGGATGATATTATTCGTGCAATCAATAAATTTTATGATATTGAGGAAAGCATCGAAGAGCTGAAGCTTGAACATGTTGATTTGGCTAAAGAAGAAGAGAAAATTCATGATCAAGACTCTCCGGTGGTACGGCTTGTGAATCAACTTTTATATGGAGCGATTACTGCTAAAGCAAGTGATATACATATTGATCCTCAAGAAACGAAGCTTGTGATTCGTTATCGAATTGATGGCATGCTTAGAGTCGAGAGAATGCTGCCAAAGCATATGCATAACGTGTTAATTGCTCGTTTGAAAATTATGTCAAAATTAGATATTACGGAACATCGTATTCCTCAAGATGGACGAATGAAATTAAATCTTGACATCCACCCAGTTGATATTCGCGTATCAACATTGCCAACTGTTTTTGGAGAAAAGATGGTGCTTCGTGTTCTTGATTTAGGTAATACGATCAATGACTTAGACAAGCTTCGATTAAATCAATTAAGCTACCGCCGTTTTTTAGAAATGATTGAAAAGCCTTCTGGGATTGTGCTTATTACCGGGCCAACTGGATCAGGTAAATCTTCAACCATGTATGCAGCATTGAATCGTTTGAATCGTGAAGAAGTAAATATCATTACAATCGAGGATCCCGTTGAATATCACCTTGAGGGCGTTAGTCAAATACAGGTGAATCCTCAAATCGGAATGACTTTTGCAAATGGATTACGTTCGATTTTACGTCAAGATCCCAATATTATTATGGTCGGAGAAATTCGTGATAAAGAGACCGCAGAAGTGGCAATTCGAGCTTCATTAACCGGGCATCTCGTTTTCAGTACTTTGCACACGAATGATTCTTTAGGGACAATTACGAGATTAATTGATATGGGAATTGAACCATTTTTAGTCGCTTCTTCCCTTTCAGGTGTTGTCTCACAAAGGCTTGTTCGTCAAGTATGTCGTGATTGTGGAAAAGAAACAGTTGCGTCAATAAGGGAGCAAGAAATTTTCGCGAAACGGGGAATGAAACTAGATAAGGTAAGAAGAGGAAGTGGTTGCTCTTCTTGTAGTATGACAGGCTATAAAGGTCGAATAGCGATTCATGAAGTACTATCGGTGACAGACGAGCTGAAGCGTCTAATCATGAATGGGGCGTCTATTGCTGATATACGTGATGCTGCACTCAGTAATAAAACCGTATTTCTCATCGATGATGGATTACTAAAAGTAAAACAAGGATTGACAACAACTGAAGAAGTTCTTCGTGTAGCGACTTTAGAGTAGAGGTGTGTAACTCAATGAAAGAAAAAATTGATTACTTAATGCGTTCAGCCTTTGAATTAAAAGCATCGGATATTCACTTAACCGTTGGGGTTCAACCTGTATTCCGCATCAATGGAGAACTAAAAAGATACGGTCATGATGTGCTAATGCCAGAAGAGGTTGAAGAAATGGCAAGAGTCATTGTTCCAGAAGGGAAATGGACTGCTTTTAAAGACAAAGGCGAGCTTGATTTTTCGTATAGCATACGCGGAGTGTCCAGGTTCCGTGTCAATGCCTATCACCAGCGGTCATGCATATCGTTAGCCATTCGTGTAGTGCCAACAAGTATCCCAACAATTGACGACCTAGAGCTACCATCCGTTTTAAAAGAGGTCACATCTAAGCCGCACGGCCTTGTATTAGTAACTGGACCAACAGGAAGCGGAAAATCAACGACGCTTGCGAGTATGATTCATCATATGAATTTGCAGATGAAGAAGCATGTCATTACATTAGAGGATCCGATTGAGTATTTACATAAACATGGACAATCGATTATCGATCAGCGAGAAATAGGCTATGATACATTGAATTTTGCCAATGGATTGCGAGCGGCATTAAGGCAGGATCCTGATGTCATTTTAGTAGGTGAAATGAGAGACTTGGAAACCATTCAGACTGCAATTACTGCAGCTGAAACAGGACATCTTGTGTTTGCTACATTGCATACTTCTAGTGCTCCTGCAACGATTAATCGGTTAATTGATGTGTTTCCTTCATCACAGCAACAGCAAGTCCGAATACAATTAGCGTCAATCTTAGTTGCTGTTATTTCCCAACGGTTATTTCCTAGGCAAGACAAGCTAGGGAGGAAGGCAGCAACCGAAGTATTGCTACATACTCCAGCTGTTGGGAACTTAATTCGCAACGAGAAGATCCATCAACTTGTAAGTGTTATGCAAACTTCAAGAGCTCTAGGGATGCATACATTAGAAAGTTCAATTCAAGAATTGCTTTCACGGAATATTATTTCCAAAGAAGAAGCTGAACCATATTTACAGGAGATTCTTCAATAAAATGGCTCATTTTAAATATGTTGGCAGAAGCTTAAAAGGAAAAATGACTGGGAAAGTGACAGCGAGTAACAAGAGAGAAGCTGTTTTGAAGCTACGTGAAGAAGGAATTCGTGCCCTTGAGATAACCGAAATTCAACCAACATTTTTAACGAAAGACATAGCATTAGGACAGCCTGTGAAACAGCAACATTTTGTGCTTTTCTTAAGGCAGTTCGCTACCCTTTTGCAATCAGGTATTTCTGTTATTGATTCAATTAGTATTCTTGCTCAGCAAACTGAGAGCAAAGCGTTAAGGCAAGCGCTAGATGCTATAGTTGTTGACTTAAAAGAGGGCAATCCATTTTCAAGTGCTTGTTCAGATCATAAACGCATCTTTTCATCAATGTTCGTAAATATGGTACGTGCTGGTGAAGCAGCGGGGAGTATGGACGAAACGTTAGAACGATTAGCTATGGATTATGAGAAGCAGTATGAAACAAGGCAAAAGGTGATTTCGGCTCTTGCTTATCCATTTTTAGTTGGCTTTTTAGCTATCGCTGTTGTCATTTTTCTTCTCGTTTACGTTGTTCCAACTTTCGTGCAAATGTTTGCGGATATGGGAGGCGAGTTACCAACAATCACAGTGATCGTTGTTGCAATGAGTGAGTGGATGCAAGGGTATTGGTGGCTCTTATTCATCGTAGCAATCCTCATTGTTACGGTTTTGTATATTTTCTATCAAAGAAAAGAATCACGTTATTTCATCGACTTAGCCTTGTTGAAGATGCCCATATTCGGAAAGCTTCTTCAAAAATCTGCCATCGCAAGAATGACACGAACACTGCATTTACTTGTGACAAGCTCTGTGTCGATCTTGGAGGCAATGCCGATTGTTGAGAAGATCGTTAACAACGAAGTCATTGCGCGAGTTCTTTCAACTTCAGCGGATTCATTAGAAAAAGGAGAGTCCCTTGCAATTCCAATGAAGAACCATTGGGTATTCCCTCCGATGGTTTCTCAAATGATTGCAATTGGGGAGCAATCAGGTTCATTGGATTCAATGCTTGAAAAAGTGGCAGATTTTTACGAAAAAGAAGTTGAGTTAACAACAGAACGTTTAAAGTCATTAATTGAACCAATCATGATCGTATTGTTAGCTGCCGTTGTGGGTACGATTGTCCTTGCATTAATGGTCCCGATGTTTGAAATCTTCAACCAAATCGGTTAATTTGTCGAAATATATTATAGTTAATAAGAACTAATTAATAGAACTTAATGTTAAAATAAAGGGTATATATACCTATTAAAATTGGAAGGATGAACGATTTATATGAAACAACTACGTACTATCTTAAAAAATGAGCGAGGTCTCACACTTATTGAATTACTAGCAGTTGTTGTGATTTTAGGTATCATCTCAGCAATCGCAATCCCAAGCATCGGTGGCCTTATTGATAACTCGAAAAAAGACGCGCATGTCGCAAACGCACAGCAAATGATCAACGCAGCGAAACTTGCGATAGCTGCTGAGAAGTTAAATGAAGAGGAAGGAAACAAGAAGTCAATTGATTTAAAAACTTTGATTGACAAAGGCTATTTAGAACCGATGAAGGATCCTGATAGTGGTGAAGTCATTGCTGCATCTGAAACTGATGCTAATGCAAAAGGGTATAAGCCTACTGCTTCAAAAGTTGTCTATAATGGAAATAATTCATATAGTGTGATCTTAATTGGAGCCGAAAGAGGAATTCATGGTAATTCAAATACTGAACCTGTTGATCAAAATAATTTAGAGCGAGGCATAGTGAAGAAGAACAGCTAATGTAAACTCCCTATGAAGAAATAAAGAATGATAAGAAGATCATTGTAAATTTGGTTAGCGTGTAAGGTTTTTCTTTTATAGTCGGCGTGTTCCTTGTTCTGCTGGAAAAGCGTAGATTGGAGAGAGTTCTTTGTCGTTCTTACAATTGTGTGCTCTCGCACTACCAGTGGAAAGCGTCTGCCTTGAAATATAATCAAAGATGATCTTCGTTCTTTCTTACCATTTTCATATGTTTAATCTAATCTTTGAATGATAAAATGGATTCTAGTAAATAAATTGTAGGATTTGATTCTAATGAATGGTTTGTATTTAGTGATTGTATTTCTATATGGAATGGTACTAGGTTCGTTTTTAATGGTTGTCGGTTTACGGGTGCCGATGAAGAAGTCGGTTGTGACTCCTCGCTCGAGCTGTGTTCATTGTGGGCATCAGCTTCGAGCGTTTGAGTTAATTCCAGTTCTATCATATGTGCTTCAAGCCGGAAAATGTAAAAGCTGTAGGCAATATATTTCCCCTTTATACCCATTGATGGAGCTGTTGTCTGGCGGTTTATTTGTGTTAGCGCCTGTCCTACTAGGTTGGACAGCTGAACTAATCGTTGCTTGGACGCTAACGGCATTGTTTATTGTCATTTTTGTTTCAGATATCAAATACATGCTCATTCCAGATAAAGTCTTGCTTGCTTTTGCTGGGATTTTTCTTGTTTTGCGTATATTTATTCCATTAGATCCTTGGTGGAATGCAATTGCCGGGGCTGTCGTTGGTTTTACACTACTATTATTGATCGCTGTTATAAGTAAAGGCGGCATGGGAGGCGGAGATATAAAGCTCTTTGCTGTTATTGGCTTTGTTGTAGGTGTGCAAACAATGCTGCTCTCATTTTTCTTTGCCACCTTGTATGGTGCGCTTTTTGGTGTACTAGGCATTGTTTTCGGTAAAGTTAAGAGAAAGAGTGCCATCGCTTTCGGTCCATTTATTGCGATTGGTACACTGACCGCCTATTATTTTGGTGACACACTACTTGAATACTATTTAAATTGGATCTCATGATAGAGTTACTCGAAGAAAGGAGAATCCTATGTCTCTACCCATATTTTCACGAAAGAAAAAGAATGTTTATCTCATCATTAACGACTACAGTATTCGTTATGTAGAAGTCAAGCAACCACACACGCTCTCAGGAATTAAGTGGGGAGAACGTACGATTGCAAACGGAATCGTAAAGAATGGGAGGATTCTAGACTTCGAACGACTATCAAATATTTTACAAGAGTGTGCCGAGGAATGGGGTATTAAGAAAAGATCGGTTGGATTCATCGTCCCTGATTCACTTGTAATCATTCGAAAAATAACGATCCCAGCAGAAATTCAAGATGATGAAATCAAAGGCTACTTGTATTTAGAATTAGGCTCTACCATTCACCTTCCATTTGATGAGCCTGTATTTGATATTGTGAAATTGGAAGAAAATGACGAACACAAGGAAGTTCTTTTATTTGCCGCACCAGAAGAACATGTCCTCTTATATTCCGATGTATTCACAAAGGCAAAATTAATTCCAAAAGTTGCAGATATCTCACCACTCGCAGCGTATCGTTTATATGATCAACTCGATATGCGTCATAAAGATGACCGCTTAATGATTGTTCAATTTGATTTACGGTCAGTTAGCTTGTCTATTTTTGAACAACAAATGCCATTATTCATGCATCATTTACAAATCGATCAAGAAAAGGATTCGCTGCTGCAGAGGTTAAGCGATTATAGACAAACTGATTCATCTTTTGAAGAAATGCAAAACCAATATGAGGATATTTATAAAGAAATTAGCCGCTTGATGGATTTTTATAAATACTCGCTTCACTCAGGGGAAAAGCAAATAAACAAAATAGTGATTACGGGTGACCATCCAATGCTTCGAACGATTGCGCGTGAAATGACGAATCGGCTTGACGTAACGATCCAACTATTAAGCTTGCAATCTGAGGAATTATCACGGAAACAAAAAGACAAGTTGCCGAGCACACATTATGTAGCATTAGGTCTTGCATTAAAAGAGGTGAGATAATGCTCGTAGATATCAATCTTTTACCAGAAAAAGAACAAAAAGATTATCGCAAGGTGCTGATCCTTGTAGTAGTCCTGTTGCTATCTTGCGCTCTTATCTTTCTCTACTATTTGTCTCAAAAGGATCTTTTAGAACAGGAAGCTAATTTATATTTAGAGCTGGATCAAGTACGTGAGGAAATCGCTGTTTTACAAAAGGCACAGGCTCCGATAGAAGATGAAGATGAAGGAATCCAATTGCAGAAGACAATTGAATGGATGGAACAATATCCGATTCAAACAAGTTTGCTATTAAAGGAATTAACAGCGCAATTGCCTGAGCGAGGCTATGTTAAAACGTTGAATTATCATGACAATGGATACCTATCACTATCGATACAATTTGATACGAGTCGTGAAGCAGCCTATTATTTAAATCGAATACAGAACAAAAATTTTGTTAAAACAGTGTATATTCAATCCGTAAATACGTCCATTTCGACAAATGAAGAGGAATTAGAAGGATATCAACAAATGCCACGTTATGTCGCGGATTATACAATAGAGTTTAATCGTGAGTACCTACAGCAATTCATACGTGCTAGAGGAGGAGAGGAATAATGGGAATTAGAAACAGGCAATTCATTCTAAGCTTTCTCCTTATTCTACTAATCTTTTCCCTCGGTATGGGCTTGTATTACTTTTCATATCTGCCTAAAGTAAATGCAAATCAGCAGTTGGAAGCCGATTTGCAGACTGAGAAACAAGTATTAGAATTATTGCAACAGGTCGAAGAAGTTGAAGAACCGGTAAACGTAAGCCTGATTACGAGTTATTCTCTTCAGAAACAGCTACCAGTACAACCGTTAGCAGATCAACTCATACTACAAATTGAAAAAGCTGAGCAATTAGCGAATAGCTTTGTCCGATCGATGAGCTTTTCCCAAGGTGAATTGGGCAACTTTCATGAAGGTGGACAATTAGAAGATGAGCCAGATGCTGAATCGTCCTTCGATGTACCTGTTGAGAAAGTTTCAATTGCATTACAGGTTGAATCTCCTACCTATTTTGAATTTGAAATCTTTTTAAAAACAATTGAAGAGCTAGAAAGGATTATTGTCATCGATCAGATTCAATTTAATGGACTAGAAGAACAAACGGCCATTGATGAAGAACGAAAATCACTTTCATATACATTAAATATTTCTGCTTTTTATATGCCACAATTAGAGGAATTACAAGAAGATATACCAAAAATTGAAGTGCCTGATCCAGCAGGAAAGAGGCAGCCTTTAGCTGAATTTCCTAATTTAATTAAAGAATAGAAATAAAGGAACGGATCGTAGAGTAAAAAACATCATATATTCTGAAAGAATTTGACGAAATCCTTACGGAGCAAGACGACAAAAGTCTTGTTCTTTTTTTTGTCTTCTATGATAGGATGTGAAGAACGTAAAGCAATGGGCGAAAGGAGGACAAGTATGAAGAACGATGATCAGAACAAAACCATTACGATAAAAATCAATGGAGAGAACAAGGCGTTCCAAGAAAATGTTGGTGAAGAAACACCCCATATGCAAGTGAAGGAAGAAACAGCTGCAAGTAAAGAAGTCAATGAAGAGGACCCTTTTCCTTGGATTCTACCTGAAGAAAAGCCTGCACCCTCCCCAAAGGAATTTAAAATAAAGTCAGATCACAACGAAAACAAGAAAAAGGGATTCAAATTTTTAAATCCGAAAAATAAGAAAGCAACTTTTAGCGGTAAGACGCCTAGCTTTCTAATTCCGATTGTAGTGGCAATCATAGTGGGGACAAGCTTTGGTGTATTTATCTTATCTCAATATATTTTAAAAGATGTTGGGACGATACCAGCATCCGCTGGCCAAGGGGCTGCTCAAGGTGGGGGACAACCAATTGTAGGTGACGGAGAAATGGAGCTTCTGCCTGTTTCGCTATTTGTTGTACAGGGTGGTGTTTTCTCAACTGCGGAAAATGCAAAAGCTGCCAAAGTAGCTGCTGAAGCAAAAGGAAGCAGTGGAATTGTGATGAGTACTGACGATAAGTATGCGTTGTATTTGGCATCAGCACCCTCAGCAGATCAGGCGAAGCAAGTGAGTGAGACATTAAAGTCAAGTGGATTTGAGGTTCATGTAAAGGAAGTCACTTTTTCAGGAGGAAACCTGAATGAACTGACAAAGGATGAACTTGCTTTTTTAGAGGCGGTACCGAATATTATTACTTCTCTATCTAACACCCAAGTCTCTATGGAAAGTGGCCAGACTGGGGATATAGAGCAATCTAAGGCGATTGCGGCACTCGTGAGTGATGAAAAGTCAATTCAACACGAGAAGGTTACAAAGCTACAGGCAGAAGTTGTAGCTGCCCTTCTAATGATTGAACAGGCAAATGATGAACCTACTAAAGAACAAGCTAAACAAGTACAAACACATCTTTTTGCCTTTCTAGAAATATACCAGTCCTAAAAAGACACTATTTCTCGGGAAATGTTGAAATTTGCATAAAAATAAAAGAAACCTTTTTTTAGTGGAGCACGTCTTGTTTAGAGGCGTGCTTTTTATAATAGCTACTAGATTTATTCTTAGTGCATGTCGAATTATTGAAAACAGGTTAAATCAATTTGTTTAAAATTGTTTGTATGTATTTAACATGATACGATAAGGGTGTATCTCTCATTTTGATAAAAGGATCGGTGATTTCATTGCAAACCCTCATATTAGCCTCTTCTTCCCCACGAAGAAAAGAACTTCTTGAAAATCTTCAAATTCCATTAACGGTCATGAGTAGTGATGTTGATGAAAGCTTTGATGAGCAATGGCAACCTCAAGAAATCGTCATGAATCTTGCTTTGCGAAAAGCAAGGGTGGTTGCAAAAGAACAAGCGCAATCCTATGTTCTAGGTGCCGATACAGTCGTTGTATTAGCAGGAAAGGTTTTAGGAAAGCCACGTGATGAGAATGAAGCTTATGAAATGCTAAAAAGTTTATCAGGAAAGAAGCACCAAGTTTATTCTGGAGTTGGGATTGTTTCTCCAACAAAAGAAACTTCGTTTCATGTGCAAACAGATGTAGAGTTTTGGGAGCTGACAGATGAAGAAATCAAATCATACATCAAAACAGGAGAGCCATTTGACAAAGCCGGAGCATATGGTATCCAAGGATTTGGTGGTGTGTTGGTTAAAGAAATTAAGGGAGACTATTTTAATGTAGTAGGCCTTCCGGTTTCAAGGACAATACGAGAATTAAAAAAACTGGAATTTACTCTTCCTTTTCAGCAATAAGGTATACATCGCTTCATAGTTGGCTCCTCTTAAAAGAGGAGGAATAGCGAGTGGAACCAATTTTGATTAAAGATTTTCCTATAGGCGATCGTCCCAGAGAGCGCTTTATTCAAAGTGGGCCGGAAAGCTTATCAAATCAAGAGTTAGTCGCCATCCTGCTACGAACGGGAACAAAGGATGAATCTGTCGTCCAATTATCTAATCGATTATTAATGCAATTCGATGGGTTAAGGATGTTAAGGGATGCTACTCTTACCGAAATGACTGAACTCAAGGGAATCGGTGAAGCAAAGGCCATCCAGCTTTTAGCCGCGATTGAAATAGGAAGACGAGTAGCAAATCTACAGTACGACGACAAGTATGTCATTCGTTCTCCACAGGATGGGGCAAATTACTTAATGAATGATATGCGGTTTTTAACACAAGAGCATTTTGTATGCTTATATTTAAACACGAAGAATCAAATATTAAGTAAACAAACTGTTTTTATTGGGAGTTTAAATGCTTCGATCGTTCACCCACGTGAAGTTTTTAAAGATGCATTGCGCCGATCTGCTGCGTCGATCATCTGCGCACATAATCATCCTTCAGGTGATCCCTCTCCTAGTAAAGAGGATATTGAAGTGACAAAAAGGCTTTCAGAATGCGGTAGAATTATTGGAATAGAGCTACTAGATCATCTTATTATCGGGGAGAATAAATTTGTCAGTCTAAAGGAAAAAGGGTATTTATAACACTATGTTTTTCCAGAACGTTGCGTTATAATATTATTTATGATTTTTAGGCAGGACATATTTTTATCCTGTATAATTGAGTAGAATGAATCAAAAATAGAATGTTAATGAAATCTGGTAGGTTTTATCAGAAAGGGAGATACAGAAATATGTTTGGACTTGGTACGAAAGACCTTGGAATAGATTTAGGAACAGCAAATACACTGGTGTATGTTAAAGGAAAAGGCATTGTTGTACGTGAACCATCAGTTGTTGCCTTACAAACGGATACGAAAAGCATTGTAGCGGTTGGGAATGATGCGAAAAACATGATTGGCCGTACTCCAGGAAATATTGTAGCGACTCGCCCAATGAAAGATGGAGTTATTGCTGATTATGAAACAACGGCTGTTATGATGAAATACTATATTAAACAAGCGAACAAATCAAAAGGATGGTTCGGTGGTAAGCCATATGTAATGGTTTGTGTACCATCCGGTATTACTGCTGTTGAAGAGCGTGCAGTCATTGATGCTACAAGACAAGCAGGAGCAAGAGACGCATATACAATCGAAGAGCCTTTTGCAGCGGCAATTGGAGCAAATCTACCTGTCTGGGAGCCGACTGGAAGTATGGTTGTAGATATCGGTGGTGGAACAACTGAAGTTGCAATCATTTCCCTTGGTGGAATTGTAACAAGTCAATCAATTCGTATTGCCGGTGACGAGATGGATGATGCGATCATCAATTATATTCGGAAAACATACAACTTGATGATTGGAGATCGTACAGCTGAAACGATTAAAGTAGAAATAGGGTCTGCTGGGGAACCAGAAGGTGTGGACAACCTTGAAATCCGCGGTAGAGACTTACTTACTGGTCTTCCTAAGACAATTGAAATTACAGCGGAAGAGATTTCTAAAGCGTTGAATGATACAGTTTACTCAATTGTAGATGCAGTAAAAGTTACGCTTGAAAAAACTCCTCCAGAGCTTGCTGCTGATATTATGGATCGTGGAATTGTGTTAACAGGTGGCGGTGCTCTGCTAAGAAACTTAGATAAAGTCATTAGCAAAGAAACAAAAATGCCTGTACTCATAGCAGAAAATCCACTTGATTGTGTGGCGATTGGAACAGGAAAGGCATTGGATCACATCGATCTATTCAAAACAAAAGCGAAAGAATCTAGATAATCAAGTATATGTTGCAATGGGGTGCTAATATAAGGCTCCTCATTGAAACATGTCAGGATTGTCATCTATACGAATATTAAAAATCGAGGTGTTCAAAATGCCACAGTTTTTTTTGAATAAACGCCTGATTATTTTGCTCGTTGGTATCATTATTCTAGTGGCATTAATTGGTTTTTCTTTACAGGAACGTGGAAAGGTCTCTTGGCCTGAACAATTCCTCAAAGATGTTACTGGTTGGGTGCAAAATGCAGTATCGGGTCCGACATATTATATTTCGGGGTTCATTGAAAATATTCAAGACTTGCAAAATACATACACAGAAAACCAAGAGTTAAAGGCTCGCCTAGATGATTTGGCACGGCTTGAAGCGGAAGTGCAAATGCTTAAAAAAGATAATCATGAATTAAGAGATGTCTTAGATAAGGAACCAGCTCTTAGTTCGTATAATCCAGTCCAAGCAACTGTAATTGGAAGAAATCCAGACCGTTATCATGAATTATTAATTATTAATAAAGGTGAACGTGATGGAATCCAACAAGATATGGCTGTTATTACAGCTAACGGATTGATCGGAAAAGTAAAGAATGCTCAAACCTTTACTTCTACAGTACAATTGTTATCTTCCATGGATCCAACGAACCGTATTTCCGCGATTATTCAGGCAACAGGTGAGGATGACCAACCGGAAGAAATCTTTGGTTTAATCGAAGGTTTTGACAAAGAACGAAATTGGTTGAAGATGACAAAAATCCCCCATGACTCAACTGTTGAAGAAGGACAAAATGTTGTCACATCTGGATTAGGCGGAGTTTTCCCTGGGGGGTTGCCAATAGGTAAAATTGTAGAGGTCACCCCTGCTGAGCACGGATTAACTCAAACAGCTTTTATCGAACCTGGGGCAAACTTGTATGATATTAAACATGTGATGGTAGCAAAAATTTCAAGTATGCCTAAAGAAGTACAAGAAGAATTGCAAAAACTTTTAAACGATGAGGAGGAAGAATGATGAGAAAGTATCTTCTTCCCCTTCTCTTTTTGTTTATTTTTGTTACAGAAAGTATTTTTGTTCAGCTGCTACCTGGCAGCACATATGAAAATGAGTGGATCTTAGTTCCGCGCTTTCTTGTGATTGCAATTCTTTTTTTAACAGTTTATACATCACCGAAAGTGGGTATTTTATATGCTGTTATCTTTGGTTTGTTGTTTGATATCGTATACACAGAAGTAATAGGGGTTTATTTGTTCTTGTTTCCACTTTTAGCGGTCATAATGAACAGAATGATGCGTGTGCTTCAAACAAATATCGTGATGGTGAGCTTAGCTTCTCTAGTAAGCATTGCAATTCTTGAGCTTGGAGCTTACCAAATAAATTTACTTATCAATCGTACGGAGTTAGTGTTTGTCGATTTTTTAACTTTACGTTTAGCCCCTACACTTATTTTAAATACCGTTTTTGTCATATTGGCATCGTATTTTATGAAAAAGCAATTTGAAAAATACGGGCATGATCTGACTGAATAAGTAATTATGAGAATTGACTCATGATTTCTTGTTTGTTTTAAAGGAAAATTAAATAGGTTTGTCGAATTAGTTTTCTTTAGGCGGATTGTTAAAGTAACTGCTTTCATTGAGAATGGAACGATTCTTTGTTTGATAGTTGCGATTATACTCTATTTTTTAACCTGCAATCGAGATTTTATTTCTTTTCATTTAAAAGTAGAATGTTTATACGATATAAATGACAGATGAAAAAGGTAGAAATAGAGTTTTCCCGAGGTGAACAACTTGTGATGAAAAAGATACAAAACGTGATGATAAAAGGGACAAAAGACGGCATAACCCTTCATTTAGATGATCAATGTACATTCGATGAACTAAAGAAAGAATTAGATACAAAGCTTGCAGATAACAGCAATACACGTGACGATAAACTATTATCCGTGCGTGTTCAAGTTGGAAATCGTTATTTAAGTGAAGAGCAACAACAAGAAATAAAAGCAGTAATCATGAAAAAGAAGAATTTAGTTGTTGATTCAATCCATTCGAATGTAATGACGATTGAGGAAGCAAAAGATTTAGGGAAGGGAAAAGAATTCACTTCGGTCGCGAAAATTGTTCGATCTGGTCAAGTGTTAGAAGTTCCTGGAGATTTACTATTAATAGGAGATGTCAATCCCGGTGGAACTGTAAAAGCTGGCGGGAATATATACATACTAGGAGCATTAAAAGGAATCGCTCATGCAGGATGTTATGGAGATCAAGAGGCGATTGTTGCTGCATCTGTAATGAAGCCAACTCAGCTTAGAATTGATCAATGCATTAATCGAGCACCAGATGCGTATCCAGAAGATGAAAAACGTGACATGGAATGCGCGTATATAGATGAAAATAGTCAAATTATAATCGATAGATTACAAGTTTTAATGTATTTAAGACCAAATTTAGCGAAGCTGCAAGGGGGATTCTAGTGTGGGAGAAGCAATTGTGATTACCTCTGGAAAAGGTGGAGTAGGAAAGACGACAACGTCTGCCAATATCGGAACAGCGTTAGCCTTGCAAGGGAAAAAAGTCTGTCTAGTCGATACGGATATTGGATTGCGTAACCTTGATGTAGTAATGGGGTTAGAAAACCGAATCATTTATGATTTAGTAGATGTTGTAGAAGAAAGATGTAGAGTTCATCAAGCACTTGTAAAGGACAAGCGTTTTGATGATTTGCTTTACCTTCTTCCTGCTGCACAAACGAGTGATAAAAATGCAGTTTCACCTGAACAAATGAAAAAACTCGTTGATGAGTTAAAACAAGATTATGATTATATCATTATCGATTGTCCGGCAGGTATCGAACAAGGATACCGCAATGCTGTTGCAGGTGCAGATCAAGCAGTTGTTGTTACAACACCTGAAGTATCTGCTGTACGTGATGCAGACCGCATTATCGGTCTGTTAGAAAAGGAAGAGCATATCGAACGACCAAGACTTGTCATAAACCGGATTCGCAGTCATATGATGAAAAACGGTGACATGCTTGATGTAGACGAAATCACAACGCATTTATCAATTGATTTACTTGGTATTGTTGCTGATGACGACGAAGTAATCAAAGCATCAAATCATGGTGAACCAATTGCTTTAAATCCAAATAGCAAAGCATCAGTTGCTTACCGAAATATTGCGAGAAGAATTTTGGGAGAATCGATTCCTTTACAACCTCTAGAAGATGAACAAAGAGGAATGCTCTCAAAACTGAAACGCTTTATTGGAATGAAATAGATTACAAAAAGGGTGCATCATTTATAAAAATGGCACCCTTTTTTGTTTGTTGACAAATTCTTATTTACTTCGGCTTCTGTCTATTCTAATCTATAGCCAGTAAGTATTAGTCTTTATAAGCTTGAACGACCTCCCACTGAATATCTTGTGTCTCAGAAATAGTGAACTCTAGCAAAATATGCCCGACATAATGACCATCACTAAAATTAGCAAGGGCAAGGTTCTCTGAAATAATTGAAATTCCACCTACGCTAAATATTGGTGTCCCTCCTAATATTCCTTCATACGGTATGAGCTCGTTTTTTGAAGCAAGGTTTTCTTTTAAATCTTGCAGTGTAACTGTAAATCCTTTTTCCTCAATCTCATTTATTACGCGTTCCTCAATTCCGATTAGGTCCGAATTTCTCAAGCTAAGCTCACCGATCGTTTCTCTTAACTGCTCGTTTTCCTCTACGCTTCTCTCAAATCTAGCTTCATTCAGCATTAGCTTTGTTTCTAAAATTTCAATCTCTTTTGAGATAGACACATTGCTTGTCTGTGCCTCGTTTGCTGTAGAGATTTCCCCTTTCAATTGTTCATTTTCGATCGTTAGTTGTTTTACCTCCTGATTGGATGCAAGAAAGAAGATGCCTCCAATTATACAAACGAAAAGAATTGTGAACGAATGAACAAGCATACGAAATTTATTTTCTCCGTAAGGCTTCTTGATTTTTTTCTCATTTAAACGATGGGCTTTTAATACTTCTTGTCTAGATTGATGGGTAAAAATTGGTCTTTGACCAATTTTTTGATCAATTGCATGTTTAATTTTATTTTTCATATAAATCACCATCTTCTAAAGTGTATAAATGGCTAATCTTTTTTCTTGCTCTCACAAGTCTTGTTTTAACAGTATGAATAGAACAATCAAGAAGGTGTGAGATTTCTTCAGTCGATAATTCTTTATAATAATATAAGATCAGCACTTCCCTATACTTGATAGGTAATTGAAGGATGACATCAGCAAGCTGTGAAGCAGATTCTTTTCTTATTAATTCTTCATCTGTTCCAGTTGTTTGAAGGTTTCTCCCCTTAAAAGTGTTTGTAATTACAGCGTGCTTGTAACTCCAGCTTCGAAAATAATCGTAACAGCGATTGATTGTTAAACGATAAAGATAAGTTTTATAACTAGATTCGAATCGATAATTCTCTCTTTTTTCAAATGCTTTTAAAAATACGTCTTGGACAATATCTTCAGATAAAGAATAATCTCTTACGTATGTATAAGCTAATCTAGCCAAGTCTTCCCCATATTCAAGCATTGCTCGTTCAATCTCATCGGTGTTTAAAGTGTTTATTTGGACATTCATACATGTAATTGCCTCCTTTTTTAAATGGACGGAACATTCATACTTTATGTTTCAAATGTAATTGTTGTTTGCATTTATAATCGCTAGTCATACTTCCCTTGGACAGCTCATAAACTTGTACAAATATATGTGGATGATTGGTGGGAGTTAGGATGAGTAATCGTGCAGATGAAATTCGGCGTCGCATGAAGAAGAAAAAGAGAGAGATGCAAAGACAAAGTAAATCGAACGGAAAATCGTGGGCACATACCGAGGACGAGGAGCGTTATGGATTTCCTAGTCTTCCTAAATATGAGGAACATCGTTCTAGTGAAGGCTTTCATCCTTTATTTCGTAAAAATGTCTTTCTGTTTAAAGTTTTGGCTGCTATTTGTTTGTTTCTAGTGGTTGGTATTTTATTTCGTAATGATGCTCAAGGTTTAAGTGGAGTAAAGGAGTTTGTTCAATCAACAATGGAGAAAGACTTTCAATTTGCTCAAGTCGCGATGTGGTACGAAGACACTTTTGGGAAGCCGCTTGCTTTATTGCCAGAGCAATTAAAAAAGGAGGAGGCGCCATTAGAAGTTGTATTTGCGCTCCCAGCAACTGCGAAGATCCTTGAGGAGTTTGACGAATCTGGTAAGAGGATCATGATAGAGACTGCAAAGGATGAAAATGTTGTAGCAATGAGCGATGGCTATGTGAAGTTTGCTGGATATCGTGAAGGATTTGGTGAAACCGTGATTATATTGCATGAGGACAATTCAGAATCATGGTATGGCAATTTAGAAGGGTTCGAAGTGAAATATTCTCAGCATATCGAAAAAGGAGTCAAAATTGGTATGGCACAACAGACAGCTGATGAAATGAATCGAGCATTTTATTTTGCAATTAAGCAAGGGGATGCCTTTGTTGACCCACTTAAGGTGATAGGGGTTGATTAAATTCGCGCAAATGCTCCAGCTTGTTCGTATCCATCCAATCTTGTGGTGTGTGATTGGATTGTCAATTTTAGCAGGTCAATTCATTGAATTATGTATCATTTTATTGATTCTTTTTGTTCATGAAATGGGTCATGCCCTTGCTGCACATCATTTTAAATGGCGCATCAAAAAGATAAACTTCCTTCCGTTTGGAGGGGTCGTTGAAATGGACGAGCATGGAAATCGATCGTTAAAGGAGGAGCTCATTGTCATACTTTCAGGACCGTTACAGCATGTGTGGATGATGGCTACTGCTTTTTTCTTTTTTCAACAATCGTGGATGGATCCGTATTTATATGGTCTGTTTATGAAATACAATCTAATGGTTCTTTTGTTCAATCTTCTTCCTATATGGCCATTAGACGGCGGGAAATTGATGTATTTGCTGCTATCAACTCGTTATACGTTCATTGCTGCACATCGAAAAATGATTATTTTATCAATGGGAAGTACGATGGTCTTTACTGTTTACTTCATCATAATTAGTCCATTGAGTTTGAATTTATGGATGATTATTGCGTTTATTCTTTTTTCACTTTATTATGAATGGAAGCAAAGCAGTTATGTCTTTATGCGTTTCCTTCTTGAAAGATATTATGGACAAAAAAGCGGAGTGGCTCGCTTGAAGCCTATTCATGCCTCTGATGAGACATTGCTCGTGGATGTGCTTAAGCAGTTTCAACGAGGCTATAAACATCCAATCATTGTCGAAGGCAAGGAAAAAAGGACGTTGGACGAAAATGAACTTCTTCATGCGTACTTTTCAGAAAAATATATAACTGCACGGTTGAAGGATTTACAATACATTTATTAAAGTGAAGAAGTGGGGCTTATACGTTTTGAAATCTATAGTAGTGAATGTTCAATCAAGGGAAAAGCGCTATGCTGTGTTGAATGAAAAGGAAGTAATCAAATTATATATTGGTCATAATGAGCGGAAGAGCCTTGTGGGAAATGTTTATATGGGGGTTGTCGAAAAAGTGCTCCCAGGTATGAATGCAGCATTTGTTGATTTTGGGGAAGAAAAAAGGGCGTTCATCTCAAAGGAAAAGCTTGTTTCTTATGTGCAGAATAAAGATCCACATAAGAAAGAGCATTTGATTTCTCAATATATTCATCAAGGGGAGAGAATCCTCATTCAAGTTGAAAAGGATGCGACGGGAACAAAGGGACCTCGAGTTACGGGAATTATCGAGGTATCCGGTCAGCACCTTGTTTATATGCCATATGGGAAATACATAGCTGTTTCAAAAAAAGTAACAGATTTAAGTATTCAAGAGCGTCTTCGTACAATCACTGATAGAGTAAAGACAGCTGAAGAAGGCATCATCGTGCGCACATCAGCAGCTAACCAATCTGAAAAGACACTACTAATCGAACTAGAAGACCTACGAATGCAATATACACAAGCTGAATTAATAGGAAAAAAGATAAAAAAAGGGCTTGTGTACAGTGTGGATTCGTTTACGAAAGAACTTTTAAAAGAAATCGATTCTCATAAAGATGCAGTTGTAATAATAGATGATGCTTCTCTTAAAAAGAAGTTAGAGACCGATTTGGAAAGAACGTTTTATTTACATACGGATCAAGAAGCGATTTTTTCTAAGTATGGTGTGGACGCTACTATAGAGCGTGCGCTAAAAAAAATTGTTTGGTTGGATCAAGGGAGCTTTCTCATTATCGAAGAAGGGGAAGCGATGAACGTTATAGATGTGAACTCTGGAAAGTTCAAAGGGAAAAGCAATAGAGAAGAGACTGTTCTTCATGTAAATGAGCTCGCTGCTAAAGAAGCAGCTAAACAGATTAAACTAAGAGATTTAGCTGGCATCATCATCATTGATTTTATTGATATGAAAACTTCACATGAGCGAAAACAAATACTTTCAATTATTGAGGAAGAGTTTAAAGCGGATGACCGATTTACGAGGATTATTGGTTTTACTGAGCTTAACCTCTTGCAAATCGTGCGTAAAAAAATACGAAATTCCCTTTTAGAAACCGTTTCAATGAAATGTCCAACCTGTGATGGTAAGGGGCATGTCTTAAGTGCAGAGACAATGGCTTATCGCCTAGAAAGAGCTCTTTGGGAATATCGCCATTCTGAATATTCATCTGTTGTTGTTGCTATGACAAAAGATGTAAAGGAAGCCTTTTGCGGACGAGACGATGAGCATTTCCACAGAATTTGTGAGCAATCAAATTTGGAGATAATTATTGAAGAAACACACCATTCCCATCCAATATATGAAATTAAACGAATGACTTTGTAAGATTTAATTGACAGTTATTGTCGCAGTATGATAACATTTTGATGTTATGTTTGTAGCGCACCATGCTACAACCGCACATAACAGGTATTAAGTGGTTAGTGAATACATAACCCACCTGCAAATGGCGAGTCTTAGTCTAAGAGGAGGTGCATGTCATGTACGCAATTATTGAAACTGGTGGTAAGCAAGTACGTGTAGAAGAAGGTCAAGCAATCTACATCGAAAAGCTTAACGGAGAAGCAGGCGAAACAATTACTTTTGAAAAAGTTCTATTCGTTGGTGGAGACAGTGTAAAAGTAGGTAGCCCAGTTGTTGAGGGTGCTACTGTAACGGCTAAAGTTGAAAAGCAAGGTCGTGCGAAAAAAATCACTGTATTCAAGTACAAAGCGAAGAAAAACTATCGTAAAAAGCAAGGTCATCGTCAACCATACACTAAAGTTGTGATTGAAAAGATCAACGCTTAAGGAAATGATATAGATGATCGGTGTTACGATTTATCGTAATGATGTCGGAAATATTCAATCTTTTGCCATAAGTGGTCATGCTTTTTTTGCAGAACGCGGCAAGGATATAGTCTGTGCAGGTGTCTCAGCTGTATCTGTTGGAACGATTAATGCGATTCATGAATTAACAGGGATTACTCCGAACATTCAACAGGACGAGGATGGTTTTCTCAAATGCGAGTTGCCAAAATCAATAAATGATGAATTGTTAAAAAAAATTCAAGTTTTGCTTGAAGGAATGGTTGTTTCCTTGAAGACGATTGAAGAGCAATATGGTCAAAATATAAAGATTACCTTCAAAAACTAGGAGGTGGAATACATGTTATTAAAATTGGATCTTCAATTATTCGCATCTAAAAAGGGAGTAGGTTCAACAAAGAACGGACGTGACTCTATTTCTAAGCGCCTTGGCGCTAAGCGTGCGGATGGTCAATTCGTAACTGGAGGCTCAATTCTTTACCGTCAGCGTGGAACTAAGATTTATCCTGGTACAAACGTAGGCAAAGGTGGAGATGACACGCTATACGCGAAAGTCGATGGTGTTGTTAAATTTGAGCGTCTTGGACGTGACCGTAAACAAGTAAGTGTTTACCCACAAGCTCAAGAAGCATAAAATGAATCGAAACTCTAACCGAATATGGTTAGAGTTTTCGTTTTTTTTACAAGTTAAAAAACAAGCGTATTGTTTGAATACAACAATTTAGTTGTGAACTGATGAGATTTGAGGCGTTATCAACAAAATTACAGAATAACCCACAACTCATTCACGATATCAACAGCTATTGGGAATAAATCAACAATTATAAGGCGATATCAACAACTTTACGATATAAATCAACAACTCTAAGGCGATATCAACAACTTTACGATATAAATCAACAACTCCAAGGTGATATCAATAACTTTTTATTGAATCCAAGAAATTTATAGAAATTCACTCGCGTCTTTCCCCTTTTTTGTTATACTTACACCATGTAGAGAGCAGCGACTATATAGATGAAGGTGTATACAATGGATAAAGAGTGGAATATGATAGAAATACTGCGTCATGTGAGACATGACTGGTTAAACAAGTTACAATTAATTAAAGGGAATATTGCATTAGACAAGGTAGATCGAGCGAAAGAAATAATTGATGAAATCATCGTAGAATCACAGCTAGAAGCGAAATTGTCGAATTTAAAGCTTCCAATGTTCGCAGGCCTTCTCCTTAGTTATAATTGGGGAAGCCATCGCTTTCAATTAGATTATGATGTGTTGGATATAGATGAAGGTGTTTCTTTACACGGGATTGATGATCTGGCTTTAACAAACTGGACAGGCTCTTTTTTTTCTTGTTTAGATGCAGCTGTAAGACCTTTTAGTGAAAATCATCTTTCCGTTTCAATTGAACCATCTGATTGTGATGGTCGTTTCTTTTTCGATTTTAGCGGAATAATAGAAAAAAAAGAACAACTGCAAGCATTTTTAAATGAAGAGGTAAAGGAAGGAACTGTAGAGTTACAACAATTCTCAGAAACTGAATTCCTCCTTGTTCTTCAAATGCAACAAAAGTAAAGGGGAACCCTTTGTTTTATTGCGGTTAGGAGGTAGTTTCATGTTTGTCGATCAAGTGAAAGTTTATGTTAAAGGTGGAGATGGAGGCAACGGGATGGTTGCTTTCCGTCGTGAAAAATATGTGCCAAAAGGTGGACCTGCTGGAGGCGATGGTGGCCAAGGAGCAGATGTTATTTTTCAAGTTGAAGAAGGTTTAAGAACGCTAATGGATTTCCGATTTAAGCGTCATTTCAAAGCTGACCGTGGAGAGCATGGAATGTCTAAAAACCAACACGGGCGTGGAGCGAAGGATATGATCGTTAAGGTTCCACCTGGTACGGTTGTGACAGATGCTGAAACAAAAGAAGTCATTGCGGATTTAATAGAGCATGGACAGCGTGCTGTTATTGCGAAAGGCGGACGTGGTGGACGTGGAAATTCACGCTTTGCTACACCTGCAAACCCAGCGCCGGAGCTTTCAGAACATGGTGAACCTGGTCAAGAAAGAGACGTCGTTTTAGAATTAAAATTATTGGCGGATGTTGGCCTTGTTGGCTTTCCAAGTGTAGGAAAATCAACACTGCTTTCAGTTGTATCTGCAGCGAAGCCAAAGATTGCCGAATATCATTTTACAACGATTGTTCCTAATTTAGGAATGGTTGCTACAGATGATCAAAGAAGCTTTGTCATGGCTGATTTACCTGGACTTATCGAGGGAGCACATGAAGGTGTCGGGCTTGGACATCAATTTTTACGTCATATAGAACGAACAAGAGTTATCGTTCACGTAATTGATATGGCTGCGATGGAAGGTCGAGATCCATACGAAGATTATTTGACCATAAATAAAGAACTAAAAGAATATAACTTACGTTTGACGGAGCGGCCTCAAATTATTGTAGCCAATAAAATGGATATGCCTGATGCAGAAGAGAACCTTAAAAAGTTTAAAGAGCAACTAGAGGATGAATCTCCTGTATTCCCTATTTCTGCGTTTACGCAAGCTGGTTTAAGGGAGCTGTTATTTGCCGTTGCAGATAAACTCGAAGAAACACCAGAATTTCCACTCGATGAAGAGAAGGATGAAGATGCAGGTGTTCATCGTGTTCTTTATAAGCATGAAGCAACTGAGAAAGAGTTTACAATTACTCGTGACTCAGCAGGCATCTTTATTGTTGAGGGTGCTGCGATTGAGAAGCTATTTAAGATGACAGACTTTTCAAGAGATGAATCGGTTAGACGATTTGCTCGTCAGTTAAGAGGTATGGGCGTAGATGACGCTCTTCGTGAAAAAGGAGCGACAGACGGAGATATTGTTAAATTAATGGAATATGAATTTGAATTTATCGAATAAGCCATGTAGAGGGTGGCGAGGTGAAGAAATGAAACAAGAAAAGTTAGATAAAAAGTTTTATTTGGTTCGAGAAGATGTTTTACCTGAGGCGATGAAAAAAACATTAGAAGCTAAAGAAATGATTGAACGTGGGAAGGCTGTTTCCGTTTGGGATGCGGTGCAGAAAGTAGATATAAGCCGAAGTGCTTTTTATAAATATCGTGACTCAGTCTTTCCATTTCATACAGTAGTTAAAGAAAGAATCATCACCTTGTTTTTTCACCTGGAAGACCGTTCAGGTACGCTATCACACTTATTAAATGTAGTAGCTACTTCTGGATGCAATGTATTAACGATTCACCAGACAATTCCTCTTTTAGGGAGAGCCAATGTAACGCTTTCTTTAAATATAGCAGATATGGGAATAGAAATTGATGAGCTTTTGTCTCAGTTAAGAAGGCTTGAATTTGTTGATAAAGTTGAGGTATTAAGCTCCGGTGCATAATGGGCATTAGGAGCTTTATCTCTTCTCTTTTTAAAGAGAGGAGAAGAGATAAAGTCCTCCAGGAATCAGGATTTCTTGCGGTCTTCGTCTTATTGTTATCGCCGATAGGCGGGTGCCTTGCACTTTTCTTAGTTTTTATTATCTAAAAATTAAAATTAATAGAAAATGATTAGGGAGTTGGCATGATGAGGATTGGTTTTCTAGGACCAAAAGCAACATTTACAGATATAGCAGTTAGAGGCTTGTTTCCAAATGTCCAAGCAAATCCGATGCAAACAATTCCTGATTGTTTTGATGCATTGGAAAATGAAGAGATAGATATTGCTGTTGTCCCGCTAGAAAATGCACTTGAAGGATCAGTTAACATCACACTCGATTATTTAATCCATGAAGCTAGTTTTCCGATTATTGGAGAAGTGACTTCCCCTATTAGGCAACATTTAATGGTACACCCAACGAATATAGATGAAAAGCAAACAATTAACCAAGTGTATAGTCATTCGCATGCTATTGCGCAGTGTCATAAGTTCCTTCATGCAAATCTTAAAGGGATTTCGACGGTCAATACAACGTCAACTGCAGCTGCTGCTCAATATGTGAAAGAACATCCATCGTTGAAGATTGCAGCGATTGCCAATGAACTAGCAGCTAAAGAATATGGGCTAAAAATAATCTATCCTGATATTCATGATTTTGATTACAATCATACACGGTTTATTATTATTTCTAAAAAAATGAAAGAAGTTCGTATCCCTCATAAACAAAAGATAGGGGACAAAACGACGGTAATGGTGACATTGCCACTTGACCGTTCAGGGGCGCTACATCAGGTGTTGTCAGCCTTTGCGTGGAGAAATATGAACTTATCAAAAATAGAATCGCGCCCAACTAAGACGGGCTTAGGCAATTACTTTTTTATTATCGATATTGATATGAAGCAGGATGAGGTTCTTATGCCAGGTGTAGTAGCTGAGTTAGAGGCACTTGGTTGTACCGTAAAGATTCTAGGAAGCTACCCGCATTTTCAACTAGAAAAACAATCTCAAATATCTTTATAAAGCAATCTTTTATTAAACCAAGAGCGTTCACTTCTCTTGGTTTTTTTCTATTCTAAAAATAGAATGTATCGCGTTAAATCATAATTCATTAAAAAAAAGCATAAGTTTTTTTGAAGATGATTAGCAATTTGCCCACACTTTCATACACTATATGGACTATCGCGATACGGGCGTATATCCTATTATGTCAAAATGGAGGATGCCCCGTAAGTATGCCTTGAATATTCAGCAGCTATCAGCAGAACAAATGGAGTGTTGTGTTGATCGTAGTTATAACATCTCATAGGAGGGAAATCAGAGTGAAAATCCATATCGTACAAAAAGGGGATACCTTATGGAAGATTGCGAAAAAGTACGGCGCGAATTTTGAACAGCTGAAAAAGTTGAACACTCAGCTAAGCAATCCTGACATGATTATGCCCGGAATGAAAATTAAAATTCCAGATGGTGGCGGTTCAGTTAAGAAGGAAGCACCGATTGGCAAAAACGAAACAAAAATCAATATGGGTTCTAAAAAAGAAATGCAAAAAGAGCAGCCTATCATGCAGGCTCCTAAGGAACAACCTAAAGCGGAAGCACCAATGCAACAAGCGCCGAAGCAACAATATGTACCAAAGATGCCGAAAATGCCAAATATCGATATCAACAATTACTATATGATGAATGTTGGTGCACAAAAGCCTGCAAAACCGATTCAGCAAGCAAAGCCTGTAAAGCCAATAGAGCAATTCAAACCTGTAAAACCAATAGAGGAATTTAAACCTGTAAAGCCAATAGAGCAATTCAAACCTGTAAAACCAATAGAGCAAATAAAACCAATAGAGCACATGAAACCGACTCCTAAGCAAGTGCCAAAGAAAGTGGACGAAGCTCAGAAGCCTGCTAAACCAATTCAACAGGCTAAGCCAGTTCCCCAATTGCCACCGAAGCCAACTAATTTATTTCCGCAGGCTAAACCGTTGCCAAAGGAAGAACAAATTGAAGGTAATGTTCAATCACTACAAGGAGGTTTTGAAGAGCCTATGAATATGTATCAGCCGAATTATTTTTACCCACAAGTACAGGGACAGCACCAACACCAGCATCAATTACCGCATCAAGGACAATATCCAATGTATGGATTAGCGGGTGTCGAAAGTCCGAGTTATGAGGAATCGTCGTCGCACCACCAATGGCCACATCAAGTACAATCAGAAGCACAAACACCAGCTCCAGTAATGGGTGCATATGATCAGCAATTGCCACTGCAACCTACTCAAGTCGCACCAGCGTTTCACCAACCGTATCCGTGTCCGCCACAGTATTTACAACCAATTTCACCTGTGATGCCTGGACCTGGTCCGATTCCTTGCTATCCACAACAAGCTATGCCCTACCAACAAGTTCAAGGTGCCCAATTCCCTGGTCAGCATCAGATGCCATATTATCCAAGTCAAACGCAGGCACCGTTAATGCCATCGGAAGGGCAATATCCAATCCAACCTAGTCAAATGCAAGCGCCATTAATGCCGTCAGAAGGGCAGTATCCGTTTTATCCATCACAAACACAAGCGCCATTAATGCCAAGTGAGAGTCAAATGCCTTTATCTCCTCAAGTACAAGGAGTCGATGATTGTGGTTGTGGTGGTCAACCGTACCCTCAATTTGGAGGTCAACACCAGTTCAACCCTGGTCATTTTGGAGGAGCTCCATTCTATCCAAATCCTTATGGCCAACCATTTCATCAACAACAGCAATTTGGTGGTCAACCATTTGACTTCCCTAGACAGAATGATGAGAGCAGTGACTATTAAAAAAATTAACGGAGGAGGCGATGATAAACATATTCGTCTCCTTTCCTTTTTAGCGGAGCATATAGGAGAGGGCGAGGTTTCCGTTTATCAAGTTGGTAAAAACGTCTCCAAAATTCAAACGAAAAAGAACAAATACATGATGAAGAGGTTTGCAACTGTAAATGATGCGTTAGTCCAAAAAGACGTAACGGATGACTTTAGAGCTCATGACTTTTATAATACGTATGTATTTTTGGATAGAGAAACACCTGTCTTTCAGATGGATAAGAGCTCCTTTTGTATTTTGGAATATATAGACCATGGTTATCCTGAATTTAGTTATGAAGACGCTAGTGATCGAGATCAGGGGGCAGAATTATTAGCGAACTTTCACCGAACTGGGGAAAAGCTAGTACAGCAATATACTAAACGATTACCGGCATTTGATCTATATAAGAAATGGAATGAACGATTAATACGATTTCGGAATAATAGTAGCCTTATCCGCCTTTTTGTTGATCAAAAAATGATTCATTATTATGAGCAAATTGGTCAATGGGTTTTACTGGAACTAATAAGTAGTTTAGACAAATTAAATGGTGAGCCCATGGTAATCTTACACGGTGATGTTGCACATCATAATTTTTTACGTTCTAAAAATGGACAATTGTATTTAATTGATTTTGACTTAATTAGCTATGGTTCAAGTGCGTATGATTATTTGCAATACGCCAATCGAATACTACCGATGTTAGATTGGAAGCTTGAAGCCTTATTGCAAATAGATTCTTTTGCAAAATATAAACAGAATGATGCTTTTTTGCTTGCTCTATGTTACCCAACAGATCTTTATCGGGAATGGAATCGATTAATTCAGTATCGATTATTTTCAAGTCCAGAAAAAATGAGGCAGATGTTAAAAGCAACGGTAGATCAATTTGAACAAAGAAAGAATTTTGTACATTCGATTCAGAAGCTACTTTTATAAAAAGGAATTATGTGCTTGTATGAAGATAGCCTGATCTAGTCAAGCTAATCTTGAGTGTATACTCAACTAATTGACAGATTCAGGAGGATTAAAATGAAGGGTAAAATGTATGGCATCGTTTTATTTAGCTCAATGTCCTTACTTGTCGCTTGTAGTAGTCAAGATCCTCAATCTTCGCAATCAAGGGATGACGCCCCCCAATCCATTGGATATTATTCAAATGAACATCATGAACGCAATGTAAATAAAAAAATGATGAACAGTGGCGACAATGATGGGGTACTAATCGAAATTGCGGATCACTCTCTAGGGAATGAAACGAGAGAAGATGATTCGGGTTTTAGTCGAAATGATAAAAATTATAACCACCATTTAGGATTAGACGATGGTAGGAAGACAAGGCCTGCTTATTATAGAGCTTATCAAGGCAAGCGTGTTGAGGAAATCCAAAAGCTAGCTAATGAAGTCGATGGTGTTCGAGACGCGAGTGTTGTTATTAAAGGAAACGATGTTGCAATCGCAGTTTTATTAGATGAAGAGGCGAATGAGGAAGCTTTAGAAAAGAAGCTAATTCAACGAGTAAAGCCATATACTGATGGTGGTCAAGTAAAAGTATTATTCAATGATGGAGATTATTATCGATTGAGAGTGATTGATAATACCCTCAGATCAGACGGAGCAAGAAATCAAATAGATTTAGATTTAGAAAACTTATTTAGCAACGAATAATGTATGAAGGGAGCTGCTTAGTGAAGCTCTCTTTTTCTTTGTTAAATAAAGGATATTGTTTACATATTGGGTCAAACTAAATATGGAAGTTTATAATGCCCACCATATAAGAGGTGATCCTGATGAGATCAAAAGTCAATAAGTATATGTTGTTTACAGTTCTAGCTTTTTTGCTTCCTTTCCAACAAATCGATG
Source organism: Niallia sp. CD-39 (assembly GCF_059874745.1). Classification (NCBI taxonomy): domain Bacteria; kingdom Bacillati; phylum Bacillota; class Bacilli; order Caryophanales; family Bacillaceae; genus Niallia; species Niallia sp. CD-39. The sequence goes on along the minus strand of NZ_JCBCPS010000001.1, from coordinate 1,167,731 downwards.
TCAGCAGTCAGCAATTACAATCGATTCAGCCTGAGAGAATCAAGGTAATTTTGGAGCGGGAATATGTAGATGGTGAAGTCAGTCAAGAGACGCATGTGGAAACCATTATCTCAGTAGAAGATTTTTGGGCAAAGTATGAGGAGTGGCAACTTATTGATATGAGGGAGCACCTAGTTACTTTCCGGAAGCGAGTTGATGATATCTCTCCATTGTTAAAGGCAAATGGTTACTTTGGTGTGTCAGATGAGGGAGTGTTGACGATCTATAATGGTAAACCAGAGCAGTCGCAAATCATTCAATCTTTTTTTCAAATCGATCTTGGCAAATTGGAAAGCAGGAAATGTGAGCAATTGAAAAAAGGAATTCCAATCATGACGAAGGACAGGTATGTTGAAGTTTTAGAAGCCTTTAAACCATACTTGTTAAATGAATAATTATAAGGTCGAGACCAGAGTGTATTCTCTGGTTCTTTTTTTGGTTGCAATCATACGGAACGTTACAAGTGAAACTGGCTGTACCTAGAATCAGTTAACTAAAAAAGAATAAACGTAGCCTTGTTGAAAAATGTATTTTTAATGAATTATGAATTTTTTTATTATTAAAAGTTTATTATTGTAGGTTTTCTAAGTTGTCATGTTACATAGTTTTTGTTAACATATAATTATGTTACATTAGATTCAAGGAGGAAATCCGGTGGAGTATGTCGACCCGATTAAGAACGTAGAAAGTATTAATGCGATTAAGAAGGAATTGAGGCAACAGTCTCAACGAGATCTACTGTTATTTGTGTTCGGTATTAATACAGGTATTAGGGTAAGCGACTTACTGTTTATAAAAGTTGGTGACGTTTGGAAAGAAGGAACGATTAGAGAGTTCTTGTATTTAAAGGATGAAAAAAGTGATGAAGTACAGAAGATTTATATTAATAAATCTGTGCGAATAGAAATAAAAAATTTCTTAGATCAATTCAATTGCAGTGAGCAAGATTACTTGTTTAAGTCGAAAAAGAATGATCAACCCATCACAAGACAACAAGCATATAGGATCATCAATACAGCTGCTAAAAAAGTTGGCATCACTGGGAAGATAGGAACACATACGTTGAGGAAAACATTTGGCTACCACGCCTATAGAAAAGGAATAGCCATTTCGCTTATACGATCGATTTATCATCACCATTCTTCTGCTGAAACTTTGAGGTACATTGGTATAAATAAGCACGAAGCGAAGGAGATTAAGGTGGATGTAAACTTATAGAAGGTAACGATTGAACGAGAAAGAAAAAACCCCTTGCTAATTTAGCAAAGGGTGAGCAAATCGAATTAAGTTCAGTCCTCGTCGTCCTCAAGTGTTGTATCCATTTCAACATTTTTTAACTCGGTCACATAATCTTCAATACAAGTAACTTGCAAAGTTTTATGGTCCTTCATGAATTTGAAGACTCCATTGTTAAAATCGGTACCAACATCCTTGAAGAAAATCCCCTCATATGCAACATCTTTTGTATGAGTGAATGTGACGCGATACTTAGTACCTTCTTGTACAAGATATGCGCGAACACCTTTTTCATAAAGGCCATCTTCGTCTTTAAGGAAACGTGATACAGAGATGATATGAAGGTCAACAAAAGGAATTTCTTTTAAAAGAGAATTGATTATTGAACCTTTAGCAATCTGTTCCCAGCGACTTTGTGCTGTTTGCCCTAAAATGATTTGCGTAATATGCTTATCTCTTGCTACATCGGCAATTACTTTAGAAACTGGTCGCTTTTCATTATCTTTTAAAATGAAAGCATCGGCACTATGCATCTCTGCAAGCTCTTGCCATCTTGAAATATAATGCGACTTTTCAGCGTCCATTTCATCGAAAGGCTTTTGATCGATCGTTAAAATGTAAAGTGGGCAATCAAGCATACTTGCGATTTTACACCCACGCTGAATCAGTCTTTCACCATTAGGGCCGTAATATACACAGACTAGGATACTCTCATCCATGCGCCCTTTTACTTTTTTCATTACAAACTCACCTCGAAATAGATGTGAAGTATTTTTCATAAATACCAATTGACTATGTATGACTATAGCTCATGCACACAAAAAAAGTCAATGCTATTTATCGAAAATCTCAAAAGTCATAATTTGTGAAACATGGTTTATTTCTTCCATGATGTTTTTTTCTTGCCACTTTTGTAATGCGATGAACAAAGAAAACACAAACTATTACATAGTTTACAAAACATCTTTTTTATTCTTATTAAGGAGGGAACTGGTTTGTCCTTCGTATATTTTATGATTCTACTGCCATTTTTATCGGCTATATTTGTGCCTTTGCTGTACAAGGCTTTCAACAAGAAAATTCATACAGGCTGGTTTGTCTTTTTTGTGCCTTTATTCATTTTCATCTATTTATTAAGGTATTTACCATCGATTGCGAATAATGAAGTCTTTTCTCATACGATATCATGGATTCCGACATACGGAATTAACTTTACTACCCATGTAGATGGGTTAGGACTAATATTTGGTTTATTAATCTCTGGAATCGGTGCGCTCGTTGTTCTTTATTCAATTTTCTATTTATCAAAAGAGAGAGAGGCTTTGCATAATTTCTATGTTTATCTCTTGCTCTTTATGGGGGCAATGCTAGGACTTGTATTTTCTGATAATGTTCTAGTCCTTTATGTGTTCTGGGAATTAACGAGTATTTCTTCCTTCTTATTAATTGCCTATTGGTATCAACGTCAAAGATCGCGTTATGGTGCGCAAAAATCAATGCTTATTACAATCTTCGGTGGGCTAGCAATGCTCTCTGGGCTTATTATGCTGTCGATGATGACAGATACGCTAAGCATTCGTGAAATGATCTCACAAGTGGATGTTATATCGAGTCATAGTTTGTTCCTACCAGCGATGATTCTTCTATTATTAGGAGCATTTACAAAGTCTGCACAATTTCCATTTAGCATTTGGCTGCCTGATGCGATGGAAGCACCAACCCCAATTAGTGCATATTTGCACTCTGCAACAATGGTGAAGGCTGGGATATATTTAGTTGCTCGTTTCACACCAATATTTGCAGGATCAATGGAGTGGTTCTGGATTGTATCAAGTGTTGGTTTAATCACATTGCTCTACGGCTCAATCAATGCTGTTCGTCAACCTGACTTAAAAGCGCTTTTAGCTTATTCAACAATCAGCCAGCTAGGTCTTATTATGAGTTTACTTGGACTAGGGTCTGCAGCATTTTATTACGGCTTTGGTAGTGAAGAGAATATTTATGTTGTCGCTTTGTTAGCAGCGCTCTTCCATTTAGTCAACCATTCAACATTTAAAGGGAGCTTGTTTATGGTTGTCGGAATTATTGACCATGAAACAGGTACTCGTGATATACGTCGATTAGGTGGTCTGCTTCATTTAATGCCTATTTCCTTTACAATCGCCTTAATTGGAAGCTTTGCAATGGCGGGATTACCTCCTTTTAATGGTTTCTTGAGTAAAGAAATGTTCTTTAAGGCAGTTGTAGTCGCGTCTGAAATGGATTTCTTTAATATGCATTCTGTTGGAATCCTATTCCCTGTTATTGCCTGGGTGGCAAGTGTGTTTACATTCATATATAGTATGATACTTGTCTTCAAGACGTTCAAAGGAAAATACAAGCCTGAAAAGCTAGAAAAAGAGGCACATGAACCTGGAATTGGGATGTTAATCCCACCAATTATTCTTGCTTCATTAGTGGTCGTCATATTCTTCTTCCCAAATGTATTATCAAAGTACTTGCTAAACCCAGCTTTAGTTGCGATTTTACCTGCTGGTGTTGAAGTGGAACGAAGTGAAATTACAGCTTGGCATGGGATCAATACTGAACTATTAATGACAATAGGGGTCGTTGCATTAGGTACTTTCATGTATATTGGATTGAAAAAATGGATTGGAATTTACCGACTCTATCCACAAAATATGACACTAAACAGCTTATACAATAAGGCATTAGAATCAGTCGATTCTACTTCTAGGTCGATCACAGATAAATATATGACCGGATCTATTCGAGATTATTTAGTGTACATCTTTGGCTTTATTGCAATTGCTTTAGGTGGATCATTGATTGTATTTGGCGGATTTGTATTCAATCTGGAAAACGATGCTCCTGTAAGCATATACGAAGCTGGTTTAGTCATCGGAATGATTTTCTTAGCGATAACGATTTTGTTTGCTAAGTCTCGCCTGACAGCAATTATTGCATTAGGTGGTCTTGGTTATATGGTAGCGATGTTCTTTGTTATCTTCCGAGCGCCAGACTTAGCTCTTACACAGCTGGTGATTGAAACAGTAACAACAGCTTTATTCTTACTCTGTTTTTACCACCTACCGAAATTTAAAAAAGAACATACACGTGTTCCTTTTAAAGTGACTAACGCGATTATTTCTGCCGCTGTTGGGATTGTCGTTACAATTATTGCACTTTCAGCGAATGGAACTAGACTGTTTGAACCAATTTCAAGCTATTTCGAACGATCGTATGAATTGGCAGGAGCGAATAATATTGTAAATGCCATTTTAGTCGATTTTAGAGGAATTGACACAATGCTTGAAGTGTTTGTATTAACGATGGTTTGTATTGGAGTATACATTTTAATCAAATTGACAGCAAAAGGAGGAGATCAGAATGAGAGAACCAAATGATGTCATACTGCGTGGTGTGACGAAGGTTGCTGTTGTTATCATTCTAACCTTTGCCATCAATCTCTTCTTTTCAGGTCACCATAATCCTGGTGGGGGGTTCATCGGGGGATTAACATTTGCAGCAGGTTTAACACTTCTCTTCCTTTCATATGACATTGAAACGGTACGAGACAATATCTCAATAGATTTTAAAAACCTCGCTGCGTTAGGGGTAATCATCGCTACCTTATCAGGCTTAGGAGCTGTTTTGTTTGATGCACCATTTTTAACACAAACATTTGATTATTTTGATTTACCAATCTTCGGTAAAACTGAACTTGCTACAGCAGTTATTTTTGATGTAGGGGTTGCATTTGCCGTGATCGGAACTGCTGTTACAGTAATTATGACGATAAGTGAGGATCGCTAAATGGAAACATTAATGTCGATTCTAGTTGGAATCTTTTTTGCCATTGGAACATATTTAATTCTTTCAAAAAGTTTATTACGAATTATTCTAGGAACATCGATACTAGGACATGGTGTCCACTTGCTTCTTCTTACAATGGGAGGCTTAAAATCAGGTGGCCCTCCGTTGTTAGGACTGGATGGACTATCCTATACAGATGCATTGCCACAAGCGTTGATATTAACAGCTATTGTTATTAACTTTGCTACAACAGCACTCTTCTTAGTGTTGAGTTATCGTGCATACAAGGTACTGGGCACCGACAATACGGATCAAATGAGAGGTAATGAGGATGAATAACTTAATTATTTTTCCAGTGATTATTCCGTTATTAATTGGAATGATGATGGTACTATTTAAAAACAAGATCCGGATTCAAAGGTTTCTCAGTATCGCTGCATTAGTCGCTTCAGGAGCTATTTCTGTCTTATTGGCTTATCAGGTGAAAGAAAATGGTATTCAGACTTTGCAGTTAGGTGGTTGGGAAGCCCCATTCGGGGTCAGTATGGTTGTTGATATGTTCTCGGCAATCTTGTTAATTACTACGACAATTGTGGCATTATGCTGTGTTATTTATGCCTTTAAAACAATTGGTGAAGATCGAGAAAAACATTATTTTTATCCTTTCTTCCTTTTCCTTATTACGGGAGTGTATGGATCATTTGTAACAGGAGATATTTTCAACTTATTTGTTTGCTTTGAAGTTATGCTCATCGCTTCTTATGTGTTGATTTCTCATGGGGGCACAAGAGTGCAATTACGTGAATCACTTAAATATGTATTGATCAATATTTTGTCATCATTCTTGTTCTTAGTTGCAGTTGCTTATTTATATGCGGTAGTAGGAACTTTAAATATGGCGCAGCTTTCTGTCAGAGTTGCAGAGGTTGGGCAAGATGGAATCATTACAACGATTGCGATTCTTTTCTTAATTGTATTTAGCCTTAAAGCTGGGTTGCTCTTATTCTTCTGGTTACCAGGTTCGTATAGTGCACCACCTACAGCAATTGCAGCTGTATTTGCTGGACTATTAACAAAAGTAGGAATGTATGCGATTTTTAGAGTGTTTACATTGATCTTCTATCATGAACCACAAGTAACTCACTTGTTAATTGGTATATTAGGTGCAGCGACGATGATTTTAGGTGCAATTGGTGCAGCTTCTTATTTAGATGTTAAAAGAATCCTCACCTATAATGTGATCATTGGTGTTGGGTTTATTATGGCAGGCTTGGCTTCCTATTCTGTTGTTGGGATAACTGGGTCAGTTTATTATTTAATTCATGACATGGTTCTGAAGGCTTTAGTTTTCCTCATTGGAGGGACGATTATCATGCTTACTGGCACAAGCAGGCTTAAAGATATGAGTGGCTTGATAAAAACTCATCCATATTTAGGGTGGATGTTTTTCATCGCTGCGTTAGCATTGGCAGGTATTCCTCCGTTAAGTGGATTTTTAGGCAAGGTGTTTATCACTCAAGGTACATTTGAGACGGGTTATTATTGGTTAGGTGCAATTGGATTGTTTACGAGCTTGTTTGTTCTTTATTCCTTAATGAAAATCTTTATGAATGTTTTCTGGGGAGAAACAATCTTAAGTGAAGAGATGGAAAAAGGAACGACAAGAGGTGTGATGCTCCCAATTACAATCTTAACAGCCTTAGCTATTATGCTTGGATTAGGAGCGGAAGGCATTAGCTTATATGTGAATTTAGCTGTTGAAAGCCTAATGAACCCGAACCTCTATATTGAAGCTGTCTTTAATGGAGTCATTATCCCATAGCCTGAGAAATTTGTTTGAAAGGAGTGAGGACGTATGCCAATGCAAGTATTGATTAATCTCTTCATAGCCGTACTATGGATGTTCATGCAAAATCAATGGAACGCACTTACGTTTATATATGGTTATATTGTCGGAATTGTTGTTCTGTTGTTTTTACGAAAATATTTAAAGGGACAATTTTATCTATTTACATTTGGAGCAATTGTTAAGCTATTCTTTGTTTTCATTTGGGAGTTGATGACGTCTGCGATTCTCGTTATACGTCAAGTCATTAAGCCGAAGATTGATATTACTCCTGGGATTTTCAAGCTTGAAACAGACCTGGAAGGAGAACTAGAGATTACATTGCTGGCACTCTTACTTTCCTTAACCCCAGGGTCAGTTGTTCTAGAAGTTTCACAAGACAATAAAGTATTTTACATGCACGCATTAGATATCCCAGAATCGAGTAATTCAGTAACAAAATCTAAAAAGAAATTTGAAGCAGCAATAAAGAAGGTGACACGTCATGGTTAAAGGAATTCTATTTGTCAGCTTGGTGTTTCTCGTCCTTTCCATTTTGTTTTGTACGTACCGCTTAATTAAGGGACCATCGATTCCTGATCGAGTACAGGCATTGGATTCGATTGGGATTAATTTGATCGGTGGTGTCGCGATCGTATCCGTTCTATTAAGGACAACTGCTTTTTTTGAAGTGATTCTATTAATTGGAATCTTATCTTTCATTGGAACGATCGCATTCTCAAGGTATTTAGAAAGGGGTGTAGTCATTGAGTCTAAGCGAACTAATTGAGCTCGTATCTGTTTTATTTATTTTAGTTGGGACGTTTATTTGTTTTTTAAGTTCACTAGGACTTGTGAGATTGCCAGATGTCTACACTCGATCACATGCTGCTTCAAAAAGCTCAACGCTCGGTATAATGTCAATCTTGATCGGAACCTTGTTGTATTTCATTGTTATGGAATCGTACTTTAGTATCAAATTGCTTTTAGGGATCTTTTTCGTCTTTCTGACTGCACCTGTATCTGCACATTTAATTACTAGATCGGCTTATCGTTCAGATGTTAAGCTTGCAGAACAGAGCATACAAGATGATGTGAAGGAATATTTACACAGTCAAGAGAAGAAGAGAGAGTCCTAAGGCAGACACTAATTAATTTCGGTTTATATATAAAAAATTTTGAGGATAACCTGACCATCTAACAATCAAATTTGCTTAGATGGTTAGTGTATTTTTACATCGTTTTCTCTTATTTAGTATGGTACAATGGGTTACAGCAAATTAGGGGAGCGAATGGAAGTGTACGATTATATAAAAGGGCAAATTACATATCTATGTCCAGAATATGTTGTTATTGATCATCATGGGATTGGTTATCAAATTTTTGCACCGAACCCATTTATTTTTTCACTAGAAGAAAATAAAGAAACCCTTGTGTTTACGTATCATTATGTGAGAGAAGATGCAATTGCTTTATATGGCTTCCAAACAAGGGAAGAAAAGATACTTTTCACAAAATTATTAAATGTTACTGGCATCGGACCTAAGGGTGCATTAGCTATTCTTGCAACAGGTCAGCCAGAACAAGTTGTTCAGGCAATTGAAAATGAGGATGAGGCATTCCTCGTGAAATTCCCTGGTGTTGGAAAGAAAACAGCAAGGCAGATTATTCTAGACCTTAAAGGGAAATTGCAAAATGTCGTACCTGATTACTTTCCGAATCTTTTTGCACCAGCACAAGAAGTGGAACAAATTCACTCAAGTGATCAAGAGTTTGAAGAGGCAGTTCTTGCATTGCTTGCACTTGGATATTCAGAACGAGAAATTAAGAAGATTACCCCTGGATTGAAGTCAGAGCAGTTATCGACTGATCAATACATTAAAAAAGCTTTGCAGAAGCTTTTAAAATAGAGAAGGTGATGCGTGATGGATGAAAGAATCATTTCTAGTGAAGCAGACCATTCTGAAGCGGGCTTTGAATATAGTCTTCGTCCACAAACGTTGCAACAATATATTGGTCAAGATCAAGTAAAGGGCAATCTAAAAATCTTTATCGAAGCCGCAAAGCTCCGTGAGGAAACACTCGATCACGTTCTTTTGTATGGACCACCAGGGTTAGGGAAAACAACATTAGCCACGATTATTGCTAATGAAATGAATGTAAACATAAGAACAACTGCTGGACCAGCTATTGAGAGAGCAGGAGATTTAGCTGCTATTTTAACGGCTTTGGAACCGGGTGACTTACTATTCATCGATGAGATTCACCGCTTACCAAGAACAATTGAAGAAGTGTTGTATCCAGCAATGGAAGATTTCTGTCTTGATATTGTCATTGGTAAAGGGCCGAGTGCGCGCTCAGTACGTCTAGATTTACCGCCGTTTACACTTGTTGGGGCGACTACAAGGGCAGGAGCACTAACCGCACCTTTAAGAGATAGGTTTGGAGTAGTATCCCGTTTGGAATACTATAACGAGAAGCAACTTAAAGAGATTGTGATTCGTACAGCAGATGTTTTACAAACACCGATCGATGATCAAGCGGCAATAGAAGTAGCAAAGCGTTCTCGTGGTACGCCTAGAATAGCAAACCGCCTATTACGCAGAGTAAGAGATTATGCTCAGGTTAAAGGAAATGGAACGATTGACCAGAACATTGCATATGAAGCGTTGGAGCGTCTGCAAGTAGATCGGTTAGGGTTAGATCATGTTGATCATAAGTTGTTAAAGGGCATGATTGAAAAGTTTCGTGGTGGTCCAGTTGGAATTGATACTGTTGCAGCTACGATTGGTGAGGAAGCGAATACAATTGAGGATGTTTATGAGCCTTATTTATTGCAAATAGGCTTATTGCAGCGTACACCAAGAGGAAGAATTGTAACGGCTTCTGCTTATAAACATTTTCAAATGGAGGTGCCTGCTCATTGGCAAAATGGCTAATGATCATCGGTGCAATTATTTTTGGAATTGGGTTATTAGCTCATTTCCTCCCAATTGGAAGGTTACCTGGAGATCTGGTGATTAGAAAAGGCAATACAACCTTTTATTTTCCAATTGTAACATCAATCATTGTGAGTATCTTTTTGTCGGTCATATTTTATTTTATTGGCCGAATGCGTTAACGAGATAGAATAGAAGTCGGTGACAATATGAGAGTAGATTTATTTGATTTTGAATTACCTGAAGAACTTATTGCACAAACGCCATTGTTAGATAGGACAAGCAGTCGGCTGATGCATCTTAATCGTAGGACAGGTGTGGTAGAGCATAACACATTTTCACATATCGTCGATTATTTACAAGCAGGAGACGTTCTTGTATTAAATGATACTAAGGTGCTACCTGCACGTTTATTCGGTCAAAAGGAAGAGACAGGTGCGAAAATCGAGGTGCTTCTTTTAAAGCAAGAGGAAGAAGATGCTTGGGAAACGTTGATTAAGCCTGCTAAGCGAGTAAAGGAAGGAACCGTGATTGAGTTTGGTGACGGCCTATTACGAGCAGAATGTATATCCACTACAGATCAAGGTGGTCGTAAGCTAAAATTCACCTATGAAGGAATTTTTTACGAGGTGCTTGACCAACTTGGTGAAATGCCGCTCCCTCCATATATTAAAGAACAATTAGATGACCGAGATCGCTATCAAACTGTTTATGCAAAAGAAAGTGGAAGTGCTGCAGCACCGACAGCTGGTTTGCATTTTACGGATGAATTGTTAGAGAGAATTAGAGCAAAGGGTGTTAAAATTACCTTTATTACGCTTCATGTTGGTTTAGGTACTTTTAGACCTGTAAGCGTTGATGATATTATGGAGCATGACATGCATGCTGAGTATTATACAATGTCACAGGAAACAGCAAACGTATTAAATGATACCAAAAAAAACGGTGGCAGAATTATTAGTGTAGGAACAACATCTACACGTACATTAGAAACCATTACTGCCAAGTATGATGGACTATTTAAGGAATCAAGTGGCTGGACATCTATTTTTATTTTTCCAGGGTTCCAATTTAAAGCAATTGATGGGATGATTACAAATTTCCACTTACCTAAGTCAACTCTTATCATGTTAATTAGTGCATTGGCAGGTAGGGAGCATGTATTAAATGCATATCGTTTAGCTGTGGAGGAGCGATATCGATTTTTTAGCTTCGGGGACGCAATGCTAATTCTGTAACACTCATTGGAAGGAGTTCAAACATTGACTGCAATACGTTATGAATTAATTAAAACATGTAAGCAAACAGGTGCAAGACTAGGTCGTGTGCACACACCACATGGCTCATTTGAAACGCCTGTTTTTATGCCGGTTGGCACGCTTGCTACTGTCAAAACAATGTCACCTGAAGATCTTAAGGAGATGGGTGCAGGTATCATTTTAAGCAATACGTATCACTTATGGCTTCGTCCAGGACATGAAATCGTGGAACAAGCAGGAGGACTTCATAAATTTATGAATTGGGACCGTGCAATTTTAACTGATTCCGGCGGTTTCCAAGTTTTCAGTTTGAGTGAATTTCGTAAAATTGAAGAAGAAGGAGTTCATTTCCGAAATCACCTGAATGGCGATAAGCTATTTCTATCTCCAGAAAAAGCGATGCAAATTCAAAACTCTTTAGGGTCAGATATCATGATGGCATTTGATGAATGTCCACCATATCCAGCTTCTTTTGAGTATATGAAGAAGTCTGTTGAGCGTACATCACGTTGGGCAGAGCGCTGTTTAACTGCTCATAAACGTCCAGAGGATCAAGGATTATTCGGAATTGTCCAAGGTGGCGAATATGAGGAGCTAAGAACACAGAGTGCGAAGGACTTAGTTTCATTAGATTTTCCTGGGTATGCAATTGGTGGACTCTCAGTTGGAGAACCGAAAGATGTAATGAACCGAGTTTTAGATTTTACTACACCATTGCTTCCAACGAATAAGCCAAGATACTTAATGGGTGTAGGGTCACCAGATTCCTTGATCGATGGTGCGATTCGAGGAGTCGATATGTTTGATTGTGTTCTGCCAACTCGTATTGCAAGAAACGGCACTTTAATGACTAGTGAAGGAAGACTCGTTGTTAAAAATGCAAAATATGCGAAGGATTTTGGTCCATTAGACGAGAATTGTGATTGCTATACTTGTCGTAATTATTCACGCGCCTATATTCGTCACCTGATTCGTTGTGAGGAAACGTTTGGTATTAGACTTACAACTTATCATAACCTATATTTTCTGTTAAAATTAATGGAGCAGGTCAGACAAGCAATTAGAGAAGACCGGCTAGGTGATTTTAGGGAAGAATTCTTTGAAAAATATGGATTCAATAAACCTGATGCGAAGAACTTTTAATGCTTGATTTTAATACTTGAAAGGAGGGGAAATGAGAATGGAAATGTTAGGTACATTAGCACCGTTAATCCTTATGTTTGTTTTGTTTTACTTCTTGTTAATTCGTCCGCAACAAAAGCGACAAAAAGCAGTACAGCAAATGCAAAATGACTTACGTAAGGGAGATAAAGTCATCACAATCGGTGGTCTACATGGTTTTGTAGATGCGATTGATGAAGATAAAATTGTCATCAAATGTGGTGACGGAAGTCGTCTTACATATGACCGTGCAGCAATTCGTGAAGTAACTGAATCAGCAGCTGGTGATATTAACTAATCAAAGAAAGAGCGAGTCAATTTAATTGATTCGCTCTTTTCCTATTTAAAAGAATGGGGATTTCTTTAGAAAACGCTTGGTTTATTAGCTCTACGGTCGAACTAAGAACTGAATAGAAGACTAGGGCCATTATGCGACAAACGAGATCAAAAGCGACGACGTATGCAAGCTTTTGTCAATAACAGTCTAGAATATATATCTACTGTTCGATAAATTGATGATGCGTGATTTTCTAGTCTGGATATTTGTCTGATCGATTGCGATCCTACAGACTGTTTCTATTCGAATCCCACAACATATAGTCTTTTTGTGGTCATCATCTTATAATTGGCGAGTTATTCTTATTTAGATGCTCTTGTATTACTCATATTAACTCCTAGAATTCCACCCATCATACATATCAATATATAGCAAATTGTATAAACGATTTGTTCTAAATCAAACAAGCGGTCAAATCCTAGAAATTGAAAGAGGAAGATGATCACTGCATAAATTAGCCCAGTGAGTCCTCCTAATAACCATCCTCTTTCCTTTCCTTTTCCACCTGCAATAAATCCACCGATAAAAATGGCAATAAATGAAATGGCTGTTATGACGTAATGAAGTGAAGCCTCTTGAACTGACGTGAAGCGAAGCAATAATGAGATAATGAGACTGCTAATAATGGCGATCGCAAAGATCGTAATATTCCCATGCAAAACTGCCCTACCAAATTGCTTTGATTCTTCGATTTGGACCAACTCCCTTCTTCAATTAAAACAGTACATAGACGACAGGTTCGTACATGCCTTCCTAGTACATGCATATTCGTTAAACATTAAATTTAGAATCGTTTATTTTCAAGAAAAAGCTCATATCTTTCTTCTGGATAGTTGAGACTAAGGGGAGTGTGCATTGAAGGAGAGAGCTTACAATGGAAGAATATATAACGGTTGTGTTTAGGACTTTAATATTGTATGGTATTATTTCAGTTATTTATCGCATCATGGGTAAAAGAGAGATTGGTGAGCTAGGTGTGTTAGATATTGTTGTCTCAATTATGATCGCGGAGTTGGCTGTAGTAGCGATTGAAAAACCGGATGAGCATATCTTTAAAAATGTTCTACCTATGATTGTTTTAATGGTGGCACAAATCTTCTTTGCTTATATATCATTGAAGAGTAAAAAGTTTAGAGATTTTGTTGATGGTGTACCATCAATTATTATAAACAAAGGAAAAATTGATGAAAATGCGATGAGAAAACAACGATACAATTTTGATGATTTACTTTTGCAGTTACGAGAAAAGGATGTTGCTAAAATATCTGATGTTGATTTTGCAATTTTAGAATCGTCAGGAAATCTTTCTGTATTTTTAAAAGACGATGCAAAAGGTGAATTTACGATCCCATTAATTGTCGATGGAAAGCTACAGAAGGATGGTCTAGAAGAGATTCAAAAATCAGAACTATGGTTAAAGAAAGAATTAAAAAAAATTGGCCATTCAAGTTATGAACATATTTCATTTTGTTCTTATGAAAGTGGCCAATTTTATATAGATCTAAAAGATTTAACTTAAAAGACAAGCTTTGAAAGTGGTTTTCCTATCCAAGGAATATGGATGACATCTTCTTTTTTGATTAAACGAAGAATGAACATTAGAGCAATATAAGTGAGAGAGATCGCAATGATTGTTAGTAGAACTGCTAGTGTTTGTCCTAAATCTTGTAATAGAAATGGATAGAGCATATGACCAAGATAACCTGAAATACCAATTGCTATAAAGGTTTTTACATAATCACGTATATAGATCGTTAACGCGATTTTTTTCATTAAGGTAGCTAAATGGAGCACGGTAACGAGGACGAAGCCTGTTAGGATTCCTAGAGCAACTCCATTGATTCCAAATGAGGCCTGGCTCGCTAATAAAAAGATGACTACGGTTTTTACAATGGCACCAATTAAACTATTGATCATCGCTGCTCTTGCTAAGTCAAGTCCCTGTAATGCGGCTTGAAGTGGACCCTGGAAATAGTAAAGTAAGAAAAAGGGGGCCATTAGCTTTACAAAGCCACTTCCTGTTTTTGAACCATAAATGACCTCCATCAAAGGTTCTGCTAATACAAATAAAATAATGACGGATAAACCGCCTGTTAAAAAGACGACCTTCAACGCCTGCTGTAAACGATACTCAATTAATTTCATGTTTTTTAATGAATGGGCTTCACTTATTGCAGGTACAAGTGACGTTGACAATGCAAGTGTAATAAATGATGGGAGCATAAGTAGCGGCATTGCAAATCCTGTTAATGCCCCGTAACTTTGCGTTGCAACGACTGTTGTTACACCAGCGATTGCAAGACTATGTGCAACGACGATCGGCTCAAAAAACCAAGCAACAGAACCAATCATTCGACTCCCTGTTGTAGGTACCGCTACATTCATTAATTCTTTGAAGGTTGACTTTCCTGTATGAATGTATTGAAAAAATTGTTTTCGAAGGCGGAAATGTTTCTTCAATTTAAAGGCAGTTAATAAGTAAATAAGGGAAATAATTTCTCCTGCGACAGCTGCAAGCATCGCGCCAGCTGCTGCATATTCAATTCCATAAGGTAAAAATGCCTTTGTCATTGTGGCGATTAAAGTGATTCGTACAACTTGTTCAAGTAGCTGAGAGAGAGCGGCTGGCTTCATGTTTTGCTTACCTTGGAAGTATCCACGTAAAACGGAGGATACAGCGATAACAGGAACAACTGGTGCGATCGCAAGCAACGGTAAATACGTTCTTTGATCAGTAAATAATGTTTCTGAAAGCACAGGCGCTAATAGTAAAAGGGCTGGTGTGAAAATAGCGGATAACGCTAATGTTGTTGTCAGAGACACAACAAGGATCTTTTTTGTTTTTCTTGTGTCCCCTCGAGCCTCTGCCTCTGCAACACTTTTAGAGATTGCCACTGGCAATCCGAATTGAGTGATCGTCACAACAAGTATAAATGTAGGAAATGCCATCATATAAAGGCCAACGCCCTCGGCCCCAATTGATTTAGCAATAAAGATGCGATTGATAAACCCAAGGACTCTCGTTACTAGTCCGGCTGCTAGTAGTATCAAAGTTCCCTTAATAAATTTCGACATTTCATTCCCTACCTTCTCAAAAAACATGGAATCATATACAATTAATCTATATGCATGAAAGTGGACAAAGCATGACAAGCATCTAGTAATTTTTGTATAGATTTGGATTTGATTGAATTGGAGATGGAGGCTAAATAGATGGACAATGAACATCGCTATGATCTTTACCGCCCTCAAGTGATACCAGCGCTGCAAAGCAAGCTAGAAGAGTTTTCTTTTTATGGCTATGATAACGTGACAGAAGATGCATTGTGGGATTACTTAACAAAGAAAAAGTGGAAGAAGCCAGCAGATGAGATTAGGCTTTACCGTATTGTTGAAGAAATTATGGAAGTGAAGGTTGGCGATTTTATTAACTATACAACGGTTGAAGCATTTAAAAGTACAGAATTTTCAATGGATGATGATCTAAAAGATTTATTCAAGTGAACTAAACACAGCAAGAATACAAATAGAACAAATTGACACGTCTTTCAATCTGTTTCATAATGGTAATATTGGTATTTAGGGTAAAGAAAGCATAGGGAATTTGTCATTCTTTTGATGAATTCACACGCTTTCTCTTTTTAAGGAGGAACTATACATAATGGTAAAACGTAGTAGAATCGTTTCATTCTTCCTCATCCTTGTGTTATTTGGGAGTTTAATGGGGTTTACGTCGAACGGAATCTTAAAGGATGTTAAGCTCGGTCTTGACTTGCAAGGAGGATTCGAGGTTCTTTACGAAGTTGAAACAAGAGATGGCTCAGCTGTCACACAAGATGTATTGAACAGTACTGTCCAGTCACTAGACCGTCGGATTAACGTCCTTGGAGTTAGTGAACCAAACATTCAAATCGAAGGCGACAACCGCGTTCGTGTTCAATTAGCGGGTGTCACAGACCAAAACCAAGCCCGTGAAATGCTCTCAACAGAAGCGCACTTAACGTTTAGGGACGTTAATGACGTTGTGAAGCTTGATGGTAGTGATCTACAAGAAGGCGGTGCCTCTCAATCCTTTGATGATATGGGAAGACCGAATGTTGTGGTTAAACTTAAAGATGCAAATCAATTTGGACAAGTAACACGAGAGATTTTAGCAATGGCACCAAGAGATAATATCCTAGCAATGTGGTTGGATTTTGAAGAAGGAGACTCTTTCCAAGAAGCACGTTTAACGGATAATCCAAGGTTAATTTCATCACCGAGTGTTGACGAGGTTATTAATAGTACTGACGTTACAATTAGAGGTAGTTTCACAGTGCAAGAAGCACAAACACTTGCTGATCTTTTAAACGCTGGTTCTTTGCCAGTTGAATTAGAAGAAGTATATTCAACCTCTGTTGGTGCACAGTTCGGTGAAACAGCGCTTGATAAAACAATTATTGGTGGTATTATTGGGGTTATTGCAATTTTTGTATTTATGATTGCATATTACCGTTTCCCTGGTTTCATTGCTGCTGTTACATTAACGATTTATCTATTTATAACGCTTGTTGTATTTAACTGGATGAATGCAGTTTTAACTCTTCCAGGGATTGCCGCATTAATTCTTGGGGTAGGGATGGCGGTTGATGCAAACATCATCGCTTTCGAAAGAATTCGTGAGGAAATTAAAGTAGGCCGTTCGTTAAAATCGGCATTCCAAGTGGGATCGAAAAACTCACTGTCTACGATTATTGATGCGAACTTAACGACTTTATTAGCTGCGGGTGTGTTATTTATTTACGGGACAAGCTCTGTAAAAGGGTTTGCTACTACGCTAATTTTAAGTATTCTCGTCAGCTTTATCACTTCGGTGTATGGTACAAGATTATTGCTTGGCCTATGGGTAAATAGCAATACATTGAACAAGCGTTTAGGCTGGTTCGGTGTGAAAAAACATGAGATTCACAACATCGCAGATAATGTGGACACAATTGATTTGCCTACGAAGTTTGATAAAATCGACTTCGTAAAACATCGCAAAAAATTCTTTACGTTGTCTGGAACATTAATTGCTCTCGGAATTGTTGTCCTCGGCTTCTTTGGGTTAAATTTGAGCATTGATTTCTCACAAGGAACTCGTATCGAACAAATTTCTGAAAACACAATATCTGTTGAGGAATATCAAGCAAACTTAGCAGAAATGGGCATTGAAACAAGTGACATCGTACTTTCAGGTACAAATAGTGAAATCGGTGTTGCTCGTACGAAAGATGTTCTAACAATGGATGAAATCGCTGAATTAAAAAATCACTTTGCCGAGATGTATGGGGCTGAACCAAATATTAGTACAGTGTCACCAGCTGTAGGGAAAGAGATTGCGAGAAATGCTTTAATTGCATTGGCAATCGCATCGATTGGAATCATTATTTATGTGTCGATTCGCTTTGAAATGCGAATGGCATTTGCTGCGATTGTTTCATTGTTGCATGATGCATTCTTTATCATCGTTATTTTTAGTTTGACAAGACTAGAAGCTGATTTAACCTTTATCGCAGCTGTTCTTACGATTATTGGTTACTCGATCAACGACACGATTGTAACGTTTGACCGTATTCGTGAGAATATGAATAGAAAGAGAAAAATCAAAGAGTTCTCTGAACTTGTTGAAATTGCAAACAAGAGTTTACGCCAAACACTTGGCCGTTCTTTGAATACAATTATTACCGTGTTGCTTGCTGTACTTGCATTGCTTATCTTTGGAAGTGAAGCAATCCGCAACTTTAATATTGCCCTATTAATCGGATTGATTGCTGGTACGTACTCTTCCATCTTCTTGGCTGCACAGCTATGGTTAGTTTGGAAAGGTCAAGAGCTTAAGAAAAAAGGCGTCTTAATCACGTATAAAGAGAAAAAGAAAACAACGGATGAACCACAAGTATAAAGAGAAAGAGCTGATGCGAAAGCATCAGCTCTTTTTGTGCTATATAATAGAGTATTATATATGGTATTTTATTCACTATACAAGATTTAGGGAGATTCTACTTTTTTCATTTTTTTACAATAAACACAATAAAAACAGGAATAACATAATGAATGATTAAATTGGTGTAGTATAATTGGAAAATGTCTCGATTTTGAATTAATAACAATCGTTGGCATCATTGTAGTGTTAGTATTTATTGGAGTTATTTGAGATAAAGGAGGAAGTGAATTAAAGGAAATAATTTACTGTTGCTGTGTGGAAATGGCTGTTATGATCATTTCACTAAGTGCTACGTTGAAGGAAACAATAGTTGATCCTAATACTCCTTCTACCAATACTTTATTAGTTAATCATTATGATGCCGAAATAGAAGAGTATTTAAATTCTAAATAAAAAATTTAAAAGAACTGGAAATGTTTGTGTACAAATGAATTTATAGTGATGTTGCATTACCACATTTAGGGCTTCAATAGGTAAGGGTGGAGCATTGCGTCTCCACCCTTACCTATTGTCAAATCATCTTATTCTTAGGCTTCCTTCTTTTTAGGAGTTGCTCGCTTTTTTCGAGTTGTTCTTTTTTTTGTAGGCTTTGTTCGGTCAATTGAAGCTTGAAGTGCAGCCATTAGGTCCGTTACATTAGAATCAGGTGCTGGCTTAACACTCTCCGTTACATATTCATTGCCGTTTTGTTTTGCATCGATTAACTCCATTAAAGCAGTCCGATAATCATCTGTATATTTTGTTGGATCAAATGTCGTTGTTAATTGGTCAATTAATAGTTTCGCCGTGTCCAATTCTTTCTTTGTAAGTTTTTCTTCATTAGGGACATTTGGAACATTTTCTGTGCTTCTTACTTCATCAGGATAGTGAATCGTTTCAATCACAAGCGTATTGTTATAAATACGGACAACGGCAAGCTGTTCTTTCGAACGGATCATAATCTTTGCGAGTCCAACCTTTTTCGAGTCTACAAGCGCTTCTCTTAACAGCGCATACGCCTTCGTTCCACCATCCCCAGGAGATAAATAATAAGAACGGTCAAAATAAATCGGATCAATTTCCTCTATTTTTACAAAATCAATTATTTCGACAGATTTGCTCGTCGTTTCCTTCTTCAGCTTTTCTAACTCCTCTTCTTCTATCAGTACAAACTTCCCTTTTGTGTATTCATAGCCTTTGACAATATCCTTTTGTTCAATCTCAACCTCGCAAACGGGACAAACCTTTTCATATTTTATTGGCGAATGACATTTTTTGTGTAAACTTCTTAACTTTACATCTTTATCTTCTGTCGCCGAATGTAGTTTTATCGGAATATTGACTAACCCGAAACTAATGTTTCCTTTCCAAATAGTATGCATGCTTCTTCCCTCCGTATTTTACTATTTGTACTTATCGTTTTCATAAACTTGATTCATTACGCTATTGAAATGTTGCCAATTGCAAATACTTAAAGCTAAGGAGTTGAAGATCGTGAAACCGATGCTACTTAGTCTTGCGTTTGAAGTTCCACAAGGTAAAGAATGGCACTACGAAGTGAAGTACGATGGTTACCGGGCAATCCTCGATTGGGATAAAGAAATCCGTCTTCTTAGCCGTAATGGTAAAGACTTACTCCCACAATTTCCAGAGATCAAATCGTTTATTGATCAGAATAAGGAAAGATTACAGCGTTATATACCTTTTCAAGTTGATTGTGAACTTGTACAGCTTCTTCATCCTTATGCCGCAGACTATGAGGGCATTCAAAGAAGAGGTAAATTGCGTTCAGAAAAACGAATTCTTGTAGAAGCGGAGCGCTTTCCATGTCGACTGCTCGTTTTTGATGTATGTGTATTAAAAGGAGAAGACCAAACGAAAAAGACATATAAAAAAAGAAAGTCAATATTAAAACAGGTCATAGAGAGCTGTGGTTTTATAACCACACCTAATCCATATTCAGACTGTTTGCTGCAATTGATTCCGTTTTATAGTGATGCAGAATCATTAATGGAAAGAGTGAAGCTGGAGAATGGTGAAGGGATTGTCGCAAAAAGAGTAAGTAGCTTGTATGAGGAAGGAAAGCGTACGACTAAGTGGCTGAAAATAAAAAATTGGAAAGTAGCGACATGCTTCATTACAGCTTATTACAAAGAGAATGGGTATTTTACATGCTCTGTTTATGAAGGAGAAAACATCAAGCAGATCGGACAATTTTTAGCTGGAATCACGAAGGAACAAAAAGAGAATTTACTTCAAATTATGAGGGGAAATAAGGTAGACGAAAACCAACAATTCATTAAGATTGCACCAGCAATTTGTGCGAATATATATTATTTAAATGTGCTTAAAGGACAAATGAGGGAAACACAATTTTCTCAGTTTCGCTTTGATTTAAAGCCTCAAGACTGTTCGTATGAGAAATTTGTTCATAATAGTAGAAGTTTTCCTGGAGATCTTCAGATTACAAGCCCGGATAAACCAATCTGGTCAGTGAAACCAATTGATAAAATGGCTTATATTCATTATTTGCAGGATATAGCCCCTAAAATGTTGCCGTTTCTAAAAGATCGTCTTTTAACCGTGATTCGTTATCCACACGGCTTGTTAGGAGAATCCTTTTTTCAAAAGAACTGCCCAGAGTACGCTCCTCGTTTTATAGAAACGCACCAGAATGACGGGATTGACTATATTCTTTGTAATGACTTGAAAGCACTCCTCTGGCTAGGCAATCAGATAGCGCTTGAATTTCATATTCCGTATCAAACGTACAATCAACATCATCCGAGTGAAATTGTCTTTGATCTTGATCCACCTTCGAAAGATTACTTTTCCTATGCCATAAAAGCGGCCCGATCCATTAAAGTCATACTTGATGAGTTACAGCTAATTTCATTTGTGAAAACATCTGGAAGCAAAGGGCTACAAATACATATCCCCTTAAACAGCGACCGGTTTACATACGATGATACTCGACTGTTCACTGCTTTTATCGCAAACTATATTGTGTCTGTCTCTCCAAGCTTATTCACTTTGGAAAGGCTGAAGAAAAACCGTGGCAATCGGTTATATATCGATTATTTGCAGCATGGGGAAGGAAAAACTATAATCGCGCCTTATTCACCTAGGGGGAATAACGAGGGCAATGTCGCAACCCCTTTATTCTGGGATGAAATTACAGAAACATTATCAATTGATGATTTCAATATCTGTAATGTGAAAAAGAAAATTGAGGAACGTGGTGATCCTTTTCAAGATTATTTTAAAATTAATCAAGAAGACGAATTTATAAAAGTGATCACATTCTTGAAAGATTCTAGTAAGACATAAATGAGATGCATTCTATTGAAAGGAAAGCACAGATTTTATATACTAGATGGGTTGAGGGGTGAATGTATGATCCATTCAAAATCACGTTGGATTGTTCAAGAACAAGACCAAGAGAAAGCAAATTTAATAGCAACAGAATTAGCGATTACACCAATCGTTGCTTCATTGTTAGTTAAACGCGGAATGGATACCGTTGAGTCAGCACGGTATTTTTTATATGAAGAAGAACAATCGTTTCATGACCCATTTTTAATGAATGGAATGGAGCGGGCGGTTGAAAGAATTAAAGAAGCAATCGCACAACAGGAACCAATCATGATCTTTGGTGATTATGATGCAGATGGAGTAACAAGCACTACTATTATGATGCGGACCTTGCAAGATTTAGGTGCAGATGTGCAATTTTATATCCCGAATCGATTCACAGAAGGCTATGGACCGAATGTAGGGGCGTTTGAATATGCGATGGATATAGGAATCCGGTTATTGATTACCGTTGATACAGGTATTTCTGCCGTTAATGAGGCTAAGGTAGCTGCTGAATTAGGATTAGATTTGATCATTACCGATCATCACGAGCCCGGACCAGAATTGCCAGAAGCACTTGCGATTATTCATCCAAAGCTTGAAGGAAGCACTTACCCTTTTCGTGAGTTGGCAGGAGTTGGGGTTGCATTTAAACTAGCACATGCGTTATATGGCAAGGTACCTGAACATTTATTAGAATTTGCTGCGATTGGTACTATTGCAGATCTAGTCTCTTTAACAGGAGAAAACCGATTAATTGCCAAAAAAGGGATTCAAGCACTGCAAAGAACAAGAAATGTCGGTTTAAAAACACTGCTTAACCTATCTGGGACAGATCCAGCTAAAATTAATGAAGAGACAATCGGTTTCTTCATCGGGCCAAGAATAAATGCGGTTGGGCGATTAGCTAGTGCTGATCCAGCTGTCGACTTATTGCTAATCGAGGATGTAGACGAGGCAGCAATGATTGCAGAGGAAATCGAACAAATGAATAAAGAACGCCAATCCATTGTTAGCATGATTACAAAAGAAGCGATGGACATGATTGAATCACAGTATCCTACGGATGAATACCCAGTCATTGTCATTGGTAAAGAAGGATGGAATGCCGGTGTCATTGGAATCGTTGCTTCTAAACTTGTGGAGAAGTACTACCGCCCTGCAATTGTACTTAGCTTCGATCCTGAAAAAGGCGTTGCAAAGGGGTCAGCACGAAGCATCGCAGGCTTTGATCTTTTTGAAAATTTATCCACTTGTCGAGATATTCTTCCTCATTTTGGTGGACATCCTATGGCTGCGGGAATGACCTTGTCATTGAATGATGTGGACGAACTTCGAGGTAGGATGATCGAATTAATACAAAGCCAGTTAACTGAAGAGGATTTTACTCCTATTACCTTTATTGATGAGCAGATACTATTAGAGGATATCCGTTTATCGACGATTGAGGAACTTCAATTACTAGCACCATATGGAATGGACAATCCAAAGCCAAAAGTATTAATCAAGGATGTTCAGTTGGCGCAGTTTAAAAAAATTGGGGCAAACAAAGACCATTTAAAACTATTATTAGACAATAAGGGTGTGCAGCTTGACGGGGTCGGGTTTTCAATCGGCCATTTAGCAGATGAAATTGCACCAAATTCAGAGGTTTCGGTGATTGGGGAATTATCGATCAATGAATGGAATAATATTCGTAAACCGCAAATTTTTGTCCAAGATTTATCAATTAAATCATGGCAACTGTATGATGTGCGTGGATTAAAGAGCTTTGATAAATTGAAAAGCTCTGTCCCAAAGGAAAAAGGTTTATGGGTTTTCTTCCAAGAAAAGCATATAGAACGGTTTGAGCTCGAAGTCGAGCAGGTAACCTTGATTCAAACTGAACAAGATGCAATGGATTTGGATATTGACGGACAAAATGTCATATTGGTTGATTTGCCTCCTACAAAACAAGTATTTGCAGCTCTTTTCAATGAAAAATCTCCAGAACGGGTATATGCACATTTCTATCATGAGGGAGATGCGTTCTTCAGTACGATGCCTACAAGAGAACACTTTAAATGGTACTATGCCTTTTTAGCGAAGAAGAGCCCGTTTAATGTTAGCGAGCTAGGAGACAAATTAGCAAAATACAAAGGTTGGAGCAAAGATTCAATTGATTTTATGTCGACAGTGTTTTTTGAGTTAGATTTTGTTACAATAGAGAGTGGAGTTATTTTTATAAATAAATCTGCAAACAAACGTGATTTGACAGATTCACAAACATATAGGAATAGACAACGATTATATGAGCTTGAGAATGACTTAATCTATTCACCATATCACCATTTGAAAAAGCAAATGGATGAATGGTTTGTGAACACTGAGAAGTCCGAGGAGGCAATTGGATAAATGGATTTAAAGAAATTTATAACAATCGTTGAGGATTGGCCGAAACCAGGCATTAAATTCAAGGATATTACTACATTAATGGATAATGGCGATGCATATAAATATGCAACGGATCAAATTGTTTCTTACGCTCGTGAGAAGAAGATTGACTTAGTTGTTGGCCCAGAAGCACGCGGTTTCATTATCGGCTGTCCTGTCGCTTATTCTTTAGGAGTTGGTTTTGCACCGGTTCGTAAAGAAGGGAAGCTACCGAGAGAGACTGTTAAAGTTGATTACGGTTTAGAGTATGGGAAAGATGTACTAACCATTCATAAAGATGCAATTAAACCTGGTCAACGCGTTTTGATTACAGATGATTTACTTGCAACAGGTGGTACGATTGAAGCGACAATCAAATTAGTAGAAGAACTTGGTGGAGTTGTTGCAGGAATTGCCTTCTTAATTGAGTTAACATACTTAGATGGTCGTGAAAAGCTTGAAAAATATGATGTATTAACATTAATGAAATATTAATCAATAAACAGTAGTAGAGTCCTTAACTAGCACTCTGAGAATGTAGACAAAGTCGATTTTGACTTTGTCTACATGTTTTTAGGGAGATTTTAGAGACAGGGAAAACCCTTAGAGCTTTTTAGATAACGCTTGTCAGAGACTAGTTTTTTAAAGGAATTTTTGTGCCAAACAAGGACGTATCTGAGCGTTTATCAATAATGTAAGTGCTGAATAGCACTTTTTTTGTGGATTCTGAAGGATCTACATGTCCATATGAGTGGTGGCTATGTTACTTATTTTTTAGAATCTATACTAGTCTTTCGATTTCTAATCGCTATAAGATATACATTTTTTACAAAAATAGATAAGATATAGTAGTGAAATCGATTAGTTTCGACAACTTTCGAGTTTTTTTCCATAAAAATAACAGGCTTTCTCTTTACAAGCACGCATTTTTTTTCGATAATAGTAACAATTACAATAAAATAATCGATACTATATTTCATAGTTCGTTGCAAGGATAGATAAATTGTTTTGTTAAACGGAAAAGTTAATGGGAATGAAATTTTTTGGGATAAGGTGATTCCATGGCGCACGATCAAGTCCTGACAGCTGAGCAAGTAATTGAGCGAATCAGGCAGTATTTAAATGAGGATCAGTCACAATTTGTCAAAGAGGCATATGAATATGCAAAACATGCTCACAGTGAACAATATCGCAAATCAGGTGAGCCATATATTATCCATCCAATTCAAGTTGCTGGCATCCTAGCTGATTTGGAGATGGATCCGTCAACTGTCGCAGCAGGCTTTTTACATGATGTTGTTGAGGATACGGAAGTGACATTAGCGGATATTAAGGAAAGTTTTAACGAAGAAGTGGCCATGCTTGTAGATGGTGTAACTAAACTTGGGAAGATTAAATACAAGTCACAAGAAGAGCAACAAGCAGAAAACCACCGCAAGATGTTTGTCGCAATGGCACAAGACATTCGTGTAATTCTTATTAAGCTTGCAGATCGTCTTCATAATATGAGGACTTTAAAGCATTTACCTGCTGAGAAGCAACGAAGAATTTCTAATGAAACATTAGAAATATTTGCACCGCTTGCTCATCGATTAGGGATTTCAAAAATTAAATGGGAGCTTGAAGATACAGCACTAAGGTATCTGAACCCACAACAGTATTATCGCATTGTTAACTTGATGAAGAAGAAGCGTGCTGAACGAGAGCAGTATTTAGATGAAGTGATAAATGTCATGAGCGATCGTTTAACAGATGTGAATATCAAAGCTGAAATTTCTGGTCGACCGAAACATATTTATAGCATTTATCGGAAGATGGCACTCCAAAACAAACAGTTCAATGAAATATATGATCTATTGGCTGTTCGTATTGTTGTAAACAATATAAAAGATTGTTATGCGGTTTTAGGGATTATCCATACTCATTGGAAGCCGATGCCAGGTCGCTTCAAAGACTATATCGCAATGCCGAAACAAAATATGTATCAATCCCTGCATACTACCGTTATTGGGCCAAAAGGTGATCCATTAGAGGTACAGATTCGAACAATCGAAATGCATCGAATTGCTGAATTTGGGGTTGCTGCACATTGGGCGTATAAAGAAGGAAAGCAAGTGAACGAATCGGCTTCTTTTGATGAGAAGCTTCATTGGTTTAGAGAAATACTAGAATTCCAAGATGCAACTGTGAATGCTGAAGAATTCATGGAGTCTCTAAAAATGGACTTGTTCTCAGATATGGTGTTTGTCTTTACACCAAAAGGCGATGTGATTGAGCTGCCTGCTGGTTCAGTTCCCATTGACTTTGCATATCGGATTCACTCAGAAATCGGGAATAAGACGATTGGCGCGAAAGTTAATGGAAAAATGGTCACTTTAGATTATAAGTTAAATACAGGAGATATCATTGAAATATTAACCTCCAAGCATTCATATGGGCCAAGCAAAGATTGGATTAAACTAGCACAATCAAATCAAGCTAAAAATAAGATTCGCCAGTTCTTTAAGAAACAACGAAAAGACGAGAATTTCGAAAAAGGAAAAGAATTGGTTGAAAAAGAAATCCGTCAAATGGAATTTGATTTGAAGGAAATCTTAACACATGAAAATGTAAGGCGAGTTAGTGACAAGTTTAACTTTGCTAGTGAAGAAGATATGTATGCGGCTGTTGGTTACAATGGCATTACTGCACTTCAAGTTGCGAATCGCTTAACAGAGAAATGGCGGAAGAAACGTGACTTAGAACAGAATAAGGACATTGCAGATGCAGTCTCTGAATTAAAATCTTTTACGCCATCCAGAAAACGTGAGTCAGGTGTAAGAGTTTCAGGAATTGATAATTTGCTTATCCGCTTATCAAGATGCTGCAATCCGGTTCCAGGTGATGAAATTGTCGGTTTTATCACAAAGGGAAGAGGAGTCTCTGTTCATAGAGCGGATTGTACGAATATAGGTACAGAGGATGCCAAAGCAAGGTTGATCCAAGTAGAGTGGGAAACAGACCTTAATGATCGCAAGGAATATAATGTTGAAATTGAAATCACTGGCTATGATCGCAGAGGATTATTAAATGAAGTGCTTCAGGCAGTGAATGAAACAAAAACAAATATCTCTACTGTAACAGGACGCTCAGATCGTAACAAGGCTGCAACGATTCATATGTCGATCGCAATTCATAATGTGAGTCATCTCCAGAAGGTTGTTGAACGGATTAAGCAAATTCCAGAGATTTATGCTGTAAGAAGGATTATGAATTAGCATTAGGAGAGAATTGCACAATGAAGATTGTTTTACAAAGAAGTAAGGAAGCCTCTGTCACTGTTGAAGGGGAAGTATCAGGTTCAATCTCGAAAGGCTATGTATTATTAGTCGGTGTTACTCATGACGATGATGAGGCTGATGCAAAATATTTAGCAGAAAAGATAGCGAATCTCCGAATTTTTGAAGATGAAGCAGGAAAAATGAACTTGTCTATTAAAGACATTGGTGGAGAAATTTTATCTGTTTCTCAATTCACATTGTATGGAGATACTCGAAAAGGACGTAGACCGAACTTTACAAAAGCAGCTAAGCCAGATGAAGCAAATGAATTGTACTTACGCTTCAACGAGTTATTGCGAAGTGAAGGCTTAAAAGTTGAAACGGGTATTTTTGGTGCAATGATGAATGTAGAGCTTCAAAATGACGGACCAGTGACTTTTATATTAGATAGCAAGGATCGATCGTAACGTAAAAAGGTCTCGGATTATTCCGAGACCTTTCCGACTGTTGACAAACGCTCGCACACGTCGTTGTTTGTCTCTTTCATCCCCTCATGAACAACCGTATGTTCTATTCCGGTCTTCACTTAGACCGCACTCCGAGTCTGACAAGCGTTCACGAGACAATCTGAGGGTTTCTCTTATATTTTTAAAGTTTAACGTATGTACAAAGTAGGAAATCTACTTTGTCTACAAATGTAAAAGATCTCGGATAATACCGAGATCTTTTACATTTCATTTAGTTGGAGAAATAGCGGATGATGCCTTGGTACAGACCTTCAGCAGCTGTTTCTTGGTACTGTCTGGACGAAACAACCATTTCTTCAGCAGGGTTGCTTAAATACCCTAATTCAACCAATACAGCTTTACGGTTGTTTTCTCTTAAGACGAAGTAATCACCAAAGCGGTGTCCACGATTTTTAAGCCCTGTATGCAATGCGGTTACTTGATGAATTTGCTTTGCTAGCTGTTCTTGATAGGAATGATAATAGTAGGTTGTCATTCCTCTTACAGAACGGTCATCAATGCTATCATAGTGAATGCTAATAAATGCATCTGCGTTATGTGTATGTGACGCTCGAATGCGTGCATCAAGTGATGTATAAACATCGGTAGAGCGTGTTTTAATGACGTTTGCCCCAGCAGCCTCTAGCTTAGCAGCAAGTATATTTACAGTTTGCATATTCAATGTCTTTTCAAGAGTTCCACGTGCACCAGTTGTACCACTATCCCGTCCGCCATGCCCGGGATCTAATACGATCGTCTTATTCTTAATTGAGGATACGCTTGAATGCCTCTCTACTTGGGATTGAGATTGGTTGTTGACAACAATCCAACCTGCAACATAACCAAGCTCACCATTGCTTAACTCAACTTGATACCAATCATTTGAAAGACCTTTTACCTTAAACTCTTCTCCCTTAGTAGCTCGAGAAATGATGCTCGAATATGTCGTTGGTTCTTTTCGTATATTGGTTTCATCATAAAGGATAGTAACCGAATGACCTTCAATTCCTTTAGTCGTAGGTGTTGTTTCACTTTGCTCGTTTATAGATGACGTTTGTAAATACCAGCCTGCTACCCAACCAGTGTTTTTCTTATCATATTGGATTTTTACCCAGTCGTTTTGCTCTTCAATGACAGTAAATACTTCCCCTTGTTTGACGGAACCAATCTGTTTGCCATGAAGGGACCCTTCATTACGTACAACAAGGGATGTAGCTGTTACTTTTACTGTATGACCTGATGGATTTGCTGGTTGAACATCAACATTTGATGAAGATGAATCTGGTGCTTGTCCACTAATAGCAATGAAATCCTGATGAATCCAGCCAGTTTCACCGTTATAAGACACCCTTACCCAGTCACCATCTTCGGAAGAAATATTGAATGTTTCCCCTTTATGTACACTTCCTAGCACACGATATTCTGTTCCTGGACCACTACGAACCCGCAACCCATCTGTAGAAACAGTAGCGGTACGCCCGATTTGTGAACTTTGCTCTGGTGATGAGGAGGTTCCTTCAGTTACTAGCCAATCAGCAATCCAGCCTTTATCACCGCTTCTAAGCTGAACTTGAATCCATTCATTTTCTCGCTTCAGCAAGTTGAATTGTTCTCCTCTTGTCGCTTTTCCAAGGAGTGGATAACTTAGTCCTGGGCCGGTGCGAATATTTACCACATCAGTAGCTACCTTTATCTTTTGTCCTGATGCTTCGATACTTGTTGTAGGCAGCAATAGACTAACAAACAGAAGCAAGCAAATGGTTGAAATCAATGATCTTCTAACATTCACTAAACAAATTCCTCCTTTTTTAACAAAATGCATAAAAAAAAGATACTCTATTTCTTTCTATTTGCAAAGAGAATTATCCTTTCTTTTATATCGTCATTAAAGTGTTTTTGTAAATAAAAATTCTGATGGTTGGCAATAATAGGAGGAAAGACTTGCTAATGAGAGGGATGGCAACATGAGGTTTAATGAAAAAGGAATGACTATTCAATCGGGAGACAATAAACTATTAGGTGTAGATTTTCATGATTTTATTCAGTCAGAACAAAATGCTACGCTCGTTGAATTAGCTACTGAATTTGGCTTATCATTAAAAGATGTGCAAACATTGAAGAAAAAATTAAACCGTTCTTAAGAGAAGTTCTTGACAATTAAGAAAACGCTCCTTATTATTATATAAATAAAATGACTAACAATTAATAAAAACCAATGATGAAGAAGAGTAATTAAAAGACATATGGCAAGAGAGGGAGCGCCTTAGGCTGAAAGCGTTTCTCCATAATGATTTAATGAAAGAACACTTCGTAGGCTTCTCTCTGAAAAAGTGTGCTTTAGTAGGAGTTGAACGTAGAACAGGCGTTAACTGTCAAAGTGGAAAACTTTTTGTTTTCAACTAGGGTGGCACCACGGGAACTTATACTCTCGTCCCTTGTATGTATTCATGCAAGGGACGGGAGTTTTTTGCGTGTAAAAGACGTTATACATTTATTTACATATAGTTTCAAATAAAGAGGAGGGCATCTCAATGTCAATTCAAATCCCAAGAGGAACACAAGATTTATTGCCAGGAAAAATTGAAGCTTGGCAATTAATTGAAGAGAAGGCACGAGAAATTTGTGCAAAGTTTCAGTATAAAGAGATTCGGACACCAATTTTTGAACACACTGATTTATTTTTACGAAGTGTTGGTGACACAACAGATATCGTTCAAAAAGAGATGTATACATTTACCGATCGAGGCGATCGAAGTTTAACATTAAGGCCTGAAGGAACTGCATCCATTGTTCGTTCATATGTCGAAAATAAAATGTTTGGCTTAGCAAATCAGCCAGTAAAGCTTTATTATATGGGACCGATGTTTCGGTATGAAAGACCTCAGGCAGGTCGTTTTCGTCAATTTGTTCAATTTGGCGTTGAGGCGATCGGTAGCAATGATCCAGCAATCGATGCAGAAGTGATTGCTCTAGCGATGACTCTCTACAAAGAACTAGGCTTGAAAAAGCTAAAACTTGTCGTTAATAGCTTAGGAGATAAGGAAAGCAGGGTCGCACACCGAGAAGCATTAATACAGCATTTCTCACCGAGAATCAATGAGTTTTGTAGTGATTGCCAATCAAGATTAGAGAAAAACCCAATGCGTATTCTTGATTGTAAAAAAGACCATGATCATGAGTTAATGGCAACAGCACCAGCGATTACAGAATATTTAAATGAAGATTCAAAAAAATATTTTGAAAAGCTACAGGCATATTTAACAGGCTTAGAAATTGACTATGTTGTAGATCCAAATCTTGTTCGTGGATTGGATTATTATACACATACTGCCTTTGAAATCATGAGTGAAGCAGATGGATTTGGTTCCATTACGACACTTTGTGGTGGTGGCCGATACAATGGGCTATCAGAAGAAATTGGTGGACCAGAAAGCCCGGGAGTTGGTTTTGCACTAAGTATCGAACGGTTTATCGCAGCATTAGAGGCAGAAAAGGTCGAGCTACCAAGCCAAGATAGTGTCGATTGCTACATCGTTGCATTAGGGGAAGAAGCAAAAGATTACTCTGTTACTTTATTGCATAAATTGCGAAACGCTGGAATTTCTGCTGATCGGGACTATATGGATCGAAAAGTAAAGGCCCAGTTTAAAGCGGCAGATCGGGTTAAGGCAAGCTATGTCGCTGTCCTTGGAGAGAATGAACTGAAAGAAAACAAAGTCCAGGTCAAAGTTATGGAATCTGGTGAACAAATAGAGGTTGGATTAGATCATTTCGTTGAAAAAATAGTTGAGCTGGCTAGTAAATAGGAGGAGACAACATGTTTGGTAGAACGTTTTATTGTGGAGAAGTAACAGAATCAGCGATTGGACAAAAAATTGTATTAAAAGGTTGGGTGCAAAAGCGCAGAGATTTAGGTGGATTAATTTTCATTGATTTGCGTGACCGTACTGGGATTGTCCAAGTTGTATTCAATCCAGAAACATCAAATGATGCATTAGAAATTGCAGAAAAAATCCGTAATGAGTACGTTTTGGATATTGAAGGAACAGTGATTGCACGTTCAGATACAACGATTAACGACAATTTAAAGACTGGCCGTATTGAAGTGCAGGCTGAAAGTGTAACAATTATTAACGAAGCAAAAACCCCACCGTTTGTCATTGATAATAAAACAGACGTCTCTGAGGATGTTCGTTTAAAATACCGTTACTTAGATGTTCGACGTCCAGTAATGTATGAAACATTTAAAATGCGCCATGACATTACGAAAACAATGAGAAGTTTCCTAGATGATGAAGGGTTCCTTGAATTAGAAACACCAATTCTAACAAAGAGTACTCCTGAAGGAGCTCGTGACTATTTAGTGCCTAGCCGCGTGCATCCAGGCGAGTTCTATGCATTGCCACAATCTCCACAAATCTTTAAGCAATTAATGATGGTTGGTGGATTCGAACGATATTATCAAATTGCTCGTTGTTTCCGTGACGAAGATCTACGTGCAGACCGTCAGCCTGAATTTACTCAAGTCGATATGGAAATGAGCTTTATGAGTAAAGAGGATATTATCGCTTTAATGGAAAACATGATGAAAAAAGTGATGAAGAATGTTAAAGATATTGAATTAGAAACACCATTTCCACAAATGACGTACGATGATGCAATGTCTCGCTATGGTTCAGATAAGCCTGATACACGTTTTGCGATGGATTTAGTCGACCTTTCAGAGATTCTACAAGGTTCTGGTTTCAAAGTGTTTAGCGGAGCGATTTCATCAGGTGGTCAAGTAAAGGCAATCAATGTTAAAGAGGCTGCCGCAAAATATTCACGTAAGGATATTGATGCCTTAACAGAATTTGTTGCTCCTTATGGTGCCAAAGGTCTTGCTTGGCTAAAAGTAGAAGAAGAGGGCTTGAAGGGCCCTATCGCAAAATTTGTTTCTGAAGAAGAACAAAAAGCGATATCTGTGGCAGTAGAAGCTGAAGTTGGAGATTTATTACTATTCGTAGCTGATAAGAAATCGGTTGTAGCCGATGCGTTAGGTGCCCTTCGATTAAAGCTTGGGAAAGAATTAGATTTAATCGACCAAAGCAAGTTTAACTTCTTATGGGTAACGGATTGGCCATTATTAGAGTATGATGAGGCGGAAGGTCGATACTTTGCAGCGCACCATCCATTCACGATGCCTGCACGAGATGACCTAGAGAAGTTTGAAAAGAACCCAGCTGATGTTCGTGCGGAAGCGTATGACCTCGTGTTAAATGGTTATGAACTGGGTGGAGGCTCATTGCGTATATTCGAAAGAGACATTCAAGAAAAAATGTTCTCTGTATTAGGATTTACAAAAGAGGAAGCAAATGAACAGTTTGGATTCTTGTTAGAGGCATTTGAATACGGTACGCCGCCACATGGAGGAATTGCGTTAGGCCTCGACCGCTTAGTCATGCTGTTAGCAGGAAAGACCAACTTGCGCGATACAATTGTGTTCCCTAAAACAGCAAGTGCGAGCTGTGTGCTAACAAATGCTCCAGGTGAGGTAAGTGAAAAGCAGCTTGATGAATTGCATCTGGCCCTAAAATTGGAAAAAAGTGAATAATGTCCTAGTTTCCTCTCCTTGAAGGAGGGGAATACATTATGGTAAGATAAGAGTAATAAAAAGATAAAGTCCTGATGTGTTCGTTGTATTTCCTACATTTTGACCGAACATATTACCTTCGGGAGTCCGGGTTTTTCTGTAGCGTAAATGCCTCAATTTTGAGGACTTACATAAGCGGAGGACAGGGCACCCACCTGCTGTAGTGCGGGTTCAAAGTGAAGGCACATTAGGCGACGGCACGATTGGGACTTTATCTTACATACCATTGAAGTTATTAGCCATTCTAAATAGAGGAATGGTTTTTTATTTTGCACAAAAAAATATTCATCATTCCTATCGAACTACTTGTATTAATATGATATAGTCATTATCGTGAATCAATTAAATGAAAAATTATTGAGTTGGAGTGAAATAAAGTTGCTACATCAATTTTCTAGAAATGAGTTAGCCATCGGTCAAGAGGGTTTAGAAAAAATGAAAAACACGACAGTTGCTGTACTAGGAATTGGAGGAGTAGGGACATTTGCTTGTGAAGCATTAGCTCGTTCAGGCGTTGGTCGTCTAATTCTAGTCGACAAGGACGATGTCGATATTACAAATGTAAACCGTCAAATCATCGCTCTGCTTTCCACTGTCGGTCAGCCAAAAGCTGATTTAATGAAAGAAAGAATTAAAGACATTAACCCAGAGTGTGAAGTAATCGCAATAAAAATGTTCTATACAGAAGAAACGTATGAGCAATTCTTTGAGCATGGTATCGACTTTGTTGTTGATGCGTCAGATACGATCTCGTACAAGCTTCACTTAATGAAGGAATGCTTAAAAAGAAACATTCCAATAATCTCAAGCATGGGTGCAGCAAATAAAATGGATCCTACAAGATTCCAAATTGCTGATATTTCAAAAACTCATACAGATCCAATTGCAAAGGTCATCCGTACTCGTTTAAGAAAAGAAGGCATACGTAAAGGAATACCTGTTGTGTTCTCTGATGAAAGTCCAATCGTTATTCGTGAGGATGTTCGTAAAGTAGTTGGAAAAGACGGTGCGAAAATTCGTAAAGCTAAAATGCCACCTTCCTCAAACGCATTTGTACCGTCCGTTGCAGGATTGATCATGGCGAGCTATGTTGTACGTGAGCTATTAGCTGACATAAAAATTTACCGAGTAAATGATGAAAATTAATCGATTAGCCGGGGCTTTGATGAGCTTCGGTTTTTTGTTTGTTAAGAAAAATTTGGTGGTTCGCAATTAAAATGAATTCTTTGCTCGATAAAATTTAGATTCCGCAAATAAATCGCAGTTTTTGCTAGAAAAAATAAATACATTAATATCAAGTTTCTGAAAATTCAACTGCTATTTAGAATAAAATGGTTGCATTGTTTTTTGTATTAGTGTACTATTCAACTAGTACACTAATACAAAGGAGGGGCACTATGTTTACGGGATTGCTAATAAAGGAATGGAAGCTCGTACGGGGTTGGAGCATTTTAAGCATTTTAGGAGTCATCGTGTTTTTATCTACAAGTCTAATTTACTCTTCTTATATAGGTGAAAATACAATCCCAGCAATGGTTTCTCTTATGGCTGTATTTGCTCATTTATTTTATCTACCGGCTTTCTTATATTATTCACTTTCTAAAGAAGTTGTAGGGAAGGGATGGCTCCATAACCCGAATAGTGGGTTTATGTTGCTGATCACAAAGCTACTACTTGGTATTATTTTGTTCGTCATTTCTTTAGCAATTACAAGTGGGTTTTCAGTTTGGGCGTTAGGTAATGTTGTTCCACATGAAGGTGAACTGATGATGCCAATTTCTATACTAGGTTGGCTTTTGCTGTTCCTAATTTCCATATCAGTGTTTTTTAGCATTTGGTTTCTATTCTACTGGCTACTTAACTTAATTATGAAATCATTGAATGTTCCATTTATCTTGAGGATGATCTCTTTGTTCGTC
Organism: Niallia sp. CD-39; assembly: GCF_059874745.1. Classification (NCBI taxonomy): domain Bacteria; kingdom Bacillati; phylum Bacillota; class Bacilli; order Caryophanales; family Bacillaceae; genus Niallia; species Niallia sp. CD-39. Next base: position 1,132,089 of record NZ_JCBCPS010000001.1, on the reverse strand, counting down.
TTCACATATGTGTTATTGACGATTGAAAAGTTTATTACTAGTTTGGCTTTTTTTGAATCGTTCAAGCAACTAGGGAGTGTTTCAATTCCTTCCTTTTACTCATTTGAATTGGAAAGTGGAGGGGGAAGCTTTTCGATGCAGATGATGGATGGATCTTCGACGATTTCTTTAACAATCATTCTTGTGTATGTTCTGTGTGCCGTGGTTGTGTTCGGATTGTCCGCTTGGTTATTAGAAAGAAAGGTTGAGTTGTAAAATGGGAGAGTTTCAGGCTTCTAAACCAATTTATATGCAAATTGTCGATAAAATTAAACGTCAACTCATTCGCGGTGAATTGGCACCGGGAGAAAAATTGCCGTCTGTAAGAGACATGGCGATCCAGTCTGGAGTCAATCCAAACACGATTCAACGCACTTATGGTGAGCTTGAAAGTCAAGAGATCGTAGAAACGAAGAGAGGCCAAGGGACATTTGTTAGGGAGGATACTGAGATGGTGGAATTGTTAAAGAAAGAGCTGCAAATCGAAATTGTTAAAAGCTTTGTTGATCAAATGAATGAGTTAGGTTTATCAAAGGGAGAAATCATTAAACGCGTGGAGGATTTTCTTAAGAAGGAGGGACCAATTCAATGATTGAGCTTACAGAGGTAACGAAAAAATACGGCTTCAAAAAAGCAGTACAAAACGTGAGTCTGTCTTTGGAAAAGGGGAAAATCTATGGATTAGTCGGTCCAAATGGAAGTGGAAAATCGACAACCTTAAAATTAATGGCTGGTCTTGCATACCCAACGAACGGAATAGTAACCTTTCAAGGAAATAAAGTGACTCGAAGAGTAGCGAAAGACGTTACGTACTTAACCGATCAAGATATGTTCTATCCTAACTTTACATTGAAGTCCTTAATTTCTTTTTATAGCAGCCAATTTTCAGACTTTGATGAGCAGGTTGCAAAAGAACTCCTCTCCTTTTTGCAACTTGATGATCAGATGAAAATGAAACAATACTCTAAAGGGAATCGCGCAAGAGCAAAGCTGCTTTTATCATTAGCAAGACGTGTGCCAGTCGTTTTATTGGATGAACCGTTTTCAGGGCTAGATCCAATGGTACGAGAAAGTATTGTTAAAGGGCTATTATCTTATATTGACTTAGAGGAACAAACCATTGTGATTGCAACTCATGAAATATTTGAAATAGAAGGGTTACTTGATGAAGTGATTGCGATGAAGAATGGAGAAGTTACAGAAAGAGTGAACGTGGAACAGATAAGAGAAGAAAACGGGCAATCTGTTCTTTCATGGATGAAAAAATTGTATGAATAGAAGGTGATGTAAGTGAAAAATCTTATTGAAATACAAAATGTCTCAAAGGTCATTAAGAAGAAAAAGATCATTGATTCCCTATCATTTAATGTGAATGGTGGAGAAGTGTTTGGTTTTTTAGGGCCGAATGGCGCTGGTAAAACGACGACGATTCGAATGATGGTTGGTCTAATTGGGATGACTTCAGGTGATATCAAAATTGCTGGAAAAAGCATTAAAACAGACTTTGAAGATGCAATTCGCCATGTCGGTGCAATTGTCGAAAATCCAGAAATGTATAAATTTATGACAGGGTATCAAAACCTCCTTCATTATGCACGAATGAGTGGCGGGATTTCTAAGGGAAAAATCATGGAAACGGTCCGCTTTGTTGGATTGGAAAAGCGTATCCATGACAAAGTACGTACTTACTCTTTAGGAATGCGCCAACGTCTTGGCCTAGCACAATGCTTATTGCATGACCCCAAGGTGCTTATCTTAGATGAGCCAACTAATGGACTAGATCCAGCTGGAATTCGAGAGATTCGCGATCATGTTCGTAAGCTTGCTCAGGAAAAAGGAATGGCCGTTGTTGTATCGAGCCATCTATTATCAGAGATGGAAATGATGTGTGACCGGATAGCAATTATTCAAAACGGACAATTAACAGATGTTCAACCCATTCATGAGATGATGCTGGACAATGAGCTGGCCTTTGAAATTGAAGTTGATGATGTGAAGAAAGCAAGCAATGTATATGAAGAGCAATTTCCTAATAGTGAGTGCTCGATTGTTGATGGAAAACTTATATTCACCGGAACGAGGGAAAACATAGCCGTTGTTGTCGAGAAACTAGTCTTGAATGGCATTAAAATTTATAGAGTTGCTTCTACTTCTAAGTCACTTGAAGATCGGTTCTTAGAAATGACGAATGAGAAAGGAGGCATTAATTAATGGGGCTTATTCAAAATGAATGGATGAAGATTTTCAAACGTAAATCAACCTATGTGATGATTGGCATCATTGTTTTCTTTCTTCTTGTGATGGGTGGATTTTTAAAATATCAGGACAGTAAAGGTGCTGTACCAGATAACCAAAACTGGGAGCGAGGTATTCAGCTGCAAGTAAAGGATAACCAAGAATCTTTAAATGAGTTTGGAGAAACACTTCCACCAGAGGTTGTTCAATCTTACGAACGGACTATTGCAATAGGTGAATACCGTTTAGAAAATGATCTGCCAGTGACAGGCGGCTATCATATGTGGGATTTCGTTATGGATAGTAGCTTTCTCATTAGTTTCATCGCATTATTTACGATTATCATCGCTGGTGGAATTGTTGCAAGTGAATTCAGTTGGGGAACAATAAAGTTCTTATTGGTACGACCGCTTTCTCGGACGAAAATCTTGTTATCTAAGTATGTCACCGTCCTATTATTTGGAAGCGGGATGCTGCTCGTCACCTTCTTCTTTGCTATGTTGATAGGGTTTGTATTATTTGGGACAACAGACTTTCCAAATCCATATTTAAGCTATCAAAATGGTGAGGTGGTTGAGAAGACAATGTTTGCGCATACCATTTCTTATTATTTCTTAAATTCGATTGACCTACTGATGGTCGCAACGATGGCATTTATGATCTCAGCTGTGTTTAGAAACTCATCCTTAGCAATCGGTTTGTCCATATTCCTACTTTTTGTAGGAGGGCAAGTTACCTCCATTCTTGCAATGATGGGGTACGACTGGGCAAAATACATCCTGTTCGCTAACACAAACTTAATGCAATACATCGACGGAGCTCCATTGGTTCAAGGAATGACACTCGGCTTCTCGGTCATCGTGATCCTAGTGTATTTCATTCTATTCCATGCCCTCGCATTTACCGTCTTTAACAAGCGAGATGTGTCTGCGTAGGAGGAATGAGTTTGCTTGATATAATTAGGTCTTGCTAGATAAAACCGGAGTTATGCTAGATAAATTTATTTTTTTGCTAGATAAAACCGGAGTTCTACTAGATAAATTTATTTTTTTGCTAGATAAAACCGGATTTGTGGTAGATAAACTTATTTTTGCTAGATAAACTTATTTTTACTAGATAAAATCGGAGTTATGCTAGATAAACTTATTTTTACTAGATAAAATCGGAGATATGCTAGATAAATTTGTATTTTTGCTAGATAAAATTAGATTTGTGCAAGATAAATTCGTTTTGCAAGATAAACTCGTTTTTCTACTAGAAAAGATTAGATTTTTGCTAGATAAAATTAGATTTGTGCAAGATAAATTCGTTTTGCAAGATAAACTCGTTTTTCTACTAGAAAAGATTAGATTTTTGCTAGATAAAATTAGATTTGTGCAAGATAAATTCGTTTTGCAAGATAAACTCGTTTTTCTACTAGAAAAGATTAGATTTCTGCTAGATAAACCCGGGTTTGTGCTAGATAAACTTATCTCGATCGATAATATCAGATTTGTGTTAGATAAAATCAGAACCCAGCAAATATATAGACCCAATCAAAAAAGAAAAAGTGCTCATTTCTTCACTCGAGCACTTTTTCTTTTTATCCTTTTTGAATTTTTGAGTAGACATTCGATAATGCTTGTTCAAATTTCCCAGTTTGTTTTGGTTCATAGTATTTTTTGTTTTTAATTGTGTTTGGCAAGTACTGCTGTTTAACCCAACCTGAATCATAATCATGAGGATATTTGTATTCAATGCCACGGCCGAGTTCTTTTGCCCCTTGATAATGTGCATCTTTTAAGTGATCCGGCACTTCTCCGCTTTTTCCTGCTCGAATGTCAGAAAGCGCGAAATCAATTGCCATAATCGCTGAGTTGGATTTTGGTGATAAGCAGAGCTCTATGACTGCATTTGCTAAAGGAATACGTGCTTCTGGAAAGCCGATCTTTTCGGCTGTTTCAATTGCTGCTAATGTTCTTGCACCAGCTTGAGGAGAGGCAAGCCCAATGTCTTCATAGGCAATGACGAGTAAGCGTCTGCTTATGCTAGGCAAGTCACCTGCTTCGACTAAACGCCCTAAGTAGTGGAGTGCTGCATTTACATCGCTTCCACGAATTGATTTTTGAAAAGCAGAGATCACATCGTAATGGGCATCGCCGTCTTTATCGTGAGAAAAGCTTTTCATCTGCATGCATTCCTCTGCAACGACAACATCAATCACAATTTTGCCATCTTTGTTTTCTTCAGTGGATTTGGCAGCGAGCTCTAATGCGTTTAACGCACTGCGCACATCGCCGTTAGATGCAGACGCAAAGTGGTTTAGTGCCTCCTCTGTAACTTCAATTGGAAATTCACCTAGCCCACGTTTTTCATCATTTAATGCGCGTAAAAGAGCTTCTTTCATATGTTCCTTAGTAAGCGGCTTTAACTCGAAGATTTGACATCTGCTTCGAATTGCAGGGTTTATTGCATGATACGGGTTACTCGTTGTTGCACCGATCAATGTGATCATGCCATTTTCTAAATAAGGAAGAAGAAAATCCTGTTTTCCTTTGTCCAAACGATGGACTTCATCTAAAAGAAGGATAACCTTTCCACTCATTTTTGCTTCTTGCGCTACAATTTCCATATCCTTTTTATTGTTTGTCACTGCATTTAATGAGCGAAATGCATATTTAGTGCTTCCTGCAATGGCACTTGCAATGGATGTTTTTCCGATCCCAGGTGGACCATATAAGATCATCGAGGAAAGCTGACTAGCTTGTACCATTCTTCGAATGATTTTTCCTTCACCAACAAGATGCTCCTGCCCAATTATTTCTTCTATTGTCGTTGGCCTCATTTTAAAAGCTAACGGTTTAATTGACACTGGTCAACACTCCAAACATGTAAACAAGTTTTGTGCTATTAACATATCATAATTTTCGTTTAGCGTCATAATTCTGAGCATACCAATCGGATTCCCCTATATGAATCCATTCACTACCTATGCTATAATGATAAGGTTTAGATAATCATATAGATGAAAATTTTTCAGTTCTGCTAAGGGGATAGTAGGAGATGAGGGGTAAAAGAAGAGGTCAGATTGGACCAAGATTTTCTGTCTATTTGACAGGGTTATTGGTGATGAGTTTAGGAATTGTTTTTCTCATTTTAGCGGATTTAGGAGCAACACCGTGGGATGTACTCCATGTTGGGTTGTATTATCAGCTTGGATTGACAATTGGAAGCTGGTCAATTTTAGTCGGTGTCGTTGTTTTACTTGTGGCGGCATTGATATCAAAGGAATGGCCCAAGGCTGGAGCATACATGAATATGGTCTTAATTGGATTATTCATTGACATGTATATGTCGCTTCCATTTATGGAAACTCCTGATACATTGATTGGCCAAATGATCATGTTCATTTTAGGTGTTCTTTTAAACTGTTATGGAATGGGACTATATATATCTGCTCAGCTGGGAGCAGGTCCAAGGGATAGTTTAATGATTGCTCTGACATCAAGAACAGGTTGGAAAGTTGGAAGAGTAAGGGGTTGCATGGAAGTTCTCGTGTTGATTGTTGGTTGGCAATTAGGTGGTCCGGTATTCTGGGGAACGATTTTCTTAAGTTTAGCAACTGGACCAATTGTAGGGAAGGCTTTGCCGCAATGCCAAGCATTAACGGATTATTTCCTTATGAAATTAGCAGATAAGAAAAGAGTAGAAGAAAATAGAGGTGTCAGTTCATGAAAATTTCTACGAAAGGCCGTTATGGACTTACAATAATGATCGAATTAGCGAAGAAGCATGGAGAAGGTCCAACATCGCTAAAATCAATTGCACAAACAAATGATTTATCAGAGCATTATTTGGAGCAGCTAATTGCTCCACTTCGTAATGCCGGCTTAGTTCGAAGCATTCGGGGTGCATATGGTGGCTATGTATTAGGAGATGAGCCTGGTAACATAACGGCAGGCGATATTATCCGTGTTTTAGAAGGTCCGATTAGTCCAGTAGAAGGATTAGAGGATGAGGAGCCCGCAAAAAGGGAATTATGGATGAGAATCCGTGATGCGGTGAAGGATGTACTTGATCAAACGACGATTGAAGATTTAGCGAACCATTCAGAGGATGATCATTCAGAAGGATATATGTTCTATATATAAATAGATAAGAAAGAAAACTATCTCGTCATGAAATGATGAAGTGTGCTGCTCTAAGAACTTAGTCAGTATCTTGCTCGAGAATTTAGAGACTAGAACCGTAGTCGTGTTAGGGACGTAGCTACATATTCTGGTGCACCCCGACCGTTCAGGCATACAAAGACGCACAGAAATTTTGAAGTTAATCGTCTTATGCATAGAAGCTATAGGTTACTAGTCACACGAACAATGTCACAGGGTGTGGCGTTGTTGGTGGTGAGCGATAGATCGGCGCCTTGAGCTTATCTTAAAGAAGGTGATTTTATGGAAAGAATTTATGCAGATCATGCAGCAACAACACCGATGCATCCGAAGGTCATTGCATCAATGATGGAAGTAATGGAACAGCAATTTGGCAACCCGTCGAGCATCCACTCATTTGGTAGAAATTCACGTTTACTTGTAGATGAAGCACGAGCTGAATTAGCAAGAAGCATTGGTGCGAAGCCAAATGAGCTTATTTTTACTAGTGGGGGAACAGAGGCAGACAATCATGCGATTTTTGGTGTAGCTGAAGCTTATAAACACAAGGGGAAGCATATTATTACAACAATGATTGAGCATCATGCTGTTCTTCATGCATGTGAAAAACTTGAAAAAGACGGTTTTGACGTAACGTATTTGCCAGTAGATGTAAACGGCAAAGTAAACGAATCTGATGTAAAGCAGGCATTACGAGAGGATACAATTCTCGTTACAATTATGTACGCTAATAACGAAATTGGTACAGTCCAAAATATAGAGGAAATTGCGGCTGTAGTAAAAGAGCATGGAGCTCTTTTTCATACAGATGCTGTCCAAGCATACGGACTAACAGAAATAGATGTTAAGAAGAATGGTATAGATCTATTGTCAGTAACGGCACATAAATTAAATGGGCCAAAAGGGATTGGATTTCTCTATGCAAATGAGCGAGTTCAACTATCTTCTCGTTTGTTCGGCGGTGAGCAAGAACGTAAACGACGAGCGGGAACAGAAAATGTCCCTGCTATTGTTGGGTTTCAAACGGCTGTACAAATTGCTCAAAAAGAGAGAATTGATCGGACAAGTAAGTATGAACAAATGAGACAAACGTTGATGGATGGTTTACGAAAAAAACAGGTAGAATTTACGCAGAACGGATTAGTTGATGAAACACTTCCTCATGTATTAAACTTAAGCTTTCCTGGTACGAATGTTGAAGCGATGCTTGTGAATTTGGACTTGGCTGGGATTAGTGTGTCAAGTGGCTCAGCTTGTACAGCAGGTTCAATTGAGCCATCTCATGTGTTGGTTGCGATGTTTGGGAAGCAGGATGAGCGAATCGTAAATTCAATTCGTTTTAGTTTTGGAATAAATAATACAGTGGATCAAATGGAGCAAATTGCAGAAGAAGTCGCCTCCATTGTTCAGCGATTACGTAATAAATAGTATGATTGGTGGTGAAGTAGATGAAGAAGGAGCCGAAAGATACTCGAGTTGTTGTTGGGATGTCAGGTGGGGTGGACTCATCGGTCGCAGCACTTCTCCTTAAGCAACAAGGCTTTGATGTCATCGGAATTTTTATGAAAAATTGGGATGATACAGACGAATTTGGCGTATGTACAGCAACCGAAGATTATAATGATGTCATTCGTGTTTGTAACCAAATTGGAATCCCTTATTATGCAGTAAACTTCGAAAAACAATATTGGGACAAAGTGTTCTCTTATTTCCTCGAAGAGTACAAAGCAGGGAGAACTCCGAATCCAGATGTAATGTGTAATAAAGAGATTAAATTTAAGGCGTTTTTAGAGCACGCTGTTAACTTAGGGGCAGATTACTTAGCGACAGGTCATTATGCACAAGTTGACTTCCGAGACGGAGAATACAAAATGCTTCGTGGAATTGACGAAAATAAGGACCAAACGTACTTCTTAAATCAACTCACGCAAGAGCAGTTGTCTAAAGTGATGTTCCCATTAGGTAGCATTGATAAGCCGAAAGTGCGCGAAATTGCAAAGGAGGCAGGTCTTGCTACAGCTTCTAAAAAAGACAGCACTGGCATCTGTTTTATTGGTGAAAGAAACTTTAAAGAGTTTTTAAGCCAATACTTGCCTGCACAGCCTGGCAATATGGAAACCTTCGATGGGAAAGTCGTCGGAAAGCATGATGGTTTAATGTATTATACTATCGGACAACGACATGGTCTTGGCATCGGTGGAGCAGGAGAACCATGGTTTGCAATCGGCAAAGATTTAAAAAGAAATGTTCTGTATGTCGGACAAGGTTTTCATCATGAGAAGCTTTATTCCGATTCATTAACAGCAGTCAATATGAGTTGGGTGTCGGATAAACCTGTACCTAAAAACTTTACGTGCACAGCGAAATTCCGTTATCGTCAAGCTGATCAAGAAGTGACCGTTGTACAGGCTGAAGACGGAACAGTAAATGTCATATTTAAAGAACCAGTTCGTGCGATTACGCCTGGACAAGCAGTTGTCTTCTACAAAGGAGATGAATGTCTAGGTGGAGGCACAATTGATGGTGTATATAAAAACGAACAACAATTAACCTATGTAGGTTAACAAGAAAAAGGTCTAAAATGGATGCATTTTAGACCTTTTTGATCTTGAAAGAGATTATGTTGAAAACTCTATAGTGATTTGGTAAAGTAATTTCTCATAATCCATAGCTTCATTTAAGTAAGATTGAGTAATTCTTCGATTAAGTGTAAAGCACGACTCCCGCAGGAATTAACTTTCCTCCGTCTAGATTCACCGTCTACACCTAGAGAATATAAGTTAAATCCCTACAGAAAACTGGATTTCCTATCGTCTTCGATTTAAGCTCATCAAGGGTTTAATAATTCTCTACTGAATTTAATGTGTTGGCTTCAGAAAGTGCTCGCTAATATGAAACCCGAAGATGACTTTCTAATCTAGTTTGCTTTACTCCGGTCGTACGGAAAAGCTATTATTTGTCGGCGTTAAGGATTCTTTGGAGAATAATTTCGCTAATTCGTCTCCGTTTTCAATCTCGACGAATGTGAAGGACTCTGGTGAAGCTAAATTTGTTTTCAAAAGCCTCATCTTTGTGCCATCGCGATCAAATGAGTTGCCCCATGTTGTATCATTAACAAGCAAATAAATTTGATCATTTGCAAAACGGGCAGAGAAAAAAAGTTCATCTTGTACGTCTACATCAAATGACTGAACGAATTCAGTATGATGTGTTTCAATATTTGTTTTCATTAATTCAGCACGTTCATTAAACCAATACATCTCATTTCCATCAAGCGCTTCCTGACTTGTGTAATATGAATAAACACTGAGTTCATCTCCATAATGATCTGTAGGTACAGCGATTCTATCCACTTCAAATGTGCCGTCATGAATATTCCATTTCATTAAATTCGTTTGAAAAGCATCACCAATTGCTTCAGCTTCCCCTACGACATGAACTGTATCTTCTTTTAGCACAACTTGTTGTGAAACATCAATTGGCTCTACATCAGAATCAGGGAGTGGATAAGAAGAAAGTACATTAGGGGTTAAGCCTGCTGCTTCAAACTTTACCAAACTCAAATGACCACCTTTATTAATTCCATTTGGCAAATCGAAGCTTGAACTCACACCATATAGATCTGTACCTGCTGTAAAGAAATAACTGTATACACCTTCGACGATGGTCTCGGTACGCTTATCTTTATGTTGATACGTAACGCGTGTATCATAGCCTTCATCACTAAAACCTATATCAAACCAAGACCATACGCCACCATCACTATCGACAGAGGATCCATATTGTGCTGTACCTTCTAATATATCAGTTGTTTTTTCTGCTTTGTGAACAGTACCATCATTGTCAATATAGTATTCGTATTTATAATCAGATAAGTATAAGCCGTCCTTTGTCCAATTGACATTAGCTCTCTCTAGATTATAAGTCTTGTATGCATTCCAGTTTCCATCATCATCGAATAAGAGAAGTACATTCCTACCATGATCCAAGTCTGCTTCATTCCATAATCCAGCAGAGAAAATCATTGCATAAGATTTTTCAGTCAGATCAATTGTATCAACTTCGAACAAATTAGGAGTTGATGTGTTTTTAGTGTTCATACAACCTGACAAAGATAATGTAATAAGGATAAGGATATAGAGTATCAACAATTTTGGTTGTAGCACTGAAAGCAATCTTTCACTTTGTTGCATAGGTGACTGTTCTAGATGAGTCTCTAATATTGGAAGGATAAACTCCTGGACCACCATTGCTATCTAAATCAATGCCTGATGTTCTTTCATATGCATTCCAAACTAACCCAGAACAGTTTAATTTCGATATTGTTGTTTTATTGCTAATAAAATTTGTATCATACGGTTTATTACGTAAACTATTGTAGGAATAATTAGCGGCTTTATCTCGGTTTGATTGAGTTGTGGATACATATTGAATCTGTATTCCATTTTTTAATCCAATCTTATTGTTTGCGCTTTCAGATTTACTTTTCTGTCCAACTCCAGGTGCGTGAACAACAGTGTTTTTCGTATAATAAATCGCACTATGGCCATGATTTATTGCTGTCCAAGCTTTTGAATACATGACATCCCCCTTATTTCGAGAAGGACCAGGTGCTTGGTTAGGTGAGCTACTATTATTAATTGTATTCTTGCTTTCTTTTTGTTCAGCCTGTTGAATTAACGCTTCATCATAAAAAAGGTCAAGTGCTTCACTTTCGGAAATTTCTTCGGCTACAGCGTATTCTTTAATGGTTGCATAAATTTCATCTTCATTTAATTCAGGGTTTACGCTTTCAATGGTTCGAAACTTTTCTTGGCTTTTAAAATCCACATGATCACTTGCAAGTGTAGTGCTTGGTAAAATTCCACCTGCTAAAAACAGAACTGCAAATAAGCATGAAGCACCTTTTTTAACCATCTTGTTTTTTCCCACCAACATCTTTCCCTTCATAATATAATGTTTTTTGATTAGCTTTTTAATTACCTTTAATTGGAATTAAAAAGCTAAAATAATTATATGAATGTATCCTTTATTTGTAAATACAAAAATAGTAAATTTACATCTTTCGTTCCTTTTTCCTATAATGATATTCGTTTAGTATCATTCTTTTAGGAGGTGATACATTTTTGATACATGTTAAAAGTCATATTTTTAAAACATTTCATTTCACCTTTATAAATGAAGTGTAGGAGGGAAATACGGTTCAATTTATGATATACTTTGTTCGTATTCATGTTCGAACATGCTGTTAAAGGCTGATATAGACTGGAGTGGAATGGTTTTGACGAAAGATTTAAATCAAGTTGGAATTGATTATATGCAAGAAGGAAAATGGGAAGAGGCTGCAAAGGCATTTATGCAGGTGATAGAAGAAAATCCTAATGATGCTGTCGCTTATATTAATTTCGGTAATGTATTGTCAGCAGTCGGAGAGAATGAAAAAGCATTAGAGTTTTATAAAAAGGCAATTGAAAAGGATGAGGATGCTGGAGCTGCTTATTATAGTGCTGGTAATCTTTACTTTGAAAATGAGCAATATGATGAAGCAAAAAATATGTTTGAAACAGCAATGAGAAAAGGGCTTGAAACAAGTGATAATTTTTTCATGCTTGGATTATCTTTAATGACACTCGAGCAAGGAAAGTTAGCAATGCCTTATTTTCAACGAAGTGTTGAATTAAATCCAGAGGATGTGGAGGCGCTTTTTCAATACGGACTGTGTCTTGCTCAAGCTGAATTGATAGATGAGGCAATTCTACAGTTAGAAAAATGCGTGAAATTAGATGAAATTCATGCGGATGCTTATTACAACCTAGGGGTTGCATATGCATTTAAGGAAGATATTGAGCAAGCTAAACACTATTTCGATGAAGCTTTAAGGGTACAGCCTGATCATATGCTAGCAGGCTATGGAAAAAAAATGCTCGAGAAAAGTGAGTAAGAGGGACTGCTTTGTTCGAAAGGAGGGATTTTCAATATGAATCAACAAGGTTCTCTTGATTTGTTTCAGGATGGTGAGAAGACGTTTGTTAAGGGAAGAGTAATTGTGACAATCTTTCATAATGAACAAAATCTTTATACAGTTTTGCGCATTCGTGTTGATGAAACGAATCTTTCTTATGAGGACAAAGAGGCGGTTGTAACGGGATATTTTCCGAAGCTTCATGACCAAGAATCGTATAAGTTTTTTGGGCAGTTCAAGGAACACCCAAAATTTGGTATGCAATTGATTGCAACTCATTATCAGAAAGAAATCCCAAGTTCAAAGCAGGGCGTAGTTAATTACTTGTCGAGTGATTTGTTTAAGGGTATTGGGAAGAAAACAGCAGAGTCAATCGTTGAGACGCTTGGTGAAAATGCCATTTCTAAAATCATGAACGAACCTTCACTACTCAATCAAATTCCGAAATTTTCTTCAGAAAAAGCGAAAGCTCTTTATGATACCCTCATAGAGCATCAAGGACTAGAACAAGCAATGGTCGCATTGAATCAATTCGGTTTTGGTCCTCAACTGTCGATGAAAATCTATCAAGCCTATAAAGAACAAACGATGGAAGTGATTCAATCGAATCCATATAAGCTTGTTGAAGATGTCGAAGGAATTGGTTTTGGGCGAGCGGATGAATTAGGATATCAACTCGGAATACTTGGGGCTCATCCCGACCGGATTCGAGCGGCATGCTTGTACAAGCTTGAAACTTCAAGCTTACAATCTGGCCATGTGTACTTAAAGACAGAGTTGCTATTGCAAGAGGTACAATCTCTACTTGAGGATCAAAAGCAGGAAGAAATTCCATTTGATGATATTTCTAAAGAGATCATCAAGCTCGGGGAAGAAGGGAAGATAATGGTCGAAGAAGACCGTATTTACCTGCCCTCTCTATTTTACTCTGAGCGGGGAATTGCAAGTAATGTAAAGCGGATTCTTGACCAAAGGCAGTTCGATGAACAGTTCCCTGAATCAGAATTTCTACTTGCGCTTGGTGAATTAGAAGAAAGAATTCAAGTGCAGTACGCGCCATCCCAGAAGGAAGCAATTCAAAAGGCATTAATGAATCCTATGTTGATTTTAACTGGTGGGCCAGGAACTGGGAAAACAACTGTCATTAAAGGAATTGTCGAGCTATACGGTGAACTTCACGGCTGTTCATTGGATCCAAAAGATTACAAAAAGGATGAACCTTTCCCATTTTTATTAGCAGCACCTACTGGAAGAGCAGCGAAAAGAATGTCTGAATCTACTGGAATGCCAGCTGTTACAATTCATCGACTGCTAGGTTGGAATGGAACAGACGGCTTTGATCGCAACGAGGATCAGCCTTTAGAGGGGAAAATCTTAATTGTTGATGAAACATCAATGGTCGATATATGGCTTGCTAATCAATTATTTAAGGCGATTCCAAATGATATGCAAGTCATCTTTGTTGGAGATGAGGACCAGCTTCCATCAGTAGGCCCTGGCCAAGTTTTAAAGGACTTGCTAGAAGCTAACACGATTCCTACAGTAAAGTTAATTGATATATATCGCCAAGCCGAAGGGTCGTCAATTATTGAACTCGCTCATAGCATTAAGAAAGGGCGTTTGCCAGACTTATTTACAGCTCAACAAGCAGATCGTTCTTTTATCCGCTGTTCGAGCAGTCAAATTGGTGAAGTTATCAAAAAAGTTGTTGCGAATGCGAAAGGAAAAGGCTATACAGCAAAGGACATTCAAGTGCTTGCTCCGATGTATCGCGGACCAGCTGGGATTGATCAATTAAATGTTATCATTCAAGATATTTTCAATCCCAATGACGGCTCTAGAAAAGAAATTCAATTCGGAGAAGTATTTTATCGCATTGGGGATAAAATTTTACAGCTTGTAAATCAACCAGAAAGCAATGTTTTTAATGGCGATATTGGTGAAATTGTATCAATATTCTATGCGAAAGAAAACACAGAAAAGCAAGATATGATTGTCGCTTCCTTTGACGGGATTGAAAATACATATACGAGGCAGGAATTAAACCAGATCACGCATGCCTATTGCTGCTCAATTCACAAATCACAAGGAAGCGAATTTCCAATTGTGGTTTTACCAGTTGTAAAAAGCTACTACCGTATGCTAAGAAGAAATATCCTTTATACTGCAATTACAAGAAGCAAGCAGTTTTTAATATTATGCGGTGAAGAAGACGCTTTTCGAATGGGCATCGAACGAACCGATGAACTGCTTAGACAAACGATGCTAACAGAGAAAATCATCGACTCAGTCGGTGAAACTCCACTTATACTATCTGAAGAAAATGAAGGGTCTTATGAAGTAATGCTAATGAACACAGATCCTATGATTGGTATGGAGAATGTAACGCCATATGATTTTATGACGAATTAAACTTGTGCTAATGCGCAAGTTTTTTTGTATGCAAAAATCAATCACAGTAATACGGTGATACACCTTTGCTGAGGCTTTACAAGCCAATGTTTTAATGTGGACTCTTCAGGAAAAACATGAGCAGGGTACCTTGCATGAGCTGTGAGGAGACTGAAGCCAATCTCGGGGAAAGTGTCGAGTAAAGATTATTTATCTTAAGGAAAGAAATTGGCAGCCGATTATTGAATGGATTTTTTGCTTGTGCAGAAACTAAGTATGTTCGGGAAGGTGGGGTAACTTTGCGGACATTTTCACTCTTGAAAGGACTTCCTGTTATTCAACTTCTTACAGCTCAAAAGCTAGGTGTTGTGACAGATTTATGTTTATCAGAGCAAGGTATGGTCAAAGGGGTGCTCGTCAAGCGAGGATCATTGATTAAGAAAACATACCTGCTAAATCTTGAATCCGTTTCTTCATTTGGCTGGGACGGCATTATGGTGGAAGATGAACACAGCTTTATTCCTTATCAAGTCAAAGGAGCTCTTTCTCTTGTCTCACACCATGATCACTTATTAGGAAAAATGATCATGACTGAAGAAGGCGAGCGATTGGGAATTCTAGAGGACGTATATTTTTCCGAGGAAGTGGGCACAATCATAGGGTATGAACTGACAGATGGTTTCTTTGCGGACATGTTGGAAGGAAAAAGAGTCATTAAAACGACTTGTCCACCAACGATAGGAAAGGATGCCATCATTGTAAATGTAAAATCGTGAGGTGTCCTTACTATGTTAAAATGCCCGAACTGTCAGAGCAAAGATATCGGAAAAATTGGCATTAATCAATATTATTGCTGGAACTGCTTTATAGAATTATCACTTAATAAAGGGGTTATTAATACCCATCAAGTAGAAGAGGATGGTTCTTTAAGTTCTCTAGATGACTTATTCGCTGAAGAAGAGCGCCGCTATTTGTCATAACGCAGGAGAGGTGAGTTTAATGAATAAAATGCTAACATCTGCTGTCTTAATTGGTGCGGGAGTCGCAGCTTATAGCGTTGCACAAAACCGAAATATGATTAATGCCCGTAAAATGAAAAAGCTACAAAAGAAGATGACGAGGGCATTCATGTAATAAGTAAATGAGGCTGGTCTAATGACCAGCCTCTTAAAAATTACACCTTTAAAATGGGGGAGACAAATGTGAATCAACGCCTTAAATGGTTATATCGAATTGGATTCCTTCTGCTCTTATTTGCTGTAATTTATATTTTTTATAAACTAGAGCCGATTTGGATGCCAATCTTAAACGTGCTCTTAACCGTACTTATTCCATTTTTAATTGCTGCATTCATTACGTATTTGCTCCACCCTGTAGTGGAGAAATTACATGATGCAGGATTACATAGAGGTTTATCAATTTTATTGATTTACTTGCTGTTTTTTGGAGGGGTATTCCTAGCTTTTTACAAAGGGCTTCCTGCTATAATAAAACAACTGAAAGATTTAGTCACACATGCTCCTCTATTCATGGAACAGTACAAAGGGGTCATTGCTACGATTGAACAGAGAACGAATTCGCTTCCATTTGCATTTCAGGAGAGAATTGATACGTCCATCCACGCTATTGAAATGAGAATAGAAGATTATATTGGAAAAATTGGAAACGGAATTATGAAATTAGCAAATTCTATGTTTGTACTGCTTCTAATTCCATTTATTTCTTTTTACTTATTAAAAGATTATTCAATTATGAAAAAAGCGGTATGGTACGTCACACCTAGACGATTCAGAAAAAATGGATTGTTATTTTTAAGAGATGTCGATCGTTCACTTGGCAGCTACATTCGCGGCCAACTCCTTGTATGTGTTGTCATTGGAAGCATTTCAGCACTATTGTTTTGGATGATTGGTTTGAACTATCCGCTCTTGTTAGGGTTAATTATTGGGATAACAAATATTATCCCTTATTTTGGCCCCATTTTTGGTGCGGTTCCAGCTGTAATCATTGCAGCAACGGTCTCAGTGAAAATGGTCATCATGGTCGTTGTCATCATATTAATCCTTCAGTTTTTAGAAGGAAATATATTAGCACCATTAATTGTTGGTCATAGTTTACATATGCATCCACTAGTCATTATGCTATCACTTTTAGCTGGGGGCGAAATTGCTGGTATCCTTGGAATGATTCTTTCTGTACCTATTGTTGCCGTAATAAAAGTGAGCTTATTGCATGCTAGAAAGCATTTTTCTCCGAAAATAAAAGAAACATAAGTGAACCGAATATTGACAAAGCTTTATTTATATCGCTATAATGCCACTATAAACGAAATAAAATGATAAAATGGTGAAGGAAAAAAGTATGTTATAGACCATCAAATAGAGAGGGGATTTCTTGGCTGAAAAAATCCCTAGATGAAGAATAACAGAAAGCTATTCCGGAGTGCAGCTAATCCCTGCCGTCTATCCACGTTACGGAGTCTTGAGATGTGAGGAAGAATGTTTTTCTCATAATCAGGGTGGTACCACGAGAGCAACCTCTTGTCCCTGCGTTTTTGGGGCGAGAGGTTTTTTGTTGTTTTAAAGTGCTAAGCTAATCAACTATTCATTTAGGAGGAAGATTGATGAAACATTTAACAGGTGCAGAAATTCGCCAACTTTTTTTAGATTTTTTCCAGGAGAAAGGACATGCAGTGGAGCCAAGTGCATCCTTAGTTCCTCATGAGGACCCGTCATTGCTATGGATTAATAGTGGAGTTGCGACTTTAAAAAAATACTTTGATGGTCGTGTTGTTCCTGTAAATCCGCGAATCACGAATGCGCAAAAATCAATTCGTACGAATGATATTGAGAACGTAGGAAAAACTGCTCGTCATCATACATTCTTTGAAATGCTTGGAAATTTCTCTATCGGGGATTACTTTAAAGTAGAAGCGATTGAGTTTGCATGGGAATTCTTAACGAGTGAGAAGTGGATTGGGTTTGATCCAGAAAAATTATCCGTTACGATCCACCCAGAAGATGATGAGGCATTCACGATTTGGAGAGAAAAAATTGGTGTACCTGAAGACAGAATCATTCGCTTAGAAGGAAACTTCTGGGATATCGGTGAAGGTCCAAGTGGTCCAAACACGGAAATTTTCTATGATCGTGGAACAGAGTATGGAAATGATCCACAAGATCCGGAGCTATATCCAGGTGGAGAAAATGATCGTTATTTAGAAGTGTGGAACTTAGTATTCTCGGAGTTTAATCATAATCCAGATGGAACATATACGCCACTTCCGAAGAAAAACATTGATACTGGTATGGGATTAGAGCGGATGGCATCTGTTGTACAAAATGTCCCAACAAACTTTGACACCGATCTATTCATGCCAATCATCCGAGCTACAGAAGAAATCTCAGGGGTAAAATACGGCGTTAGCACTGAAACAGATGTATCGTTTAAAGTGATTGCAGATCATATCCGAACAGTTGCTTTTGCTGTAGGAGATGGGGCATTGCCATCAAATGAAGGAAGAGGCTATGTATTACGACGCTTGTTACGAAGAGCGGTTCGTTATGCGAAACAAATAAACATTGATCGACCATTTATGTATGAATTAGTACCTGTTGTCGGAGAAGTTATGGTTGATTTCTACCCACAAGTAAAAGAGGCTACTGAATTTATTGAAAAAGTAATTAGAAACGAAGAAGTTCGTTTCCATGAAACATTAAACGAAGGGTTAGCAATCCTTTCATCTGTGATCAAAAAAGAAAAGGCAAGCGGCAATACCGTAGTTAAGGGAGAAGATGTATTCCGACTTTATGACACTTACGGATTCCCTATCGAATTAACAGAAGAGTATGCGGAAGAAGAAGGAATGACCGTTGACCATGATGGCTTCAATAAAGAAATGGAACAGCAAAGAGATCGCGCACGTAAAGCGAGACAAGATGTTGACTCGATGCAAGTTCAAGATGGGGAGCTTGGCGAATATAAAGGTGACAGCAAATTTATTGGCTACGATGAACTTATTCATGAAACGAAGGTTTCAGCAATCGTTTTTGAAGGAAAATTAGTAGAGGAAGCTAAAGCGGGTCAGGAGATTCAATTTATTCTTGATGAAACACCGTTTTACGCTGAGAGCGGTGGGCAAATTGCAGACAAGGGACTGCTTGAGTCTACAGGATTATCTGTTGATATATTAGATGTTCAAAAAGCTCCAAATGGACAAAACCTTCACCGTGGAACTATTGTGGAAGGTACACTTAAAGTTGGTGAAACTGTAACAGCGGTTGTTCAAGCAGATAATCGTGCAAAAATCATTAAAAACCATTCAGCAACTCATCTTTTACATCAAGCTTTAAAAGACGTACTAGGAAAGCATGTAAACCAAGCAGGTTCATTGGTTCAAGCAGATCGTTTACGATTCGATTTTTCACACTTCGGTCAAATTACAGCAGAGGAAATTGAGAAGATCGAAACGATTGTGAACGAAAAGATTTGGAATGGAATTCAACTTCAAATCGACTATAAAAACATCGATGAAGCAAAGGCAATGGGAGCGATGGCGTTATTTGGTGAAAAATATGGCAAAGTTGTTCGTGTTGTTCAAATTGGTGACTATAGCTTAGAGCTTTGTGGTGGATGCCATGTAGACAATACAGCTTCTATTGGTTTATTCAAGATTCAATCTGAAGGTGGAATTGGTGCTGGTACTCGCCGTATAGAGGCGGTTACTGGTGAGGGTGCTTATCAATTAATGGCTTCGCAAATTGCCATTTTAACAGAAGCTGCAAGCAAGTTAAAAACAAATGAGAAAGATGTTCCGGGCCGAGTTGAGGCATTGTTAGGTGAATTAAAGCAATTACAGCGTGAAAATGAATCTCTTTCTACAAAGCTTGGCAATATTGAAGCAGGTAGCCTTGTAGATAAGGCGAAAGATATTGATGGTATAACAGTCCTTTCAGTAAAGGTTCAAGCTCAAGACATGAATAATCTGCGAAATATGGCAGATGATCTTAAGCAAAAACTAGGATCTGGAGTCATTGTATTAGGGTCTGCGAATGAAGGGAAGGTTAATATTATTGCTGCGGTTACTGAGGATCTTATTCCAAAAGGTTTACACGCAGGAAAGCTTGTAAAAGAAGTAGCAACTCGCTGTGGCGGAGGCGGAGGCGGTCGTCCTGATATGGCCCAAGCTGGTGGTAAAGATGCAAGTAAGCTAGAAGGTGCTCTACAATTTGTCGAGGAATGGGTTAAATCAATTTGATATCATAACAAAGTAGTGTAAAATGAAGGTAACTATTTTGGCGTATTTCTGAATGGGTGTTTGCTCATGATGGCAAACACCTTTTTCAAAAGTTAAGAAAATACATCGATGATAGAAGATTAGTTTTTCTTAACAAATGTCTTACGTATATGATTAGAGAGGCGAGGTGTATAAAATTTGAGTTCATTTGATAAGACAATGAGGTTCAATTTTCCTGAAGAACCAATTGAACAAGATGTAAATGAAGTTCTTAACCAAGTGTACGATGCGCTTCAGGAAAAAGGGTATAACCCGATTAATCAAATTGTAGGTTACTTACTATCTGGAGATCCAGCGTATATACCACGTCATAAAGATGCTAGAAACATTATACGTCGGTTAGAGCGAGATGAAATTATCGAGGAATTAGTTAAATCGTATTTAAAAAACAAGCGCGAGGGATAAAATGCGAATAATGGGACTTGATGTCGGCTCAAAAACGGTCGGTGTCGCAATAAGTGATGCGCTTGGATGGACTGCTCAAGGATTGGAAACAATCAAAATAAACGAAGATCAAAAACAGTTCGGATTCAAACGAATTGGTGATATTATTTCTGAACATGAAGTCAGTAAAATTATTGTCGGAATGCCAAAAAACATGAATGGTACAATTGGACCTAGGGGCGAAGCGAGTCAATTTTATGCAGATCAGCTTGCAAAAAGGTTTCAACTACCTGTACAATTGTGGGACGAGCGCTTAACGACAATGGCAGCTGAACGTGTTTTGCTTGAAGCAGATGTAAGTCGAAAAAAGCGTAAGAAAGTCATTGATAAGATGGCTGCAAGCATGATTTTACAAGGCTACTTAGATAGCCAGAATAAATGAGGTGAAAAAAATGGATCACGGTGATAACAATATTACAGTAGTTGATGAGGAAGGCAACGAGCAACTTTGCGAAGTCCTTTTTACGTTTGATTCAGAGCAATTTGGAAAGTCTTATGTACTTTACTATCCAATCGGTGCAGATGAAGATGATGATGAAGAAATTGAAATTCATGCATCTGCATTTACTCCAAGTGATGATAATACGGATGGTGAGCTTCAACCAATCGAATCAGATGAAGAATGGGATTTAATTGAAGAAATGCTTAACACATTCTTAGCTGAACAAGACGAAGAATAAAAATGTAAAAAAGCTGCGGGCTAACTGTTCCGCAGTTTTTTTATTGTGGCAAATTCCACATGTTTAGATATATTGCGACATGCTGGGGGATTTATAGTATAATAATGCGAGTGAATACATATAAAGGGCGCTTTAGCAAGATCCGATCATGAAATGGATGCTAAAGAGAATAATACAAGTGACACAAGAACACCTTGCCCAATAGGGATAGGAGGGAAAATTCCAAATGACAGACAATAATCAGAACCAAACAGATAAAAAAGAAATTATGAGAAAAAAACTATTAGATAGGCAAAGCGAAGCGAAAGTTGTACGTAAAATCGTCTTTATTTCTGCAATTATTTTATTCTTATTAATTGGTGGAGTTGGTCTAGGTGGCTACCTATACGTTAGTTCTGCCTTAAAGCCAGCGGATCCTGACAATACGGAAGAAAAAGATGTAGAAATCCCAATTGGTTCTTCTGTTACACGAATTGGTAATGTCTTGGAGGAGAACGGCATTATTAAAGATGCACGTATTTTTAGATATTACACGAAATTTAAGAATGAGTCAGGATTTATGGCAGGAACATATAGCCTGTCACCATCAATGACCTTACCGGAAATCATTACAGAAATTAAAACAGGGGCAATTATGGAAGAGGTTGTGTTCCAAATGACCATTCCAGAAGGAAGAAAGCTCGAAGAAATTGCTGGAATTATCTCTGGGAAAATTGATGTGCCTGCAGAGGAAATTTTTGAACAATTAAACGATGAACAATTTATCCAATCGATGATGGACCGTTACCCAGATGTTTTAACAGATGAGATTTTAGCTGAGGACATTATGTTTCCATTAGAAGGATATTTATTCCCAGCGACATATCCATATTATAAAGAAGATCCTACATTAGAAGAAATCATTGTCCCAATGCTAAATAAGACAAGAGAAGTGCTGCAAGCATACGTTGCCGAAATGGATATTCAAGAGTATACGCCGCACACATTGTTAACGTTCGCATCATTAGTTGAAGAAGAAGCAACGGCACAGACAGATCGAGATATGATTGCAAGTGTATTCTACAATCGTTTAGAGATTGGGATGCCACTACAAACAGATCCAACTGTACTGTATGCCCATGGAGAGCATAAAGACCGCGTATTGTATGTTGACTTGGAAATAGAATCCCCATATAACACGTATAAAGTAAATGGGTTAACGCCAGGTCCGATTGCAAATGCAGGAACATCATCCATTGAGGCAGTCTTATTCCCTGAAGAGTCTGGATACTTATATTTCCTCGCTACTCCAAGTGGAGAAGTCCTATTCTCAGAAACATTTGATGAGCACGTAAACCTTAAAAATAAACATATTACAAATAACTAAAATTCACTTAAAGGAAAGCCTTGAAATCGACATGGCTTTCCTTATTGTTTCGTGTTAAAATAGTTCAGGTATGTATAATGACGATCATAGCGTCACTCATAAGTTGGTTTCCAAGGAATGATTAATTTGGAATGACTGACACGTGAGCGCTATTTTTTCATGTTCAAATTGGAAGATAACCGAGGTGATTGCAGTTTGCATAATGAAAAACTGCTCCAGTATATAGAAAAATTAATAGAAGAACGAAATCCGTTATTTGTAGAAATGGAAGCATTCGCTAGAGAACATGGAGTGCCCATTATGGAGATTATAGGAATTGAAACATTACTACAGCTGCTTCGCCTAAAACAACCGAAGAGAATCCTTGAAGTTGGTGCTGCGATAGGCTATTCTGCATTAAGAATGGCAGATGCATTGCCAGAAACTGATATTGTGACTGTTGAACGTGATCAAGAACGATACGATCAAGCAATTGGTTTTATTAATAGAGCAAGTAAGAGCGACCAAGTGAAGGTTTTATTCGGTGATGCTTTGGAATTAGAAGAAGATGTTTCTGCAAATGGACCGTATGATGTTATTTTCATCGATGCGGCGAAAGGGCAATATAAACGCTTTTTTGAACTATTTGAGCCAATGTTAACAGGAAATGGATCAATCATTACAGACAATGTCCTTTTTAAAGGACTTGTGTATGAAGAAGAGATTGAAAGCAAGCGTATACGAAATTTAGTAAAGAAGATCCATACTTATAATGAGTGGCTAACGGCAAATGAGGATTATCATACCGTTATTTTACCTGTAGGTGATGGAATCGCGATAAGTCAAAAGAGGTGAATGAAATGCAAAAACCAGAATTATTAGTTACCCCAAGTTCGGTTTCACATCTAAAAGAACTAGCTGAAGCTGGCGCGGATGCCTTTGTCATCGGAGAAGAACAATTTGCACTAAGACTACCTGCAAGCTTCTCAATAGAAGATGTTGAGGAGGCTGTAAAAATTGCACATGCTTCTGGGAAAAAAGTATATGTGTCAATGAATGCTATTTTTCATAATGACAGGATACCTGCTATATATGATTACTTAAATCAATTAAAAGATTTAGCTATTGATGCAGTCATTTTTGGTGATCCAGCTGTTCTTATGGCTCAGAAAGAAGTTGCACCAGAACTTCCTCTACATTGGAATACAGAGACAACCGCGACAAACTGGTATACTTGCAATTATTGGGGCAGAAAAGGTGCAAAGCGTGCCGTACTAGCCCGTGAACTTAGCTTAGATGCCATTTTAGAAATGAAGGAACATGCAGAAGTAGAGATTGAAGTGCAAATCCATGGCATGACGGCAATGTTCCAAT
This sequence comes from Niallia sp. CD-39, assembly GCF_059874745.1. Classification (NCBI taxonomy): domain Bacteria; kingdom Bacillati; phylum Bacillota; class Bacilli; order Caryophanales; family Bacillaceae; genus Niallia; species Niallia sp. CD-39. The sequence continues at coordinate 1,108,175 of NZ_JCBCPS010000001.1, read as the reverse complement.
CCAAAAGATCATTGCTTGGCCATTATTTTGAATATCAAGGCAAAGATTTAAAAATAGAAAATAATGGTCAGCAAGAAAAGATGTTTCTACATGATCATGAGAGAAGCAATAAATACCCGATTTTTGAAGATAAAAATGGGACACATATTATGAGCCCGAATGATATGTGTATGATCGATGAGCTGCCAGAATTGCTTGAAGCAAATATTGATTCTTTGAAAATTGATGGCATTTTACAAACAGAAGAGTACACGACAACAGTAACAGCATTGTATCGAAAAGCGATCGACCTTTGTATCGAAGACCCAGATGCGTATGAAGATGTAAAAGATGAATACTTAATGGAAATCGAAAAAATCCAACCAAAAAACCGTCCACTTGACACAGGATTCTTCTTTAAAGAAACGGTTTATTAATAGAGGTAAGTCTAAATAGGAGGGAATATGATGACAGTAGTAGCGGATCGCATTTCAAAAATCATCAATGGCAAACGTGTCATTGTCAAGAAGCCTGAGCTACTGGCACCTGCTGGGAACTTGGAAAAGCTAAAAATTGCTGTTCACTATGGCGCAGATGCGGTCTTTATTGGAGGACAGGAATATGGACTGCGTTCAAATGCGGGGAACTTTACCTTTGAAGAAATGAAAGAAGGGGTCGAGTTTGCTAAAAAGTATGACGCAAAAATTTATGTAACAACGAATATCTTTGCACATAATGAAAACATAGACGGATTAGAAGACTATATGATTGGTCTTAAGGAAGCAGGAATAGCAGGTATTATTGTAGCAGATCCATTAATTATTGAGACATGCAGACGGATTGCACCTGAGATTGAAGTGCATTTAAGTACACAGCAATCATTGTCAAATTGGAAAGCCGTCGAGTTTTGGAAGGAAGAAGGGCTAGAGCGTGTAGTATTAGCCCGTGAGACAAGCGCTGAAGAAATTAAAGAAATGAAAGAAAAGGTTGATATTGAGATTGAAACGTTTATTCATGGTGCAATGTGTATAGCGTACTCAGGGCGTTGTACGTTAAGTAACCATATGACAGCACGTGATTCAAACCGTGGTGGATGCTGCCAATCATGTCGATGGGATTATGACTTGTATCAATTAAAAGATGACGAGGAAATCTCATTATTCGATAAAGAAGACTCGCCGTTTGCAATGAGTCCTAAGGATTTAAAGCTAGTGGAATCGATACCTCGTATGATTGAACTAGGAATCGATAGCTTAAAAATTGAGGGGCGTATGAAATCGATTCATTATGTTGCAACAGTTGTAAGTGTGTATCGTAAAGTGATTGATGCGTATTGTGCAGATCCAGAAAATTTCACAATTGATCCTGAATGGTTAAAAGAACTTGATAAATGTGCGAATCGTGAAACGGCAACGGCATTTTTTGAAGGTGTCCCTGGGCATAAGGAGCAAATGTTTGGTCAACATAGCAAAAAGACAAACTTTGACTTCGTAGGACTCGTTTTAGATTATAACGAAGAAACAAAGATGGTAACTTTGCAACAACGGAACCATTTTAAGCCTGGCCAGGAAGTTGAATTCTTTGGGCCAGAAATTGAAAACTTTACACATGTGATCGATAGAATATGGGATCAAGATGGGAATCTGTTAGATGCAGCAAGACATCCACTGCAAATTGTTCAATTTAAAATGGACAAGCAGGTTTATCCTCATAACATGATGCGAAAGGAGCTTTAATTCAATGAAGCGCAAACCTGTTGTTATTGGGGTAGCTGGTGGGTCCGGTTCAGGAAAAACGAGCGTAACTAAGGCAATCTATGAACATTTTAAAGGCCACTCAATCTTAATGCTTGAACAAGACTTTTATTATAAAGATCAAGCACATCTTCCTTTCGAGGAACGATTAAAAACGAACTATGACCATCCTTTAGCATTCGACAATGATCTTCTAATTGATCATATTCAATCGTTGTTAAACTATAAATCGATTGAAAAACCAGTGTATGATTATGCTATTCATACACGTTCAAGCGAGGTTATCCATGTAGAACCAAAAGAAGTAATCATTTTAGAAGGCATCCTTGTATTAGAAGACGAACGTCTTCGAAATTTGATGGATATTAAACTATTTGTTGATACAGATGCAGATATACGTATTATTCGTAGGCTTTCTAGGGATATTAGAGAACGTGGACGTTCAATGGAATCAGTCATTGATCAATACTTAAGTGTTGTTAGACCTATGCACAATCAATTCATTGAGCCAACGAAACGTTATGCTGATGTCATTATTCCTGAAGGTGGACAAAACCATGTTGCAATTGATTTAATGGTAACAAAAGTCCAAACAATTCTTGAACTAAAGTCTTTTTTGTGACACAATAGCATAGAAAATAATGTATGTGGAATACATGTAGAGTATTGACAGGTAGTAAAATTACATTATAATGATATGAAACAAATGCGCGCCCTCAAATAAAAGAGGCGCGCTCATCTGCATTGTATGTAATGAAAGCAAGAATACATATATGGACGTATTGCATTAGCAATATGAAAATGGTTAAGGAGTGAATGTTTTGGCGACAGAGAAAGTCTTTCCAATGACACTAGCAGGTAAGGAAAAATTAGAGCAGGAATTAGAGTACTTAAAATCAGTAAAAAGAAAAGAAGTTGTAGAGAGAATTAAGATAGCCCGTAGCTTCGGGGATTTATCAGAAAACTCAGAGTATGATTCTGCAAAAGAAGAGCAAGCGTTTGTAGAAGGTCGTGTCACGACACTTGAAAATATGATTCGCAATGCAAAAATCATTGAAGAAGAAGATTTACAAGGCAATGATGTATCATTAGGACGCTCTGTTACATTTGTTGAATTACCAGATGGTGATGAGGAAACATATACAATTGTAGGAAGCGCAGAGGCTGATCCATTTGAAGGAAAAATCTCGAATGATTCTCCTATCGCAAAAAGCTTAATCGGAAAAACTGTTGGCGATGAAGTGGTTGTTCAAACTCCAGGTGGAGAAATGAGCGTAAAGATCGTTTCAATTAACTAATTCCAGCTTTTAAGGAGGCGCGCTGATTAATTACTAAAGGGAGCGTTTTTCTCACAATATATTTGGAATTATGATGTATTACCTTATAAATTACTGAAACCTCGTCAACACTTTTGACGAGGTGTTTTTTATGTGGAAAAAAAGAGCAATCATCATTGTATCGACTTTTATAATAATTTTTATCGTATTGATAGGAAGATTGATCCAAATTCAACTACTCGAAACAGAGCATTTTTCTAACCGTCAAATTAATCTACTTGAGGCAAGTGTAAAACAACGTTCACAGGAAATGGTCTTAGACACAGGAAGGGGGAATTTTCTTGATCGATCAGGTGAGCCAATTGCTTATCGGTATGTACCCGTTCTTGTGCTCTTCCCTTTCCTAGCAAAGATGGATTGGCCAGTACAGGAGGTTGCCACAATTCTTGGTGTTCAAGAGAAAGCCTTGTTTGAAGCGTTAAATGAAGCTAAGACACCATTTGCTTTTGGAAAAGACGAGCCGTACGCATTAACAGAAACTCAAATAGAGAAAATAAATGCCTTAAAAATACCAGGTGTTTTTGCAGTAGAAAAGAAATATCACCTTGAAAATGTCCCTGCAGAGCATTTGATTGGCATAACGGGTATGAATGGAGAGCTATTAATGAGTCGGTATCCAGATAAGGACATATCTGAAAGCACAATGCTCGGCTTATCAGGGCTAGAAATGAGCTTTGATGAATTCTTATTACCAGAAGGTAATTCGAAGCTCATCTATCATGTTGATGGAACAGGAGGGCCACTTTTTGGCATTGATGTTAAATACTTAGAGCCAGCAAACCCCTTTTATCCTATTTATGTGAAGACTACACTGGATCATGAGATCCAACAGATGGCAGAGGAGCTCATCAACAAACATCACATCAAAAAAGGAGGAATCGTACTTCTAGATATCGAAACTAATTCGGTTCTTGCTATGGTGTCGAGACCATCAATCAACAAGGATGCTCCGTTTACTGATCCCGATAGTAGCGTGAATAATGAAATGGTAAAGCAACAAATTGTTGGATCCGTTTTTAAAACAGTCGTAGCTGCTGCAGCTATTGATCACAACTTAACAACAAACGATGCAATTTATAATTGTAGTGAAACAATCCATGGAGATGTGGATGAGAACTATGATCACGGAATGTTAAACTTCAAAGATAGCTTCGCAGTAAGCTGCAATCAAGCGTTTAGTACGCTTGCAAAGGAATTACAAAAAATTGATCCGACGATTCTTGAGCAATATGCTAGCATGCTAGCACTGACTGATTTAGCTGGATGGCAAGGGAATGTTTATCATCTTGAAGGATTTAAGCAATTTGAGGGAGAAGAAAAGGGACGCGTGTTTACAAGTGATGAAGCGCGGATAGATCCTAATTTTGCAGCGCTTACAGGCATAGGGCAACATGAAGTAAGGGTTACTCCGTTAGCTATTGCAAATATGATGGCAACGATTGCCCGTGGCGGAAAAAAAGAAATGGTTAGAGTCTCTTCAGAGATCGAATATAAAAATCATACGACCTTGCTTCAATTTGGAAAAAAGCCGTTAAAAGGGGAAGGAATGAGTCCTTATACGGCGATGAATTTACAGAAGCTTTTACGAGAAGTTGTAACGAATCAAAAGGGGACGGGGCGTTGGTTTGACGAACTTCCCTATGAGGTGGCTGGGAAATCTGGGACAGCCCAAACAGGAATCACTGTTCAAGATCAAGAATTACATAATAAATGGTTTGCGGGCTATTTCCCATATAAGAACCCGAAATATGCACTTGTTGTTGTTAATCTTGGCGTGGAGGCAAGTGAAGGGGGGATCAACCCCTTGTTCGCAGACTTTGTTACAGCTTTATATAATTATGACAATAGAACTGAAACATCTGACATGGATGAGACACAATAGATATTAAGCTTTAAATTGCTTTTCCTTCATGTTCTTTTAAAAACATGATAGAATGTTCTCAGTTATTGTTCGTTGCCTAAGGAGGAGAACAAGTTTGGATAAGCAAGATTCATTTAATGGCCCATCTCGATATGGGAAAAGAGTAAAGCGTAAGAAAACAAATATCATCTTAAATAGTCTAATTGCGATCGTGCTCGTATTAATCATGATTGTTGTATATGTGATTTTCTTCGGTGGAAGTAATAATAATGCTGTTATGGAGGAAGAGCCTAATACGTCAGATGAACAAGAAGAAATAGCTGATGAAGGCGAAGAAAGCGCAACTAACCCTGGAACCGATATTGAAACAGAACCGGAAGACTCTGGACAAAATGAAGAGGAAACAACATCTCCTGATACAATGAGTCGAGAAGACATTGCTTCATCGGAAGTGGTGGTAGAAGGCGGTGAAAATGGCAATGTGATTCGTACGATTACCAATCAAAACTGGGAGCCGATAGGTACAATTCAAACGGATGGACCTTCTGCTGATTATCAACAAGGGAATGTTGATTGGCAAGAGCTAGAAAAAGCATTGCGTTATGCAACTGGTATTTCGTCGTCTGACATGACGATTTGGTTTTTAGGGAATAATGGGGAAAAAAGAGCCGTAGGCAAGGTGTCGAATAAAAGCAAAACGGAGAATTACCATGTTTACTTGAAATGGGTAAACGATGAAGGATGGGTACCTGAAAAAGTCGAAGAAGTGCAAGATGTTAACGCTAGTTAAATGTTGAGCTGATCTATTTCAGCTCAACATTTTTTGAAAAAAGTAATCATATTTCGTTATTCGTTTTATTGCTCTATGATCATTTATTCTTCAGTTTAAAATGAACGACGGCTGTAAAATACGGTCTTCCTTGTTCGTTGATGATGCACTGGTGGGCAACATGATGAACATGGAGAAGCAACGCTTTATTTTCTTCAATCTTTTCATTCACCTTTTGTTCGAGTGATTGAATATTATACGCCTCAAAGAATTCAATTTTATCTTCGAATAATTCTAATTGTAACTTCATGTCAAACCAACCTTTTTCATCTTATTATAATATGGGAAAATAGAATAAGGAAGGCTTATACGAACAGTAGGCTTTAAAGATTGAAAGAATGAGAAACCTATGGTAAATTGAGAACAAGATTTGTTTTAATTCATACTATACTCATAGGAATTATGAGACATGAACTTAATACGGAGAGTGAACATAATGGGGAAAGAATTTATTGAGTTGTTTGAAGAGTGGGCAGATACGTACGATGAGACTGTAACAGGTCATGATCTTGAATATAAAGATGTATTTTTACATTATGAGCAATTATTAGATCAAGTAGCTAGTCGTGCTACTGGAAATGTTTTAGAATTTGGTCCAGGAACAGGAAACTTAACAATAAAATTACTAGAGAAGGGTCATCAAGTGACTGGTGTTGAGCCTTCAACTTCAATGCGGAATAAAGCGAATGAAAAATTACAAGGAAAAGCGATAATCATTGACGGAGATTTTCTCCAGTTTGACGATGTAGGAAAAATCGATACGATAGTTAGTACGTACGCATTTCACCATTTAACGGATGAAGAGAAAGAAAAAGCAATTGGCGTCTATGGAAACCTCCTTGCATCAAGTGGTAAAATAGTATTCGCGGATACAATGTATGAATCTAAAGAGGCTTATGACCTAGCGATTCAAGACGCAAAAGCAAAAGAATTTCATAATCTTGCAGAAGATCTACAAAGAGAATATTATACGACGATTCCTGTACTAAGAGAAATGATGGAAGCACATCATTTTACAGTAACGTTTCAGCAAGTAAATGATTTTGTATGGATTATGGAAGGGGTAAAAAAATAGAGAAGAGGTTTTAAGAATGAAAGTAGCAATCATCGGAGCAATGGAAGAAGAAGTGACGATCTTACGAGATAAAATTACAGATGCTAAACAAACGACTATCGCAAACAGTGAATTTACGACAGGTATAATGGACGGAGTAGAGGTAGTTCTACTACGTTCGGGAATCGGAAAAGTAAATGCTGCAATGACGACATCCATTCTTTTGGATCGTTTTAAACCGGATTATGTCATTAATACAGGGAGTGCTGGAGGGATGAATCCTGAATTAAATGTTGGGGATGTTGTCATTTCAAGTGAAGTTCGTCATCATGATGTTGATGTAACGATTTTCGGCTATGAATACGGTCAAGTGCCACAACTTCCTCCAGCATTTATTGCAAATGAAAAACTGATTCAGGTAGCTGAAAAGAGTGCGCGAGAAATTGAAGGTACAAACATTGTTCATGGCCTGATTGTAACGGGTGATTCATTTATGAATGATGCCGATCGTGTGGATTTTATCCGTGGAAAATTCAATGAGTTACAATGTGTGGAAATGGAAGCTGCCGCTATTGCGCAAGTATGTCACCAATATGAAACACCATTTGTCGTGATTCGATCGTTATCAGATATTGCTGGAAAAGAATCGAATATCTCATTCGATCAATTTTTAGAAACCGCTGCGATTCATTCAGCACAACTTGTTATGAAAATTGTTTCATCATTGAAAGTAAGCTAAAAGGTGGAGAAGTTTTTGCGTATTTATAGAAATGTACATGAGCTAATTGGTCATACGCCAGTTGTCGAATTATCGACCTTTTCTCTGCCAAAAGGAGTTCGACTTTTAGCCAAACTTGAATATATGAACCCCGGTGGAAGTGTAAAAGATCGACTAGGGCAAGAGTTAATTCAAGCCGCAATTGCTTCAGGGCAATTGAAACCTGGTGGAACAGTAATTGAACCTACAGCAGGCAACACTGGGATTGGCCTTGCATTAGCTGCGTTAAAATATAATGTCAATGTTGTTGTGTGTATGCCAGAAAAATTCAGTATTGAGAAGCAAGAAATTATGAAGGCCCTTGGTGCGAAAATCGTCCACACCCCAACTAGTGAAGGCATGATTGGTGCAATTGCAAAAGCAAAATCGCTGCTTAATGAAATTCCAAACTCTTACTGCCCGCAGCAATTTGGCAATCCCTCCAATCCAGAGACGTACTACAAAACATTAGGCCCAGAACTATGGGAGCAACTTGAAGGGAATATCGATGTTTTTGTTTCAGGTGCAGGTACAGGTGGTACTTTCATGGGGACAGCACGTTTCTTAAAAGAGCAAAAGGAATCGGTCAAGACAGTCATTGTTGAACCAGAAGGATCGATCTTGAATGGTGGAGAACCTGGACCTCATAAAACAGAAGGCATTGGAATGGAATTCTTGCCTGATTACATGGACAGTACTTATTTTGATAGCATTCATACGATTGATGATGTGGATGCATTTACTCGTGTACAACAATTGGCGAAACAGGAAGGCTTGCTCGTTGGTAGCTCATCGGGAGCGGCATTACATGCAGCGCTTAAAGAGGCGGAAATAGCGGAAGACGGAATGAATATCGTTGTCGTATTTCCTGATGGAAGCGAGCGTTATTTAAGTAAAAAAATCTTTGAAGGAGGGATTTAATTGCGTAGAAAAACTAAATTGATTCATGGTGGAATTTTTGGAGATGAAAGCACAGGTGCAGTGTCTACTCCGATTTATCAAGTAAGCACATATAAGCAAGACGGTGTTGGCAACTTTAAAGGGTTTGAATATTCTCGTACGGGTAACCCAACACGTCATGCCCTCGAAGTTTTGATCGCAGATTTAGAGGGAGGAAAGGCAGGCTTTGCCTTTGGCTCTGGAATGGCTGCTATTACAGCCGTTATGATGCTCTTAGATAGTGGGGATCATGTCGTTTTAACGGACGATGTGTACGGTGGTACATATCGAGTCATGTCAAAAGTATTAAATCGATTTGGAATTGAATCGACATTTGTGGATACGAGTGATATAAGCAAGATTGAAGAAAATATCCAGCCTAACACGAAAGCAATCTTTATTGAAACACCGACGAATCCATTGTTAAAGATAACGGATGTAGCAGGTGTAGCGACCATTGCAAAGAAGCATAAGCTCTTAACTGTAGTCGATAATACATTCTCAACTCCATATTGGCAAAATCCAATCGAGCTTGGTGCTGATATAGTGCTTCATAGTGCAACAAAATACCTTGGGGGACATAGCGACGTTGTTGCAGGGCTAGTTGTTGTAAACTCTACAGAACTTGCCGAACAACTCCACTTTGTTCAAAACTCTACAGGGGGCGTACTAGGACCGCAGGATTCATGGTTATTAATGCGTGGAATTAAGACACTTGGAGTTCGTATGGAGGAAACGGAAAGTAATACGAAAGCGATTGTTGAATTTTTACAATCTCATCCAGCAATTGAAAAGATCTATTATCCAGGATTGGAAACACACCCAAATCATGCACTTGCGAAAAAGCAAGCTGGGGGATTTGGCGGAATGGTTTCCTTTGATGTAGGAAGTCAAGCCAAAGCAGATGAGCTGCTAAGTAAAGTGAAGTATTTTACATTGGCAGAAAGTTTAGGAGCGGTTGAAAGCTTAATCTCAGTTCCAGCACGTATGACACATGCTTCCATTCCAGCTGAAAGACGTGCAGAATTAGGGATTACAGATGGCCTGGTTCGAATCTCAGTAGGATTAGAAGATGCAGAAGACTTAATAGACGATTTAAAATTCGCGTTAGGACAATAATGTAATCAACAGCCTGTAGGGCAATGTGCTCTACAGGCTTTCCTTTGTAATAATAATAAAGGAACTAGAATATAAAAGAGCATTATTAAAATTAGATCGATTGAAATTAGAAGAGTTTCATACTTATTTTGTGAGAAAAATTATTTATTTAGTCCTTAATACCTACTTTAAAAGTACTTATGTATATTAATTAAATATAGATAATTTAGAATTATATAAATTTATACTTGTTTTATCGATCTAATTTATTATATACTCTTTTTAAAGATTATTAATTCATTACTCTATTAAGAAATTAGATCGATTCAATTCATGTGTAAGGAGGATAACAAGTCCATTTATTTTTCTTATTTAATTGTAAGCGCTGTCTACAAATATCACTCGTCATTTATGGTATATCATAATTGTATTCTACTTTTTGAGAACTATTTTGAAGTACTGAAATGTAAGCGTTATCTTTTTAGGTTATTGAAACAATTAAAATAAGGGGTGTATGTAATGAAAAAGGTATTATTTGCAGTATTGTGTTTATTATTTTTAAGTGCCTGTAGTGGAGATACAGCAAGCAACGACAGTGGAAGTATAGAAGGAGAAAGCCAAGGCTCAGAAAAAGTGATGAAATTAGCAGTTGTAACAGCTGATGATCGTTCATTGACGAAAGGCTTAGTGAAATTTGGTGAGCTAGTTGAAGAGAAAACAAATGGTTCAATTAAAGCTGAAGTTTATCCTAATGGTCAATTAGGTGGTGATCGTGAGGTTTTTGAATCCTTACAATTTGATTCTATTCAGGGAACAACAATGTCGACGGGCCCGATCGCACAGTTTGTGCCGTCATTTAATATATTTGACCTTCCTTTTTTATTTCCAACCTCAGATATTGCCTATGAAATTTTAGATGGTGATTTTGGAACGAAGATATTAGATGAGTTGGAAAGCCAAAATGTAATAGGGTTAAATTATTGGGAAAATGGATTTAGGCATTTAACGAATGATGTAAGAGAAGTAAGAACACCTGAAGATGTAGCTGGATTAAAAATTCGTACTTTAGAAAATGATTTACACATGAGCATATGGTCAACACTAGGTGGAAACCCAACTCCAATGGCATTTACTGAGCTTTTCTCAGGGTTACAACAAGGGGTAGTTGATGCTCAGGAAAATCCTGTTGGAAATGTGACAGGGAATAAATTTTATGAAGTACAACAATACTTAACGAAGACGGGACATGTATACAACTCGAGCCCATTTTTACTTAGTAAAGCATTTTGGGATGGACTATCTGATGAAGAAAAACAAGCAGTAAGAGAAGCAGCAGATGAAGCAAAAGACTATCAACGACAATTAAATCAACAAGAAGACGAAGATGGTTATAAAATTTTAACAGATCACGGCATGATAGTTACGGAATTAACGGATGCAGAGAATGCAGCCTTCTTTGAAAAGGTCGGTACTGTATATGATAAATTTTCAGAAAGTTTGGGCAAAGAGTTAGTTGATGAGTTATTAAGTGAGATTGATAAATTACGTTAAAAGTAAGGGAGATTTTCTCCCTTACTATATCTCTACATAGTTATTGAAAGAATGTAAGGATAAGAGTTTTAGTAATTTCTTAACGAAAGTAATAGAGGTGGTGAAGGTTTTGGGAGGTTTAAAGTGGCTAGATGAACATTTTGAAGAAGTATTAATCGCTTTTTTTTCAGCCATCATGGTTGTGGTTACCTCGACTCAAGTGTTTATGAGGTATGTCATGGATAGTTCATTGTCATGGTCTGAAGAGTTAGCAAGATATTGCTTTATTTGGTTAATCTTTTTAGGGATTAGCTATGCTGTAAAAAAGCAAAGACATATGAGAGTAGAGGTTATTTTCTTAGCGCTAAAGGAAAAGGGACAAGTGATCGTTGGAATTATTGGAAATCTTCTATTCTTAGCTTTTTCCTTATTTGCAGTTATATATGGTTTTGAAATTACAATGAAGCTTTTAACATGGGGACAGCAAACACCTGCACTTAATATTCCAATAGGATTTGTATATTTAGCTGGTCCGGTCGGGATGGGACTGACTTCTATTCGACTCAGTCAACAAATCTTTATGCAATGCAAAAAACTAGGAGGAGGAAAGGGTGCTACTCAATAATAAAAATTAATTTTAGTTAGTTAAGAGGAGATGTGGATATGTAATGACTTCATTCGTGTTATTTGGTAGTTTAGCATTGTTTTTATTCCTTAGTGTACCAATTGGAATCTCAATTGGACTAGCTACATTAATAACAATTATATATACAGGTTCAGTACCATTAGAGTTTTTAGCACAAGGCCTGATTACTTCTGTAGACTCTTTCCCTCTATTGGCGGTCCCTTTCTTTATCCTTGCTGGTGAGATTATGGGAAAGGGCGGACTTTCTGATCGTCTTTTCAAAGTGGCGAATACGATAGTCGGGGATCGAACAGGTGGGATCGCGATGGCTGCGATTATTACCTGCATGTTCTTTGCGGCAATTTCAGGGTCTGGTCCTGCAACAGTAGCAGCTGTCGGGGGGATTATGATTCCTGCGATGGTGAAGGTTGGATACGATAAAAAATTTGCGACAGCAGTTGTCTGTGCTGCTGGGTCCATAGGAGTAATCATTCCACCAAGTATTCCTATGGTTATGTATGGGGTAGTTGGAAGTCAATCAATTGGAAAGTTATTTATCTCCGGGATAATTCCAGGGATATTGGTAGGTATCGCCCTAATGATTTGGGCGTACATTTATTCTAAAAAGCAAGGCTATAAAGGACTTGGAAAAAGCACATTTCGTGAATTTTTGAAAGCGGCATGGGATGCAAAATGGGCATTATTAGTTCCGATTATTATTCTCGGTGGTATTTATGGAGGGGCGTTTACGCCAACTGAAGCAGCCGCAATTGCAGTAGTCTATGGATTAGTGGCAGGGTTATTTTTATACCGCGAGTTGAAAATAAAAGATCTTCCTAGATTACTAATTGATTCAGGGATCACGACGGCAACGATTATGTTAATAGTCGGAACGGCAACGGCTTTTGGAAGAGTTTTAACTGTAGAACAAATTCCGAGACAAATAACGGAAGGGCTACTATCGATTTCTGATAATAAAATCGTTATCTTGCTTTTAATTACAGTACTATTACTAATAGTTGGTTGCTTTATGGATACAGTGGCTGCAATCATTATTTTAACTCCATTGCTATTGCCAATTGCAATTGGTATTGAAGTCGATCCAATTCATTTTGGCTTAATTATGGTTGTCAACTTAGCAATTGGGTTCATTACCCCACCACTAGGTGTGAACTTATTCGTCGGCTCTGGAATTTCGGGGTTATCTGTCGGAGCAATTGCTAAAGCAACTATACCATTTTTTATTGCAATGATAATAACGTTATTATTCCTTACCTTTATACCGCAGCTTTCATTATTCCTGGTCGATTTGATGGGCGGTTGACATAACATGCAATCACTACATATAATTGGGATTATATAAGAATTTGTAGATGAATTTTAGAAAGTTTAGTACATATAATCCAATTATTGTTAGCTGGTGATAGACAAATGATACATCAAAAAAAACGTGTTACCTTACAGGATGTTGCAGACCATGCTGGAGTTTCACGGGCAACAGCTTCATTGATTGTCAGAGGAAGCCCGAAAATTGCTGAGAAAACGAGAAATAAGGTCCTTCATTCTATGAAGGAGCTAGGCTATGTTTATGATCGAATTGCTGCAAATATGCGATCTCAGTCATCTTCCACTGTGGGGCTCATTATAACAGACATAGCCAACCCTTTTTATGCGGAGTTTTTAAGAGGTGTCCATCAAACCTTAGAGGATTCAGGTTATACAGTTTTCTTAGGCACCACTTATGACTCGGATCATAAACAGCAGGAGTTAATCTCTAGGATGCTAGAGCATCGAGTAGGTGGTATTATTCTATGCCCTGTTTCAAAAACAAGTGTTGAGAGTATTCAGCGAATCAAAAATATTGATATACCACTTGTTTTAGCGGTTAGGGAGCTTGAGGGGATTACATCTGATTATGCTGGAGTAGACTATGCAGTTGGAGCACAGATGGCTGTGAACCATTTAATTCAGCGTGGTCATCGTAGAATTGCGTTTCTTGGTGGAACTGCTGAATCTTCAGCTTGGAAGGAAAGGTGTAATGGGTATAAAAATGCCTTAAAGCATTCAGGTATAGCAAGTGATAACAATCTAATTGTAGAAAGTCCAGTAACTAGAGATGGGGGCATGGAAGCTTTACGAAAAGTATTGTTTCAAGAAGACCGTCCGACTGCTGCGTTTTGTTTTAATGATCTTGTTGCTAATGGTGTTTTGCTAGGATTAAATAGTGCAAGTATTGAGCCTGGAAGGGAGTTTGCTGTTGTCGGTTTTGATAATAACAATGAAGCACCTCTTTATAATCCTCCATTAACGACAATTTCATCTCATGCCCGCTTAATAGGATCTCAAGCAGCAAGTCTATTAAATCAAAGAATTGTCAATTATGACCGAACAAATCAACGAATCATATTACAGCCAGAACTAGTTGTTCGAAGTTCATCATAAACAACGTAAAGGATCGTGGACATCACGATCTTTTTTTTACTTTTTAAGAATTTATAAGTTTATAAGCATTAAAGCTTGTCAGATAAAAAATAAAAAGAAAAAAACGCTAGATAAAAACAGATTTTCGGGAATATGACAGGTTTTTCGCAAGATAAAGTCTAGAAATTGCAAATAAGCAGATTTAAGATGTCGAAATAGTCTGCCCCCATAAAAAAAGCTGAAAACTTTCCATTTATTCACATAAAAGGTTTGTTATCTGGTTGAATAAGTGGAATTTTTCCATCTAAAGATCGGCTGCTCTACGAAATGATCAATGAGTATTGGTAGACCTTCCTAAAACGAACTTGGTTCGTTACTCCTTGTCCAACGAGAAAACCGTGTCAGGTGAAGCCAGCAGTGGCGACATCGACGATGCTGCTCACTTCATGCTCGTGGAAACTTACTCCAAAAGGGATAATCAAAGATGTTCTTAATAAATCACCAAGCTTAAAGTATAGGAAATGAAGATACAAATGATCATTAAAGATGCAGCAAATAGTAGATTCCACTTACTGATCTTCATCGGGTTAATCCCTAATTGTTCTGCTAATATTGATACAGACAAGTTAAATGGGCTATACATGACAGAAGCTAAGCTACATGTAATCATGACGGCCGATAAAGTAATGGGTGTGCTAGTAGGTAAAATTGGATCTAATAGTGCGCCTAGTAAAGTCAAAGAAACAAGAGGATGGAATCCACTGAATGAAGCAATTAAGAAATATAGACCAATTAATAAATAGAAGGATAACGTTTGGTCAGAAAAGTGTAAGAACCATTGTTGTAAGAATAAAAGAAGGTTAGCCTCCATGATCATTTCGACAAAAAAACCGGCACATAAAAATAAAAAGAAAAAATTTGCAAGTCCTTTCGTTTTCTCGAACCATTGTGGCATAGCTATACTTAAATATCGCTTATGTCTTCCTTTGTATAATGCCCATACAAATGAAAATGGAAATGCTACAATGACAAAAGATAGGAGGAAACCAATATTAACTAAATGTTGTAACAGCGAAATGGATAAGACTAGTAGTAAAAGTAGAATAAACATCTCAGTAATTTTCTTGTAGATGTTGATTAATGAGATGTATTCTTCATGCTTTATATCCAATTTATTAGTAGCATATCTATATTTTGATAGAACCAAATCTAATGAAGTGAATAATAAAACGATTAAAAAAATGATTGGAAACAATGTGAAGTAATTTGAATTCGTTAATGCTAATGATGTAATGACCATGATTTCTAGTGGATTCCACATTAGACAAAGTGTGTAAGCCCTTAGCAGATTATGTGAAAAAAACCGATTAGTTAACTCTATTGGTATTTGCTTAAACATACCCATCATCGTGTTTTTCATAATCGGAATTGTTGCGATGTTTAAGAACAATCCTAGAATATGAGTAACAAAAAAACTCTTTCTATACAATTGATTGATATTGTTTACCCGATATTGTAATAGGGACCTTAATTGAATATCATACTTCCCTATTCGAATAAGAGAATGAATAAAAGGGAGTACGACGAAAAATGAGAGAATGCCTAGCATTGAATCAAAATAGATAAAGAGATCAAAAAAGGCTAAGTTCTCATTAATCACGTTAAAAATAAATAAAGCGAAACCTGTTGTTAAAAAGATGATTCCAGAATAAAGGTATAATCCTTTTGCATGAAAGAGCGATAGAAGAATTGCACATAGAGCAAGAATTCCAATTAAATAAGAAATGAATGAGAAAGGTATAAAATTTGAAACTAAAAACAAGGCAATTAAAGCGAAATATATATAAAAACGAACCATGAAGTAACTCCTCCTATTAAAAAGGTGATAAACCCCGCTTGAAAAGCTTGATCCATTCACCTTAAAACCTTTAGAAATGTATATGTGTGAAAAAACGCAAACTTTAGAACGATCCACCTTTATAATACTAACTCTTCGAGTAATCGTCTATAAATTAAGAAAAATCAGTAAAGTAATTGCAAATTTCTAAACATTCATGTATGCTAATGATAGCGCTTACTTTACTTATGAATGATTAGTTGGCTTTATTTTTTTATTTAAAATTAGATCGATATAATTTTTCTGAAGGGTGATTTATGAGAATAATAATCTATCATACGATTTGGTTCGTAAAATGATCTTAATGATATGGCATGAACCAAATCTTTTTGAAGGGGTGTTTTAATGGAAAATTTATTGCATTTGCCTGCAAAAGCGGAAATTTGTGAAGTTGCTCCTAGGGATGGTTTTCAAGCAATCTATGATAAATGGATCCCGACTGAAGATAAAATCGCTTATATTAAAGCGATTATAAAAACGGGTGTGAAGAGCATAGAGTTAACATCCTTTGTTCATCCGCAAGCAATCCCTCAATTAAAAGATGCTGCAGAGGTTGTAAAAGGATGCAAAGATATTGATGGGGTAAAGTTTAGAGCATTGGTCCCGAATGTAAGAGGAGCTGAGAGAGCGATTGATGCTGGAATAAGAAAGTTCAAATTAATGTTATCAGCTACAGATTCTCACAGTTTATCTAATGCGAATTGCACAACAAAGGAAGCACAAGGCGGATTTCAAGCGATTATTGAACTAGCTCAACAAGAAAAGGTGGAAGTTGGAGGCTCGATTTCAGTTGCGTTCGGCTGTCCATTTGAAGGAAAAGTTCCTTATGCTAGGCTTTCTGAGATTATATTGAGATATCGTGAGATGGGGATTAATGAAATCTCACTTGCAGACTCAACAGGTAGTGCCAATCCGCTTCAAACGTATACATTAATTGGGAAATTAAAAAGAGATTTTCCATCTATTCTTTTTACTTTACACCTTCACAATACTCGTGGGCTTGCAATTGCGAATGCAATCGCGGCTTTGCAACAGGGAGTCATTCATTTTGATAGCTCGATTGGTGGATTAGGTGGATGTCCTTATTTACCAGGTGCTACAGGGAATGTTGCAACAGAGGATTTGGTGCATGCTTTTCACGAGGTCGGCGTTAATACTGGAATTGACTTAGAAAGCCTAATCACTACCTCCAGAGAAATGATGAATTCGCTTGACGAAAAAGGTGGCAGCTACTTACTTAAAGCTGGTACGGCAAAAAAATTACATGCAAAAGTTTCTAGTCAGAAAAAAATAGAAAGCACTTGATCAAGATTGAGTTCTTTCATATATACTGAGGAGGTTAGGCGATGCAAAGAGAATTTTCTATTGCTCATTTAACGGCACTTGATTGTAGCCCACCGGAATTTATCTATATCGCAGATAAAGCGGGCTATGATTATGTTGGTCTAAGGCCTATATATATGGGACTTCCAGGTGAACCAAATTACGATCTAGCAAAGAATAAACCCATGATGAAAGAAACAAAACATGCACTTCGAGACACAGGGATTAAACTCTTGGATATTGAATTAGCAAAAATCTTTGCTGGTATGAATCCTAAGAGTTACTTGCCTGCATTTGAAGTAGCTGCTGAGCTAGGTGGTAAACATGTTTTAAGTAGCATATGGGTCGATGACCGTAATTATGCCATTGAAATGTTTGCAGAAATATGTGATTTAGCAAAACCATATGAACTAACCGTTGAGCTTGAGTTTGTGCCAATAGCAAGTGTAAAGGATCTATCATCGACAATGGAGATTCTGAACGCTGCCAATAGAAGCAATTCAGGGCTGATGATTGATACACATCACTTTCATCGATCAGGTGACCGCATAGAAGATTTGCAGAAAATACCAAATGAGTACTTTCGGTATTTTCACTTATGTGATGCACCAGCAGAACACCCTTTAACTGAAGAAGAAATGATACGGACGTTAAGGGAGGAAAGGCTGTATGTTGGTGAAGGCGGAATCAATATAGATGCAATCATTAATAGCATTCCAACAGAAATCCCCTGTTCATTAGAAATCCCAAATTTAAAGAGAGTAAAAGAATTAGGATATGAACAGTTTGCAAGAAAATGTTTAGAAACTGCCAAAGAGTATCTAGAGTACAATGATAGTAGTAAGTACAACACAAAATTAGATCGATACAATTAAAATTCAATAGAATAAGAGCAAAATCAAAATAAAGCATAGCTTAATGATAGAATTTGCATGAATAATGATGGTATAAATGAGATCGTTCTAACTTAGACTATGGGGTGTTTTATCATGTTAGGGTTATATTTGAATAAACCAGGAGAACTAGAGCTGAAACAATTGCGCTTAGAATCCCCATTAAAAGCTGATGAGGTTAGAGTTAAGCTTATATTTGGTGGAATATGTGGTTCAGACGTTGGAGTGTATAAAGGGAAAATCGCTCACGCAAAATATCCAATTTGTCCTGGTCACGAATTGGTAGGCAGAGTGACAGGAGTTGGTGAGCATGTTTCTCTTAAGATTGGTTCAAAAGTTGTAATTACGCCAAATACTTTTTGTGGAGATTGTGAAAATTGTTTAGAAGGGAATCGAAACATCTGCCTTTACAAAGAATCTTTAGGTGTAAATGTTGATGGAATTTTTGCAGAAGAAATTCAGATTTCTTCGAAGTATGTATTGAGAGTTCCAGAAGAGTTGCCAGATGAAAAAGCGGTATTAATTGAACCGTTGGCTGTCATAACTCATGCGTTTGAAAAGGCTGTAATTACAAAGGATACAAATGTTGCAATCATTGGATGTGGAACCGAAGGGATGCTGGCGATCTCGCTTGCTACCTTCTTAGGGGCAAAAGTTACCGCAATTGATATTAATCAGTCGAAGTTAGAAAAAGTAAAGGGGACTTTTGGTTCCACAATCATGCTCCCTAGTGAAGTAGAGGATAAAAAATTTGATGTGGTTGTCGAAGCTGCAGGAGTCAAGCAGGCTGTGGAACAATCGGTACGAATTGTAAAACAAGGTGGATCAGTGATCTTAATTGGATTAACTCCTGAAGCAACTTTACCTATTGTTCAAATTGTAAGGAATGAGATCACAATACAAGGTTCAATTATTTATAATTTTCCAGAAGATTTCTCGAAATGCTTAGAATATTTAATGGATGAAAGCTTTAATGTCACATCTATTATCTCAAAGGTTTTTCCATTAAATGATTATGAAACTGCATATGTTTATGCAACTTCGGGTCAATATGGCAAAATACTTATCGATTTTAAGGGGGAATAAAGGGTGAAAAAGTTAATTTCAAATCAACTGGTACAATATCTTGAAGAAAGAGGAGTAGAGCATATTTTTGGTTTATGTGGTCACACCAATATTGCTGTACTCTCTGAACTTGAAAAAAGTTCAATTCGATTTATTAATGTTAGGCATGAACAGATTGCAGCTCACATCGCCGATGGGTATGCAAGAGTAAAAAAGAAGACATCAGTCGTTTTGAGTCATCTAGGACCTGGATTAACAAATGCAGCAACAGGTGTTGCAAACGCAGCTTTAGACTCGATTCCAATGGTAGTAATTGCTGGTGATGTCCCGACTCATTACTATGGGAAGCACCCACATCAAGAGGTAAATTTACATGGTGATGCGACTCAGTATGAAATTTTCCGTCCATTTGTTAAAAGAGCGTGGCGTGTAGATAGCGCACATTTATTTCCAGAAATTCTTGAAAAAGCATTTAATCTAGCTGAAAGCGGTAATCCTGGCCCTGTATTGGTTTCAGTACCGATGGATATTTTCTCTATGGAGATTGATACATCATTTTTTGATAAGCAAAGGCGCAACGCAAAAACGCTTCATAAACCAACAATCGATCGTGAGACAGCTAAAAAGATCATTTTAGAACTAGCAGATGCTAAAAGACCGCTATTTTATGTTGGCGGTGGGATTATGCTAGCTAATGCTGCAGACGAATTAAGAGAGTTGGTAGATATACTAAATATGCCAGTTGCCTATTCATTAATGGGCAAAGGAGCTGTATCAGATGTTCACCCTCTAACTTTAGGTATGACTGGTTTTTGGGGTACAAAGTTTATCAATGATCAAACGAGAGAAGCGGATTATATTTTGGGACTCGGTACACGCTTTGCGGAAGCAGACAGTAGTTCATGGGAACCAGAATATACGTTTAATTATGAAGACACGAAATTGATTCAAGTCGATATTGACCCAAATGAAATCGGAAGAAATTTTCCTGTAGAAATTGGAGTCGTAGCTGATCTAAAACAAGCTTTGAAAACTTTAAATACTGTTGCAAATGAACTTTTTCCAAATGGTGTGAAGCGGGAAAAGATCGAGACATTGAAGGATGAGATTAAGAAAAACAGAATTCAGTTTAAAGAAGCAAACCGTAAGTTTGTAGAAGATAATTGCTTCCCGATGATGCCACAACGAATCGTTGAAGAGGTACGAGAAGTATTACCTAAGGATGCTATTATCACGACAGATGTTGGCTGGAATAAAAATGGAGTTGGGCAACAGTTCCCAATCTATGAAGCGGGTACAATACTAACTCCTGGCGGCTATGCAACGATGGGCTTTGGTGCACCTGCAGCACTAGGGGCAAAGATTGCTGAGCCAGAGAAGGTTGTAGTGTCCTTAGTTGGAGATGGCGGATTTGGACAAAACCCGTCGGTGCTTGCTACTGCAGCAGAAGAAAATATTCCAGTTGTATGGGTGATTATGAATAACTTTGCTTTTGGGACGATTGCCGGATTGCAAAAAGCGCATTTTGGAACTACTTTTGGAACACTGTTTCATAAAGAGGGTGAACCTTATTCTCC
Source organism: Niallia sp. CD-39 (assembly GCF_059874745.1). Classification (NCBI taxonomy): domain Bacteria; kingdom Bacillati; phylum Bacillota; class Bacilli; order Caryophanales; family Bacillaceae; genus Niallia; species Niallia sp. CD-39. The sequence continues at coordinate 1,087,236 of NZ_JCBCPS010000001.1, read as the reverse complement.
GGATTATGCACAAATTGCAAAAGCATATGGGATAGAAGGAGTGAAAATTAACAGCGCTGAAGAATTTAAACCAGCATTAGAAAAAGCAATCAATAGCAATAAACCTGTGGTTATTGATGTAGCGATGTTAAATAATCCAGTTCCAACGGATGGTCATTGGAATATAATGGATATTTATTCACCGGGTAAAAAAGTCACTCATGTAACGGCTTAAGGCTATGAACCCAAAAGAGATCTATTTGAAGTGAAGAGATGGATTCGATCCAATAAAAAAAGAACTGGAACGAGGAGGATTCACATTGTCTACAAAACCCATTAGCAAAGAGAAGGAACTGACTGAAGAGCAACAACAGGAACTAGATTTGGCATTTGAACGAGCAAGAAAAGCAATGGTAGAAATCGAGAATTATAGTCAAGAGCAATTAGATCGCTTATGTCAGGCGGTTGCATGGGCAGTTGCGAACAAGGAAACGTTCACCAAATTAGTGAACATGGGAATTGAAGAGAGTGGCTTAGGAGATTATGTTAGCCGAATGGGGAAAAGAATAAAAATTAGAGGAATTTTAAGAGATGCCCTTCGCCAAAAAAGTGTAGGAGCTATTGAGGAGATTCCAGAGAAAGGTATTGTCAAATACGCAAAGCCTGTTGGGATTATCGGGTCAATTGTTCCGACAACGAATCCTGATTTAACACCAGCTGGAACGGCTATTTATGCAATTAAAGCAAGGGATGCAGTTATTTTTTCACCTCATCCACGCTCCAAAAACACAAGTTTTGAAACAGTACGTTTAATGCGAGAAGCACTAGAAAAAGCAGGGGCACCTGCCGATCTCCTGCAATGTTTAACTAAAGTGAATATTCCAATGACGAAAGCGCTAATGGCAAGGGCAGATATGGTGCTTGCAACTGGTGGGAAAGATATGGTCAAGAGTGCATACAGTTCTGGTACTCCCGCGTATGGAGTGGGTGCTGGTAATTCAACGATGATTATTGATGAGACAGCAGACGTAAAAGAAGCCGCAATGAATACAATGTTAAGTAAAACATCGGATTATGGATCTGGCTGTTCAGCGGATGGAAACTTAATTATTAGTGACAAGGTTTATGATGAAACGGTAGAAGAACTAGTGAACATAGGTGGATACTTGGCAAATGAAGAAGAAAAGTTAAAATTAAAGGCCGTTATGTGGGATGAGGAGGGGCACCGCTTGCCGACTACAGTCGCAATAGCACCACAAATACTCGCTCAGCAGGCTGGGTTTACAATTCAGGAAGATCGAAAGTTTATTATTGTCATAGGCGATGGGATCGGAAAAGAACATTTCTTCTCTGGAGAGAAATTGACGACATTACTAGCAGTCTACAAATATGAAGGTGAATTTGAGAATGCTCTTGATATGATGAAACAAATTTATGAAGTTGGTGGAAAAGGCCACTCTTGCGGGATTTACTCACACAATGATGACCATATCCATAGATTAGGGTTAGCCGCTCCCGTTAGTAGAATTATGGTTCGTCAACCACAATCAAAAGCAAATGCAGGATCATTTACGAACGGAATGCCGATGACATCAAGCCTCGGCTGTGGAACATGGGGTGGAAACATTATTTCAGAGAATGTGAATCTTAAGCATTATATGAATTACACGTGGGTGTCTAAACCGATTCCAGAAGATAAACCATCAGATGAAGAGTTGTTTGGTGAGTTTTTCGAAGCTGCATTAGAAATGTAGATTGCAAGATTTCATTTATAGAGCATTAGATAAGTACAAGAATTGAAGCTTATTATATTACTATGAAGCTTTTTGTCTAATTTTCAAAAAGTTATGTTTACAAATAAGTTTTCATTGTTTATATTGGGTCATTTTGCTCTATAGGCTAGATTTTGCCTATTTTCAAATAAATGCAATAAAAGTGTTTACAACTGTATTGATTTTGGTTATACTTACCAATGTAATAAGAATCTAAACGAAAAGGAGGTCGAAAAACATGATCAAGAGCATTTCAATTACTTTTAAAAATGAATATTTTTACAAAACGAATTCGACCGACTTTGGAATGGGTTTCTTTACTTAATTGCACCTATTAAATCCATGCCGTAGGGAGAATCGTGCCCTGCGGCATTTTTGTGTCCAATTTTACCGCAGCGGGTTTTCCCTGCGGTTTTTTGTTTGAGAGAATTCTTAAACTATTGGATATCATTATTGGTGCATGAAGGCTCTTAATTAGATTAGCTGTTAGGCGCGATTTCGAAAGGAAAAATAACGGCTGAAATTCCTGGAGGAAGTGTTTTATTCCAATGGAGTTGAAGCGTTGCCTGTAAAAAGTGTCCGCCAGCAAGGATAATCTAAAATGAACATTAGTCGTATTTTTTTAAAGGGAGGTGAGATTATGACACTCAATATTTTATTTTTAACGATTACGATTCAAAAGCGTACACGTACAAGTGAAGAATGGCATCGTGAAGAAATCGTAACCAAACTGATGGAGGAAAACAAGAATCGTCAGTTTACAATGTATAAAATGTTTTAATTGTAAAAAATTCGTTGATGAAAGGTGGAGTTAACATGTTGATTATTGTGCAAAGAAGAAGGTTTATCTTCTGGGTGGAGAAAGATTCTACCTAACAAGTACAGACGTTAGGAGTGAAGTTATGTTTTTACATCATCTTCTACTGTATGATATTTGTCATAAAGTTTGGAAAATGATTAACAAAATGTTCATAAATCACAAAAGAGGATAAGGGTGAAACATGGTACATTTAAAGCAACAATAGATGATTAAGGAGTGTATGCCATGTTCTCCATCGTAATCGGATTAGTCATTTGTGGAACAATTGGATTGATCATTGGTTCTGAAGTAACAACAGTAGAAAATTAGAAGCAAAGAGCAAACAAGTTGGGAATCATTTCCTTAATGTTTGCTCTTTTTTTATAGTTAAGAATATTCTAGAACTCACTCCAAATATAATTCATAGTACTCTGGTTTCTTTTTGTAGTGAAGAACGTTTTCTAATCAAAGTTCTACAGAAGTCACAATTTCTTAAGGTTTGTATGAGAGTCTTGCCAACATTGCTAACCGATCTGGTAATATAGGATTGTCGGTAAGGCAATTTTGCTTTTTATAGAAAAATGATTGATCATAATAGATAATTATAAGTGGAGAGGGAGGTAATAATCTATGACTTTTCAATTGAACGAGGCTATCGAAATTTTGGAGCGTACTCCTAAAACAGTAGAATCATTATTGATGGGATTGTCCTCTGGATGGCTATTGAGCAATGAAGGAGAAGGAACATGGAACTCGGTAGAAGTAGTTCAGCATATGATTGAAGCAGAAAGAACGAACTGGATGCCGAGACTAGAGTTCATTTTAGCTGAAGGTGAAGAAAAACCATTTCCCGCTTTTGACCGATTTGCCCATTTACAGAAAGGCAATACAGAAATGAATGATGAGATTAACTTATTTAAAGAGTTGCGGACTCAAAATTTACGGAAGCTCATACAATTGCTTGATGTGGATGAAAAGCTTGAATATAAGGGATACCATCCTGCGTTTGGTACAGTGAAAGTAAAAGAACTTGTATCTACATGGGCAGTTCATGATTTAACTCACCTTTCTCAGATTGTTCGCGTTTTGTCTGAGAGATACCGGCACAATGTCGGACCGTGGGCTGAGTATTTAAGCGTGCTCAAGAAATCGAATGATACTTGAGTATTGAAAGATACTTAAGTAAAGCTTATTTTGCTTAAAGAAGCAGGAATACGTAGAATAACAGAGAATAAGTACTGGTAGTTGCTTTGTACAGAGGAGGCATACCATTGTCAACTGAGAAAGAAGCATGGATTATTGACGACATTCTCCAAATGATTATGAATCAGCAACTTTTACCTGGAGAAAAGCTTCCTTCGGAAAACAAGTTAGCGGATCATTATAATGTTCCACGCATGACTGTCCGGAAAGCACTGACTCAACTTGAGCGAAGGGGTTTTATATATGCTGAAAAAGGAAAAGGTCGTTATCTAAAGGAGACAACGACTCCCATAAAGCTACACTTAACTGGAAAGGAAAGCTTTACAGATAAGATGAGGGAAGCAGGACATCTTTTATATACTCAGAATATAATATGTGAACAAATTCCTTTTCAAAAAAATATATATGAGGCATTGCAAGCACATAGAAGTGAATCGATCTACCAAATAGCAAGGGTTCGACACTTAAATGGGGAGCCGATCGCGATTCACCGTTCGTTTGTCAGGGAGCAAACCTTCCCTAATATAAAATCCGACGGTCCGAATATTGAATCAATGTTTGCATATTACCGAAAACATTTTTATGAAGATTTTACGAGTAGTACAGCGTTGCTAAGTGTTACATTCCCTACCATGGATGAACAAGAAATGTTTGCAATTGACACGAATATTCCACTTTTAATGGTTGAAAGCAATTGCATTGATACAAATACTGAGAAGGTTTTAGAATATACGAAAATTTTATATCGAAGTGATAAGTTTAAATATGATTTAACGGTTAACTAACCTCTACCCTTTCATAAACGGGTAGAGGTTTTTTTGTTGTTTAGATTTTGTAAAAAGGAAGTAAATGGATTTACACAATGTTAGTAAACCCTTAACATTCATTGACTTGGCGCCAAGTTATGATGAAAGAGCAAAGGGGAGTGAAGAGGATGAATAGGCGAAGAAGGACGAGAATTCTTATCGATGGAGATCAAAAACTTGCCAAGAGGTTAGCGGAAGAGATCATGGCAAAGTATGAATGGAAAGAATTCATTTCTCCACGATACGGGCTAACAATGATCAAAATGAGAGAAACTGCTCAAAACTCGCTTTTTTACATTGGAGAAGTACTTATAACTGAAGCAAAAGTAATCATCAATGGTCATATCGGGATCGGAATCGTAGCAGGTATGGAAGATGAGCTTTCTCTACACCTAGCGATCATTGATGCATCATTCGGATCAAATCTTCCTGAAACACTAGTATGGTTGCCCTTACTTGAAGATTCCGAAAGGGAGCTTAACACTAGGAAGATTCAACAACAAGCAATGAACTTACATACAAAAGTTGATTTTGAAACGATGGATGTCAATTGAAAAGGAGTTGTCAAAATGAAGATTGATTATGTACATGATACCCAACAGGTTTTTAGGCAGATATTGTCCTCTATGTCTAGGCCAGGCACAATTATTGATTTAGATGTTCAATCCAAAGGGATTGGTCATTCTCCATTATCAGAATCAATGTGGATAACGCTAATCACTTTGCTTGATTCTGAAGTAACCTTCCATGTGTTAGGGTCTGATCATTTAAATAGATCGAAACAAATTACAGCTTATACTCTGGCTCAGCCAGCTTCAATCGAAGAAGCAGACTTTATTATTGCATTGCATCAAAGTGAGATGACTGACCTTATCGATAGAGTTAAACGGTGCAAAAAAGGAACATTGCTCGATCCACAGGCATCTGCGACTCTGCTAATTGAAGTAGAGCAATTAACAACAGGTAAAGAAATCCGTCTAACAGGTCCAGGAATCGAATCGGAAGTTAATATTATAACAAATATTCCAATTGAATTATGGGAAGCACGTCAAGAACGAATAGATGAATATCCACTCGGGATTGACCTTATTCTTACAGATTCTCATGGAAAGCTTACAGCAATTCCTCGTACAACGGCAATCACAGCACTGGGGGGTAGACAATGGGTTATGTAGCTGTAAAAGGAGGCACAAAAGCAATAGAAGCTTCCATTGAGAAGCTTCAATATGAAAGGTTGAAGCACCTAGAAATAATTGAGGTAAATACAATATTAGCAACAATGCGCCCATTAATTGATCAAGTCATGTCTGAAAGCAGTTTGTATGCTCCATTTTTAGCAGCGTTAGCTGTTAAGCAAGCTGGAGGAAATATGGAGGAGGCTGTGTTTCTTCTTAGAGCCCATCGTTCTACACTACCTAGGCTTTACTATAGTGAGGTCGTTGAGACGAGCGAGATGTTCGTTGAAAGGAGAATTTCAGCAAGCTTCAAAGATATACCTGGTGGGCAATTGCTTGGTATGACAACAGATTATACACATAGACTTTTAGATTTTCATTTACTTACAGAATCACTATCCAAGAATCTGGAATGGTTGCAAAAATATGAAAGCCATTTTTCCTCCTTAAAAAGTAAGGAGCAGCTTGAGCATTACCCAAAAGTGGTGGATTATTTGCGGCAAGAAGGGTTATTTCCTACCTACAACAGAAATAATGAAGAGCCGTTTGATTTGACAAAGCGCAGCATTGTTTTCCCTGCACCAAGAAGTGCGCGATTGCAAACACTGACTAGGGGACAAACGGGTGCGGTTATTTCACTAGGATATGCATCTCTTAGAGGGTATGGTCAAGTGCATCCAACTGTTGGTGAGCTACGAGTTGGAAACATTCCAATCCACTTACCCCATCCGACTGAAAAACTTTCAAGCAATGAGGAAGATTACTACATCGGTGAAGTGAAAATGACTGAAGTTGAGTCGTTTGTTCCAATTCATAAGAACGATGAGACTGGTGAACAGACACTTCAATTTGAAGTTGGATATGGCATTTGTTATGGACAAAATGAAACAAAAGCAATCGCAATGAGCATTCTCGATCAGTGTTTAGAGCACCCTGAAGTTGACTTCCCTACACATGATGAAGAGTTTGTATTATTGCATGTCGATTCAGTTGAATCAAATGGATTTATATCTCACTTGAAACTGCCGCATTATGTAACATTTCAATCGAAGCTTGATCGTGCTCGAAAGGTGAAAGGAGAGGGAGACCGTGAAGTTTGAACATCATTTTGCATTTTTTGATGAAGGATCAAAAAAAGAAATCAGACGTGCGATATTGAAGGCTATTGCTATCCCTGGGTATCAAGTTCCCTTTGCATCAAGGGAGATGCCAATAGGACGTGGTTGGGGGACAGGTGGATTACAAATAACGTTATCCTTGATTGGAAAAGAAGACACATTGAAAGTAATTGATCAAGGTGCCGATGAATCTGTCAATGCGGTTAGTATAAAAAAGCTTGTACAGATGACAACGGGTGTTGAACTAACAGACCGAGTGGAAGAGGCTACAATTATCCAATCTCGACATCGTATTCCAGAAGTACCACTTTCAAAAGATCAAATTCTAGTCCTTCAAGTTCCAACACCAGAGCCGTTGCGTGCTGTAGAGGCTCGGGAAGCAAAGACGAAACTCTTACATGCAGAGGAGGAGTATAGTGGTGCATGGCTCCTGTTATTTGAACAAATCATGAAATATGGGATGACAGCAACCGGTGCTGACCATCCTGTATATGTAAACGAACGCTATGTAATGGCTCCTAGCCCAATCCCGCGTTTTGATAATCCGAAAATGAATCACTCAGAAGCTTTAATCTTGCTAGGAGCTGGTAGAGAGAAAAAGATTTATGCGGTTCCTCCTTATACGACTGTTCAATCTTTAGCATTTGATGACTATCCGTTTTCAGTTGAATCATTTGAAAATAAACAATGTCGACTTTGTGGGGCTAATAATGTTTTTCTAGATGAATTATTAGATGATCAAACAGCAGAGACGGTTTATCAATGCAATGATACGAGCAATTGTTTAGATAGACTAAACCATCCAGAAGGAGTGGAGGTGAAGAAAAGCTATGCATGAACTTCCGTTATTATCTGCACGTAACCTACATAAGCAATACGGCACTGGCTGTGTAAGCTGCAGTGATGCATCGAGCAGGTATCTTGAAAAAAATTACTGTCCTAAGTGTAAAACAGTATATGCAATACAGGATGTATCCTTTGATTTATATGCTGGTGAAATAGTAGGGATCGTAGGAGAGAGTGGCAGTGGGAAATCGACCTTAATGCAGGCGCTATACTATGACACAGATGTGACAGCAGGAGAGGTATATTTGGATACTGACCGTTGGAAGGGGATCAATATCATGGATATTTCCTCACAGCAGAAACGAGCAATTCGTAACCATCAATATGGAATGGTGTACCAAAATCCAGTTCGAGGATTAAAGATGGATTTAGCATCAATCAGCAATATTGCAGAAAAAGCAATTGCTGCAGGTGAACGTCATGTTGGCAAAATAGTAGGAACAGGGTCAGATTTACTAGAGCATGTAAAAATCCCTCTTGATCGCATGAAGGATGCTCCCCGTAACTTTTCTGGTGGAATGCAACAGCGTGTGCAAATAGCAAAGGCATTAGCGAATAATCCACCGATTCTTTTTTTAGACGAGATCACCACAGGACTTGATTTATCTGTGCAGGCAAACGTGCTTGATCTAATTAAACAGATTCAAAGGGAGCTAGGTATTAGCATGCTTGTTGTATCCCATGATTTAGCTGTTATCAAAATGTTATGTGATCGCTCAGTCGTTATGTTAAATGGATCGATCATTGAAGAAGGGTTAACGGATCAATTATTTGAAGATCCTCAGCACGAATACACACAACAGCTTGTTTACTCATTGTTATAAGGAGGCGGTAATATGTTTATTATTCACAATGGAAAAGTTGTTACAGAAACAGAAATTTTACCTGCATCAGCAGTAGTTGTTGAAGAAGATAGAATTAATAGGATCATAGATGAAGAAGAAATATTTTTATATCCCCAGGCAGAGTTAATTGATGCGAATGGCGGTTATATTGCTCCAGGATTTATAGACATTCACTCAGATTTTATTGAGGGAATTGTATCACCAAGACCAACTGCACTTATTGATGTTGATGTTAGTTTAAGAGAAGCAGAAAAAATGTTAATAGGCAATGGAATTACGACAATATTTCATTCTCTATCCTTCTATCGTGAAGATGTATTTAGCCATAAACCAATGAGAATTCCTGAGAACGTTCAAAAAATAGTGGACGCGATTTATAAAATTCATAACAAGCCCCACTTAATTCGTCACCGACTTCATGCTCGGTTTGAAATCGATAATCTTAATGAAATTAACCGCTTGCTGAATAATATTGCGGATGGCAAGGTGCACCTATTATCCTTTATGGATCATACTCCTGGTCAGGGACAATATCGCAGCTTAGAAGTCTATCGAGACACATTGCGTGGATATCGTGATGTATCAAATGAAGAGCTAGACTCAATCATTTCTGATCGCCAAAATAGCATCGTCATGTCAGAAAAGCAAATGAAGGAAATTGCAGATTTTGCAAGAGAACGAGGAATTGCAGTTGCCTCCCATGATGATGATCATCTACAAAAACTTGACTTTGTTAAGGCGATTGGAACAAGTATTAGTGAGTTTCCAATCACACTTGACGTAGCAAAAGCCGCAAGAGATAAAGGGCTAAAAACGATTGTCGGTGCTCCAAACATCATTCTTGGAGGCTCTCATTCTGGGAATCTTTCGGCAATCGAGGCAATTACGAATGATTGTGCAGATATAATTTGCAGTGATTATTATCCTTCTGCTTTATTACATGCAGTGTTTACATTACATGAGAAACATGGACAAGATTTAGTAAAAACGTTCAAAATGGTCACACTTCACCCGGCACAAGCAGTTAATATGGATCGGGATATTGGTTCGATTATGTCTGGGAAAAAAGCGGACATCATTGTCATTGAAAGGCTTGAAGATGGTTATCCAATGATTACGAAGACAATGGTAAATGGAAAATTAATGACTCAAACGAACTATCGAACAAATGTATTTGCAGAGGAAGTGAGATAGAAGGTGAAGGTTCTAACAATTGAAAATTTCGGGAAATCATTTGCTATCTCCTATTTAGGGAAAAAAATAGATGCAATCAGCAAGCTATCATTTTCTGTTGAAGAAGGAGAATTTGTTGGAATCATTGGGAAGAGTGGCAGCGGAAAATCCACCATTTTAAAAAGCATTTATCGTACATATTTACCAGATCGCGGCAGCATGATCTATCATTCTGAGAAGTTCGGATTGATTGATTTAATGAAAGCAACCGAACGCGAGATGATCTATTTGCGAAAGCATGAAATGGGGTATGTGTCTCAATTTTTACACGTTGTACCACGAACGACTTGCCTACAACTTGTTGTTCAATCTTTGCTAGAAATGGGCAAGGATGAAGTGGAAGCAAATGAGGAAGCTGTGAAGGTGCTGCAACATTTTGAGCTTGATCGTACACTATGGGATGCCTATCCAAACACGTTTTCTGGGGGAGAAAAGCTGCGGCTCAACATTGCGATGGCTGCTGTGAAGAAGCCAAGGTTGCTTCTATTAGATGAACCGACCGCAAGCCTTGATGATTCTTCAAAAATTAAAGTGAGAGAAATGATCGAAAAGCTTAAAAGCGATGGGACAACCTTGATCGGTATCTTTCATGACTTAGAGTTTATGGAAGGGCTTTGCGACAAAGTGTATGACATGCAAGAAAGGAAAATTGAAAAGAGGTGAATCCCTTAAATGAGGGCTGATTTGCACGTCCATAGTCATTATTCCGATGGATCTGATTCCATTCAAGCTTTAATGAGGCAAGCAAAAGAAAAAGATGTGACTCATATTAGCATTGTTGACCATGATACTGTCAGTGGTCAACATGAAGCAATAAAGTGTGGGAAGGAATATGGAATAGTAGTCATACCTGGAATTGAAATCTCCGCATTTGATTTTAAGAGGAATCGAAAAGTCCATATTCTAGGCTATCATTACAGACTAGAAGCACCCAATATTAAAAAGCTTTGCAATGATCTTCTAGATAGGCGGCATCGTCATTCTTTAGGTCAGCTTGAAGAGATTGCAAGAGTTGGCTACAAGATTAATAGAGACGCAGTTTTACAAACAGCCTCACGAAGTGGGGTTGTGTATAAGCAACATATAATGGCTCATTTAACCGAGGCACACTATATGTCACCACTTTATCACAATCTCTATAAATCTCTATTTAAAGGAATGGGACCAGCTTCAGGAGATATTGTCTATGTAGACGCTTTCGAAGCTGTGAAGGCGATCAATGCTGATGGTGGAATAGCGGTTGTGGCACATCCAGGTCAGCTAGATTCCTATGAAATGATTCCGGAGTTAATTGAAGTTGGATTAAGAGGGATTGAGCGTAATCATCCTGATCATACCGATGAAGATCATTATAAAATTGAATATTTGTGTGAGAAATATGAGCTATTCATGACCGGTGGATCTGATTATCATGGCAAGTATGGAAGAAGCAATGGGATAGGTGAAGTGTTAAGTCCTAATCAAAGTGTAAATGTGATTTATTAGTTTTGTTAAGAGATGGTAAATTTTACTAGGTTAAGTGCCTGTTTATGGTTTAATGAAGATGAAATGAAAAGGAGGTGCTCTCTGTTAAAGTAGTGATTCTGCATTTTAGTTGTTCAAGTAGTGGAAGTTTCAATGAATAAATAAAAAGGAGCTAACGAACGATGAAAACAAAGTGGTTAATCCTAGCTTTACTAGTTTGTATAACGATATTGGCAGGATGTTCAGGCAGTAGTGCTGGTGGAGCAGGAAAAGGAGATGACATCATTGATATTGTCTGGTATCCGAATGAATCAGGCTCTGATATGAAATCATCGCGTGATGAGATTGGAAATGTAATCTCGGAGACGTTAGGAAAAGAAGTAAAACACCATTTAACTACAGATTATGCAATTGCAATTGAGACGCTTGTTAATGAAAATGCAGAACTTGCTTTTATGGGAGCACAAGGCTATATTGAGGCAAAAAATCGAAATGAAGCATTGCAACCTATTGTTGTCCCATCTGGAGTATCAGGAAGTTTAGATGATGCTGTTTACTATAGTTGGATCGCAGTGGAATTGGATAATGAAAACGAGTATAAGGAGAACGGAGAGTTTTCATTAAATACAGTTGAAAATAAGACAATGTCATTCGTTTCTAACAGTTCCACTTCAGGTTTTAAAGTACCTTCATCTGACTTAATCAACCATTTTAGCAAACAAGAAAAATATGCTGATTTGGAAGAAGTTGATTTAATGGAAGGCGGTTCGTTATTCACTCAAGTCTTATTTGGGAATTCACACCAAGGCTCAGCTGTTAATCTATTATCTGGTCGTGCTGATGTTGCTGCATTCTGTGACACTTGTGTAGAAAACTATGTTGAATTAGTAGAAGGTGAAGAGAATCGTCCAGGTTCTATTTATCAAGTGAAAAACGATGCTGCAGAGCCATTTAATACAGTAACAGGTAAAAAATTCATTCTTATAAGTGTAACACCGGTTTTGAATGCTCCTTTCGTAGCGAATCCTGAACTTCTAGGAGAAGAAGCGTTTAATAAATTACAAGAAGCTTTAACTTCAGATGATGTTGCTAATAATGAAGGCATATTTGTGCCGAAGGATAGCGGCAATCCTGGATTATTCTTTAAAAGTGGAGAAGAAAGGTTTGTACCTGCCGAAGATGATTGGTTCAACCCAATTCGTGAACTTTCAAAATAAGGTCTATACAAAAAATGAAAAGGTGTGTTGAATTATGACGTTGCTAGAGGTGAAGGAAGTAAGTAAAGCGTATCAAGAAAATGTAAGTGTACTGAAACATGTTACGTTTACGGCGAATGAAGGAGAGTTTATTTCTGTCATTGGTCCTTCTGGTGCGGGCAAATCTACATTGCTACGTTGTATAAACCGCCTTGTTGAAGTAAGTGATGGAGAGGTCATCTTTGATGGCCAATCTGTCACTCATTTAAAAAGAAAAGAATTGCGTAAAGTGAGAACGAATATCGGGATGGTTTTTCAGCATTATAATCTTGTGCCAAGATTAACGGTTATTGAAAATGTCTTGCATGGAAGATTGGGTTATAAATCAACGATAGCTGGAGTGCTTGGGCGCTTTTCCGAAGAAGAGAAAGAGCACGCGTTTGAGTTATTAAAAAAGCTTGGGATAGAAGATCATGCCTATAAGAGGTGCGATCAGCTATCAGGAGGTCAGCAGCAGCGTGTAGGAATTTGTCGTGCACTTATACAGAAGCCTAAATTGATTTTATGTGACGAGCCAATTGCGTCACTCGATCCAAACGCTTCAAAAATAATCATGGACTATTTGAAATCAATTACGAGTGAAATGGGCATTACATGTATTGTTAATTTGCATCAAGTGGACGTCGCTAAAGAATATTCTAGTAGAATCATCGGTTTAAATAATGGAGAAATGGTTTTTGATGGACCTTCACTTCTCTTGGATCGACATATGATTGAAGGGATATACGGAATGGAAACAAGAGAGCTAATAACGGTGTAAGGGGCATATAAGACTATGAATGAAAGCAATCATAAAAAACGAAAATGGCAAACTGCTATTCTCTTCTTTGTTATCATCGCTGTTACTTATTTTTCTGCCGCAATAACCAATTTTCGTCTCAGTGATAGTATTGCCACGATCCCTGCAGCTTTTCAATGGATATTCGCAAATCTATTGATCACAAGTGAAACACTACAGAAGTTGCCAGGAATTCTAGAGAAACTATTGGAAACAATCTTAATGTCGATCGCAGCAACAACGATTGCAGCAGCAGTTTCATTGTTTTTAGCATGTATGGGATCAAAAACTACGAGTATCAATGGATACTTCAGTTCTCTTGCTAGACTTATCGCATCTATCTCTCGTAATATCCCAGTAGTTGCTTGGGCGCTTATCCTATTAATCTCTTTCGGACAAAACTCTATTACAGGCTTTTTGGCTTTATTTGTAGGGACTGTCGGTTTTTTAACCCGTTCTTTTATTGAATCTATTGATGAAGCAGACCAAGGTGCATGTGAAGCATTAAAGGCTTCAGGAGCTACATACTTTCAGGTTTTTGGGAAAGCGGTTATTCCGCAATCTTTGCCACAACTAATCAGTTGGGTGCTATTCATGATTGAGACAAATATAAGAAGTGCGACACTCGTCGGTATACTGACTGGAACGGGGATTGGTTATGCATTCGACATGTATTACAAGATGCTAGATTATGAAGTGGTCACGCTTATTACATTGACGATCGTAATCGCTGTAATTGCAATTGAATTGGCATCCAATCATATCCGGAAGGTGATTCTGTAATGGAAGCTGTCTACATAAAACGTAATCGTACAGGGAAAATCAGTATAAAAGAAGGCAACAAAGTAAATACAATTATGAACAGTACAATTATTACCCTTTCAATTTTAACGGTTTCTGCGTTCTTCTTCTTTGACTACAGCGGCTTAAAAATAGGAAGTGCGCTGATCGATGCTTTGTATAACTTAAAAGCAATGTTCTTTGAACCACAGCTTAATCATTTTTCGTTGGGCGAGGCTTTTTATCAAGTGGGATTAACATTAGGGCTTGCTGTATTAGCGACTTTACTTGGTGGTGTGATTGCCTTTTTCTTAGCACTCATGTCTGCTGTTAATCTTTCAAAGCCATGGGTTTCAAAAATAATACGAATAGTCGTAGCGTTTATAAGAGCGGTTCCGACGGTTTTATGGGTACTAATTTTCGCCATTGCAGCTGGTTTGGGTAGTGAGGCAGCCATTCTGGGGATGCTTTTTCATTCGATTGCTTATCTAGTGAAAGCTTTCTCTGAAGCGATTGAAGAAGTGGATAAAGGCATATTAGAAGCATTGCGAGCTACAGGTGCAGGGTGGTGGCATATTGTTGTTCATTCAGTTCTTCCAAGCACGTTCACATACATATTATCGTGGACATTCTTGCGGTTTGAAATTAATTTCTCCGTAGCAGTGGCAATGGGAGCAGCAGCAGGTGCAGGTGGAATTGGTTTTGAGCTATTTATGGCATCAGGATTTTACTTTGATTTAAGAGAAGTTGGCTTTATCACATATATGATTTTAGTGACGGCGATTATTCTAGAGTTCGCATCGACACAGCTCAAAAAACGTTATTTCCCCACTACAGGGCAAGGATAATGAGTGACGGACAAGGTGACCTTGTCCGTCTTTTGTATGTCGGTACACATTTCGCAGTGAACCTATGTGAAAGTTTATTTTCCAACAGGATAAAACTGCTTTGTTTCTGTTTCAGCATCGAATTTTCGAAGGAGATCAGCGCCTTGAATCTCCATTAACAGCAAATCAACGGTTAGCACGAGGTTCTCTCCTTTTACTAAATGTCCTCCAAATACTCTCCCGGTTTTATCACACATTGTACCGTGCATATGGGTTTCATACCCTTCATCTGATTGACAGACGATCCCTGTTCCATTTAAAAACTCGATAGGTCCATCAACTTGAACCAATTCACTATAGCCCGCACCGATTTTTGCTTCTGGCTTTGGAAGCAAATAAAAGTACCCTGCTTTTTGGAAGCTCCCAAAGCAGTTGAGAATTGAGGCATACTGGATTTTTTGCTCTTTACAAATTTTCTCAATTTCTGTTTGGAGATCAGCTCCAGCTTTTATTCTTGCTGCAATGACTCTCCCACTCTTTGCTTCTGCGAATTGGGCATGTATGCTATTTATCATCTTTTTCCTCCGTTCCATGTTTTCAACAGTATACAACACTCTTAATATTTTTATAATATTTAATTTGTTGATTATATTGACAATAACCCTTTAATGCTGTAAATTATGAATCAATTACAAAAAATTAAATAACCGCATCTCTTATCAAGAGTAGCTGAGGGACTGGCCCGATGAAGCTCGGCAACCGTTCATGTTTAATGAATAGGTGCTAAATCCTGCAAAACATGCATGTTTTGGAAGATAAGAGAGGAATGACATATGTGGAATTGTATGGAAACCTCTCTTATTTATAAGAGAGGTTTTTTATTTAAAAAACAGGGGGAACTGACATGAAGAAGAAAGTATTAGGGGCAATTTTTTCATTAGGATTATTAGTTGGCTGTGGAAGTGATGATGCAAGTGGCGGTCAATTGAACGAGGAAAAGTTAATTATCGGTGTGACGGCTGGACCACATGAGCAAATTGTAGAAAAAGTAAAGGAAGTAGCAGCTAAAGACGGATTAGAGATTGAGCTAAAAGTCTTTTCTGATTATGTTTTGCCAAATACAGCCCTTTCTGAAAGGGAATTAGACGTTAATAGTTATCAGCATAAACCGTTTTTAGATCAATTCAATGAGGACCATAGTACAGACCTAGTTCCAGTAGGGAAAACGATTTTAAACCCAATGGGTGTGTATTCAGATACCTACACTGATATTAATGATCTTCCAGATGGCGCGAAATTCGGGATTCCAAACGATCCAACAAATGGCTCACGAGCACTATTCATTTTAGAAGAAGCAGGTTTGATTAAACTGAAGGAAGACAAGAAAGAAACAGCTTCCATTTATGATTTAGAAGAAAACGTAAAAAATCTAGAATTTATTGAACTAGACGCTGCGCAAATCCCGAAGCAATTATCTGAGTTAGACGCAGCTGCCATTAATACAAACTTTGCTTTATCTGCAGGGATGAATCCGAAAGAGGATTCGATTCTACTTGAATCAAGTAATTCACCATATGTAAACTTCTTAGTCGTACGTGCTGAAAATGAAAATGATCCAGTTCTCGAAAAACTAAGAAAAGCTTACCAATCTGAAGAAGTGAAGGCATTCATTGAAGAAGAGTTTGGTGGCTCAGTCATTCCAAGCTGGGATGAATAACAACAACTAACCATATGGAGAAATCCATATGGTTCACCTTTTTATGAGGAGTGGAAACATGATTGTTTTAGAAAATGTGTCGAAACGGTTTGTAACAAAAAAAGGAACAGTGGAAGCTGTAAAAGCGGTTAATCTAAACGTAAGTAAGGGAGAAATTCACGGTGTAATCGGGTATAGTGGTGCCGGAAAAAGTACACTTATCCGATGTGTGAATTTACTTGAAGAACCGTCTGAAGGCTCCGTTAAGATTAACGGTGAGGACTTAACGAAATTATCTTCGGATAAACTTCGTGAACGAAGAAAGAAAATCGGGATGATCTTTCAAGGGTTTAATCTTTTAAAAACGGCAACTGTTTATGATAATATCGCGATTCCGTTAAAACTAACAGGCGTTTCAAAGCAAGAAGTTCAAACCCGTGTGGAGAAGTACTTAGATATCGTTGGTCTAACTGATAAAAAAACTGCGTACCCAGCACAGTTATCAGGTGGTCAAAAACAAAGAGTAGCGATCGCAAGAGCACTGTCACAAGAGCCTGAAATCCTGCTTAGTGATGAGGCAACTAGCGCCCTTGATCCAGAAACGACGGAGTCCATCCTTGATTTGCTCTTGAAAATTAACAAGGAATTAGGCATTACGATTTTATTAATTACCCATGAAATGAACGTCATACAAAAAATATGTGACCATGTATACGTAATGGAGGATGGCTCCATTATAGAACAAGGAACAACGATTGAACTGTTCTCAACGCCAAAAGAGGAAACAACGAAAAAGTTTTTAAATACGATTTCACAACGAAAATTAACGCCTTCTGTTATCTCACAATTAAATCTTTCTGGGAAAGTCTCAAGGTTAACCTTCCTTGGTCATTCAACAGGGAAGCCATTGCTTGCGCAAATTGCTCAAAAGTTCACCGTTGAACCCAATATTTTAACGGCAAATATCATTGAGTTAAAAAACGGAATAGTAGGGAATTTGACGGTCCATATTGTTGGGAATTCACATGAAGTTGAAAGCACCTTTCAATTTTTAAAAGAGCAAGGTGTCATCGTAGAGGAATTGGAGGGATAATACATGGAATGGATTATAGAGTTTTTAGATGGAAAATGGCCAATTATTGCAAAAGCCATTGTTGAAACGTTTCAAATGTTGGGAGTTGCTCTCTTCTTCTCAATCCTTATTGGGATTCCGCTAGGTGTATTAATTGTTTTAACTAGACCAAATCAGGCGTTTGCGAATAAATTCGTGTATCAATTATTGAATATATTAATCAACATCATTCGTTCTATTCCATTTATTATCTTATTATTTTTTATGCTTCCTTTCACAAAGTTTATTATAGGAACGACGATTGGCGTAAAAGGTGTAATCGTTCCATTAGTCGTTTATACAGCTCCATATTTAGCTAGATTAATAGAGTCCGCACTATTAGAGGTAGATAGAGGAGTTGTTGAAGCATATAAAGCCATGGGCATAAAAACGAGCCAAATTATATGGAATGTACTGCTTCGTGAAGCAAGACCTTCGATGATTCTTGGATTAACGATTGCAACGATTGGCTTAATTGGAGCAACAGCTATGGCAGGTCTTGTCGGTGCAGGAGGATTAGGTGATCTTGCCTATCGCTACGGCCATCTGCGTTATGAAGAGGACATCATGTATGTCACAGTATTCATCTTAATTGTCATCGTTCAAAGCATACAATCTATCGGAAATCGCTTAGCAGCGTACTTGAAAAAAGATTAGAAGGAGAATGGATATGTCACTTCTAAAATTAACGAAGGAAGGTAGAGTCGCAACACTCATTATCGACCGCCCAGAAAAGAAAAATGCTTTTAATTTGAGCATGTTTCAAAAGCTTTCGAACCTATTAACTGAGTTAGAGAAAGATGAAGAAGTAAAGGTCGTCATTGTTCGTGGTGTTGACAAAAATGCCTTTAGCTCTGGTGCCGATATCAGTGAGTTTTTAGAAAATCGCCATTCAGCAGAAAAGGCCAAGGTTTACAATGATACAGCTTTACACGCTGTCAATAAATTACACACATTTCCAAAACCTACAATCGCTCACATTGAAGGGCTAGCAATCGGTGGTGGACTTGAGCTCGCACTTGCTTGCGATTTTCGCTTTGCAACACCAAATAGTTTAGTAGGGATTACCGCTGCGAAGCTTGGGATCATTTACAATCTATCAAGTACAAAGAGACTATTGGATGTTGTAGGTCCTTCAAATACGAAGGAGATGCTTTATACAGGGAAGGTGATGAAGTCGACAGAAGGCAAGGAGATCGGACTAATTGATTTTCTTGTTGAAGCCGAGCTTATTGAAGCAGAAGTAACAGCGTTTGCACAGCAATTAGCATCTAGATCACTTGTCGCACTAGCTGGTACTAAAGAGGTTATTCATGCGGTAGTAGACGGAGCAACTGCGGAAGATGAACATATAGAGCAGCTCATCTTACAATCATTTGCCTCTGATGATTACGAAGAGGGCATACAAGCATTTTTACAAAAAAGATCGCCACAGTTTAAATAGGAAGAGGGTTACAGCATGAGTACGATTGTGAAAAGTGAGGATGAATTAATTAAGCATATCGCTTCAACGGATGATTTTCCGATATCGCATGAAGAGGTAGAGCAATTGGCAGCAAGTAAAATGACGAAAGAGGGCTATGGATATATTCGTTCAGGTGCTGGTGCTGAAGAGACATTAAAGAGAAATGTTACTGATTTTGGTCAATACAGAATTACCCCTCGTTTTTTAAGAGATGTATCAAAGCTTGATACGAGTATTAGGCTGTTTGGTAAAACATATCCTTTCCCATTTTTGCTTGCACCAGTTGGCATGCTGAAGCTTGCACATGAAGAGGCAGATCATGCTGTTGTAAAAGCTGCTAGTAAACATGGTGTTCCATATATCCAAAGTACGGTATCTAGCTATTGTATCGAAGAGGTAAATGCCTCTGCGCCAAGTTTGCCTAAATGGTTCCAACTTTACTGGTCAAACAATGAAGAAGTGTCGTTCAATATGGTGAAAAGAGCTGAGAATGAAGGCTATGATGCCATCGTCCTGACAATTGATACCGTGATGCTTGGTTGGCGCGAAGAGGATTTACGAAATCGTTTTTCACCACTAAGACAGGGAGTTGGAAAAGCGAATTATGAAACGGATCCAGTGTTTTTACAGTCGCTTGCAGTTCAAAGTGAAGAATCAATCATCCAAGGAATTTTAGCTAATATCCATCACCCTTCCCTAGATTGGAACAAAGTAAAAAGCTTAAAAGAACGGACGAAGTTGCCAATTTTATTAAAAGGAATTTTACACTCTGAAGACGCACTGCTCGCAATCGAAAATGGAGTTGATGGCATTATTGTATCGAATCATGGTGGGAGACAGCTGGACGGTGTCATTTCGGCAATCGATGCGTTGCCAGGTATTGCAGCAGCAGTGTCGAACCAAATTCCTGTTCTCTTTGATAGTGGCATACGTAGAGGCTCAGATGTTGTTAAAGCATTAGCTCTAGGTGCAGACGCAGTTCTAATAGGAAGACCGTATGTTTACGGGCTAGCTGCTGGAGGGCAGATAGGTGTTGAGAAAGTATTAGAGCGATTTATCCAAGAAACGAAAGTATCTCTTGCACTTACTGGATTGAAAAATTGTGAAGAGGCAAAGAATTTACAACTTGTAAGTAGAAGAGAAGTGTGAGGTGAAACCAATTGTCTCAGGCATTAACTGGTATGAGAGTCATTGATTTATCGCAAATATTAGCTGGTCCTTATTGTACGATGGTGCTTGGAGATATGGGTGCAGATGTAATTAAGGTTGAGAAGGCACCAAATGGGGATGACACACGAAGAATGGGCCCATATATTGATGAGGAAAGCTATATGTATATGATGGTAAACAGGAATAAGCGTGGGGTTTGCTTAAATCTTAAAGAGGAAGAGGACTTGCATAAACTGTATGAGCTTGTTAGAACTGCTGATGTTTTTGTAGAAAACTTCCGTCCTGGTGTAACGGGCAAATTGAGAATTGATTATGAGGCATTAAAGGCAATCAATCCAAAGATTATCTACTGCTCCATTTCGGGCTATGGACAAACGGGTCCTTATCGAAACAAAGGCGGCTTTGATATTATGGCGCAAGGGCTATCCGGAATAATGGATATGACAGGTGAGAAAAATGGAAAGCCTGTCAAGGTTGGCATTGCGATTCATGATATTGCTGCAGCTCAAACAGCGATTCAATCCATCTTGATGGCCTATATACATCAATTAAAGTCTGGAAAAGGTCAGTACATCGATATCGCCCTTGTTGATTCTGGACTTGCATGGACTGTCTGGGAAGCAGCAGCTTATTTTGGTAAAGGCGAGATACCAGCTAGAAACGGAACGGCACATCGAGTTTCTGCACCATATCAAGGGTTCAAAACAAAGGATGGCTATATTCTCATAGGAGCAGCAAACCAGAAGCTTTGGGAAATCTTCTGCCACCATGTCATCCATCAACCAGAATGGATTGAAGATCCTCGCTACGCAACGAATACATTGCGGAATGAACATATTGATGAACTAGAGAGAGAATTAGAAGAAGTTCTTAAAAAGAAAAATTCAAACGAGTGGTTAGAGCTTCTAGAAGTGCATGGCATACCATCTGGCCCAATTCTTAATTATGAACAGGCCATACATGATCCACATATACAATCTAGAGAAATGATTCTGTCATATGAACACCCGACAGCTGGTGAAATTCAAACATTAGGCTTTCCAGCTAAAATGTCAGCAACACCGGGAAAGCTAACAAGACCAGCACCGCGATTAGGAGAGCATAATGAGGAAGTATTTAATGAAACCATTAGATGGAGTAAATGAGAATGAAGACAAGGTCTAGAGTCGACTTTGTCTTCATATTTTTTAGAGGATTTTTTAATAATAAGGATACACCATCAGACTGTCTCGAAATCACATGTTAACAATCTGTAGCAACCATTTATAAAGTGGTTGCTTATTTTTTTGAGATAAAGGAACGAATTTATTCGTATTTTCGTCTTTATTAAGTAGGAGTACACATGAATAAATAGATCGGAGAAACTCTATTTCTCTTTTAACTCTTCATAGGATAATGGTAGAAAGGTTTGTTGGGGTTTTATAAAATTGTATAGTTATAAAACTGGAATATCAATCATTTGGAGGCGAGGAAATGTATTGGGAAACTCTCCCTGTTTGGTTTTGGGTTATCTACTACTTATTTTTACTAACAACAGTAGGTACTTCAATATTTTGTGTTTTAAAAATGAAGGATAAGGAACTGTCCATCTTAGCAATTGTATTCAGTGTAACAATTCCAATCGTTTCCCTGGTCAATAGTATTGGAAGAGCAGAAGGAATGAATGAAATTGAACATTTAGTAAGTCAATTGCAACATGGGGCTATTTGGTCTATCTTTACGATAATCGGTTATTTATTTTTACTAGTATGGTGGATCTTAATCATGATCAAAAGCAAGAGGATAACCCTCAAAAAATGATAACCAATGACTTTGCGGAGCTATTTTGTTATGCAAAGAAGGTGGAAAAATAAAAAAATGCTTGGGTTTCCAAGCATTGAGTTCGTTAAGAGCGGCCATTTCTATTTGGGAAGAACCAAAGGAATAAGACGATGCTAGCGGTTGCTAGTAGTAGTAATAGTGACTTCCATGAGAATCCTTCAAAGATAAACTCGGCAATGATCGTAAGTGATACGATGATAAGCACGAGTGCAAGGATGATTTTCTGTGCTGCCAATTGATTTCCCTCTTTCATTATGATCTTTCCTTATAGTAGCGAAAAAAGGAGACAATTGTCCAATCATCCTATTCACTATTTTTCTTTTTTTCCTTCTCTGCGCGGTAAAATTCATGAAACATTTTCATCAAAGCTCTTTTTTCAATTCGAGATACATAACTTCTAGAGATGCCAAGTTCCTTGGCAATTTCACGCTGTGTTTTTTCCTTTTTAAGGTCGAGACCAAATCGACCGACAATGACTTCTTTTTCTCTTTCGTCTAATACATCAATATATTCACGAACTTTTTCAAGCTCCATATTGAGTTGGATCGTATTGATGACATCTTCGGATTCCGATTTTAGGACATCGATTAAGGAAATTTCATTGCCCTCTTTATCTTGACCGATTGGATCATGAAGAGAAACATCTTTCTTCGTTTTCTTCAATGCACGTAGATGCATGAGAATTTCGTTTTCTATACAACGAGCTGCGTATGTGGCAAGCTTCGTCCCTTTTCCCTCAGAATAACTTTCAATTGCTTTAATTAAACCAATTGTGCCAATTGAGATCAAATCCTCGGCATCTTCTCCCGTGTTTTCGAACTTTTTAACGATATGCGCGACCAACCGGAGGTTGTGCTCAATGAGCATATTACGGGCATGTGGATCCCCTTGTGCCATGAGTCGTAAGTACTTTTTTTCATCAGCTGCTGAAAGTGGTTGTGGAAAGGCGTTGTTCTTTACATATGAAACAAGGAAGACAATTTCTTTTATCATATACCCAATTGCTGTCATAATTCCCGTCATTTTGCCACCTCATTTCTTTTACTTATCCTTATAACTCATACGTATGAAAGTGATGGGCGCAATTTGTCTGTCCACCTCGATATTTTCGAAACAACCGATGAATGAAGAAGAATGAATAGATTGACAATGAAAATCATTTTCAATTATAATGAGACTAGTGAATAGTTCTAGGAGGAGTTTTCTAATGTTTATACAAACGAAACGAATTGTTGTAACAGAAGGTAATTCTGATAAGATAGTCAGCCGATTCGGTGGAGAAGGAATTATTGAAAAACAACCAGGATTTATTGATTGTTCGGTAATGGTAAAGAAAGTTCGTCGTGGAGATGAAGAAGTTTTGGTTATGATTCGTTGGGAATCTGAGCAAGACTGGAAGAACTGGGAAAAGAGCGAAGCTCATATTGCTGGGCATCGTGCAAGTAGAGGAGTTCCAAAGCCTGAATACTTCGTTAGTTCTGAAGGTGGGCTATATGATATGAAAGCAGTAAAGCAAGCTGTGGTTGAAGCCAAATAATTCAAAAAGGCCGTTGAGTATGTACGATTACTCAACGGCCTTTTAGATTATCGGTCTGGTCGACCTTTATCTAGAATGAACGACCAATTCTCCCCATCATCCTTAGATTCATAAAGATCTCGCATATACGTTGTAAAAGCAAGTTGTTCTTCGTTTTGATAGTTAACAGTTACGTAGGTAATTGGGTTATCATAATTCAAGTAAGGAATTGACAGTTCATCTGACTCGAGTGTTTCTAAATTTATTCTTTTTAGAAAAACTTGATCGTTTTCGACTGAAGAGTAAATGATCTCTTCACTATTAAAAGCAAGTGCTGTAACCATAACCTCGTCGGTAATTAACTTTACTGTATCACCAAAATCCTCGGAGTAGTAAATGCCATCTTTTGTCGCCATCGCCATTTTTTCAGGCTCATATGGATGTGTTGCAATCATGCCAAACGAGTTCGTTTCAAAGCCATTTAATGAAAGTTCTTCGTGATCACCGTTAGCGTTGATACGATAAATACCCGGTGTTTGCTGTTCTAATTGCTCCATTAGAATGTAGTAAACTTGATTTGTATCATATCCAGCTGCAAAGAAGCGATAAAAGCTTTGCTCAGCGATTTTTGAATCAGAAAATGACTTCCCAAAGTCTTCGCTTTTTATAACTCCTAACGAATTTTGCTCATCCTTTAAGCCGCTAACTAAAAATCCATCGGTTAAAGCCTGAATACTAACAAAATCATAACGGTTTTTGTTTTGCTTTAACCATCCATCGTTAAAAACAAGAAGTCCGTCGTCAGTTGCTAAATACAGCCTGTCATCATTTCCAGGATATGCGATACCTTGTAATTGTGCAATATCTT
Organism: Niallia sp. CD-39; assembly: GCF_059874745.1. Classification (NCBI taxonomy): domain Bacteria; kingdom Bacillati; phylum Bacillota; class Bacilli; order Caryophanales; family Bacillaceae; genus Niallia; species Niallia sp. CD-39. The sequence continues at coordinate 1,062,708 of NZ_JCBCPS010000001.1, read as the reverse complement.
CTGTAGCTGCCTCAAATTCATAAGGTGCGTTTGATTCTACTTCTTTTGCTGTTTCTTCACTTTTAACATCGTCGGTCGAAGCATTTGAATTTGGTTCATCATTTTGACAGCCTGTTAATAGTAGAAAGAATACAATAGATGCTATGACTAGTTTCGTTCGTTTCATTTGATTTCACTCCGGTATGTAGGTTTACATTCATTGTTAATAGTAGCATAATTTATATTTGGATTGAAAGAAATCACATTTCACAAAAAGTGTAAGGTGATGTAACGGGTTGGAGTGTATTGATAGAACTTTCGGAAAAATTCTATTATAATGAAAGTAATGTGTGTAAAGGAGGAAGAATCATGACAGTAAAAACATATTCAGAAGTTTGGGATCTCGACGTCTTTTTTGAAGGGGGAAGTGATTCACAAGCTTTTAAAAGCCATTTGCAACAAGTGGAAGAGAAGATCTTAGCATTTCAATCAGAGATACATAATTGGGAAGTAAATAATTCAAATACAGACATTGAGAAGCTTATATCTTTACTGGATGGTTTTCAAGCAGCAGCATTGAAAATACGTCAAGCTGGTGCGTTTGTTTCTTGCCTAGAAGCACAAAACATGGACGATAAGCTTGCAAATGTTCATCGTGCAACGGTTACAAAATTAAGTGCAGCCTTTCAAAATGCTTTAACTTCAATGGATGTAAAATTGAGTGATATGAATGATTCAGCTTGGGAAGAGTTATTAACAAATGAAGCATTAAAGCCTGTTTCGTTTATTTTAAACGAACGCCGTGATGGAGCGAAGGAAAAGCTTTCAGAAGCAGAGGAAAGCTTAATCAATGCTCTTGGTATTGATGGTTACCATGGTTGGAGCCAAATGTATGATGTTATTGTGAGTACGGTTAAAGTACCTCATACTGAAAATGGGGAAGAACAGCTTCTTTCTGTAGGCCAAGCAGCTAATAAGTTTTCTGATCCAGATCGTGCAGTGCGAAAGTCGATTTTTGAGAACTGGGAAAATGCTTGGGAGGAAAAGGGCGATTATTTAGCGAAAACATTGAATCATCTAGCTGGCTTCCGCTTAAACGTATATAAACAGCGTGGGTGGGACGACCATTTAAAAGAGCCATTGGCGATCAATCGCATGGAAAAAGAAACATTGGATACGATGTGGAAGGTAATTGCGGATAACAAAAAACCATTCGTTGATTTCCTAAACCGCAAAGCAGAGTTATTAGGAATAGAAAAATTAAGCTGGTTTGACTTGGATGCGCCGCTTGGTGCTGCACAATCAAAGATGAACTATCAAGAGGGTGCAGACTTTATCCTTACTCATTTTGCAGAGTTTGGTGAAGAAATGACTAATTTCTCCAAAATGGCATTTGAGGAAAAATGGATTGAAGCTGAGGATCGCCCAGGGAAACGTCCGGGTGGTTTCCATACGTACTTCCCTGAAAGTCAACAGTCACGTATTTTTATGACTTATTCAGGTTCACCTTCAAATGTATCGACATTAGCGCATGAGCTTGGTCACGGCTTCCATACATATGCGATGAAAGAGGAACATTTCCTAAATCGTAGCTATGCGATGAACGTGGCTGAAACTGCTTCTACCTTTGCAGAGATGATCGTTTCTGATGCATCCGTGAAGCATGCGAAATCAGAAGATGAAAAACTTGCATTACTTGAAGATAAAGTGCAGCGTTCAGTTGCTCTATTAATGAATATTCATGCTAGATTCTTATTTGAGAATCGTTTCTATGAAGAAAGAAAACAAGGTATGGTCAGTACTAGGCGCTTGAATGAGCTGATGGAAGAAGCACAAAAAGAAGCCTATGGGGATGCACTAGAACAATACCATCCAAGTTTTTGGTCTTCAAAACTGCATTTTTATATTACAGGCGTTCCATTCTATAACTTCCCTTATACGTTTGGTTACCTTTTCTCACTTGGCATTTATGCACAAGCGATTGAAGAAGGCGCAGGATATGAAAAGAAATACATTGAGCTGTTAAAAGATTCAGCTTCTATGAAAGTAGAAGACTTGGCGAAAAAGCATTTGAATGTAGACTTAACTCAACCTGAATTCTGGGAGAAGGCAGTGAATCTTTGCATTGCTGATGTAGAAGAATTTATGGCGTTAACAGAAGCTAAGTAAAGGAAAAGTTCGGATCATTCTCGATCCGAACTTTTTTATATTTTATACTAGCTATGGATAACTTTTATATTGGAAATAGAATGCTTCTATAAAAGTGTAGGGATGACACATGGCGCTTTTCTAATTGCCCATAGTAAATAGAATGCTGCTAATGATATAATAGCACCCATGGAAATGAATTTATTCAATAGCCGACTATTTCTATTAGGAAGGTGTACATAGTGAAACAGTTTATTTATCGATTTTTAATTGAGCTGACAAATGGAAGAGTGACTTCAACTTTAATAAAAAAGTTTGCACAATCTACATCTAGTAAAAGAATTGTTCGATCTTTTTCCAAGACGTATAAAATAAACGAATCAGAGATGGAAAAAGAAATGGGGCAATACACAAGCTTACATGATTTCTTTACAAGAAAATTAAAGTCTGATGCTCGCATCATTGATCAAAGTGAAGATGCCATCGTTAGTCCTGTCGATGCAGTCATTGAAGACATTGGTGAAATTCGCTCAGATCGAATCATCGAGGTAAAAGGGAAAACGTATTCAATCGAAGAGATGCTAGGAAGTAAGGAGAAGGCTGATCAGTATTCAGGGGGCACCTATATGATTTTTTACTTAAGTCCTACTCACTACCATCGCATTCATAGCCCATTTAGTGGCAAGGTCTTGAGCCAGTGGGTGCTTGGCAATAAATCATATCCGGTGAATCGACCTGGATTAAAGTATGGCAAGGACACATTAGCAAAAAATTATCGTTCAATTACAGAATTGCAATATGATCAGAATCACTCAATGGCGATTGTGAAGGTTGGAGCGATGTTTGTTAATAGTATTGAATTGATCCATTCGAATGAAAATTTGAAAAAGGGAGAAGAAATGGCCTACTTTTCTTTTGGGTCAACAGTTGTTCTCTTATTTCAAAAAAATTCAATTCAGGTTGACTCAGACATACGAGTGCCACATCATATAAAAATGGGAGAAAAAGTCGCTGCAAAACAGGTGACAGTTTAATCAAAAAAGTAAAAGTGTAGATAGCCTTCAGGTTATCTACACAATTAAATACATTTAAGATGTGAATTTGATTTGATTGGATAAGGATCGTCGATGAATCTCTTTTTCTATTAGTCGAATAAATTCAGGAGAAAGTCGTAACTCTTTTGCTTTATAGTAAGATTCTATTAGTAATTCATCTGATAGACCTCGCAAAATAACCCCACCTCCTAAAATGGCTGTTCAGTTCGTTCACTAGATTTGTTATAAATAGTAAAAAAGTTCCTACTACTACTCTAGCAGAATAAATGAATCAGAACAATCGTTCTCTTATCCACAGGAGTGAGTGGATAACCTGTGGTTATTTTGTTTATAATTGGGTAAATGGTAGTCGTTGTACGGTGGATAATGTGTATAAAGTTATCCACAGAAAAGGGACTGTTGGGAATTGTCGAAAAGTTTTTCGGGATTTGCATTGCTTCATTTCTGTATCAAATACTTTCCTTTCTAGGCAGTTGAATCCAACGACTTGAAAAGGTAGTATAGATAGTGGTATTGCTAGAGTTTTTATGGCAGCAATGAACTAGGAAGAGTCTCTAAATAGGAGAAAAACATTGACCTGTGAATGCTCCTATGCCATATTAGTTCAGAATAAGAATGAAACGAAGCAATAAATGAAATTGTTTTTTATATAATAGAAGATGAATTATGTAAAAAAATTGAGGTGTTTATATTTTGTTGAAGCAGTTTTTACCAGATCAACATGTTAAAAATGTGTTTGAAATTACAGCGGAAAATTTACATGCTAAAGGAATCAAAGCAATTATTACAGATTTGGATAATACGTTAGTAGAATGGGACCGTCCAAATGCTACACCACAATTGATTCAGTGGTTAGAGGATATGAAGCATAGTAATATTAAGATTACGATTGTTTCAAATAATAATGAAAACCGTGTGAAAGCTTTTTCTGAGCCGTTAAACATTCCTTTTATCTTTATGGCAAGAAAACCGCTTGGCAGAGCTTTTAGACAGGCTGTTCAATTGATGGATGTCAAAAAAGAGGAAACGGTTGTAATTGGCGATCAATTGCTTACAGATGTGCTTGGAGGAAATCGTAGTGGATTCCATACGATTTTAGTCGTTCCAGTTGCACAGACCGATGGCTTTTTTACGCGTATTAATCGTAAAATTGAGCGAAGAATTTTAAATTGGTTTAGAAAAAAGGGCATGATTCAATGGGAGGATCAATGATTTGAGTGAGCAATATATTTGTATTGGTTGTGGAGTGAAGATTCAAACGGAAGACAAAAATGAGCTAGGGTATGCCCCAGCATCGGCGCTAGAAAAAGAGGAAATTATTTGCCAGCGATGCTTTCGTTTAAAACATTATAATGAAATTCAAGATGTAAGTCTCACAGATGATGATTTCTTGAAAATTTTAAATGGTATTTCGAATCGAGATGCATTGATTGTGAAAATTGTCGATATATTCGACTTTAATGGAAGCTGGCTGCCGGGTTTGCATCGTTTTACAGGAGGAAATCCAATCTTACTAATTGGGAATAAGGTGGACTTATTACCTAAATCCGTTAAGCATAATAAAGTAATCAATTGGATGAAACACGAAGCGAAGGAATTAGGCTTAAAGCCTCAAGATGTTTTTCTTGTAAGTGCAAGCAAAGGAAACAACATTTCAGAAGTTGCACATGCAATTGACCAATATCGTAATGGCAAAGATGTATACGTTGTTGGTTGCACAAATGTAGGCAAGTCAACATTTATCAATCGCATACTAAAGGAAGTTACGGGAGAAGGTGACGTAATTACAACGTCTCACTTCCCAGGAACAACTTTAGATACAATTGAAATTCCGCTTAGTGATGGAAAAGCGTTGATTGATACTCCTGGTATTATTAATCACCATCAAATGGCGCATTATGTTGACAAACGAGACTTGAAAATCATTACACCTAAAAGAGAAATTAAGCCGAAGGTATTCCAATTAAACAATGGGCAAACGCTCTACTTTGGTGGCCTAGCACGTTTTGATTTTTTGGCTGGTGATCGAAACTCATTTGTTTGTCACTTTTCGAATGAACTTATGATTCACCGTACAAAAACAGAGAATGCGGTTGATCTTTATGAAAAACATGCAGGAGAAATGCTAACACCACCTCGTCCAGAGCAGATGGAAAACTTCCCAGAACTCGTCCGTCACGAGTTTACAATTAAAGAACCAAAGACAGATATCGTTTTTTCTGGACTTGGTTGGATTACAGTAAATGAACCAGGAGTTAGGGTAGCGGCGTATGTACCAAAAGGTGTTCATGCAATCGTAAGAAAATCTTTGATTTAACATGATCGGGGGAGAATTATGCAATCATTATATGCAGTAATCGGTCAGCCTATTGCTCATTCCATGTCACCAATGATGCATAATGAGTTGTTTACGAAGTATAAGATCTCTGCTCACTATCATCCCTTATTAGTTGCGCCCGACAATTTAGAAGCTGCGGTTAAAGGGTTAAAAGCAATTGGAATATCTGGCTTTAATGTGACAATTCCACATAAAGAGACGATTCTCCCTTTCCTAGATGAGATTGACCCTTTAGCAAGAGCCATTGGAGCAGTAAATACTGTTCATTTACAGAATGGGAAACTAATTGGGTACAATACCGATGGAGTAGGTTTTGTACAAGGGTTATCAGAAATTGATGAAAGAATAACTGATAAAAAAACATTGATCATAGGAGCTGGTGGTGCAGCGCGCGGCATATACTTTGCACTTGCAAAAGCAAGGGTTGCTCATATTGATCTATGTAACCGAACTGTAGAGAAGGCCCAAGCTCTTATGAGTGAATGTCCCTTTGAAGTAGCTGGGGAATCTTTATCATTGACTGAAGCAGAGAATCACTTAGCGACTTATGACTTGATTATCAATACAACTTCAGTAGGAATGGTACGTAAAGACGAGTCACCGTTAACCATCAAGAGATTAAAAAATGGCGTACTCGTATCGGATATTATATATAACCCATTGGAAACAATGTTCTTAAAGGAAGCACGTGCACATGGTGCACGTGTCCAAAACGGAGTAGATATGTTTGTTCACCAAGGAATTGTAGCTTTTCATATATGGACAGGCATCTTACCACAAGCGGATGAGGTTAGACCGCTTATTTTGAACCAACTAGGAGGAGCAACATGCTAACAGGAAAACAAAAACGCTTTTTAAGAGCGAAGGCACATCATTTAAACCCAATTTTCCAAGTAGGAAAAGGTGGGGTTAATGAAAATATGATCAATCAAATTAAAGAGGCGCTTGAAGCAAGAGAGTTAATGAAAATCACAGTGCTGCAAAACTGTGAAGAAGATAAAGAAGTAGTTGCAAAGCAACTTGCAAAAGGTGCGAGAGCAGAAATCGTTCAATTAATCGGGAATATTATTGTTTTATATAAAGAGTCAAAGGAAAACAAACAAATTAGCTTGCCTAGATAATCAGATTGGGGGGGCAAACACTGAAAAAGATTGGATTATTTGGAGGGACGTTTGATCCCCCGCATATGGGACATCTTATTACGGCGAATGAAGTACTGCATAAATGTGAATTAGATGAAGTTTGGTTTTTACCAAACCAAGTGCCACCACATAAAATAAAGAAGTCGACAACAACAAATGAGAATCGCTTGCGAATGCTTCAGTTAGCAACGGAGGATCATGATTTTTTTCGTATAGAGACAATCGAATTTGATCGTGAAGGGCCTTCGTACACCTATGATACGATCGTGCAATTGCTAGAAAAGTATAAAGATGATCATTTTTATTTTATCATTGGGGCAGATCAAGTTGAAAGTTTAGCTTCATGGTATGAAATTGACCGTTTAGTAGAACTAATTCAATTCATTGGTGTGAAGAGACCTGGTTATAAGAGAGAATCTACCTATCCTGTACGTTATTGCAATGTTCTTGAAATCGACCTGTCCTCAAGTCTGATTAGAGAGAGAGTAAAGAATGATCAATCGATTCGTTATTTAGTAACGGATCAAGTTTATCATTATATAAAGGGGAACAGGCTCTATGGACCGTAAGGAAGCATTGGAGATCGTGCAGCCTAATCTAACAGAAATAAGATATACGCATACAATCGGGGTTATGGAAACAGCAATTAAGCTAGCAGGCAAGTATGGGGCGGATGAAAAAAAAGCTGAAACAGCAGCGATCTTTCATGACATTGCAAAATTTTGGCGGGATGAAAAGTTGAAACAAATCATCATAGAGCAGAACATGCCTAGCAATTTATTAAATTTTGATAAAGAGCTTTGGCATGCCCCGGTTGGTGCTTACTATGTAGAACATGTGATAGGCATACAAGATCAAGAGATAATTACTGCGATAAAATCTCACACTTCAGGTAGAGCAAATATGACATTATTGGAGAAAGTGATTTATGTTGCAGATTATATTGAACCGAATCGAAGCTTTCCAGGAGTAGATGAGGTAAGAGAATTAGCAAATGAGGATTTAGATCAAGCTTTACTGAAAGCAATGAAAAATACCATTGCTTTTCTATTATCGAAGAATCAATCTATCTATCCAGATACTTTTCACGCGTATAATGATATTACGACCAGGAGGTTACAAGTGAATGATAGAAAATAAAACGTTAAAAGCAGTAATTAAAGCAGCTGATGACAAAAGAGCAGAAGATATTGTCGTATTAGATATGAAAGGAATTTCGTTAATAACGGATTATTTGCTTGTTTGTCACGGGAATTCTGATAAACAAATTCAAGCTATTGCTCGGGAAATAAAAGACCAGGCTAATGAATTAGGAATCGACATTAAGAGAATGGAAGGCTACGATGAAGCACGTTGGGTTCTCGTTGATTTAGGAGATGTCATTGCTCATATTTTCCATAGAGAAGATCGTGCTTATTATAAGCTAGAGCGTTTATGGGGAGATGCTCCCCAAGTTGATATTCAAGGCGAGTTAGAGGGATGAGCTACAGTTCGTTCGCTTATTTGTATGATGAATTAATGAAAGAGGCCCCATATGAACAGTGGGTCTCTTTTCTAAAGCAGCGTTTACAGAAATATCAGGTAGACGGCAAAGAAATTCTTGATATCGCATGTGGGACGGGTGAGCTATCAATCCGTTTGCTTAATGAAGGTTATGTAGTAACAGGAGTCGATCTTTCCGAGGATATGCTTGCTGTTGCCTATGAAAAGGCGATAGAAGAGGGACATCAACTGCCATTGTTTCAGCAGAATATGGCACACCTAGAAAGCATAGGCTCTTTTGATGCGGCTGTTATTTTTTGTGATTCCTTAAACTATTTAAAGACTGAGGATGAAGTGAAACAAACATTTCAATCTGTTTTTGAGCAACTGAAGCAGGATGGTTTGTTTCTTTTTGATGTTCACTCCATTCATAAAATGCTCCATGGGTTCGTAAACCAGACGTTTGCATTGAATGATATGGAAATTAGTTACATATGGAATAGCTTTCAAGGCGAGCACCCAAACAGTGTAGAACACGAATTGACCTTTTTTGTACAGGATGCTGATACCGGAATGTACGAAAGATATGATGAATTACATGAACAAAGGACTTATTCAATTGCAACCTACGAGAAGTGGCTTCAAGAAGCTGGATTTGACGTGCTTGAAATTTGTGGAGAATTCTCTGATCGTAAACTAGATGATGATGATGAACGAATCTTTTTCGTTTGTCGGAAGTTATAGCACAATGAGATCAATTAATAAAAGCTGGAAAAGAGAGTAGAAATTCCTCTTTTTCCAGCTTTTTCTTTTTTGACTTGAAAATTGTCTATTATGTGAAATGATGAAAGGGTAAAAGGAGTTTAGAGCCTAGGATCGAATTATTTTATTAACGAGAATTGTTTTTCAATCTCCTCAATATCCTCTGCAAATTTTCTATGCGTCGCACGAAACACGTTCTCAAACACAGCTCCTAATTGTTCTTCTAAAACAAGAATCCCTTCTCCCGTAACTCCACCCTTTACACACACCTTCTCTTGTAAGGTAGGCAATGTGTAAAATTCTTTCTTTAATAAATCACCCATTCCGATCAACATTTGCTGTGCTAAAATCGTTGCTGTTTCTTGATCGATCTCTGTTTCCTTTACTGCAGCTTGAATAAATTGCTGAGTTAAATAACTGAAAAATGCAGGACCACAGCTGACGATGTCAGATGCAACTCGAGTAATGTTTTCATTTATTAAGACAGGCAGAGATATTTTTGAGAATAGTCGATTTAAGTATTTTTGCCAAGCGGTCGAACAATTCCTTCCGTAGGTGATTAACGAAACACCTGATTGAGCTCTATTTGTAATACTTGGGATTACCCTTGCAACAGAGCAATTTACAACCGATTCGATTTGTTCGGTCATCACTGGGCTTGTAATTGACACTACGCAATGATCTTGGGTTAATATTGGTTGGATATTCCTTAAGACTCCCAAGACATCCTTCGGTTTTACGCATATAAAAAGAAGGTTGGCTTCTTTAGCTACATGCAATGCATTCTCACACACGTGGACCTGCGGGTAATCGTTTTTTACTGCCAATGCTTTTTCACTAGTACGATTGGTTAGATAAAACGTAGAAGGGGGTTCTGCCTTGCTACTTATGATGGCTTCAATGAGAATTCTTCCCATATTTCCTGTCCCAATCATTCCTATCTTCATGCTCATCCCTCCTCTTCTTGCGAGCATTTTCCTAGAAATATATGTTGTATACACTAAATATATTCCAGCCCTAGATGAAGCTAATAACTGGTTGTCAAGGAGGCGCTATAATGATTGAATGGCTAAAAATCAATAAGCTTTATGTAAGTTTTGGAGCTGTGATTGTTCTATTAGGATCAGGTTATTTTGTTTATGAAAACAATAGAGCGAAGGAAGAGTGGGAACAGTTACTACCAACGACAGTGGAGAGCGAGGTAGAGGAGAGTGAGCCAGAGGGGGAGGTTCTGATGGTAGATATTAAAGGAGCAATCAAAACCCCTGGTGTATATGAAATGGTAACAGGTGATCGGGTAATTGATGTAATTAAAAGGGCTGGTGGATTGTTAGCAGATGCTGATGACCGCCAAGTGAACTTATCAATGAAGTTGACAGATGAGTTGGTTATTATTGTTCCGTTTAATGGGGAAGTAGAGAGTGACGGCTATACAGGATTTGAAACGGAGGGTCAAGATGACGGCAAAATTAATCTAAATACAGCAAGCGATACAGAATTGCAAGCTTTACCAGGGATTGGTCCGCAAAAAGCAGCTACGATTATTCAATTTAGAGAACAAAATGGCCCGTTTAAGGATCCTGCAGAATTGAAAAAAATATCGGGAATCGGTGATAAAACATTTGAGAAACTTGAAGCGATGATCAAGGTTAAGTAGTGATTCGATAGAGATTTCCATTTGACCGACCTGTTCGTCCACCGTAAACTAGTAATGATGGACAGGTTAGTAAGGGAGAGAATAGAACGATGAATCGAATATCTTGGGATCAATATTTTATGGCACAATCAAAGCTTCTTGCATTAAGAAGTACGTGTACTCGTCTAGCAGTTGGTGCAACGATCGTTAGAGACAAACGCATCATTGCAGGTGGATATAACGGTTCGATTGCAGGTGGTGATCATTGTATTGATGAGGGGTGCTATGTAGTCGATAATCATTGTATTAGAACAATTCATGCTGAAATGAATGCAATCTTACAATGTGCCAAATTCGGCGTTCCTACAACTAATGCAGAAATTTACGTTACTCATTTTCCATGTTTGCAATGTTGTAAAGCGATTATCCAAGCTGGGATTAAAACCGTATATTACGCGGAGGATTATAAGAATCATGCATATGGAATTGAATTGTTTGAAAAGGCAGACGTGAAAACGATTAAAGTAGATGTGGATTATCGATATGAGGATATCCATTTTGACGAGAAATCTAAGTTCGTCAACCGTTTAATTGCAAAGTTAGAAGAAAGTCAGCTAGACAGTAAAGACTTAATGAACTATAAAGAAGAAGCTAAAAAATGGTTCTAAAAAGAGGTGAGGTGGCTTTTGTCACCTTTTCTCATCATTTTTTATGCCTTCTAATGAAATGGGGTTGATAAATGTCTACCTTTTGGATTTATGCTGCTATTACGAGCTTGCTCGGGTTGTTGTTTGCTTTTCACCAGTCTATCCTGTATATACTCCTTTTTCTCCTCTTAGTTGGTTTTTCTCACTTTATACGTCATTGTACTCCACGTTTACTCCTTATCCTTCTTTTTGTGTTCATCTTATTTTCAATCAGAGCAGAATTTGCAATGACACAACAAGCGACCAAACTGAATTCAAACGAAATCGAATTTCTAGTGCAGCTTGCTGCAAATAAGAAGATAGATGGAGCTGCTTATTCGGCTTATGTGAGCGTTTTACCACAGCAAGAAAATGTTGTTCTAAGTTATCGTCTAAAGTCCTCTAAAGAAAAGCAATACGCACTTGAACAATTGGCATATGGTTCCTTATGCAAAGTAACAGGGGTGCTTGAAGAGCCTCAAAAGGCAACGAATCCTAACGCATTTGATTATCATGACTATTTAAAGCGTAAAGGGATTTATTGGGTGCTACGTGCTGATCAAATTGATTTCACTTCCTGTGTAAATCAGCGGCAAAGCTTCATCACATGGTTAATGAATATTCGTTATCAAGGGATACAATACATAGAGGAATACTTTCCTGAAAATATGGCCCCATTAACAGCCGCGCTAATATTTGGTGAAAGAGAGCTTCTAGCAGAAGAAACATTAGATGCCTACACAAGACTAGGCGTCATCCATTTGCTTGCGATCTCTGGATTGCACGTAAGCTTGTTAGCTGCAATGGTTTACTATATAGGTATACGCCTCGGAATATCTAGAGAAAGAATGCAAACAGCCATAATGGTTGGCTTGCCATGCTTTGCTATTTTAACAGGGGCTGCACCTTCAGTCATTCGAGCAGTAGCGATGATGTGGATCGTATTATTCGTGAAGAAATGCAATAAAGCAATTCCGAGTGTCCATGTTATTACGATTGTTTTTTTAATTTATAGCTTCATCTCTCCGTATGTCATCTACGAAGTAGGCTTTCAATTATCATTCTTTATTGCATTTTGCTTATTATTATCTGCTCCAGTTCTCTTAAAAAGAGCAGCGAACCCTCTATCTGTACTTGCCAAAACATCAGTTATTTGCCAAATGGCGTCCTTGCCGATTTTATTTAATTACTTTTATGAAGTCTCTCTTTTCTCCGTCATTGCCAATGTAGTTTATGTCCCTCTGTTTTCTACTATATTATTGCCTCTTTTAGTTGCGCTTTTCTTTTTGCATTTAGTCTTAGGTGAGCGTATTCAAATTTATCTAACTTTCCTTGATGTGTTTTTTTCCATTTTGGATAGACTCAGCTTGCTTTTTTCTAGCTTTCCAACAGCAGTACTGACTCTAGGAAAGCCGCCAATATTTATATTAATTTTATACATAGCGATAATTCCATTAGTGCTCACTTATTGGGAGAAGCGTCAAACTGGAAAAGCTCGTATGCTTCTTGTCTTATTTCCAATTATCATTTGTATCGTTCATTACTCAATAATTCAATGGTCTTCTGAAGGAGAGGTAACGATGATAGATGTCGGTCAAGGCGACTCCATTTTTATTCGACTTCCACATGGAAAAGGAAATTACTTGATAGATACAGGTGGGACAATTCAATTTGAGCAAGAGGAATGGCAAATGAGAAAGAATATATTTGATGTTGGTAAGTCAATTGTTTTGCCATTCTTAAAATCAAAAGGAGTATCAACACTAGACAAGCTGATTTTAACACATGGGGATGCAGACCATATGGAGGGAGCTGCGGCAATCATTAATGCCGTAAAAGTGAAAGAAGTTGTGATGCCATATACTGAGAACCCTTCTTTTTTAGAGGAGGAATTGATACACATCGCTAATGAGAAAAGAATTCCAATTAGAATTGTTCAGGCTGGTGATTCCTGGTCAAGGGGAGACTACACGTTTAGTGTGTTATCCCCTGTAGATAGTACCTTGAGCAAACGCAATAATCAATCGATTGTGTTACATAGTCAAATTGGTGGGGTATTTTGGTTATTTACTGGTGACTTAGAAGCGGAAGGAGAGATGAAGTTAGTTGAATCGTACCCAAACCTCAAAGTTGATGTGTTAAAGGTGGGGCATCATGGGAGCAGGACGTCGACAACAGATCAATTGATGGGCACTTATTCACCGAGGATTGCTCTTATACCAGCAGGAAGAAAGAATCGATTCGGTCATCCTCATTTGGAAGTCATTGAACGGTTAGAAGAATACGGTACTCTTATTTATCGAACAGATGTAAATGGGGCAATTACATTTAAATTTAAAGAAGGCCAAGGTACATTTGACGTCATTATACCATAGGATACAGAAAAATAAGAAAAGGACTACATTTTACAGTAGTCCATCGTTAAAAAGCTGTCAGTGGGGTTCTGTTTTAGGAAGATCCCCACTGCATGAGGTTAAGCACCAAAAAACTTAATAACTGTTGCGATGACAAACAATGTAGCAAAGAAACCAAATGATACTACAAATCCGATTCCAGAATCAATGACATCGTTGCGTTTCGTTTGCACGTCTTTTTCAAAATCGTTCACCATTAACCCCTCCTATATCATTTTTAGTATAAGTGATTATAGTAAAAAAATCCATAGTTCCTAAAAAACCTTTCCCTCTCTTTACAGGACTTGTCACAAATAAGAAACGCTTTTCAATTAAATACTAGATGTAAGTGATATACCGCTATGATTGAGAGTATCCTAGGCCTCTTGGAATAGCGTTCTATATAGATGGGGGAACTAGCTACTAGTTAGTTCCCTTTAAAATACTTGTCAAATGATGAAAGCTTCATTACGATTATAGAATAGAATGAACAAAAGATCGGGGAGAGACTATTGGTATTTCAAGCTTGGAAGCAGATTAAGGCGAAGCAATTTGCTCCAATATATTTAGTATATGGAACAGAATCCTATTTAATCAATCAAACGAAGCAGTTGATCGTTCAGCATGCACTAGGAGATGAAGAATTAGATTTTAACTTATCAACATATGACCTTGAGGAAACACCCATTGATGTAGCGATTGAAGATGCAGAAACGCTTCCGTTTCTTGGAGATAAAAGGGTAGTTATTGTGCAAAAACCGAACTTTTTGACAGGAGAAAAGCAAAAAGGGAAGATTGAGCATACGTTATCTAAATTAGAAGCATACATAGGACAACCATCTCCAACAGCAATTGTCGTCCTCATTGGAAATTATGAGAAATTTGATGAACGAAAAAAGCTAACGAAGCTATTAAAACAAAAAGCTCAAGTCATTGAAGCGAAGCCGTTATCAGAAGCAGAACTTAACGCTTGGGTAAAGGATCGTCTCTACTTTAATGGGGTGGAGATGGATAACTTGGCCATTGAAACACTTTTTTCGATTTCTGGGACAAACTTATTCATGCTTGAGAATGAAATCGAAAAACTAAGCTTGTATGCAGGTGAAGCCAGGAAAATAGATGCTAACATGGTGGAAAAGTTAGTTGCGCGCTCATTGGAACAAAATATATTTACATTAGTGGAGAAAATCATTCAAAGAAAAACAGAAGACGCTCTTAGAATTTTTTATGATTTACTCAAACAAAATGAAGAACCACTTAAAATCTTAGCTATTATTACAGGACAATTTCGCCTTGTCTATCAAGTGAAGGAGCTTGGGAGAAAAGGCTATGGACAAAACCAAATCGCTGGTACGTTAAAAGTGCACCCTTTTCGAGTGAAACTCGCACAAGGACAGGCCAATATGTTTAATGATTCCGAACTCCAATCTATCATGTCGATGCTTGCACAAATTGATTATGATATGAAGACAGGAGGAATGGATAAAGTCATTGCAATAGAGTTGTTCCTGTTAAAATTAAATCATATGGCAGAGCAATCATAAAGGCTTGGAGTGTTCAAACTCTAAAGGCGACCCATATGAAAAAAAGCCAACCATGTCAGAAGACAAAAGGGTTGGCTTTTTTGCGCAGTAGCGCAATTTTATTAAACTTAAGCGTTAGCAGAGTTTAATTTTTTCATTAAACGAGATTTTTTACGAGCAGCAGCGTTTTTATGGATAAGACCTTTTGCAGCAGCTTTATCTAATTTGCTTGCAGCAGCAGCAAATAGTTCTGTAGCATTCGCATCGTTTTCAACAGCAGCAGCTTCAAATTTCTTAACAGCAGTACGCATATTAGACTTAACTTGAGCGTTTTGTGCGTTACGCGCATTGCTAGTTTTTACACGCTTAATAGCAGATTTAATGTTTGGCATTCCATTCACCTCCTAAAAAAGCATCAAACACGGGTATTCGTTATAACGACTTCTCCCGCGAAGTCCCTTACATTAACTCGAAATAAAACTTCGGTAACATTATTTAAGAACAAGTGATATTTTATCAAATGAACCCGTAGATTGCAATACTCTCCTGTTATTTTGCTTTTATTTACAAGTGAAAGAATGAATGTTTCTTGTATGGAATGGAAAGGATAGGAAAAAGATTTGCTAAAAATGAATGAAAAGGGGAGTTTGCATGAAAGAACAACTTGATTTAAGTGCGTACAGTGTTCGTACCGATTTAGCCATTGAGGCGAGAGAAATGCTGACTCAGAAGAAAACAGGCATTCAATCTGAACAAAATCAATCACAGATTGAAGGAGTCATTATTAAGGAGAAAGAAGAGAAAGGCGTAAAAGTAACCTATGTTGATGTCACTGAACAAGGTGCAGCAGTGCTAGGTAAAAAGAAGGGGAAATATCTAACAATTGAAGCACAGGGGATTAGGCAGCATGATACACCTTTACAAGAACGTGTCATCGATGTTTTTGCAACGGAATTCTCACATTTTCTCGAGCAGCAAAATATACCTAAAACAGCATCATGCCTTATCGTTGGGCTAGGAAACTGGAATGTTACACCGGATGCCCTTGGTCCTGAGGTTTGTGAAAATGTATTAGTAACACGTCACTTGTATGAGCTGCAACCAGAAAGTGTTGAGGACGGCTATCGCCCAGTAAGTGCAATTGCTCCTGGTGTAATGGGGCTTACAGGTATTGAAACGAGTGATATCATCTTTGGAATTGTGGAGCACACGAAGCCTGATTTTGTGTTAGCAATTGATGCTCTAGCAGCAAGATCGATTGAAAGAGTAAACTCGACGATCCAAATCTCAGATACTGGCATTCACCCTGGGTCTGGAGTTGGCAATAAAAGAAAAGAAATTAGCAAGGAAACACTAGGTATTCCTGTTATTGCGATCGGTGTTCCTACAGTTGTAGATGCCGTATCTATCACTAGTGATACGATCGATTTTATTTTGAAGCATTTTGGCAAAGAGTTAAAAAGTGGCAATCAACCATCACGTTCGCTAACACCAGCAGGTATGACTTTTGGAGAGAAAAGAAAATTAACCGAGGAGGATTTGCCTGAAGAAGAAGAAAGAAAAACTTTTATGGGCATTGTCGGTGCACTTCCAGAAGAAGAGAAGAGAAAGCTAATCTATGAAGTTTTGTCTCCTATTGGTCATAATCTAATGGTTACACCAAAAGAAGTTGATGTGTTTATCGAAGATATGGCAAATGTCATAGCAAGTGGATTAAATGCCGCCTTGCATGAAAAAATCGATGATAAAGAATCTGGTTATTATACTAGATAGAAATAAATTCGGTTCTATCTTCTCTAGTAAATTCATATGAATTAGTAGACTGACTAGAGAGGTGGAAGGAATGAAAATATCAAAAGAAATGAAATCTACTCGAATAATTTACACCGTTCATTGGAAGAGCTTACGTACTTGGATATTGGTCATTCTAGCTTCTGTTATCTTTGCATTTAGCTTAAGTGGAGCGATTACTATCTTTCAATCGCATCAACATTTACCAAAATCCTCTGCCCAAGAGGTGACATCTCGTTTATCAGGAGAATTTCTATATCGATTGTTCGGTTTAGAAAATCATCTATTTATAAGTGAAATGGTATCGCCTACGACGATGCCAAAGGTAACAGATGCTTTACTAAATTTTGCGTCAAATATTTATTTGCATGATCCCAGAAGTTTGTTAGGAAGAGAGCTTCCAGCCTTTTCAATTTTTGATGGAGAAATTCTTGTTGCAGGAGAAAATGCAAGCTATACAAATTTACCGATTGAATCAACTCCACCTTCCTCTTTTTTAGCCTCTGGAGAAGAGCATCCCTTAGTCGTATCACAGGAAGAGGAAAACGATGAGAAAGAGATTCCGCAGCAACTCGATCATAGTAGCAACTCTGCTGTATATATTTATTTTACTCATAACACGGAGTCCTTTCTTCCTTACCTAGAAGGTGTTGAAGATCCAAACCTCGCTTATCATTCAGAAGTGAATGTGACGAAGATTGGTGACCATCTACAAGAGCAACTACATACAAGAGGAATTGGCACGATTGTAGATAAAACAGATGTACAAGCGAAATTACGTGCACAAGGGCTACCCTACAGTCAGTCGTATGAAGAATCTAGAAAAGTAGTGGAAGCAGCCGTTCAAGAAAAGGAGCACCTTACTTACCTAATCGATATTCATCGAGATGCAAGGAGGAAAGATGCTACGACAAAAACGATTCATGGCAAGCAATATGCAGAACTTTCCTTCGTCGTTGGCAAAAAGCATCCTAACTATGAAAAAAATTATCAATTGGCGAAGCAATTGCATGATCTTCTCGAAGAAAAATACAAAGGGTTAAGCTGGGGGATCCATACAAAGGATGGCAATGGGACAGATGGTAAATACAATCAAGACTTGTCTGAAAATGCTCTATTAGTTGAATTTGGCGGTGTCGATAATACGTTTGAAGAGTTATATCTATCAGCAGAAGCGTTTGCAGAGGTCTTTAGTGAACTTTATTGGCAAGATGCAGAAGAGGTTCATCAACCTGTTAATGATGAAAAGGGGAAAGAATAATGAAGAAGGTGTGGCGTTCAATGAGAATGTTTCTATTAAAAGTACTTTTCCTTGCTTCTTTAATGTTCCTATCCGTTTTATTAGGTATGCAGCAGGCGAATGATGGAATCAATAAAATGCGCGGTTATGATGACCCTAACTTCAAAGGAGCGCTAACGCTTCAAGAGAGTGAGTCAGGTGAATTGCAAGCATCTGTTTTAGGAAATGATGTAACAAGTCATGATCTTGAACAAAAAAAGGAAAAGCTAGAGAGCATGGAAACGTATAATTTCTTCTCTTCCTTAGGACAGGGGTTAGCAAATGCAATCCAATCCTTGTGTGAAAAAGCATTTCATTTTGTACAAGAAAAAATAGGATAAACCAGTTCTGTAGGAGGCCATCCACATAGGCATCCTACAGAATTTTTTTCTTACCTGTCTTTTTGATGAATTACTATATTTGTTTTTAAATTAGTCTTTAACCATCGATTTGAGCATATTGAGGTGACTAGGATCAGAAAACTTCGCAGCTGTTTGCGACGAGGAGGCGATTTTAGTATCCAGTTTCAGCGCTAGTCAATCGAGATCATAAACCAAAGCCCTTTAGAAATAATCAGGATTTCTTACGAACTTCGTTTATGCTTGTCGTAGCTATTTTGGGGCACACTACTACTTTTCTTAAGTGATTCCCGCAAAAAGAGTCCGCCAAAAACGATAATTGTAGATTTCTTACTTTTTCTTCGGTATTCCTAATCGCTTACTCATGAAACAATCATCGTATATGGACATGACGATCTTTACATTGAATCTTATCGGTCGTACTGCTATAATCGAATCTAGTATGTGTGAATTTAAGACAATTTTTAACTCCCATAAATCTTATACGATTAAAGATGAATGTTGGAATCCGTTAGCGCATGAAAAAATGCGCTTTTAATAGGAGTGGAAGATACGTAATGAATAGAGAAGAAAGACTTGATCGTCAATCAAAGATAAGAAACTTTTCCATCATCGCCCATATCGATCATGGAAAATCTACACTTGCTGACCGAATTTTAGAAAAGACCAATGCTTTAACATCAAGAGAAATGAAAAATCAATTGTTAGATTCCATGGATTTAGAAAGAGAACGTGGGATTACAATTAAATTAAACTCTGTCCAATTAAAGTACAAAGCAAAAGACGGGGAAATCTATACATTCCATTTAATTGATACACCTGGACATGTCGATTTTACATACGAGGTTTCAAGAAGCTTAGCTGCGTGTGAAGGAGCGATCCTTGTTGTTGATGCAGCACAAGGAATTGAGGCGCAAACGTTAGCGAATGTATATTTGGCATTAGATAACGACTTGGAAATATTACCAGTTATCAATAAAATTGACTTACCTAGTGCAGATCCAGAGCGTGTCCGAAATGAGGTAGAAGAAGTAATTGGTCTAGACGCATCGGAGGCAGTACTCGCTTCAGCTAAAGCTGGGATCGGAATCGAAGATATACTAGAACAAGTTGTTGAGAAGGTTCCTGCACCAACAGGTGATCCTGAAGCGCCATTAAAAGCGTTAATATTTGACTCGTTATATGATGCATATCGCGGTGTTGTTGCTTATATTCGTGTCGTTGATGGAACGGTTAAAGTAGGCGACAAAATCAAAATGATGGCGACGGGAAAAGAATTTGAAGTCACAGAGGTAGGTGTATTTACACCGAAGTCAACGCCTTTAGATGAACTAACGGTTGGAGATGTTGGCTTCTTAACAGCTGCGATTAAGAATGTCGGAGACACACGTGTTGGTGATACGATAACAAACGCGAAAAATGGCGCAACTGAGCCGCTACCTGGATATCGCAAACTTAATCCAATGGTGTATTGCGGCTTATATCCGATTGATAGTGCGAAGTTTAATGATTTACGTGAAGCGCTAGAGAAGCTTGAGCTGAACGACTCTGCTCTCCAATTTGAGCCAGAAACATCACAAGCTTTAGGATTTGGATTCCGTTGTGGCTTCTTGGGACTGCTTCATATGGAAATCATCCAAGAGCGTATTGAACGTGAATTTAAGATTGATCTTATCACTACTGCACCAAGCGTAATTTATGACGTTATTTTGACAGATGGCACAGAGCTAAAAGTCGATAATCCATCAAACTTGCCTGAGGCTCAGAAGATTGAACGTGTAGAAGAGCCTTATGTTAAAGCAACGATGATGGCACCTAACGACTTTGTTGGTGCAATTATGGAGCTTTGCCAAGAAAAGCGTGGAAACTTTATCGATATGCAATACCTTGATGAGACAAGGGTTAGCATTGTGTATGAGATTCCATTATCAGAAATCGTATATGATTTCTTCGACCAATTAAAGTCGAATACGAAAGGATATGCATCCTTTGATTATGAATTAATTGGTTATAAACCGTCTAATCTTGTAAAGATGGATATTTTACTAAATGCTGAAAAAGTCGATGCGCTAAGCTTCATTGTTCACCGTGATTTTGCATATGAGAGAGGTAAAATCATTGTTGAGAAGTTGAAGGAATTGATTCCACGACAACAATTTGAAGTGCCTATACAAGCTGCAATTGGACAAAAAATTGTTGCTCGTTCTACAATTAAAGCGATCCGTAAAAACGTATTAGCGAAATGTTACGGTGGAGATATTTCTCGTAAGCGTAAGCTACTTGAAAAGCAAAAAGAAGGTAAAAAGCGAATGAAACAAGTAGGTTCAGTTGAAGTGCCGCAAGAAGCCTTCATGGCGGTCTTGAAGATGGACGACCAAACACCGAAGAAGTAATTCAGTATTTAAAGAGCGTAGGTTAGTGATGCTGAAAGTTTTAGCATACCTAACCTACGCTTTGTTTTACTCGTATCCGTCGTTATCTCCGAACTCTCATAAACAATGTGTTATTCGGTTTTTATTTGAACGTACAATTAGTATGACAAGTGTGGGATCGTTAAATATCCGTAAAATACGTGTAGAAAATGTCATAAATTGAATTTGTCTACATGCTCGAATAATCGTAGATTATCATTATAAGAAGAAAGAGGTGGGGACAGATGATAACAGCAGCATATATTCATATCCCATTTTGTACACATATATGTCATTATTGTGACTTTAATAAAGTGTTTTTAAAAGGGCAACCAGTAGACGAATATTTGGAAGCGTTGGAGAAAGAAATGCAGACATATGTTACGAACAGACCAGACGTGCCATTCGAAACGATTTTTGTCGGTGGGGGAACACCAACAGCATTAAATGAAAAGCAATTAGAAAAGCTTTGTAATAGTATCCGCAATTTTTTACCAATGGATGGGAGAACGGAATATACATTTGAAGCGAATCCGGGTGATTTAAATGAAGAAAAACTGAAGGTATTGAAAGATGCAGGTGTAAACCGCATTAGTCTTGGTGTTCAGACATTCCAAGATCATCTCTTGAAGAAAATTGGAAGAACTCATAAGAAAGAAGATGTTTTTCAGTCGATTCATAATGCAAAAAAAATTGGGTTTGATAACATAAGCATTGATCTAATCTATAGCCTCCCTACACAAACACTTGAAGAGTTTCAGGAAGATTTAAGAATCGCCTTTTCTCTCGATGTTCAACATTATTCAGCATATTCGCTAATCATTGAACCAAAGACAGTGTTTTATAATTTGATGAGGAAAGGAAAGCTTTCTTCGCCTGGGGAGGATGTTGAAGCGGCAATGTATGAAATGTTAATGGATGAGATGGAAAAGCATGGTTATCATCAATACGAAATTAGCAACTTTGCAAACCATGGATGTGAGAGTAAACATAATTTAACGTATTGGAACAATGATGCCTATTATGGATTTGGAGCTGGAGCGCACGGGTATATAGATGATGTCCGCTATTCGAACTATGGACCGTTAAAGAAATATATCGAACCAATTGAGTTGGGGAACCTTCCAATTATGGAAGAAAACAAGCTAACGTTGAAAGAAAAAATGGAAGAAGAAATGTTTTTAGGATTAAGAAAAGTGTCTGGTGTTTCGGTAATTGATTTTCAGAAACGATTTGAAGTAAATCCTACGGATGTTTTTAAAACAGTCATTAGAGATTTTATTTCATCCGAGCTAATCGAAAACGAAAATTCACATATCCGTCTTACGAAAAAGGGACGGATGCTGGGTAATGAAGTTTTCCAAGCATTTTTACTATAGAAGTGAATCTTATTGAATGGATAGAACGTATTTTATATAGCACTCTTTAGTCATAATCGAATTTCTTTTATTTGATAAAGTCAAATGATTGACACGTATGAAGACATTTGATAATTTATTAAGTAGAATTAGCACTCATCAATTAAGAGTGCTAACAGGGGTGATAACTGTGTTAACTGATCGACAATTATTAATATTTCAAGTGATTGTTGATGATTTCATACAATCAGCACAGCCAGTTGGTTCAAGGAGCCTTACAAAGAAGGAATCAATTACATTTAGCTCTGCTACGATTCGAAATGAAATGGCAGACTTAGAAGAGCTAGGTTTTATTGAAAAGACACATACCTCTTCCGGAAGAATTCCTTCTGAAAAAGGGTATCGTTATTATGTTGATCATTTATTGTCGCCCCATCGCTTGGGTAAAAGTGATGCATTGAGAATGAAGTCGATTTTTGCTGAACGAATTTATGAAATGGAAAAAATCGTCCAAAAATCAGCAAGCATACTTTCTGAGCTTACGAATTACACATCCATTGTTCTTGGTCCAGCCGTGAGGGAAAATAAATTAAAGCGAATTCAGATCATCCCACTGAATGATCAAACCGCTATTGCGATCATCGTTACGGATACAGGCCATGTTGAAAACAGGATGTTTCAACTGCCAGACTCCATTGACCCATCTGAAATAGAAAAGTTGGTAAACATCTTAAACGATCGCTTATCAGGTGCACCGATGGATCAATTAAACGATAAGATCTTTAAAGAGATTGCTGTTCTCTTAAGGCAGCATATAAAACGTTATGACATTATGTTAAATTCGATTGCAGATACATTTAAACTTCCATCTCATGAGAAGCTATTCTTTAGTGGGAAAACAAATATCTTAAGTCAGCCTGAGTTTCACGATATAAACAAAGTACGTGAATTGATGTATATGATTGAGCAGGAAGATGACTTCTATGAGTTGATAAAATCACATCAAGCAGGGATTGATGTAAAGATTGGCAAAGAGAACAAAAATATTCTCATGGAGAATTGCAGCCTCATTACTGCCAATTATTCGATTGGGAATGAACAACTTGGAACGATTGCGATTCTCGGACCAACAAGGATGGAGTATTCTAGAGTCATTAGCTTGCTTCAATTCATGAGCAAGGACTTATCACTTGTGTTATCAAGTTTGTATCAAAACAAGTAGTGGTGGAAATATTGGTAAAATGAATTGAACGTTCACACTTTAAGGGAGGTGAAAGAGTTGGCAAGCGAGAAAGACGTTTTACAAGAAGAAGTAAAAGAAGAACAAGTTGTTGAAAACACTGATGAAACGACATCTCAAAAAGGAGATGAAGCGATTCTAGAAACAGAGGCGCAAGAATCAGCGGAACCGAATGATAACGCATTGCAAGAAGCTGAAGCGAAAATTGAAGAGCTTCAAGCGAAAGTGGAAGAGCAAGAAAGCCGTTATCTTCGATTACATGCAGATTTTGATAATGTTCGTAGAAGAGCGAATCTTGAGAAGGAATCATCGGAAAAATATAGATCTCAAAGCATCATAACCGACCTGTTGCCAGCCATTGATAATTTCGAAAGAGCATTGCAAATGGAAGCAACGGAAGACCAAGCAAAATCATTGTTACAAGGCATGGAAATGGTTTATCGTTCACTAATTGAAGCGTTGAAAAAAGAAGGCGCAGAACAGATCGAGGCAGTGGGACAAGAGTTTGACCCACATTTCCATCAAGCGGTGATGCAGGTTGAAGATGAGAACTTTGGTTCAAATATCGTCGTTGAAGAGTTACAAAAAGGCTACAAACTGAAAGATCGTGTCATTCGACCAGCAATGGTAAAAGTGAACATGTAAGATACATATATATTAGGAGGTAATGGTCTTGAGCAAAATTATTGGAATCGACTTAGGAACAACAAACTCATGTGTTGCCGTATTAGAAGGTGGAGAAGCGAAAGTAATCCCTAACCCAGAGGGCAATCGTACAACACCATCAGTTGTTGCGTTTAAAAACGGAGAAAGACAAGTTGGGGAAGTAGCAAAACGCCAATCAATTACAAATCCAAACACGATTATGTCTGTGAAACGTTTTATGGGTACAGATCATAAGGTTGAAGCAGAAGGCAAAGAATATTCGCCACAAGAAATGTCTGCGATTATCCTTCAATACTTAAAAGGATATGCTGAAGAGTATTTAGGAGAAAAAGTAGAAAAAGCGGTTATTACAGTTCCTGCCTACTTCAACGATGCAGAGCGTCAAGCGACAAAGGATGCTGGAAAGATTGCTGGTCTTGAAGTTGAACGTATCATTAACGAACCGACAGCTGCAGCGTTAGCATATGGTATGGACAAAGTAGATGAAGACCAAACGATTCTCGTTTACGATTTAGGTGGCGGTACGTTTGACGTTTCGATTCTTGAACTAGGAGACGGTGTTTTCGAAGTAAAAGCAACTGCTGGTGACAATCGTCTTGGTGGAGATGACTTTGACCAAGTAATCATCGATTATTTAGTAGAGCAGTTCAAGAAAGAAAATGGCATCGATCTTTCTAAAGATAAGATGGCACTTCAACGTTTGAAAGATGCAGCTGAAAAAGCGAAGAAAGACTTATCAGGCGTTACGTCTACTCAAATCTCTTTACCGTTTATTACAGCTGGAGAAGCAGGTCCACTTCACTTAGAACTTTCTTTATCAAGAGCGAAGTTTGATGAATTATCTTCTGATCTTGTTGAAAGAACAATGGCGCCTACTCGTCAAGCATTAAAGGATGCAGGTTTATCAGCTTCAGAGCTTGATAAAGTTATCTTAGTTGGTGGTTCAACTCGTATTCCTGCAGTTCAAGAAGCAATTAAGAAAGAAACAGGAAAAGAACCACATAAAGGCGTTAATCCAGATGAAGTTGTAGCAATGGGTGCAGCTATCCAAGGTGGAGTAATCACTGGTGACGTTAAAGATGTTGTCTTACTTGATGTTACACCACTTTCACTTGGAATCGAAACAATGGGTGCCGTATTCACAAAGTTAATTGACCGAAATACGACAATTCCAACGTCTAAATCACAAGTGTTTTCAACTGCTGCCGATAACCAGTCAGCTGTAGATATTCATGTCCTTCAAGGGGAAAGACCAATGGCTGCGGACAATAAAACATTAGGTCGCTTCCAACTTGGAGATATTCCACCAGCACCTCGTGGAGTACCACAAATTGAAGTATCATTTGATATCGATAAAAACGGTATTGTAAATGTACGAGCGAAAGACTTAGGTACAAACAAAGAGCAAGCAATCACAATTAAATCTTCTACAGGTTTATCAGATGAAGAAATCGATCGCATGGTAAAAGAAGCGGAAGAAAACGCTGATGCAGATAAAAAGCGTAAGGAAGAAGTTGAATTACGCAATGAAGCGGATCAATTAGTATTCACAACTGAAAAAACACTGAAGGATTTAGAAGGAAAAGTGGACGAAGCTGAAGTTGCGAAAGCAAACGAAGCAAAAGATGCATTAAAAGCAGCGATCGAAAGCAATGACCTTGAAGAAATCGCTGCGAAAAAAGATGCTCTTAATACAATCGTTCAAGAATTAACGATGAAGATGTATGAAGCGGCACAACAAGCGCAGCAAGCTCAAGGAGCTGAAGGTGCGGAAAATCCTAAAACAGAAGACGATGGAGTAGTAGACGCAGAGTTTGAAGAAGTAAAGGAAGATAAGAAGTAATTTCTTTAAATAGTATCCATCAAAAGTTACTGTCTAAAAGTCAAAGTCAGGTCTTTCTTGGCTTTGGCTTTTGTTTTTGATAAAATAAAGGTTATGTGAAAAGAATCGGGGAGTGGTAATCATGAGTAAAAGGGATTACTATGAGGTGCTTGGTGTTTCTAAAGGAGCCTCTAAAGACGAGATAAAAAAAGCATATCGTAAGCTTTCAAAGAAATATCATCCAGACATCAATAAAGAAGCTGGAGCAGATGAAAAGTTTAAAGAAGTAAAAGAAGCATATGAAGTTTTAAGTGATGATCAGAAAAAAGCGCATTATGATCAATTTGGACACACTGATCCGAATCAAGGCTTTGGTGGCGGAGCTGGTGGATTCGAAGGCTTCGGTGGCTTTGAAGACATTTTCAATACGTTCTTTGGTGGCGGTGGAAGACGTCAAGATCCAAATGCTCCTAGACAGGGTGCAGATTTACAATACACAATGACGATTTCCTTCGAAGACGCAGCATTCGGGAAAGACACGACGATTGAAATACCGCGTGAAGAAACATGCGACACATGTAATGGATCAGGTGCAAAACCAGGTACGAAAGTAGATACGTGTAAGCATTGTCATGGAGCTGGTCAATTAAATGTAGAGCAAAACACACCGTTTGGTAAAATCGTAAACCGCCGAGTTTGTCATTATTGCAACGGAACTGGAAAAGAGTTTCAGCAAAAATGTTCAACATGTTCTGGTGAAGGAAAAGTAAAAAAACGTCGCAAAATCAACGTGAAAATTCCTGCTGGTATTGATGATGGCCAACAATTACGTGTGTCAGGTCAAGGGGAGCCAGGGAAAAATGGTGGCCCTGCCGGTGATCTATACGTTGTCTTTCATGTGCGTCAACATGAATTCTTTGAACGAGATGGTGACGATATATATTGTGAAATGCCGATCACATTCGTCCAGGCAGCACTTGGGGATGAGGTTGAAGTACCAACTTTATCAGGCAAAGTGAAGCTAAAAGTGCCTGCTGGAACACAAACAGGAACGAAATTCCGTTTAAAAGGAAAAGGAATCCCTAATGTCCGTGGGTACGGTCAAGGCGATCAGCATGTTATTGTGAAAATTGTAACACCAACAAAATTAACTGAAAAACAAAAGGAACTTCTTACAGATTTTGCAGAAGTAAGTGGTCAAGTTCCTCAAGGCGAGCAAGAGGAAAGTTTCTTTGCAAAAGTAAAACGTGCTTTTAAAGGTGAATAGAGGATATAGGAGTTGGTAGAAATGAAATGGTCAGAACTGAGTATTCATACGACAAATGAAGCCATCGAAGCGATTTCGAATATTTTACATGAAGCAGGTGCAAGCGGGGTTGTCATCGAGGACCCATTGGAGCTTGTAAAAGAGCGAAGGGATCAATTTGGCGAGATCTACCAACTTAACCCTCTAGATTACCCTGAAGAAGGCGTTATTGTTAAGGCGTACCTTCCTGTTAACAGTTTTCTTGGTGAAACAGTTGATGGCATTAAGGAATCGATCTTAAACTTAATTCAATTTAATATCGATATTGGGAAAAATACTGTTAGCATTAGCGAAGTAAATGAAGAAGAATGGGCGACAGCTTGGAAAAAATACTATCATCCTGTTAAAATATCCGAGCGCTTTACAATTGTCCCTACATGGGAAGAATATTCACCAGTAAGCAGTGATGAGTTAATTATTGAATTAGATCCAGGAATGGCATTTGGAACGGGTACTCATCCAACGACGGTTATGTGTATTCAAGCTCTAGAGCGATCGGTAAAAGCGGATGATTATGTAGTAGATGTCGGAACAGGTTCTGGTGTATTGAGTATTGCTGCTGCACAATTGGGGGCAAAAGCTGTTCATGCTCTCGACTTAGATGAAGTTGCTGTACAATCTGCAAGAATAAATGTGAAATTAAACAAAGTTCAAGATTGTGTCAATGTGTCACAAGGGAACTTATTAGATGGTGTAGACAAAGAAACAGCGGATGTTGTCGTAGCAAATATATTAGCTGAAGTAATTATTCGCTTCGCAAAAGAAGCAGCTACAGTCGTCAAGCCAAACGGTCTTTTTATTACTTCTGGTATTATTTTACAAAAGAAAGAAGAAGTAAGGGATGCATTAAAGGACGCTGGGTTTGAAATTGTTGAAACAATTCAAATGGAAGATTGGGTTGCTTTTATTGCGAAGAAACATGAGTAGGAATAGAGTGGCGTAACTGCCTCTCTTTCTTCATGTTAAAAATCTCTTTAAAATGAGTGGTGTAGGATGCAAAGATATTTTGTAGAGAATAATGGCGAACGCCCCCAGGACGTTCAGTTAATAGGTGAAGATTATCATCATATTGTAAAGGTCATGCGAATGAAGTCTGGTGATGAAGTGATCCTCGCCTTTGATGATCGGTCGAGCGGTCAGTTTAAAATAGAAGATATTACTAGTGAGGCAGTTATTTTAAAAGTAGTAAAATGGTTAGATGAAAACACAGAGCTTCCTATAAATGTGACCATTGTGAGCGGATTGCCTAAAGGGGATAAGCTTGAGTATGTTTTGCAAAAAGGGACTGAACTAGGTGCGCATCAATTTGTCCCTTTTACTTCAATTCGTTCGATTGTGAAATGGGATCAAAAGAAGTCTGATAAAAAACTGGAACGCTGGAATAAAATCTGTAAAGAGGCTGCGGAACAATCACATAGAGTTCATGTTCCAACAGTCCATAAACCGTTTTCGTTAAAAGAAATCATCGAATTAAGCAAGTCATTTGATGCAATGCTTATCGCTTATGAAGAAACGGCTCGTGAAGGCGTATCAAGTGTGCTTACTTCTACATTACGTGGATTAAAGAGTGGGCAATCTTTGCTCGTTGTATTTGGCCCTGAGGGTGGGCTGGATCAAACAGAAGTAGTAAAATTAAAGGAACATGGCTTTATACCATGTGGTCTTGGACCTAGAATCCTTAGAACGGAAACAGCACCGCTATACTTACTCTCAGCTGTTTCTTACCATTATGAATTATTGGAGTGATTACAATGCCACAAGTTGCATTTCATACATTAGGTTGTAAGGTTAACCACTATGAAACAGAAGCGATTTGGCAACTGTTTAAAGAAAAGGGTTATGATCGGGTAGACTTCGAAGCAACATCGGATGTTTATGTCATCAATACGTGTACGGTTACGAATACAGGTGACAAAAAAAGTCGGCAAGTTATTCGACGAGCGATTCGAAAAAACCCTGATGCAGTCATCTGCGTAACAGGTTGCTATGCACAAACATCGCCTGCTGAAATTATGGACATTCCTGGGGTTGATATAGTTGTTGGGACACAGGATCGTGTGAAGATGCTTGATTATATTGAGCAATACAAGGTTGAACGCACACCGATTAATGGTGTAGGCAACATTATGAAAAATCGTGTTTATGAGGAATTAGACGTTCCGGCATTTACTGACCGCACGCGTGCGTCTTTAAAAATTCAAGAAGGCTGCAATAATTTTTGTACTTTTTGTATCATCCCGTGGGCACGCGGGTTAATGCGATCTCGAGATCCAGAGGAGGTTGTGCGTCAAGCACAGCAGCTAGTTGACGCAGGGTATAAGGAAATCGTCTTAACTGGAATTCATACAGGTGGCTATGGGGAAGACATGAAAGATTATAATCTAGCAATGCTGTTAAAAGACTTAGAAGAGAAGGTTCCTGGAATTAAGCGATTGAGAATTTCTTCAATTGAAGCCAGCCAGATTACCGATGAAGTCATTGAAGTGATTAAGCATTCGAACATCATTGTTAGACATTTGCATATACCAATCCAATCAGGCTCTGATACTGTTTTAAAAAGAATGAGACGTAAATACAATATGGCCTTTTTTGCGGAAAGAATTACTCGTCTTAAGGAAATCTTACCAGGCTTAGCAATTACCTCAGATGTCATTGTTGGGTTCCCTGGTGAAACAGATGAAGAGTTCATGGAAACGTATAATTTTATAAAAGAACATCAATTCTCTGAACTTCATGTTTTCCCATATTCAAAGAGAACAGGTACACCTGCAGCAAGAATGGACAACCAAGTCGAAGAAGATGTGAAGAATGATCGAGTACACCGTTTAATCTCACTTTCAGATCAGCTTGCAAAAGAATACGCAAGCCAATTTGAGGATGAGGTATTAGAGATCATTCCAGAGGAACGTTTTAAAGATACAGAAGCAGAGAACCTCTACGTTGGTTATACAGATAATTACTTGAAAGTTGTCATTCCAGCTTCAGAAGAAATGGTTGGGAAGATTGTACGAGTAAAAATTACTAAAGCCGGCTATCCATATAATAAAGGTCAATTTGTAAGAGTTTTAGAAGAAACGAAACAAGCAATCTAACGATAAAAAAGCATTCGGAAGCATAATTCCGAATGCTTTTCTTACAAAGTGAAAGTTAGTACAGATTTATTTATTATAATTCACTATGGTAAAAGTCTTTAAACACAAACATAGCCATTCCGATATATGCTAAAAGATTTGTGTCTCCTCTATAGGAAAAGGGAAGAAGGATTGAATTCAACACATACACCTCATTTAATTTTTAATATGTGATTATACAGCCGATCGCATCGATAACCACTCATCTAGAAGCTTATGAACCT
Organism: Niallia sp. CD-39; assembly: GCF_059874745.1. NCBI lineage: Bacteria > Bacillati > Bacillota > Bacilli > Caryophanales > Bacillaceae > Niallia > Niallia sp. CD-39. Next base: position 1,031,977 of record NZ_JCBCPS010000001.1, on the reverse strand, counting down.
TTTTATTAAAAGCGAGAGTTGCATGTCCTCCAGGTAAAGACTCGAATGTTTTATCATGGCTTGAAACAAGGTCAATAACTGGATAAACTTGTTCTTTTGGCACTAGTTTGTCCATTTCAGTCCCTATTGCAAGCACATTTGCATGAATATTACGTAATGAAACTGACTGTCCATCTACTGTTAGGGTGCCATTCATTAATTTGTTTTCAATACCAAATGTATCAATCATTTCATTTAGTGCTCCTGATGTGAAAGGAATATGAGATTTAGTCCATAGATTCATTCGTTTCCACCTTTCTACATACCTTTGGTCATCAGCCTTTTTAAATAAGCTCAAGTAAGGAGATAGGTAAATAGGGGATACGAGCATACGAATACCTATATGAATGAATTCTGCAGGTAGGATTCCCCATGCGTCTAGTAAATCTTTAAAAGTGGAGCTATCCGTTTTTAATTGCTTGACCCACTCTTCAAAACTTGGGAAATGATTAAAATCAATAGGTGAAACTGCTAAAATTAGGTTTCTGATTGGCTCATTTGCAATTGCAGCATAAATAGCTGCAAAAGTTCCTCCCATACAAAAGCCCATGACCGTTATCTCACTGGCATTGCTATGAAGCAATGTTCTACGAACCCCTCTTGTAATGTACTTTGAAATATAATCCGTCATTTTAATGTCACGGTCTTCATAGCTAGGAATTCCAAAGTCCAGTAGGTAAACCTCATATCCTTTTTCTACCAGATATCCAATTAAGCTTTCTCCAGGAGCTAAGTCTAATATAAATGGGCGGTTAATGAGTGAGTAAATCATAAAAATAGGTGTTTTATACTTTTTTACTTTTGGTTGAAAATAAAGTAGCTCTACCTTGTGTAATTTCCATATAACCGTATGTGGAGTCGCTTGAAGTGGAGGATTAGAATCCTGTACAGCAGCTAAAAAATTTGCAAGTCTGTTTGGATTTATATGAAAGCTTTTTGTTGAAGCCATTACGCCTTCACTCCCTATCCTTTAGTAGCACCTTTAATTCGCTCGATTTGACGACCAAGCAAGATGATTTGTTCCGAAATATTATCTAATTTTTCCTCAGTTTGCATCATCTGTCTCGTATTGTTTGTTATATCTTTTTTAGTAGGTAAGTTTAGGGGAATCGATAGAATTTCAGAAGAGTTTTGTAACGTTTCCATCGTTTTAGTAGTAACATTTGCAATTTGTAACGATTGTTGCACAACTGCCTGCTGATTCAATAGCTGCTGAATCCTTTCATTCATTGTCTGCTCCCAAATGAAGCCTGCTTTTGCAATTTTATCAATAAATTTTTCAGTTGGGTTGCCCATGATGTTTTCTCCTTTTTTTTATTTTCTTTCAGTGCCCTTTTAATAATGGAAACTTTATAATGAAGCTGTAAGACCACCATCAATTGTAATGACTTGCCCAGTTACATAGTCTGATGCGCCGGATGCTAAGAAAATAGCAATACCTTTAAGATCTTGATCTGACCCGAAACGATGTGCAGGGATCTTACTTAATATATAAGGTGACACCTTCTCTAATGCTTTCGTAATTTTTGTTGGGAATAATCCAGGTGCAATCGCGTTTACTTGAATACTGTATTCTGCAAGCTTAACTGCAAGATCCTTTGTAAACGTTATAACTGCTCCTTTGCTTGTACTATATGGAACGGCATCAATAAATGCTTTAGGTGCTCCGTACATACCTGTTACGGAAGTAATATTGATGATTTTCCCACCGCCACTTTTCTTCATTTCTTCCACAGCAGCTTGGGTAAATAAAAACATTCCCTTCAAGTTAACATTCATGACCTTGTCCCAGTTTTCCTCAGAAATTGTTGCGAAATCCTCTAACCATGACTTTCCACTATTGTTGATTAATATGTCTATTGATCCAAATTCAGCTACAGTATCAGAAATAACTTGTTGGATTTCACTTTTCTTTGTTATGTCACATTGTCTAGCGATTGCATGAGCACCGATTGCTTCCAATTCCTTTTGAACAGCAATGCACGCATCTAAATTTCTTGAACAAACGACAATGTTTGCTCCCGCTTCGCCGAGTGCAAGCGCCATTTGCCTACCTAAACCACGCCCTCCGCCAGTAATGATGGCAGTTTTTCCTGTCAAATTAAATAGCTCTATCAAGTATTTAAACCTCCTTGCTTTTATCAATTTAGCTTCTATTTATTATAGACAAGAACCACTTTATTGGTGATAAAAATAATCAATCAGCCTTTAATGAAATAATCTAAGCAAACTGTGGGCATAAAAAGTATAGATTCTGCTCGATAAAAACAAAATTCAATGGTATGATGAAAGAGGTACGTACAACTTATTTTGGAAGGGGCATTTTTAACAATGAATGTTGCAAAAATGATTGATCATACATTATTAAAGCCTGAGTCAACAAAAGAACAAGTCGTTCAAATTTGTAAAGAAGCGAGTGAATATGGTTTTGCTTCTGTGTGTGTGAATCCTACTTGGGTGAGTCTTGTAGCAGAACAATTAAAAGGAACGGATGTTGATGTTTGTACTGTTATTGGATTCCCATTAGGTGCAAATACTCCTGAGGTAAAAGCCTTTGAAGTGAAAAATGCAATTGAAAATGGCGCAACTGAAGTAGATATGGTCATAAATATCGGTGCATTAAAAAGCGGCAATTTAACATTAGTAGAAGAAGATATACGTGCTGTAGTAGAAGCAGCTAAAGGGAAAGCCTTAACAAAGGTCATTATTGAAACAGCATTATTAACAGATGAAGAAAAAGTCATTGCTTGTGAATTATCAGTTAAAGCTGGTGCTGATTATGTTAAGACATCTACAGGATTTGCTAGCAGCGGTGCAACTGTCGAGGACATCGCATTAATGAGAAAAACTGTCGGCCCTGACTTAGGTGTTAAAGCATCAGGTGGAGTGCGAAGTGCTGAAGACGCAGATGCAATGATTAAAGCTGGAGCAACAAGGATTGGTGCAAGCTCTGGAGCAGCAATAGTTCAAGGGTTAACAAGTGATAGTGATTATTAAAAACAGGAAAAGTGGACTTAAGTCCACTTTTTTTATTTCGAAACCTCTATTACCGTCGATGAATCGTTTCAATGAAAGCAGCAAATGGTTTTGCAAATGGAAGCATGACTAACGATGTAGCAATGTTGAAAATGACACTTAAATGCGCAAGCTGTACGTCTGGTGTTGATGCAATTAATTGACCGAAATGCTCCAGAGCATGTATGAGTGGATAAAACAAAGCCACTCCTATAAAATTGACCCAAATATGTGCATAAGCTGATAATTTAGCCTCTCTCCCTGCCCCGACTGAGGCTAAATAGGCATCTGCACATGTGCCAATATTAGCACCGAGCATAATAGCTATCCCTGTATCTAAGTTCATTAATCCTCCAGTTAAAAACCCCATTATCATGCCTGTGGTGGCTGTGCTAGATTGGATGATAGCTGTTAAAACAATTCCTGCTAGAACAGCATAAAAGTGACTATTGTCTAGCTGCAAAAGTAGATCGAGCACCCATTGATTGCTTTTTAATGAAATAGCCAAAAACTCAAATCCACTCATTGCTGAAAACACTAATGAAATTCCTACTAAAGTAAAACCAGCGCTTCTCGTTTTCTTATATTTCCATACAGAAAGTAGGCAGCCAACGATTGCAATTGGAAGAATAAACGATTCAATATTAAAAGTAATAAGTTCTGTAGTAAAGGTTGTCCCAATATTTGTTCCTAAGATAATTCCGATAGATTGTGGAAATGTAAGCAAGCGAGTTGAAACTAATCCGATAGTAATGATCATAACAGCAGAGCTACTTTGTAGTAGAGCCGTTACTATGATCCCAATTAAAACACCTTTCCATGCGCTATCCGTAAAGGTAGCCAACCATTTGTTTAAATTTCCATCAGAAAGCTGGAAAAGTCCAGCGCGTAGTAATGTCATTCCAAAAATAAAAATGGCAATAAAGCCGATGAATAGCAAGATTTGGACCACTAGATCAACCCCTCTAAAATGAATATATTAATGACATGGAGGGGACATGCTTAAAATGAATGATTTTGAAAAGTTTTATAACTCGTTTTTCCTTTTCATTAGGGCTAATTTCAGTTGACCTGATTACCCACATATATTATAATTGCAAGGTACATGGTATAAATCATGTTGTTGATGTAAGTGTGTTGTGCTCGGAGGGAGGGAAAGAGAATGTCTAAAACCGTCGTTCGTAAAAACGAATCGCTTGAAGATGCTCTTCGTCGCTTCAAACGTTCAGTTTCAAAAACTGGTACTTTGCAAGAGGCTAGAAAGCGCGAATTCTACGAAAAACCTAGCATTAAGCGTAAGAAAAAGTCTGAAGCTGCTAGAAAACGCAAGTTTTAAGAGAGGGTGAATGAAATGAGTCTTCTCGAGCGTTTAAATGATGATATGAAACAAGCGATGAGGAACAAAGAAAAAGATAAGTTAACTGTTATTCGAATGATTAAAGCTTCACTTCAAAATGAAGCAATTAAAGCTGGTCAAGAGCTTAATTCGGATCAGGAACTTACGGTTCTTTCTCGTGAAGTAAAACAACGCAAGGATTCCCTCCATGAATTTGAAAAAGCAGGTCGTGAAGATCTTGTCGAAAAAATTCGTACTGAATTAATGTACGTAGAAATATATATGCCAAAGCAGCTAACTGAAGACGAAGTGGCAGTGATTGTTCAACAAGCGATTGCTGATACTGGTGCGACTTCAAAAGCTGATATGGGGAAAGTGATGGCTGCAGTAATGCCGAAGTTAAAAGGGAAAGCTGACGGCTCACTTATTAATAAACTTGTACAACAACACCTTTCATAAGAAACGTACGAAAAGGCCGCTAGCTTCTGCATAGCGGTCTTTTAATTGTTTTCTCATTAGCAGTCAAAAACCAGGTGCAACCCTTTCTTCATTTGTTTTCTTTATGATATGATAAATTTATACGGTTTTATTGAAACCTTTTTATGTTTTATTCGTACATAGTGTTAAGTCTTTGTATTTTATTGAAAGGAGGGGGTTGTTTATGAAGCTTAGAAAGTATGTAATCATCTTTTCTTTTCTCTTTGCTTTCATTCTTGCATTACTACCTGCAAGTAGTACAGCTAATAATGAAATCGTATACATTGTTCCAATAGAAGAGACGGTAGAAAAAGGGTTGTACGCGTTTTTAGAACGATCGGTGAATATTGCCGAGAAAGAAGCGGCTAGCGCGATTATTTTTGAAATGCATACACCTGGTGGAGCGGTAAATGCTGCTGTTGATATTGCGAAACTTATTTCAAATTCCACGGTTCGAACTGTGACCTTTGTGAATAAAGACGCGATTTCAGCTGGGTCGTACATTGCTCTTTACACGGATGAAATTTACATGGCTCCTGGTGCAACTATGGGAGCTTCAGCCATCATTGATGGAGAAGGAAATGCAGCCGATCAAAAATCACAATCTTATTGGTTAAGACATATGAAAAGCGCGGCTGAGCATGCAGGACGTGAGCCTATTTATGCAGAGGCAATGGCAGATGATTCCATTGTAATCCCGGAATTAGGCTTAAGTGAAGGTCAATTGTTAACATTAAATTCAACCGAAGCTTTAGAAGTTGGATATTCAGAAGGGACTGTAAACTCAATAGACGAATTGCTAAGTACAATTGGTTTGGAAAATGCTGAAGTTCGTCATATTGAAGAAAGCTTTGCAGAAAAGGTTGCCCGCTTTATCACACATCCTGTTGTAATTCCAATTCTTCTTTCGATTGGAAGTATCGGATTAGTGCTAGAGCTATACTCTCCAGGCTTTGGAATTCCTGGATTTATGGCAATTTCATCACTATTATTGTTCTTTTATGGACATTTAGTTGCTGGATTTGCAGGCTATGAAGTACTCATCTTGTTCTTGCTTGGTATAGGATTAATTGTGGCGGAGTTTTTCCTCCCCGGAGGGATTGCTGGTATTCTCGGAATCGTTGCAGTTATTGCGAGTTTATTCTTAGCAGGAGATAGTGTATTTGGAATTGCCGTTTCATTATTAATAGCTTTTAGTATTGCGATTTTAGCATCTATCTTAATGGCAAAGGTGTTTGGTAAAAGGATGAAATTCTTTAGAAAAATTATCTTATCTGATTCTACAACGACAGAAAAAGGCTATATTTCGAATAAAAGTCGTACTGAATTAATCGGATTAGAGGGTGTTACGTTGACGGCACTACGTCCTTCCGGTACGATTGAGATTGACAATGAAAGAATTGATGCCGTAAGTGAAGGTAGATTTATTCTTGCAAATGCGAAAGTAAAGGTTATCAAGGCTGAAGGCTCTCGCGTTGTTGTCCGTGAAGTATCAAATTAACATAAATAAATTATCAGGAGGCAATTGAATGTTTGAATTAGGATTAATTGGACCAGGTGGAATTTTTACAGTCGTACTAGTCATCTTGGCGATTATATTATTATCCGTTCTCTTTACATTTGTTCCAGTAATGCTCTGGATCTCTGCTTTAGCAGCAGGTGTAAAGGTAAGCATCTTCACATTAATTGGAATGAGATTACGTCGAGTAATCCCAAGCAGAGTGATTAACCCGTTAATTAAAGCGCATAAAGCGGGGTTAGAAGTTACAACAAATCAACTAGAGAGTCACTACTTAGCTGGTGGTAATGTTGACCGTGTTGTAAATGCATTAATTGCTGCACATCGTGCGAATATGGAATTAAGCTTTGAGCGGAGTGCTGCGATTGACTTAGCAGGACGTGACGTATTAGAAGCTGTTCAAATGAGTGTAAACCCAAAAGTAATTGAAACACCGTTTATTTCAGGTGTGGCAATCAACGGGATTGAAGTAAAAGCAAAAGCAAAAATCACTGTACGTGCCAACATTGACCGTTTAGTCGGGGGTGCTGGTGAAGAAACAATTATCGCCCGTGTTGGTGAAGGGATTGTATCGACAATCGGTTCTGCTACAAGACATACAGAGGTACTTGAAAACCCTGATATGATTTCACAAACGGTTCTTTCTAAAGGCTTAGATGCTGGAACTGCGTTTGAGATTCTATCGATTGATATCGCGGATGTTGATATCGGTAAAAACATTGGTGCTGAGCTTCAAACAGAACAAGCAGAAGCAGATAAAAATATCGCTCAAGCGAAAGCAGAAGAGCGTCGTGCAATGGCCGTTGCTCATGAGCAAGAAATGAAAGCGCGTGTTGAAGAAATGCGTGCGAAAGTTGTGGAAGCAGAATCACAAGTTCCGCTTGCAATGGCAGATGCATTAAAAAATGGAAATATCGGTGTGATGGATTACATGAACATTCAGAACATTACTGCTGATACAGACATGAGAGATTCAATCGGAAAGATTTCTGAAGATCAAAACGATCACAAGAAAAATGATTAATCTTACTAGCTTGTCGAGAAGGGAGGATTGATCCCTTGGAATTCTTATTTGAAAATCCAATTCTCTTGATCTTACTGATTGGTTTCCTCTCATCAATCTTTGGTGGAAAAGGAAAGAAGGAACAGCAAAAACAGCAGCAGCGGCAACAGCAACAGCAACAGCCAACTACTACGCATGCTGATGTTGAAGACTCTTATGGAGAGTATCCTCAAAAATCTTCGTCATCATATGAAGAAGCATTTGAACAGTATACTCGTTCAGAAGCGAAGGAAGAGTACAAAACTCAAGCTGAACCTATCGTGAATAATGCTCAGGAGCGGCTAGAGGAGCTGCGTAGGAAAAAGCTAGAGGCGCAAAAAAGGCTACAATCTATGCGCTCTAATACTAGAGACCACGAAATGAGTCTTCAAGCTTCTACTCCGATTAAGACGAATGATTTAACAAGAGTAGGTAAACAAAACCTCGTGGATGCGGTTGTTTGGTCTGAAATTCTTGGACCTCCGCGCTCGATGAAACCACATCGTTCTAGGTTAAAAGGAAATATTCATCGTCGAACGTATTAATGAACGATATTTACTTTCTTTACGGATAAAATATGTGCTAGAACCTCTTTTCATTTCATACATATGAGATGAAAGGGGGTTCTTTTTTATGGCAAAAAAATTGGGCCATTCCATTCGGAATTGGATGACGAAAAATATGGAACTTCCTCAAGATGTTGTGATGGACTTGCCACGAGTGACAATGATCGGTCATATTCATATTTATATCGAAAATCATCGCGGATTAATTGCTTTTTCAGACAAAGAAGTAAGGCTGCATTTAAAACAAGGGCAATTATTGATTAGAGGAAAGGCATTTGTCATTAAAACAATTCTTCCAGAGGAAATCATGTTGGAAGGAAAAATTGATGAAGTTGCATACATACATGATTCTTAATTTTTTTCATTTCAGAGGTGGTGGAGGTTGGTATGAAAAATAAATGGGTTGATTTTATAAAAGGAATTGTTGCTGTACGCGTCAATGGAACAGGCATTGAAAGACTAATCAATGCCTTAACGAATAATGGAATACATGTATGGAATGTCAAGAGCCATGGTACAAAGGCAATTACTTTTTATATGAGGCTGCCTGACGTATCAAAAATGCGTATTCTCGTAAGAAATTCTGGATGCAAAGTTGAATTTGTAAGAAGAAAAGGAATTCCTTTTTTACTCATACGGATGTTTAAAAACAGTGGTTTTATCGTTGGACTTGCACTGTTTTTATTGTCCATTGTCATTTTGTCCAATATGGTGTGGGGCATTGAAATCAAAGGAGCAGAGCCAGCAACAGAATATAAAATTGAAAAGGCTTTGAATGAAATGGGTGTGAAGAAAGGAAAACTGCAATTCTTTCTTGGCAATGTGGAACAAATCCAGCAGCAACTCTCCAATGAGATTGAAGAAATTACATGGGTTGGTGTTGAGTTGAAAGGGACAACCTACCATTTACAAGTAGTAGAAAAAAATCAGCCAGAGAAAGTCGCCGAAGACGTTCCTCGACATTTAGTCGCAAAGAAAAAAGCGATGATTACAAATATGTATGTTGAGGAAGGGAAAGCATTAGTTGGTATCAACGACTACGTACGTCCTGGCCAAGTCATTGTTTCAGGTGTATTGGGAACCGAAGACAAGCCTAAAATTGTTTCAGCTAAAGGAGAGGTCTGGGGAGAGACATGGTATAAATCAACAGTAACTGTGAGGTTAAAGGATTCGTTTCATGTTTTATCAGGAAATGAAAAGAGTAAACATTTTCTAAAGATAGGTAAGTTCACCATCCCCCTTTGGGGATTTGGTAAGGTCGACTATAAAGAGCATGTAATAGAAGAGGATGAAGGGAAAGCTAAGCTCTTAAATTGGACAATCCCAATCTCTTATCTAAAAAGAACTTATCGTGAAAAAGAAGTTGTTGAAAGAGAACAAACAGTGGAAGAAGCAATCGACTCAGCATTAGAAGATGCAAGAGCAGACTTGAAGTCTGCATACTTAGATGATGACGCAGAAATTAAAGGGGAAAATATTTTGCACCAATCCGTGGAGAATGGTAAAGTTACACTAACGGTACACTTCCAAATTATTGAGAATATTGCAGAAGAACAACCTATTATCCAAGGAGATTGAGAATGACAGAAGAATTAAGAACACTGAATGTTGAGCTTGAAAACACGAATGAAGCTGTTGCCTTGCTTGGCAATGGCGATCGCCATATTAAACTGATAGAAGAAACACTTTCTGTATCAATTGTGACAAGGGGACAAACAGTATTAGTCTCTGGTGAGCCAGATCATGTAAAACTCGTTGGTGACGTGGTACATGCACTCGTACAAATCATCAGAAAAGGGATTAATATTAGTGAACGAGATGTAATCTATGCGATGGAGATGGCAAGAAAGGGAACGCTCTCTCATTTTATAGACTTATACGAAATGGAAATAGCGAAAGATGTAAAGGGTAAAGCCATAAATGTGAAAACATTAGGGCAAAGACAATACATCTATGCGATGAAAAGAAATGACCTTGTATTTGGAATTGGGCCTGCGGGTACAGGAAAAACATTTCTTGCAGTTGTAATGGCTGTTACTGCTTTAAAGGCCGGGCAAGTAAAACGAATCATTTTAACAAGACCTGCAGTTGAAGCTGGAGAGAGTTTAGGATTCCTTCCTGGTGATTTAAAAGAGAAGGTAGATCCTTATTTAAGACCGTTATATGACTCATTAAACACGATATTAGGCGCTGAACATACTCAGAGACTAATTGAAAGAGGAACGATTGAAATTGCCCCACTAGCTTATATGAGGGGGCGTACATTAGATGATGCTTATGTCATTTTGGATGAAGCACAAAATACAACAACTGCCCAAATGAAAATGTTTTTAACACGATTAGGGTTTGGATCCAAAATGATCATCACTGGAGATCGAACTCAAGTGGATTTACCTAAAGGAAATCGATCAGGCTTAATTGCCGCTGAATCCATATTAAGCTCAGTTTCAGGCTTATCGTTTGTATATTTAGAACAAGCGGATGTTGTACGTCACCCACTTGTAGGCAAAATTATCTCAGCTTATGAAGCGAAAGACGAATAGAGGTTGAAAAGTGCTTTCTGTTTAGAATTAAACAGAAAGTTTTTTTCTATTATAGAAAATTTTAGATAATGGAATAATTTGCTATAAAATGGTGAAATAGGGTAATCTAGTAGTAGAAAAGATGTCATCAATTTTACATAATATAATGAAAGTTTGTGAAAAAGCTGTTATCATTTTACATAATTAAAGCAATCAGTTTGAGTGCGCAACAAGTAAGGAGGAAGTTCGTTGGAAAGGCTACAGAAAAACTTAGCTAAAGTCCGAAATTTATTAAATATAAATTTTTTCAAAGTATTATTATTTCTTCTACTTGGGTTTGTGATGTTTGCGCTAATGTTTACAAATGTAAAACAGGAAAAATTAAACATAAGCCAATTTACTGTTGCTGAGCAAACGATTCGGTCACCTATTACAATTGAGGATAAAGAAAACACGGAACGCAAAAAGCGCGAGGCAGAAAATGAAGTAAAGGACGTTTATGTTGTCAAAAAAGAAATTGCACAAAACCGAGTGGATCTCATTACATCGATTTTTGATGCTGCAATTGATGCTAAACGTGAATTAAACGAAGAGTGGGAAGAAAATAAAAAAGCTTTAGAAGGAATGTCTGATGGTGAAGAAAAGCCGACAATACCTGCTCCCACAAGTGAAGAGAAGCTTGCCCGTTTAAAACAAAACTTAACGGATGATGTATTAAAGGATGTACCTGAGAGTACGCTAATTGCTTTAGTACAAGCAAATGATAATGATTTAAGTTTCGCTAAAGATCAAACTGTTACAGTTATACATAGTGTAATGAGTTCAAGCATACCTGCTGATGAAGTTGAGAATGCAAAGAAGCGTTTAGAGGAAGAATTAAAATACCATAGCATGAATCAAAATTTAAAGGCAGCATCGATTGGACTAGGTCGCTATGCGGTTTATCAAAATGAATTTTATGATCCGCAGGCAACACAAGAACGACGACAACAAGCGATTGATCAAGTCGAGCCTGTGAAAATTTTGCAAGGGCAAATTATTGTAGAACAAAATCAATTTATCACTAGGGAATTGTATCGACAGCTCGGATTGGTCGGGCTATTGGATAATGATCAATCACGCTGGACGGATATCGTTCCGTTTATCGGGCTAGTCTTATTGATTATCCTTTCTCTATGTATGATTTATTCATATTTCCGTGATTTATCAACAAATAAAGTGACGAAACAAAACTATTTGCTCATCTTTAGCATCGTCTTTCTACTTTCGTTGCTGCTAATGAAGGGAATTAGTCTATTTCATGAAATGGATTATTCGCAAGTGGTTTACTTGTTCCCAGCAGCTGTAGGGGCAATGTTAATTAAGATTTTAATTGAGGAAAAACTTGCGATCTTTTTTACGATCGTTATGTCTTTATTATCGTCACTCATCTTTAATGACGCTGTAACAGGGATGTTTAATATAACAGCTCCTATCTATGTATTAATTAGTGGACTAGCAAGTATTTTGATTTTAAGCAAACAAAATCACCGCTCAAAAATTTTGCAAGCTGGTATGTTCGTTTCAATAGTCAATTTGTTCGTGATTTTTACCCTGCTTTTCTTACAAAACGGTCAATACAACATGGTTGAAACGATCTTTTATTGTGTTGCAGCCTTTGTATCTGGGATAACGTCTGCAGTTCTTACGATTGGGTTGCTTCCATTTTTCGAGAGTGGATTTGGCATACTATCTCCAATGAAGTTAATTGAACTATCGAATCCGAATCATCCGTTGCTTCGTAAAATCTTAACGGAAGCACCGGGAACCTATCATCATAGCGTAATGGTAGCAAACCTTTCTGACTCAGCATGTGAAGCGATTGGAGCTAATGGATTATTGGCTCGAGTGGGCTGTTATTATCATGATATTGGGAAAACGAAACGTCCGCAGTTTTTTATTGAAAACCAAATAAATATAGAAAATCCGCATGATCGCTTGCCTCCGCAAACTAGTAAAAATATTATTATTGCTCATGCAAGTGATGGTGCTGAGCTACTAAGGAAGCACAAAATGCCTAAAGAAATCGTTGACATAGCGGAACAGCATCATGGGACATCAATGCTTAAGTTTTTTTATCATAAAGCAGTTCAAAATGGGCTGGAAGTAAATGAGGAAGATTACCGCTACCCGGGACCAAAGCCCCAAACAAAAGAATCAGCAATTATTGGAATTGCTGATAGTGTGGAGGCGGCTGTGCGATCAATGACTCAACCGACGCCAGAACAAATTGAAGATCTTATTCGAAAAATTATTGCCGATAGACTTCAGGATGGACAGCTAATCGAATGTGATTTAACATTAAAAGAATTGGAGATTGTAGCTCAGTCCTTCAGTGAAACATTAAATGGCATTTTTCACTCTAGGATTGAATATCCTGAAATGAATAATCAGAAGGTGAAACAAGCATGAGTGTAAATATTGATTTTTTAGATGAAACAGGTGAAATGCAAGAAGAACTAATTCAACAGTTAGAAACTTTGCTTCACTTCGTTGCAGAAAGAGAAGGAATACCTTCTGACACAGAAGTTTCTATTACATTTGTTACAAATGATCAGATTCAACAAATAAACAAAGAGTATCGTGATAAAGATCGCCCAACAGATGTCATCTCGTTTGCAATGGAAGAAGAAGGTGAAGGTGAAATTGTGCCAATAGCAGAAGGCATGCCAAGAGTATTAGGAGATATTATCATTTCATTGCAAAAAGCACGAGAACAGGCTGAAGACTACGGTCACTCTTTTGAAAGAGAAATTGGTTTTTTGCTTATTCATGGTTTTCTACATTTATTAGGATATGACCATGAAACACAGGAAGAGGAAAAAGTGATGTTTTCAAAGCAAAAGGAACATTTAGATGCGTTCGGCTTACAAAGGTAAACGCAGTGCGCTGCTGCTATCGTTTAAGCACGCATTCATTGGGATTTTAGAAGCAACTAGAGAAGAAAGAAACATGAAAATCCATCTTGCTGTTACAGTTTTCATTGTAATTGCAAGCATGCTCCTGAACCTATCTTTAATCGAATGGATTTTTGTCATAATTGCCATCGGTGGTATGTTAGCGCTAGAGTTAGTGAACTCTGCAATTGAAAGGGTTGTCGATTTAACTACATCCGAAATCCACCCATTAGCTCGACAGGCGAAAGACATGGCAGCTGGAGCGGTATTTGTGTATGCTGTTACTGTTGCGATTATTGGATGTTTAGTGTTCATTCCAAAGATTATTGAATGGTTGAATTAACTGAAATCTAACAGAAAAAAGGATTAAGGATAATACTCAATCCGAGGTTGTAGACAAAGTCGGTTTCTGACTTTGTCTACATTTCTTTAAGAGGGATTTTTAATTATAAGAGAAACCCCCAGACTGTCCTGGAAACGCTTGTCAGCCTATTCATGCAGTCAAGTGAAGACTGGAATAGAACACACGGCTTATGAGGGGACCTTTGATGTCAAACAACAACATATGCATGCGTTTGTCGGGCAGTCTGAAGGATTGAGGAGAATACCTCAATCCTTTTTTATCGTCAGTTAAATTGAATGATCACTAATTATTTCTTATTTTATTTGAAACCGTTGCTATTATAGGATAAAATGACAAAACAAAGTTGAACATTCTGGGTTATTGACTGAAAATTCTAATATTTATATTACAATTTGACAACAACCCATGAAATTTACATGTAAATGATGTAAAATATAAGAAGGCAAATGCCTTTGTTGAAAGGAAGCGTTTGTTTTGAAAACAGAACAATTAATTCAAGAAGCAAAAGTAGCAAGAGAAAGAGCCTATGTTCCCTATTCTAAATTTAAAGTTGGAGCAGCGATTTTAACAAAAGACGGGCAAGTGATCCACGGATGTAATATTGAGAATGCAGCTTACAGTATGTGTAACTGTGCTGAAAGAACTGCGTTATTCAAAGCCTACGCAGATGGGATCACTGAGTTTGAAATGATGGCTGTAGTAGCAGATACTGCGCGACCATGCTCACCATGTGGTGCTTGCCGCCAAGTCATTAGTGAACTATGTCCAAAAGATATGAAAGTCATCTTAACAAATTTAAAAGGGGATATCCTGGAACAAACAGTTGAACAACTATTGCCAGGTGCATTTACACCGGAGGATTTAAATGAATAAAGAACAAGCATATAAATCTGGGTTTATCTCTATTATCGGCAGACCGAATGTAGGAAAGTCTACATTTTTAAACCGAGTAATCGGCCAAAAGATTGCGATTATGAGTGATAAGCCACAAACAACAAGAAATAAAGTTCAAGGTGTGTATACGATCGATGATGCACAAATGATATTTATTGATACGCCTGGTATCCATAAACCAAAGCATAAGCTTGGTGACTTTATGATGAAGGTTGCCCAAAACACGCTTAAAGAAGTAGATATCATCTTATTTATGGTTAATGCTGAAGAAGGATTCGGCAAAGGTGAGGAATTCATTATAGAGAAATTCCAAAACATTAATACGCCTATTTTTTTAGTTGTGAATAAGATTGACCAGATGCACCCAGATAAACTATTACCATTAATTGAATCTTACAAAGAGAAATATGCATTTAAAGAAATTATTCCAATCTCAGCTTTAGAAGGAAACAATGTAGACCAATTAATACAGCAAATAAAAGAATATATTCCAGAAGGGCCACAATATTATCCTGCAGATCAAGTAACAGATCATCCAGAAAGATTTATCGTTTCAGAGTTTATTCGAGAAAAAGCACTGCATTTAACTCGCGAGGAGATTCCACATTCATTAGCAGTTGTCATTGATAAAATGAGACGTGAAGAAGAGAAAGACATTATTCATGTGATGGCAACAATTATCGTTGAAAGAGACTCACAAAAAGGAATCGTGATTGGAAAACAAGGGAAGATGCTGAAAGAAATCGGGAAGAGAGCAAGGTTAGATATTGAAAATCTTCTTGGAACGAAAGTCTTTTTAGAGCTTTGGGTGAAAGTTCAAAAAGATTGGCGTAATAAAATGACACATATTCGTGACTTGGGATTTAGGGAAGATGAATATTAAGTAGTAAAACAATCTCCCTAATTAACGTATTATCGCTTTTCAATTTTATGCATGAATTAGATTAACAATATTTACGACTTATTATTTTTTGGAGACGGGCTATGATAATGTTATGAAAGAAATCAATTGCTAGGATAAACTGAAAGGTGGGTATCAATATGATTGAGTTTACCTGGAAGGTCTTTAAACAAACGGGTAATATTGACACATATCTTCTCTTGAAAGAATTGCAAAATGATAATCAAGATATACCCTTAAATCAAGATGAAGAACTAGCAGAAGTTGATTTTCCCATCTCATAGGAAGCCTCTATTTAGGGATGGTGGCTAAAAGTGCTGGATAAATGTGAAGGCATTGTCATTCGAACATCTAGTTATGGTGAAACCAATAAAATTGTAACGATCTATACACGTGAATGGGGAAAGGTTGGTGTTATGGCAAGAGGAGCGAAGAAGCCTAATAGTCGCTTCTCGGCTATAACTCAACCTTTTACATATGGGCATTTTTTAATACAACGTGGCAGTGGGCTAGGCTCACTGCAACAAGGTGAAATCATTCATTCATTACGATCTATTAAAGCAGATATTATGCTAACGGCATATGCAAGTTATATAGTGGAATTAGCTGATAAAAGCACAGATGAAAAAAAGCCGAACCCCTATTATTTTGAACTGCTTCATCAAGTGCTTCAATACATTGATGAAGGATATGACCCAGTAATCATGATGCATATTTTTGAAATGAAAACATTAAATTTACTTGGGTTAAATCCTGTGCTGGATCAATGTGTTTCATGTGGGCATACGGATGGACATTTTTCATTTTCGGTAAGAGAAGGTGGTTTTCTCTGTCATCGTTGTGTGCATCAAGACCCGTATCATATAAAGATTTCACCAAACACCGTTAAAATTTTGCGTATATTTTATTACTTTGACATTAATCGTTTAGGAACGATCTCAGTTAAAGAGACAACGAAAGCTGAGTTGAAAAAAGTAATCTCTACGTACTATGAAGAACATACTGGCTTACATTTGAAAGCAAAACGATTTCTCGATCAAATGGAGAATTTTAATCAGCTTCCATAAAGATTTGACTTTTTAACTCGTTTCCGCTATGATTTCAATAATTAAATAGCTGTGTTGAAGAAGAGGAGTACTTTATTTACCTTTTAATAGCGAACCTGGGGCGGTGGAAGCCAGGTAAAAGGCATGAAGGAAGGGCGCTTTCTGAGCAGAAACGTGAAAGAGGCTGTATGACTGTATACAGCAATTAGGGTGGAACCGCGGGTTACTCTCGTCCCTATGTCTTAACAAAGGCATAGGGACGAGAGTTTTTTGTTTCACTTCGTTTCAAAGTAAACATAGCAAATGGGTTTATTAAACCGGAGGTGTACAATGAATATTCAAAACATGATTTTAACATTACAAAAACATTGGTCCGATCAAGGGTGTATATTAATGCAAGCCTATGATGTGGAAAAAGGTGCAGGAACAATGAGTCCTTATACATTCTTACGTGCCATTGGACCAGAGCCTTGGAACGTAGCTTATGTTGAGCCATCAAGAAGACCGGCCGACGGACGTTATGGAGAGAACCCTAACCGACTTTATCAACATCATCAATTTCAAGTAATCATGAAACCAAGTCCTGACAATATTCAGGAGCTTTACTTAGAGTCATTAAAAGCACTAGGAATCAATCCGCTTGAACATGACATCCGCTTTGTAGAGGATAACTGGGAAAATCCTTCACTAGGCTGTGCGGGACTTGGTTGGGAAGTATGGTTAGATGGAATGGAAATTACTCAATTTACGTATTTTCAACAGGTTGGTGGCTTAGAATGTAAGCCTGTTTCAGTTGAAATTACTTATGGTATTGAACGCCTAGCTTCATACATTCAAGAGAAAGAAAATGTTTTTGATTTAGAGTGGACAGAAGGGTTTACGGTTCGGGATATTTTCATGCAACCTGAGTATGAGCATTCAAAATATACATTTGAAACTTCTGATCAAGAAATGTTATTCCAATTATTTGGAATTTATGAGAAAGAAGCGCATCGTCAAATGGAAGCGGGCCTTGTCCATCCCGCATACGACTACGTATTGAAGTGCTCACATGTTTTTAATTTATTAGATGCAAAAGGAGCTATTTCTGTAACAGAAAGAACTGGCTATATTGGTAGATGTAGAAATCTAGCACGAAAAGTTGCGAAAACATTCTACGAAGAAAGAGAAAAGTTAGGATTTCCGATCTTAAATATGAAGGAGGAATCAGAATAATGGCGACAAAAGATCTCCTTTTAGAAATTGGTTTAGAAGAATTACCAGCACGATTTGTGACAGACTCGATGAATCAATTAACGGATAAAGTAAAAGCTTGGTTACAGGAAAAGAATATTGCCTTTGGTGAAGTAAGTTCCTTTTCAACACCAAGAAGACTTGCAGTTTATGTGAAAGATGTAGAAGAGGCGCAGGCGGATCTCCATGATGAAGCAAAAGGTCCAGCGAAGAAAATCGCACTTGATGATAATGGTGAGTGGTCTAAAGCGGCACAGGGTTTTTGTAGAGGCCAAGGGGTATCTGTTGACGATATTTATTTTAAAGAAATCAATGGTATTGAATATGTTCATGTGAAGAAGTTTGTTAAAGGACAACAAACAATTTCCCAACTACCCGATCTTCAAGAAATCATCACATCACTGCATTTCCCTAAAAATATGCGTTGGGCTTCAAATGACTTGCGCTTTATTCGCCCAATTAAGTGGATCATTGCCATGTTTGGTGAGGAAATCATTCCAATTACGATTACAAATGTATCATCAAGAAATTGGACGATGGGTCATCGTTTCTTAGGAGGAAGAACGGAAATACAAGCACCTGCAGCTTATGAAAAAGCACTATTAGCAGGGCATGTTATTGCTGATCCAATCGAACGAAAAGCAGCGATTGTTACTCAAATAGAGCGCATCGCAGATGAAAATGATTGGGATATTCCAATTGATGAGGATTTATTAGAAGAAGTTACGCAATTAGTAGAGTATCCAACCGCTTTATTTGGTCGGTTTGAAGAGGAATTTTTGAGCATTCCTGAGCAAGTATTAATTACTTCAATGAAAGAGCACCAACGCTACTTCCCTGTAAAATCAAAAGACGGACAACTGCTTTCATATTTTGTAACAGTTCGAAACGGAAATCATCAACACCTTGAGAAGGTAGCTAAAGGTAATGAAAAAGTCTTGCGGGCAAGGCTTTCAGATGCAGCGTTCTTCTACCGTGAAGACCAAAAGACACCAATCGAAGCGTCGTTGAAGAAACTTGATTCGATTGTTTACCATGAAGAAATTGGAACGTTAGCTGAGAAAGTAAGTCGAGTAAGGCAAAGTGCTAATGAGCTTGCAAGAGAACTTGATTTCTCAAAAGCAGAGCAGGAGTTTATCGATCGCGCCGCGGAGATTAGCAAATTCGATCTTGTTACACATATGGTCTATGAATTCCCAGAATTGCAAGGTTTGATGGGAGAAAAATATGCACTTCAAAAAGGAGAAGCAAAGGATGTTGCGATAGCAATTAACGAGCATTACAAGCCTCGTAACGCCGAAGATACAACTGCGACAACAAAAATAGGTGCGGCGCTTTCAATTGCGGAGAAAATGGACACGATTGCTGCTTGCTTTGCGATTGGATTGATTCCTTCAGGTTCACAAGATCCTTATGCACTTAGAAGACAGGCGACAGGTATTGCACAAACATTACTTGATCACGGTTGGACGCTTTCTATTGAAAAACTTATCCAATCGTCATTAACAAAGCTAGAAGAAGGAAATGTTTTAAAAAGGGCATTTGCAGAAACTGAGCAAGAATTACAGACCTTTTTTAAACAAAGAATGAAATTTATATTACAAGAGAAAAACATTCGCTATGACATCATTGATGCAGTTCTTGCAAGTCCGTTCACATCAATTCCATCACTTGTCAGGAAAGCAAAAGTGTTAGATGGTAAAAAGAATGATGATGGTTTTAAAGAAAATATGGAAGCATTAAGTAGGGTACTAAATATTGCATCTAAAGCGGAAGATGAATTGCTTGTAGAAACATCTCTTTTTGAAAATGAATATGAACAACAATTATTTGAGGCATTTGAGGAAGTACAAAAAGGTATTGAAAATTCAAATGACGAATATGAGATGTACAGCCAGTTAATTTCGTTAAAAGATAGTATTGATCAATATTTCGACAATACGATGGTTATGGCTGAAGACGATAAAGTGAAAGCAAATCGCTTAAGGCAAATGGCCTCAATTGCAAAAGTAATTAAAAGCTTTGCTAATGTGAAGGAAATTCTAGTGAAGTAATTCATTGAATCCATGCAGCCAGAAGACTGTAAAGTAAAACCCCTTCTGGCTCTAATAAAAATGAGGGATTCTATTGGAGAAGGATTTATCCTGTGGGGATTTGACCATTCTATGAATAATGAATCAATGCTATGTCGATGTAAAGGTTAAAGTATATACTATTCAATAATGGTATGTCATAATTATCATATGGAAATGTAGCGGCAATGGATTACTAGCTAGAGATAAGAAATGAAGATACTTCACACGATTGTGAGTAAGGTGGTGAGGACGATCGAACTGAATAAACGGCAAGAAAAAATATTAGAAATAGTAAAAGAAAATGGTCCGATAACAGGTGAAAATATTGCCGAACAACTGAATTTAACAAGAGCGACACTAAGACCAGACCTAGCTATATTAACAATGGCAGGGTACTTAGATGCAAGGCCCCGAGTAGGTTATTTTTATAGCGGGAAAACAGGAGCGCAATTGTTAACGGAAAATATGAAAAAGCTGTATGTAAAAGACTATCAATCCATTCCTGTTGTAGTCAAAGAGAATGCCTCTGTTTATGACGCGATTGTAACGATGTTTTTAGAAGATGTAGGAACCTTATTTGTAGTGGATTCAAATTCAGTCCTAGTTGGAGTGCTTTCTCGAAAAGATTTACTACGTGCTAGTCTAGGAAAGCAAGAGTTGAGCGCTATCCCTGTTAATATTATTATGACGAGAATGCCCAATATTACAATGTGTAAAAAAGAGGATTTACTGATTGATGTTGCTCACAAGTTAATTGATAAGCAGATTGACGCTATTCCGATTGTTAAAGAAACTGATCACGGTTTCGAAGTAACTGGACGAATTACGAAAACGAACTTAACAAAAGCTTTTGTAGCACTTGCAGAAGATCATTAAAATATATGTATGTTAGAAGGGAATGATCTTATAAAATGGGAAAAATGCCGGTAATATATGTTGTCTCTGATTCTGTGGGAGAAACAGCTGAATTAGTAACGAAAGCTGCAACAAGTCAATTTAACGGTGGAGAGATCATCATTAAGCGATTCCCATATGTAGAGGAAAAGGTACATATCGATGAAGTCATATCGCTTGCTAAATTTGATCAAGGAATGATAGCTTATACATTGGTGAGGCCAGAAATTCGACAGTATATGAATGAATTAGCAGCAAAAGAAGGCATTTATGTGTACGACATCATAGGACCACTTGTGGATCAAATTCAAGCCATCGGTGGCAAAGAACCGTTGAATGAACCTGGACTAGTAAGAAGGCTCGATGATGACTATTTCAAAAAAGTTGAAGCGATTGAGTTTGCGGTGAAATATGATGACGGTCGAGATCCAAGAGGAATCTTAAAAGCGGATATCGTTCTGGTCGGAGTGTCTCGTACTTCAAAAACTCCACTCTCTCAATATTTAGCACATAAACGATTGAAGGTAGCTAACGTACCGCTTGTCCCAGAGGTTGACCCACCTGAAGAGCTATTCTTAGTGAATCAACAGAAATGCTTTGGTTTAAAAATCAGTCCTGAGAAACTGAATAATATTCGAAGAGAACGTCTGATTTCACTAGGCTTAAATGATAATGCAAGTTATGCAAACATCGAAAGAATTAAGCAAGAAATCGAATATTTCGATCGAATCGTTGGAAAAATGGACTGCAAAATTATCGATGTAACGAATAAAGCAGTTGAAGAAACGGCGAACTTAATTCTGAATGAATATAGAAGAAGCTTTCCACAGAGCTAGCACATGAAATTTGGTGCTAGCTTTGCATTTGATGCTGTAAATGTTCTGGATTTCTATAACAAAAAAGGATGGAAAAATAGCATATCTTATACTATAATAAAAAATTGTGAGAAAAAATCTTTCTGAATAGGTTTAGAGTGGAGTTTGAACGAATAAACTATTTATTGTTAGAAGTCAAGCGAAGCTCAAAAAAAAAATTCGACATATCGATCCTCGTGAAACTTATATGGGAAAGAAGGAATAAACGGAGTGATGTAGAATTATTAGAACATTAGACAAACCCGTTGTGTTTGTAGATGCAGATTCTTGTCCAGTGGAAGAAGAAATTGTCGAAATCACAAAGGAATTTGCAGTACATGTAATCTTTATTGCTTCTTATGCACATATGAGAAATGATTCTAGCGGTGAATGGGTTTATGTAGATGCGACGAAGGAAGCTGTCGATCTCTACATAATGAACCACACGAAGAAAAGTGATGTTGTGGTTACTCAAGATATAGGGCTAGCTTCTACCTTACTTGCGAAAAGTGTGATTGCCATCTCACCAAGAGGTCTACTCTATCATGAAGATATGATTGATACAGCCCTTGAATTTCGTTATCTTTCTGCGAAAGCACGAAGAAAAGGAGTATATGGAAAGGGCCCAAAACGCTTCACACAGCAGGATCGAGAACAATTTATACAAAACTTCACAAAAATTTTGTCGAAATTTGAAGGGTTTTAAACATCTTTATAGAATATCTCTAAAAGGAATAAATGGAGTTGTTCTTTATGGCAGAGCGAATACCTGAAGAAAAAATTGAAGAAATTAGACGGGCAGTTGATATTGTTGACGTAGTTGGCGATTATGTTCAACTAACCAAAAAAGGAAGAAATCATTTTGGTTTATGTCCTTTTCATGGTGAAAATACACCATCATTCTCTGTTTCAGAAGAGAAACAAATTTATTATTGCTTTGGCTGTCACGCTGGAGGGAATGCATTCTCCTTCCTAATGGAGTTAGAAGGGTATTCTTTTCAAGAAGCAGTAGTTAAACTAGCGAACAAGGCAAATGTGCAGATAGATGTTGATGAGTCATCTGTTAAGGGAGAGCGTAAACGTTCTCCAGATATACAGTTGATGCTAGATGCACATGAACTATTAACTAAATTCTACCACCATCTTCTCGTAAATACAAAGGAAGGCGAAGGAGCTTTACAGTATTTACTTGATAGAGGATTCACAATGGAATCCATTCAAAAGTTTCAAATAGGCTATGCGCTTCCATCTTGGGATTTCGTATATAAGTATTTGACGAAGCGTAAATACGAGGAAGCACTTTTAGAAAAAGCTGGCCTGATCATTAAAAGTGAGAAAGACGGTCGATATTTTGATCGCTTCCGCAACCGAATTATTTTTCCAATTTTTGACCGTAATGGGTACACTGTTGCTTTTTCAGGAAGAACAATGGGCGATGATGAGCCAAAATATTTAAATAGTCCTGAAACTGCAATTTTTTATAAAAGTAAGATCTTATACAATTTTCATATGGCTAGACCACATATAAAGAAACATCAACGTGTCGTATTGTTTGAAGGCTTTGCTGATGTTATTTCAGCGACAAAGGCAGGGGTTGAAAACAGCATTGGTACGATGGGTACTTCTTTAACTGATGAGCATATTGCGATGCTTAAAAAGCAAGTTCAACATGTAACGATTTGTAACGACTCTGATAATGCTGGAATTGAGGCAACTTTTAAATCTGCTCAAATGTTACAAAAATCTGGCTTCCAAATACGGGTTGCAATGATGCCACAAGGACTTGACCCTGATGATTATATTCGTCAGTTTGGCGAAAAAAAGTTTAAGCTTGAAGTCATAGAGGCGAGTATTACGTTAATGGCTTTTAAGTTTTTCTATTATAAAAGAGGGAAAAACTTAAAAGATGAAGGAGATCGTCTTCAATATATAGAAGATGTGTTGAAGGAAATAGCAGCACTCGATCAAGCCGTTGAAAAGGATTTATATTTACGCCAATTAGCAGAAGAGTTTAATCTATCGTTAGAAGCATTGAAAGAGCAATCGATGCAAATTCATCATGGTGGAAGGCAAAATCCTCGTCAAGAGCAGACAAAACCAAAAATAAAAGCGATTCAAACAATCAAGAAGCGACATGCCTACCAGATTGCTGAACGCCACTTGCTTGCACATAGTGTGAAGGATGCAGATCTTGCATTTAAGATTGCGACAAGCCTATCAGGGCATTCGTTTAATATGGATGAACACCAGGCAATTTTTACCTACCTACTAGGCTTTTATGAAAGTGGTCATCCTCCTGATGTCAGCTCATTTGTACAATTTGTACAGGATGAAAAACTTCGTGGGATTATAGCTGACATATCAATGATTGAAATAAATGATGAAGCAACAGAAAAGGAATTGTCTGATTATATAAAACAGGTGTTGAATTATCAAAAAATGCTCATCATAAAAGAAAAAAAGGTAGAAGCAAAAGAAGCTGAACGTCAACAAAATTTTGAAAAAGCAGCACAGATTGCGATGGAAATCATCCATTTAGAAAAGGCTTTAAAGATGGAACAATGATTGTGTTTAAAGGAAGAGCATCCATTGTGGAAGGACTTATACTTTTTATAGTGAACATGAATTAATGAAATAAAATTTGGTTCGTCGGTGATTTTTGGAAGGAGGGGGACAAATGGCTGAAAAATCGGCCCGTTCAAAAGAGGTTGATTCAGAATTGACCCTGGAACAAGTAAAGGAACAATTATTAGAGGTAGGTAAGAAAACAGGTATCCTCGCCTATGACGATATTGCAGAAAGATTGGCTAGCTTTGAATTAGATTCCCATCAAATGGATGAGTATTATGAGTTTTTAGGGGATCAAGGGATTGAATTAGTTGGTGACAACGATGAAGAGGATCCAAATATTCAGCAGCTTACAAAGAATGAAGAAGAGTTTGACCTAAATGATTTAAGTGTGCCACCTGGCGTAAAAATCAATGACCCTGTCAGAATGTATTTGAAAGAAATTGGTCGAGTTGATTTGTTAACAGCAGAGGAAGAGATTTCTCTAGCGAACCGTATTGAAGCTGGAGATGAAGAAGCAAAAAGACGTCTTGCAGAAGCTAACTTACGATTAGTTGTTAGTATTGCAAAGCGCTACGTTGGTCGCGGTATGCTATTCCTTGATCTAATTCAAGAAGGGAATATGGGATTGATAAAAGCGGTAGAGAAGTTCGATTACCGTAAAGGCTTTAAGTTTAGTACGTATGCTACTTGGTGGATCCGCCAGGCAATTACACGTGCTATAGCTGACCAAGCACGTACAATTCGTATCCCTGTTCATATGGTTGAAACGATTAATAAATTAATTCGTGTTCAAAGACAGCTATTGCAAGATTTAGGTCGTGAACCATCACCAGAAGAAATCGCTGAGGATATGGATTTAACCCCAGATAAAGTAAGAGAAATCCTAAAGATTGCTCAAGAACCAGTATCCTTAGAAACACCAATTGGTGAAGAGGATGATTCACATTTAGGTGACTTTATTGAAGATCAGGACGCAACATCTCCATCAGAGCATGCTGCATATGAGCTATTAAAAGAGCAACTTGAAGATGTATTAGATACTCTTACAGATCGTGAAGAGAATGTTTTAAGATTACGCTTTGGCTTAGATGATGGGCGTACACGAACACTTGAAGAAGTTGGAAAAGTATTCGGTGTAACGAGAGAGCGTATTCGTCAAATTGAAGCAAAAGCGTTAAGAAAGCTACGCCATCCAAGTAGAAGCAAGCGATTAAAGGACTTTTTAGAATAAAAGGTACTTTATTCCTACAAATGAATGAGAATAGTCATTGTCAGAAAATAGTTTACTTCTTAAAATGGAAGTGAACTATTTTCTTTTTAATTCAAATTGGATGTGTAAAAATGGATGCTCAAAGGCGCGAAATTGTCATTAAGGAAATTGAACATTGGAAGAGAAGTAAGCTATTACCTGAACAATACTGTAATTATTTATTAGCTCTCTATACAGAAGGAGAGCCGCAAACAGTAAAGCAGACAAAGTCGAGGAAGTCGATGCTCTATTTGCTACCATTTCTGTTTGTATTGCCATTATGTGTTTATATTGTTTATTTTACTGAATTGTCAATCATTTTGCAAATGGTCATCTTTTCTGTTCTTTTGATTGGCGGGATTTTATTTGCTTTTTATTTTATTAGAAAAGGATTAGTTGTCCATATACCGATCATTATTATGGCATTGACTTTGTTATTTATCTCTACGGAAGTCGTCACTTATTTTCTCCAAGGAAATACAGCCGCACTTTATATACTGTTGTCCTTACATATTATTATTTGGTTCATTGTCGGCATAAAGTTCCGTCTTCATTATTTATCAATTTCTGGAGCACTCGGTGGGATTGTTTTATTAATTTCTATTTTCATATAACTTACAACTATTTAAAATTTTTTAAATGTTGAGAAAAATATCCCCTTCTGTATATAATGATAAATGTAAGCGGATACAATCGAGGAGACTTAAGGGGGATATGTATGAATTTTGATTTAACTTCTGAGCAAGAAATGTTGTATAAAACGATTCGTGAATTTGCAGAAGAGGAAGTCGCACCAGGTGCATTAGAAAGAGATCGTACAAAACAGTTTCCTATTGACTTAATGAAAAAAATGTCTGAGTTAGGATTAATGGGATTACCATTCCCTGAAAAATATGGTGGAGCTGGAGCGGATACAGTGAGCTTTGCCATTGTAACAGAGCTATTAAGTAAAGCCTGTGCTTCAACTGGGATCACATATTCTGCACATATATCATTAGGAGGAGCTCCGTTAAATCTATTTGGAACGGAGGAGCAAAAAGATAAATATTTAACTCCAATATGTACAGGAGAGAGCCTAGGTGCATTTGGGTTAACAGAACCAAATGCGGGTTCAGATGCAGGAGGAACGTTGACGACTGCGCGAGAAGAAAATGGAGAGTACATCATTAATGGGAACAAATGCTTTATCACAAATGCAACGTATGCTAAGCATTTAGCGCTAACCGCTGTGACAGGTGAAAAGGATGGAAAGAAGCAAATTAGTGCAATAATAGTGCCTACTGATGCTGAAGGATTTACAATTCTTGATCAATACGAAAAAATGGGTTTGCATGCGTCGAATACAACAGAGCTCGTACTAAATGATGTACGCGTTCCGACTGAGCACTTGCTCGGCAAAGAGGGAGAGGGCTTTAAACAGTTCCTGATGACGCTAGATGGCGGAAGAATTGGTATTGGTGCAATGTCAGTAGGAATTGCTCAAGCGGCCTATGAGAAGGCATTACAGTACGCGAAAGAGAGAAAGCAATTTGGCCGGTCGATTTCTCATTTTCAAGCGATCCAGTTTAAATTAGCAGATATGGCGATGAAGATTGAGCTAGCGAGAAATATGGTTTACAAGGCAGCATGGCTAAAGGATCAAGGTAGGCCATTTGCTAAAGAAGCATCGATGTGCAAGCTCTATGCTTCAGAAATCAGCATGGAAGTAGCAGATCAAGCGGTGCAAATTCATGGTGGTTATGGCTATATGAAAGACTATCATGTTGAGAGATATATGAGAGATGCAAAATTAACTGAGATCGGCGAAGGGACATCGGAAGTTCAAAGAATGGTTATTGCCAGACTGATTGGTTGTTAAATATTGTGAATAATTTTACTCTAAATTGAAAACTCTATCCTTATTGGTAGAGTTTTTTGTCAAATTTATGAACATGTAGCGACAAGTTTCACTTTAGGGCTTTTCCTTCTATGGATTTTAAAGTAAAATAGGTGTTGTTTATGTTTTCTTAATTTTATTGTAGCGTTCATACATAAGGGGGGGTAACAATGAACCGTAATCCAATTATGCCTTTCGTTTTAATTATGGTAATTGGTGTAGGAGCAATGTTCTTACTATCATTTAAAGGTCTCGGAGACTTTGAGAAATTAACGAAAGAAGATAACGGAGACACAACTGAAGAGGTTGCTCAAGCTAGTCCGGACGAATTATATCAGCAAAACTGTATGAGCTGTCATGGAAATGAGCTTCAAGGTGGAATGGGACCAGAGTTAGTAGGCATTGGTGATAAATACAGCGCAGATGAGATCGCTGACATTATTAAAAATGGTCAAGGTAGCATGCCAGCAATCGCTGCAGTAGCAGGCAAGGAAGCTGATATAGCTGAATGGTTAATCGGCTTAGAATAATGTATACATAAAACCCTTTGTTGATTTTTCGACAGAGGGTTTTCTTCATATCAAACGCTATTAGTTTAGATTATTGTCCAATAGTTGATAACACTTGTTCTTTTAAGCTATCATCATAAATGAACAATATTTAAAGGAATAAAAAGAAGTGGTGAAAACATGAACGCTGAAAAATTATCTAAAAGATTAACGACTGTTACAAAATACATCCCTCAGGGGAGTGTAATTGCAGATATTGGCTCGGATCACGCATATTTACCTTGTTATGCTATAAAAAAAGGCATTGCTAAAAGAGCAATTGCAGGAGAAGTAGTTGAGGGACCTTATCAGTCTGCTAAAAAACAGGTTCAACAAGAAGGCTTAACAGAATTAATTACTGTTCGAAAAGGGAATGGATTAGAAGCAGTGGAAGTTGGAGAGGTAGACTGCATTACGATTGCAGGAATGGGTGGAGCATTAATTCGTTCCATACTTGAAGCAGGAGCAGCAAAGCTTGTGAACGTTTCAAGATTAATCTTACAACCGAATATTAGTGCCGTTTCTATAAGAGAGTGGATTGAGCAAAATCATTGGCATTTAGTTGCTGAGGAGATTTTAGAAGAAGACGGAAAAATCTATGAGGTACTTGTAGCGGAGAGAACAGATTCAGAACATGAAGCTGCTCCAATGTCAAAAGAAGAATTATTGCTTGGGCCTTTCTTAATGAAAGAAAAGACTGATGCCTTCAAATTGAAATGGGAAAATGAGAAGAACAACTGGCAAAGAATTTTAACGAATTTGGAACTTGCAGCAAACTCTGAAGAGAATGAAGCAAAGAGGACTGAGCTCAAAGAAAAAATTAACTTTGTTGAGGAGGTTTTACGATGAAAACTCCAAATGGACATGAACTCATTCAACTGTTTGAACAATTTTCTCCAAAGCAATATGCAATGGAGGGGGACAAAATTGGTTTGCAGATTGGTCGATTAAATAGAAAAATGACGAATGTAATGGTTGCATTAGATGTAACTGAGGAAGTCATTGATGAGGCCATTGAGAAAAATGTTGAATTAATCATTGCTCATCATCCCCTTATTTTTAGACCAATTAAGAAAATAGCAACAGATACGAAATACGGAAGAATGATAGAGAAAATTATCAAGCATGAAATCGTCATTTATGCTGCACATACGAACTTAGATGTAGCAAATGGTGGGGTTAATGATTTATTGGCTTGCGCCCTACAACTTGAAGATACAGAAGTATTAGTTCCTACATATACAACCGGATTAAAAAAACTAGTTGTTTATGTACCTGTAAACGATGCGAATGCTGTGAAAACTGCATTAGGGGATGCTGGTGCCGGTCATATTGGAGAATATAGTCATTGCATGTTTTCTACTGAAGGTAATGGTCAGTTTTTACCGACAGATCAAGCCAATCCGTATATAGGAGAGAGTGGTAGCCTAGAAACGGTTGTGGAGGAGAGAATCGAAACAATCTTCCCAGATCATCTCGAAAAGAAAGTGCTACAAGCGATGTTTAAGTCTCACCCATACGAGGAGGTCGCTTATGACCTTTATCGGTTAGAAAACAAAGGGGAAGAGCTAGGGCTAGGGCGAATTGGCAAGTTGAAGGAAGAGATGACTTTAAGGGAGTTTTCAGAGCATGTGAAGCAATCACTGGACGTTCAAGGTGTACGCATGGTTGGAGATGAAAATGCACGCATTCAGAAAGTGGCAGTGCTAGGTGGAGACGGAAACAAGTATTACTCTCATGCAATTCGCAAGGGTGCAGATGTCTACGTAACTGGTGATCTATATTATCATGTAGCACACGACGCGATGATGGAAGGGTTGAATATTGTGGACCCTGGTCATAATGTAGAGAAAGTAATGAAGCAGGGCGTCGTGAATGAGCTGCAAAAGCTATGTAAGGATAAAGGATACGAAGTAAACATATTTCCTTCAGTTCTTCATACAGATCCGTTTATATTTGTATAAAAAAGGAAGTCGGTTTTCCGACTTCCTTTCATACTGCCCGACAAATGCTTGCATAAGTCGTTGTTTGTCTCACTCGTCCCTTCATGAACCGTCTGTTCTATTCGGGTCTTCGATTGCACGCCTAGTCTGACAAGCGTTATAAAGACAGTCTGATGGTTTATCTTATTTTAAAAATCCCTTTGAAAAACATGTAGACAAGGCGACTTTTAGACTTTGTCACATTCTCCTTTTTTATACTTTAGCTTTTTTAACTTTTGGTAAGATTTTGCTTAATGGTACTTTCTTTTCTGCAAGCCAAGTTGTGTCATCGGCTGGATCATATTGCTCGATAAAGGTGATAACTTCCTTTGTGATTGGTGTTGGTGTAGATGCACCAGCGGTTACTGCTACTAGTTTCGCATCACGAATCCAGTCAAGGTTCAACTCAGATAAGTCTCCAATTCTATATGCTTTTGTTCCGGCGATTTCCTCAGATACTTGGGCAAGGCGGTTGGAGTTATTACTTTTCGGATCTCCAACAACGATTAAAACATCGGCCTCCCCAGCTTGTTCAGCAACTGCTTCTTGTCGAACTTGAGTTGCCATACATATTTCCTTATGAAACTCTGCATGCGGAAACTTTTCTTTTATCGTATCCATGACATCAAGAACATCCCATTGGCTCATCGTTGTTTGATTTGTAACAAGGATTTTGTCCGCTTCAAGAGATAAATTTGTAATGTCGCTTTCTCTTTCAACTAGATGAACAATGTCAGGCGCTACTCCAAGTGCTCCTTCAGGTTCTGGATGCCCTTTTTTACCAATGTAAATAATTTGATATCCTTCTTCTTTTTTCTCACGAATTAAATCATGTGTGCGCGTAACGTCAGGACATGTGGCATCAAGAGTAACAAGTCCTTTGTCTTTCGCTTTCTTACGAATCTCAGGTGATACACCGTGCGCGGTAAAAATAACCGTTCCATTGTCTACTTTATCTAGTATTTCGTTTCGGTCTTTCCCATCTAATGTAATGATCCCTTCTTCTTCGAACGCATCGGTTACATGTTTATTATGAACAATCATTCCTAGTATATAGATTGGTCGTGGCAAAGTTTTATCTAAAGCAGCATTTCTGGCAATAACCATCGCATCAACAACCCCATAGCAATAACCGCGGGGAGATATTTTTAAGACTTTCATCGGAATTCCTCCTAAACAAAAACATTCTCTTCTCTGTTTTCCCATTTCATTCTCGTACTCTTATCCATTATATAAGACATGAGGCAATAACTCAAAGAAGGATACCTTATTGAACAGAAAAAAGACTATAAATAACTTATTTATAGTCCCAGAGTGTTGACAAACTTTTCTAATACATCGGTATTTGTCTCAGTCGTTCCTTCATGAACCTTGTGTTCTATTCAGTTTTTCACTTTACTACATGATTAGTCTGATAAGTGTTTTCAAGATATACTGAGGGTTTTCTCGTTTATTAAGTTTCTCATGAAAAAATGTAGACAAAGTCGAATTCTGTTTTTGCCTACATTCTCTTACTATAAACCGTTTAATTACAATGATTGGTTAAATAAATAATTTCGGTTTTGGAGGTTCAGATGCGTTTGACTTCTTTGCACTTTGAATAACTGTTTGTTTCTTATCTTCCTGTACGGGTAGTTTACTAGAGGAGCTAGAGTTTTTTTTACCCTTTGGTTCTGCACTTGTATCTTCTGTTTTTGCGTCTGGCATATCTTTCAACCCTCTATAAAGTTTCCACATGGCTGGGATGTTTTTCACCATTGGCCCATATTGAGAAACCATCGGCCCTAATTGTCCAGCTGTATTTAAAAACTTTTGTGTATTTGCTAAAAATCCATTTAAGGCTCCCGGATTAGTAATTGCCTTTAAAATCCCACCACCACTAGAAATCCCTGGTGTTATGGCTCGGCTGTCAGCAGCATTTGCTATTGGTGCAGCTTGTGCAGCAGCTTGCATGGCTGAATTTCTCTTCCCACCACCTAATAGCTTTGAAAGCAATCCACCTTTGCGACCGTTCCCCATCGGAGATCCGCCCATGCCGGGTTGCATATTTCTGGGCCTTCCTTGCGGCCCATTAAATTGGTGAGGCATATTGTAGTGCATCCTACCTCCTTGCATTGACGGATGGTAATTTGGCATCATGGGTGGTTGCCTATATCCACGTGGTGGCATTCCACCACGGAATGGTGCTCTAGGGCTTGGCATCATGTTTTATTCCCTCCTTTATTATCGCTTTTAGCCCCTTTAGTTCTAATACATAGGCTCTGTTACTAACACGATATGCGAGAAAGTTGGAAACGGTTATGATTTATCCATTAAAAAAGGACTTTCAGTGGCAGGACTGGTTATTTCTGAAAATGTTTATTATAATAACATGATGAACATTTCATGTTAAAGTGAAAATAGGCAAGGAATTGCAAAATGAGGAGAATCCATAATGGAAAAGAATAAATTTGAAAGATTTCAACTAAAACCATTTTTAATAGATGCACTTAATGAACAGGGATTTTACGAGCCAACGGATATTCAGGAACGCTTATTGCCAGCATTATTGAAAGGAGAGTCTGCGATCGGACAATCACAGACGGGTACTGGGAAAACATTAGCATATATTCTGCCAATCTTAGAAACAGTAAATCCGTCTGTAAATGAATTACAAGCGATTATTACTGCTCCTACAAGGGAGCTAGCGAACCAAATCTACCAAGAAATCTTAAAACTAACCAAATTCTTATCTGACGAAATTCGTACTCGATGTTACGTAGGTGGAACGGATAAGCAAAGAACAATTGAAAAGCTAAAAACTCAGCCTCATATTGTCGTTGGAACACCAGGTAGAATTGCGGATTTAGTTAATGAGCATGCCCTTCATGTTCACACTGCGACTCAATTAATTGTAGATGAAGCAGATTTAATGCTGGATATGGGCTTTATTGAAGATGTTGATCAAATTGCAGGAAGAATGCCAGAAAAGTTACAAATGCTGGTCTTTTCAGCTACCATTCCTGAGAAATTAAAGCCGTTTTTAAAGAAATATATGGAAAACCCGAAGTTTGTTCACGTAGAACCAAAGCAAGTAACAGCAGCGAAGATTGATCATCAATTGTTGCCGTTACGACATCGTAATCGTGCAAAAATGGTATACGATGTATTGAAAACGTTAAACCCTTATTTAGCAATTGTGTTCACGAATACGAAGAAAATGGCTGATGAAGTAGCAAATAGTCTGACAAACCAAGGATTAAAAGTTGGAAGAATTCATGGTGACTTGAATCCTCGTGAGCGTAAAAAAATGATGAAGCAAATTAATGATTTGCAATTTCAATACATTGTTGCTACAGATTTAGCAGCTCGAGGGATCGATATTCAAGGAATTAGTCATGTAATTAATTATGAGCTGCCATCAGATCTTGATTTTTATGTGCATCGTGTTGGAAGAACTGCACGTGCAGGAACTTCAGGGACAGCGATTACTTTATATGAGCAATCCGATGAGGATGCATTAAATCGTTTAGAAAAGATGGGAATCGAATTTACGCATGTGGATTTCCACAAAGGCGAATGGACGAGCCTAGAGGATCGCAACAAGCGTAAAAATCGTCAACGTCAGACAGATGATGTGGATAAAAAAGCGCAATCACTTATTAAAAAGCCGAAAAAGGTAAAGCCAGGCTATAAACGTAAGATGAAGTGGGAAATGGACAAAGTGAAAAAGCGTGAGCGTCGTTTAAAGAGAAAATAAGTTTAAAAAGGGGAGAAGAGTATGTTGAAGATTGGATCACATGTATCAATGAGTGGGAAGAAAATGTTGCTAGCAGCAAGTGAAGAAGCCGTCTCTTACGGTTCTAATACATTCATGATTTATACAGGAGCCCCGCAAAATACTCGTAGAAAGAAAATAGAAGAACTAAACATCGAAGCAGGCTTGCAACATATGAGGGAAAATGGCATAGAAGATATTGTTGTACATGCACCATATATTATCAATATTGGGAATACAACAAATCCAGCAACCTTTGAGTTAGGTGTGAATTTTTTACGATCAGAAATTGATCGTACAAAAGAAATTGGTGCAAAACAAATCGTCTTACATCCAGGGGCTCATGTTGGAGCAGGTGCAGAAGAAGGAATAAAGAAAATCATTGAAGGGCTTAATGAAGTATTAACGAGCGATGAGTCGGTACAGATTGCCTTAGAAACAATGGCAGGTAAAGGCTCGGAATGTGGCAGAAGCTTTGATGAACTTGCGAAGATTATTGATGGAGTTACACATAACCAGCACATATCGGTATGCTTTGATACTTGTCATACGAATGATGCAGGCTACAATATTGTGGATGATTTTGACGGAGTTCTTAATGAATTCGATCAAATCATTGGGATCGATCGTTTAAAAGTTCTTCATGTTAATGATAGTAAAAATGAAAGAGGAATGAGAAAAGACCGCCATGAAAATATCGGATTCGGTCATATCGGATTCCAAGCAATAAATTACATTGTTCATCACCCACAGTTAACAGCTATTCCTAAAATACTTGAAACACCGTATGTTGGGGAAGACAAGAAAAATAAAAAAGCACCATATAAGCATGAAATTGCGATGTTAAAAGCAAAGCAATTCAATGAAAATTTACTAGAAGAGATTATGAACGGCTAGGTGTTTGAACGGTAAAAGCTTAGAATGACTATGTTCATTCTAAGCTTTTATAATGAATAGACAGGAGTAGATCGCCTATTCCTAAAAAATACCCGCATCAAGAGGGAGATGCGAGTACTACTTATATGAGCCAGGAAAAAAGTGGTGACAAAAGACTTTCATAAGTATTATTTCGTAAACATTAGAAACAATTTGTTCACTTGCTTGGCTGTGTCTGCACCAGCGATCAAAGCGATTTCTTTAATTACTCTTGTGCGGTCCTGATCATCAAAAATATTGATATCCTTCCCATTTAGATAGTGTGCAATCTTTTCAGCTTGAGTACGCGTAATTGAAACTTGAAATTGGTTAGCATATTTAAGTAGTTCGCCAACTGTGATGTTGCTAATTTTGTGATTAATAATGTTTTCAAAGATTTTCATGCATTTATCACTCCCTAAAGTAAAGTATGAAGAATTTGGGCGAAGGGTGACATTTAAATATAAAGATGATATTGAGTTTCTTTACAATTAAAAATGAATCTTGTATACTCATTAAGTAAATCGTAATGATTCTTAATTTGAAATAGGTGATAGTATGGAGAATACAAATCCTCCGATAATAAAAATAAAGGGTTTATCCTACCGTTACGATCAACAAAACGTACTAGAAAACATCAATGTATCCATCGATAAAGGTTCTTTTCTAGGAATTGTTGGTCCAAATGGCTCTGGGAAATCAACGTTAATAAAATTGATTCTTGGGCTTTTGAAAATCCAAACAGGACAAATAGAATTATTTGGTGTGGATGCTACAAAGTTTAAGGATTGGCATAAAATTGGGTTTGTTTCACAAAAGGCAAATTCTTTTAATACAGGATTCCCTGCAACAGTTTTAGAGGTGGTTTCAAGCGGATTGACAAGCAAGCTAGGGTTATTTCGTTTTATGAAGTCGCAAGATGAAAAAAAGGTTATTGAGGCGATTCATGCAGTTGATCTCCTCCCATTCAAAGATCGTAATATAGGTGAGTTATCAGGTGGACAGCAACAGCGAGTATTTATTGCAAGAGCGCTCGTTAGTGATCCTGAGGTACTCATTCTAGATGAGCCAACTGTAGGAGTAGATGCAAGAAACGTGGAGTCTTTTTATCAAATGTTAGAAAATCTTAATAAAGAATTAAAGATTACCCTTCTGCTTGTTACACATGATATTGGAACAATCACTGATAAAGTAACACATGTCGCATGCATGAATAAAAATCTTCACTTTCATGGTGTTACAAGTGAGTTTGAACAACTTAATGAGCAAGACATGTCTAAATTTTATGGACATGATGTGCATATGCTTACGCATAATCACAATCATGATCATAAGGAGGTTATGAAATGATCTCTGGCCTCATGCAATATGAATTTCTACAAAACGCATTCTTGACTGGAATTATCATTGGAATTATTGCACCTTTGTTAGGTGTTTTTATTGTGGTTCGTCGTTTAGCATTGATTGCTGACGCCCTTAGCCATGTGACATTGGCTGGTATTGCTGCGAGTTTACTGTTAGAGAAGAAATTTCTTGGCGGAGTCCCATTAAATCCAATGTATTTAGGGATGGGCTTTTCAGTAGCAGGTGCTGTCTTTATCGAAAAGTTACGAGGTGTTTATAAACATTATCAAGAATTAGCAATCCCAATTATCCTATCTGGAGGAATTGGGTTAAGCGCCATTTTTATTTCAATTGCGGATGGATTCAATACAGATTTATTTAGTTATTTATTCGGGAGTGTGAGTGCTGTTAGCCGCACTGATTTATGGCTGATTTTAATCATTAGCATCATTGTTGTTTCAATGGTGATAATTCTTTATAAAGAGTTGTTCTTGCTGTCGTTTGATGAAGAACATGCTAAAGCATCAGGTTTAGCTGTGAAGACGCTCCATTTTATCTTTATTGTGATGGTTGCATTAGTGATCGCAGCATCAATGAGGATTGTTGGTATCTTGCTTGTATCTTCACTAATGACGATTCCAGTAGCAGCAAGTATACGAATTGCTAAAGGGTTCAAACAGACAATCTTTTATGCAATTCTTTTTGGAGAAATCTCAGTCGTTGGTGGTCTAGTCATTTCTTATTACTTAAACTGGGCACCTGGTGGAACAATTGTAATGATAACTGTGGCAATTTTACTACTAACAATTGCAATTAAGAAGATATCGGTACGAAAGCCAGCAAAAGTTTGATATAATATGGTTGAACAAACGAGGTGAATGGTATGAATGTACAAGATGCGTTAGTACTCTTAAAAGATCAAGGATATAAACATACAGATAAGAGAGAAGAGATGCTTTCTTTATTTGCAGATAGCGACAAATATTTAACGGCTAGAGATGTATTAGAAAAAATGCGAGATCATTATCCAGGTTTAAGTTTTGATACAATTTATCGCAATCTTTCATTGTTTGTGGATTTAAACATCTTTGAGATGACTGAGTTATCAGGTGAAAAGCATTTTCGGTTTACTTGCTCACACCAGCATCATCACCATCATTTTATTTGTCTTGATTGTGGGAAGACAAAAGAAATTGATACATGTCCAATGAACGGCTTGTCAGAGCGTTTAAACGGATATGATATTTCTGGACATAAATTTGAAATTTACGGTAAATGCCCTGAGTGTTGCGCAT
The DNA here is from genome assembly GCF_059874745.1 of Niallia sp. CD-39. Lineage (NCBI taxonomy): Bacteria > Bacillati > Bacillota > Bacilli > Caryophanales > Bacillaceae > Niallia > Niallia sp. CD-39. Next base: position 994,727 of record NZ_JCBCPS010000001.1, on the reverse strand, counting down.
AAGCAAATAAAAAAGTCTGGTGGTAAGAGAGAATCTATACCACCAGACTTTTTTATATTTCAGCATATTGACAAATGATCGCATGCATCATTGTCTACATTTTCAGTAATGCTTTTTCTTATTGTGTTTTCAGCCAATTTTCTACCCAGTCATAGGCTTCTTTCCAATTCTTAACCCTGATTACTCCACTTGGGATTGGTTCTCTATTATAAGGAGTATCGAATAGTATGACTGGAATATTACATTGTTCATGAATCATGACTGCATTGTCATGCTTGTCTTCGAAAAAAATATCGACGTTATATTTTTTTGCAGCTTGAATTTTATTATGAGTGCCGATTAGTTCAATATGATGGTAAGCTAGTTGTTGGTTTGTAAACCAATCTGTTGTAACCTGCAATAGCGAATCGTTCCTTGCACTTATAAAGTACAATTCATGGGATTTATACCATTCTGTTAATACTGCTTTTGCGCCATCAGTGATTGGTGAATTGGAATAAATCGTAGGTTCTGTGTCTTTAAACCACTGGCCAAATTCCTTTTCAGTTACATCCACTAGTGGCATCAAGTCATATTGCTTAATATCGTCTAATGTTAAATTCAACTTAAATGCATCGTTTAAGTACGGTATCATTGATGTCGGACATGTAACCGTACCATCAATATCAATACCAAATCGTTTCTTCATTTGTTTTCACCTTCATATTCTTGTATCTTTAGTAATAACCTATAACAATATCTTAACAAATATTTGGCTTCCTCGAAAGCAATCGTATACTGACAACAAAGTAAAACATTAACATCTTTATTTTATCTTCTTTCGCAAACAATAAAAATGCTCCACTTTTACAGCAATAATTGAAGAGGAAGCGAGGGATTTAGATGGAAGATCGCGAGCGATATGATGAAGATTATGATCTTCGTCATAGTGAACAAATTGGTGAGAAAAACGATTTTGGTGCCCGGGATTATACTGAAGAAACCTCAGCTGAATTTGTTGCACCTATATCATACGGAGAGGGCCGTGGGGTTGATCGAGACAATGATCGACCAGCAGAAGGTAGAGGAATGGGAATTACCGGACTGGTATTATCCATCCTTTCACTTTTTGTCTTTCCTGTTATTTTAGGTGTAGCTGGGATTGTACTTGGATTTATTGCAATGCGTAGGGGAGCCGTTGGATTAGGGAGCTGGGCAATTGGGATTGGTGCAGCATCATTAATCATTGGAATATTCGTCCTGCCGTTCTTTTAACTAATTTGACGACAAAAAAGCCTGAGTGTTTTACTCAGGCTTTTTTCTTACACATTTTCAGTTTCTTGTAGTTCTGCTTCTTTTTTAGCTAAATATTCTTCATATATTTTATCGATTTCGATCTTTAACTCATCTACCATTGTTTCTTCAGGAACCTTACGAACGATTTTTCCTTTACGGAATAATAAGCCTTCACCACGAGCACCAGCAATTCCTATATCAGCTTCACGTGCTTCACCTGGTCCATTTACAGCACAACCAAGAACAGCAACTTTAATAGGAGCTTTGATCTTCTGAATGTATTCCTCAACTTCGTTAGCAATGCTGATGAGGTCAATTTCAATACGTCCACAAGTAGGACATGAAATGAGAGTTGCAGCATTTGAAGATAATCCAAAGACTTTCAGTAATTCTCTTGCTACCTTCACTTCTTCAACAGGGTCTGCGCTAAGAGAGATTCTTAAAGTATTCCCGATTCCTTTATTAAGGATTGCACCAAGTCCAGCTGCACTTTTTACTGTACCAGCAAATAATGTACCTGACTCTGTAATCCCTAAGTGAAGTGGGTAATCGAAAGCTTTAGATGCTTTTTCATATGCTTCAATCGCTAAATTCACATCAGATGCTTTCATGGAAACGATAATATCATGAAAGTCTAAATCCTCTAAAATTTTTATATGATGCAATGCGCTCTCAACCATTCCATCCGCAGTTGGGTATCCATATTTTTCAAGGATTCTTTTCTCAAGGGATCCAGCATTTACTCCGATACGGATTGGAATTCCTTTTTCTTTAGCAGCTTTAACAACTGCCTCGACTTTTTCACGTCTTCCGATATTACCAGGGTTAATTCTGATTTTATCTGCTCCACCTTCGATAGCAATTAAAGCAAGCTTGTAATCAAAATGAATATCTACTACTAGTGGAATATTGATTTGTTTTTTTATATCCGCAATTGCTCTAGCAGCTCTTTCATCTGGACAAGCTACACGTACAACTTGACAGCCGGCCTCTTCTAAACGTTTAATTTCAGCTACTGTTGCCTCAACATCGTGAGTTTTTGTTGTTGTCATGCTTTGAATAAATAACTCATTACTTCCACCAATTGTTAACGGCCCGACTTTTACAGGACGGGTTTTTGTGCGATGTATGATTTCACTCAATGGAGATTCGCTCCTTTATAATAAATCTTTTCTTTATATATGAACTAATGATTTAAACACATCCTATTGTATCAATGAACGGTATGAATTGACAAGAAAGAAGTCATTACTTAATGATAGTCCGGAAAACGATACATTTGTCCGATTTGTATTTTTACGGGTTCTTGTCCGTTGTTTAACACTTTGAAATCATAGATCACTCTATCTAGACTAACTGGTACTGCTTGATTTGAGTGTTTCTCTAGAATGGTTAATACGGTATCCCCATGTTCTACTGTGGCCTCAAAAAAAGGAATGCTTGATTGTTGAGCTGTACTATTTGCCTCAATCACAGCTTCATTCTCTATTCCTTTTAGTGTCCCATTATTAATATCGTGAAAAATTGCATAACCCGAAAGAAGGATTAATACGAATACAAATAACCTTTTCATTCTAGCACCTCTCATACATCTATTGATTACAATATATGTATGACCTTAATGATGATTTTAGAACGACTAATATTTAATAAATTTCACTTTTTTATAGTAATAGGCATTGCTATAGACGTAAGGGTTTGACTATTGATCAACAGTTATTTATAAAAATGACTTATATGAAAAAGCCTCCAAATCAAAACTTTGATTTGGAGGCTTTTTATTTAGCGTATCAGCTCTTCTTTAGGTTGATCAGGAATTTCTTTGATTGCCAGCAGAAGTACAATTGCACTGACTGCCCAGTTAATGAGACCGCCATTTGGTACAGTCGTTTGCAACGCATCCATAATCGTGAAGAAAATAGTTGACAATGTGATACTGTAGGCTGACATTCTCCATGCATGTCGATATTCTAACGGCTTTTGTAAAATGTTTTTAATCAATACACCGATTAATGCGATGATTGAAATTTCAATAAAACGTATTGCTGATGCAAAAAGGAATACGATAATGCTCATGATTGGTAGGACAATCATTAATGCTGTATTAGCTGTACTCATTAAATCGGCAATACTTTCATTCGTTAATGTGACATTACCTAGCATTGAATAAGGGTAAGATTGTTGTTGCCCGCCATTAGAAAATATGAGTTCGTTTTCCAAAAAGGCAACACTATTATTGTATTGAGTAAGCATTTCCTTTGTAAGACTTCCAGTTGAATCGAAGAAGACCACCAATGCGTCCTTATTAATCGTAATCGGCTCATTATATTCAGACCGCAATTGGCCTCCTTCGATTGTAAAATCTGGGAATTCCTCATGAACCGTTTCCTCAATGATCTCGAATCCATCGAGCAAGGTTGCGTTCAGCATATATATGGAAGGAATAACTGAAATCGCACTTATTAAAAATACATATAGAATCGTTTTACCTATTCCTTGAAAACGAAAGGATGAGATATCCTTCGGCGAATAGATGCTTTTGATAAGTTGTTTAAAAAGATTCATTCATACACACACCTTTTATGTAATTAACTCTAATCTCATTCTATCTTGGTTGCATTATTTGAACAAGTAATTAAGGGGCTGAATGAATATTCAGTTTTTTGTAATCAAACTGTAATATAAAAGCTAGAATGTTAAGGGATTGTAAATTCACTTCGTTTTTTATTTACAATTCACTCTAACATCCTTAATAATTGTATGGGCATGTTGATTTATGTCGAGAAATGTATAGGGGTTGAATCTATTGGAAGATATTAATATACAGCAAACGATATTCAATTTTATCGGTGGGCTAGGAATCTTTCTCTTTGGTATTAAATCAATGGGAGAAGGTTTACAAAAGGCAGCAGGGGACAGTTTAAGAGATTTATTAGATCGCTTTACAACGAATCCATTACTCGGCGTTTTATCGGGGATTGTTGTCACTTTACTCATACAAAGTAGCTCTGCAACAACTGTAATTACTGTAGGGTTAGTAAGTGCAGGCTTTATGACATTAAGGCAAGCAATTGGCGTAATTATGGGTGCGAATATTGGGACAACTGGAACTGCCTTTATAATCGGTATTGATGTAGGTGGCTATTCTTTGCCTATGATTGCACTTGGGGTATTTTTAATATTCTTCTTTAAAAATAAGAAGGTGAATAATGTTGGCCAAGTTATAATGGGATTTGGCGCGTTGTTCTACGGTTTGGAATTAATGGGTGATGGAATGAAACCTTTAAGCACTTTACAAGCGTTCCATGATCTAACTGTTTCAATGAGTTCTTATCCACTTCTAGGGGTAATTGTTGGTACGACATTAACTATGATTGTTCAAAGCTCAACAGCTGCTATTGGAATACTACAAGGATTGTATTCCGAAGGATTAATCAATCTAGATGCAGCCTTACCAGTATTGTTTGGAGACAATATTGGAACTACGATCACGGCTGTCTTTGCCGCATTTGGAGCATCAGTTGCAGCAAAAAGAGCAGCTGCTGTACATGTAACATTTAATTTGATCGGTGCTGTAATCTTTTTAATTATTTTAGATCCATTTACGAGGTTGATGGCTTATATAGAGACAAGTACTGGTATTAATGGTGCATTAACCATTGCAACAGCTCACGGATTTTATAATGTAACAAACACATTAATTCAATTACCATTCATAGCCGTACTTGCTTGGATTGTTACGAAAATTATCCCGGGTGAAGATACTGTAATTGAGTATAAAGCAAAGCATTTGGACCCTGTTTTTATTCAGCAATCTCCTTCAATTGCTTTAGGGCAAGCAAAAGAAGAAGTATTAAGAATGGGACAGTTCTCAATTAAAGGTTTAGAGGAAACATTTGAATATTTAAAGACAGGTAATAAGAAACACGCAGAGAGTACATTCCAAATTGAAGATGCAATTAATAATTTGGATCGAAAAATAACTGAATACTTAGTGACACTCTCTACAAGTCCATTGTCTGAACATGAATCAGAAGAGCATACATCTTTAATGGATACCGTTCGTGATATTGAGCGAATTGGAGACCATTTTGAAAATATAATTGAATTAATTGATTTCCAAAAAGCTAACAAGGTAAGTATTACAGACTCTGCTCAGGGTGATCTGGAAGAAATGTTTAGCTTAACGATTGCAACTGTTCAAGAGGCCCTACAAGCACTTGACCATAATGATAAAAAGCTAGCGATTGATGTTGTAACGAAAGAGGAACAAATCGATCAAATGGAAAGAAAGCTTCGTAAGCAACATATTATTCGTTTAAATGAAGGCTTATGTAATGCTCAAGCAGGCATCGTTTATGTTGATATAGTCAGCAACTTAGAACGAGTAGGTGACCATGCTGTAAATATCGCTGAAGCAGTAATTGGCGAGCACAAATAAAATAAAAGAGAGCTGTTCAAAATGTCATAATTGCCATTTTGGACTGCTTCCTTTTTTATTTATATAACATATATACTCAGACTAACCTTGTTGTTTTTATTCTAGCCTTCACGCAAGTGTTTTCTAGATAGCTTGAGTTTGTATTAACTTTTTTGTCTTTATAATAACCAGATAAGGTAGATTATTGCTGTTCTTGCTTTTTGTTTCCTTCACTTAATTCACTCCGCAAATTTCAATTGGGCAGTTCTGGCAGTCTACCTCTTCTTTTAAAAAGTTGATATTATGGAGGGTGAATTTTTGTTGATCATACGAAATTATGTCTTTTTCTCGCAATTCCTTCAACATTCTTTGGATTACTTCTCTCGTACCATAGGTTAAATTTGCGAGCTCTTGGTGAGTGAGGACTAAGTCAATTAAGACGCCTTTTTCCGTGCGTACGCCATAGCTATTCGCTAATCGTATTAACATTGAATAAAGGCCACCTTTTTTTCCATTAATGATTAAGTCTTGGCATTTCATCTGTGCTTTTAAATAGCGACTACTTAACCATGATGTCATATTTGATAATAAAGTTTGATCATTTAAAATAAATTCCTCGAATTGCTCTCTTTTAATAAGAAGAAGCTCACACTCAGTCATCGTTTTTGCAAAGAAATGATAGCGGGGGTCTTCCTTGAAAACTTGATACTCCAAAATAATTTCTTCATCTTTTAGTATTTTTAGGATGAATTCTTTTCCTTTAATATGATGTCTACCTAACTCGATATTTCCAGATAACAATAAGTAAATATGATCTACTGGATCCTTTTCTTGAAAAATCATCGTATTTGCTTTTACTTTTTGAATTCGATCCTTTGCCATAAATTGTTGAACGAGTAAGCTATATAGGGAAACATTAAAATGAGTCATTGGTGGCACATCCTTTTTCTTCTTTATACTTTGATTAAAATAAAGTCCGATTGACGTGTCAACGCTTGCCAACGGTTAACATCACATCACCTTGTAGCAATTAGTTGAATAATGCTTGATATGATAAGGTTTATTGCAATTTTGACAAATTCCCGAAAATGAAGGTAAACCAAACAGTGTGTAAAAAAATGCCTCAAGTGATCGAATATTTAATCACTCATTTTGTGCATAATGGAAAGCTGATTGTCAGAGACTACCCTTGAGTAATGAAGGGGAGTTAAATTTATGAGTGCAGTGACTAAGATTATAGGCGATGTAGAATTAACGAAGGATCTTATTTTATTACTTGTTATCGGAGGATTGTATTCATTAAGTATCGCTTTATCAAATACATTCGTTAATATCTTCTTATGGAAGCAGTCAGGTGAGTTTATAGATATTGGCTTGTATAATCTGGCAATTGTTATTTTACAACCATTAACTTTTATCGTAGCTGGACGCTGGGCGAAAAAAATTGACCGAGTCATTGTTCTTCGTTTTGGTGTCATTTTTTTAGGTTTGTTTTATTTAGCAGTCCTTTTATCAAGTGATCAAGCCTCAAAATATTTATTATTGCTTGGTTCATTATTAGGGATCGGATATGGGTTTTATTGGCTTGCATTCAATGTCCTCACGTTTGAAATAACCGAGCCGGAAAACCGAGATTTTTTCAACGGGTTTCTTGGAATTCTAACATCTGTCGGTGGAGTATTTGGACCAATTGCAGCAGGCTATATCATTTCAAGGCTTGAAGCATTCACAGGGTATACGGTTATCTTTGGAGCATCCTTGATTCTTTTTGTCGTCGCAGTCGTCTTGAGTTTTTTTATTAAAAGAAGGCCAGCAGAAGGAAAGTATCACCTTGTACGACTGATAGAAGAGAGAAAGAAAAATAATAATTGGAAATTAATTTTACAAGCACATGCATTTCAAGGGATTAGAGAAGGTACTTTTGCATTTATCATATCAGTGTTTGTTTTTATATCAACTGGAAGTGAATTAGCATTAGGTACTTTTGGGCTTGTCCACTCAGGGATCTCATTTCTCACCTATTATTTTGTTTCAAGGCTATTGAAGAAAAACCAGCGTAAGAAAGCCGTGTTAATTGGTGGCATTATGCTGTACTTAAGCATCTTTATTATCATCTTTGATTTGTCTTATACCAACTTGCTTTTATATGCAGCTGTGATTGCGATTGCTTATCCATTATTATTAGTTCCGTATAATTCCATGACTTATGATGTTATTGGGACTGGCTGGAAGGCAGCAGAGATGAGGATTGAGTACATAGTTGTGAAGGAACTATATTTAAATCTTGGAAGAGTAATTTCGATTGGATCCTTTATATTGACTGTTACTTTTTTTAATCATCAACAAGGGATTTCGATTTTGCTGCTAATACTAGGAACGGGACATTCGCTTATTTATTTCTTTATAAAAAATGTAAATACATCGTTAGCATAGAAACCATCGTGTTTTTAGTAATAGAGGATTTATTTTCCACGCTTCGATATTGGTTATGAATAGAATTTTTCTTCTATTTCTTTTACAATAAAAGAAATATGAAATTTTTTAATGCAGGAAGTGTGGTATTTTAATTTGACTACGAAGAAAAAGAAGAAAAATCATGTATCTATTCGACTGAATGTATTGTTTTTTGCAGTGTTCATTTTGTTTTCTGTTTTAATTCTGCGTCTTGGCTTTGTTCAAATCGTAAAAGGTGAAGATTATCGAAAAGAAGTTGAAAGAACAGAAGACGTAACCATCAATAACCCAGTTCCACGGGGAAAAATTTTTGATCGAAATGGGCAAGTTGTTGTAAATAATACCCCGCAGAATGCAATTACATATACAAACAGTGGTGTTCGTCAGAGTGAAATGCTAGAAGTTGCTGAACGATTGGCTACATTAATTGATAAAGATACATCCAAAGTGCAAGTTCGAGATATGAAGGATTATTGGATCATCCGTAACCCTGAGCGTGCAGAGCAATTAGTAACGGATGCGGAAGAGGAACAATTAAAAGAGGAAAATGAAGGGTCAGCCTTTGATCGCGCTGTTTATCAGTTGCAATTAGATCGCATCTCTGAAGAAATGCTTGAGCAGGAGTTAACGGATCAAGATATGGAAATTATCGCGATTTTCCGTGACTTTACAAGTGGGTACGCTCATACACCTCAAATTATAAAAAACAAGGAAGTTACAGATGCGGAGTTTGCCATCGTCAGTGAGAACCTACAATTACTTCCTGGTGTAGATACAACAACGGATTGGGAGCGCCAATATATGTTTGGCAATACATTGAAATCCGTATTAGGTCGTGTAACAAGTTCGGATGAAGGTGTTCCTTCTGAACAGCTTGATTATTATCTTGCTAGAGATTATAGCAGAAATGATCGAGTAGGACGAAGTTATATTGAAATGCAGTATGAAGATGTTCTTTATGGACAGAAGGCAAAAGTGAAAAATGTAACTGACAAAGCTGGAAACATTTTAGATACAGTCGTCATCTCAGAGGGACAAAGAGGAAAAGATCTTTTCCTAAGCGTCGATATGGATCTACAATTGGAAGTTGAGAAAATTGTAGAAGAAGAACTTTGGGCAGCTAAAGGATCACCAGGAACAAATTTATTAGATCGTGCCTATGTTGTATTAATGGATCCGTATACGGGTGAGATTTTATCCATGTCTGGAAAAAGATTAGTTAGAGATTCAGAAACAGGTACATTAGAGATGTATGATGATGCTTTAGGCAATATTACAACGACATATAATGTCGGTTCTGCTATAAAAGGAGCAACAGTCCTAGCAGGTTATAATGATGGGGTAATTAACCCAGGAACGGTCTTTGTTGATCGCCCATGGTTAATTGCAAACACGCCACCGAAAAGGTCTTGGCGGAATTTTGGAAGCTTGAACGATTTAACAGCATTAAAGGTTTCTTCGAATGTGTATATGTTTGAAATTGCGACAAGGATTGCGCAGGGGCAATATCGCCAAAATCAACCACTACCTATTAATATAGAAGGCTTTGATAAAATGCGTAATTACTTTGCTCAGTTTGGATTAGGTGTACGTACAGGTATAGACTTGCCTAATGAACAAGCTGGCTTTAAAGGACAAAGCACATTGCCCGGTCATCTACTCGATCTATCGATCGGGCAATATGATACGTACTCAAATATGCAACTTGCTCAATATGTCTCAACGATTGCAAATGGTGGATACCGAATGGAACCTCATATTGTAAAAGAAATTCGTGAGCCACTATTAGATGAAGAGGAAATTGGTCCGGTTATTCAAGAGATTTCACCGAAAGTATTAAATCGTCTTGATGCTGAAGAAGGGTGGATCAAGCGGGTACAAAACGGGTTTGAAAAGGTAATGCTAGAACAAGGTGGGACTGCATATGCATACTTTGGCAACAAAGAATATACATCTGCAGGTAAAACTGGAACTGCAGAAGCGTTTTATGATGGTCCTGAAAGAAGCAATTATGATGCGCCACCGGAAGTAATGAACTTGAGCCTTGTTGGCTATGCGCCTTCTGAAAACCCTCAAGTTGCAATGGCTGTACTTGTGCCTTGGGCTTTCCAAGGGAATTACGATCATAAAGCCAACTTGAAAATCGGAAACCGCGTACTAGATGCATATTTTGATCTAATCAAAACACGTCAACAAGCACAGCAGATTGATTCTACTGGAACAAATGAAGAAAATGAAGAAATCATTGATCAGGGACATGAAGAAGTAGAAGAACAAGAGTAATTAAAACCTGAAAGGGTGTCAAGAGACACTCCTTCAGGTTTTTTTTGTAGAAAAAAAATCAACTCTCTGAACAAAATGCATTTAATGGCTCATGTACATTGAATTGATTTGGTCATTAGTATTCTACACCTCTTAACGAAGGACAAGTATTACTGACCAATCCGAAATAAAAGACCGTCTTTAAGAGAAGCACCACAGGACCTTAATGAATATGAATGAGCCTCTTCAATTTGTCCAGTGTAAGCGTCTATCCGTTCTAGGTCATAAAACAACACCCTCCCGAAACCATTTCTCGCGACATTCGATTTATGCTTGTCGCGTGGCTAATTAAGGCGCATGTCCTTTTCTTTTGCCCTAACTGTTGAAGTATTCACCTGAAGGTTGACTAGATTAGTTCCATTTTAAGAGACTGCGAACAAATTAATAGTAGAAGTTTGCATTTTTTTAAATTTACTTACAATTTACATTTCTTCATCTTGTCTTTACATCTTCTTTATACGTGCTTTACAGTAGGCCATTATTCTTATAAGTGTAAGACAAACACTTATCACCAAATAGGGGGAAGAATGAATGAATCGCTTAAAAAAGATAATGGGGTCATTTTTATTTGTAATGATGGTACTAGTATTGGCAGCATGTAATACCTCTGAAGGCAATAGTGAAGAAACCAATGATGGAAATGAACCAGAAGGCAACCAAACTGAAGAAGCCCTACAAGGTCAAGTAAACATTGATGGATCATCTACAGTTTACCCAATTATGGAAGCAGTTGTTGAAGAGTTTGGCTTAACACATCCTGAAGTGAGAGTTTCACTAGCGGCATCAGGAACAGGTGGAGGATTTAAAGCGTTTATTGCTAAGACAACAGATATTAGCAACGCATCTCGTGTCATTAAAGATGAAGAAAAAACAGAGCTTGGTAATGCAGGCGTTGATTTTACAGAATTTAAACTTGCGAATGATGGAATTTCCATTGTTGTAAATAAAGAAAATGACTGGGTAGATTCATTAACACTTGAAGAATTAAAGCAAATGTGGGTTGAAGATGGAGAAAGCAGAAAATGGTCTGACATTCGTCCTGAATGGCCAGAAGAAGAAATTAAATTCTATTCTCCAGGAACAGACTCTGGTACGTATGACTACTTTAATGAAATTATTTTAGAAGATACTCCAATTGTAGAAAGTGCAACATTATCAGAAGATGATAACATTCTTGTTCAAGGTGTAGCAGGAGATAAAAACGCAATCGGATTTTTCGGATTCTCTTACTATGTTGAAAACCAAGATCGCTTGAAAGTTGTTGCTATTGATTCAGGAAACGGTCCAGTTGAACCAACACATGATACAGTTGAAAGCAATGAATATGCACCACTTTCAAGGCCACTATTCATCTATGTAAGCCATGAATCATTAAAGAAACCAGAAGTATATGAATTTGTGAAGTTCACATTAGATAATGCAGATGTACTATCAGAAGAAGTTGGCTATGTGAAATTAACAGATGAAGAGTATAAAGAAGGATTAACAGCTCTAGAAGCATTGAAATAAAAACTAGAGAGATAGGATCAAAAGATGAGAGGGAAACTTCTCATCTTGTCCTTTTTAACGCAAAAAAGGGGGGATTTACATTGAAACAACAGTCATTGCAATATGATGTGCAACAAATAATTGCAAAACAAAAAGAGAAAAAAAGGCTTTCACATTTCATAGAAAAAGGTATCCCAATCCTCTTGTTGATGACAGCTATTGCATCTGTTTTAACAACATTTGGTATTGTTGTTACATTGTTATCAGAAACGTTCACATTTTTTACTAGAGTTTCTATTAGCGAATTTCTTACCGCAGAAAAATGGTATCCATTTTCTGAATCACAAGGATCTTTCGGAATTATGCCATTAATCTCAGGTACGTTAAAAGTAGCGATGATCGCTGCATTTGTAGCTGTTCCGATTGGTGTATCCTCTGCAATATATTTAAGTGAATATGCACCAGATCGGGTTCGCAGAATTGTTAAGCCAATATTGGAAGTATTAGCTGGGATTCCAACAATCGTGTATGGATTCTTTGCTCTAACATTTGTAACACCCATTTTAAGAGAACTCATTCCTTCATTAGAAATTTTTAATGCATTAAGTCCTGGAGTAGTTGTTGGAATTATGATTACACCGATGATTACATCATTATCAGATGATGCGATGTCTTCTGTTCCACAAGCTGTTCGAGAAGGTGCCTACGGACTAGGTGCAACAAAATTTGAAGTTTCACTAAAGGTCGTTTTACCAGCAGCGATTTCAGGAGTCATAGCCTCGATTGTATTAGCAATCTCAAGGGCAATTGGAGAAACGATGATTGTAGCGGTTGCAGGTGGCTCAACGCCAAACCTAAGCTGGGACATTACTTCATCTATTCAAACGATGACAGCGTATATCGTTCAAGTTTCTCAAGGTGATGCTGGATATGGAACGACGATTTATTACAGCATTTATGCAGTTGGCTTTACCTTATTTATCTTCACATTCGTGATGAACATCTTAGCTCATATGATTTCTCGCCGTTTCAAGGAGGAATACTAACATGAAATATGTGAATGAAGAGAAAAGGGATCGAGCTCGAAAGCTACGTTTAGTGAAAAATGGGATAATGAAATGGTTGTTTGCAAGTGCGACCGTTTTCGGCTTGCTTGTCTTAGGGATTTTACTATATAGAGTATTATCACAAGGATTACCATTTTTAAATTTTGAGTTTTTGCAAAATCTTCCTTCAAGAAACCCGGCACAAGCAGGTGTTAAGACTGCATTTATTGGTACAATTTGGCTAATGTGTGTCGTTGCACCAATTACTTTATTTTTAGGTGTTGGCACAGCGCTTTACTTAGAAGAATATGCAAAGAAAAACAAGCTAACATCGTTTATCCAGCTTAATATTTCTAATCTAGCAGGAGTGCCTTCTATTGTATTCGGCCTATTGGGATTAACGGTCTTCGTTCGAGCACTTTCTTTAGGAACTAGTGTTATAGCAGCTGGACTTACTATGAGCTTGCTTGTGCTGCCAATCATCATTGTTTCGGCACAAGAAGCGATTAAATCGGTGTCAAATGAGCTAAGAGAAGCATCTTTTGGAATGGGAGCAACAAAGTGGCAGACAATCTACCGAGTGGTTTTGCCTGCAGCAATCCCTGGTGTGCTAACAGGTGCAATCTTAGCATTGTCAAGGGCTATAGGTGAGACAGCTCCACTTGTTGTTCTTGGACTACCGCTTTTCCTGGCATTTTTACCGAAAACTGTATTTGATATGTTTACAGTTTTACCTATGCAAATTTACAATTGGACGAGTCGCCCGCAGGAGGATTTTCATGCCGTGGCAGCAGCTGGAATTATTGTATTACTAACATTGCTCATCTTAATGAATTCGATTGCTGTCTGGATTCGAAATAAGTTTCAAAAGCGTTATTAATAAATGGCGGAGGGTGAATATACATGCAAATTCTTAAAGAACGACAAATAATAGAAGAAACTAAAATAAAGGAAGCAAAACCAAATGTCTTCGAAACAAATGGGTTAAATTTATGGTATGGAGATCACCATGCACTAAAGGATATCCATTTAAGTATCGCTGAGAATGAAGTAACAGCAATAATTGGACCTTCAGGTTGTGGAAAATCAACTTATATTAAAACATTAAATCGCATGATTGAAAGAATTCCAATTGTTCGCACGCAGGGAACGATCTCATATAGAGGAAGAGATATCTTTAATACAAGTTTTGCTGTTGAGGAATTAAGAACGAAGGTAGGAATGGTGTTTCAAAAGCCGAATCCTTTTCCTAAATCGGTGTTTGAAAATGTTGCTTATGGTCCAAAAATTCATGGCATTAAAGATAAAAAACTTATTAAAGAAATTGTAGAATCAAGTTTAAAGAAAGCGGCATTGTGGGAAGAGGTAAAGGATCGCTTGAGTGAAAATGCTTACGGCTTATCAGGCGGTCAGCAACAAAGACTTTGTTTAGCCCGTACATTAGCGATTGAACCCGATGTCATTTTAATGGATGAACCAACCTCTGCGCTCGATCCTATTTCTACTTTAAAAATAGAGGAGTTATTGCAAGGGTTGAAGAATGATTACAGTATCATTATTGTTACGCATAATATGCAACAAGCAGCAAGGATTTCCGATAAAACGGCATTTTTCTTAAATGGAGAGGTCGTAGAATTTGGAGAAACAAATACTCTGTTCTCTAAGCCTTCTGACCAAAGAACAGAAGATTATATTACTGGGCGTTTCGGATAAAGAAAGAGATTTATCAGACGGAGGGGATTCATGTTGTCTATTAGAGAAAAATTCGATTTTGAATTAAATGAACTCCAGGATATGATTTTAGAGCTTGCAGATTTTTCAAAGCAAGCGTTAAATCAGTCCATTGAAGCGCTAGAAACTCAAAATATGGAGAAGGCGCTTTCGATTATCGAGGGAGATACGAAGGCAGATTTATTGGATGAGGAAATTAATGATTTTGCGATTCTACTAATTGCAAAACAGCAACCTGTTGCTATTGATTTAAGAAGAATTATTGTAGCGATAAAAATTGCAACAGACATTGAAAGAATTGCAGATTTTGCTGTTAATATTGGCAAATCAACTATTCGTATTGGCTCTGAACCACTTGTAAAACCAATCGAGCACATAAAGAAGATGCATGAAATTACAATTCAAATGCTGTCATTATCCATTGAAGCTTTCCAAGAAGAGGATCTTAGGAAAGTAAAGGATGTAGTAGAGATGGATGATCTTGTTGATGATTTGTATGGTCAAACAATTGTTGAGCTCCTACAAATAAGTGCAAAGCAGCCGGATAAAATATCGCAAATTACCCAGCTCTCATTCATTTGCAGATACTTAGAACGAGCAGCAGATCATGTAACAAATATAGCAGAGCATATCTTCTATTTAGTGAAGGGTAAGCAATTTAACTTGAATAAATAAGAAAAGCGCTAAGCTCGTTTCTATTGGCTTATATGTGAATTTAAGCCTGTGAGCCAGACCTTAAGAAAAAACGAATATAAAAGCAAATATAAAAGCAGTGGATTTCGCATCTGAAATCACACTGCTTTTTCACATTTTTTTAGAGCGAAAATATACTAACGGAGCAGAATAGTTCAAGATCAGTCTTTTTGTAACGAAATTAACAATAACATCGTCTACACATTAAATGAGTAACTTAGAAGTTCTAATTTTAAAATTGGAGGGGCTACAATGAAATTTGCTTTATTGTTAGTAGTCTTATTTACCCTGAGTTCCTGTGACAAGGATACTACTAATGAGTACGCAAAGAATACAACTGTGGTCTCAGGAGATATTACCATAGATAGTGCTATAAACACAGAATTTACGACAAGCACTGAACGGAATATTTTACAAAATCATCCTGAATATTTAGCTAAAAATGAAGGTGAAGTTTCTGAGCTAGATTTTCAAATGGCTTATGAAATGTGTGTGAGAGTGCTTAATGACTATTACAAAGCCGTCTGGAACGGATTGGAAATTGAATTGGATACATTTGTAAACAACGATAATCTTAAACAGTATACGAAAAAGAAAATTCAATCCGAACATAATGTAAAAGGCAAATTTAATGATAATGTCCAAAATATTGAGATTGGGGTTTGGGAAGTGGAGTATACTGAGGGTGTGGATGGAGGTTTTCTCTATTTAAAGTTACCTGTGGAAATTATTAAAGATGTAGGTGGTTTTGGTGAAGTCACTGAATTTCTTGTACGTAATATAAACAGCAAGTTAGTCATTGCCGATTGGTATACTGGTGGGAAAGATAGTTACGATTTCTTGGTGCGTGATGAAAATCCAACAATTGACAAACCTAATATTTGGAATGATAGTGAATGGGTAAAGAAGTTGAATAATAAACAGGAAGAATTTTCAGGCTCAACTCGATAATTAGTTATTTACAACTAACATGGCAATCAAAGTTTGTTATAACCTACAAAATTAAAGAAAAAAGCAGAGCTAATTCATATGTGATTAGCTCTGCTTTTATAGCTGTTTTTATCTCTGCGGGTACCTCAAAAGAGAATGACTTATTAAAATTCGGCTTCCCTTTTTAGCTTTTTGTAATTAATTTGGCAATTTCACGATAGCTCATATCCGACTTTAAACGAAAGCTTCCTTTTTGTAGCTTTGTGCTATAGCCATGTTCATCCAGGTAAATTGAAAATTCATTTCCGTCAATGATGATTTCATTCTCCTCTAAATGAGAGCCAACATGAGCAGGTGTCATGCCATCACCAATTTCTAATGTGAATTCGATTATTGGTTCTTCTGCAGGTTGTTCTTCGCTAATTGGTTCTGTCTCTTCTGTAAGTTCTTTAAACTCTTCGTTTGACAGGATAACATTATTTTCTGCTTCTAAAAGGTTAATAGCTTCTTCCAGTGAGGGGGTTGCTTTAATCTCTGAGTCTGAATCGAAGCTTAAATAGGCAATGCCAATCATAGTAGTTGAGAATAGAACTCCATATGCAAAGGAGCGAGTGCTTCTTTTATTCATGTAAATCGCCTCGAAACTTCATTTCTGTTACAATCGCTTGTACCTTCATTGTATCTAATGAAGACTGTTTAGCAATCTGTTCTGTTGTAAGTCCTTGCTTATATAGAAGGATAACTTGGTTTTTTATGATTTCATGAACATCTTTTGGTTCGTTTTTTTCTGATTGGCTTTTTGATTGCTGTGTTACTTTTGGGGGAAGTTGAATGTCTTCAAGCAATAATTCCTCTTCTAAAAGCTTTAGCTTTTTTTTGACTGAATACATGTCCTGAATATGTTGCATATTCATTTGATCTAATTCTGATTTTAAATGCTTATAAGGATCTTTTTGAAAGATCGATAATACGAATACAAGCACTCCAAAGACAAGCAGTGCTATTAATACAAGTTCCATTTCATACACCTCTTCACAATAAAAGACAACCTCATTTTATCATAAATCTTTCGACATGAACCGCAAAGGTTTCAAATTTTGTGATTATCTGTCATGTTGGCATCATTATAGAGGAGGGAAGGATTGTCGAATTGCGATTTTTTTATTTGAATTAAGAAAAAAAATAACTTTTTTCTCAGGTCCCAATTAGTCTCATCAATAACCGACAAAAACTGTTTATTGTGTGTTCTGATAGTTGGTGCTACGATTAATTCATAAGAATTTTCTGATAATGAGACAAGGAAGTTGGACAAGCATTCTGTCGTTCAATTTGAACATTTTGATAGACTAGCTAGTTGAGAAGAACAAGAGGGAGGCTTCATGATGAAAGTGGAACATGCTATTCAATCATTTGATTATGTATCTGGAAAATCTTCAATCAAAAAGTTAACATTACAGGCATGTGTATTGGTGGACGATCAATTGTATTGGCTAGATGATGGACTTGAAAAGGCCTTTCATGAAATCGGTTTATCTTTAAGGTTTGTAGAAGGACCGATTCATTCAAAAGTGAAGTACTATCGCATATATATAATCAATCATATGCCCGTAAAAAGATCGGTTCGATTATTTATTATGTATTATAATGATTTTTCTATAGCGGAGAATTTAACCTTTATCTCTCCAACTGAAAATATGATTTATCACATCACAGGCGAAATGATTCATATGGTGAACGGAACTTTTCTCGGTCAGAAATATTCTGAAGCATCAGTCATTCCATTATGGAATATGAAATCAGAGTCACTGTGGTTAACTGAGGGGAGATTAAAATATCAACCAATGAGGAAAGGAAATGCAATCAGTGTATATGCGCATGACATTGATTTCCCGGGAAAAGGAATGAAAGAAGGAGATACTTGGATTGTTAAAGGAGATAACAAATGCGAAGTGGAAAAACTTAATCGTCTCCTTTTAAAAAACACACTAGCATTTCCAATTAAAAAGTGATATTATAGAAAAGTCGTATGAGCGAACTAGCATTTCATAGTTTGGAGGGAAATTACATGCGTGTAAATATTACGTTAGCTTGCACAGAATGTGGAGATCGTAACTATATTTCTAAAAAAAATAAAAGAAACAATCCAGATCGCCTTGAGCTTAAGAAATATTGCCCAAGAGACAAGCGTTCTACTGCACACCGTGAAACAAAATAAACAGTAGGTATTCTTACCTGCTGTTTTTTTGTTGTCTAGGAAAGTATTACTTCCTTTGGTTAACTTCTAATGTGATGAAAGAGGAAATGGTGAAGGATATGAATGAATATAAAAAAAATCTTCGACAGCAGCTTCAAGTTCGATTGCATAATAAAGATCGTAACGAATATGAACTTCAATCACAGGCAATCGCAGATCAGCTTTTTCAAACGGATGCATGGAATCAAGCCAGTACAATCGGTATGACTGTATCAAATTTTCCAGAAGTAGATACATATCGATTAATGAGAGCTGCATGGAATGCAGGGAAGAGTGTTGTCGTCCCAAAATGCATTCATCGGACTCGACAGATGATCTTTCGTGAAATAGCATCCACAGATGACTTACAAAAGGGATACGTGGGGATTATGGAGCCAATTGAACATAACACGACGGAGTGCTCTCCTGATAAAATTGAACTTCTGCTCGTCCCAGGTCTTGCTTATACTAGGAAGGGTTATCGCTTAGGTTTTGGCGGAGGCTATTATGACCGTTATTTACAAACATACAGTGGGAAAACCATTTCGTTAGCATTTGAGGAACAGGTGATGACGAGCGTGCCGATTGAATCATTTGATCGACCAGTTCAATCAATTATTACACCGATAGGAATGATTAGTTGTCAATATGAGTGAGCTAATGCTGCTTTTATTTGTATTTCTTATTTCTATTTTTGCTTTTCGATATAAATTACTTACTAAGTCTGGTGCGATCGCAGCATTTTTTGTTGGAGTTGTCATTAGCGTAGGATTTGGCTTTAAAGGATTAATCATATTAGGAATGTTTTTTGGTACTTCTAGCTTCCTTTCTGTTTTTAGAAAACGGCAGAAGCAAGAAGCAAATCTTAAACAAGAAAAGGGTTCTAGGAGGGACTGGGCGCAAGTTTTTGCTAATGGAGGCGTTGCTAGTATTGCGAGTTTATTGTATCTTCTAACAGCCCAAGAGATGTTTCTTATCGGCTTTGCCATTTCTTTTGCAAGTGCGAATTCAGATACTTGGTCTTCTGAAGTTGGCTCATTAAGCAAGAAGAATCCGATTTCGATGATTGGTTTTAAGCAAGTGGAAAGAGGAACCTCTGGTGCAATCAGTGCAATTGGAACATTTGCAGGCATTATTGCATCATTCTTAATCGCGATTACAGCATTCATACTATGGGAGTTGACAATTGGACAGCTCGTACTGATCACTCTCTTAGGATTGATTGGCAATTTTATAGATACACTGCTAGGTGCATTTGTGCAAGCAAAATATAAATGTAGAGAGTGTAAGAGTGTTGTTGAAAAGCTAATTCATTGTCATCACCCAACAACGTTAATTAGTGGGATTCGCTCGTTCAATAATGAAGTAGTGAATTTTTTATCCTGCTTCATCGCAACTGCACTAGGTGTCTTATACTTTGTTCTCTTCTCTTTTTTTTAGTGGATAATTGTAGAATGATATTCACAAACTATAGAAAAGGAGGAGAATTATTCGTGCAAAAACTAATCTCTTTATTTCTCATTGGTATGGGAGGATATTTGATCTATCAAAACCGATATAAATTTATGAATTCCTTTTTGGGAAATCCATATCTTCGTCGCTTCGTAGTTGGAACAATGATGGATCTTCCGTCCTTCAGATCACGTATGATGAAATCAATTTTTATGCCGTAATGATTAGAACACAAAATGTGCCGCAGGATAGTGTCCTGTGGTTTTTTATTTTAATGAAGCCAACTAGGTCTTTCTATTTGTTTACGTTTTATTTATAAAGGAAATAAGAATAGAGTGGGTATTTCTTTACAAACTAGGCTCGCATTGCCTATAGTAATAGCAGGATTAGTTATAGATGAGAGTGAAGTGGTAAGTTTTGAGGATTCAAAAAGAGTACTTGTTTTGGAAGTTAGCCCTGTACTTTATTACACAAGAGAACTATAGAGTTGTACAATTGATGAAAGATGATCATGAATTATGGTTAGAAAAAATGGAGAACAAACGATACCAAGTCATTCGAATTCTAGCCTCTGACTTGGACTGGAGCAATTTAATTCAACGAGATATCGAAAAAACAGCAATGAATGGTGAACGAATACGCAAAAGACTGCGAAAAAGAAGAATGAGCATACTCAACCTTTATGTGAGTACATACCCTCCTGTAGATGATTACGAATTTCGTTTGGAAAAGCCTTTTGTTCACGAAGGAAATAAGACAGACGTGCGTTCAATCCTTCTCGATACACAACATGTTAATGATGCAATCCTTTCACTTAATACCCAATATAATGGAGAACAGCCCTTTGTTTTTGAACAAGAGGAACAAGTTTATGATATCGATTTGCTGAAGCACTCTGTTATTCAAACCGCTAAAAATAGAACGAAACAAGAACAAGCTGTGTTTTCATACAGTAAACCTTTATTTACATACTTGTTTCTGATTACGCAAGTACTGATGTTTTTATTTTTAGAATACAAGGGTGGCAGTACGAATACGGCAGTTCTATTAGAATATGGTGCGAAGTTCAATCCGCTTATTTTAGAAGGAGAATGGTGGAGATTTATAACGCCGATTTTCTTGCATATTGGGGTTTTACATTTATTAATGAATACACTGGCATTGTTTTACTTAGGTACAGCAGTTGAGAGAATATATGGTCGAGCAAGATTTCTATTTATTTACCTGTTCGCAGGCTTCTTTGGCTCCTTACTTAGCTTCATCTTTAGTGCGAGTTTATCAGCAGGAGCTAGTGGTGCAATTTTTGGTTGTTTCGGTGCGTTGCTCTATTTTGGATTGATCCACCGTAATCTTTTCTTCCGAACAATCGGGTTGAATATACTATTTGTACTTGGTATCAATTTAGTGTTAGGGTTCACAATTCCTGGAATAGATAATGCAGGTCATATAGGCGGATTAATCGGTGGGTTCCTATCAACAGCAATTGTTCACTTCCCAAAGCAGAAGAGTCGCTATACACAGCTAGTTTTTGCAGCAATATCCGCCATATTGGTGACTGGGCTACTATACTATGGATATTCAAATCCAGAGGGTAGATATGATGAACAAACAGCGATTCTTATGTCTCAAGAATATATTGACAAGGAAGAGTTTGATAGTGCTGAAAAATTATTAACACGATTTGTCGATATACATGGTGAATCAGCTAATACATTGTTTTTAATCAGTTATGCTCAAATTAAGTTAGAGAAATATGATTATGCTCTTGAGAACTTAGAAGCAGCTGTAAGGATTAACCCGTCGATGCATGAAGCTCATTATAACCTCGCACTTCTTTATATTGAGGAAGGAAACTTTGACGACGCAAAAGAAAGCGCAGAGGCAGCTTTAAAAATCGATCCGAACCGTCAAGAGTATATTGAGTTAATAGAACAGTTTCATCGCTGGCAAGGATCTTAATCTTAATTCTTCGACAAATAAGGATTGCTAGAACCGGCTTTACTGAAAGGTGTTCGGGATTTTAGTTAGCGCATATAGTTTTTTATTGAAAAATTATATTTTCTCTTATCGTGAAGAAAAACATACTCCTCAAGTATGTTTTTTTTTGCTGTTGTCAAAGCTGATTCTATACTAGGAAATGAATGGAATATGTAGAGGTGAATCATGGAACATAATCGTAAAGTTCCCGTCTCCACCGACATTAAACGGAATGTCGATTACTTGCATAGAGAATTGGGAATTGAAAAAAGCTTTGACATCATTGAGCATCCGGTAGTATATGCAGAAAGAAAAATGACTTTCTACTTTGTAGATGGGTTTGCCAAGGATGACATTTTACATCGCTTGATGAAGAAGTTATCTGAGTTGTCGGCCGAACAGCTTGAAGGAGATACGCTAAATAAACTCGTAAAAACATATATACCTTATATAGAAATTGAGATTAGTGACGACTTGAATAATGTTGTCAACAAAGTATTGGCTGGTCCAGCTGCACTCGTTGTAGATGGTATCGACCATGTGATTATCATCGATGCACGTGAATACCCAATTAGAGGACCCGAAGAGCCTGATATTGAAAGAGTCGTGCGGGGATCTCGAGATGGCTTTGTCGAAACGCTAGTTTTTAATGCTGCCTTGACGAGGAGGCGTGTCCGTGACCGAACGTTAAGAATGGAGTATCTACAAGTAGGAAGACGTTCTCAAACGGATGTTGTCGTTACATATATTGAAGATATTGCAGATCCAAAGATTGTGAAAGAAGTAAAAGATTCAATTGCAAAAATAGATACAGACGGGCTACCTATGGCAGAGAAAACAATTGAAGAATTTATTTCGGGGCGACATTGGAATCCTTATCCACTTGTCCGATATACAGAGAGGCCAGATACTGCTGCTACGCATCTTTATGAGGGGCATGTATGCGTTATTGTTGACGGATCACCAAGTGTCATCATAACGCCGACAACATTTTGGCATCATTTGCAACATGCAGAAGAATATCGTAATAAACCCGTTGTAGGGGCATATTTAAGAGCAGTTCGTTTTTTTGCGGTATGGTGTTCCTTGTTTCTGCTGCCACTATGGTATTTGTTTGCGATCCAACCAGAATTATTACCAGAAGGTATAGCATTTATAGGCCCTAATGAAACAGGTGAAATTCCATTGTTTCTTCAATTTCTCATTATTGAAGTCGGTCTTGATATGTTAAGAATGGCCGCCATTCATACGCCGTCCTCACTAGGTGCTGCACTAGGATTAGTCGCAGCATTAATGATTGGTGATGTGGCTGTAGGTGTGGGACTATTCATTGATGAGGTCGTTCTTTATTTAGCTATTGCTGCGATTGGAACATTTGCAACACCTAGCTACGAAATGAGCTTAGCAAACCGGTTGGCAAGAATTTTTTTACTTATTGTCACTAGTATTTTTGGAATATATGGTTTTGTTGTTGGAGTCACGTTGCTATTTATCCTTCTTTCAAGAATGAATTCATTCGGTGTTCCTTACTTTTGGCCATTTGTTCCATTCAATTTCCGTGCTTTTCGTGACGTTCTTTTACGATCGCCTATTCCACTTAAGAGCAGTCGACCAAAAGCGCTTCACCCAAAAGACCCTGACCGCTAATAAGAGACTCGCTATGTCTTAAAAGGATATAGGGAGTTTTTTTGTACATTGTTACTTGTAGCGAAATCTTTTATACTTTAAGTACAATACGAAAAAAGGTGTAAACATGAAGACGATTTTTGAAGTACAGCAACTGTTAAAGACATACGGTACATATATTTATACTGGGAATCGATTAGGTGACCTTCAGCTAATGGAAATGGAAATCCGTGATTTATATGAGGCGCAATTCATTTCCGTCGAGCAGTTTAAGGAAGCCATTCTAGTGCTCAGGCATGAACAACAGCGGATTACAAAAAACTAAATAAGGAGTAGAAGAGTATGGAAAAGGTGCTGGTTGGAATTGATTTAGGAGGAACATCGATAAAAATGGCTCTCTTTCAATTAGGTGGTATACTCATTGATAAATGGGAGATTCCTACAAATAATCGTGAGTTGGGAAAGTACATCCTAGAAGATCTTGCACAATCATTACACAATAAAAGAAAAGAACACTCCATACTCGAGCATGATATCCTTTCAATTGGAATGGGTGCTCCTGGACCTGTTGATGTGAAAACAGGTACAATCCTTCATTGTGTGAATATTGGCTGGGAAGACCAATATCCACTACAAAAGAATCTACAAGAGAAACTTCAACTACCCGTAATCGTCGACAACGATGCGAACTGTGCGGCCTTAGGGGAAATGTGGAAAGGTGCTGGTGAAGGAGCAAAAGACTTAATTTGTTTAACACTCGGCACGGGAGTTGGTGGTGGAGTCATCATCAATAACCAAATCGTTCACGGAGCGAGCTTTTCAGCTGGGGAGATTGGGCATATTACCGCGATTCCTAGTGGAGGAATTCTTTGCAACTGTGGGAAGACAGGCTGTTTAGAAACAATTGCGTCTGCCACAGGCATTGTAAGGTTAGCAAAAGATAAAATGACATCTTACAATCGATCATTATTGAATGAAAAACAAGCGTTTTCGTCAATAGATGTATTTGAAGCAGCTAGACAAAAAGATGAACTGGCTCTAACTGTTGTAGATGATGTAAGCCGGTATTTAGGGTTAGCTCTAGCAAACCTTGCTGGTGTGTTAAACCCTGATAAAGTGATCATTGGCGGTGGCGTATCAAAAGCGGGATCTTTGTTGTTAACGCCCGTCACAACATATTTTAAGCAGTATGCTTTTTCTGGAGTACGTCATGCGACATTGCTAGAGTTTGCCCGCCTTGGAAATGATGCAGGAGTGTACGGAGCTGCATGGTTAGCTAAAACGCTGAATGAGCGTGAACAGTCATACTTGTAAGTCATTTTTATGCATTCCTAAACATAGGATAGTGATGATGGAGAGGAGTGACAAAGGTGAAAATCCGAGTTCAACCGGGGGATACATTATGGAAGTACAGTCAATTGTTTATGATACCTATGAATTTAATGATTGATTCAAATCCAAATGTCGATCCACAAGCCATGCAAATCGGGCAAGAAATTTTCATCCCTGGTTTTACAGAAAGTACTTACACGATTAAAGAAGGGGATACATTATACAAGTTAGGACAATCAAGGCATACATCTGTTGAACTAATAAAACAAATAAATCCTACTATTCAAGAACATAATTTAGTAATTGGCTCCGAAATTTATTTGCCTCAAAGAATCATAGCTCCGTTGTATAATCGGAAAATTGAGTATGATTATGCGATGCTTCAAGAAGATATTAAAATGTTAAAAGCTGTCTATCCCTTTATAACGACAGAAAAAATAGGAGAAAGCGCCCTTGGAAAATCAATTGATGCGATTCGCATAGGGAAAGGTCCGAAAAAGGTCCAAATTAATGCATCGTTTCACGCGAATGAGTGGATCACAACACCAATATTAATGGCGTTGTTAAATAGTTATCTTCTTTCCTTAACGAATGTACGCCCGATTAGAGGGATTTTTACGATGCCGCTATATAATACAGTCGAGTTAGTGATTGTTCCAATGGTCAATCCTGATGGAGTGGATTTGGTTCATTATGGGCCTCCTGAAGCTCTTGCCGAACAGCTGATTACCTTGAATCGTGGTAGTGAGGATTTCAGTGGCTGGAAGGCGAATATTAATGGAGTAGACTTGAATAACCAATTTCCCGCTAAATGGGAAGTGGAAAGCGAACGAATGGAGCAAGAACCTGGTCCAAGGGACTTTCCAGGATATGCACCATTAACGGAGCCTGAGGCGATTGCAATTGCCAACTTCGCAGAAGAGGAAAACTTTGACCGTTTGCTTGCTTTTCATACACAAGGAGCAGAGTTTTATTGGGGGTTTGAAGGGTTAGAGCCAGAGGAATCTGCCGAGTTAGCAGCTGAATTTGAACGGGTAAGTGGTTATCGATCGGTCCAAAACATTGACAGCTACGCAGGATATAAGGATTGGTTTATTCAAGAGTTTCGAAATCCTGGTTTTACGATCGAATTAGGCAGAGGAGTTAATCCACTACCATTGTCTCAATTTGAAGAGATTTACGAAGAAGTACTTGGAATCTTTTTAGCTTCCATGTATGTGTAAAAAAACATATGGAAAAATTTTTAAGAAAAAGCCGTTTACGGCTTTTTTTACTGCAATAATTATAATATGATTGAAATAATTGAAACAAAAGGAACGTATTTACGTACTAATAGTTAGATAGGAGGATGAAAATATGAAGTATAGTTCTTTTAAAATGAATATTTCAGGAATCTTTATTGCTGTCTGTCTTCTTTTCATCCTTTCGTCATGTAACAAAGCAGGTCAACAAGTTCCGGAACAAGAGACACATCAGCCTGATCCAACTCCGGATGTTAGCGAACAGCCGCTGCACCCGATTACATTAGCGGGTAGTCAAGTTGCAACTGCGTATGGCTGGCTAGATGAAGAATCGATTCTGTATGCATCAACCACAAGTGAAGGAACAGTCTTATATGAATATGATGTGCATACAGGAGAAGAGCGTTTATTATTCGAAACAGATGCGGATGTAGCAGGAGTTCTGATTCATTCGAGCTTACAATATATTGCGATTCATACTGCACGATCAACATACGAGGCAGAAGTGGTCATTATTGATATCGATGGAAATCATTTATATACTACGAATTACATTAGCAATGACCTTTCTCTTGCTTGGAAGCATGGAGAGGAATTAGGTCTAGCAGTATCTGTGTTTGCTGAAGATTGGACGTATGAAACGTTTATTATTGATGTGATGGGAGAACAGGAAGTTGCTGTTGAGATAGAAGATCCGTTTTCCATATGGTTAGATTCAGAAGAGTATGTTTATCTAGATTGGGATCAAGAACATCCGCAATTAGTTGCACCACTGATTCAGTCTTCTATTGATATCGAAGCTAGTCGGCAGGAAATAGCCGAAAGCGTTTATCGCTTGTACACGTCTGAGGATTATATATTAACGATTTCCGTTTCAGATGTGGATTCAAGTGAAGCAGTCTATACGTTTTATAATCATGCATTAAAAGAGATAGCTCGTTTTTCACTTCCACATTTAACGACTTTTTCGGATTGGCTTGTTCCTAACCATGATTTTCTTAATCAAGAAACATTCATGACCTTTGCACCAAAACATAGCGGTGGATTTGAAACATATGGTAGCGGCTTTCAGTTACTAAAATATAATCTTCTAACAGAAGAGTTTGATGTGTTATTTGATGAGATCGATCAAGAACCGATTCAATGTTCCTCGAATGGTGAGTACTGCTTATATGGATTCTATTTAGAAAAAATGATCGATATAAAAGAAAAGACAATTGAATCGTTCTTCAAAGGGCAAAATTCTTGAATATTGATAATGATTGCTTTACAAATAATAAGGGAAATCAATTTTTGATAAGAGAGGTTTTTTAAAGATGGCAATTGTAGATGTTACAATTATTCCAATTGGAACGGAAACACCAAGTGTAAGTTCCTATGTAGCTGAGGTGCAAAAAGTTTTACAAAAACATAAAGAGCAAGGGACGATTGACTTTCAATTAACGCCGATGAGCACACTTATTGAAGGGGAGTTGTCGATCCTCTTAAAGGTAGTAGAAGAGATGCATGAGGTTCCGTTTGCAAACGGACTATCCCGTGTTGCAACAAATATTCGAATTGATGATCGCAGAGATGTAAAAAGGTCAATGAATGATAAAGTTGCTAAAGTCCAATCATTGATTGGAGAATAACATGATCGTTTTTTATAACCAATAAACGATCTATTAAAAAAGATTGACCTTAGTTGGTCAATCTTTTTTAGTGATTAATGTCCTGCAGGGTATCCACCAGTTATAAGTGTTGCGATTGCGAATCCACCAAATACAAGGACTGAAGGAACAGCTAGAGCAAGACCTAGTAAGTTCTTGTTTTTAAAAGCACTAATTGTACCGAAAACGGCTAAAATTGCAGTTAAAGCAAAAATAATGACTAATCCCATCTTTATAAACCCCCCTTAAATATCAATTAACATAGAGAGTGCTGACCCTCATTTTATGTAAGAAGATTTTAACATTCGTTATTATTTTATAGCTTTTTCCCCTTTTTGTCGAGGTTTAATCTTGAGACTTATTTGACGATTTCATTAACTTTATTTTCTCCAATAAACGTGAACTCATTCATACTTATCGAGTTGATTTACCAATTATAAAACCATCGTGTACAATAAAGGATAAGATAAGCTAGAGGAGGTAATGTGATGAAGTGGAGAAGAATACCGTTAGGTCCGTTGCAAACAAATTGTTACATCATTCATAATGAAGCGAAAGAGTGCTTGATTTTTGATCCAGGTGAAGAGCCGCAAAAAATCATTCAGTATGTGAGTGACAAAGGTTTAAAACCAATAGCAATATTATTAACACATGCTCATTTTGATCATATCGGTGCGTTAGAAGCGATCCGTGAACACTATCAAATTCCAGTGCATATTCATGAAAAAGAGGCTGCATGGTTATTTGATCCAGCGTTAAATGGTTCACAGTTTTTCCAAATGGGTGAGCTCATTCGTGCAAAACCTGCTGACCATTTTATTGCGAAGGAAGGGAAAATGGAGATTGGTTCTTTTGAATTTGAAGTCAGAGAAACTCCTGGCCATTCGCCTGGAAGTGTATCCTTTTACTTTGACATGTTAAGTATTGTTGTGTCTGGAGATGCTTTGTTTAATGGAAGCATTGGAAGAACGGATTTACCTGGCGGAGATCATCGTCAATTAGTGAATAACATTCGACAAAAGCTATTAACATTGCCAAGTGATACGATTGTATTATCAGGACATGGTCCTGAAACGATCGTTTCTGACGAGGCAGAATCAAATCCATTCTTGACATGAAAATTCATTGCAAAAATAAGACAGGTTCTCTATTTAGAGAACCTGTCTAGGGATATTTTATCTTTTAATGGGAGGGATATATATAAGCTACTATTAACACAATATAACAAAGTTTCCACTATGTCAATGATGAAAACCTATGGATGAGGAGTTTTTATGATCGATTTTTTAAAGGAATATATACATAAACAACCGAATCAAATGATAACATTTGACGACTTCATGGATCAGGTGTTGTATCATCCAGAACGTGGCTATTATATGAATAGCAATGTAAAGATCGGTAAACAGGGTGATTTCTACACGACAAGCAATGTTTCTGACTTATATGGCGAGATGATTGCGAAGTGGTACTATCATTACCATCAAGAAAACGGGCTTCCTCCTGCAATCTGTGAAATCGGTGGTGGTAATGGCCGGTTTGCGCGGGCATTCCTCAAAAAATGGGAAACGCTCACTGAAGAGAGCATGCGGTATTATATGGTCGATAAAAGTCGTTTCCATCTTGAGTTGCAAAAAGAAGATTCATATTTGGATATGAGAGTCATCCCGATCCATTCAATAGAAGAAATAAAACCATTTCAAGGTTTAGTGTTCTCAAATGAATTATTTGATGCTTTTCCTGTCCATATCATTCAGAACAAAAATGGTGAGTTATATGAGCAAATGGTGAGCTTTGATGAGGCATTGAATAGGCTTTATGAATCCTCTGTACCTTTATCTAATATGCGCATTAAAAATTATCTCGATCAGTACGCAGTTTCTTTAAGCGATGGACAACGGTTTGAAGTTCCTTTACGAATGTTGAATTATATTGAAGAGATATCTTGTTCTTTGGATAGAGGGCTTGTTCTAACCGTTGACTATGGGTATACGAATGATGAATGGACTGAAGCCGCAAGAAAAGACGGAAGCTTAAGAGGCTATTATCAGCATCGAATGGTGACGGACGTTTTTTCTCACGTTGGGGAAATGGATTTAACGACTCACATTCAATTCGACCCTTTTATCAAAAAAGGGAATGAAGTTGGTTTGTGCTTTCTACATAAATGGCGGTTAGATGAATTTTTTATTGAAGCTGGGATCTTAGAAGAACTTTCCCCTCATGCATCAACAGATCCATTCTCTCAAGCGTTTAAGCGAAACAGAGCAATACGGAGTCTCATCATGCCAGATGGAATGGCGGCTTCTTTCCATGCTGTTTTACAAGAAAAGAATTAATGAGATGGAAAAAAGCGATACACATCTGTGTACCGCTTTTTTATGTAAGCTATAAGTCCTTGGTTGCTCTTAGTGACCACCCATGCCAGGAACCATATTAAAGGTTGTCCAGTAGGTGAATCCGACGAAGAACACTGTTAAATATGCGCCAAAAACATAAATATACATACGTTCAGAAAGCTTAAGGTAGCTTAAAAGCAGGAAGAAGCCTGTTTGAACGAAGAAGATTAAAGACGTTGTGTACATATCGCCAACATAGAACATAACAGCGAAAATACCAGTCCAAAATCCCAATACTCGGAACATGCGATCCATATATATCCCTCCTTATACGCATACAAGTCCATCACTACAATATTATAAGGTAAGACTTGGTTAAAAGTAAATAAGATGTTGTTAGTTTGTCAAAGCAGTCTGATAAGAGCAAAAATCACAACCATTTAACATGTTCGATTTTTCAATTAAAAGTACTTCTGGGAATAGTGTATGGAACATCCCTTGTAAAAATTCATAATGCATATGACAAACTGAATTTGGGTGTTTGGCCGCTACTTCTTTAAAAGGGCAGTTGTATATTTGGAAATACACCTTTGTTTCTTCTTCACTCACTTCAAATTCAGGATTGAACCCTGAAATCAATGCAGCGTTCTTAATAATATTTAATTTGTCTTCGAAGCGAAGGGAAGCATCATTCAAAAGGTTTCTGCGTTGTAATTCTTGTTCAATGAGTCTTTCTCCAAATCGTTTTCCCGTATTTCTTAACGCTTCTTTTCCAGCTTCACCCATTGCTAACATTGACTCTAGCGCAATTGTAGAAAGCAGCTGATAATCTCTGTACGGGAAGTTTAATTGAATGACTTCATCAGATAAGCGATAGAGTCTGCTAGGTCTACCACCCTTCCCTGTTTTCTTCGTTTCAGAAATGATCATATTCACATCTTCTAGCTTAGACAAATGCAGCCTGGCTACATTCGGATGTATCTCAAAATGATCGGCGATTTCTTGTACGGTCACGTCTAAATGTTTATTTGAAATATACTGGTATATATAATAACGTGTTGGATCAGATAAGACATTGGTAATCCGTAATGTTTGCTCCACCTAACCTCACCTCATTTTCATATTTATTCCATTATAATATAGTGGAAACAAGTAAACACTGTTTTCACCATATGTTTAGAAAATGTTCACAATATCAAAAAGAATTATGAATTATTATTGAAGGGAAGAAGGAGTTGGTTTTAATGTTGTCGAAAAGGTAAGAAACGTCTCGAAAGGTGGTGTAAGTGTGTTCCACATTGAAGAGCTTGCGCAGCAAATTCTCCGCGACGCAGTCCTTCATCAAGCATCTGATGTTCATATAATGCCTCGCAAGCGCGATACCCTCATTCAATTTAGAATTGCTAATAGGTTAATCCCAAGAAAAACGCTCCCAAAACAAGAGTGCGATCGTCTCATCTCTCATTTTAAGTTTTCTGCTTCCATGGATATCGGTGATAAAAGACGGCCACAGAACGGGGCATCGACACAAATCATTGATGGTAAGACTGTTGGTTTACGCTTTTCCACGCTTCCTTCTATTTATAATGAAAGCTTAGTCATTCGTATCCTCCCCCAGCAAGAACAAATTCCATTTGAACGCATTTCCTTATTCCCAGCTGTTACTCACAAAATGTTGACGTTATTAAAGCATGCGCATGGATTAATCCTTTTAACCGGGCCGACAGGGAGTGGGAAGACGACAACGTTGTACTCACTTCTCCATGAAACTTCCCATTTATTACAGAGAAACATCATTACCTTAGAAGACCCAATCGAAAAGATGAATGATTTTGTCACGCAAGTCCAAGTCAATGAAAGAGCAGGAGTGACGTATGCTACTGGCTTAGAAGCAATTTTAAGACATGACCCAGACATTATCATGGTTGGAGAAATCCGCGATTCAGAAACTGCGAAAATCGCCGTTCGAGCAGCCTTAAGTGGTCATCTCGTATTAAGCACGATGCATACACGAGATGCAGAGGGAGCGGTGTATCGATTAATGGAGTTTGGTGTGAACTGGATTGAAATCCAGCAAACATTAGTGGCGGTAACGGCGCAGCGATTAGTGGAGCTAGTTTGTCCATATTGTGAAAGGAGCTGTTCACCTGGTTGTTATCGTACTGGAAGGTGGAAGCGTGCAAGTGTGTTTGAATTTTTATCAGGGCGAGCTTTGCAGTCAGTATTGAGAAAAGCGAATGGGCAATATGAGGAAGTTGTTTATTATAGGCTCGGTTCAATCATCCGAAAGGGGATTGCTCTAGGATATATTAAGCCTTCTGAGTATGTTCGTTGGGTGAATGATGATGAAAAGGCATAAGTGGAAATTGGAGGATCAAAGTCTTCTTTTAAAACGGACAGGTGAGTTGTTAGAAAGAGGCTATCCTCTTGATGAAGCAATTGAGTCAACATCATTATTATTGAGAAAGGAGTTGCATACGGATCTTCAGTTTAGTTTAGCTGAACTGAGGAAAGGAACACCGTTGTATGATATCCTTGATTACTTAAATTTTCATCCTCAATTAGTTGGCTACGTTTTTTTTGCTGAGCAGCATGGCAGTTTAGCAAGGGCATTTTTGGATAGCAGTGAGATGATGTTAAAAAGGGTTGAGAATCGAAACAAGTTAAGAAAACTCATATACTATCCTTTAACGTTAATGAGCATCACAATCATCTTGTTACAATTTGTAGATCGATTTTTATTGCCCCAATTTTTGTCGTTATTTCAATCAATGGGGATTGAAGATCAATTTTTCTCTGTACTTTTGCTCGTAATCGGCAATGTATTTCCACTTGTTACGGGACTACTCCTTCTAACGATCATTCTTCTTCTTTTGTACTATCACTTTTCCTTTAAACAGAAACCAGAAGTGAATCAGAAGACATTGTTAGCTCACATCCCTATTATAGGCGTCTATATTAAGCTGTATTATGCTCAAACGTTTGCAATCCAGCTTCATTATTTATTAGCTGGAGGCGTGTCAATTGCTCAGTCGCTTCAATTGTTTAAGCTAAATGAAACACAAAGGTTATTTCAAGAGTTAGGGGATGAAATGACTTTGAGGCTGAATAGGGGTGAGTCATTGTATGAACTTTTCCTTCATTATCCGTTTTTTAACGAAGACTTCGCAATAATCATCTTTCATGGGCAAAAGAACGGAAAACTGTCAGAGGAGCTATATTTTTATAGCAAGAATTGCCTTGAAAGAATTGAACAGAACATTAATCGTTCTTTAAAAATTCTTCAGCCAGTTATTTTTACGATCATCGGTGGATTCATCGTATCTTTGTATTTAGCGATTCTTATCCCAATGTTTACATTATTGGAGGGGCTATAATGTGGAAAAATAATGCTGGTTTTACGTTAATAGAAATGATGATCGTGTTACTTGTCATCTCAGTGTTGCTAATCATTACAATCCCAAATGTCACAAAACATAATTCGGATATTAACTCCAAGGGGTGCGAGGCGTATGTGAAAATGGTTGAGGCTCAAATCCAAGCTTTTGAAATTGCGAAAAAGAAAAAGCCACAATCGATCAATGAGCTCGCGAGTGAAGGGTATCTAAACGGTAATAGTTTAATTGGAAATTCTGTAACATGCCAAGATGGGACAGAAATTTCAATAGAAAATGGCGAGGTAAAGCAGAGTGGTACGTAGGAGTGAGAAAGGATTTACCTTGCTTGAAATGCTTATCGTGCTGGCGGTCTTTTTAACAATCTCTTTTGCATCTTTTTTCTTCCTTACTCCACAATCTGCACAATTAGAATCAAGGCAATTTCTTCACTCATTTCAATCAGATCTTCTACTCTCTCAACAATCTGCACTTTCTAAAGGACAGACAGTCTATTTTTCCATCGTTCCATTACAAAAGAGGTATTATGCACGCACATCAGCTACAGAATATTTATTTGTACGCGAAATACCTGATCACGTTTCTTTTTCTGCAGGAACGCTTAGTCTTTCTTTTTCATTTCGTCCAAATGGAAATATCAATCAATTCGGTCGCTTTTTCTTGCAGATCGATGATCAATTGTATCGATTCACATTTTTAATTGGGAGAGGAAGGTTTTATGTCACTAAGGGATGAAAAAGGTTTCTTCTTACTTGATGTTTTATTATCTCTTTTTGCACTCCTAGTGATATGTACGATGTTTTTACCAGTCATTGCGCAAATGAATGCTTCAAATAAGACAATAGAGTCCCATTATAAAGCAAAGCAAATTCTTTATGAACACTTACTTCACAATGAGGAGGGATTGTTAGAAGGAACGTATCATCGAGAAGATACAGTAGTGGAAGTGTTGAGAATTGATGCTAGTCGATGGGAGGTTTGTGTGTTCATTGAAAACGCTGAGGTCATTTGTGATTGGTCCTACTAATGGTTTCACTTTGCTAGAAGCGTTATTTTCTTTCTCTATTTTTTTAGTTGTGATGATGTTTGTTCCCCTTGCAGCAACCTATCTAAATCTTTATGAATACGAGGATGCAAGCTTGCAACAAATGGAGTGGATCGTTTTTGTTAATCAGCTGAAAAAAGAAGTGAGGATGTCGGATCAAGTGTATGTACTAAACAATCGTTTATTGCTGCAATCTGACGGTCAAAGCATTAGCTATGAAAAATATGATTCGGTACTTCGGAGGAGGGTAAACCAACAGGGGCATGAAGTGGTTTTGCAAAATGTCGCTAATAGCTCATTCACACAAACAGGTGACTATGTTGAATTACTAGTAACCGATCGTTTTACACAAAAGTATGAAGCGAAGCTGTTTCTGTTTTTAAGGTCGAGTACAGAAGGTGCGACTGAGGATGAATCGAATGAGGAATGAAACTGGTGCTACTTTCCCTCTCGTGCTTTCGTTGTTCTTATTGTTCTTTCTGTTCGTTTCCTCAATGATTACGTTCTTTCAGGCAAAGAACCTTATATATCATGAAGGAGAGGCGCTGATGCAGCAGGAGTATTATTTTTATCAAGGGTTGAAATATGTTGAGAAAGAGCTTGTTTCTACAGGCTCATGTAGTGTGGGAGGGGAGCTTTCTTTTCTCCACGGTGTTCTCATTTACGCATCGACGCCATTTTTAGAGGAGTTTGTTCAAATTCATTTTATGTTAACTATGGATCAGTCGAATCCAATTGAAGCGTATGTTTATTATGATTGCGTGAATCAAGAGGTATTTAAATGGGTGGAGAAGAATTGAATGCTTCTTGAATAAATTGGGCAATACTGTGTAAAAAGGGCAAAGGAAGATTGTAATGAAGTCAAATGATTATGTGAAGTTTGTTACGGAAACGTTCGTTAAGTATATGGAGCAGCCGAAGGACGAGCGAAAACAAAAACGAATGACGAAAAAGGAACAAAAAGCACCGTTTTTGTTTAGATGGTTCGGTGTTGTTCCTTATATGATCTATTATGGGATGAAACGCAATAAGAAGAGCTGATGCGATTGTATCAGCTCTCTTTTTTATGAAATGGCCTCATCAGTCAAATAAAACAGCCCCCCGTTTACGATCGAGATATGGATATGGGGATCGTATTGTTCTTTTAACGCTTTTTTCTCATTTTCATATGTTTCTTGCCCATCCTCGTTTTCTTCATAGAATGTGTCCAATAAGGCTAAATCTTCATTCCATCTTTTAATCGCTTCATTTGCCCAAGTGTGGTCCTCTTGTTGGATTTCATTTCTTAGATGATTTTCAACTCGTAATATCCCACTCTTTGGTTTAATAATCGGTGATAGTGTAAACGAATAGTCTGGAATTTTTGGTGTTAACTTTGTTTTCTTCAATTGCTCATGAAAATCATGCACGAGGGAGCCGTTAATTAATTGCAGTCCAAACGATGCGAAGCGATCTTTCTTTCGATCGCATTGATAGGAAATCTTAAGGTTCAGTCCTAACCATGGACGCAACGGTGTTTGTTGCTGAGTACCTTGATGGTCTTCAAAAAGCCGAATATAGCCAGCTAAAACTTTTGTCGACTGAAAAATCTGATGCAATCTTGGTGAACCAAAGTGAATGAACTCACCTTTTAGATTCTCAGGTGCGAGCTGTTGGTCGGTAATGAGCGTTAATTCCATTGGATTAGGAACGCCGCCTGTTTTTTCAAGGTAGTGCCAATAGAACGGACGATTCATCAATTCCTTATCCAATTCAATCGTTAGCTGAACTCTCAAATAGCCTGAGCCTTCCTCGGTTATGGTGCATTCATTTCCGATAAAATACCGCTTAAGAAACTGATGAATCTCCTGCTGCTGCACTTTCCTCATCCTCCCGTAATTGTTCTGCGAACTGTATCATTGAAGCCAGATTGTCCATCTTTACTTTCATTTCCCCTTTTGTAGAGGAACGCCCAAAAATATCAAGAAGATGGTCTTCAAGGCTGCCAAATTCTAATTTTGTTAAAATATCATCGAGTTCTCCGACTACTTTTTCAAACAACGCAATCTTTTCATATAGTAGCGTGAGCACATGCTCTTCTACAGTATCTTTGATCGCAAAATTATAAATATGAACATCTTCCTCCTGACCGAGGCGATGAACACGGCCAATTCTTTGCTCTAATCTCATTGGGTTCCATGGGAGATCATAGTTGATCATATGGTGACAAAACTGAAGATTGATTCCTTCTCCGCCAGCTTCTGTTGCAATGAGCACTTGTGCATTCTTTTGAAACAGCTCCCGCATCCAATCTTTCTTCCCTCGTTTAAACCCGCCACGGAATGGGACGGATGTGATGCCATGCTGCTTTAAGAACCATTGTAAATACATTTGTGTTGCGCGGTATTCAGTGAAAATAATCACTTTATCATTGATTTCTTGAATCAGGGATAACGCTTTTTCTGCTTTTGAATTGCGAGCCACTTTTTCTACTTTGCTCATAAGTTCATTAATCGTTTGAACATAAGCAGTAGATGGATTCTCTTGTTTTTGAAGCATGTTCTTTAATGTCGTATATACAGCTTCACGGCTGCTGCATGCTTCACGTTGTAACGTAATAACAGAGAATAGATTGCTTCCTGCCCATTGGTCATGACGTAGATTCGTAATGGAATCATATAAATCTCTTTCCTCATGTGAGATCTCGATCGGAATTGTTTGCACATGACGTTCAGTCCATTCAATGCCAGTATCCTGTCTTCTGTTTCGGATCATTACCTTATTTACAAGCTCTTTTAAATGCTCATGATCATCAAGTGTGCGTGCATTTTTTTTGTACTTCTCATAAAATTGACTCGCATTTCCTAAATGTCCGGGCTTTAATAACGAGACAAGGTTGAATATTTCGCTCACTCGATTTTGAATCGGTGTGGCTGTTAGCAATAGGCAAAACTTCTTTTTCAACCCCTGAACAAACTCATAGTTTCTCGTCTGATTATTCTTTAGTTTATGAGCTTCATCAATAATAATTAAATCATAATCTAAGCTGTTAATAATCTCTCGATGCGGATTGCGCTTGGCTGTATCAATGGATGACACAACAACATCGTATTGCTCCCATACATAACTCTTTCTTTGGGCGATAGCAGGGATGAAGAACTTCGTATTTAATTCGAATGCCCATTGGGAAACAAGAGAAGCTGGCACGAGAATAAGCGCTTTTTTGACTAAACCACGAATCATGTACTCTTTTAAAATCAAACCCGCCTCAATGGTTTTACCGAGTCCGACTTCATCTGCTAGAATGGCCTTGCCATTCATATTTTCGACGACTTGCTTTGAAACCTCCAATTGGTGAGGAAGTGGAGTTAAATGTGTTAAATGTTTTGGTGCTTGTAGCCCTTCGAATTCAGGAACTACAGTATGATTCTCTACTTCGATTGCGAGCTGGTAAAGATCATAATTTGCCCATGGTCCGTCACTCTCAATCTTTTTATGAAATTCATCTTCCCATTCATGGTCAAAATTTATTTGA
Source organism: Niallia sp. CD-39 (assembly GCF_059874745.1). Classification (NCBI taxonomy): domain Bacteria; kingdom Bacillati; phylum Bacillota; class Bacilli; order Caryophanales; family Bacillaceae; genus Niallia; species Niallia sp. CD-39. The sequence continues at coordinate 956,565 of NZ_JCBCPS010000001.1, read as the reverse complement.
ATACTCATGAGGCTCACTCCTTCTAACTCTCCAGATTTCTACTAAGCATGTAAAACAGACAGAAATCGAATAATATGATAAAACGATATAAAATCGTTCGTGTTTTAGTCTAAGATTAGAAAGAAAAGCAATTATTTTTACGTTATTGAGAGAAAATATATTGCTCATTCATAGGTTTAGATGGTAGGATGTTAGTAACCTTAAAGTTTTCAAAATTGTCACATTGGGACTTTTAAGAAAACCTTTACTTTCATGATTAGTACAAGGGGTTACAAGCTCCTTACACTTTTCTTAGTATGAACAAACTTCGATTTTTTTATAATGCGAATGACAGCAAGAGGAGAGACTGCTTTAATAGTGGCGCCGAAGGAGCAAACAAGCGATTGTGAATCTCTCAGGCAAAAGAACTCTTGTTTGACGCATCTCTGGAGAGAGTCCTTTAATGGGCGACCAAAGGGGTAAGCTGATTGGATAATCAGATAAACTCTCAGGTGAAAGGACAGAGATCTTCTCGTAAATGAGGGGATTCTCTGTCCTTTTTTACTGTTCATTTTATAGAAAAAAAGGTCAAAGAACATGAATCTCTCAAGAAGTTATAAAAAGCTCAAAGTGAAATAAACGATAGGGAGGACAAGTAAATGTCACAGTTAAATCGTACTCCATTGTTTGATGTGTATGGACAATACGGGGCGAAAACGATTGATTTTGGAGGATGGGATCTACCTGTTCAATTCTCCAGCATTAAAGAAGAGCATGAGGCCGTTCGTTCTAAAGCGGGACTTTCTGATGTATCCCATATGGGTGAAATTACAGTTAAAGGTCCAGATAGCCTCGCGTACTTACAAAAAATGCTTACGAATGATTTATCAAAGCTAAAGACAAATGGTGCCATCTATACAGCGATGTGCTATGAGAATGGCGGTACTGTTGATGATTTACTTGTTTACAAACTGGATGAAGACGATTATTTACTTGTTGTAAATGCGGCAAATATCGAGAAAGACTTCGATTGGATGAAAAAGCACGTAACTGAAGATGTCGTCGTAGAAAATGTTTCAGAAGATTATGCACAATTGGCATTGCAAGGGCCATTAGCAGAAAAAACTTTGCAAAAGTTAGCATCAGGAGCAGACTTGAGCGCAATTGGCTTCTTTAAGTTCCAAACTGAAGTTCTTCTAAGTGGAAAGAAGGCACTTGTGTCACGAACAGGATACACAGGAGAAGATGGATTTGAAATTTATTGCTCTCCATCAGAAGCGAAGGATCTTTGGAAAGACATTCTCGAAGCTGGCAAAGAAGATGGAGTTCTTCCATGTGGTCTTGGAGCGCGTGATACGCTTCGATTTGAAGCGAATTTAGCTCTTTATGGTCAAGAATTATCACCAGACATTTCCCCATTAGAAGCGGGCATTGGCTTTGCTGTTAAAGTGAACAAGGAAGTTGACTTTATTGGAAAGGCTCCATTAAAGGAACAAAAAGAAAATGGTGTACCGCGTAAGCTTGTAGGAATTGAAATGATTGATCGTGGCATTCCACGCCATGGCTACAGCGTTCTTGTAAACGGCGAAGTTGTTGGAGAAGTGACAACTGGTACACAATCTCCAACTCTGAAGAAAAACATAGGGCTTGTTCTTATTCAAGCTGAGTTAGCACAGTTAGGCAATGAAGTGGAAGTCGAAATTCGTAAAAAGCATCTAAAAGCGAAAATCGTACCAACACCTTTTTATAAAAGAGCAAAAAAATAAGCAGGGGGTATTCGTTGTGAAACATCGCTATTTACCGATGACAGAATCTGATCAACAAGCCATGTTAAAAGAAATTGGCGTTCGTTCAGTTGAAGAACTTTTTAGTGATATTCCTGAAAGTGTACGTTTTAAAGGAGAGTACAATATTAAGCCAGCAAAAACAGAGACAGCGTTAATAAAAGAATTAACGAAAATGTCGATGAAGAATGCTGACCTTAAATCAAACACATCATTTTTAGGTGCAGGAGTCTATGATCATTACGCTCCGATTATTGTTGATCATGTATTAAGCCGTTCTGAGTTTTATACTGCGTATACACCTTATCAACCTGAGATCTCACAAGGTGAGTTGCAAGCCATTTTTGAATTTCAAACAATGATTTGTGAATTGACAGGTATGGATGTAGCAAACTCTTCTATGTATGATGGAGGAACTGCGTTAGCAGAAGCAGCAATGCTGAGCGTAGGGCACACTCGTCGCAAGAAAGTGTTGATTTCAAGTACAGTACACCCTGAGTCAAAGGAAGTATTAAAGACGTATGCTAAGGGGCAATACGTTGAGGTCGTTGAAGTTCCGCATAAAGATGGAGTAACCGATTTAGATGCGCTAAAAGAAATGATGTCTGATGATATTGCGGCAGTCGTTGTTCAGTATCCAAACTTCTTCGGCCGAATTGAGCCGTTAAAGGAGTTAGAGGAAATCATTCATAACCACAAGGCGATGTATGTAGTATCAAGTAATCCACTTGCACTTGGCGCGTTAACTCCACCAGGTAAATTCGGTGCAGATATCGTTGCAGGAGATGCTCAAGTATTTGGTATTCCTACTTCATTCGGTGGCCCGCACTGTGGTTATTTTGCCGTTACGAGCAAGTTAATGCGTAAAGTACCTGGTCGTCTTGTAGGGCAAACGATTGATGAAGAAGGCCGTCGTGGTTTTGTATTAACTCTTCAAGCGCGTGAGCAGCATATACGCCGTGATAAAGCGACATCTAATATTTGTTCAAACCAAGCATTAAATGCACTGGCTGCATCAGTAGCAATGACTGCTCTTGGCAAACAAGGCGTGAAGCAAATGGCATTAGCGAATATGCAAAAGGCGCATTATGCGAAGAAGAAGTTCGTTGAGAAAGGCTTTGAAATTGTATTTGAAGGTCCTTCATTTAATGAATTTATTGTTAAAGTTAATACATCGGTAAAAACAGTAAATGCTGCATTGATCAAGAATGAGATTATTGGTGGGTTTGATTTAGGTCGTGAATTCCCTGAGTTAGAAAACCATATGTTGGTTGCTGTAACTGAATTACGAACAAAAGAAGAAATTGATACTTTAGTAGAAGAAATGGGGGATTATCGTGCATAAAGAAGATCAGCCACTCATTTTTGAATTAACGAAGCTAGGTAGAATTGGATTTAGCTTACCTGAGCTTGATACTCCAGAATTTGATTTAACGGAAATTCTTCCAGAGGGATATATGCGTGAAGAAGAGCCGAATCTTCCAGAGGTTTCTGAACTTGATATTATGCGCCACTACACAGCATTATCAAAAAGAAATCACGGCGTTGATTCTGGTTTCTATCCACTAGGTTCTTGTACGATGAAGTACAATCCAAAGATGAACGAAACAGCAGCACGCTTAAATGGCTTTGCTCATGTTCACCCATTGCAGGATGAAAGCACAGTTCAAGGTGCATTAGAACTTATGTATGATCTACAGGAGCATTTAGTTGAAATCACTGGTATGGATGAAGTGACGCTTCAGCCTGCTGCAGGAGCACATGGTGAATGGACAGGATTGATGATGATCCGCGCATTCCATGAAGCAAATGGTGATACGAATCGAACGAAGGTTATTGTTCCTGACTCGGCTCATGGTACAAACCCGGCATCCGCTACTGTGGCAGGATTTGAAACAGTTACAGTGAAGTCAAATGAAAATGGACTTGTTGACTTAGAAGATTTAAAACGAGTAGTTGGATCTGATACAGCTGCACTCATGCTGACAAATCCGAATACACTCGGCTTGTTTGAAGCACATATTCTTGAAATGGCTGAAATTGTCCATAGTGCTGGTGGGAAGTTATATTATGATGGAGCTAACTTAAATGCTGTTCTTTCAAAAGCACGTCCTGGAGACATGGGATTTGATGTTGTTCACCTTAACCTTCATAAAACATTTACCGGCCCTCACGGCGGTGGCGGACCTGGTTCAGGACCAGTTGGAGTTAAGGCTGATCTAATCCCGTTTCTACCGAAGCCAGTTCTTGTGAAGCGTGATGGACAGTATACATTTGATTACGATCGTCCACAAGCGATTGGCCGTGTGAAGCCTTATTATGGAAACTTCGGCATCAATGTTCGTGCATATACGTATATTCGTACAATGGGCCCAGATGGATTAAAAGCGGTAACAGAATATGCTGTGTTAAATGCTAACTATATGATGAGAAGGTTAGCGACAGCTTACGATCTACCATTTGACCAGCATTGCAAACATGAATTTGTATTAAGTGGAAAACGTCAGAAGAAGCTAGGTGTACGTACATTAGATATCGCTAAGCGCCTGCTAGACTTCGGCTACCATCCACCGACAATTTACTTCCCATTAAATGTGGAAGAATGCATCATGATTGAGCCAACAGAAACAGAATCAAAAGAAACGTTAGATAGCTTTATTGAAGCGATGCTACAAATTGCAAAAGAGGCAGAGGAAAACCCTGAAATCGTTCAGGAGGCTCCGCATACTACCGTTGTAGGGCGTTTAGATGAGACGCTTGCAGCAAGAAAGCCTGTATTGCGCTATATAAAACAATAGATGATCGAACAAAAGCTGTAGGGAGAAATATCCCTACAGCTTTTGTTGTTTTTCATAAAGCTTCCTTATACATAAATATAGACAAAGCCGGCTTCGACTTTGTCTATATTTTCAATGTATTTATTTCTTTGTTTTAATTTTTCCTGACCATTTTTTAAAGCCACCATCTAATTGGTATAATTCATTATAGCCTTTACGTTTTAGCATTTGAGCTGCACGGCCACTTCTCATTGCGCTTTGGCAGTATAAGTACACAGGCTTGTCAGGACGGAGCTCAATAAGTCTTGATTTTAATTGTGAAAGTGGAATATTTCTTGCTCCAAGTATATGGCCACCCTCAAATTCTTTTGGTTCACGAACATCGATTAATTGTGCTTTACGATAACCTTCACGAAATTCTTCTTCTGTTAACGTTTTCACAATTCTTTTTTGCATTAATTTAGTAACCGCAGAGTATACGATGACCGCACCAAGAATAATTAGTAGGAAATATAGTACATCCAACAAAGCTCCTTACCCCTTTCGAACATTTCATCAACATGTAATATTATATAAGTGTTTACTAGTAAGAGTAAAGAAAAACAGATGAATTTCTATCAAATATGTGATGAGTGATCAAAAAGGAGCCGATAAAGAAAGTAGTTAATTATTGGCGGTGGATTTTTTATAAAAAAAGAAGTAAGATGATGAACTTAGGGTGTTCAATTAATTAAATTGGGGTAAACAAATTACTAGAGTTTTTCGAGAAAATGGTCAAGGTTCGAAATAGGTTAAAATTCACCAATTCATTTCATTTGTTCACCATTTTCGTCAGATTTCTCGTTTTTCTAACGTATTTTATGTTTGACAAATTTATTATTATTTGACCTAAAATCAATATATAGTATGATTAAAAACTTTCGTCATACTATATATTGATTTTTATATGTGAATTATGATAACTTAAGATTATTCATAAAAACATCATATTGAGATTACATAATTTGTTTCAACTTGTAAGATGAGGAGAAATGAATTTAATTTAAAGGGGTTGGCACAATGTCTGTAGCACTTGGACAAACTTTGAAGGTTAATGTTGAAAGATTGAATCAAGACATCCGCTTGTTTCCACAAGTACATCCAATTACAGCGGAGATGAAAACAACACATAAAGGTGTATCACGATTAGTAATGCTCGATCGTTATACATTTAAAGACACAGAAAAAATCACTTTAACTGAAGGTGATTTTGTTGTGTTAACGGTAAAAGAAGATCCGAAATTCCCTGCTAGAGGGCTAGGATACATTAAGGAAATTGATTGGGAAAACAAAGAGGCGAAGGTACTAGTAGAAGAAGACTATCGCGGTGTTCTTGAAGATCCTGAAGAAGTGAGCACAGGTATCGTAAAAAAATCACTCGATGTGATCGAAAAGCCGCTTGAAATTTATTATGAGCAAATTGCCATGCGTAATGCGACGGGGCTTGCTTCTGTTGAAAAAACGGAAGAAAAAAGAAAAGAATGGTTTGAAAAGTTCTATCAGGAGCTTGCGGACTTAAACTTTATACCTGCGGGACGAGTTCTTTATGGTGCAGGTGCAGAGACAGATGTGACGTATTTTAACTGTTACGTGATGCCTTTTGTACAGGATTCTCGTGAAGGAATTTCTGAGCATCGTAAACAAGTGATGGAAATTATGAGCCGTGGTGGCGGTGTTGGAACGAATGGCTCGACACTACGTCCGCGAAACACATTGGCTCGTGGAGTGAATGGGAAATCTTCCGGATCAGTGTCTTGGCTTGATGATATTGCTAAGTTGACGCATCTTGTTGAGCAAGGTGGATCTCGTCGTGGGGCGCAAATGATCATGTTAACGGACTGGCATCCTGATATTATTGAATTTATTATTTCTAAAATGCAAAATCCGCGTATCCTAAGGTTTTTACTTGAAAACACAGAGGATGAAACGATTAAGCGTTATGCAAAAGAAAAGCTTAAATTTACTCCTTTTACGATGCAAGAGATTGATATGTATCAAGGGATTATGAACTATAAGACCATTCCAGGATTAGGTGGTTTTAGCGAGAGCATCATTAAGGATGCTGAGCAAAAAATTGCAACAGGCGGAACTTACTCTGTTCATAATTCTGAGTTCTTAACTGGTGCAAACATTTCTGTCTGCTTAACGAAAGAGTTCATGGAAGCTGTTGAAAATGATGCAGAATATGAGCTGCGCTTCCCTGATGTCGAGAGCTACGATGAAGCAGACATGAAATACTATAATGAAGAGTGGCATAAAGTTGGAGATGTGCGTGAGTGGGAACGTATGGGCAAAAAGGTACGCACATACCGTAAAATCAAAGCGAAAGAATTATGGAACTTAATCAATATTTGTGCAACATATTCAGCAGAGCCTGGAATTTTCTTTATTGATAATGCCAATGACATGACAAATGCAAGCAGCTATGGACAAAAAGTAGTGGCGACAAACCCTTGTGGTGAGCAACCATTAGCTCCATATAGCGTATGTAATCTTGCTGCTGTAAACTTAGCTGAAATGGCAGATAAAGAAAACAAAACCGTTAATTTTGAGAAGTTGAAAAAGACAGTCGAAGTCGGTGTGCGTATGCAAGATAACGTTATTGACGCGACACCTTACTTCTTAGAGGATAATAAAAAGCAAGCGCTTGGTGAGCGCCGAGTTGGTCTAGGGGTTATGGGCTTGCATGATCTTCTGATCTACTGTGAAACAGAGTACGGTTCTGAAGAAGGAAATCGTCTAGTTGATGAAGTGTTTGAAACGATTGCGACAACAGCTTATCGCGCATCTGTTGAGTTAGCGAAGGAAAAGGGAAGCTTCCCATTCTTAACTTCAGATGATCAAAGTGAAACAAATCGTCTTCGTAAAGCATTTACGGAAACTGGATTTATGGCAAAAATGCCTGAGGACATCAAGCAATCAATTGCCCTTCATGGCATTCGTAATTCTCATTTATTAACGGTTGCACCAACTGGTTCTACAGGAACGATGGTTGGGGTATCAACGGGGTTAGAGCCATACTTCTCCTTCTCTTACTTTAGAAGTGGAAGACTTGGAAAATTCATAGAAGTGAAGGCAGATATTGTTCAAGAATATTTAGACCGTCACCCAGGAGCAGATCCAGAACAACTGCCAAGCTGGTTCGTATCAGCGATGGAATTATCTCCTGAAGCTCATGCAGATGTTCAGTGTATCATCCAGCGCTGGATTGACAGCTCGATTAGTAAAACAGTAAACGCACCAAAAGGCTATACAGTTGAGCAAGTCGAAAAAGTATATGAAAGATTATACAAAGGCGGTGCTAAAGGTGGCACGGTATATGTTGATGGTTCCCGTGATTCACAAGTGCTTACACTAAAAGCAGAAGAAAATACATTTGATGACGTTGAAGAAGCTCCTAAGGAAAAAGTAAAACAACATGTTGTCCTAGTTGATACAATTAGTGACCTTCGTTCAACGGACGTAACAATCGGTTCTGAGGTTGGCAATACTTGTCCGGTTTGCCGTCAAGGTAAGGTAAAAGAAATTGGTGGATGTAACACATGTACAAACTGTAATGCACAGTTAAAGTGTGGGTTATAATTTTATATTAGAATGTGATTTAAATATAAGTTTCATAAAAAACAACCTTTTCGGTATTATAGCTGCCGTAAAAGGTTGTTTTTTTAATAGGAAGAGTTTGAATTTATCTTTGAACGCTATCTGGTCGTAGGAACGAACTGTTTGAATTTTTTCCTCTAAAAAGGAATGAAATAAGTTAAGTGTGTTAAGATGTAATTACCTAAAAATTATAAAAACTGATTTATAGGAATTTGAGTTTAGGGGGAGATTAGTATGGCAAATAGAAAAAATGTTATTGTGAAAATTGATAAGGGGATAACGTCTAACTAAAAGGTTATATAGCGTTCCCCACATTTGAAAGGGGAAAATTGTTTGAATCAAACATTACTAATCATTGATGCACAACAAGAATTAATAGATGGAAATCAAGAAGGTAAACAGATTATTAACAAAGAGCAACTTATCCAAAATATCAATATAGTAATAGAAAAAGCACGAGAGTCTGACGTTCCAGTTATGTTTGTGAGAGATCTTGATGTTTCAGATGGCGCGGGAAATGGATTTCAAATACACAATAAAATCAAAGTACCGACTGGAGCAAATATCTTTGATAAATCTGCAACGAATTGCTTTTATGAAACAGGACTTTTAGAGCATTTAAAATCACAACAAATCGAACACATCGTTATTATGGGCTGTGAAACACAGCATTGTATAGATAGTGCAGTCAGAACAGCAACGATTAGTGGCTTTGATGTTACATTAGTTGGTGATGGTCATTCAAATTTAGGCACTAATGATTTAAGTGCAGAACAAATCATAAAGCATCACAACAATACACTTCATGGTCATTATAATGTTGATCACTTTTCTATTGTTAGAAATTCAGAGGAAGATCTATTTATTCCAACTCACGATTCTTATAGGTAATATCATCCTAAAAACGGTACAAAGATTGTGCCGTTTTTAGACTTTTTATTAACTTGATAAGCTTATAGCTATGGAGCTTATTCCTTGGCAATAAGCTTTTTTCTTTTTTGTACTATTTTCAAGATTTTCTGCTTACACATGTATAAGATGGCATAGAGAGCAAGGAGTGGCTTGCAGGTGTATATCGATGGTGTGTTTTCGGGTGGAGGAATTAAAGGATTTGCTTTAATTGGTGCATATGAAGAATTACAAAACAGAGGATTTCAATTTAAGCGTTTAGCTGGCACAAGTGCTGGTTCAATTATTGCAGCATTGATCACCGCAAATTATACGAGCAAGGAAATGATTGATATGTTAGCAGAACTTGATCTTAAGGCATTTTTAGATGAAAGGTATCGGTTTATCCCATTTGCAATGACGAAGTGGGTGTTCTTGTTCTGGAGATTAGGTTTGTATAAAGGCGATGAATTGGAAAAGTGGATACGGGAAGCACTAGAGAAGAAGGGTGTACGTACTTTTGGGGATTTACCTCCGCAAAGTTTACGCGTCGTCGTGTCTGATCTTACAAACGGACGCTTAGTTGTGTTGCCAGATGATCTACCTCAATATGGATTGAACCCGATGAGTTTCTCTGTAGCTAAAGCAGTAAGAATGAGCTGTAGCATTCCGTACTTTTTTGAACCAGTCAAATTACAAGCGAACAAAAATACTTCCATTATGGTTGATGGAGGTGTATTAAGCAATTTTCCAATGTGGTTATTCGATAAAGAAAACGTAAAGAAAGTGCGACCGGTTATTGGTATTACATTGAGTACGAAATCGAATGAACGGGAGCCAGCGAAGATAAAAAATGCTATACAGTTGTATAGCGCATTATTTGAGACAATGAAAGATGCTCATGATGCACGATATATTTCTAGAAAGCATGCCCAAAACATTATTTTTGTCCCAACCGATGGCATACTAGCAACTGAATTTCAGTTAAATGATGAAAGAAAGAATCAATTGATCGAAGTAGGAAGAGAATCGGCAAAAAGTTTCTTTTCTAGGTGGAGTTATTAAAAATAGGGAGTAGTCTTCGACAAAAATGCCACAAAATGTGGCATTTTTGTCGACAACCGATTGTACATTCCTTCAAAAGAAATCAAAACTTACTTTCATGTTGTTTGAAAAACTCAAAGTATGTGCGGACGTTTTCCAATTCAGTCCACCTTGTTACGGTAGCAGGATTTTCATCAAGATTATAAATCTTTGCCTCTCTCATTGATAGCAGGAAGGGAGAATGTGTTGAGATGATGAACTGACAGCCAAAAAAACGAGCAGACTCTTCAATGAAATTTACTAGTTCTATCTGCCGTTTTGGAGAAAGGCTGTTTTCGGGCTCATCCAAAATATAAAGTCCATTATCACCAATTTTTTCGGTGAAATATTGAAATGCACTTTCCCCATTTGAATACTCTCTCACATTATCCATCAATTCACTTCTCACAAACCGGGACTGCGTTTTCTTTCTAGCTGTGTTCACTCTTTTTAATTGCTCATAATCTTCCATAGATCTCATTTGGAATTGAGAATATTTCACATCCAAATATTCCTCAAAAAGCTTTTCTCGTTTTTGGTCAATGCCCTCGTTTAGATTACGAATATTTAACATATAGTCAAATACATCGTCACTCGTAATAATCCTACTGTGCTCTGGAATGTCTGTTTTAAGCTGCATTTCACACATGTTCACATAGTCAGGGTAGAAATTAGATTTATTAAAGATAGAATCCCTAATGATTCCTGCTTTTTCAGCTACTACATTTAGTGCAGTAGATTTCCCTGAACCATTTCCGCCATATAAAATGGTCACTGGCTCAAATTCAATCCTATTTAAGCCCTTCCTTGATAAAATTTTGAATGGATAGTATGAGTCATAGCATGTTCTTTTGATTTCGATCAAAAAGTCGAATTCCATATCCTCATCTGGAAACAAAAAGGAATCTATAAAAACCATATTTCCCCCACCTTTAAAAAGTTGCATCTAGTTTATTCCTTTATAACAAAGGAATGTTAAACTTTGCAAGAGATCTAGAAAACGATGAGCACGAGCCTTTCATTGTACAATCATACAAAAAAGACCATTCCCTCGACTTGATAGTGAGAAAAATGGTCTTTTTCATTGATAAAAGTGTAAAGCTCTCGCATCAGAAGGAAGCTCGATTTCTTTTTTTGTTCTTTTTTCCTTCGATAACTGTTAGTTGCGCAGTTGATTTCGTTTTCGGCTTTTTAATTGATGTAAGACTTGCTTGGTTTGTTTTCTTTATTTGCGCAGTTGAGCCTTGCTGGAAACGTTTTTTTGATCTTTTCGCAGCTTTTAAATACGCACGCTGATCTGTGTTGGAAGATTTGCCAGAACCGCCGAGTCTTGTTATTAATAAATAAATTACCCCAACAAATGCCCCAATCATAAGTATATATTTTATGAAACTAAGTGGCTCAGAAACAACGTAGTAGAGTAAGCTTACAAGTCCGATCGCAATCACACCAAGAACGCTATATTTTACGATTTGATTCTTCATTCAAAGCCACCTCCTTTTTAAATGAATAAATCTTTTTATCTCAATCTATTTTTTCCAGAACAACATAAGATATTCATTATTAGGAAAATAATTTCGTTTTTATTATTTCTACAAAATAAGAAAAAAACCTCCACTTATAAATCGTCATTGAGATTTGATGCATGAATAGGTATAAATTTTCTCATCCTAATTTTATCTGATAAATGGGAAGGGGTCAAAATATGGGACAAGAACAACTTGAGCAAAACGACAAAGATAAACCGATGTCATTTATAATGCTAACAGCAATTACGGGCTTTTTTGGAGGTGTATTTTGGAGTGGGCTCGGCTACTTAGCACATTTGTTTTCATTCACGACCATTAGTCCTGGAATTATTCTTGATCGTTGGACAATGGGGGACTGGAAGGACGGCTGGTTAGGAGTGGTTGTATCCATTCTTCTAATTGGTGCAATTTCTGTAGGTGTGGCATTTGCATATTACTTTACTTTAAGAAGATTTCCTTCAATTTGGATTGGTGCCCTATTTGGAGCCATTCTCTATGGCGCTGTCTTTTTGGTGTTAAACCCTTTGTTTCCAACAATCCCACCTTTACTTGAGATGGAATTGAATACGTTGATAACAAATGCATGTTTATATATTTTGTACGGTGTATTTATAGGGTTTTCGATTTCGTTTGAGCAAAGTGAAATTAATAAGAGAAAAGAAAAAGAGAAGGCTGCACGTATTTAGGAACACGAATATGTGTAAATGAAGGATTCTGTGATAGAATAGCCTTATATCATATCAAGATGATAATGGAAGTTTATTGGTGAAGGAGAGAATGAACATGGGGAAAATTGATAAGTTAAGAGCTGGCTTTAAAGAAGCTGGTATTGATGGTTTATTAATTACAAGTGCATACAACAGAAGATATATGGCGAACTTTACTGGGTCTGCAGGGGTTGTGCTCATTAGTGAGGACAGAGCGTTATTTATTACTGACTTCCGCTATACAGAACAAGCAGCAAAGCAGTGTGTAGGATATGAGATTGTTCAGCATACTGGTTCGATTCCAAACGAAGTAGCTACACAAGTGAAGAATTTAGGCATTAAGAAGTTAGGTTTTGAACAGGATCACCTTGCTTATGCTGCATTCTTATCCTATCAACAAGCAGTTGATGCTGAGCTAGTTCCTGTTTCTGGCTTAGTTGAAAAATTACGCTTGATTAAGGATGCCCAAGAGATTAAGATATTAAAGGAAGCAGCGAAGATTGCTGATGATGCGTTTTCGCATATATTGACATTCATTCAAGCTGGTAAAACAGAGCTTGAAGTTGCGAATGAAATGGAATTTTTCATGAGAAAGCAAGGTGCTACGTCTTCATCCTTTGATATGATCGTTGCATCTGGTTATCGTTCAGCTTATCCACACGGTGTTGCAAGTGATAAAGTCATTGAAAAAGGAGATTTCCTAACACTAGACTTTGGTGCATATTACAACGGTTATGTTTCAGATATGACGAGAACAGTTGCTGTAGGAGAACCAGATCAAAAGTTAAAAGACATTTATGATGTGGTGCTTGGAGCGCAACTAAGAGGAATGAATGGAATTAAACCAGGATTAACTGGAAGAGAAGCAGATGCACTAACAAGAGACTACATAACAGAGAATGGTTACGGCGAATACTTTGGCCATTCTACTGGTCACGGCATTGGGTTGGAAGTTCATGAAGGCCCTGGCTTATCAAGTAAATCTGAGGTTGTTCTACAACCAGGAATGGTAGTAACTGTGGAGCCTGGAATTTATATTCCGGGGTTAGGTGGAGTTCGCATCGAAGATGATACGATCATTACAGAGGATGGAAATGAAACGTTGACATTCTCATCGAAAGAGTTGATTATTCTTTAATTTTGGGAGGATTACTGTATGATTTCAGTAAACGATTTTCGCACAGGTTTAACAATTGAAGTAGATAACGGGATTTGGCGTGTAATGGATTTCCAACATGTCAAGCCTGGAAAAGGAGCGGCTTTCGTACGTTCTAAACTTCGTAATTTACGTACAGGTGCGATTCAAGAAAAAACGTTCCGTGCTGGAGAGAAAGTTGGAAAAGCACAAATCGATAACCGTAGAATGCAATACTTGTATGCAAATGCTGATCAACATGTATTCATGGATAACGAATCGTATGAGCAAATTGAATTACCAGCAACGGCTATTGAATATGAATTAAAATTCCTAAAAGAAAACATGGAAGTGCAAATCATGCTTTACCATGGTGAAACAATTGGAATTGAATTGCCTAACACAGTAGAGTTAAAAGTAGTTGAAACAGAGCCAGGAATTAAAGGTGATACAGCTTCTGGTGGAACAAAACCAGCGATTTTAGAAACTGGCCTATCCGTTCAGGTACCATTCTTTATCAACGAAGGCGATGTATTAATCGTAAATACAACAGACAGCTCTTACGTATCACGTGCGTAATAGAAAAGTGTAAACGCATTGAACAGCCCAGACAAGCATAAGCCAAAGACCGAAAGAAATCCTGATTTCAGGAGGGCTTTGGCTTATGACCTCGAGGGGCTATGCGTTGAAACTAGACATATAGAGTAGTGTAAACGCATTGATCAGCAAAAAATCCTCTTCTTTCCGTTATGGAAAGAAGAGGATTTTTTATTAACAGAAGAATAGTATAGTGGTTTGATGTTCTAACCTTACTTTGTATAATAGAAGTCCGCATGCACATTTGCTTTAATTGTTTGACTGCCTGGTTCAATTGGCATTTGATCTGCCTTTGAGAAGGCGAGTGTTTGCATTGGAAATACTGGTTGACGATCATTTGCTAACTCTGAAATGTGAATGGGCGTTTTCACGAGTTGCACGTTTAAGCTAGTGGCAATGGTTCTCGCTTTTTTTATGCTATCCTCTACAGCTAAGTTAAGCGCATGTTGATAATGCTCGCTTGGATTTGAAACGGTGAATGAAATATTTTCTACTCGATTAGCCCCATTTTCAAGAGCTGTGTCCACGACTAATCCGGTTTGGTGCACATCAGAAATGGTAACTGTAAGCAAATAATCGATTGAATAACCTCGGAAAACTTGCTTGCCGTCAATATAATCATATTGTGGAGAAATTTGAAATCTAGTTGTTTGGATATGTTCATCGGGAATTCCTAGTTTCTTTAGTGATTGAACTATATTTGCAATGATTTGACTCGTTTGTGCTTGAAGTTCTTGTAAGCTCTTTCCTTGATTCGTATAACCGATTGTAATCATTGCTTGATCAGGTTGGACAGATACCTCACCATTGCCGTATACAGAGATCTTAGGAGTTTTAAGCTGGGCGTCTCCTCCGGTTTTTCTATAGGTAGGTTGAAAATACATTGCACATCTCCTCCTAATTTCATCATTGTTTTTACTCATTTAAACGTAAATCTGCTAATTTGGCAATGATTTTAGGGATGTCGGTATTATCGAGGAATCCATGAAATGACTCAGCTCCATTGCCTTCAGCAAACAATGCGATAGGATTGCTTGTATGACCACCAGTTGAGCTGTTGCTCCTAATTTCCTTTGATTCAATACCAACTTCATATTGTTCAGCGATAAAACTTCCGATTTCCCAATCAATTTTAAACTCTGTATACACATTTGCTTTTGCATCATTTAGACGTTTTGTAAGCGTGGCAATTTTGTGTTTATCTACGTTCATATTAGCGTATGTACGTAAAGTCCGTCCAATGCTATCAACTGTGTAGGCTTTCTCTCCAGAATCTTCTTTTAATTTTTCTGCCATATAATGCGTGGATTGGCTTACCTGTTTTAATGATTCAAGCTTGATTGGCTCGGTTGCGGAAATGCCCATCGTTTCATGATCTGCAGCAACGAGAATTAGGGTATTACTGTTTTCCTTGCTCCATGATCTAGCATAGTGAACGGCCTCATCTAAATCAATTACTTCCTTCCAAAGGCTTGTCATATCTCCAGCATGAGAGGCATGGTCAATCCGTGCGCCCTCTACTAATAGAAAAAAGCCCTCTTCATTATCTAAAAGTTCAATTGCCTTAGCGGTCATTTCCTTTAATGAAGGTTGTGAAGAGCCTTTCTTTAAGTCTAATCTAAACTCAAAATGTTTATCAGCAAACAAACCGAGCGTTTTCTTTCCTTTTACAGACTCCATTTCCTTTTTTGTTTGTACAAATTCATAGCCCAATGATGCTGCATATTTAATGAGTGCTGGTGGATAGAACCGTTTTCCTCCCCCAAGAATGACATCAATTTTATTGTTAATCTGCTGTTTTGCGATTTGTTGCTGATCGTCCCAACGATTGTTTACACTTGCCGAAAATGCGGCAGGAGTTGCATCTGTGATTGCGTTTGTTGAAATAATGCCCGTCTTTTTACCAGTGCGCTTAAAGGCATCTAATACACTATCAACCTCTTGGCCATTTGGAAGAACCCCAATCATGCCATTATTCGTTTTAAACCCAGTCGCTATTGCTGTACCTGCAGCTGCTGAATCCGTCACAATTTGATTCGCAGAATATGTATGAACAAGTGCTGTGTGTGGCATCGATTCAATCGTAAGTCGTCCTTCCTTTCCATACTCCATTATCCGTGCAATTTCCATTTGACCTAGGCCCATCCCATCGCCAACAAATAAAATAACATTTCTTACTTTTGCAGCAATAGTCTCATTAGGGGCGCCACTTACAATTGTCATAAGCAAACATAAAAAGAGTAGCTTTTTCAAATTTATCCCTCCTACTCTTACTATTTGTTCTTAAATTAAAAAGTATTACTTTTAATAGAATATGACAGCAAGTGTAAACGAATTATCTTTTGCGGTCATGAATGAAGTAGAACAGGCATACATTTTATTGAATGATGTGCTAGTCCACAATTTTGTTGTTTTGAAGGGAAAGGAGGAGGAATCGTTCTTGCACTCAATTTTTGCTTTATTGCCAAAAAAAATAGTCGATCAAATCGAACAAATCCCATCAAGCCGAATAGATGGTTTAGAAGAAATTAGAATTCGGATTCATCGACCGATGGAATTTATTGTGAAGGGAAATTCCTTCTTTTTGCACTCATATAAGATAACCTCTGAAGACACGATTCAACTAATAAATAAGTTAAGCAACCATTCAATTTATACACTCGATGAAGAATTGAGAAGAGGATATATTACGGTTGAGGGTGGGCACCGAGTCGGTCTAGCTGGAAAAGTCGTCCTTGAAAATGGACGAGTTAAGGCAATACGCGATCTTTCTTCATTTAATATTCGAATTGCTCGTGAACAAATTGGAATAGCTGAGCACATTCTTCCATCAATCTTTGAGGACAACTGGCTTCACACGATGATTATTGGACCACCACAGTCGGGGAAAACGACACTATTAAGAGATTTAGCTCGAGTCATTTCTAGTGGCGATGATCAGGGAAAGTTCCGTGCGAAAAAAGTAGGCATCGTTGATGAGCGATCAGAAATTGCTGGCAGTGTAAAAGGTGTTCCACAAATGACATTTGGTAATCGAATTGATGTGCTAGACGCATGTCCGAAGGCTGAGGGAATGATGATGATGATTCGTTCAATGAGTCCGGATGTTCTCATCGTTGACGAAATTGGATCAAGCGATGATGCGTTAGCAATCCGTGAGGCTGTTAATGCCGGAATTAAGCTAATGATGACAACGCATGGAAATTCCTTAGAGGAAGTGAAACGCCGCCCTATTTTACATGACATCCTTAATGAAGGGGTTTTTCAGCGATATATAGAGATTGGTAGAAAAAGTGGCCCTGGTTTCATTCGCGCCATTCGAAATGAGAGCGGTCACCTTTTACAAAAAAAGGAGTTGTACTTGAATCGATGATGCAAATAATTGGGGCGATCATCATTTTAACAGCAAGTACGTGGGCAGGATTTGAAATCTCAAAATCCTTGAATTTACGACCGAGACAGCTTAAACAATTAAAAGCTTCTTTACAGTCACTAGAGGCAGAGATTATGTATGGTCACACGCCATTGCATGAAGCGGCTAGAAGGCTTGCGGCTCAATTAGACGGACCAATATCAGAGATGTTTGCTCACTTTGCCTCCTTGCTAACGACGACAGAAACGACAGCCAAAGCTGCGTGGGAAGAAAGCTTGAATAAAGTTTGGAAGAAAACCGCGTTGAAGCAAGGTGAATATGAGGTAATGAAGCAATTTGGTGAAACACTTGGCAGGCATGATCGGCATTCACAACAAAAACAAATCTTCCTTGCAATGACGCATTTAGAAAGGGAAGTAGAGGATGCGAATGATAAGCAAGTAAAGTATGAAAGGATGGTTAAAAGCCTCGGCTTTCTTTCTGGGCTACTCATCATCATCTTATTGATTTAAGCAATCCCAATGCAATTGAAATGGAGAGATACATTAGGAGGAGAAGAGTATGGGCCTAGAAGTCGATATTATTTTTAAAATTGCCGGAGTTGGAATTGTCGTTGCCTTTTTACACACAATCTTAGATCAAGTTGGGAAAAAAGAATATGCACAATGGGTAACTTTATTTGGCTTTATCTACATCTTGTTCATGGTTGCATCAGTTGTAGATAACTTATTTCAAAAGATTAAATCTGTTTTCCTATTCCACTAGAGGGAGGGGATGACTTATCGAAATTCTACAAGTTATTGGGATTAGCTTAGTCGCAACCTTTGTTGTTTTAATCGTAAAGGAGCAAAAGCCGAATTTTGCCTTCTTTATCATCGTATTTGTTGGCTGCACAATTTTTCTTTCATTAATCGATCAAATTCAAGCAATTATCACAATGATCGAAAAAATAGCGGTAAACGCAAATGTAAATATGGTTTATCTCGAAACGATATTAAAGATTATCGGAATTGCCTATATTGCTGAGTTTGCTTCACAAATTACGAAGGATGCTGGACAAGGAGCGCTTGCTTCTAAAATTGAACTCGCTGGAAAAATCCTTATTCTTGCTATGGCCATTCCAATCCTGACCGTTCTAATAGAGACCATTATGCAGATGATCCCTTCATAAGAAATAGAGAGCGTTTATGAAAATGATCCTGTTATGTAAATGAGGTGTAAACATGAAGCTAAAAACTGTACTAGGGCTAATGGCAATATTCTATATTCTCTCGTTTTTTTACGCTCCAATTGGACAGGCATCTGCAGAAACAATTACAACGGAAGAGGGGACAAATACTCTTACAGAAGAATTTTTAGACAAGCAATTACGCTCCTTAAACATAGATGAGCTAAAAGAATTCTGGGAAGAGATTAGTACAGAATACGGTGGTTTTCTTCCTGAAAGCCAGAAAGGAAGTTTATACGACTTTATCAGTGGCGAGAAGGAATTTTCGTTCCAAGATTGGGCTGGTGGCATTACGAAGTTTATCTTTCATGAATTTTTAGTAAATGGAAAGCTACTAGGAACCTTGCTATTACTTGCAGTATTTAGCATGTTTTTGCAATCTCTTCAAAATGCCTTTGAACAGAGCACAATCAGCAAGGTCGCTTATTCGATAGTGTTCATGGTGCTCGTGATCTTAGCTTTGAATAGCTTTAACGTCGTCATTCAATATACGCTTAGCACGATCGAAACGATGATCTCGTTCATCATGGCATTAATCCCTGTATTGCTTGCACTCATTGTAACCTCGGGCGGGGTTGTTTCAGCAGCATTCTTCCATCCAGTAATTTTATTTTTAATGAATACGAGCGGAATTCTTATTCAATTCATCGTTCTGCCTATGCTCTTTTTGTCGACATTATTAAGCATGGTTAGCACGATGTCAGAACAATATAAAGTCACCCAATTGGCCAATATGCTGCGTAATTGGAGCATTGGTTTATTGGGTGTGTTTATGGCCGTTTTCCTTGGGGTGATCTCAGTACAAGGGGCATCTACTGCGATAACAGATGGGGTGACGCTCCGCACAGCTAAATTTATAACCGGTAATTTTATCCCTGTTGTCGGACGAATGTTTACAGATGCTACTGATACGGTCATTAGTGCATCTGTTTTATTAAAAAACACAGTAGGAATTGCAGGTGTCGTTATTTTAATTATCGTTGCAGCTTTTCCTGCATTAAAGATATTGATGGTTTCATTCATTTATAAGTTTGCAAGTGCGATTCTACAACCTTTAGGAGGCGGACCAATTATAAAATGTTTGGACATAATTGGTCAAAACATCCTGTTTGTTTTTGCAGCGTTAGCGATTGTTTCGTTTATGTTCTTTCTCAGTTTGACAGTCATCATTGCTGCCGGAAATTTAACGTTAATGGTTCGTTAGAGAGGAGGTTACGAGGGAATGGAATTTTTAAAAGAATGGATTACTAGCATCATTATTTTTATTTTACTAGCGACTGTTATTGATATGCTTCTTCCTAATTCTAAGCTTCAAAAGTATTCGAAAATGGTGATTGGCCTTTTATTAATTGCGATTATTTTAACCCCACTATTAAAATTTATCACTTCAGACTTTGAACAAGCGTTTAAAAATATGCCAACTTACGAAGCGGTAGATGAAAAAAATATAGAAAATCAAATAGAATTGCAAAAAAAAGAAATACAAGCTTCAACTGATGCATATATTGAAGAAACAATGATTGTCCACCTGAAAGAAGGTGTGCAGGAGGAGTTGATGAATCAATACGATTTACAGATTGCGGACATAAGAATTGAATTAGGTGAACTAGATGAGAACCA
Source organism: Niallia sp. CD-39 (assembly GCF_059874745.1). NCBI lineage: Bacteria > Bacillati > Bacillota > Bacilli > Caryophanales > Bacillaceae > Niallia > Niallia sp. CD-39. Next base: position 936,226 of record NZ_JCBCPS010000001.1, on the reverse strand, counting down.
ACTTCCGACTTTGAAGCATGTGATGGTGCAATTAACGAATGCAAAGGAGGATGTGGTTGAAGTCGTAAAACCGGTTCGAATTATGGATAATCGGGATTCTACTTCCACTCCATCACAAGAAAAGGACATTGAAGAAATCACTGCGCTGCTTTCAAAAAGTTGGGAAGTAGATGTACAAGTAATCGATGTAATGGTTGAAGGGAGGTTCGCAAGGTCGAATGGGTGAAAAAGAGAAAGAATCATGGTTGAAAGGGCTTCTTCCTGGGGGCTCAGATGATCCGAAGAAGAAAAAATTCAATTACTTTATCATCGTCGTTTTAGCTGGTGTGGCGTTTATGCTTGTTAATGGATTGTTTTCTAATGAAAAGTCACCTTCGCAGAGTACTATTCAAAGCAATGATGAGGGCTCAACAGTGAATTCTGATGTGGAAACCTTTGGACAGAAGCAGCAAGGAAATGGTGCTATATCAGATTATGAAAGAGAGTATGAAGCTCAAATAAAAGAAGCGCTTGATATGATCACTGGTGTTAGCGATGTGAAGGTAGTTGTAAATATAGACGCAACGGAGAAGCAAGTGCTCGAAAAAAATACAACAACGCAAGTACAAACAACAGAAGAGGCAGATCGAGAAGGTGGTCAGCGTAAGGTAACAGATACATCCACAGAAGAACAACTCGTTATTTTACGTAATGGAAACAATGAGGCTCCGATCGTAACCGAAGTGAAAAAACCGACAGTCCGTGGGGTATTAGTCGTTGCAAAAGGTGCAGAAAATGTACAAGTAAAAAAAATGATTAGGGAAGCAGTGACGAAGGCGTTGGATATTCCAGTCCATCGTGTCGCTGTATTACCAAAGCAATCATAAGGAGGAATCTTATCATGTTATTAAAAAAACAAACAGTCTGGTTATTAACAATGCTTAGCTTAGTTGTCGTACTCACAATTTACTATATTACGTCTGATCCAAACAGCGCTAACAATCTTGCAGGATTAGATGCTGATACAGAAGAACAAGCAGCAGATAATGATGAAAAAGAGCAAACGAAAGATGAAGACGGAAATGAAGTATCAACTACTCCATTAGGTGACGATCGTTTTGCAGAACTTCGTTTCCAAATGGAAGATGAGCGTAGCAAGTTAAGAGAGCAATTAAATGAAACGCTTGGTTCAACAAATCTAAGTGCAGAGGAAATCAACGCTGCCAAAGAAGATCTTGAGACATTAGATGATTATGACAACAAAGAACAAATGCTAGAGTTGTTACTTGTATCTATGAACTATGAAGATGCACTCGTACGAGCAACAAACGGTTCTGTGTTAATTACAGTAAAATCAAATGACGCTACTCCAAAAGCAGCAAACGAAATCATACGTGAAGTCCATAAGGAATTCGGCATGGTTGAAGGGTTAGTAGTGGAATTCCAACCGGAATAACAATGGTAAGCAATTAAGGAAAAAGCAACAGATATTCGTTGCTTTGAGATTGTAGACAAAGTCGATTTCCGACTTTGTCTATATTTTTTTCGTAGTACTTTTTGATAATAAGAGAAACCCTCCTCGATCTCTTTTGTTCGCTTGAATTGTATATTTTTGTTAGACATGCTCTGATTATGATCGAATATGGATGTACTCTTCGAGTACATCGGTCTTATTAGGCTGTTCTCCAAGTCCATGTGGCGAACTTTTTCAAGTTCATCGATGCAAAAGTAAGCATCTCCTGCATAGACAATTTTTTAAGTCCCTTAAAATATGATAGAAAATCTGTTCAAATATAGCTGAATCATGGTAACGTCGCTCACAGTTTTTACCGAAGGTAGAAAAATGAGGAACTTCTGAATAGAATCAAAACCCTAAAAACCAACGATAAGCAAAATTAGTTTCAATTTCTTTTATTGTTTGACGCATGGATCGGATACCAAACATATATTGAATAAACGTCATTTTAAATAAAACAACGGGATCGATACTTGGTCTCCCAACATTAGAATAGAGGTGTTCCACTGAAGGATAAATGAAAGTAAAATCAATCGCAGCGTCCAATTTCCGAACTAAATGATCCTTGGGAACAAGTTCTTCTATACTTAAAGCTTCTAATTGTTCACTGTCATTATTTTGATTTTTAGTCATCAAGTTTCTTCACCTCAAAATTAAGTATAAATTAGATGAATTAGAGCGAAGGGCGATGACTCCTGCGGGAAAGCGTCGCAGGTGAGACTGAAGCGTCGCGATAGCGACGATGCGGCTCACGCCATGCCCGCGGAAAGCATTCGCCTTAAGCGATAATCAACATCTTTCCTTCAATTTTAAACAAAGAAAGACCGTAGGCATACTAAATTTAATAGGTCTACAGTCTGAAGCAACAGATAGTCTGTTGCTTTTTTGTATGAGTAACGATCGAGTTTTTTCATGATTTCTCTTACAAGTTTGATCATACAATATGTTTGTAAAGCTATACGATTTTAGTAATTATCTAGCTCTAGGCTATCTGTGTTTCGCTCATTATTCTCATCAAATCATGTATGATTTTACAGGATTTTGCCTATTGATGTAGAAGAAATATAAATGGTAGAAATTCTAAGGTTGAACTATTATTAGCTTATATCGTATGATTATAGTAGCTAGTCATAATTTTGTTTGCTATTGAATGAGATCCATATCGTAAGTATGATTCTATTCTTTATTTGCGAAAAGAAATCTCAACTCAATTCATTAAATGAAACAGGGGTGCAAGAAATGTTAAAAGTTCAAGAAATTAGAGAGTTAATCAAACTTGTAGATCAATCAACTATTGATGAATTTACTTATGAACACGATGGTTCAAAAATAAAAATGAAGAAGAAAACAAATGAGACGGTTGTTGTAAAGGCCGAATCACCACAGGCTGCAGCACCAGTTGCTCAAGCTCCTGTCCAACCAGCTCAACCTGTCGCACAGGAAGTAGAAGTGAAAAAAGAAGCCGCTGTTGAGACTGTAAAAGAATCAGTGGACACAAGCCAATTCCATAAAGTTGTTTCACCAATGGTTGGAACTTTTTATCAATCTTCGTCGCCAGATGCTGACGCATATGTAAAAGTAGGTTCAAATGTAAAGAAAGATTCTGTTGTATGTATCGTAGAAGCAATGAAATTATTTAATGAGATTGAAGCTGAAGTAACAGGTGAAATTGTCGAAATCTTGGTTGAAGATGGACAGCTTGTTGAGTATGGCCAACCATTATTTTTAGTAAAGCCTGAATAGGAGTCGAGCATATGATTAAAAAGTTATTGATAGCAAATAGAGGCGAAATTGCTGTGCGTATTATTCGTGCTTGTCATGAAATGGGCATTGAATCTGTCGCAGTCTATTCAGAAGCAGATAAAGAGGCACTGCACGTACAGCTTGCAGATGAAGCTTATTGTATTGGGCCAACATCCTCCAAGGATAGCTATTTGAATTTTACAAACATCATCAGTGTTGCGAAGTTAACAGGATGTGACGCCATTCACCCTGGATATGGATTTTTAGCAGAGAATGCAGATTTTGCTGAGCTATGCAGAGAGTGTAACATTATCTTTGTTGGTCCATCTCCAGAAGCAATTTCGAAGATGGGGACAAAAGATATTGCTAGAGAAACAATGAAGCAAGCTGGTGTCCCAATTGTACCAGGGTCTAATGGAATTATTAATGAGATTAATGAAGCGATTGAATTAGTGAAAAAAATTGAATATCCAGTCATCATTAAAGCAACTGCTGGTGGCGGAGGCAAAGGGATTCGTGTTGCCCGCAATGAGGAAGAACTCATTAAAGGCATTTCGATTACTCAACAAGAAGCATTAACTGCCTTTGGTAACCCTGGTGTGTATATTGAGAAATATATTGAAGACTTTAGACATGTCGAAATTCAAATTTTAGCAGATTCACATGGAAACACTGTTCATCTAGGTGAGAGGGATTGTTCGATCCAACGCCGATTACAAAAGCTGTTAGAAGAAACACCTTCACCAGCACTTGATGGAGAAACCCGTGAAGAGATGGGAAATGCGGCTGTTAAGGCGGCGGAAGCTGTTCAATATACTGGAGCGGGCACGATTGAATTTATCTATGATTATCACAACCGATCATTTTACTTCATGGAAATGAATACGAGAATCCAAGTAGAACATCCAGTGACAGAAATGGTTACAGGTGTAGACTTAATAAAAGAGCAAATTAAGGTTGCTTCTGGTGAGGCATTAGTGTTTAAGCAAGAGGATATTAAATATAATGGCTGGTCGATTGAATGCAGAATCAATGCAGAGAACCCAGAAAAGAACTTTATGCCGTCTGCAGGTAGGATTGAGATGTATTTGCCTCCCGGTGGATTAGGTGTTAGAGTAGATTCAGCAGCATATCCCGGATATGTGATCCCTCCTTATTACGATTCAATGATTGCAAAAGTCATTACCTACGGTGATACTAGAGAAGAGGCCATCGCGCGTATGAAGCGAGCTTTAGATGAATTTGTCATTGAAGGTGTCCATACAACAATTCCGTTTCACCTTAAACTACTTAATCATGAAGCATTTGTTGATGGTCAGTTTAATACGAAGTTTTTAGAGCTTCACAATGTAATGGGGAGCTAAGAATAATCGGAGGTGTATGATAGTGAGTGAAAATCATATTTTAGAAATGAATCATGATCAAGCTGGTCTTGGAAAAGTTGAAATTGCACCAGAAGTTATTGAAGTAATCGCAGGTATTGCGGCGTCTGAAGTTGAAGGTGTAGCCCAAATGCGTGGAAACTTTGCATCTGGAGTAGTTGAAAAGCTAGGAAAGAAAAACCACGGAAAAGGGGTAAAGGTTGAACTTTCTGAAGAAGGCATTAAAGTGGATATATACTGCTTAATGAAATTCGGAATTTCAATCCCACATGTCGCCCAAAAAATCCAAGATAATATTCGCCAAGCGCTTTTAAATATGACAGCTCTAGAAGCATCAGAAGTAAATATTCACGTTGTCGGCGTATTATTTGAAAATCAAAAGGCACAAGAGCCTGAATACGAAGAAGAAATGTAAGTTAAGCAAACAAGAACGAGAATGTAGACAAAGTCAATTTTTGACTTTGTCTACAAGTTTTTTAGCGGAATTTGTTTTCTTTGAAAGCTGTAGTGCTTCCACTAGAAAGTGTCCTCTTATAGCGATAATCGCAGGTGGTGTTTTCTAATGCTACTTATAAGCTGATCATCACTTACAAAGAGAAAGTTTTTTTGAAATTTGTTTATTTAAACTTAAATTCGTGAAATATAACAGAAAGAAAAACAATTATTTTTTAGAAATATGATGGGATACAGTGCGAATGACGAGAACTTGTGCTATTATCTTCTTATGTATTCTGACCGAGTATAGCTCCCCTTTAGGGAATGAATAGATTAAAGGAGTTTATGTTTAAAATGAAAAGAAGGACAGCAAGGGAAAAGGCGTTACAAGCACTGTTCCATATGGATGTAAATGAAAATGACATCGATGAAGTGATCACACATGTGTTAGAGGGTAAGAAGAGTGATGCTTATTTAACGACATTGGTTCACGGTGTAAAACAAAAACAAAAAGAGATCGACCAAGAGATATCCAAGTATTTGGAGAAATGGACGATCGATCGACTAGCAATTGTAGATCGAAACTTGCTTCGCTTAGCAGTATATGAACTTCATCACCAAGCGGAAGAAGTACCTGCGAATGTCGTAATCGATGAAGCTATTGAAATTGCAAAAGAATTTGCAGATGAAAAATCAAGTAAGTTCATTAACGGTGTTTTATCGAAAGTAAAAGACGAGATCACAACTGAATAATTCATTTAACTGCCCTATAGAATTCGAGTTCCAAATGATCGTACAAGTTTATGCGTGACGGGAACAAGAACAAAATTTATAATAGAAGGGCAGTTTTTATTTTTAGTACGATATAATTTAAACCATGGCATAAGTCGATGATTGTGTATTTTGCTAATAGATCGATTAAGAGTATAAGGATGATAAGCTATACGCCTGAAGGGATTATTGAAGATTAGCTCAAACCATACATACAAAGTGAATTGGTAAAGAAGGAGAATTCGATGGACAATCATTCTCGTTATTTAACAGTAACAGCACTCACCAAATATATTAAGAAAAAGTTTGATGTTGATCCGCATTTGCAAAACCTTTCAGTAAAAGGGGAAATCTCAAACTTTAAAAAGCATTCAAGCGGTCATATGTATTTTACACTGAAAGATGAGCGGTCAAGAATATTGGCTGTTTTCTTCTCGAAACAGAACCGTTCGATGAAATTCACTCCTGAAAATGGGATGAAGGTTCTTTTGCGTGGAGAAATATCTGTTTATGAACAAAGTGGGCAATATCAGATCTATGTAAAAGAAATGGAGCCAGATGGAGTTGGTGCTCTTTACTTGGCCTACGAGCAACTAAAGGAAAGATTGGAAACTAGTGGATTCTTTTCGCAAGTCCATAAAAAAAGAATTCCGAAATACCCAAAATCAGTGGGTGTGATTACGTCACCTACAGGTGCAGCAGTTCGAGATGTGATTACAACGATCAAAAGAAGGTATCCAATCGCACATATTCGAGTATATCCAGCACTTGTTCAAGGAGAACAAGCGGCTCCTGCAATTGTACATGCCATTCAACAAGCAAATTTGCGGAAAGATGTTGATGTGTTAATTGTAGGCCGTGGGGGAGGCTCGATTGAAGAACTATGGGCATTTAATGAAGAAATTGTTGCTAAGGCGATTTTTGAGAGTGAACTTCCGCTTATCTCAGCTGTTGGACATGAAACGGACTTTACCATTGCAGACTTTGTAGCAGACTTACGGGCACCAACCCCTACAGCTGCAGCGGAAATGGCTGTCCCTCATGTGGATGATTTAGCCGAAAGGATCCTGCAGTATCAAACGAGATTGACTCGTGCGACCAAAGAAGAAGTCAGCTCATCCTCACAAAGACTAGCTCGAATCGATAAATCATATGCATTTAGGTTTCCTCAAAAGCTCTATGAGCAGAAGCTTGAGCAAGTGGATCGAAATACTGAACAATTGCGTAAATTGTCCCAACGAATCTTTATATTGAAGAAAGAGCAGTGGAAAACAACAAAACACCGCTTACTGCGTAATCACCCTGGACAAATGCAAAAGCAAGCAGTGGATGCTTACACAAAGCAGATGAAAGCATTGAACCGTTCAATTGAAAGCATTCTCTCAGCAAAACAGAAGGAATTTGTCTATAAATTGTCTACTCTTGAAGCATTGAGTCCATTAAAAATTATGGAGAGAGGCTATAGTTTAGTCTATAAAGAAGAGGGAAAACTCATTAAGTCTGTAAAAGATGTGAAAGAACAGGAAACTATTCAGATAAAATTTAATGATGGGATGGCTGATTGCCAAGTGAAGAGTGTGAAGGAGGAATTGTGATGTCGAACGAACAAAAACTTTCTTTTGAAGAAGCAATGTTGAAATTAGAGAAAATCGTTGAAAAGCTTGAAGAAGGGGATGTCCCTTTGGAAGAAGCGATTGATATTTATAAAAAGGGTATGGAACTATCAAAGATTTGTCATACTAAATTGAAAAATGTGGAAGAGCAATTAACGGAGATAGTAACGGAAAGTGGAGAAACCAAGCCCTTCACGTTAGGTGAGGAGGAGCAAGGTTGATGAATACAGTACTTAATGATTTTATGACAGAATACAAAAAAATACTTGAAGAGGATATGCGAGCACAAGTAGTGAAATTAAACGCTCCAAGTGCACTAAAAGAATCGATGCTTTATTCCTTAGAAGCAGGGGGCAAACGAATTCGACCTTTATTATTATTTGCAACTTTACATGCCTTTGAGAAGGAAGGGAAGCTAGGGTTGTCGACGGCTAGTGCGATTGAGATGATTCATACATATTCCTTGATTCATGATGATCTTCCAAGCATGGATGACGATGACCTCCGCCGTGGCAAACCGACAAATCATAAAGTGTTTGGAGAGGCTCATGCGATTTTAGCTGGGGATGCACTGTTAACATATAGCTTTCAATCAATTGCCAATTGTACAATGCTAAACGATCATGTCAAAGTGAAATTGATTCAAGAGGTTTCCAAAGCGGCTGGTGCTGAAGGAATGGTTGGTGGACAAGTTGCTGATATGGAAGGGGAAGATCAATCCTTGTCCCTAAATGAACTAGAATATATTCACCGTCATAAGACGGGGAAGCTCCTCGTTTGTAGTGTTCTCTCAGGGGCGTTCATTGCAGAGGCAACGGATGAACAAATTCAACTTTTAAACACATTTGCTGAACATATAGGCCTTGCGTTTCAAATCCGCGATGATATTTTAGATTTAGAAGGAACAGAAGAGGAAATTGGGAAACCTGTAGGTAGTGACGAATCTAATCTAAAAAGTACTTACCCATCTCTTTTAACAATGGAAGGTGCCAAGGATGCCTTATCGGAACATGTTACAGCTGCTAAGAAAGCGCTTGAACAGACAGGACTCCGTACATATTTGTTAGAAGAAATTACAGATTTAATCGCATTAAGAACGAGCTGATCCAATCAACTCAGTATTTTAACTGTAACCATTGTCAAAAACAGTCTTTTCTTGTGGAAAATGAAATGCCTGTTATAATATAGACAATGATTATCATATTAAGAACGATAAAGAGATGAAAGGAAGTGTCAGTCTATGGATCTGTTATCGATCAAAGACCCGACTTTCTTAAAAGAAATGTCTAACAAGCAATTAGAGGCATTAAGTGAAGATGTTCGAAAGTTTCTAATTGAAAAATTATCACATACAGGTGGTCATATTGGACCAAATCTTGGAGTGGTTGAGTTAACAATTGCTTTGCATAAATGCTTCGATAGTCCAAACGATAAAATCTTATGGGATGTTGGCCATCAATCATACGTCCACAAAATTTTAACAGGGCGTGCGAATCAATTCGATACATTAAGACAATATAAAGGATTATGTGGCTTTCCTAAAATGATTGAAAGTGAGCATGACGTTTGGGAAACGGGACATAGTTCAACTTCATTGTCAGCTGCAATGGGCATGGCGATTGCACGTGACTTGAAAAAGGAAAATTCACATGTGATTCCAGTAATTGGTGATGGAGCTTTAACTGGTGGAATGGCATTAGAAGCCCTGAACCACATTGGGGATGAAAAGAAGAATATTATTGTTATTTTAAATGACAATGAAATGTCAATTGCGCCAAATGTTGGTGCTCTTCATCATGTATTAGGAAGACTTCGTTCAGCAGGTAAATATCATTGGGTAAAAGATGAACTTGAGATGCTGCTGAAAAAAATTCCTGCTGTAGGTGGTAAATTAGCTACGACGGCAGAACGATTAAAAGATAGCTTGAAGTATTTATTCGTCTCAGGTATGTTTTTTGAGGAGTTAGGCTTTACTTATTTTGGACCAATTGATGGTCATAATTACGAAGAATTATTCGAAAACCTTGCCTATGCGAAGAAAACAGATGGCCCGGTGTTATTGCACGTAATTACCAAAAAAGGGAAAGGTTATGATCCTGCTGAAACCGATACAAGAGGTACTTGGCATGGAACAGGACCTTACAAAATGGAAACAGGCGATTTTGTTAAGCCAGTCAACCCTCCACCAGCATGGAGCAGCCTAGTGAGTGAAACGGTTCGAAAACTTGCAAGAAATGATGAGCGAATTGTAGCAATTACTCCAGCAATGCCGGTTGGCTCAAAGCTTGAAGGATTTGCTAAAGAGTTCCCAGATCGTATGTTTGATGTAGGGATTGCGGAGCAACATGCTGCAACAGTTGCAGCAGGCTTAGCAACCCAAAACATGAAGCCGTTCTTAGCGATCTATTCAACGTTTTTACAACGTGCATACGATCAAGTTGTTCATGATATTTGCAGGCAAAAATTAAATGTCTTTATCGGCATTGATCGTGCTGGATTGGTAGGGGCTGATGGTGAAACACATCAAGGTGTCTATGATATCGCCTTCTTACGTCACTTGCCTAACATCGTCATCATGATGCCTAAGGATGAAAATGAAGGACAACATTTAGTTCATACAGCTTTAGAATACAATGACGGTCCAATTGCGCTTCGTTTTCCAAGAGGAAATGGCTACGGTGTTCCTATGGATGAAAAGCTTCATTCCATTCCAATTGGTACTTGGGAAGTACTTAGAGAAGGAAATGATGCAGCAATTCTTACGTTTGGCACGACAATTCCTATGGCAATGGAAGCTGCAGCAATGCTAGAAAAGCAAGGGTTTTCAATTAAAGTTGTAAACGCTAGGTTTATTAAACCGATGGATGAAAAAATGCTTCATTCGATTTTAGGTATGAATATGCCGATTCTAACGATCGAGGAGGCAGTCCTTCAAGGTGGATTCGGTAGCTATGTGCTAGAATTTGCACATGAACACGGCTATCATCATGCGGAGATTGATCGAATGGGTATACCAGATGAGTTTATTGAGCATGGAAGTGTGAATGAGCTCCTTCGTGAGATTGGATTGACAACGGAAGAAGCGGTTAAACGGATTGGCTTAATCGTAGGCAAAAAACAAAAAAGGGCATAATCTTATGAAACAAAAAAAGGAAAGACTCGATGTTTTGTTAGTTGATAGAGGACTAATAGAAACACGAGAAAAAGCAAAAAGAGCCATCATGGCTGGAATTGTGTATACGAATGAAGAACGTTTAGATAAGCCTGGTGAAAAGGTTGCAGTTGACATTCCACTTCAAGTGAAAGGGAATGTTATGCCTTATGTTAGCAGAGGCGGATATAAGCTTGAAAAAGCGTTGAAGGAATTTAAGGTTACTGTACAAGATAAAATCATGATTGATATCGGCTCTTCAACAGGTGGCTTTACTGATTGTGCGCTACAAAACGGGGCAAAACACTCGTATGCTTTAGATGTAGGCTACAATCAATTAGCTTGGAAGTTGAGACAAGATGAACGCGTCACTGTTATGGAAAGAACAAATTTTCGATATGTGACGCCAGCCGATTTAGAGAATGGAATGCCAGAGTTTGCTTCCATTGATGTTTCCTTTATTTCATTAAAATTGATTTTACCTGTATTAAAAACATTGCTTGTCCCAAACAGCGATGTCATTGCTCTTGTAAAACCCCAATTCGAGGCTGGACGCGAACAAGTCGGTAAAAAAGGGATCGTACGTGACAAAAAGGTACATGAACAAGTACTTGAAAAAATTACGATGTTCTCGTTAGAACAAGGGTATGATGTAAAGGAGTTATCCTACTCTCCAATAACAGGTGGAGATGGGAATATCGAATTTCTTTTACACTTGCACTGGCATGGGGAGACAGATGAAGTGGGGAAAAATGAACTTTTACAACCAATCAATCACATTGTGGCTCAAGCACATGAACAATTGAAAGCAAAAAATGAAGAAAAGGAATAAGCTGGTGCTTATTCCTTTTCTTTTGATTCAAGAACGTCTTGTCCATTTTTGATTAGAATCAATTTATGTCTAAAGAAGGGCTTCTTTAAAATTCGTTTGACATAATTGGGAAGAAATATGTACAATCCTGTTGTTTTCGGCTAACATATAAATGAAAAACATGCTTGCTTTTAGATGAATAGGGAAAAGGTAAAAGAATAAATTGAACATTTCCCCATATTGAGGTGACGAATTTGAATAAAGGGCAAAGACATATTAAAATACGCGAAATCATTACAATGAATGAAATAGAAACTCAGGACGACTTAGTTGATGAGTTGAAAAATGCTGGATTTAATGTAACGCAGGCAACTGTATCAAGAGATATTAAAGAGCTACATCTAGTTAAAGTGCCATTACAAGATGGTCGTTACAAGTACAGCTTGCCTGCAGATCAAAGGTTTAATCCATTGCAAAAATTAAAGAGAAGTTTAATGGATGCATTCGTTCGCATTGACCAAGCAGGAAATTTATTGGTGATGAAGACATTGCCTGGGAATGCCATGGCCATCGGTTCCTTGATCGACCACTTAGAATGGGACGAGATTTTAGGCACAATCTGTGGGGATGATACTTGTTTGCTTATATGTAAAACACCTGACGACGCAACAGAAGTTTCAAACAGATTTTTAGACATGCTGTAAAGAGGGGTGAGCAACTTGTTAATTGAATTGAGCATTAAAAACTTTGCGATTATTGAAGACTTAGCCATTTCTTTTGACAAGGGCTTAACAGTTCTAACAGGTGAAACGGGAGCTGGGAAATCAATTATTATTGATGCGATTCACCAAATAGCGGGCGGAAGAGGCTCCGTTGATTTTGTTAGACATGGTGAGGCGAAATCAGAGATAGAAGGGTTATTTTTACTGGAAAGCAATGCCCATCCATGTGTTTTAAAAGCTCAAGAATTTGGAATCGAAATTGAAGACGATATGATCGTCTTAAGAAGAGATATTTATAGATCAGGAAAAAGTGTATGTCGAGTGAACGGAAAGCTTGTGACAATTTCTGTTTTAAGGGAGATTGGCCAAACGTTGGTTGATATTCATGGACAGCATGAGCACCAAGAGTTAATGGATGAAACTCGACACCTATCACTTCTAGACCAGTTTTCGGGTGGGAAATTATCAAAAGCGCTTACTGAGTATGAAGAGCTTTTTCGGATGTATGATCAAACGAGAAAAAAGCTAAAAAACTTAAGTGAAAATGAGCAACAGATGGCACATCGCCTTGATCTAATACAATTTCAGTACGATGAGATTGAAAAAGCGAATTTACAACTTAAAGAAGATGAAAAGCTTCTTGAAGAAAAGCAGAGCTTAGCTAACTTTGAGCGCATTTTTGATTCACTAAAAACAGGCTATTATGCACTAGAAGGTGAACGTAAAGGGATTGAATGGCTTGGTTTAGCGATGAATCATATTGAAGAAGCCGCAACATTGGATTCAAAATACAAGCCTGTTTCCGAGTCGCTCACTTCTAGTTACTATCAATTAGAAGACGCCATGAGAACGATACGTAACGAGTTGGATTTCTTGGAGTACGACCCTCAGCGGTTGAATGAAATCGAAAATCGCCTGAATGAAATTCATTTTTTAAAAAGGAAATATGGGAACAGTGTTTCTGATATTCTAGAATATGCTGCAAAGATTGAAGAAGAAATTGAAACCTTGCAGAATAAAGAAACGCATATTGATCATTTGCAAAAGCAATTAACGCAAATTGAAAAAGATCTAAACGTTGAAGCAGAAGAATTAACGGTAATCAGAAAGAAAGCTGCAGATAAACTGACTAAAATGATACATCAAGAATTAAATGAGTTATATATGGCTAAAACCGTTTTTTCAGTCCATTTTACAAAGTCGGATGATTTTATGAAGAATGGAATTGATGAGGTGGAGTTTTATATTGCAACAAATCCTGGTGAGCCATTAAAGCCATTATTAAAAATTGCCTCAGGAGGAGAATTATCAAGAATTATGCTTGCGTTGAAAAGCATCTTTTCAAAACATCAAGGTGTTACCTCAATTATTTTTGATGAAGTCGATACAGGTGTCAGTGGTAGAGTTGCTCAAGCCATCGCAGAGAAGATACATAAGGTAGCAGTTGGATCACAGGTATTGTGCATATCCCATTTGCCTCAAGTAGCAGCTATGGCTGATATTCATTTGTACATAGAAAAAAACACGACAAAAGGACGTACGAAGACGTTTGTTTCATCACTGTCAGAGGATGAAAAAATAAAAGAGATCGGAAGAATGATTTCTGGGGTAGAAATTACCGATTTAACGAAACAACATGCTAAAGAACTATTAGCTCTTGCTTCAAAGTTAAAATAGACATGAAAAGCTATCCAAAGAAGGATAGCTTTTTATGTGGATGAAGGTTATAAATGCGGCGAATGCAGGCAAGATTAAAGATGTAGCCATTTCATAAAAGCAGGTGGACTTGAAGCGAGGAGAGTGAAAAAAATTGAAGAGTGAGTTTGTACGAAAATGTATTGGTGGAATTCTCCTTGTTTCGATGATTTCAATCTTATTTTATAAACCTTTTCAAACATATATTCAAATACCGCATAGTGTGACGGTTTTTGAAGGTGAGCATGTAATGTTGCCTAAAGCAGAACAAGTGACTGCACAAGTATCAACAGAATCAGGCAGTGTGCTCGTAAAAGACGAATCAGAGGCAGTATCCTTATTGGCAAAGGATTTTGGGAAAAGTGAAGTTTTATTGGAGATTGCAGGGTTTCCAGTAAAGAAAGTGGATGTAAATGTGTTGAAGGATTTTCGTGTGATCCCCGGAGGACAATCGATTGGAGTAAAGCTAAACTCAGTAGGTGTGCTTGTGGTTGGGCATCACCAAATTCCCACTAGAGCAGGAAAATCATCACCAGGTGAAAAATCAGGAATTAAAGTCGGCGATATGATTATTGAAATCAACGGGAAAAGAATAGAAAAAATGGCGGATGTAGCCCCGTTTGTCCAAGAATCAGGAAAAACGAATCGTCCTTTGCAAATTGTCGTTAATCGTGAAGGCGAAAAAATTAATACGCAATTATCACCAGTAAAAGAAGATGGGGAAGAAGTATATAAGCTAGGGCTTTATATTCGCGATTCTGCAGCTGGGATTGGAACAATGACATTTTACCATCCAGGAACAAAAAAATATGGGGCATTAGGGCATGTCATATCCGATATGGATACCAAAAAACCAATCTTAGTCGATGACGGTCAAATTGTTCGTTCAACGGTCACATCGATTGAGAAAGGAAGCAATGGCAACCCAGGTGAAAAATTAGCAAGGTTTTCTGAAGATAAAAAGGTAATTGGAACGATCGTTCGAAATAGTCCCTTCGGTATATTTGGGGAATTAAATCAAAAAATTGACAACGGAATAATGGATTTACCTCTTCCTATTGCATTGTCTCATCAAGTAAAAGAAGGACCCGCGCAAATTTTAACTGTCGTTGAAAATGATGAGGTTGAATTATTTGATATTGAAATTGTAAGCACCATTCCACAAAAGTTTCCCGCAACAAAGGGAATGGTCATAAAAGTAGTAGATAAAAAATTATTAGAAAAAACAGGCGGTATTGTACAAGGGATGAGTGGAAGTCCAATCATACAAAACAATAAAGTTATCGGTGCAGTCACACATGTCTTTGTAAATGATCCGACTTCAGGGTATGGCGTTCACATTGAATGGATGTTAAATGAAGCTGGAATTAATATATATGATAACGGTGTGGATAAAGCCTCATAAAATTGTAATGAAAAAGCGAATTCAAAAGTAATTTTACTTTTGAAATGAGCTTTTTCTTTTTTTTGAACTGTCCATCTGAAACAAACCTTTAGGATATCTGAGTAAAATGTTACTCTGACTCATAAAAGCGACAGTTGATAATCCCGAAATATGTTCTTCCGCGAAGTCATAAATGAAAGCACTGAAGTTGGAGCGTGCTTACTAAAAAGTATTAGTATAAAAGGAAGTTGATTCTTAATAAAAGTAAATAACACGAAGAAAATTCGACAATTGCAATGATTGTAGCAGTTACTGGCGAATAAGGTCGAAAAATTGAGAAAATAAAAGATAAATAACGTTTTTATAGGATTTTTAAAGAAAATAAATATTTTGAAAGGAATTTTAGTTGCATTGTCGAATTTGTCCTTTAGAATAGATAATAGAAACCATTAGAGACCAAGAATGGATTTGAGGAGGAAATGTTAGTGAAGAAAATTAGGGTATGTGTGGTTGATGACAATCGCGAACTTGTATCATTATTAGAAGAATATTTATCTTCTCAAGAAGATATGGAAGTAGTCGGTCTAGCGCATAATGGACAGGACTGTCTCGATATATTAGAGGAAGTGGAGACAGATGTTCTTGTGCTCGATATAATCATGCCTCATTTAGATGGACTTGCGGTGCTCGAAAAATTAAAGTCAATGAATATTAAGCACCCGAACGTCATCATGTTAACTGCATTTGGTCAAGAAGATGTGACAAAAAAAGCCGTAGATTTAGGGGCATCATACTTTATTTTAAAACCCTTCGACATGGACAATTTAGCAAGTCATATTCGTCAAGTAAGCGACAAATCCTCCGTAATGGTCCGAAAGCCTGCAGTGAATACATATCGTTCTCAGCAGCAGTCAGAATCGAAACCAAAGAACTTGGATGCTAGTATCACGACTATTATTCATGAGATTGGTGTGCCTGCGCATATTAAAGGTTATTTGTATTTAAGAGAGGCAATCTCAATGGTTTATAACGATATCGAATTGTTAGGATCTATTACAAAGGTCCTTTATCCAGACATTGCAAAAAAATACAATACGACAGCGAGCCGAGTAGAACGTGCAATTCGTCATGCGATTGAAGTAGCATGGAGCCGGGGGAATATTGAGTCTATTTCGTCGTTATTCGGATATACGGTAAGCATGACAAAAGCAAAGCCTACAAATTCTGAGTTTATCGCTATGGTTGCAGATAAGCTACGCTTAGAGCATAAAGCTTCTTGAAAGGGTTAGGATCAAATAAAAAACAGCCATACTCGAAAACAATTCGGGTGTGGCTGTTTTTTGGAGGTTTTACATAGTAATTCTTAGCCCTCTTTTTCAGTGCTTTCGCTTCGTTCTTGTGAAAAGCGCTTTTGCACTTTTTTATTTTTGCGATCACGATGTAGGACGAAGCCGGCAACGAATCCAACTCCGAGGATTAACATTAAGAATCCTCCAATAAACTGAAGCCAAAGTGCGGGAAAAGGTGGCTGCAAAATACCAAATAGCATGTCCCTCATAAGTTTAATCCCGTACATACCAATTGCGCCGGGGATAATTAAAATTAATAATGCAATAAGTCGAATCATATCATCACTTCACTTTTTCTTCTGTATCCTCAAATAGGATCTTCAAATTTTTTATACACCCTCATTATACACAATTTTTCATAAAGTGACGAAACTCGATTATTTGTCAATCGCCACTGTAATTGGTTAAAATAGAGTATGAAAATAATTGCGCGGTTTTTAGAAAATTTGCAATTTATTTCACTTTTAGGGGGAATACGATGCAAACGGTCATGATTGTAGGAGCGGGAAAAGGCGGCACGGCCATATTAAAATTACTCAGAGAAACAGCAGTATTAAATGTCGTAGCTGTCATAGATCGTAATTTAAATGCTCAAGGTGTTCGATTAGCGAGAAAAGATGGAATTCAAGTCGGAGATGATTGGAAGTCTTTTCTGACCAATCAAATAGACATCATTATAGAGGCAACGGGTGAAGAGCATGTCTTAAATGAGCTTAGAGAAAATAGAGGACGGAATACGGTCATTATTCCACATATGGTTGCCTTTCTTATTGCACAATTGCTAGAAGAAAAGGCAGGATTAATTGAAACATTAAAAAATCAGACCGACAAATTTAATCTCATTTTCAACTCAACTGATGATGGCATGATTGTAATTAATCAGTTGGAGGAAATCATTTTATACAATCGAAGTGCTGCGGTGATGACAGGCACACTTCAAACAGATGCCATGGGAAAAAAAGTGACAGAAGTAATTAAAGGAAGTCGCTTGCCGCATGTGCTGCATACACGCCGTATGGAAGTGAATCAAGAATTCGAATTAAGCAATGGACAGAAAATCATCACAACGAGAATCCCGATCATTGGAGTGGATGGCACACTTATTGGTGCGGTTGCTGTTTTTAAAGATATCACGGAGGTTGTAAGCCTAGCAGAAGAGATTACAGACCTTAAAGAAATAAAAACGATGCTGCAAGCAATCATTCACTCGAGTGATGAAGCGATTTCAGTTGTTGATGAGAAAGGGAACGGGATTCTAATCAATCCAGCTTATTCCCGTATTACCGGACTATCAGAGGATGAGGTAATTGGGAAGCCGGCAACAGCTGATATATCTGAAGGTGAAAGTGTTCACATGAAAGTATTGAATACGAGAAGAGCCATTCGTGGAGTAACGATGCTTGTAGGGCCGAATAAAAAAGAAGTTGTTGTCAATGTAGCGCCAGTTATTGTAGATGGTAAATTAAAAGGAAGTGTCGGGGTTTTACATGATGTCTCAGAAATTCAAAGCTTAAACCGGGAGCTAACACGCGCTAGACAAATTATTCGAACCCTCGAGGCTAAATATTCATTTCAAGATATTATCGGAAATTCAGAAGAAATGACATTAGCAATAGAGCAGGCTAAACTAGGAGCGAAAACGCCAGCAACTGTGTTATTGCGTGGAGAATCTGGAACTGGTAAAGAGCTGTTTGCTCATGCGATCCATAATGCTAGTGATCGCAAATTTAATAAATTTGTTCGGGTGAACTGTGCAGCATTATCTGAGTCTTTGTTAGAAAGTGAGCTTTTCGGTTACGAAGAGGGGGCATTCTCTGGAGCGAAACGCGGTGGAAAAAGGGGATTATTCGAAGAAGCTGACAAAGGAAGTATTTTTCTTGATGAAATAGGAGAGTTATCTGCAGGAACTCAGGCAAAACTACTAAGGGTGCTTCAGGAAGGTGAAATCACTCGTGTTGGTGGGACAAAACCCATTCAAATTAGCGTACGTGTAATCGCTGCAACAAATGTGAATTTGGAGAAAGCCATCGCCGGTGGTTCTTTCCGAGAAGACTTATATTACAGGTTAAATCGAATGCCGATCCATATTCCACCACTAAGGAAGCGGAAAGAAGACATTCCATTATTAGCAAATAGATTAGTACAAAAAATGAATCAGGATTATGGAAGAAATGTTGAAAGCCTATCACATTTTGCGTTAGAGAAGCTATCTCAATATGAGTGGCCAGGAAATGTGCGTGAATTGGATAACATTATTGGCCGAGCAATTATTTTTATGAACTACCACGAGACAATAATTGATGCGCATCATTTGCCATCTTTAATGAATAAACAATCCTCACAGACAGAAATTTCGCCAAGTGCCATCATAAATCCTAATGCAACATTATCTGAGATGATGGATGGATATGAAGCGAATCTAATTAAAAATGCCTTAACGAAAGCTAATGGCAATAAAACATTAGCTGCAAGAAATCTCGGTTTATCTGTCCGCAACTTATATTACAAAATGGATAAGTACAACCTTGCAAATAATAGCGTGCAATAATTTGCATAGTGCGCAATAATTTTCGTGCTGTAATCTGATGAATAAAGCGTTTTCAATGGATTTTAAAGTTGGCACGCAACTTGCATTATATAAAAGTGATAAATGCATCCTCTGTTCTACGACTTAGAAACAGACATAGTGCTTTATGGAAAAGGGGTTGAGACATATGACATTGGATTCGCTTATTAAAAAAGCAACCCAATTAGGCGAAAAAACAGTAGCGGTTGCAGCTGCTGAAGATCATGAAGTCATTGATGCAATTTCTGCAGCAATTGAACAGGATCTCGCTAAATTCCTATTATTCGGGGATGAAGGGAAGATTACACAATTACTCGGTGAAAAGAGTGAAAATCTTCTTTCGAGCGACCGAATCACGGTTACTCATGCCAATTCAGGTGCCCATGCGGCAGAACTAGCTGTTAAAGCTGTTAAAAATAAAGAAGCAGATGTTCTTATGAAAGGGAACGTCCCAACAGCCGTTATTTTAAAAGCTGTATTGAACAAAGAATACGGCTTAAGAACAGGAAGTGTGTTATCACACATAGCAGTATTCGAAGTGCCTGGTTATGATCGATTTACAATCGTAACAGATGCGGCAATGAACATTGCTCCTGATCTATCTCAAAAAGCGAAAATCGCTCAAAACGCTGTTGGCATTGCTCAAAGCATTGGTGTGGATACACCACTTGTTGCTCCAATTGCAGCTGTTGAAACAGTTAACCCGGCTATGCAAGCTACCTTAGATGCAGCGGCGTTAACAATGATGAACAAGCGTGGTCAGATTAAAGGATGCATCGTTGATGGTCCTCTTGCTCTTGATAACGCAGTTTCTCAAATCGCTGCTGAGCATAAGGGCATCAAGAGCGATGTAGCAGGAAGAGCTGATATTTTATTAGTACCGACGATTGAAGTTGGAAACACTCTTTACAAATCACTAATCTACTTCGCAAATGCGAAGGTTGGAGCAGTGATTGCAGGAGCAAAAGCACCAATCGTTCTTACTTCTCGTGCTGACTCAGCTGAAAGTAAACTATATTCATTAGCATTAGCAATTTGTTCTGCATCAAACTAATCAAATACACCCTTTGGGAGGAATAGTAAAATGGAATTAGAAATCTTCAAATACCTTGAGAAATATGATTATGAGCAAGTAGTACTTTGCCAAGATAAAGAGTCTGGATTAAAAGCAATCATCGCGATTCACGATACAACTTTAGGGCCAGCATTAGGTGGAACACGTATGTGGACTTACGCTTCTGAAGAAGCAGCAATCGAAGATGCTCTTCGTTTAGCAAAAGGAATGACATACAAAAACGCAGCTGCTGGATTAAACCTTGGTGGCGGTAAAACAGTTATCATCGGCGATCCTAAAACAGACAAGAACGAAGAGCTATTCCGTGCATTCGGTCGTTATGTGCAAGGATTAAATGGTCGTTATATTACTGCTGAAGATGTAGGTACTACAGTAGCTGATATGGACTTAATTCATGAAGAAACTGATTATGTAACTGGGATCTCTCCAGCATTCGGTTCTTCAGGTAACCCATCTCCTGTAACTGCTTATGGTTGCTATGTAGGTATGAAGGCAGCTGCAAAAGAAGCGTTCGGAACGGATTCTTTAGAAGGTAAAGTTGTAGCTGTACAAGGTGTTGGTAACGTAGCGTACCACTTATGTAAACACCTTCACGAAGAAGGCGCGAAATTAATCGTAACTGATATCAATAAAGAAGCAGTACAACGTGCAGTAAATGATTTCGGTGCAACTGCTGTTGAACCAGACGAAATCTATGGCGTTGAGTGTGATATTTATGCTCCATGTGCTCTTGGTGCGACAATCAACGATGAAACAATTCCACAATTAAAAGCTAAAGTAATCGCTGGTTCTGCTAACAACCAATTAAAAGAAGAGCGCCACGGCGATATTATCCACGAAATGGGTATCGTTTACGCACCAGATTACGTAATCAATGCTGGTGGAGTAATCAACGTTGCAGACGAATTATACGGTTACAATGCTGAGCGTGCAATGAAGAAAGTTGAAGGATTATACGATACAATTGCAAAAGTTATGGAAATTTCTAAGCGTGACGGAATTCCAACATACAAAGCTGCTGACCGTATGGCTGAAGAAAGAATTGCTAGAATGGCAAAATCTCGCAGCACTTTCTTACAAAATGGACACCACATCTTAAGCCGTAAAAAATAATTTACTTCTATATATAAATGCAAAAGCGCTGAAAATTTCAGCGCCTTTGCCGTTCATATGAGATGTTTTTCATTAAATTAACCATATTCACTTTTATCAGATAACTTATGTTTTAATGGGAGGTTTCACTCGTGCAAGATACAACAAATCGAATTCTTGTCATCAACCCAGGTTCAACATCTACGAAAATCGGCGTATTCGATAACGATGTTTCTGTATTTGAAAAAACGTTAAGGCATGATACAGATGTCATTGAATCTTTTGGAAATATTATTGATCAGTATGAATTTAGAAAGAACGCAATTCTAGAAACTTTAGATAGCGAAGGCTTCAACATCTCTAAATTAACAGCAGTATGTGGCCGTGGTGGTTTATTAAAGCCAATCGAAGGTGGCACATATTCAGTTAATGAAGAAATGTTATCTGACTTACGTGAAGGCTTTGCTGGCCAACATGCTTCAAACCTTGGCGGAATTTTAGCATACGAAATTGCAAGTGGATTAAACATCCCTTCATTCATCGTCGACCCAGTTGTTGTTGATGAATTAGATGAAATTGCACGAATTTCCGGGTTCGCAGCGATCGATCGTGTCAGTATTTTCCATGCCTTAAACCAAAAAGCTGTTGCGAGAAGAGTTGCGAAAGAGCTTGGTAAACCATACAACGAATTAAACTTAATCGTTACCCATATGGGTGGGGGAGTTTCTGTAGGAGCTCATCAACAAGGTCGTGTAATCGATGTAAACAACGCACTTCATGGTGAAGGACCATTTAGCCCAGAGCGTGCTGGTACAGTACCTGCTGGTGGATTAATCGACCTTTGCTTCTCTGGTGATTACTACCGTGATGAAATCATGAAAATGCTAGTTGGACAAGGTGGACTTGTTGGATACCTAGGGACAAACGATGCAATTAAAGTTGAGCAAATGGTTAAAGACGGCGATAAAAAAGCGGAGTTAGTATACTCTGCAATGGCTTACCAAATTGCGAAAGAAGTCGGATCTGCTAGTGCCGTTCTACAAGGTAAAGTTGATGCAATCATCATTACTGGTGGACTTGCATACGGAAAAGATTTCGTAGCAGATATCAGTAAGCGTGTGAATTGGATCGCTGATATTATTGTTCAACCAGGTGAGGACGAGCTTCAAGCGTTGGCTGAAGGTGCATTACGTGTTCTTGAAAAAGAAGAAGATGCAAAAGTTTACCCTGGACCATTGAAAAAAGAAGCAACAGTTTAAGAAATAAAGGAGGAATCATCATGGCACAAGAGTATGATTTGGTCATTCTTGGTGGAGGAACTGGCGGATATGTAGCAGCAATTCGTGCTTCTCAGCTAGGATTAAAAACAGCTATTGTTGAAAAAGGAAAACTTGGTGGAACTTGTCTTCATAAAGGTTGTATCCCAAGTAAAGCTTTATTAAGAAGTGCTGAAGTTTATTCTCAAACAAAAAACAGCGAAGAGTTCGGAGTATTAACGAGCGATGTTTCTGTGAACTTTGCAAAAGTTCAAGAAAGAAAAGGCAAAATCGTTGATCAACTTCATAAAGGTGTTCAACACTTAATGAAACAAGGAAAGATCGACGTATTTGAAGGAATTGGACGTATTTTAGGACCTTCAATCTTCTCACCAACTGCTGGAACAATTTCGGTTGAATTAGCAAGTGGAGAAGAAAACGAAATGTTAGTTCCTAAAAACGTAATCGTTGCAACTGGTTCAAGACCAAGAACATTGCCTGGTTTAGAAATCGGTGGAAACGTGATGACTTCTGATGAAGCTCTTTCTATGGAAGAGATTCCAAAGTCAATCGTAATTGTTGGTGGCGGAGTAATCGGTATTGAGTGGGCTTCTATGCTAGCTGATTTCGGTGCTGAAGTAACGGTTGTTGAGTACGCAGATCGTATCATTCCGACTGAAGACAAAGAAATTTCTAAGGAAATGCAGCGTCTATTGAAAAAACGTAAAATCAACATTGTTACAAATGCAAAAGTATTGCCTGAAACTTTAAAGCAAGATGCAAACAGCGTTACAATCTCTGCTGAAGTGAAAGGCGAGCAAAAAGAATTCACTGCTGAAAAGTTACTTGTGTCTGTAGGACGTCAAGCGAACACTGAAGGCATTGGCTTAGAAAACACTGATATTCAATTGGAAAAAGGCAACATCGTTGTAAACGAAGATTTCCAAACGAAAGAATCTCATATCTATGCTATTGGTGATGTAATTGGTGGATTACAATTAGCGCATGTTGCTTCACATGAAGGTATTCATGCTGTAGAGCATATCGCTAATGAAAAGCCAGCGCCAATTGATTACAACTTAATCTCTAAGTGTATCTATTCTTCACCTGAAGCAGCAAGCGTTGGTTTAACAGAAGACCAAGCGAAAGAACAAGGCCATAAAGTAAAAATCGGCAAGTTCTCATTCCGTGCAATCGGTAAAGCATTAGTATTCGGTGAGTCTGACGGTTTTGTTAAAATCGTTGCTGATGAAGAAACAAATGACATTCTTGGCGTTCATATGATTGGACCACATGTTACAGATATGATTTCTGAAGCTGGACTTGCAAAAGTATTAGACGCAACTCCTTGGGAAGTTGCTCATACAATCCATCCTCACCCAACATTGTCTGAGGCAATCGGTGAAGCTGCATTAGCAGTTGATGGAAAAGCAATCCACGGGTAAAAAGAAAGTGTAAGCACCTTGCACAGCCCCGCGCCAACAGTAACGCCACATCGTGTGGCACTGTTGGCATGATCCACAGAGCTTAAAAGCATAAGCATTGATCGATAGAGGTCCGGAACTCCTTCGAATCAAATGCTATGTCGTTAGAGTAGGTTGGTGCGGTAAGAACTAGACTAAGGTAGTAAAGTGCATGTGCCCTTAATGATCACATTAAGGCGAACTGCCCTTATTATTGTAATTGGTTGTAATGCAATAAGACATATATTTAGGAGGTTATGAAATGGGTAAAACTAAAAACCGTCATAAATCTTTAGGTTTAAGTGATGAACAAGTATTAGAAATGTACGAAACAATGCTTCTTGCTCGCCGTGTTGATGAGCGTATGTGGTTATTGAATCGTGCAGGTAAAATTCCATTCGTTATTTCTTGTCAAGGACAGGAAGCTGCACAAGTAGGTGCTGCATTTGCATTAGATCGTGAAAAAGACTATGCACTTCCATACTATCGTGATATGGGTGTAGTTCTTGCTTTCGGTATGACACCTAAGGATTTAATGCTTTCAGCATTCGCTAAAGCTGAAGATCCAAACTCTGGTGGACGCCAAATGCCTGGACATTTTGGTCAGAAGAAAAACCGCATCGTAACAGGTTCTTCCCCAGTTACAACTCAAGTACCACATGCAGTTGGTATTGCGTTAGCTGGAAAAATGGAAGGAAAAGACCTTTGTACGTTTGTAACATTTGGTGAAGGTTCTTCTAACCAAGGAGATTTCCATGAAGGTGCCAACTTCGCAGGTGTTCATGACCTACCAGTTATTTTCATGTGTGAAAACAATAAATATGCAATTTCTGTACCAATCGAAAAGCAATTAGCTTGTGAGAAAGTATCAGATCGTGCAATTGGATACGGTATGCCTGGTGTAACTGTTGATGGAAACGATCCATTAGAAGTTTACAAAGTGGTAAAAGAAGCAGCTGACCGTGGCCGTCGTGGTGAAGGGCCATCATTAATTGAAACAGTATCTTACCGTTTAACACCTCACTCTTCAGATGATGATGATCGTAGCTACCGTGATCGTGAAGAGGTTGCTGCAGCGAAAGAGAAAGATTCTATTATTACATTTGCTGCTTACTTAAAAGATCTTGGAATTATGACAGATGAGTCAGAAAAAGAAATGAACGATCGTATTATGAAAATCGTAAACGAAGCAACTGATTACGCTGAAAAAGCACCTTATGCACCAGCAGAAGATGCACTTAAGCACGTATACGCAGAATAAGTTGGGGGGAAATAGATCATGGCAGTAATGTCTTATATTGACGCGATTACATTAGCAATGCGTGAAGAAATGGAAAGAGACCCTAAAGTATTTATACTTGGGGAAGACGTTGGCCGTAAAGGTGGCGTATTTAAAGCAACAAATGGATTATATGATAAATTCGGAGAAGACCGTGTACTTGATACACCTCTAGCTGAATCAGCAATCGCTGGTGTTGGTATTGGTGCAGCTATGTATGGAATGCGCCCAATCGCTGAAATGCAATTTGCTGACTTCATCATGCCAGCAGTTAACCAAATCATTTCTGAAGCGGCAAGAATTCGTTACCGTTCAAACAATGACTGGACAGCTCCAATGGTATTCCGCGCGCCTTACGGTGGTGGAGTTCACGGTGCGCTATATCATTCACAATCGGTAGAAGCGATTTTCGCTAATCAACCTGGTTTAAAAATTGTTATGCCATCAACTCCGTATGATGCAAAAGGATTATTGAAAGCTGCGATTCGTGATGACGATCCAGTTATGTTCTTCGAGCACAAACGTGCATACCGCCTAATCAAAGGTGAGGTTCCTGAGGATGATTATGTATTGCCAATCGGCAAAGCTGACGTTAAACGTGAAGGTGAAGACATTACAGTTATCACTTACGGTCTATGTGTACACTTTGCACTTCAAGCTGCAGAAAAGCTTGCAAAAGATGGTATCTCAGCACATGTATTAGACTTAAGAACAGTTTACCCTCTTGATAAAGAAGCAATCATTGAAGCTGCTTCTAAAACAGGTAAAGTTCTATTGTTAACTGAAGATAATAAAGAAGGAAGCATTATGGGTGAGGTTGGTTCAATTATTGCTGAAAACTGCCTATTCGATCTTGATGCTCCAATTATGCGTCTTGCAGGTCCAGATGTACCAGCAATGCCATATGCACCAACAATGGAGAAATACTTCATGGTGAATCCAGATAAAGTAGAAAAAGCAATGAGAGAGCTTGCTGAATTCTAAGATTTCATTTAAACGTATATAGGGGGAATTGATCCCCCTCCTAAATCTAGCAGTGAAAGTACTAAGGAGGTAAATGCATTGGCTATCGAAAAAATTACAATGCCTCAATTAGGTGAGAGTGTTACAGAAGGTACAATTACAAAATGGTTAGTTTCTGTAGGAGATAAAGTAAACAAATACGATCCTTTAGCAGAAGTTATGACTGATAAAGTAAACGCTGAGGTTCCTTCATCTTTTGATGGAGTAATTAAAGAGTTAATCGCTGAGGAAGATGGAACTTACGAAGTAGGCGAAGTCATCCTAACTATTGAAACAGAAGGTGGGTCTTCTGATGCTGCTGAAGCACCAGCAAAAACGGAAGAGCCTAAAGTTGAAGAAAGCACACAAGCAGCAACAACTGCACCAGCTTCAGCTCCAAATGCTGACGCACCACGTGGACGCTTCTCTCCAGCAGTATTAAAGCTTTCTCAAGAGCACGGTATCGACCTTAATCAAGTAACTGGTTCAGGTGCAGGCGGAAGAATCACTCGTAAAGACATTCAACAAATCATCGAGTCTGGAAACATTCCAACTGCTGCAGCTGCTCCTAAAGAAGAAGCACCAAAAGTAGCAGAAGCTCCTAAGGCTGCTGCTCCAAAAGCTGAGGCTTCTAAACCAGCTAAAGCTGCTGCTACAAACGTTCCTGTAGTACCAGGAGATGAAGAAATCCCTGTATCTGGAGTGCGTAAAGCGATCGCTGCAAACATGCTTAAGAGTAAGCACGAAGCTCCACATGCTTGGACAATGATGGAAGTTGACGTAACAAACCTTGTTGAGTACCGTAACTCAATCAAAGGTGAGTTCAAGAAAAAAGAAGGTTTCAACCTTACTTTCTTCGCTTTCTTCGTAAAAGCTGTTGCTCAAGCGCTTAAAGAGTACCCAGAAATCAACTCTATGTGGGCTGGCGATAAAATCGTACGTAAGAAAGACATCAACTTAAACATCGCTGTAGCGACTCAAGATGCTCTTTACACTCCAGTTATTCGCAATGCTGACGAAAAAACAATCAAAGGCATCGCTCGTGAAATTGGTGAACTAGCTGGAAAAGTACGTGCTGGTAAACTAACTGGCGCTGAAATGTCTGGTGGTACATTCACTGTAAACAACACTGGTTCATTCGGTTCAGTTCAATCAATGGGAATCATCAATCACCCACAAGCTGCGATTCTTCAAGTTGAATCAATCGTGAAGCGCCCAGTTGTTATGGACAACGGCATGATTGCTGTACGTGATATGGTTAACCTATGTATGTCTCTTGACCACCGCGTATTAGACGGTCTTGTATGTGGCCAATTCCTACAACGTGTGAAAGAAATCTTAGAAAACACTTCTAAGGAAAACACATCTGTCTATTAATGGATAAAAAGGGAGACGTCTCTTTATCCTTATAAAACAGCCCAAGGCGAATTTCGTCGGGCTGTTTTTTTATATGTAAATTAATTCTTCGATAAAAAGGTTGATCAGCAGAGTGCCTGTGATTCCTACTAACTACTTCATTGACTTGCTCTTCAAATTATAAGTCAAAGACAGGCTAGCTACAGTTCTTAATCTTATGGTGTGGAAGCATTACCTGATTGAAGCGCTCGGCTAAAGTGATAATCGAATGTTATCTTTTCATTTTGTATAACTAAGATTGCCCTCGTATGATTGCTTGTTTATTCCATGTGTACTAAAATAAATTATATTATTAGAATATTTTTTGTTTTTTACTTCAAGCAACAATTCATTTTTACGTTTGAAGGGGGGAGAGCTGTCAAGGAGAGCTTGGCAGACAATATGGATATAAATAAGATGATGCATGTACAGTTTGAAAATGCAACAGAACAGCAATGGGAAGAGAAAGCAGTTTCATCTATAAAAGGAAAGCCACTTCACTCAATTGCTAAAAAAACAATTGAAGGCATACAATTGAAAACGCTTTACTTGAAAGGTGACAACTGGGATGGACTAAGCCAGTTTCCAGGTGCGGCTGACTTTCGTCGCGGAAATGGAATGAAGGGCTGGGAGGTTGCTCAAACAATTAAAGGAGAAAGTGTTGATGAGCTGAGTCAGCAACTTTCAACCGCGTTGGAACGTGGGCAAACAACGATTTCCTTTGATACAGATGGTATGACAGCTGAAGAGATCATGGCTGTGTTAAAAAAGCAAGGGGGAAGACAGACATTTGCACTTGAAGTAAATTCACCTTTTCGTGAGCTTGTGCAGTTGTTAAATAACGAGTCTTCTAAAAATAAGGCAACTGGGTATATTGCGTATAATCCATTAGTGAATCATAAGAGTGAATGGACTAATTGCATAAAAGAAGCGATTCAGGTCTCGTCAAATATAAAAACAGTCATGATCGATGCGTCTCCTTTTCATAGAGCTGGAGCGAGTGCTTCGCAAGAAATTGCCATAGCACTTGCATTAGGAGTGGAATACATAGAAAAGTTGAAGCAGCAGAATTGTTCACTTGATGATATATTTCAAACATTTATTTTTAAATTTGAGATAGGAGCTGCTTTTTTCACTGAGGTTGCAAAGCTACGTGCAGCGAGGATGCTTTGGAGCAAAATTGCTGAAGCATATGATGTGCTCCCACAAAATAGAGGCATGACCATTACCGCGGCTACATCTCATTTTACGAAAACGAAGTATGATCCATATGTAAATATGCTGCGTTCTGGGAATGAAGCATTCGCGGCAGTAGTAGGCGGTGTGGAGTATCTACATGTTCGCCCATTTGATGCGATTACTGGGAAAACGACACCTTCATCTGAGCGAATCGCTCGCAATGTACAATTGCTTTTAAAACATGAATCAAATCTTTCACATGTATATGATCCTGGTGGTGGCTCTTATTATATTGAAGCTCTAACAGAAGAAATTGCGAATAGCGCATGGGAGTATTTCTTGAAGGTGGAAGAGCATGGTGGGTATGAGGCGTCGCTTGCAAAAGGGTTGATCCAAAATGAAATAGAAGAAGTCTTACAGGCAAGACTAGAGCAGACATATATGAGAAAGAAAAGCATCATTGGAACAAATATGTATGCTAACCCTCAAGATAAGCCGTTGCAGCTAAATGAGCAGACGCAAACGATGATCAGTATTCCTAATCTGAAACAAGAACGATTATCTGTCCCATATGAACAATTACGAGAAAAAGCCGAAAACTTGCGTCAATCCGGTAAAAATTCGACGTTAGGATTACTTTGCTTAGGTGATTTAAAAACACATAAAGCAAGGGCAGATTTTATTGCGAGCTTCTATTCTCCAGCAGGTGTCGACATTGAACGCAGTAAACCGATCCATTCAACAGCTGATGTGACTAATTATTTGAATGAGACAAAAGCTAAATGGATCGTCGTATGCGGATCTGATGAAGAGTATGATAAGAATGGTTCAACTTATTTATCAATTGTAAAAGAGGCTGCAAATGTAAAAGCAGTCTACGTTGCTGGTAAGAATAGTGAAGCTTTCGCACCTGTTGAAATCGATAAATTCATTCATATTGGAAGCAATTGTTATCGTGAATGCAAGCTACTTTTAGAAGAAATGGAGGTGAATGAGGGATGAGTAAACCAGATTTTCACTCAATCAAAATGAATAAGAATAACCAAGATCGACAATCTGTCCATGAGCAAGTAAAACTTGATCTTGACGAGTTATTATTTGAAACAAACGAAGAAATTAAAATTAAGTCATTATATACAAAAGACGATATCGCCTCTGCTACACATATGGATTCTTATCCCGGAATTGCTCCATTTACAAGAGGTCCTTATCCAACAATGTACGTAAATCGACCGTGGACTGTA
The DNA here is from genome assembly GCF_059874745.1 of Niallia sp. CD-39. Taxonomy (NCBI): domain Bacteria; kingdom Bacillati; phylum Bacillota; class Bacilli; order Caryophanales; family Bacillaceae; genus Niallia; species Niallia sp. CD-39. The sequence continues at coordinate 906,124 of NZ_JCBCPS010000001.1, read as the reverse complement.
CGGCAATATGCAGGCTTTTCGACTGCTGAGGAAAGCAATGCCTTCTATCGCAGAAACCTTGCAATGGGACAGAAAGGATTATCTGTCGCTTTTGACTTAGCGACACATCGTGGCTATGACTCAGATCACCCTCGTGTTGTAGGAGATGTAGGTAAAGCGGGAGTTGCAATCGATTCAATTAAGGATATGAAAATACTTTTTGATGGCATACCGCTTGATCAGATGTCTGTCTCAATGACGATGAACGGTGCAGTTCTACCGATTATGGCTTTTTACATCGTGACTGCCGAGGAACAAGGCGTTAGTCAAGAAAAGCTCTCAGGAACGATTCAAAACGATATCTTAAAAGAATATATGGTTCGGAATACGTACATTTATCCTCCAGAAATGTCGATGAAAATCATCGCAGATATTTTTGAATACACGTCTACGTATATGCCAAAGTTCAATAGCATTAGCATTTCTGGCTATCATATGCAGGAGGCTGGAGCACCTGCTGATTTAGAGCTTGCATATACGCTAGCTGATGGATTGGAATATGTACGCACTGGAATCAAAGCGGGAATTGACATTGATGTGTTCGCACCAAGGTTGTCGTTCTTCTGGGCAATTGGCATGAATTACTTTATGGAAGTTGCTAAGATGCGTGCAGCACGATTCATTTGGGCAAAAATGATGAAAACCTTCGATCCTAAAAATGACAAGGCGATGGCATTAAGGACACATTCACAAACTTCGGGATGGAGCTTAACAGAGCAAGATCCATTTAATAATGTTACTAGAACATTAATTGAGGCGCATGCGGCGGCGATGGGACATACGCAGTCATTGCATACGAATGCATTGGATGAAGCAATTGCGTTGCCAACGGATTTCTCTGCAAGAATTGCCCGCAATACACAGCTTTACTTACAAGAGGAAACGGGCATTACGGATGTTATTGATCCGTGGGGCGGTTCTTACTACGTAGAAGCATTAACAAATGAATTAATTGAAAAGGCTTGGGTTCATATAGAGGAAATTGAAAGTCTTGGAGGCATGGCAAAAGCGATTGAGACGGGCCTTCCGAAAATGAAAATCGAAGAGGCAGCAGCCAAACGTCAAGCGAAAATTGATTCTGGTGAGGAAATCATTATCGGTGTGAACAAATACCGTTTAGAACAAGAAGAGCCAATCGAAATTTTAGATATCGACAACACAGCCGTTCGATTGAAGCAAATCGAAAGATTAGAGCAATTAAAGGCAAGTCGTGATGAGAAAGAAGTACAAGTAGCACTAGCCGCAATCACTAAAGCCTGTGAAACGGGAGAAGGCAATCTTCTTGATCTCGCAGTAAAAGCAGCTCGAGCTCGGGCGACACTGGGTGAAATATCTGATGCAATTGAGGTAGTGGCAAGAAGGCATAAAGCAATGATCCGATCTATAAGTGGTGTGTATAGCTCTGCTTATTCAAATGAGGAAGCAATTGCTGAAGTGAAAGAAATGACAGATGAATTTCTTGGAAATGAAGGAAGACGCCCAAGGATCCTCATTGCAAAAATGGGACAAGATGGACATGACCGTGGAGCAAAAGTGATTTCGACTGCATTTAGTGATTTAGGGTTTGATGTTGATATTGGCCCACTTTTCCAAACTCCTGAAGAAACAGCCTTGCAAGCTGTCGAAAATGACGTCCATGTCGTTGGTTTTAGTTCGCTAGCTGCTGGACATAAAACTTTGCTCCCTCAGCTAGTTGAAGAGCTCAAAAAACTAGGACGTGAAGATATTCTTGTCGTCATAGGCGGAGTTATTCCAGCTCAAGATTACGATTTCTTATTGAATAATGGGGCTGCTGCCATCTTTGGTCCAGGGACAGTTATTCCAGTGGCCGCACAAAAGGTAATTAGAAAAATTTACGATAGATTAGGCTATGAGGAAGTGTCGGCGGAATGAGAGATAAATCTATACGGCAGAGTGGAGAGGACCCTAAGCCTATAGGATATAAAAAAACGAAATTTCGCCGAAAGCAGCAACAAGAGCTCGATCTCGTTCAATTAGAAAGAGGGCTCGTAAATGGAGATCGAGCAGCGCTTGCCAGAACCATTACCTTAATTGAGAGCAATGCAGAACATCATTTTCACCAAGCACAAAGCTTGCTGCATGAGATTCTCCCTAAAACGGGTAATGCCATTCGAATCGGAATTACAGGTGTGCCTGGTGCAGGTAAAAGCACATTTATAGAATCGTTCGGGATGCAGCTCTGCGATCTTGGCTTGAAAGTAGCTGTGCTTGCTGTTGATCCTAGCTCAAGTGTTAGTGGGGGAAGCATTTTAGGAGATAAAACAAGAATGGAGCAGCTTTCTCGTCATCCGCTTGCTTTTATTCGTCCATCCCCATCCTCAGGAAAATTAGGGGGAGTACATCGAAAAACACGGGAAACAATGTTATTATGCGAGGCATTTGGCTGTGATGTGATCATCGTTGAAACTGTAGGTGTCGGTCAAAGCGAGGTCATTGTTCGTGAAATGGTGGATTTTTTCATGCTACTTGTTTTAACAGGTGCAGGAGATGAGCTTCAAGGAATGAAAAAAGGCATTATGGAGCTTGCGGACGCAATTGTGGTGAATAAAGCGGACGGAGAAAATAGAGCGCAAGCAGTAAAAACAAAATCAGAGTACGAACGTATTCTGCATTTCTTACAACCTGCGACAAAAGGGTGGCAAACGAAAGCCTATACATGCTCAGCCCTTTACCATGAAGGAATTAGTGAAATCTGGGCAGTTATTCAACAATTTAAACAAGCGACATCTTCTTCAGGCGTATTAGAAGAGAGAAGGAGAATTCAGACGAAGGATTGGTTACAATCGATGATTGTTGATCACCTTCAATATCGATTCTTTCAAAATAGTGCAGTTAAGGAAGCATTGCCAACTGTTCAAAACAATGTGACCTCAGGGAATCAGACAGTTTCTGCAGCTGTTGATCAATTATTCACTATTTACGAAAAGAAAGACTAAGCAAACGCTCTAGGGATTGAGAGCTCTTGCTTAGTGATTAGGGAATAGTTATAGGGAATCTAGGTGTCTGCTATACTATCCCCAAAAAAATGATGAGCAAAACCTATTTTTAAGCACTCTTGATTGTAATAATAGGTTTTCTCTTGTTATGATAGTAGTATCAATCATTTAAAGAGCGAAAGGAGCCGAGGCATCAATGAATATGGATTTTAATCTATTTATGAATGATGTGGTTCAACAAGCAAGAAAAGAGATAACTTATGCTGGTTATTCAGAATTAAAAACGAGTGAAGATGTAGAAGAAGCTTTATCAAAAAAAGGTACAACATTAGTGATGGTGAATTCAGTGTGTGGCTGTGCAGGCGGGATTGCAAGACCAGCTGCGATGCATTCTGTGCATTATGATAAACGGCCAGATCATCTTGTAACTGTATTTGCAGGACAAGATAAGGAAGCAACAGCAACTGCTCGTTCTTACTTTACTGATTATCCACCATCATCACCTTCGTTTGCTTTGTTAAAGGACGGAAAAATCATTACAATGGTTGAACGTCATGAAATTGAAGGGCATGAGCCGATGGAAGTCGTTCAAAAGTTGCAAGCAGCTTTTGAACAACATTGTGAAGAATATTAATAAAAGCATAAAGCTGGTTTAAGAAATGCTCTTAAGCCGGTTTTTTTTCACAAATAAATAAATTGAATATTTAATTTATTTTGTATAGAATAATATTTGTAAAATAATATTGCATCTGAATAAATATGTGTTAAAATACATTTATATGAATAATTATTAATTGTATCGAATCGAAAATACAATTAGATTACTATGATAATATAGAAATAGACAGGAGGATATACGAATGAAGAAATTATTTTCATTCTTGTTTGTTGCATTTGCAGTGCTTTTTTTAGCAGCATGTGGAACAAGCGATAACGGTTCAGAAGGAAACACAGGGTCAGATGCTGGAGAAGCAGAAAAAAAAGTTCTAAAAATGGGAACGTCAGCTGATTATCCACCATTCGAATATATAGACACAGCAGTAAGTGAAGAAATCATTGGATTAGATGTGGATATTGCAAAAGCAATTACTGAAAAGCTAGGCTATGAATTTGAGATTGAGGATATGGAGTTTGCTGGATTGATACAAGCGTTAAATACAGGACAAGTTGATTTTGTACTTTCAGCGATGTCAGCTACGGATGAACGTCGTGAAAATGTTGACTTCAGTGAAATCTACTATACTTCTAAACATGTAATTGTTTCTAATGCAGATAGTGGATTTGAAACAATTGAAGATCTAAATGGCAAAACAATTGGTGCACAACTAGGATCGATTCAAAAAGACAAGGCAGACGAATTAGCTGAAGAGATTGATTTGACAGTTGATACGAGAAACCGAATTCCTGAATTGCTTCAAGAAATTAAATCTGGTCGTTTAGATGCTGCAATCATTGAAGACACAGTGGCAGCGGGTCACTTAGAAAACAACCCTGATTTAGCAGGATTTACGATTGAAGACGCTGATGGAGGCTATGCGATTGCATTCCCGAAAGAAAGTGAATTAACAGAAGAGTTTAATAAAGCTCTTCAAGAAATGATTGAAAACGGTGAACTAGAAGAGATTATTAAGAAATGGTTTGCAGGTGAATAAATCATTCATTTAATTTTAAGAAAATACGTTCAGAAGAACCTTCTTCTGAACGTATTTTCACATAAGAGAACATAGTCCATTAGTCTATGAGAGGATTTGTTTTACATGAATTTTGACTTTACAGCAATCATGCCTTCCTTGCCATTTATATTAAAGGGAATAACAGTCACGCTCCAAATAGTCAGTTTGGCTGCGATTTTTGGTTTTATTCTCGGTGTCATTTTATCGTTATTCAAGATTAGCTCAGTAAAGCCATTAGGTTGGCTAGCAGATGCTTATACTTCTATTTTCCGGGGAACACCGTTGGTTTTACAGCTGATGATTATCTATTTCGGTTCACCACAATTATTAGGCTATCAGATTGAACCTGTTATGGCTGCGATTCTTACATTCGGATTAAACTCGGCAGCATACATTTCAGAGATTATTCGTGCAGGAATTCTTGCGGTTGATAAAGGGCAGAGTGAAGCATCGATGGCATTAGGTGTACCATACCGTCCGATGATGTTAAACATTATTTTGCCTCAGGCGATGAAAAACATTTTGCCAGCATTAATGAATGAATTTATTACATTAACGAAGGAGTCTGCGATTGTTACAACGATCGGGGTTATGGACATCATGCGCCGTGCCTACATCGTCGGGGCAGATAAATACAGCTTCTTAGAGCCATTAATACTAGCCGGAATCATTTACTACCTCATGGTCATTACGTTGACCTTCCTTGGTAAATATGTTGAGAAGAGGATGAGACGAAGTGATTAAAATTGAAAACTTACACAAGAATTTCGGCAAGCTTGAAGTATTAAAAGGCATCACGACTTCGATAAAGGATGGAGAAGTCGTTGCAATCATCGGTCCGTCGGGATCAGGAAAGTCGACTTTTTTACGATGCATTAACTTATTGGAAAAACCGACATCCGGTCATATTTGGATTGGAGAGCAAGAAGTAACGAACAAGAAAACAGATATTATGAAAGTTCGTGAGAATGTTGGGATGGTTTTTCAACATTTTCACCTATTTCCTCATAAAACGGTACTAGAGAATTTAACATATGCGCCAATGAAGGTGAAAAGAATTTCGAAGCAGGATGCTGAAAAAGAAGGCATTGCACTTTTAGAAAGAGTAGGACTATTAGAAAAGGCTGCAGTGTATCCGAATCGCCTATCAGGTGGACAAAAGCAACGTGTGGCAATTGCTAGAGCACTGGCGATGAAACCTGATGTTATGCTTTTCGATGAACCAACATCAGCACTTGACCCAGAAATGGTTAAGGAAGTACTCGATGTAATGAAATCACTAGCACATACCGGAATGACAATGGCAATCGTAACCCATGAAATGGGCTTTGCTAAGGAAGTAGCAGACCGCGTATTGTTTTTAGACGGAGGCCAACTTGTAGAGGACGCCCCACCAGTTGAATTCTTCGAAAACCCAAAATCAGATCGTGCAAAAGACTTTTTAGCGAAGATCTTATAATGAAAAAGGTTTTTCTATAAAAATATAGAATAGCCTGAGTATGTAGACAAAGTCGATTTTGACTTTGTCTACATGTTTTTAAGGGCTACTTACGAACCTTAAGAGCTCAAAGGAGGATTGGTTTTTAGACTTTGAACTTGACGCTATAATGGAGCATTGATTTAGGAATTCCTTTAATATCAAGAACCCCTTCATATATGAGGTTGCGAATACGGTATTCAAGATAAAAAGGATCTGCATCTCTATGATCTTCAAGTATTTCCCCAAGTAAAGTACCTACTGCAATATAGCTATTCTGTTCTTTTTGAGAAAGAAGTTTTTTTAAACTGTATAAAATGGATCCATCATAGTAAGTGTTCTCGACTTCTTTGATTGTATCTTCCTCCCAAATCCGTAATAAACAATCTGATTGATTGAGAATGACCCATTCTTTTAAAAGTTCTTCTTTCTCCCAAGTTGATAAAGGGCAGGCATATTGAATGATTTTATTTATTTTATCAGGTTCAATATGTCCAGTATGTATAATTGTCTCGTTAAATAGTTGTTGAGAAAGCTTTGTTGTATGAACTAAATAAATCTCGTTGGTTTTGTACTTTAATAAGTAGATAAAGTATCGCAATGCCATTTGCTCGATTATATTATCTCCATACCAAATATAGATAGGCTTTTCATCTTTCATATCTTCAATAAAATGAATGGCGCTTTGATGCTTTATGTCATAATCTATAGGCTCCATACCTAAATTTATATTGTCAAAGAGCCATTCTCTTCGTTGTTTTTGCCCCTCTGTACTGTGTAGTTTCAAAATTGGTCCAACAGATAAAAAGTCTGGAAAACAAATGACTGATTTTGGAAAGGGCAGTCCGATTTTGACTGTACCAGCAGTTGATTCCGTACTAACAAGATGAATCGGACCGCCTAATTGATAATCATTGCTTAGTTGATGCTTTCAGACATACTTATTAATTTGATTGACTACATAAGCAAGCGTACTCTCATTAAATACATAACTAAATCCATTCATAGGTTCGCGATTATGATGATCAAAGGAATCAAAATCTTCATCCATTTCTAGTTCATATGATTCGAAGTCTATCTCTCGTTCAGTTATGTAGTGTGGACGGTCGAATCTAGTGATTAGAACTTGTTTAGGCTCTAACAAAAAATAAAGATATGGATCATTCTCTTTAATTTGAATGGGGATCACTCCTTTTTTATATATTAAAAGGTAAAATTGATGCAATCTACACATACATTTCTTCTTGAATTGGGTATAATGTTTGTGACTCTTTAATAGAAATGTATTCATAATAAAGTGAAGATGGGTTGTATTTCTCTTTACACCTTTGTTGATAACTATATAATAATACTATCATATTGACATCAATGACTGGTTCGTATATTAGGATCAGTGATACATAGAGGGGTTTGTAAATGAAGTTTAAAATTGGGTATCGAACGATAAAAACTGCCATTGGTGCAACGATTGCGATCATGCTTGCACAGATGCTTGGGTTAGAGTACTATGTGTCAGCGGGGATTTTGACGGTGCTATGTATACAAGTAACGAAGAAGCGATCATTAACAGCTTCTTGGGCGAGGTTTGCTGCATGTGTGCTCGGGATGTTCTTTGCAGCAGGTATGTTTGAAGTTTTTGCTTACCATCCGTTTATTATTGGGCTAGTGCTCCTATTATTTATTCCGATAGCTGTTGCTTTAAAGATCAATGATGGAATCGTGACAAGTACAGTTATTATTCTTCATGTTTACTCTGCGGGTGAAGTGACTATTGCATTGTTTTTAAATGAAATAGGACTGATCATCATCGGAATTGGCGTTGCTCTTATTGCAAATTTATACATGCCAAGTGTAGATCAGAAGATGGAAGAATATCAGGTTAAGATTGAAGAGAACTTTAAGATCATTTTACATGAGATGGTCAAGTATTTGCGTACAAATGAAGGAGATTGGGATGGAAGCGAATTAACTGAAACATATGAATTGATTCAAGAAGCCAAATCTTTAGCTTTAAAGGATACAGAAAACCGCATTTCACAGCAGGATACTGCATATTATCACTATTTTCGCATGAGAGAAAAGCAATTTGAGATTATGGAGCGTGTCCTTCCTAGTATTATTTCCATTTCCTTAACATTAGAACAAGGCGAGATGATCGCCGATTTTGTAGAAGAATTAGCAGAGAATGTTCATCCGGGTAATACGGCGAAACGATTCTTGCAAAAGCTTTTAGAGATGAAGGAACAATTTCAAAATATGGAGTTGCCTAAAACAAGAGAAGAATTTGAGTACCGCGCAGCTCTTCTTCACTTTACACAAGAAATGGAGCAATACCTGATTATAAAAAGTAGTTTTAAAGGAATGAAATAATAAGAAACCTTGGAAAAAGTGACAGATGCGAAAAACAATCAGACAAGCTATGGCTATGATAAAAACGGTAATTTACTCTCAATCACAAATGCAGCAGGTGAAAAAACAGATTACCAATACAATGGCCAAAATTTAATTGAAAAAGAAACAAATGCATTAGGAAAAGCTACAACATTTAAATACGATACAAACGGGAACATAACGGAAGTCGCAAAACCGAATGGAGACAAAATTGAGTACAAACAAGATGAGGAAAATGCAAGCAGTACAGTTCTTGCCAATGGCAAAGTAAAGTGGAAATATGAAAATGATGGAGATGACCAGATTATTTATGATGAATCAGGTTCACCGAAAGCCATTTCCTATTACGATAACGGATTGGTTAAATCCATCGCGCCTGACAGCAGAGCAAGATTGATTTCCTACACATATAAAGGGGAAGAGCCTATTTCCGGCATTTAACGGATGGAATCAGATTGCGTTTGATAGCACTGATGCCTATCAAACGACAGCGATCAGGTTGAATGGAGAAAATCTCGCATCCTTAGATTATAATAAATCAGGGCTTCCTGTCTCAGTTGTCTTTAAAAATAATAATAAACTAGTGAAGGAATACGAGCATGGAAGGCTGAAAAGTGAAACATTAAGCCTCATAGCCAATGAAACATTTCGTACCTTCCAATATGATTATGATGCGAATCACTCGATCACATCGATTACATCAGATAATGGTGTTACAGATTACGAGTATGATGAGCTGAACCAACTTGTTAAGGAAACATTGCCAGATGGAACGGAAATCACGTATGCTTACGATAAAGTCGGCAATAGAATAACAAAACAAACGAAAAAAGGCGGTCAAACGACTGAGGTTACATCGAAGTACAACGCTGCTAACCAATTGATTCAAGTAGGTTCACAGCACTACACATACGATGCGAACGGAAATCTTACTTCGGATGGAGAGCGCACATTTAAATACAATGAATTTGATCAGCTAGTTGAAATCAAAAATAAGAGTGGTCAAGTCATTGCTAGCTATAATTATGACGAAGCTGGCAGAAGAATCTTCAGTAGCGACAGTAAGGGGCGAACTTTTTATTATTACGATGGTGATAGCAACCATGTCCTTTATGAAGAAAATAGTAGACTAGAAGTAGAAAAGGCATACACGTACGATGACAAGGGCATTCCATTGACGGTGACATACAAAGGGTCAATTACTACTACTTGACGAACTACCTCGGTGATGTGTTGGCGATGACCGATGGAAGCGGTCAGGTTGTTGCTTCTTACATGTACGATGCATGGGGGAATATTTTATCGCAGAGTGGGGAAATGGCGGAAGTTAACCCATACCGTTATGCAGGCTACCGCTATGATGAAGATACGAAGCTGTATTATTTGATGGCGAGGTATTATAATCCAGGCAATGGCGTTTTTATGGCACGGGATCCTGTCAGAGGAGACTTGACAAATCCGGTTACTTTGAATGGTTATAATTATGGGAATAATAATCCGGTGATGAATGTGGATCCGGATGGTCTATGGAGTATTAGAAAAGATATTTTAGCAAATGCAATCGATTTAATAATTATGTCTATACCCTATTTAGCTCAAATCAATAAGTTTATTAAAGCTTTTGGAAAATCTCAAAAAGCGTATAGAATGCTTAATGGTGCAAAAATAAAGCCTCAAGTAGAAATAGTAACTAAACAATATTTCACACGTTTGGGATTAAAGGTAAGAATTTCTGCTACACTTTTTCATTGGTAAATTCCGCATTTTTTATGTTAGGGGATTTTTCAATAGGTAAAGGGGTGGCATACGGCTTAGGTAGAATTTTTAAAGTAGAAAAGAGATTAGCAAAAAAATTCATATATTGGGGTCCTAAAGTGCGAGTTGAATATATAGCAATTTAATAGGCTAGGTATAAAGAATAAGTTCCATAGAGAATTAAATTTGTAACAAATTTGATTTAAACTTCTCTAAGTGTATATTATCAATTCGTAAAAGGGAGGTAATTAAAATAATTCCAGTTATATTTACCATTATTGCTATGTTATTTTTTATTCTCGGTCCGTATTCACAACGTAAACTCCTAATCAAAGATCAAGAGTTTGCAATCAATCATTTAATTAAGATGGGGGAAGAATATCGAATTAAAATAGAGACAATTGACGATGGAGCATACGGTATTGTCAGAAGGGTTAAGTTTTATAAAGGTGATAATGAACTAGACCCTGAAATCTCACAATACAAAGAATTTAAACTTTCTTATTATTTTCAAGGCAAGAAAGGGTTCTATATATATGATAAAATATGGAACAAATTATACTTTTCGGAAAATCTAAATGAATTCTCGGCATTTCAAAAGAAAAGATTCCACAAATATTTTATGTGAATCTTGAGGTGAATCGATGCCTGTCCGAGCGACCAATCCTAGGAGGTCCACAGGGACAGGTACCTTTACTCGTAAGAATTAAACCGGTGAGTCATTCAAAGCATCTTGAATGATTCACCGGTTTTTTAGTATGAGAAATGATGTTTTTTAGAAAAACATTGTCAGTCCCATTAATAATGTAGAAATTAACATGATGAAGATCATCGTATAGACAATCACTTTTTGTGCTTTCTTAGACATTTTAAAACCCCCTGTACAAAATCTCTTAATTATTATTTTACTAAGAAAATGAACATAGAACAATAAAAAGGATATTCGACATTTTTAGAGAATAGTAATAAGGTTAAGATTATTTTAATTTTTGAATAAACGGGGGACGGCAGATGATGAAGAAAGTCGATCATATTGGAATTGCGGTAAGGTCCATTGAGGAATCATTGCCCTTTTATACAGATGTCTTGAAGCTAGAGCTGCTTGGAATTGAAGTGGTGGAAAGTGAGCATATAAAAGTTGCTTTTATAAAAGCTGGGGAGACAAAGCTAGAATTACTTGAAGCAACGAATAATGAAAGCGCTGTATCGAAATTCATAGACAAAAAAGGCGAAGGGTTACATCATGTAGCGTTTCAAGTAAATTCGATTGAAGAAAGAATTCAAGAAATAAAAGATAAAGGAATCAAAATGATCAATGAAACACCTAAACGAGGAGCGGGAGGAGCAGATGTTGCGTTTATGCATCCCAAATCGACAGGAAGTGTTTTATTTGAACTATGTGAGAAGAAGGAGATGGAGAAATAAACATGGCAGACATCTATGAGAAGATCAATGATTTGTATGACCGAAGAAGAGAAGTCGAACTTGGAGGCGGAGACGAACGAATTGTTAAACAGCATGAAAAAGGAAAATTAACGGCAAGAGAAAGAATTGCATTGCTTGTAGACCAGGGGACATTTGTTGAGTTAAATCCATTTATTGAGCATCGAAGCACTGATTTTGGTTTGGATAAACAAAGTGGACCGGGTGATGGTGTTGTAACAGGGTATGCAAAGGTGAATGGTAAGCCAATCTTTTTATTTTCTCAAGATTTCACTGTATTCGGTGGGGCATTAGGGGAAATGCATGCGAAGAAGATTGCCAATGTCATGGATCTAGCTGCTGAGAATGGCGCGCCAATTATTGGATTAAACGATTCAGGAGGAGCGCGTATCCAAGAAGGGGTTGTCTCCCTAGATGGTTATGGACATATTTTTTATCGGAATTCGATTTATTCAGGAGTGATTCCACAAATCTCCGTCATCATGGGCCCATGTGCGGGAGGAGCCGTTTATTCACCAGCGATTACAGATTTCGTTTTCATGGTGGAAAAGACAAGTCAAATGTTCATTACAGGTCCAAAAGTCATTGAAACAGTAACGGGTGAAAAAATTTCTTCGGAGGATCTTGGTGGTGCGGATGTCCATAATTTAATTAGTGGGAACGCACATTTTAAAGGAGAATCAGAAGAAGAAGTCATTAAGCAAGTGCGACAACTCCTAAGCTACTTACCTCAAAATAACGAGGAAAAACCGTCTATACTATCGAGGGATGAGGAAGAGAATTATCGTCCGAATTTAACCGATGTGATTCCTTTTGATGCAATTCGACCATACGATGTTCGTAAAGTAGTAGAACAAGTAGTGGATGAAGACTCTTTCATGGAAGTTCAAAAGGATTTTGCGAAAAATATTGTCATTGGGCTCGCACGTGTTAAAGGGGAGGTTGTTGGGTTAATATGCAACCAACCAAAGGTGATGGCAGGCGGACTTGATATTAATTCTTCAGATAAGGCAGCGCGTTTTATCCGATTTTGTGATTCATTCAATATTCCGCTCATTACATTTGAGGATGTAACAGGATTCTTCCCTGGAGTAAAGCAGGAGCATGGGGGCATCATTCGCCATGGAGCGAAGATTCTTTACGCATATTCTGAGGCAACCGTTCCGAAGCTAACAGTCATTTTGCGTAAAGCATTCGGTGGTGCTTATGTTGCCCTAAATAGTAAATCAATTGGAGCAGATCTCGTTTACGCGTGGCCAAATGCGGAGGTGGCGGTAATGGGACCACAAGGGGCAGCGAATATTATTTTTGCGAAAGAAATTCAGAATAGCGCTAATCCTGAAGAAACAAGGGCACAAAAAATTGAAGAGTATCGCGAGAAATTTGCCAATCCATATGTGGCCGCAAGTCGGGGAATGGTCGATGATGTCATTGATCCAAGAGAAACGAGAATTAAAATCATTCAAGCGCTTGAAATGCTTCGTAATAAGAAAGAATCAAGACCGAAGAAGAAGCATGGCAACATCCCGCTATAAACAAGTTTGAAGTAAACGACTAGCAGGAGTATACTAAAAGGCAAAGGTTGTCGCGATATTGGTGGCAACCATCTACATAGTTGATAGAGTTGGAGGATGGAAGAATGTTAAATGAAGAAAGATTATTACAGGAGTTTCTAGAGCTTGTACAAATTGATTCTGAAACAAAGTTTGAAGCAGAAATTGCAAAAGTACTAAAACAAAAGTTTACAGACCTTGGCGTTGAAGTATATGAGGATGATACGATGGCACAAACTGGTCATGGAGCAGGGAACTTAATCTGCACATTGCCAGCGACAAAAGACGGCGTCGATCCAATTTATTTCACATCCCATATGGATACTGTTGTACCTGGGAATGGAATTAAGCCATCGATTAAAGATGGATATGTTGTCACAGATGGGACGACGATTTTAGGGGCAGACGACAAGGCTGGACTGGCTGCTATGCTTGAAGTCGTTCGTGTACTTAAAGAAGAAAACCTCCCACATGGTACGATTCAATTCATCATCACAGTTGGAGAAGAATCTGGCCTTGTTGGAGCAAAGGTATTAGAGCCAGAGCGTATTGTGGCGAAATACGGCTATGCACTAGATAGTGATGGCCTAGTTGGTAATATCATTGTTGCCGCACCTACACAAGCAAAGGTGAAAGCTGTGATCCATGGAAAAACAGCTCACGCTGGAGTGGCTCCTGAAAAAGGTGTATCTGCAATTACAATTGCTGCAAAAGCTGTAGCAAAAATGCCTCTAGGACGTATTGATGAGGAAACAACAGCGAATATCGGCCGTTTTGAAGGTGGGAAGCAAACGAATATCGTTTGTGACCGCGTCGATGTTTTAGCTGAAGCACGCTCACTCGTTGGCGAAAAAATGGAAGCACAAGTGGCGAAAATGAAAGAAGCATTTGAAAGTGCGGCTGCTGAAATGGGTGGAGCTGCAGATGTCGAAATCGAAGTCATGTATCCTGGATTTAAATACGCTGCAGGAGATCATGTTGTTGAAGTCGCACGTCGCGCAGCAGCAAAAATCGGACGTACATCCCAACTACACCAAAGCGGTGGCGGCAGTGATGCCAATGTCATTGCTGGCTTCGGTATCCCGACAGTTAACCTATCCGTTGGATATGAAGAAATCCATACGACAAATGAAAGAATGCCAATTGCTGAACTTAACAAACTAGCAGAATTGGTCCTTGCGATTATTGATGAAGTAACGGAGTAATTAATTATTGAGCAGTTTTAGGGAGAACAGAAAGTAAGAGAACCTACTTCTTTCTGTTCTCTTTTTGTTTTACCGTTTAATTCAAATTAATTTAAAATGATCAGCTCGTTTGCAGTTCCTTGAAAAGTGTCTCCTCTTATAGGTGTTATTTTTAAAATCATTGTAAATTTTCAAATGAAGCTTTTCTGTTATTTTCATATTTAATATTTGTTTTTTGAGTGATTTTTACAGCATAGGAATAACCATAATCATCCCCGAATGTGCTATCCTGCTCCCTTTTTTCCCATTCTGAAATATCGATCATAACTTCATTCTCTGTTTTATTCACAGCGTATACAAATCCAATCATAAATTCATCAGTAAATGGTTTGTAATTTTCCAATGAAGGCTTTCTTTTTTGTACACTGATAAACTCACTATTGCTATTAATATGGAGGCTAATCCGATTAACATGGTAATAATCATTAATCTTTTCTTATCTTTCTTTCTCATTTATCTTCCTCCACTAATTATTGAAATGCATTATTAAGTGAGAGATCTATTGTTCATAACTAAAGGAGAGATTGGGAGATTGGTTTGATGCAAGGAAATTTAATAGCCTGTTAAGCCAATGACGACCAAAAGATTTAAAACTAGAATAATTGTTTACATTATATTATAGTTCTATCATCTTATGCTATATTGGTACTATATCTGTTTTCGTAAAGGGGAGAGTGGCTGTATGAGTAATAATCAAAAGGTTATTGTGTTTAAAATGAGGAACGAGGAGTATGCGATTTCGATTGACCATATTTTATCAATTGAGAAAGTCGAAAGTGTGACGCCAATTCCGCATCTTCCTGTGTACGTGAAGGGGATTTCAAAAGTACGGAGTGAATTGATTCCCGTTATCGACTTTGGTGTGATTTTACATAATGAACCATTAGTAAATGATGAGAAAGTGCGATTGATCGTTGTGCAAACAAGTGTATTATCGTTCGGGATTCTTGTTGCAGAGGCAAAGGAAATCCTCGATCTCCAAGGTGAAGATATTAAGCAGATTGGCTTGGTTGCCTACAGCAAAACACAATATTTTTCCGGTGTGGCGAATCTGGAAGGACGCTTGATTACAATCATTGATGCAACAACACTTGTCGGGTCACTAGACGGAATTAAAGAAATTGTTGCCTATATGGAGGAGGAGAAGCAATCGCAATAAGTTGCTTCTTTTGCTATGATAAATGGGAGAGAATTTAAAGGAAGTGTCGAAAAGTGAGTGAGTCGAAGCAAAGAAAAGGTAGAGTGATTCTTCACGTCGATATGAATAGTTTTTACGCATCTGTTGAGATGGCATATGATCCTTCCTTAAAAGGAAAGCCGCTTGCAATTGCAGGAAACCCAGAGGAGCGTCGTGGAATCATCGTAACGTGTAGCTATGAAGCGCGAAAGTATGGTGTGAAAACAACAATGCCTCTTTGGGAAGCAAAAAAATTATGTCCTAGGTTGATTATTAAAAAACCTAATTTTGAACGGTATCGAGCAGCCTCACTTGGGATGTTTTCCATTTTAGAGCAATATGCTACCCTTGTTGAGCCTGTTTCGATTGATGAAGGCTATGTCGATATTACGGATTCCACTATGCATGGAACGCCTATCGAACTTGCCCATATTATCCAAAAACGGATTATGGAACAGCTCGATTTACCATGTAGCATCGGCGTTGCTCCGAATAAATTTCTTGCGAAAATGGCCTCGGATATGAAAAAGCCAATGGGAATCACTATACTGCGTAAACGTGAGGTTCCGAATATCCTTTGGCCGCTTCCTGTTGAAGAAATGCATGGAGTTGGGAAGAAAACAGGTGAGAAGTTAAGATCGCTTGGAATTGATACAATTGGGAAGCTCGCTCAAGCTGATGAATACACGTTAAAGACTGCATTAGGAATCAATGGACCAAGATTAAGAAATCGAGCAAACGGAATCGACGATCGCCCAGTTGATCCTGAAGCAGCATCAGAATTTAAAAGCATTGGCAACTCGACAACTTTGCCACGTGATGTGTCACATCAACATGAATTATTGAAGGTGCTAGAAGGGTTGGCGCAAAAGGTTTCAACACGCCTCAAAAGAAAAAAAGTCCTCGCATCCACATTGAGCATCATGATCCGGTTTAAGGATCGCAAGACGATCACAAGAACGAGCAAGCTTAAATATCCAGTGCAGTCGGAAGAAGAAATTTATACTGGTGCAAAGCAGCTCTTTTTAAAACATTGGAACGGAAATGCAGTTAGATTGCTAGGTGTTACCGGTCTAGACTTAATCGAGCCAAACCAAGCGGTAAAGCAGTTGGATTTATTTCACTATGAGGAAGATGCAAAGAAAGAACCGCTAATGAAAACGCTCGAAGGATTAAAAGCTAAATTTGGAACAGACATTATTCAGCATGCGAACTCTTTAGCTGAAGTGAAAAAAGAACAAGAGAAGGTTGGAACTGAAACTAGCTTTAATAAAGATTTTCTCCAAATGCATAAGCGAAAAAAAGATGAAGAAGAAGGCTGATACAGGGATGAACCCTGTATTATTTTTTTCGTCCAATTTGTAGTATGATGGAGAGAATAGATTTTAAGAAAGGAGGATTTTGCAAATGGATGTTTTATTTCTTGGAACAGGTGCTGGCATGCCCGCTAAAGCGCGAAACGTCACCTCGATTGCTTTGAAGCTACTTGAAGAGCGAGGGGCTGTTTGGTTATTTGATTGCGGCGAAGCGACTCAGCATCAAATCTTACATACGAGCTTAAAGCCGCGACGGGTGGAAAAAATCTTTATTACCCATTTGCATGGTGATCATATATATGGCTTGCCGGGTTTTTTATCAAGTCGTTCTTTTCAAGGTGGCGAATCAGAATTAATCGTTTATGGTCCAAAAGGTATAAAAGCTTTTGTTGAAACGACGCTATCTATTAGTAAAACGTACTTAAAGTATCCTTTACATATAGTGGAGATAGAAGCGGGAACCGTTTTTGAAGACGATACGTTTATTGTCGAAGCAAAGGAGCTATCTCACGGTATTCAATCGTTTGGGTTTCGGATTATAGAGAAGAATAGACCTGGAACATTGCTTGTCGAAAAATTAGCTGAGATGGGTGTTGCACCAGGTCCGCATTTTAAACGATTGAAGGACGGAGAAACAGTTGAAGTGGACGGTCAAATTTTAAATCCCCTTGATTTCCTTGGTCCAGATCAACAGGGTAGAATTGTAACAATTCTTGGAGATACACGCACATGTCAAGCGGCTGTCGAGCTTGCTCGTGATGCGGATTTACTCATTCATGAAGCGACTTTCTCAGAAGAAGAAGGCACTTTAGCTTACGACTATTTTCATTCAACTACAATCGACGCAGCTACAACCGCGAAAGAAGCTAGTGTCACTAAGCTTTGCTTAACACATATTAGTTCTAGATACGATCATCGAACTATCGTACCGTTTACTGAAGAAGCGACCAATATTTTTCCTGAAACAATGGTTGCGAACGATTTTATGGAAATCCATATCCCGATGAAGAAGGAGCAATCATTATGAAAACGATTTACCTTGTTCGTCATGCGAAAGCAGAGGGGCAACCTTTCGAATCGAAATTAACAACTGAAGGTGAACAACAAGCCAAACAGCTTGTTACGTTCTTTGAAGGAAAGCAAATCGATACAATTATCTCTAGCCCATACATTCGTACCATTGCGACAATAAAACCATTGGCAGAACATCGCGGTCTTGCCATAAAGCAAGATGATCGGCTAAAAGAACGAGTCTTAAGTGAAACATTGTATAAGGATTGGAAGGAAAAATTAAAGCAAACTTTCGAAGACTTCGAACTAGCATATGATGGCGGAGAACCGATGACTTCAGGAGTGGAACGTGCAAAATCGATCATCGAAGAGGTTATCTCAAGCGTTCATGAGCACATTGTTTTAGTCAGTCACGGCAACTTGACGACATTATTGCTACGTTACTTTGATGAAACGTACGGCTATGAGCACTTGCTAGCTCTATCTAATCCAGATGTATATGAAATCACAATTTGCGATCACTCAACAAGTCCGGTAATCAAAAGAATTTGGTCGTAACCTACGAACATCGAATGTTCTGGAGGTATGAAAGTGAGCTCTGGAGCTATGATCGTGGTTTGCAAGATAAATTCGTAGGTTTGCTAGATAAATCTGGATTTGTGCTAGATAAATCTGAATTTCTGCTAGATAAATTCGAGTTTGTGCTAGATAAATCTGAATTTCTGCTAGATAAATTCGAGTTTGTGCTAGATATAAGTGAAATTTTGCTAGATAAACTACAAATTTTGCTAGATAACATCGGGAGTTCCGAGTGAACCCTGCAGGTTTGGGGCTAAAATTATGAGTTCGCTAGATAAATTCGGAGTTTTGCTAGATAAATCTGATTTTCTGCTAGATAAATTCGGAATTTTGCTAGATAACATAGGGAGTTCTAAATGATCCCTGTAGCTTTCGTGCTAAAACATGAACTTGCTAGATAAAACCGGCTTTCTGCTAGATAAATCTGGATTTGTGCTAGATAAATCCGACTTTCTGCTAGATAAAACTAAAATCCAACAAGCTAAACCCATGTACCATGACAAATCATCAACTAAATGAACAAAGATTTAATTCTGTTTGAATATTTGCATGAATTTTTCATTTGCCATTGACGCAAGCAGAAATTAGTAATATAATCACATTTATACTTTTATACATCACATGTTTAAAGCCTTGAAGAGATTCTAGTAAATCTTATTTCCCTGTTTTTTAGAGAGTCGTAGGCAGCTGAGAATACGACAACAAAGATAAGACGAAATTCAATCTTGGAGCTTCCTTTATGTACAAGCATAAAGGCGGGAAAACCGTTATCAAAGAGTGGAAAGTCATTTGCTTTCAAAAAGGGTGGTACCGCGTAAACCGTTGTGTTTGCGTCCCTTCTTGAAATGCGAATGGCTTTTTTGGTTAGAATACTCTTTATATGTAGCTCATTCAAGTGATTTTAGCAACGAGGAGGCGCATTTAATGCAACAAAATGAGCAGTGGTCATCAAAACTAGGATTTATATTAGCAGCTGCTGGTTCTGCGATCGGTTTGGGAGCCATTTGGAAATTACCGTATGTAACAGGCATGAGTGGTGGAGGAGCATTTATTCTTTTCTTTTTCTTGTTTTCAATCCTAATTGGTTTGCCTCTGTTATTAGCTGAGTTCGTCATCGGGAAAAGCACAGGTAAAGAGGCAATCAGTGCTTATCAAACACATGCACCAAAGTCAAAATGGCATTGGATTGGTTACTTAGGAATGATAAGCAGTTTCATTCTTTTATCCTTTTATAGCGTCATTGGTGGATGGATTATACAATATATTTACTATGCTATCACTGGTTCTATCAACCACCCTGATGGATATGTCGCAATGTTTAACAAAGCAGTTTCTAGTCCAGCACCTGCACTATTAGGGCAAGCTGCGTTTCTTGTCTTAACGATCATCGTAGTAGCAAAAGGGGTTCAACAAGGCATTGAGAAAATGAACAAATATTTAATGCCTGCATTATTTATTGTTTTTATCATTTTAATTATTCGTTCATTAACCTTAGATAATGCAATAGAAGGTGTAATATTCTTTCTTAAACCAAATTTCTCAAGTATCACATCCGAAAGCATCTTATTTGCAATGGGACAATCTTTCTTTGCACTGAGTGTCGGAATTTCTGTAATGGTTACGTATAGTTCATATTTATCCAAAAAGGAAAGCATCGTTCAGCCAGCAATCACTGTAGTTGCAATGAACCTGTTTATTTCAGTATTAGCTGGTCTTGCGATCTTCCCTGCGGTTTTCTCATTAGGATTTGAGCCTGCCGAAGGACCTGGTTTACTATTTATCGTATTGCCGTCTGTGTTTGACCAGATTGTATTTGGACAAGTATTCTTATTTTTGTTTTTAGCTCTGTTCTTTTTTGCTACATTAACTTCAGCCTTTTCTATGCTAGAAATTATAGTGGCTGCAGTAAAGCCAAGGGTAAAGCTATCGAGGGTAAAGGCAACCTGGTCTATAGGAATTGCGATTTTTATTGTTGGTATTCCTTCAGCCCTTTCTGCTAGCGTTTTTTCCGATATTACAATATTCGGAAAGTCGATCTTTGATAGTGCTGATTATTTAGTCAGCAACATTTTATTACCGATCGGTGCACTGCTTATTTCAATTTTTGTATCATGGAAAATGAAAAAAGACATACTGCAACAAGAAATCATCCAAAATTCGCAGAAGCTTCACCTGTTCTTTACAGTTTGGTTCTTCTTAGTCCGCTATATTGTTCCATTAGTCATCATATTGGTTTTCTTAAATGTGAGTGGGATTTTATAGTCGTACTGAAGGGACTTATACCTGTATAATGAAAAGAAAAGATCTTTTCGGTTAAGGGTGGGGTCTATGCTAAGAAAGAAGAAAAAAATGCTCGTATATAGTTGTTTAATTGTATTCATTCTGATCCTTGTAGCTGGTTTTGCTGCAGGAAATTATTTTTATCAACTTGCTTTGAATCCAGAAACGGATAAATCAGCGGTTTTAGGAGCCCCTCATAATGCCATTGAGGTGTTTGCAGATGAAGAGGCAGAAAAAGTAGAAAGAGAAGAATGGTTTGATGAAGCACAGCAAATTCAGAAAACGTCTTCTTTTGATGGCCTTGAGCTAAATGCATACCGATTTATGCATGAAGAGGAAAACAATCGATGGGCGATCGTTTTCCACGGTTATAGTGGCAATGCACCGTCCATGAATAAATACGCCAAAGAATTCTACGATCGTGGCTATCATGTGCTTGTACCTGATGCAAGAGGTCATGGCGAGAGCGAAGGAAATTACATCGGCATGGGTTGGCATGATCGATTAGATGTGGTTCAGTGGGTAGAGACGGTTGTTGCAGAAAATCCATATGCAGAAATTGTGCTATATGGTATATCGATGGGTGGAGCTACAGTAATGATGGCTTCAGGGGAAGAACTTCCACCAAACGTAAAAGCAATTGTGAACGATTGTGGATATTCCTCTGTGTGGGATGAGTTTTCATATCAGTTAAAAGAGACATTTGGCTTGCCTACATTTCCAATTATGCACTTTTCGTCAGCCGTCACAAAGCTTCGCGCTGGCTATACATTAGGAGAAGCAGACACAGTTGCACAAGTTGCAAAATCAAGAACACCTATGCTCTTTATCCATGGCGATGAGGATACGTTTGTTCCGTCGTTTATGGTAGAAGAAGTATATGAAGCAGCAAATGTACCAAAAGATAAATTAATTGTTGAAGGTGCAGGTCATGGTGGTGCTGAAGAAGTAGCAGGAGATTTGTATTGGGAGACGATTGATGGTTTCTTAACAAAATACGTAAACTAAAAGGATCGCATTTTGCGATCCTTTTAGTTCGTTTTAAAGTGATATGTATGAATTAGTAGGGCAATTATTGCTTTGGTATCGTCATTATCGACGTTCATTCTTTGCACGTTTTTAACAACATGTGCACGGTTTAATTCTCCGACTTTCTCTCCATTCTTTAGAACCGCAATGTTCTGTCTAATCGACCTAGCCTCAGTCCGATAAGTATCATCTTCAAACTCAAAGCTGATAGCTTCTTTTAGCTTCGTTATATTTTTTCCTGAAATTTCAGTTTGTCCTTCTCCTATTTTCTGCCCATTTTTATAAATGTCCCATTTTTCTTGGTTGAAGTTCCTTTTTCGTACCCAGCGGACGTCATATTCACCTTCTTCTAATTTAATCTTTGTCGAAAGGTAAAAGCTATTGCTAACCAGATCAGCAATAATATACTGCCAACGACTCTGAAAATACCTAAAGATGGATCCTTTTTTTATCTTCCCTTTAAAAAGTGGTTTTTCTTGGAGGAATGTATTCTGCATAGAAAAAAATGTCCACTCAACATCTTCAGTAGGAAAATAATCTTTTTCTTTGATTGATAGTTTTTTAGAGATCATCCAAATAATCACTGATCCAATTGGCAGAAGAAAAGTCGATGCAAAAACAAGTGGATCAAATGCATCATAAACAAGATATCTTGCATATAGAGTAAGGAGCAAGAGAACAAATAATAGGTTGAGTCTAATCATGTTTTTTCACCTCCATTCTTTTACGAAAGCGTTAAAGAAAAGTTTCAAAGAAAAAACTAGCTAGGAGCTTTCCCTAGCTAGTCAAGAATGTTAAATCCAGCCTCGCTCATATTGTTTCGGAGGAGAAATTTCAGTCTGTAACTGTTTTGCCACAGTTCTTGGCCAGTATGGATCGCGCAATAGTTCACGTGCGATAAATATCAGGTCTGCGCGCTCATTCTGTAGAATTTCCTCTGCTTGGATGCCTGTTGTAATTAGCCCAACAGCACCAGTCGGAAGCTCTGCACCATGTTTAATTGTTTCAGAAAGCTTAACTTGATAGCCAGGGTACACATTGATTCTTGCCGGGACAACCGCACCTGAACTAACATCGATGAGATCAACGCCCTGCTCTTTCATCCATTTGCTCATTGGAACATAATCCTCAACAGTAAGTCCTGACTCGTCATAATCTGTTGCTGATACACGCACCAATAATGGTCCATTCCAAACTTCTTTTACTGCATCAATTGTTTCACGAAGAATACGATATCGGTTTTCTAGCGTCCCTCCGTATTCATCGGTGCGCTTATTTGTTAGTGGAGAAAGGAATTGGTTAATTAAATAGCCATGTGCTGCATGGAGTTCAATGACGTCGAATCCTGCTTTTTTTGCACGGTCAGCACCTTGTTGAAAGGCAGAAATTGTTTCAGTGATTTCCGCTATCGTCATTTCCTTAGGCTGTTTCATTTTCTCGTTGAAAGCTAGTGCGGAGGGAGCGATTATCTCACCATCAACAATCGCTTTCCGGCCGGCATGGGCAAGCTGGATCGCTGTTTTAGCGCCTTGTTCTTTGATTAAATCTGTCAATTCTTTTAATCCTGTCACATGATCGTCATCCCAAATTCCTAAGTCTTGCATTGAAATTCGTCCTTGAGGTGTGACGGCTGTTGCTTCAATCATAATAAGACCAACCCCACCAACGGCACGACTTGTGTAATGCGTGCGGTGCCAGTTTTCTACTTTTCCATCTTGATTATGAGATGAATACATGCACATCGGAGCCATCACAATTCGGTTTTTTAACGTTACATCCTTAATAGTAAATGGTGAAAAAAGCTTCGTTGTCATTAAAACTCCTCCTTAAAGTTGCTTTACTGTAGTTCAGTATAACAAGTTGTGAGAGAAAGTAAAAAATATCCGCTCAAAAAACTTTGGAGGGTGCGACATTTAGTTCGGAATATTCAGTATAATGAAGGTAGAATGTATTTTACCTGTTCTAGGGGGAACCTGTTTTGAAGAAGCTAGCATTCATCTTTTTAACTATTGTGTTCTTTTCACTGTATTTGTTGTTGGCAAGATACTTTTTCAATACATTTTTACCGTGGAACATATATACAGATATCTTATCTATTTTCATTGTCATTTTCGTCATTGTTCCAGCTGCAATTATCTCGGCAAATAAAATGCTTGAGGCTATTAGAACTTCTAAAATGTGAAAAATCTTCTGTGTGTAGTTTATAACGCTACAGCCTTATTACTATGGACTTTTATAAGATATAGCAACAAATACGACTTTTTCTAATACAAATGAATGCATTAATGGATTAAAGTATAGAACATCTTTATAAGCTGTTCTGTCAGGCTGTTAACAAAAGCAAGCATACGTCGTTGTTTGCTCGTTCGTTCGTTCCCTCATGAACCGAGTGTTCTATTCGGGTCTTCACTTAACTGCACGCCTAGTTCTCAAGACAGTCTGTGAGTTACTCATGTTATTAATAAGTCTTTTTATAAAATATGTAGACAAAGTCAGAAGTCGACTTTGTCTACAATCTAACAGAACATCTTTATAAGGTGTTCTGTTTTTTATTAAATGGGTATCAGTTTTACAATGTTCGTTCGTTTTTAAAAATAATGTTTGATTTCATTTTGAATTGTGTATATATTGTATATAGAGTATATATACAATATTAATTAAAAAGAGGCCATGTACATGCAAATTATCATTTCAAATCAGTCTAAGATGCCAATTTATGAGCAGATTAGTGAACAAATCAAGCATTTGATCTTAACTGGTGCTTTAAAAGAAGGAGAAGCACTTCCATCGATGCGCCAGCTTGCACAGAGCTTACAGATCAGTGTCATCACGACGAAACGAGCTTATGAAGAGTTAGAAAGAACCGGGTTCATTTACTCAATTGTTGGAAAAGGTTCGTTCGTATCAGAACAAAATCAAGAGATTTTAAGAGAGAAGAAGTTGAAGGTTGTTGAAGAGAAGTTAATGGAGGCAATCAGAAACAGTAGAGAGTTAGGGATATCATTAGCGGAGCTAAAGGATATGCTTACAATCTTATACAAGGAGGAGTAATGAAGATGGAGTCAGTTATTCAATTAGATAGCGTCAGTAAGACTTTAAAGAGCTTTCAGGTTGAAAATATATCATTGGATATTAAGAAAGGGTTTGTCACCGGGTTTATTGGCATGAATGGTGCTGGGAAAACAACAACATTAAAAATGATCTTAAACATGATAAAGCCTGATTCAGGAACGATTAAGCTGTTCGGATTGGATTACAGCAAGCATGAGAAGGAGATCAAGGAGAGGATGGCTGTTGTCTTTGATGAGAATGTCTTTTATGAGCACTTGACTTTACTGGAAATGAAGAAAATCATTGCACCAGCATATCGGCAGTGGGATGAACAGTCATTCAAGCGGTACATTGATTTGTTTGAACTGCCATTAAAGAAGCCGACAAAAACCTTTTCAAAAGGGATGAAAATGAAAGCTTCGCTTGCATTTGCTTTATCTCATCAAGCAGAATTATTGATCATGGATGAGCCTACATCTGGGCTGGATCCAGTCTTTCGCCGGGAGCTCCTCGATCTTTTACGTGAAACGATGCAGGATGAGAACAAAACGATTTTATTCTCTACTCATATTACAACCGATTTAGATCGAATTGCAGATTATATTTCTTTTATTCATAATGGCAAGCATATGTTTTCGAAAGAGTTTTATGAAATTCAGGAGGAATATGCCGTCGTTAAAGGCTCTAATAATCTATTAGACCGTGATACAGAGAAATCTTTTCTTGCTGTAAAAAAAGACACAACGGGATTTGAAGCCCTAACAAACCAGATTGATGATGTATCTGAATTGTTTGGAAAGGAAGTATTGATTGAAAAAGCAAGTTTAGAAGATATTATGTTTTTTACAAAGAGGGGAAAAGCGCATGCTTAATTTGTTGAAAAAAGATTTATATCTACAGAGAAAGCAATTACTCGTTTATGGGATTATTTTGGGAGCTTATATTGTTGCGGGGTTACACCCTTATTTCGTCGTCATTGTTCTAAGCTCAATTTTTATGTACAATACGTTTTATTTAGATGAGAAAGATAATATTCACTTGCTATTGAACTCACTTCCATATACAAGGAAGGAGATTGTCAGTGCGAAATATATAACGGTTGCTGCATTTCCAATGATCATCATTGCCATTTGTTATATCGGTCAACAGTTTTTTGAAAATACACAAATGCAATTAACTTTGTCTACTAGTATATTAGGCTATTTGATTGCGTTGCTTTTATTCGCATCTACAATGCCGTTTTTCTATCGATTCACAGCCCAACAGCTAGGTACTACATTAGCAATCGTTATTGTCGGATTAGTTGCTGCAATGGAGCTCTTGCCAAATACAGTGATTGGTCCAGTATTTGAAAAAGCTTCTACGATGACGTCTTATTTGATCGATCATTTGTTTATCATTGCACTTCCAATTACAATCGTTATTTTTGGCATTTCTTATATTCTAGCTGTGCAAATTTATCAGAGAAGGATGCTGTAAAATTAAAAGGAGAGAAAGAGATGTCAGAATCGAAAAGAAAAGGAAGTGTAGTGCTACCTATACCAATTCTTCTACTTATCTTATCACAAGCTGTTTTTATCTTTTTAGAAACAATTGATTGGATTCCAAAAATGAGAGAAATGGATGGAAATCTGTTTGATAAGATTGCAGAAACAATTAACATTACAGAATGGTTCAACTTTTATGAAACACTAGAGTTTAATATATTTACTATATTCTTTGCATCTGTGGTAATTTTGCAAGGAGTAGTTAATATTTTTACATTCCTGTTTAGAAGGATGAGATAGATTAAACTGAATCCTTGTTTCTAGGAAGAAATGTAGAGATCCTTTCAAAAATCCAGAGTTATTGATCAGTTTTTTCAGTTGTTCATCATATTTCAGAATCACCCTGTTTATGGAACCTGTGGGTGCTTCTCGTAATTCCACCACGCTATTGTCTTTTCATTTACGAATGAAGAGAGATTACGATCAGATCAAAGGTAATAAGAATACAAGAGGTATTGATTATAGGTTTAAAATAAAAAAGCAGCATGGTAAGCAATCAGCTACTGGAGCCTGGGATGTTTTTTCTTATTGACCTATATACCCTGATACTTATTGGCATTCATTTGCTGTAGATACTTCTTATGTTTAGAGACGCTAAAAGACAAAGGGTGGATGTAAAGTGAAACATAAAAAGAAAATTCTATTTCTATCAATTTTAGTTATAGGGATGACTATTGTTTACTATTTTCTTAGCGTTTATCATTCGATTCCAAGTATGAATATCGATAACATTGAAAGTGCTGTTGTTGTTAATTTAGATCGTTCGAATAATAATGAAAAAGTATTACAATCTAATCAAGCTAAGGAATTAGCTCAAAGAATAAGTGATTCAATTCCTAAAACTCCAAATACGACATATTGGGATGATTTTAATAAGGTTGATAATGATTCTCCTAATTATCATGTCACTTTTTTCAATGAGAATAGTGAAGAAATATATGTATATAAATTAAGAACTCAATACCCTAAATATGCGAGATTGATTGAAGGATATTCTTTTCCATGGCAAGTTAAAGATCATCCATTAACTGATTTTGATTTTGAGTCAATCTTAAACTAACTATAAATGAGAGCTTGGTAAGAAAAACCGTTACAAGAAACAGCATATGTAACGGTTTTTCAGTTCTGCAGGATGTTTCTTAATCAGAAACATCCTGTTTATTGAACCATTGGGATGCTTCTCGTAACTCTATTTCCACTACGCTTTTATCTTGTCTTTTACGAATGGAGAGGGAGTTGCTTTCAACCTCTTTATCTCCAATGACAAGGATATAGGGTATTTTTTGTTTTTCTGCTTCGCGAATTTTGAACCCAATTCTTTCATGGCGTTGGTCTAATTCAACACGCACCCCGTTTTGCAGCAATTGTTCTTTCACTTCATTTGTATACTGAATATGAGCCTCAGCGATTGGGAGCAGCTTTACTTGAACCGGTGAAAGACAATACGGAAATTCTCCTGCATAATGTTCAATGAGAATCGCAATAAATCGCTCCAATGAACCGAAAATCGCACGATGGATGAGAATCGGCCTTTGATGTTGATTGTTCTCATCAATGAAGGAGCAATCAAATTTTTGTGGCATTTGAAAATCAAGTTGAATTGTGCCGCATTGCCAACTTCTACCTAAAGCATCAAGTATATGAAAATCAATTTTTGGTCCATAAAATGCTCCATCACCATGGTTCAGGCTAAACGGCAGTTTGTTATTTTCGAGCACGCTCTTCAACGATTCTTCCGCTTGATCCCATTGGCTCTCTTCACCCATATATTCGTCAGGTCTAGTTGATAATTCGATTTTATACTGAAATCCAAAACGTGAATACAGCTCATCGATAAGGTGAAGGATGCTTTGGATTTCTGCTTCAATTTGATCCATTCGAGCAAAGATATGAGCATCATCTTGAGTGAAGGATCTCACCCTCAACAATCCATTTAATGAACCTGACAGTTCGTGGCGATGAACCAAGCCTAATTCTGCATATCGAATCGGCAATTCTCGATAGCTTCTTCTTTTATTTTTGTACAAGAGGATGGCTCCTGGGCAATTCATCGGTTTAATCGCATACTGATGTTGATCAACCTCTGTAAAATACATATTGTCCTTATAATGATCCCAATGTCCAGATTGTTCCCATAAATGCTGTTTCATCATAATCGGTGTTTTGATTTCTTGGTACCCCGCTTTTAGATGCATCCTTTTCCATAAACTTTCGAGCTCATTTCTCAGAACCATTCCATTCGGCAAGAAAAAGGGCATGCCTGGTGCCTCTTCCAATGATGTGAAGAGCTCCAATTCCTGTGCTAGTTTTCTGTGGTTTCTTTTTTCAATTTCTTGTTGATGAATCATTTCAATTCCTCCTAATCATTTATAATAAAAAAGACCGCACACATCCCAAAGAAAGGGACGAGTGCGGTCGTGGTTCCACCCTAATGCCATAAAGCTAAAAAAAATGCTTCATGCTTAAGAAAAGATAACGGATTACCCGATGGTCGATACTAAGAAACTCGGTTCCCAACCATAGCTTACAGGTGGTAAATCATTCGATTTCACACAAGGCTTGCAGCCGATGACCTTGTTCTCTGTGGTAGAAATGGAGAATGAAATATGTCCTGATCATTGCTTTTGTGATATAAAAAAGACCACACGCATCCCAAAGAAAGGGACGAGTGCGGTCGTGGTTCCACCCTAATGCCATAAAGCTAAAAAAATGCTTCATGCTTAAGAAAAGATAACGGATTACCCGATGGTTGATACTAAGAAACTCGGTTCCCAACCATAGCTTACAGGTGGTAAATCATTCGATTTCATACAAGGCTTGCAGCCGATGACCTTGCTCTCTGTGAAAGAAATGGAGAATGAGACATGTCCTGATCATTGCTTTTTTTGAATTGTTCATAATATTACGGGTGTTTTACAAGAAAGTCAAGGGACAATTATACAAAATTTCCAACAAAAGCTTCAAAGCCTAACTAAAAAGGAACCGAGTTTGCATTATTTATTTCATAAGAGCTACTTCTTTATTATAAACCTACATTTACCAATTACCTTCAAACTAGGAAGAGTACAATTTATTTCGTGTCACTAATAGTAGCAACGAATAGTAAAATGAAAATAATCATTGAATATCACGAAAATAGGAGTAATATATAAGATAAAATAGGAGTTTCGTTGGGGAATGATGATGAATAGGGGTAGAAAAATGAAGGATCTCACTTCTGCTGCTTTTGTTTTTTTTGCTCAGTTAATATTTTTTCTGTTAATGTGGATCGTTTTAATTTTGTTTTTCTCAATGAGAATGGTACAAGGAAAAGCAATAGTTTCATCTTTTTTTGTTATTATACTAGCCTTTTTATTCGCATTTAATCGAAAAGATGAGGAGATGTTTGAGAAGTTTTTGGATTAGTATGATTATAAAATTCATAATATTATGACAAATTAAATGTAATTCAAACCTTTTTGAGCCACCGACCTGGTGGCTTTTTATTTTTGTCTTTACATAAGAATATATCGTATAATAAGATATAAAAAACAGGAGGAGAATCATGATGACTATACATAACAAGGTTATTCAAATCAATCAGCATTGGACAGATCTTTACCATTTACTGCATTACGTTCATCAAGAAAATATTTCTCACCAAGCAATCAGGTTATTGCAGCATATTGAGAAAAATGAAGGAATGACGATTGGGAACTTAGCTTCACACATGGAAATTTCTCATAATACGGCATCTGAACATATAAAGAGGTTAATAAATAAAGGGTATGTAACAAAAGAAAGAAGCAAGGATGATGAAAGAAAAGTATTCGTCCTTCTGACCAAAGAAGGCAGTGAAGTTTTGCAAAGGCATACACAATTAGATCAGGACAAGCTTAAAAGGGTGTTAGAAAACTTAAGTGAGCCAGAAGTAGAGATGATTGAAAAAGCAATTTCCCTTCTTAAAGAGGAGACGAGAAAATGTTTTTCGTAACGAAAATACTTGTCTCAGCCGTCATAATCGGCAAACGTTACGGAAATAGCAAGATTGTTTCCGAAGTATGGAGGAATCGTTGCTGCCTTACCATTAGTTAGCTTACTTAGCTTGTTTTGGCTCTATTTTCAAGGAGAACAGGCGGGAACATTAAGTAAGTTTGCATTAGGTGTTTTATGGGGATTTCCTGCAACTGCTATGCTCTTACTTGTCGTCGCCCTTTCATTGAAGGCGTCATTGTCGTTATTACTCTCAATTGGCCTTGGTATCGGTGCATGGTTGATTTTCCTACTTGCTCAGGACTTGTTAGTTAAGAAGATCATTCCTTATTTTTAAATGAATGTATGGATAGATAGGATACAAGACTGCAAGCTTATTTGTGCTAAATGGCTTTGGAGTTGATGTCGTTTATTTGTATGTATGTCTCTTCCAAATGCAAATTCATTTATTGAAATTGATTCTCACTTTCAACTATAATAAAAATGGATAGACGAGCAAGGGAAGGAATGAGTCATATGGAAAGAAACATTGAGATAATTGACGAATTAATTAAAGGCAGACGTTCGATAAAGAAATTTAAGGATCAGGATCTTTCTGTTGATGAAGTAGTCTCGATTCTTGAGGTTGCGAAATGGGCACCAAACTTCAACTTAACGGAGCCATGGAGATTTATTTTATTTGCAGGTGAGGGCAAGGACCGATTTGTAGATGCCTTTAAAAAGTCGCAAATGGCGGCGGACGGAAGCTATTCAGATAAGGTTGAAAGAAAGGCAGCTCATTTTAGCCAAATTCCTGTTCATTTAGTCGTTGTTATGTCAGAGCATCCATGGAAAAAGACGTGGGATGAGGATTTCGCGGCAGTTAGTGCGTTGATTCAAAACTTCCAGCTAGCGGCATGGGCAAGAGGGATCGGGATGATCTGGCGGACAAATGAGTGGATTTATAACCCTATTTTTCGTGAAGAAATTGGTGTAGAACCAGGTGAAAGAATCGTTGGTACATTAATGATGGGGTACGTCGATCAAGAAATGATTCCGAAGCCTAAAGCACGTACGAGTGTAGAGGAAAAACTTACGGTTTATACTAGTTAACTTAAAAAAACAGCAACGGTGAGGTTGCTGTTTTTTTATCTGGCCCTAATAGACATAATTCGTATAGCAAACGACCTATTAGTCGAACGATTCCTCTTTAATTAGCTCTCCATTATGATCGTAATATTGATAATTGTTGAATTTGTAACCATCGTTATTTATCTGAGGCAAGTCAATCCAAGTAACAGTTGCTTGATATGGAGTGAAATTTACTTCAAATGTTTTCTCATTTATATCCACCTGTATTTTACTAATATTACTTTCATAATTAGCGACGAACATCATCTTTGAAACTTCAAGAGGTAAGAACATTTGGAATGAACGATTATGCTGCGAACCAATCGCATTCCAAGAAAAATCACCCCTTTTATTTTTGGTGAACACGATATAAGAAGGGTCATTATTGGATAGGAAGCCTACAATTCTAACATCTTCAAAATCGTTTATTTCGAGGACTTCAATTTCTTTATTCTTGTAGTCATTAATAGAATGAATGACCTTTATGATGGAAACCTCATCATTTCCATACAACTCTTTTGACTGATATAAATAATAGCAAATTCCTATAAACAGGATGAGCCCGGCTGTTATGATTCCAACCTTTTTCTTCTCCACAGTATTTCACCCCTTAACTCATCGATCTGCTTCTTTATCAACTTTCTATTCATGGCAATCCATAACACCTTCCCTATCCTTTTGGGTAATCGAGCTATAATCAACCTTCAAAACGATTTAAATTCTCTAAATATTAAGAAACAATAAAGATTCCATAGGTTGATAGAATGGGGCGCTACAATGATTGTATTGAATGAAAGAGGGAGGTATTCGTATGCTCTGAGAGGTTACTCGGTTCTTTTTTCCGACAATAGGGTGTAGTTGTACTAGCTGTCATCCTTTTGTTATTGAGCAGTGGCTACTCCTTCTATGCGATTATCGCCGAAAATATATTTACCTTGCATGCAGCGGGCTGTGCCGATTCCTACTATCATTAGAATTCGATCTAGGAGGTGCTAAAAATGGTTGAGTGGGTAGAAAGCAATCAAGAAGTGCTTATTTTTATTTATTACCTTGTCGTCTTGCTTGTAAATATCGATTTTTCACGTGGTTATAAACAGATGAAGCAAGGGTTACAAGAAGTCGAAGCAGATGACATCATGATCCGTACGGAAAGCTTTTCAATCGTTGCTCTTTCACTTGGGTTTTCATTTTTGAAGAGTTGGCTAATATATTTGATAGCGTATCATCTTTTTGTGTATCACTTTATTCTTTTCCTACTAGGTATTTTGGTGATTGTCGATGCTTATCATGCCCTATTTAACACTAACCCTGTGAAACTTCGTAAATCAAATATTGGACTATTCAGAAGTGTGATTGATATAGCCTTTGTACTGATTTTTACCATTTTTTATTTTACTACATTTATACTGTGATTTTCAATATTTGGAAGTTTTATGGTATTGAATTTTTTTTGGGAAGAATGTATAATGACGATACATTTTAAAAGGAGGGTTATTAAAAATGACTGCATCAATGAGACTACGCCAGCAAACTTTGAACAATTAGTAATTTCATATGTTCAAAGGCTCTGTTTGTTATGACAGAGTAAACGGGAGTAGTCTGCATATTTTTAATAACTTTTACGGAATTTACGTGAAGAAGGCAGAAGTCCATCTGTCTTTTTTGTTGTGAAGCAATGATGCTGTTGGCTCCACGTTTACTTTTGACCACAGACGGATTCGTTTGTGGTTTTTTCTATGTTAATAAACAGTTCAGGTTATAATAAATACAAGAATTTTGGAGGAATGAAACATGGATACACGTAAATTAAAACAATTATCAAAGAAAAATGGAATAGTAATAGTAGAAGAGTCAATTAAAATCAACGAGTCTGGTGTTGATTTTAGAGTAGCACATGCAAAGGATGAGAACGGTGAAAGATGGATTTTGCGAGTGCCTCGTAGACCAGAATCAATGCGTTCTGCACATAAAGAGAAGCTGGCATTAGATTTGATTAGACAGCAAGCTAGTTTTCAAGTACCCCATTGGTCGGTTTTCTCAGATGAACTGATTGCTTATAAACAACTTGCTGGTGTACCTGTAGCAACGATTGATATCGAAAAGCAAGCGTATGTATGGACTTTTGATGAAACGAATGTCCCGGATTCATACTATGAGTCATTAGGGAAGGCACTTGCAAACATTCACTCTCTTCCTCAAGGGAGCTATGAGAAGATTGGCATTGATGTGATCGGGGCGACTGAGCTAAGAGAGAATATGAAGCTGCGCATGCAGAGTGTAAAGATGAACTACGAAGTGAATCCAAGGCGATGGGAGCGTTGGCAAGCATGGCTAGCTAACGATGCTCTTTGGCCAACTCATGTAGGAGTGAAGCACGGTGATATGCATCCTGGTCATATATTGATTAATGATAACCAGCAAGTAACAGGCTTTATTGATTGGACCGAGGTTGGGATTGGAGACGTGTCTGTTGATTTCATGTCCCATTTATTAATCTTTGGCAATGATGGATTAAAAAAGATCCTAAACGCTTATGACAACGCTGGTGGAAGAACATGGTCTCGAATGGAAGACCATATTGCCGAGCTTCTGACGACAAGTGGCATTACGGTTGCGGAGTTTGCCGAAATCTCAGGTTTACAAGATATGCATGAAGCTGCAAAGTATATGCTTTCAAGTGAAGAATAAAGGAGCAGAAATAGCCGTTAAGATTTTTTAACGGCTATTTCCTTTATAAAAGGGATAAACTTTTTATTCCGACCAAAAGAGCCATTGTCCATATAAAAAGAGCCGAAGACTTATGAATAAATGTTAAGATTCTCCCTGTTTTATCGATTTGTTTCATTACTCTACCAGTAAGAGCTAGAACGATAAATGCCATCCAAGAAACAAGGGCACAAGCGAAACCAAATGCAGCGACTTCCTTAGCATCCGTGTATTGAATTGCACTCGTACCAATGACTCCGACTGTATCTAGAATAGCATGGGGATTTAATAAGGAGACCGATAAGGCAAACATAATTTGCTTTTTTGCAGGCTGAGCCTGTTTGTCTTTCCCTACATCATCTACTTTCGTATTCCAAATGGACCACCCTATAATCATAAGAAAAACAAAACCTATCATATACAAAAATAACTGCAATTGTGGCATTGTTATGATCATCATTGAAAGCCCTAGAATCGAGATTACAATCAATAGCGTATCGCAAAGGGCAGCGGCAATAACCGCAGGTAATGCCTGCTTTAGTTTGTGATGCACCGCACCTTGGTTAAAGAGAAAGATATTCTGTGGCCCTAACGGGAGAATGAGTGCACTAGATAAAAGAAATCCATGTAGAAAAGCGGCTGCCATTCTTTTTCCCTCCTAATGTTGATTGATAAATCATATCGAATCTTGTATGTTTAATGAACAACCAATTGGTTGATTTAGAAACCAACCAATTTGAAAGGAGTTAGATGATGTGGAAGCCAGATCGTTCTTCATCTAGTTCTCTTTTTCATCAAATAAGGAATTGGATCGTCGAACAAATAGAGCAAGGTCATTGGCCAGTCGGGACGAAGCTACCTACACAAAGAAAGCTAGCTGAACAATTAGATGTTAATCGCAGCACCGTTATTCAAGTGCTGGATGAACTGAAGGCTGAAGGAATTCTTTTATCTAAGACTGGTAGTGGGGTCTATGTACAGTCACGTGGTTGGGAGCACTTAATGTCACAGTCATTCCCAGTTTGGAGAGAAAGGATGAAACAAAGTCACTTTCGTTCGAATATTCAAACGATCCAGCTTATCAATGAATATGAAAGAGACGAGTCAATCATCCGTCTCGGAACTGGAGAGATCTCCCCTGATCTCATTCCGTCAGAGCAACTGGTAGGTTTGATGAAGTCTGTTTCAATCACTAATCGCGACTTCGGCTATTCAGAACCGAAGGGGAGTTTACAATTGCGAGAAACATTGTCACTCTATGTGAAGAAACGGGGGATTGTCACAACACCTGAAAATATCATGATTGTGTCTGGCGGATTACAGGCTTTGCAATTAATTTCAATCGGTTTATTAGGTGCAGGGTCAAGTGTAATGTATCAAACGCCTTCTTACATAAACTCAATTCCATCATTGCCTTCATCAGGCTTTCAATTCATGGAGAATCTAGATGGTGGAAGAATGAAGCAAACGATGTACTACACAGTTCCAACACTAACCAACCCAACTGGTGAAATTCTTTCAGTAAAGGAGCGAAAACAGCTGCTACAAAAATGCTCATTCGCTCAAATACCGATTATTGAAGACGATGTTTATCATGAGCTCACTTTTCGAGAAGCACCCCCAGCGATTAAATCATTTGATCGCGATGGACAAGTGCTGTATATAGGAAGCGTGTCAAAAGTATTAAGTCCGGGTCTACGAATTGGTTGGATAATTGGACCAGAGACTGTGATTAACCACTTATCTGACTTAAAGATGCAATTAGACTATGGGAGCAGTACGGTTTCCCAACAAGTAGTAGCCGAATGGCTGAATACAACTCGTTATGATGAACATATCGAACAATTAAAGCGCAAATTAAAAGCAAGGGCTGACTTTACTGAAGGGATCTTAAGGGAATCGTTATCTGATTTAGCAGAATGGGAAACACCAAAAGGTGGTTTTTACATTTGGTTAAAATTAAATAAGCCAGTTGCAACAAAAGCATTATTTCAAAAGATGATAAAGAATGGAGTCTTAATTAATCCTGGTTACCTGTATCAATCAAATAGTTATTCTCATATCCGAATCTCATACTCGTATTGTGAACTAAATGAGATTGAAAAAGGAATAAAATGTTTAGCTGAAGAGATCAGGAAGCTGTTTTAGAAGGAGTGGAAGATATGAAAAGCATAACCAAAATTTGGTGTGGAGTTATTAGCATCCTTATATTAGTTGGCTGTGTAACTAAGTCAAATGATGTAGAAAACGTCAACACTAGTGAGAAGGATGCAAGCGTGCAGGAGAATACCACAGAGACAACTATAGAAGACAAGCAGCCGCCAATTGAGGAACCGTCTATAGAGTCTACGAGTAAAGAAGTGTCAGCATTATCAGTCTATACATCTAAGGAAATTGAGTATGCGAGGGTTTGGCTACAGCTTGGGCCAAATCAAGAAATTGATGAATTAAATGTGCAGCATCTGTCGGCAGGCACACCCCTTAATCCAAATGATGACGATAGTTTGAGCTATCCTGAAGACGTAATTCAGATCCAAGGCAGTCGTATCGTTGATGGTAGCGTTACTTATAGTGGCAACGGAGATGGCACGATCAATGTGTATGATGTTCCTTTGCGCTGGTATGGAGGTTTTTCTCGTCCCGATGACATCGATGAAAGGGAAGTTTTAAAAGATATGGAGAAAATAATTCAAAATACAAAGCTAGTAGAAGTTGAAGTAGGAGAGGATGAATCAATTGTAAGGTTGATAGAACTCTTAAATGTAATAGAATAGGTACGTACTTGAATTCAGCATGAACACTTATTTATATAAAGGAAGCATGTTAGGAGATTGATGAATGAATACTGTGGAACTTGAACGGATGTATTCTTCCATACACCATTTACAGAATGGAACGAAAAAGCAGGTAGAAGTGTATCATCAAATAATTTCGCTTGGGGTTATGGAGGATTTAAAGGCATACACTCCAATTCTTTGCGGTACGATTCCTATACAAATTGAAATTGATTGTTCAGATCTAGATGTGATTTTAGAGGTGCATGATTTTGATCGCTTTGAAGAGAAAGTGAAGGAACTTTATGGTGACAAGGATGATTTTAGATTAAAGAGGAAGACCATCAGGAATGTTCCTGTAGTGAAAACGAACTTTATATATAGTGACTTTGAATATGAGCTATTTGGCAGTCCGATTCCTGTTAAACAACAAAATGCGTATTTACATATGATCATTGAAGCCTTTATCCTCGCATCTCATCCAACCATGAGAGCAGAGATTATAGAGTTAAAAAAACTAGGTTACAAAACAGAGCCAGCATTTTGCAAAGTGCTTGGTTTAAATGGAGATGATCCATACCAACTGCTTTTGGAATACGGAAGAGAGAAGGGGATTATCCAATAAGAACTGAAGATGAATGATTCTATTTTGATATAGGCAGCATGTGGAATAGAATTGGATGAAGTAAATGTGTTAAAAAGAAAGTAAACTTATTATGCCAATAGTGAAAAAGGAGTAAATTACGATGGTGGCAAATGAAAAAGACATTCTTTTACAGGACAGCGAGAAATATTTTAAATCCTTACTTGAAATTATAGAATCAGTACCTAGTAGGAAAAGGGGGAATTCTATCGAAACGCAAGATAGAGATAAGAATTTTCGTGATGTATTCATGCATCTGTATGAATGGCATGTGATGCTTGAAAGGTGGTATAGGGAAGGAATGGATGGAGATAGTCCATTTATGCCAGCGCCAGGATATAAATGGAGTACTATTAAGCTGCTAAATATGCAAATTTGGGAAAACTATCAAGACGTAACATTAAATCAAGCTATAAAAAAATTGAAGTTAAGTCATGTAAGAGTAAAGGGGCTAATTGAATTACATACCTCTGAAGAAATCATGACAAAAAAATATTATAAGTGGACAAAAACTAGTAATTTATATAGCTATTTTGCAGCAAACACTTCCAATCACTACATTTGGGCTATAAAGAAATGTGAAGTTATTGCAAAGTCTATCTAAAAGAAGAAAAGCACAAGTTTGAAATAATGCACTATATTACTCCATTAAATCAGTTTTAATAAAACAAATCTATCTGGTGGAAACTGTTGATTTTAGGTTAGAAGTTACAAATGTTTAGATACAATGGAGTAGCCAAGTAAAGTTTCCACCAAAATGGCAAAATACAATCACTATTGGGTTTGCCCTTTTTTACACAATAGCAAAAGAATTTAAAAGACTATTCGCTTTTTGATAATATATAATTTAAGCTATTGTTCCAATTTTTTTGGAGCATTTTACCTGCCTCAGAAAATTCCTGCTTTTTTATCCCTTCAATGATGATAGTATGTTCAGATATAGATTTTTGCTTCGGAATAACATCGTGGAAATAGAATGATTCAACTCTTAGAATTTTATCCTTCAATTTTTCTAATACATTCTCTAGCTCTTTATTCTTCGACATCCGTACAATAAGGGAGTGGAATTCAATATCATACTTAAGGCTCTCTTTGGGATTTTCTTTTTCAATAGCCTTTTTAAATTTATTATTCGTTTTTTCAAGCTCCACTAAAATCGTTGTATCGAGGTTTATTAAAGCTTGTTGGAGTGCAAGTGTCTCAAGTGCTATAACAATGCTATATATCTCTTTAACCTCTGTATAGTTTATTGGAGCTACAATGGTGTAACTATTGGGCTTACTAACAATAAATCCTTCATCCTCTAGCCTTAGCATCGCCTCTCTTACCGGTGTTCTACTTATCCCTAACTGTTCGGACAAATCCTTATCTTTAATTCTTAATTCAGGCTCTAAATCTCCATATATAATTGCGTTTTTAATGATTTCATATGCATTATTGCGCATGGATACTCTGCTAATCCCTGTACTGTTTAAAGTCATCTCTCGTCTCCTTATAAAAAAGTATTTACTTTATTATTAGCGATATGTAATATGTAATATATCAATTACCGGATGGAGATTCAAGTTTTAAAGGAGGACGCTTATGAAGCGAAGGACGATTAACTTGTTACTTATCATAACAATTATTTGTATATCTTTGTCTGCAATATTTGTAAAGCTATCTGAAGCACCATCAACAATTATGGTGATGTATCGGATGTATTTAGGCTGCTTATTATTATCACCTTTTTTACTTAAATACCGAAATACATTTAAGCAGATAAAGAGAAAAGAATGGAGTTCTATCTTGTTCGCAGGAGTGTTTTTATCTGCGCACTTTGGGCTTTGGTTCGAATCATTAAATCATACGTCTGTTGCCAGCTCAACTCTAATTCTTGCTTTGCAGCCTGCAATAGCATTAATTGGAGGTTTAGTATTTTTTAAAGAAAAAATACAAATAAGAACACTGATTGCTTTAGGAGTTGCATTTATTGGAGTTGCAATTGTTGGCGGAGGAAATCTAGGTTTGGGGAGAGATGTGTTATTTGGAAACATCTTATCCTTATTATCCGTTTTTTCTGTAGTATTTTACTTACTAATTGGTCAAAGAAATGTTAAGTCAATTAATCATTGGGTCTATAGTTTCTTAGTATTCTTTGTTGCAGGAACAACGATGGTTATTTTTAATATCCTTGGTGGTATACCTCTTACAGGGTATTCATCTAATGACTGGATGATCTTTATCTTACTTGCAATTTTTCCAACCGGGGCACACATAATATACAATCTATTGTTAAACTATGTTAATACGACGACAGTATCTATGAGTACATTGGGAGAGCCCGTTGGTGCTTCTCTATTAGCAATTATTCTATTAAATGAAATGCTCACGTATGTAGAAATGGTTGGAGGATTTTTGATTATTATAGGAATCTACCTCTTTTTAAAAATACAGAGTAGTACAAATAAGGAACTCTCAAAAACTAGCTAGATCGAATTTACGTCAACTGAAGTCAAGATAAGTACAATTAGAATGAAATTGGAATATCCGTTTTGGGTATTTCTTTTTAATTATCTATTATTTGCCATGGCCGATGATTTTATCCAGTGTTTTGCATTATAATGGTATTCTAGGTTAGAAATCCATCTCGGTATCCCAGAATAGATTATTACATACAAATATGGTTTAAGTTAAAGGGGAATTTTATGAGATTAATAGATAGAATATTGTTTCTTTTTCCGCTTGCATTCCTTTTGTTTCATAGTTCATCTCCTTCTGCTGAAGTATGGGAAGGAACAACTCCTTCCGGCATCCCTTTGGAAAATATGGAGACATTTGTTGATGAGTACATGGAGGATTATATCGGAAAAACCGTTGCTGGTGCGGGAGTTGTTATTTTAAAAAATGATGAAGTGGTCTTATCAAAAGGTTACGGATTGGCTGATATTGAAAACAACAAGAGTGTAGATCCGAATGCAACTATGATGGAATGGGGATCTGTTAGCAAAGTTGTAACATGGGTCGCGGTTATGCAAATGGTTGAACAAGGAAAAATCGACTTAAACGAAGATGTTCGATCATACTTACCTCAGAATTTTTTCACGAAGCTGAAATTTTCTCAACCTATATCTATGTACAATCTTATGCACCACAATGCTGGATTTGAAGAGAACTTATTTGATCTTGGTTTTTCAGAGCCAAATCAGATTGTCTCAATAGAAGAGGGCTTACGCATCTCAGAGCCTCAGCAAGTGTACCAGCCTGGAGAAGTAGTTGCCTATTCTAATTATTCGACTGCTCTTGCGGGATTCATTGTTGAACAACTGAGTGGACAATCATTCGACCAATATGTAGAGCAACATATTTTTCAACCTTTAAATATGAATACGGCAGGTTATAACATTGTTGATGATGTTCAAATGGCGAAAGGGTATGTAAATACTGGACCAGAACAGTTTCTAGAATATTTGCCTTTTTACATGTCTTTGTACCCTGCAGGGGCTTTAAGTGGTTCTGCAATGGATCTCGGTAAGCTTGCATTAGCATTTACGTCTGAATCAAACTCGTCGCTCCTATTTGATCAACCTGAAACGCTTCATACATTTTTGTCCACCAGCTACAGTACACCAGAAGGAATGTCGGGCAATGCCCATGGTCTATGGGAATATAAGGGGAAGTATCGCGGTGTGACTCACTCAGGTAATACAGATTCTTTTTCAACGAATTTTCATTTAGTTCCAGAGGATGATTTCGCGGTTGTCATTACGACAAATCAAGCATCTGAACTCGAACTAACTTTTGGCCTCACTGAAGCATTAGTTAATGAACCTAATAGAGAAAGGCAACCTGTTAAACTTTCAAATATTGAACAAATAGAAGGTACATACATTTCAGCACGTCGAACGCATGAGAGCTTTATGAATGTATATTATTATTTAATCCCATTAAATGTGAAGGCATTAAATGATGAAAAAATAGAGGTAAGTTTAGCAGGAATGAATGCTGTATATGCTCAGACATCCCCTAATTTATTTGAGCTTGTTGAAGGAAATAATCTATTTTTAACGATGAAGGAGCTTTATTTCCAGGTTGAAGAGGGGGAAGTTACTCGTATTATGGCGTCTATGAGTGATTACTTGCCGCAGCCTTCCGGTAAAAGTACACCTTTTCTATTACTCTATGCAGCATTATTTGCCGTTTGTTTACTGTACTTTTTAATGGCACCGATTATCCTTCTATTTACTTGGATTCGAAATAGAAAACAAAAACGATCAGCAGTTTCGAAATGGTTTGCAGTTTTAAACCTTTCTGGGTTTGCCATTTTACTCAATATCATCATCCTAGTTGTAAGAATGCTTAGTTACTATAGCCGTCCTTATACAGATGTATTGATTCATCTCATCGCAAATTACCTATTTACAGCGACAATTCTATTGTCTATTATTATGCTCTTTGTTCATTGGAGAAGAAACCAGCTTTCGAATCGACAAAAGGTTATGTATTCACTCACTTCTATTCTTGCTAGTGTTTTAGTGATGCTGTTATATATTTGGTCGTTTTATCAATAAGTCAGGACATCGTTAAATCTAATTATTTAATAATGGAGGGAAAACGAATGAGCTTACTAGATAAATACGACACATTTATTTTTGATTTTGATGGGACAATTGCGGATACATTACCCATCTGTTTTGAAAGTTTTAGAAGAGTTTTTGCAAAGCATAACGGTCTGCATTTATCAGATCATGAAATTGAAGCATGGTTTGGACCAAGTGAGGTCGGAATAATCAAAAACAATATAAAACAAGTAGAGGAATTAAACAGTGCCATCGAACTTTATTATCTACTATACGAGAGAGAACATGAGAACTTTGTAAAGGAAAATCCGTCTATTTCGAAATTATTAGATGCTTTGATTG
Organism: Niallia sp. CD-39; assembly: GCF_059874745.1. Taxonomy (NCBI): domain Bacteria; kingdom Bacillati; phylum Bacillota; class Bacilli; order Caryophanales; family Bacillaceae; genus Niallia; species Niallia sp. CD-39. The sequence goes on along the minus strand of NZ_JCBCPS010000001.1, from coordinate 863,496 downwards.
CCAACAATAAAAATATTGCGATCGTTACTGGAAAGGGAAGGCGTTCCTATGAGATCTCTATCAATAAATTAGGGATGCAGAAGTATTTTTCGCAAAGTATAACTGGCGATGATGTCTTTCACCCAAAGCCACATCAAGAAGGCATCCAAAAAATATTAAGCTACTACAATACGCCGATATCTAGGGCTGTTTATTTGGGCGATACAAATGCTGACATTGAAGCTGCAAGAAATGCAAACATATCAAGTGTTGGGGTAAAATGGTTCATTGATAACAAGTTTCATACTAATCCCGACTATCTTTCGATGCACCCGTCTGACCTATTGGAGATAAGTGCTAATGAACTGTCAAGGGATGAAAAATAATGAGGCAAATACAGTGTAAAGGAGTTCAACTGAGATCGTTGTTAATCTCGACTGAACTCCTTATACATTTGCACCCGTACTGATAACAGATAAAAATTGTATCTAATTATCAGCTTAATCGAGTTTCAAGCTATATTATTTTCTATTCTTTTTCATTTCTTTTTGTATTTTTCGCAGTGCCTTTTTTGAACCACGCTCTAGATCATGCTGCATTTTTCGAGTTTTGAAATCGATAAACAATGTTTCAATGTCATACCCATCTGGATATAATTCCTTCGCGGATATATCGAGCGAAATTCTCTTAACATTTACTTCAATGAAATCCCCTTCGTAGAAAACAACAACGTTGTAGAAATTATCCATCTCTTTATATACAATCCCAAAGTCATCATGATCGAATAACCTCACACGATCACCGACTTGATATTCATATTTGTCCAGAGTAGTCTCCTTTAAAACCTTTGGTTTCCGTAATTTACTCTTGTTCATACGTTCCAATTGGTAGCCTTTATCCTCCATATATTGCTTCGCTCTTTGTAAAACACTCTCTTTAATGTTCATTTTTTTAGAAATCCATAGCGCGTTACTTTCCCCTGATCTTCCTATGACTAAGCGATATAAAGGCTCCAACGTATCATGATTAAATTGCATGGCTGCATTCATGAAATCACTGTGCATTTCTGAATAACGTTTAATTTCACCATAATGGGTTGTGGCTACTGTTATACAGCCCATATGGTAAAATTCCTCTAAGATCGAAATGGCAAGAGCAGACCCTTCATTCGGTTCTGTTCCACTTCCGATTTCATCAAAAAGTAAAAGGGTATGATTATTTGATGCCCTCATAATCTCTGAGAGATTCTTCATATGAGATGAAAATGTACTTAGGGCATTTTCTATACTTTGATTGTCTCCGATGTCTACGAAGATATTTTCGAATATAGAGATTTCTGTTTCCTTACTTGCGGTAATATGAAACCCTGACATCGCCGCTAATGTTAATAATCCGATTGTTTTTAAAACAATGGTTTTCCCACCAGCATTAGGCCCTGTAATAATTAAACTGCGATAATCTTTTCCGATTTCAAAATTAAGGGGAACAACATCGCCAGTTAAAAGCGGATGTTTACAATCAACTAATTTTACATATCCATATTCATTTAACTTCGGTTCTACACCGTCCGTTTGTTTACTAAACTTTGCTTTGGCAAACACCATATCGTATTGGCTGATTAGGTCCAGATTTATCTTAATATCATAAATATTTTCTAAAATAACTCCTGTTAAAGAAGCTAATATTTGGTATTCTTCCATCGCTTCTTCAGCTTTTAGGCTTGCAAGCTCTGCCCCTAACTTAGTAACGGTAGTTGGTTCTATAAATACTGTTGAACCTTTAGAAGAAACTTCAATTATTGTGCCTGGAACTTGATTCTTGTAAGAAGCCTTAATAGGAACCGTAAAACGATCATCTTTTTTACTGATAAAGAATTCTTGAATATACTTCTTATTTGCACTGCTATTTATAAATTTATTTAATCGATCATTTATTTTTTCTTCCGTTCCTTCAATGCTTTTTCGAACTCTCTTCAATTCTTTACTTGCAGCTGAAACGACATTGTTTCCTTTAATCGAAAAATTAATCTCTTCTTCTATATGTTTAAAGTCAGTCATTGAATTGGCATAAGAGGCGAGTGTTGGTGCAAAAAATTCTTTTTCCATCATAAACCTTTTCATTTTTCTACATCCTCTTAAAAAGTCTGAGATACTTACCAAATCACTCGGATCAAGAATGATGCCTTTTTCAAGATTTTTAATGATGTTGTCAATATTCGTTATTCCCGAAAAAGGAACATGGCCCTCTGCATCTAAAATTGTACGTGCTTCTGTCGTTTCATTCAGTCGTGTTTTTACGACTTTAAGATTTGTACTTGGTTTTAATTTTTCTAGTAATTGCTTCCCTAATCCGCTTACACAATAAGATTTTACGATTTCTTTTAATTCATTGTATTGTAGCTTATCGTAAGTTACTTTATTCATTTTTAACGCTCCTCATTCTGAACTTTTTAATTCATAATGAAGATACCTACTCATTAGATTTCAATGGCACTGCAAGTATAAAATATTAAAGTATTTTATTTAAAAATAAACACAAAAAAGCCGCGGGGATACCGCAGCTTTTTACATTCAAAAGGTCTGTGTAATAGGAATAAGAAAATAAGCTATAAAAATTCTGCTATTTTCTTGCCATTACGCGCTTTATAAATGTACTGTAGGTATCTTCATAGGTTTTGGAATAAAACCATAACAAAATACAGGGGTATTTTAAAAATAACTCCCACTGTTATCGTATTCATTCCATTAAATTTCTCCTATTTAGAACCTACCGCACTCACCAAAAGCACCTCTCAAGAATTTATCGTTGTCTTCATTGAAATCTAATTTAGTGATTGTATCATACTATGCCATCATAAAAATGTAAAGTTGAAATTATTTCTTTTGTAAAATACATGCTGCTAGACAGTGAATCTTTATTTTTTTGAAAGTCATGTTTGAGATGAAATTTACACGAACGAACATTCATATATGTTAACTAAAACATCTACCATAGTAGTTAAAAGGTTTAATCTGATTTTTCTAATTAATAAGTGTTGTTATATAATGAATTTGACATTATTAATAGGAGAATTCTTAATGAAAATTCGAATTGAAGAATGAGAGTGGGATTTCATGAAGGTGTTTGAAGCAAAGGAAGCATATAAGAAGATAGGCGCTAACATCGTTATTAAAGATATTACGGTTAGTATTTCACAAGGAGAAAGAATAGCGATTACAGGCAAAAACGGATCAGGAAAAAGTAGTTTATTGAAGCTGATCGGTGGTTTCTATATAGAGAGTAAAGGGGAAGTGAAGCGAGCCCCAATTACGATTGGCTATGTACCGGAACATTTCCCAGATCATATTCGATTTACAGTATATGATTATTTAAAGACAGTAGGTGAAATTTCTGCAAAAAAGGATGAGAGGGTTCTAAAGAGAATTAAGCATTATACAGAATTATTTGGCATTACAGATTTCTTACATACACATTTGAAAAATTGTTCAAAAGGGACAAAGCAGAAAGTAGGATTGATCCAGGCGTTTCTTATGGAACCCGATTTGTTATTATTAGACGAGCCATTTACAGGATTAGATAAACAGGCAAAATCTATCGTTTTAAATAAGCTAAATGCTCTTCAAAAAGAAAGTACGATTGTTTTTACTGCACATGAGCAATCTTTAATTGATGGATTATCAGATCGAGTTGTGACTGTAGAAAATGGCAGCATTATCTCTGATTCAGCACTATTCAAAAAGGAAATATTCAGGAGGATAAAAGCGAAAATTCCAAAACAAGAAATTATAACAGAAATACCGTTTATACAATATGAATTTGTAGAAGAGCATTCAGTAGAAATAATTGTGCCAGCAAAGCAGTCTGATGAAATTTTGGTGATGCTGCTTAAACAAGGATGCTCCATTTATGAAGTATCAGAGAAGGGGTAGAGTTTTGTTTGCTTTTGTTCGATATCAACTCATTAATTTTATTCAATCATTAAAGTTTATTCCTCCTGTTGTTGTATTTTTAATATGGGTATTTATTTTATACGCATACAAAGGGGTACCAATCCTAAGTAGTTATGCAGTCTCTTCGATTGCTATGTACTTGATCATAACATGGATTGCCATGATTCTTTTTACATTGGAAGAAGAGAGTGAAAAACATATTTTATTTTCTCATCTTGGAGGAAAATTAAGTTACTTCTTCGGTAAATGGTTAACAATTTTTGTTATCAGTATTCCTTTACTTTTATTTGCTATTTTTCTACCTATTCTAGGAGGTCATTTTATAGGGAATATGTCTATTAAGCTATATTTTCTTACATTTTACAGTCACTTCGTATTTATGTTTCTTGGGATACTCGTAGGAACCCTCGCTTCTGCCACTAAGGTTGCAACAAAGAAGTACACGTGGCTTTCTGCTGTCTTGATCATATTACTTTCAATTGCTTCAAAATCAATCATAGACATAACCATCATATCCAAATGGTTACTATGGATTTTCCCACCTGTCTTTAGAGTGCTTGACCATATGGGGAAAGATGACGCATCCCTACTACATACAACGTTCTTGTTTGATAGTGTATTTGTAGTTATCTATTTAATGATTGGAACAATCATTTTAGCGCGTCTTTTTTTGAAAAAAGAGAGTTAGAAAATTGCTGATTTATTATTAATTAGAATAAGAATATACGTCAGTTACACTTTTAATTATTCGAACATTCAATTAAAATAGATATATTACATATGAAAGGCGTGGTTTAAATGAAATTCTCACAAACATTGAAAGTTGTAAATAGAGGGGTTAGCGAGTAGTTCATTTTCGAATGAATGCTCGAATATTATTGGTTGGAGGAGCGTTCATGTTAAATAATGTAGGTTTTAATTTATGGGCAAATGATTACGATCAAACGGTTCAGGTTGCCGAAGAAAATGGACAGTATCCATTTGCAGGCTATAGGGATGTTTTGAATGCTATTTTTAATGAAGTAATGAAGCTGAAGAGTTCTCGAGTGCTTGATATTGGTCTTGGGACTGGCACTTTAACGAGCAGGCTATATGAGAACGGACATTTCATTGCTGGGGTTGATTTCTCTTCAAGTATGTTGACCATTGCTGGGGAAAAAATGCCTAATGCGAGGCTACTAGAATATGATATTTCAAACGGCCTGCCACCAGAATTAGCACATGAAAAGTATGACTTTATCATTAGCACATATGCACTGCACCATCTGTTAGATATAGAAAAGGTGGATTTTCTAAAAGAGTTGCTGCAATTATTGAACGATGGAGGGAAAATTCTAATCGGTGATGTTGCATTCCCAACAAGAGAAGAACATGATCAATGTCACAAAGCATACAAAGACTCTTGGGACGGAGATGAATTTTATTTTGTCTATGATGAAATAAATGCGGCATTACAAGGAATTTGTCAATGTGAGTTTGTCTCAATGTCCCATTGCGGTGGAGTGCTTGTGATAACGAGGTAATTGCTTAAAGAGCGGGTATGGATACTCGCTCTTTTTTTGCGTTTAAATTATTTAGATATATCAAAAACCACAATGAAATATTTTGAAATCTTTTAGAGTACATTCGAAGGTCGTATAGTTTTGTAAAACTTTTTTTTACTTAATGTGGGATGAAAGGGAATTTACTTTATAACCTACCATAATCCCGTTTGTAGAATGTCTGACTTCTAACGCTTTAAATAGCTTCTACTTTTCTACTAGAATAAGGCTTTAAGATATATAGAATACTCCCCATTAGTAACCCGATACATATTTTTTAAACTGTCTATCAACGAAGGAGCCTATTATAAACTTGGGTATGCTCTAATTATAGTTTAATAAACTGACTGGAAAATTATAAAAACATTGAGTTTATCCTTATTTATAATTATAATATTAATGAATTTTAATTTCTAATAAATGGAAATCACATGATACAGTTAGTGCATATTCACACGATTATTCTAATGGCAAGAAAGAAATTAAAACTGTAGATCCGCATTATGCAATACTTATTATGGAACACATTGGACTTTAGGATCTAAAACTGCAAATGGAGTTTTTAGTGTATATGAAGCTGATGCAGCTGGTAGTAATTTAGCGATGGCATACTAAATAGTGTGGAGTTCTGAAAACTAGAGGATCCCCTCTAGTTTTCTAAAATATATAAAATAGGGGTAACTACTATGTTAAAACTTTATTATAAAAAGTTTTTTTTGTCGGCTTTAACCTTATTTTTATTGGTAGGATGTTTTAAAGAAACGAATATTGAAGACGATGCTCATGAGGATATAAGTAAACAAGTTATGATAGATATCCCATTTTCCAATTACAACCACCCAGTAGTTAGGGATAATTATATTTATTTAAACAGAGGTAGTAATGATTTAAATCAGGAATCGGTTAATCAATTAACAAAATACAATATAAATACTAAAGAATATGAAACATTATATGAATCTCAATATGAAAGTGCATCTATGCAACAAACTAATATTAATAAAGATTGGTTAGTATGGGTTGATTCCTCTTTAGACGGAATAAATTCAAAAATTATTGCAATGAACTTAGAAACTAAGGAAACTAGTGAGTTAGCTGAATCTAACCCAGAATATTTAACTACTTTTGTACCTGTTTTATATAAAGACTATGTTGCTTGGGTTCAATTAATGAATGAAGAAAAAATAGAAGTGAAATTGTATGATTTGAGAACAAATACAATAGAGACAATTGAGCAATTGAATAGTTATGGACTTTTTAATATTTTTATCTCTATGAATGACGATAAATTGGTTTGGACAGATTCATATGACAGTAAGGGACTTTATTTTGTCTATGACATAGGCACTAAAGATATACAAAAATATAATGCAAACTTCTCGTTCCCTTCCTATCCCGTTTATGATGAGGGGAAAATATATTCTTTGAATTTTAATTCATTAGAAGAATGGTCCAACCAAAGTTTCGGATACTACAATATTGAAAATGAAGAATATCAAGAAATTAGTACTGGTTCATTATATGTGAATTATTTTGATGTTCGAGATAATCTAATCGCTATGATTGATGATCAACAAGAATTAAAATTACTCTCTTTTGGTGAAGAAAATCTAAAAGAAAAGGAACACTTGTTAGAAGAAAACCCTGATTTCCTTAATTTTGATAACGAGGGCAATCTATTATTAATGTATAGTGAGGGTACGGAACATAGAATAGGAATAATCTTCAATCAACATTAATTACATCATTCTACTTGAGTTTAGTTAACTCTCTTAGATAAAAATAAGAGAGGGGGTGTAGAACCAAGAATATTTGAGTTTTTAATCAGTGTGCAAAGGGTTTTGATATGTCACTATAAATCTTCCGATACCAATGATTATCAAGGGGATTTTGTGTACTGCATACTTAGTTTTTTTCATGGTTTTGGTTTTATCCTTTTTAAGGCAAATGCTGTTACGATTATTTGTATTGATCTATACTCAGTTTATTTATACGGGTTTTAAGTTTTCATTCTTTTCAAGGGTATTTGATGAATAACGTACTTTTATTTTAATGATGGAACAACGAAAAGGAATCCACACTATGCTCTGGATTCCTTTTCTGCTTCTATTCGACTGTACGTATGATTTCGTCTAGTTCATCCCAATGACGGATTCTTGGGAGTGCTAGGTCTTTGTTATAAGTTTGGTGTCTTAAATAGACTTTGACCGGTTCGTTTATGAGTGTGTCGACGACGGCTGGTTTGTCATCGAAATAGTAATCGAGCTGCAATTCTTTGATGATATGAATCTTCTCATTGTCTTTCATACCGTAGTAGAAATTTTCATCTTTGACTGGAAAGCCAAGGCTTTTAAACCATTGCACCGTTTGTTCTCGGTATCCTGTTGGCCTAGCTGTAATATAAAAGATGTCATGTCCGTCTTTTTCTAGCTTCTGCAATGTTTCAACGGCCTTTTCAAATGGAGGGCAGTCGGTAAAATAGATCTCCTCTAACGAATCATTCCACATTTTTTTGCCTTCTTCATCTGTCATTCCAAAAGGTTCATGGATTTCAACTCTATTTATTTGTTCAAATGCTTCTAGTGGCACAGCTTTGTTTAGCTTTTTATTGTATAGGTGAAACGCGTGCCTTCTTAAGTCGATTAGTGTGTCGTCGATGTCAAAACCTAGTCTCATTTGTTCTCTCCTTGAGCGTATTGCGGATAGCCTACAATCTTAAAATCTTTTCCAATTGGTGTGATTGACATCTCTTCTATTTCAATCGCATTCTTCATTAAATCGACTCCAGTGCCTCCGAGGAAGGAGGGGGATGAATGACCACCAACAAGCTTTGGAGCCATATAGATGACAACCTTATCAATCAACTTGTCTTCAAGAAAAGCACCGCTTACACCAGAGCCTCCTTCAATGAGAAGGGAGGAAACTTGTTTTTCACCCAATATAGCTACGACATCAACTGGATTTACTTTTTCCTCACCAGTCGTGTGGAAGATGGAAATGCCTAAGTCTTCGAGTGCCTTTTTCTTCTGCTCGTCATAATTATTACTAGTAAAAATCCACGTTTCAGCTTTTTGATCACGAACAACCTTTGCATTCAATGGTATTTTTAACGTCGAATCCATTACTACTCGAATTGGATCTCTGCCATTTGGGATGCGAGCTGTCAGCTCAGGATCATCTTGTAACACAGTATTGCCGCCAACTAAAATCGCCATGTTTTCACTGCGAAGATGGTGAACATCGTGACGGGCTTCTTCTGACGTTATCCATTTACTATCTGAAAGGTGAGTCGCGATTTTTCCATCTAATGTGATGCCTGCTTTTAACGTTACAAATGGAAGCTTCTTCACAATAAATTTATTGAACACTTCATTCATTCTTCTTGCTTCTTCCTCGCGAATGCCTATTTCGACTTCAATGCCGGCATCTTTGAGAATTTTAACGCCGTTTCCTGCTACAATTGGGTTCGGATCAAGTGTTGCGATGACGACTTTCTGAATACCTGCTTCTACAATTGCTACAGCACAAGGGCCAGTTCTTCCATGATGAGAGCACGGCTCCAATGTTACATAAATGGTCGCACCTTTTGCCATTTCTCCTGCCATTCGAATTGCGTGAATTTCGGCATGTGGCTCTCCGGCTTTTAAGTGCGTACCAATGCCAACAATGCGATTGTCATTTACGATCACTGAGCCTACGAGTGGATTTGGATCGGTTTGACCTTTCATCGCCTTGGCATTGTTTAAAGCTAGCTCCATATAAAATTCATGGCTACTCATTGCAGCAAACGCCTTCTTCCTCTAGGTGACCTGATTTATCAATTTTTGTTCTTAAATATTTCTCATTGAATTCTGATACATCGCCCCATAGAGGTCTTCGTTCTGAGACAGTAAGCCCAGCGTCGATCAATGCCTCTAGCTTCTTCGGATTATTCGTCATCAGTGTGACTGGTTTTGTGCGAAGCGCTTTTAACACATGAATCGCATCCGTATAATCTCTTGAGTCGTCAACAAAGCCAAGCGCTTGATTCGCTTCAACGGTGTCGTAGTTGTTTTCTTGTAATATATAAGCCATTGCTTTGCTGAATAAGCCGATGCCTCGGCCTTCGTGGTTGGCTAAATAAAACAATGCACCTGTTCCAAAGTCACGAATCATCTTCATTGATTCCTTCAGTTGGTATCCACAGTCGCAACGCTTGCTTCCAAATATATCTCCAGTGTGACAGATGGAGTGGAAGCGGATTACAGCTTCCTCAGAGAAGTCAAAATCACCGTATGTGAGCACACTTGACTGCTGTAATTCAGCTAAGTTTGAAGACGATAGCTTATTGATGATAACTTCAAAATCCTCCGTTACTTCGTCATGGTTTAACCAAGAATACCAATTAAAGAGAACCGTTTCTCCATATAAATTAACTGGTAGTCGAATTGGACCAACTAAATAGATCGCACCTTTACCAGTTTTAATTAGTTGTATTTTATCTTCTAAAAGGGATAGAACCTTTGAGTCTAATGTTACATTTTCCATGATAAACACTCCTACAATTTAGTAACGAAAACAACCCCAGTCTCAAGAATAGGACAATGGGGTTCAATAAATAACATATCATTTTTATTGTCCAATGGCACTATTTTTAAAATCACTTACTTACTTTATGTAAGTGAGTCTATTATAGATTCTCTCGTAAGTCAAGAATCTTCTTTACCAAAGGGATTTTGCAAAGACTTCATAATAGGGGTATTGAGGCTCAAAAATCTAGTTCTGAGCCATAGATTAATTGATTATTTACTTGCATGGAGTGTAAAGCTTTCACCTAATCGCTTCGATTGTGCAGTTGCTTCCTTAATACAGTCAATGAAAGCCTTTTGCACGTCGTGTGATTCGAGTACATTTATGCCAGCCTCAGTCGTGCCACCCGGACTTGTGACTTCCTTACGTAATTGCGCAGGTTCTTTTGGTGATTGATCTAACATTTCAGCTGCACCTAATAGTGTTTGGATAATAAGCTTTTTGGCAACATCTTTTTCTAGGCCGTTTTCAATCGCGCTTGTCTCCATCGCTTCTGCTAAATAATAAATATAGGCAGGACCACTACCTGATAGGCCGGTGACAGCATCTAACTGCTTTTCCTTTACAAGTGCTGTGTACCCAATTGTTTCAAAAATTTGCTTAACACACTGTAGTTGTTTTTCATTGACATAGTCATTCACAGCCATCGCACTCGCTGAGCGACCAATCGTTGCAGATGTATTTGGCATCGCGCGGACGATGGATAGTTTTTTCCCTGCAATCTGTTCAATGCTTTCCATGGATACACCTGCTAATACAGAGATAATCAGCATGTCACTTTGCAAATAATCCTTGATTGCCTCAATGGCACTGCTTGCATCTTTTGGTTTCATTGCCAAAATGACGATATCCGTATGTTGAAAGACTTCTTGTAAATCGTAGCTGATTCTGACATCATATGCAGAATGAATGGCTTGTAACTTTTCTTGATTGCATTTGTTTGTTACGACGACATTTTTACCTTCTATAAGTCCTTTTTTAATCATTCCTGCTAACAAAGCTTCAGCCATGGAGCCCGCACCAATCATTGCTATCTTGTTCATTTGTTTGCTCCTCTCACTTATTTTTCCAAAAGAATAAGCCCAATTCATCCTATAGAAAGGACGAAAGGGCTTTACTTTCGTGGTACCACCTTTGTTCGCTTTTTATGAACATTCATAAAAAGCCTTCATTGCTCCACTAACGCTGGATCAGCGGTTTAGGTTTCCCAAAACAGTTCATAAGGAGGTTCGACAGAAAAGGGGGTGATGAAGCCTTTCAGCCTACTCGAGCTTCACTCTCTTGCACCATTTTCTATGTACTTGACTTAATCATCACTTTTACGTGTAAAAGGAATTTTTCTAATGATTATGCTCCATAAAGGGCCAGTCTGTCAATAGACTATTCTAACAATTATAAATATTTATTCTTTTGTTATGTGAAAATAATGACATTTTTATGAAAGAACGATAAAATGTGTTTTATATAAATCCTTTTTAATGAGTGCTCATCATGTTTGTTATATAAAAATAATGCAAAGGGGCTGGTGAGATTGGCAGAGTGGAAAGATGGAATTGCGAAAATCTCGCTTCCGACACCATTTCCTGTTGGAGATGTGAACGTATATGTTGTAGATGGTGAAAAGTTGACGCTTGTAGATGTTGGTCCAAAAACAGATGAAGCGTGGGCTGTATTACAAAAGGAGCTTGCTACACTAAAGCTGAAGCCTGAAGATGTTCAGCAAATTGTTTTGACACATGATCACGCAGATCATGCAGGGCTTCTTGATTTATTTAGTGAGGATGTACCGATAATTGGTCATAAACTTAACAATCGCTGGTTAAAGCGTTCTGACCTATTCATTAACGAATTGGAAGCTTTTTTTATGAAAATGTTTCAAGAGTTTGCCGTACCAGAACAGTATTTGCCGATGGTAAAAAGAATAAAGAAGTCTCTTCGTTATTCCAGTGACCGAGCGCTCGATTTTAGGGTTGCTGAAGGAGAGGACATAGCGAATCTGTCAGGCTGGAAGGTATATGAAACACCTGGCCATGCTCAGAGCCATATTGGTTTATTTCGTGAAGAAGATGGGGTGTTTATCGGTGGGGATCATTTACTCGCCCATATTTCACCGAATCCGTTGCTTGAGCCGCCATTGCCTGGGATGGATGAGCGCCCTAAGCCTTTATTACAATACAATACTTCCCTTGAAAAAATAAAGACTTTGCCAATTGAGCGATTTTATTCTGGGCATGGAGAAGATATAACAACAGTGAATAACTTAATTGAAAAGCGCCGCAAGCGTCAGCATGATCGTGCGATGCTTGTGAAGGAATGGCTAGACTCTGAAGCGTTGTCGGTTTTTGAAGTGTGTCGTAGGCTTTTTCCAAGGGTATATGAAAAAGAACTATCGCTTACATTATCAGAAACCGTCGCCCAGATTGATTACTTACAGGACTTAGGTGTTATCCAATCAGAGGAACATAATGGGGCGATTGTGTATCGAGCGAATTAATTAAAGTTTGAGGTGAAACGTGTGAATGCCAATATTTCACAGAAAAATGTAGTCATTACAGGTGCTACAGGAGGGCTAGGAGAAAGACTTGCTCACCATTGTGCTCGTTCTGGTGCAACCTTGTATTTACTAGCTAGAAATAAAGAACGACTGTGGGACATCAAATCTCAGTTGGAAAAAGCCTTTCATGTACAAGTTTACACGTACACAATCGATGTGACACATACCGATGAGTTGGAACTAACAATGAAAGAGATTGAAGAGCAATCTGGAGGAATTGACGTACTTGTAAATAATGCAGGCTATGGCTTGTTTCGATACGCACATGAAGATGAAATAGCAGACGTGAAAAATATGTTTGCAGTCAATGTATTCGGGTTGATGGCAGCGACGAATGCAATTCTTCCAACGATGATGAAAAGACGAAGTGGACATATAATTAATATTGCTTCACAAGCGGGGAAGCTAGCAACACCAAAATCTAGTACTTATGCAGCGACAAAGCATGCAGTTCTTGGCTATACGAACAGCCTGCGTTTGGAAGTTGAAAAATATGGGATATATGTGACAGCTGTTAATCCCGGGCCAATCGATACGAACTTCTTTGCGACAGCAGATGAAAGCGGATCATATGTCAACAGCGTCAAGAAATACATGCTTTCACCAGATAACGTTGCCAGAAAAGTGACAGCTAACATGCTACGCCGGAAGAGAGAAATCAACCTCCCAGGCTGGATGCATGCCGGCAGTGTGCTCCATTCACTTTTCCCAGCTCTTGTTGAAAGACTTGGAAAGGGCGCTTTTGAAAAGAAATAAAGAGAGGATGAAGCGAAGGGCTTCATCCTCTTTTTATTTGGGTACATATGCAATTTTACTCGCGTGAAATTGCCCGTTTTGTTTTTTATAAGTAATCCCCACTTCACCAATGAAGGCACCTGGTGATACTTGTGCGCTCACCCTTGCGCTCAACTGTTGATTTACGATATCATATTTGATTATATTTCCAAAGAACACATGATCAAATATGTTCTGAGGTGCAATTTCAAATCGTGTGATATCGAGGGCATGTGCCTTATTAGATACTTTGATGATGGCTTTTTCATTTGTTAGTCTTGTTTGTACATGCTTTTGTATAATCGTAAGGGGTTGTTCCACGAAAACTTCTCCGAAACGTCCGCTGAAGAAACGTTCGTTGCTTTGATCAAAAACATGAATCGTTTCCAATGAGAGACCTGTCCCATATCCTTCATTCAAAATGATGATCACTTCTTCTTCTAAATCATGATCAATGTTTTCATAGACGATTTTAGGAGCATACGCATTCGTATTTTCAACGCTTTTCCAGAGGGACCTTGGATACCTTACCCCGTTTATTTCCACTATAAAATTTATAAATTGATCTTCTGCTTGTTCGGCGTATAAAAATATGTTTTTACTTTCCATTTTCGCAACGACTTTATTGCTGAAGTAATCGGTACTAGCTGCTTTTGGTAATGCAACTGATAGAAAAGCAAGAATGAGAAAGAGGTGTTTTTTCAAGTGGGTTCTCCCAATATTTTATATTAGCTTCCTCTTACTTTATCCTTTTTGCTTTTACTCTAATCTTTTTTATTGAAATAGATAGCATTAGTGCCCCATTTAAGATGAATAGAATGACAATGACCACCGTAAAGAAGGCGAGATCGGGTGCAAATACTTTGATTGAATGCCATGGTGATTGAACACCATAGGTTAACATTGGAATAAGAAATATTCCTAGCAAAAAAAAGAGTATGCTATAAACAATCGGCATCTTTATCAAATTTCTTTTAAAGCAGAGTACTGCCCCAAATAGGAAAAGCAGGACAATGACACAGATAAACACAATCTGTATGAGATAAGATGGCTTAGGTATATGATTAACTTCTTCCCCGTTTAATAGAGCGATGATCCCTTGTTTTAAGTGAATCAGTGCATCTTCTTCTAAGATATGATTCTTATTTGTAAGAATGGCTCCAGCCCACCCGGACTTTGGGAGATAAAAGATTTCTGAACGTGAGTCAGGAGTTGAACCTGAATGCCAAATTATCTCATCAGAAGTATTGGGCTTAGAGATACGAATACCGAGTCCGTAGTATCGATCATTACCGGTTTGGACAAGGGGAGAAATGTATTGTTGTTTAAGTTCATGGTTGATTAAGGTTTGTTCCGAGCTATCTAGAAATGAAAGGAATTGCAACAGATCCAGTGTACTTGCTGTGATGTAGCCATAAGGTGCCCCGCTATTATCATAGGAAACAGTTGTTTTTCTTGGAAAACCAATCCATGACTGATACCCTGCCTGATAGCCATTTTGAATAGCCATTTGAAGATTAGCTGCTGCGCTCCTCATTCCTAACGAACTAAATACATGCTGTTTTATGTAGTCAGCGTATGTTTGATTCGTCATTTCTTCAATGACTGCACCGAGAATTAGAAAGTTTGCATTGCTATACTGGTGCCTTTCACCTGGTATCGATGTCAGTCTGACGTCAGATAACGCCTCTACTTGGCTCTTGATTCCTTCATCAGTTGTTAATCCTTTGTCTGATAAGGACAAACCTGTGTATGTACTGAGTCCACTCGTTTGTGTTAACAAATGCTCGATTGTAATGATCTTCGCTGCTTCTTTGTCTTCAAGTGAAAACCATGGTAAATACGTTCTGACTGGTTCATCGAGTTGTAGAAAGCCCTTGTCAACTAATGTCAAAATTGCTAGCCCTGTTAGTGGCTTACTAATTGAGCCTATCGTAAAGGGTGTATTTACTGTTATTTTCTCTTCTGCTTCACCTGTAATTCCCGCTGTTTTTGAGTAAAAAAGTTCATTTTCCCGTGTGATAGCAATCGAGGCTCCCGGAATTTTATGCGCCTGAAGGAACTGATCAATGTAGGAGTCCAATTGCTGATGGTGGTGATCCTCAATTGTAGCTTTTCCTTGATGACTAAATATGAAAAACCCTACACAGAGGATTAAACCAGTTAAGGTGATGTGTTTAGCTAGTGTTTTCATTGCTTTTTTTTTCTCCTTCCCTTTTTAGGTAAATTAAACCATAAAGAAGGGGAGTGCCCATCGACCCCCAGTCTTCATTTTTCATAAGGCTTAAGATGTAGGCCTTTATTCGAGAAATTGAGAACTTACGGAGTGCTGCACCAATAATGTAGTAAGGATTCGAAAAAAATTTCCATTGAAAACGAACGTATATTCGCTTATGATTTGAATAAGATATAAAAGAACGTTTGTTCGTTATTTGGTAAGGGGGGTTCAGACAGTGGACTATAGCCTTTTGCCGAAAGGGCAATATTTGTGTGTCGATATGAAGAGTTTTTATGCAAGTTGTACAGCAGTAATGGAGGGGCTGGATCCCTTAAATTGTTACTTAGTTATAGCAGGAAATTTAGAGCAAAAAGGAAGTATTGTTCTTGCTGCTTCTCCTAAAATGAAGCAGGAGTTTGGTATTAAAACAGGTTCAAGATTGTTCGAAGTACCTAATCATCCAAAGGTGTTGATTCGTGAGCCAAGGATGGCTACTTATTTACGCATTTCAATGGAGATTACGCGTGTTTTTCATCGATATGTTCCGATGGAATGCATTCACACATACAGCGTGGATGAGAGCTTCCTAAGGGTGGATGGTGTAACAAAGCTTTGGGGAGATGCCAGCACAATCGCATGTAAAATCAAGGATGATATTGAGAGGGAGTTTCAGCTTCCCTGTGCAATCGGCATTGGCCCGAATATGTTGCTCGCAAAGCTATGCCTTGATCTAGAAGCAAAGCATAAAGGGGTGGCGATGTGGACATATGAGGATGTACGAGAGAAGTTGTGGCCTGTCTCTCCATTACGAGAAATGTGGGGAATTGGTCGTCAAGTAGAAAAGACGCTGAATAGCATGGGCATTTTCTCTGTCGGTCAGCTCGCCCAAACAGACTTACAACGATTAGAAAAAAAGTTTGGGGTCATGGGGAATCAACTGTATCACCACGCATGGGGTGTTGATTTATCAGACATAGGTGCACCAATCATGGAAGGGCAGATTAGCTATGGAAAAAGCCAAATTTTATTGCGTGATTATACGAAAGAGACAGAAATTAAGCATGTCATTTTAGAAATGTGTGAAGAAGTGGCACGCCGAGCACGGACAGCTCATCGGTCGGCACGAACAGTTAGCTTTGGACTTAGTTATAGCAAGGATGAGCTTGGAGGAGGGTTTTATCGCTCAAAGACAAGGGAGTCTCCGACAAATCGTACGATGGACATTTACGAAACATGCCTAGAGTTGTTTGAGTGTTTTTACGAAGGAAAAACAGTACGGCAAGTATCTATTTCATTAAGTAATATTGTGGATGATCGAGAAATGCAGCTGAGCTTGTTTGACCAAGATGGCTGGAAAAAGAGGGAGATTGGCTATACAGTTGATCGCATCCGTAGTCGCTTTGGTTCAGATGCGCTTCTAAGAGCCGTATCGTATACTGCTGCCGGAACAGCTCGTCAGCGCGCGAAGCTTGTTGGCGGACACAAAATGTAAGGAGTTAGAGAGATGATCCGAGATCGAGGGAAAATCAAATGGACAGCAATGATGCTTCCAGAGCATGTGAAGCTTTTGCGCGAATGGGCAGAAGAAGACAATTATGAAAAAGAAAAGACGCTGGACGAACAGGAAATTGAAAGAATGAATGAGTTGCTCTTGGAAGCGATGGAATATCATTTCCGTGTTGGTATCACACACTTCCGCCAGCATAAGTATGAATTAACAATAGGTCATATCCATTATTGGGATGAAATGCAGCAATGTCTTCACATTATTGACCAGTTTGAAGAAGTCCATCGTATTCATATAAACAAAATCGTTGATGTTCAGCATACGGATTAAAAAAGCAGGAGAATAGGTTTGATGCATCGAATATAGGTGCAGGAAGAAAGGAGGAGAGAGTTCATGAATAAAAGACAAGAAGTGTTGTTTCAGCAACTTGAAACTTATCGAAGTGAAGTGTTACAAGCTGTAGGTGGGTTAACAGACGAAGAAAAAAACATCATTCCAGCTGGCTTTCGCAATAACATTCGTTGGAACTTAGGTCATTTATACACAGATCAATATCTTTGGATTCAAGCGGTTACGAAAGAAAAGACACCACTAGCGGAAAGTTTTTCACAATGGTTCGGCTATGGAACGACTCCGGAAAATTTTACAAAAGAAACACCAACAGCTACGGAGCTTGAAGCATTATTACGCCATCAGCCAGCTGTCATTAAAGAAATGTATGGAGAGCGATTAGAGGATGAGTTTGCACCGACTGAAATGGGCATGCATACAATTGAGCAAGTGCTGATCCGTACTATTTTTCATGAGGGGATGCATTTACAAACACTCTTAATGCAAATTCAAGCATTGAAACAGCGGGTTACGAACTAAAAAAGATTGTTGTTTTTCAACAATCTTTTTTTGTATAACAAAAGAACTTGGAAAGTGAACTAACCGTCCATATTGGACGGCCATTATTTATACACCGGCACGTGGTGCAGATTGAAATACGCCTTTATGGGAACCATCACAAAAAGGTTTGCGCTCGCTTAATCCACAGCGACAAAGAGAAAAAGTCGATTTTGTCTCAAACACATTTCCCTCTGCATCAATTAACTCAACATCACCAGTAATTCGTAATGAACCATTATCGTTCACCTTTATTTGAACTTTACTCACCTTATAGCCCCCTTTTACAAGATCATCCAATTTTAAAGGAAAATATCTCATTAAGCAAGAGTGAAAAAATGACGCATGGCGAGTGCACATCTCTTGCTATGCCGAGTAATTTCCATTCGTTGTCCACTTTTTTAAAAACGAATCGAAGATACTGCCAATCGTATTCTTTAAATTTTCCAACACCTTCACTGAAATAACCTTATAAAAGTCCAAAAAATTTCGCAATATCAAAAAGAAGTGCGATAATGGACGTAAACATCGATAGAAAAGGGATGGCTATGAATATAATAATCACAGAGAAAGCGTTGGAAAAGTTAACAACAAAAATCGCAGGCAGAGAGGGATTCTTAAAGCTCAAGTATGATACGGATGGTTGTGGCTGTGTTGTCAGTGGAGTAACGGCATTATGGCTCGTATCAGCGCTTGATGAAGACGATGTTGCGATCGAAACAGATGTAGGTGAAATTTACGTAGAGCGTTCGAAGCAGGTTTTCTTAGCAGAAGAATTAATCATTGACTTCTCAGAAAAGGCAAACTGCTATCAACTAAAAACGAAGTTTGAGTACTTGAATCCAAGAATGAGCTTTTTCGACTATACAGATAAAAAATAGGTACATCTAAGAGATTGTTGACATCATGAGTGGGTCACAATCTTTTTTTATACATCACAATTTTTTGTTTTGTAGATTTAGCACTAATTTTTCGACTAGAGCGTAAGGAGGCGACTCCGACGGGAGAAGCAACAGCTGAAAAATCACGCAGGAAGTTGTTTTCTACCAAGGAGTTGAAGCGTTGCCCGCGGAAAGTGTCTGTATAAAGTGGACAATCGTAGCTTGTTTTTTATGCACGAACCCAATGACAAATGTAACTATTTGCGTTTTGCGATTCTTGTCATACTGATAGTAACAATTACGAAAGGGTGATACTAGATGATTGCTTCACTAAATGGAATTGTAAAACGGTATGATGCGAAGCTTGTGTTGGATTATATTGATTTGGACATAAATGAAGGAGAAATCATCGGGCTACTTGGACCGAATGGAGCGGGTAAGACAACGTTGATTAAATGCCTGACAGGGATGGAAACGATTAATCAAGGTACAATTGTACTCTTTGGGGACGTGAAAAAGCCATTTCAAAACAGCAATAAGGAAAAAGTGGGTTTAGTCACGCAAGAAATATCGATCTTTCCGGAATTAACAGCAAGGGAAAATGTGAACTTTTTTGCGGGGATTTATGGCTTGAAGGGAGAAGTTAAGAAAAGCCGTGTTGCAGAAGCTTTAGAGTTTGTCGGGCTAACAGAGCATGCAAAGGAGAAGGCGAGTAAGTTCTCTGGAGGAATGCAAAGGCGGTTGAATATTGCTTGTTCCATTGTTCATCATCCGAAGCTATTAATCATGGATGAACCGACAGTAGGGATTGATCCACAATCGAGAAACCATATTTTGCAGGCTGTAAAGGAATTGAAAAGAAAAGGAACGACGATTCTGTATACAACGCATTATATGGAAGAGGTTGAAGCGATCGCATCGGAGGTCGTGATCCTAGATAAAGGACAAATCATCACAAAAGGAACGGTTCAAGAGCTGATTCAAAATATTCAGCATGAGGAGAAAATAAAAGTAGAAGTAAGTCATCCAGAAGCAGTAGCATTGGAGAATATTCAAGCACTGCCTGATGTAAAACAAGTAGTCAAGGATGGAAACCATATTTTAGTTGTTTCATCAGCTGGTTCTGGACATCTTGATCGCATCTTAACGATTATCAAGGAAGACTCTGGAGTTGTCGGCATTCATGTAGAGAAGCCGAACTTAGAAGATGTGTTCTTAACGCTGACTGGTCGGAAATTAAGGGATGGGGGCGAGGCATAATGCGAGTCCTACGAACGATTCCGTACACAGTACTTCGAATGAGCAGAGACTATATCACACTGCTATTGCTCTTAGTTGTCCCCATTGTACTCATCACGATTTTCTATTTCGTCTTAGGGGATATGAAAAATCAACATGGTGATCCAGCATTTTATGATACAGCACTGTTAATGACACTCGTGTTTCAACTGTTCGGTGGCTCAATCGTGATTGCCTATATTCAAAACGACTTATTTACCGCAAGACGTCAACGCTTTATGATTGCACCGATTAACCGTCCATTATATGCCTTTTCAATCTCCTTGTGTGGAACGTTATTCTCCATTTTTCTTGGTTTTTTATTAGTTCTTTTTACAGGATTGGGGTTAGGTGTACAATGGGGAAATTGGTTTTGGGTTATGTTCATGATTGGCTTATTGGCGGTCTTGTCGAGCATTGTAAGTTTGATTTTCACTTTTTCTGTAAAAAGTTTTAAAGTAGCGGAGCGATTAAGTGAAGTGTATGGTATTGGTTTTATTGTATTAGCAGGCTTGTTTTTTCCAATGCCTGACCATGCTATCATCACGTTTACTAATGAATACATTAATCCGCTCCTACTAGCAGCGAATGCTATTAGTTATGCACAAGCCGATCAATTTTCAGAGGCACTTCCTTATATGTCTCGATTGATAATCGGAATTGTAGGCACTTTTATCATCATGTATGTCCTCGGCAGGAGGAAGATTTAAATGACGATTTTTTATTATGCTTTAAAGAGGAGCACAGCTAATAAAACAAGTCTGTTCATTTTATTTCTCTTCCCAGTCGCAGCGATCTTCCTGCCATCGGGAGAATATTGGCCACATCTTCCATACGGATATCAATACTTTGGAATTTTTATATTGTTTATTAGCTTGAAGCTTACGGGATTAATTTTAGAAGACCGAACAAGAGGAATTGCCAAAAGGCTATCGATTGCTCCAATTAGCCACTTGAACTATTTAGCTCAAAACCTGCTTGCATACTTGTTCATATTGGTCATACAATGCCTTATTTTAGTGTATGGTGGAGTATTAGCGGGGAAAGAGCTTTATCATCCCTTTTGGTTGCTCGTGTTATTCGTTACATTCAGTATGGCATCGATCGCTTTTGCCCTAATGTGGATCTCATTCTTCCGCAATAAAGAAATGTCCATGTTAATTTTTATGTCCATTATAAGTGTCATCGCTTTAATCGGTGGCGTATTGATGCCAATTGAATTATTACCAGAGTTTTTGCAAAAAGTGGCGTTGATTTTTCCGACCTATTGGTTAGCTTGGGGAATTGATTGGGTGGTTTTTGGTGGAGAAATAAAGGAATTTCTACTAGTGAATGGAATGCTTATATTGTATATGTTTTTATTTCTAGTCACTGGAAGCGTGAAAAAATTGCAGTAATAAATGGGGAGGGATGTGCATGAGAGGGGGGCAACGACCGTATAGATATGTAACATTTTGGCGGATGGCGCAGTTGTTGATTCTTGCACACCTCTGGTTCATAAGTGCTGCTGGAATTGAGGCTTTTGTTTTTATCCTACTATTGCTCATTATGATGAGCATGCGTTTCCGGTTTTCAATGTCAAAATGGAGCTTTCTAATTGACGTATTCATCTGTTTAATGTTCATCCCATTTATTCCTTTTGCTCTTTACGGCTTAGCAATTCCAATTTTTGAAGCATCATTAAAGGGGAAATGGTGGATATTCTTCCCTTTGATTTTACTGATTATGATTGATAGTGTGTATGACATCACCTTGATTTGGTATAGCATTCTCACAGTAATAGTAGGCAGCTTTGCTTATTCTTCAATGAATGAGCGCGAGCAACTAGAAACAGAAGCTGACAAAGAGAGAAAGGCAAAGTATGAGCTTGAACAGATCAAAATGGAGCTATTGGCAGCGTATTATGAAGTAGAGAAAGCAGCTGAAATGAAGGAGAGAAATCGGATTTCAAGAGAGCTGCACGATCATTTAGGGCATGATCTAACAGGGGCGCTACTTGCAATTCAAGCGTATGAACAGACGGAAGGTGAAGATGAGGCAAATAGCTTACTCGAGCAAGTGAAAGTTAGACTTACGAGAAGTACGGCAAGATTAAGGAATACTGTTCATAATCTTACACCAGTCACCTTTATAGGCATTGAAAGGCTACAAAGGGTTGTAGCAGATGCAAAGCCATTACATGTAGAATTTCAATACGCTGGCAATATCGATTATGTGTCCTCTCAAGCGTGGACGATGCTGGAGGCTTGTTTAAAAGAAGCACTAACAAATGTAAGCAAGCACAGCAATGCAGCGAAAACGGAAGTCGAACTAGATATTACAGAAACACTGGTGAGATTGAAAATCCATGATAATGGGACCGCAATGCAAAAATCAGCGAGTGGCAGTGGGATAAGAAGTCTACAATTAAGGGCAAGAGCGTTAAAAGGAAGCTTAACGATCGATCGCCAAAAAGGTTATTTGCTTGTCTGTGTCTTGCCTCTGGAGAGGAGGGGGAAGTAGCGATGGATATTTTAATCGTGGATGACGATCGCTTGATCTGTCAGAGTTTACAATTGCTTCTCAATAAAGAGGAAGATTTAACGGTTGTCGGTGTGGTGGAGAATGGGCAAGAAGCGATCGCTTTTTGTAAAAACGCTCAGCCAGACCTTATTCTAATGGATATTAGAATGCCAGTTTTGAATGGGATTGAAAGTACAAAGATTATTAAAAAAAGCTGGCCGCATATTAAAATTATGATGCTGACGACCTTTCAAGACGAAGTCAATATTCGACTTGCTTTAAAGGCAGGAGCAGGAGGCTACATTATTAAGTCTAGTGCGATTGAGCATATGGCGAAGCAAATTCGTGCGATCAATTCGGATACGATGGTTCTCACGCAGGAGGTACTTGATAAGCTTGTGCATAACGAGCAGGAGGGCTTCGAGCTGTTAACGGAACGGGAGAAGGACGTAATGGAGCTCGTTGTCGAAGGGTTATCGAACAAAGAAATTGCAACTCAGCTCTACTTAAGCGAAGGCACGGTTCGCAATATACTCTCCATCGTTCTTGATAAATTAGAATTGCGCGATCGCACACAACTGGCTATTTACTATTGGCAACGGAAAAAATAACTTTTCGAAAAAAGGAAATGTAAATGAGGAAAGAGAATAGAGAATAGTACCATATGAAAGAAGGAGGCTAAGAAGAAGATGATTAATAAAGTTGGGCAAATTATGGTGTACGTTCACAACCAAGAACAAGCTGTTCAATTTTGGACAGAAAAAGTAGGGTTTGTAGTAGTAGCTGAAGAGTCAACGGATCATGGCATGAGATGGATTGAAATCGCACCAAACAAAGGGGCAGAAACAACGATTATCTTACATGATAAAGAATTCGTTGCGAAAATGTCACCAGAGCTCAATCTTGGCACACCTTCACTTATGTTTCATACGGACGATCTAGAGTCTTTTTATCAGCGACTCGTTAAACATGGGGCGACAGTTGGCGAAATCATCCATATGCCTTCGGGAAGAGTGTTCAATTTCGCCGATGATGAGGAGAACTACTTTGCAGTAATGGAAACGAAGTAAAAAGATCAAAAGCATTTCTCAGGTCATAAGAGGAGTGCTTTTTTATATAGGAGGCAAAAACATTGGAGCGAATGGTAGAGGTAAAGGAAGGACTACTTTGGACAGAAAAAAGAGGAATTGGGGTGCCGGTGCTTTTAATAAGTGGAGCTTTTTTATCCCAGATCCCCATCACCTTCCTATTTTACAGTTCAGATGATGTAATTGTTCCATCACATCATCAACGTTATTACATTGATGCTATTCCGAGTATAAAGATACGTATTTTAAATAATCATGATCATTTTTTCAAAAATAAAGTACCCGAGTTGATAAAAGATATAAAGGAATATGGAAAATAATGAGTGGGATTAAATACATCCACAAGAATATTGGTGTATAATTACACTAAAAGAAAAGCAGGAGGATGTATGAATTTAGTAGAAATAATTCTTGCTATTTTGATAGTCACTACAGCATTTTTAGGAAATGAAAAGTATAAAAAAATGGTGTTCTTCTCTATTATTGCACAGTGGGTTTCGATCTTCTTTTTATTTGTCATGTACGGCTGGCGTTGGCCGATGGTTCCATTATTTTTGTTTACAATATACTTTAGTATAAAGATATTTTCTATTGAGACAAAACAACGTCTACTCCGTCATCATTTGATTTTAGCCAGTTGTTTAGTAGTTGCCCTTTTATTACCAGGGTACTTATTTCCTTGGCATACAATTTCAACACCTACCGGTGAATTTGCAGTTGGAACGCAATCGTTTGAAGTAGTCGATTCAAAACGAAATGAAAAATGGTCTCAAGATGAATCTGTACGAAGAATCATGGTGCAATTATGGTATCCAGCATCAGAAACAGAATCGGTGAAAAAAGCAAATTATCACGATCATCCTACTCAGTTTATGAGTGGATTTGCTGAAGGAAATGGTATACCAGGCTTTCTGCTTCAATCTTTTGTAAAGCAACAAGTTCCAGCTTATCATCAAGCAAATTTATTACAAGCGAATGAACCCTATCCTGTTGTTTTCTTCTCACATGGATTCGGTAGTAATAGGAGTCAAAGTCATTTTCAACTATTAGAATTAGCTAGTCGTGGTTATATTGTTGTTGGGATTGACCATACATACTACTCACCAGGAACCGTATTTCCTGATGGCACAGAGCCTGGTTTAGCCAAAATCGAATTTACAGAGAGTGCCGATGTAATGAATGAGTATCTTTTTGAATGGAGTGCGGATGCACAAAGCGTAATGGATTGGATTGAAAAAGTGAACAATGGAGAAGTGTTAGATAACAATTGGATTGAGCAATTAGAAAATCAAATTGACTTAAGTCGAGTAGGCTACATCGGTCATTCATTCGGTGGAGCAACAGCAAGTCACACACTTGCTGTAGATGATCGATTTCACGCTGGAATGAACATGGATGGATTTCCATATGGAAATGCCCATGAATTTGGTGTTTCACAACCTTTCCTTACTCTTACTAGTGACGAAGAAGTTCTTAAGGAATATCTAGACGATGAAGAATACTTGGAAGAATATTTTCAGAAGGTAATTGCTATCAGTGGAGAAGATAAAGTGCTTTCGATTGAAGGAGCGCTGCATTTAGATTTTAGTGATTTTCCGTTGCTATCACCAATCACATCGTGGATTGGCATGACTGGCAAAGGGTCAGTGAGAGAGCGTCATCAGCAGATCAATGAAATTACTTTAGAGTTCCTAGAAGATGTACTTAAATAATGTATATGAACAAGGCTCTATTAGATTATAGTCTTATAGAGCTTTTTATTAATTGTAATTAGAAATAATAAAAAGGATTCTAATACAATTACCATTTGGGTAAGTTTGCTGGCGATTCTATGGGAACATAATGGGTGATATTTAAGTTTGTAAAAATTCTCCTTGGATGTTGATAGGAAATTATGGTATGAATAAAGTAGAAAAATTTACCTGGGGGAAAAGGAAATGATTATTAGGAAGTTTAAAGAAGAAGACACATCAAATATACTAGGCCTTTCACAAAGGTTCAATTCGATCAATTATATGAGCTATAGGGATCAAAGCTTAATGAAAAAAAAGCAAGATGAACTAGCTGAAAAAGCAGTCTATAACAATAAGGAAAATATATATGTAGCAGAGGATAATGGGATTTTTTTAGGATACATCGAACTGATTATTCAAGAAGAATATTTTACTGGTAGAAAACAAGGATATGTCTCGGCAGTAGCTGTTTCTCAAAATGGTGAAGGTAGGGGAGTAGGAAAAGCGTTAATGAAAAAAGCAGAGGAATGGGCATTTGATCAAGGATTATCAGAAATTGTATTAGATGTATTCCAAAACAATGAAAGAGCTGTTGGTTTGTATGAACATCTAGGGTATCAAAAAGAAATAGTTAAGATGGTAAAACAATTATAATTTATATCTGTGACAACTGCTAAAAATGAAACAAATATATTGTTGTAAGCAATTGTATCTGTGAGGATTATAGAAATATAAGAATCAGAGAAAGGTATTTTGGAAAAATATTTACATGATTTTTCAAAATTCACAACTATTATTGATAGTGGAGAAGATGGTTCTTTTGGAGCCCAAACAAAAGTAGCCAACCTTTGCAAATTCGGTTTGCTACTTTTTTTCTTCGTTTTTAAACACATAATCATGTAGAAATTCATCGATCACTTGTTCATAGTCTTCTTTGTTTTCATTATAGGATTGTGCATGTACCCCGTTTGTTGCGAGGAACATCTTTTTAGGGCCAGGTTTTTTATGAAATAAATCTTCTGTCATAGAAGGTAAAATAAAATCATCTTTTTCACTATGGATGAATAGAATCGGTTTTGCAATGTTTTCAATGACAGAGATGGGGGAAACGTCATTCATTGAATACTTTTGCCGAATTCGTAAAAAGAGATCAGCCACAGGTAAAAAGAGTGCAGGTGGTAGCTTCATTTCTGATTTTAATCGATACGCTAATTGATCCTTGAAATTCGAAAATGGACAATCAGCAATGTAAAAGTCAGCCTCATCTTCAAGCATGCCTGCATATAGAATCATCGTCGCAGCACCCATTGATTCACCATGAATCCCCAAGATAATATCTTCACCTTTTTCTGCTTTTAACCAATCAACGACAGCTTTTAAATCAAATTTCTCATAATGACCATAACTGGTCGTTTTCCCGCCAGATTCACCATGGCGCCGATGGTCGTAGATCACACAATTAAAGCCTCTTTCAAGAAAAATATTCATGTATTTTATTGAATTCATTTTATTTTCTGTAACGCCATGAGCGATGATAACAAATTTATTTGTAGGGTTTGGGGTGACTACAATCGCTTTAAGCTGATAGTCAAAAGGAGAAGAAATGAGTACTTCGTTTTTCGGAAGATTTGTATATTTAAGCCAATCTAACCGTCCGGCTTCTTTTTCACGCGCTAATATGAAATCATCTTGCTTTTTCTTCATAAACATAATTCGATTTGTAAAATAAACGCCTAAGCTCGTTAACGTAACAATCAAAGTTAGTAATACACGAATTAGCTTGCGCAAAAGCGGTCTCTCCCTTTTGTTGATTCATAGGTCTACTCCTAATATTACCATTTGGATAAGTTTTTGGGCAATTTGTTTAGATTTTGTTTTAGAGCGGAAAAAAATTCACGTTATTCAGTTACAGGAAGTGGAATTATGTTAAAGTTATACGCATAAACAAAGGATTGCAACTGCTAGTTGCGAACATTCAAGCCCCACTTTGTAGAGTGCAACCAGGTTTAAACTTAAGATAAAAATAATCATGAGAGGGGGATTGAAGTGATGATAGGAGAAAAGATACTTCAACTTAGAAAATCCAATAGGCTGTCACAGGAGAAATTAGCAGAGGAGCTGTCAGTTTCTAGACAGTCAATTTCGAAATGGGAACTCGGTGAATCAACTCCTGAAACCGATAAAATTATTCAACTAAGTAGAATTTTTAACGTTTCTACTGATTATCTTTTACTCGATGAATTAGACAACAAAGATCGTTCTGCAATAGAAAGTGATTCTGCTGTATTAGAGCCGAAGCAGAATATCAAAAATTTAGTTATTGCGGTAACCGGTATAAGTGTTATCGGTTTACTCATGTCAATCGTAGCACAGCTTACTTGGCAAACTGTGTTAACCGTAAGTATCGGATTAATTGTACAGGTGATTGGTGTGATTGTTTTTGAAACAATGAGTAGCCATCCTAAAACTGATGAAACACTAAACAATGTTCGTAGACATTTTTATGCACTAAATGCATGGCTAATATTGCCTTTCCCTGTCTTTTATTTCTCTACTTTTATGTTAAGTTATTATCCTAGAGCCCGAGCGGTGGAAATGGACTATCTTTTAACAGGTTTAGTGTATGTAACTCTTTCGGGGGGCATTACCTATGCCTTGAAAAGAAGGCATAGGTAGAGCATTAAGTGGTTTTCCTTTAAAAACAAAATATAGAGAATGATAGATTAAAAGAAGAGGGGAATACTATGGCAAAGTATGAAAAGACGATTGTTGGTGACTTTCGAGATGTTGTTAATCGGTTGAATCACGATATTAGCAATAGTGGCATCAGCATGAACTTGGTTGATGAAAGCAATTACACACTTGGAGAGACGAAGATAGCTGTTCGTGTCTATGATAAATATTATATGAGAAATGGGAACAGAGCCAGCTTAAGCCTTACACTAGTCGAATCAAACGGTAAGATCTTTATTTCAGCAATTGGTGCTGGTGGAGGGAGTGGAGTTTTCTTCAATTTTAGCCTCGGGGCCGAAAGTGACATGGTAGCGATCGTACAACGAAGTATTGAGGGGATGGGCAAACAAGATTAATTCTTGGAAAGGTATGGGGGAGCCAATGGTAAGAGAAATGAAAAAGTCGGAATTTTATAAATGCAAAGGGTTATTGCATGAACTAAGTCAATTAGAAGCTAGAGCTGTAATTGAAGGAGTAAATCCTGGCCGCATTTTTGTAGATAACATTCATTCTCCTACTTCCGGTCTTATCTGGTTAGGCAATAACGATGGCTTTATCTTTATTGGCAATGAAAGAAACGAAGTGTTCAATAGTGAATTAAATACTTTCATTGATACATGTATTATCCCGGAAGCTAGAAACCTCGGATTAACTTGGTTTGAAGGTCTTGGTAATCATAGTAAGTGGAATGAGACAATAAAAAAAGTGTTTGAAAACCGTAATTTAGGAAGTTGGAACCAGCGGGTGTATATGTTGCAAAAAGAGGCTAATAAGAACACCATACACCCTGCTATTGAAGAGGGTTATCATGTTGTTGAAATGAGTGAAGCACTACGTGATGATTCGATTGAAAATATTGAATTTTTACGTGCTAAGATCTTAGAGTTTTGGTCTTCATACGAGCAATTCTTAAATAGAGGAATTGGTTATTGCGTGGTTTATAGAAATAAAATCGTAAGCAGCTGTTTATCCGGTTTTGTCGTTGAGGATGTACATTGTATTGACATTCAAACGTTGGAAGAACATCAGGGAAAAAAGTTAGCACAGAAACTAGCATTAACTTTTGTAGAGCATTGTTTGGAAAATAACCTTGTCCCTTACTGGGATTGTATGGAGTCTAACAAGCCTTCAATTGCGGTAGCAGAGAAGATAGGATTTAATGTGTCCTTTGAATACAAAGGGTATGAGTTTAAATTGCAATAATAAAAATCTATCTTTTTGTATGTGACAACAATATCTATAATCGAGTGATCTTGAAAAGGGAGGTTTTTATATGGATAATGTTCAACAATTTTGGAATGATTTTTGTGAAGTTGCTCAAATAAAAGCTATGTCTTATAAAGGGGCTTTTCAGTTTGGTGTAGAAGCGGATTGGCTGTCTGCCCTAGTTCTTGAAGGAAAGAAAACAGCGACAACCTCTGGGTATGTATTTTATGAATTGGAAAATGAACCAATACCAAAAGTCGACGAATATTTTATCGTATTAAATGGACATGACGAACCTGTTGCAGTCATTCAAATTGTTTCTGTTGAAGTTCTTCAAATGAATGAAGTTACAGAAGAATTTGCATTAGCAGAGGGTGAGGGAGATTATACATTTTGGTGGGATGCTCATGAAAAGTTCTTTACTGAAATGCTGAAGGAATATGAACGGGAGTTCTCTCCAGATATGCTAGTAGTATGCGAAAGATTTAAAAAAGTATATCCAAAATAATAGGCGAAACCACCATTCTGAACTTGAAAGTGGAGGGCATGAGAGCCTATTCACGTTGCATGAAGAGTATACTATAGAAAGAGGGATACTATTATTCGATGGAATGATCCTAGTTGATTGATATGGTTGATACATACATGCGAAAAAAGGTGGTGATGGCTGTATTAACAGCCACCATCGCCACCTCCGCCAGAATCTCCACCACCATCAGTAGAGGAATCACTTTTGGAACTACTAGTTGAATCATTAAATACAAGAGGAGGACTTGTGTCGTCCTTTTTGTCGTTTTTATTAGGATGAACTGGTTTAGTGGCAAACAATGATTTGAGCCAATTGAACATATGGTTTCACTCCTTTTTAATTGAATATAGCATGGTAAGAGACAAGATAGGTTTAATTTTTGATAGCAAAAATTGTTCATTCATCCATGCAATCGATAGTAAGCACTTGTGATCGGTCGGGAGACATGTGGTTTGACGATTTCGATTGCTGATAGAAGTTTGTCTAGCTTGATGTTTGTTTTGATGCCCATTCGTTCTAACATGTAGACGACGTCTTCTGTCGCGACATTTCCTGTAGCCCCTGGAGCAAATGGGCAGCCGCCTAATCCACCTGTTGATGAATCAAAACGGTTGACACCGGCTTGCAAGCAAGCGACGACATTGGCTAATGCCATACCTCTCGTGTCATGAAAGTGTGCAGTGATTAATGTATTTGGAAAGCGCTCAACAAGTGCTGCAAAGAGCGGGTTCACTTCACTTGGAACAGCCATGCCAATTGTATCGGCAACACTTAATTCGTCCGCACCTGCATTTACAAACTGCTCACATAATTGAATCGTATCGTCCTTGGCAATTGCACCTTCATAAGGGCAATGAAAGGCTGTAGAAATGCATGCACGCACAAAATATCCTTTTTCCTTAAGTTCGTGAATGAGTGGAGTGAGTTCGTCCATACTTTCTTGAGTTGTTTTATTGATGTTTTTCTTATTGAAAGAGTTGCTGACACCAACGAAGACGGCTACAGCTTTTCCGTTTGTAGAATATAATCTTTCAATGCCTTTTTTGTTTGGAGCTAAGATTAGATCATGTGATGATGGTTCTAAAGAGGCTTCAACGATCTCTTGGGCATCGCTCATTTGGGGTACCCATTTAGGTGAGACGAATGAAGTAATCTCCATTTCTTTTATGCCTGCATTGCGCAGTTCTAAAATGAAATGTTGTTTTACAGAAGTTGGAACGAAAGCCTTTTCATTTTGTAGGCCGTCTCTTGGACCAACCTCAATAATCGTTGCTTTTGTAGGAAGGTTGAACGTCATGATAAATCTCCCCTTTTTAGGTTATATTAGTTATTTTAGAATCTGTTGAGCTTAAATTGCAAGAATAATAGGAAAACTACTGGTAGAATACGAAATTTTTAGACAAAATAACAGGAATTTCGCATTTCGTGAAGAAATATATATACGATAGAGAGCTAGAAAGGATGAGAATTAATGAATCAAAAAGAAGTTGTGATTGTTAGTGCTGTCCGAACAGCAATTGGAAATTTTAACGGTAGTTTAAAAAATGTATCGGCTCCAGAACTTGGTGCTGTTGTCTTAAAAGCAGCTTTGGAAAAAGCAGATATCAAACCAAATCAAGTAGATGAGGTTATTCTAGGAAATGTACTTCAAGCTGG
Source organism: Niallia sp. CD-39 (assembly GCF_059874745.1). Lineage (NCBI taxonomy): Bacteria > Bacillati > Bacillota > Bacilli > Caryophanales > Bacillaceae > Niallia > Niallia sp. CD-39. Next base: position 831,910 of record NZ_JCBCPS010000001.1, on the reverse strand, counting down.
GCTCGGACAAAACCCAGCAAGACAAGCAGCAATTAAAGCAGGCATTCCTGAAAGCGTTTCCTCACTAACGATTAATAAAGTATGTGGATCAGGTTTAAAGGCAGTTCATCTTGCGACACAAGCAATTTTAGCGGGAGATGCTGATATTATTGTTGCTGGTGGGATGGAGAATATGAGCCAAGCTCCCTACATTCTAAAAAATGCAAGAGAAGGCTTTAGAATGGGTGATCAAAAAGTTTATGATTCCTTAACAGATGATGGATTAACATGCGCGTTTAATCGTTATCATATGGGTGTGACAGCAGAAAACCTTTGTGATAAGTACGAGATTACAAGAGAAGAACAGGATGAGTTTGCTGCAAGCAGTCAACAGAAGGCGGTAGCAGCTGTGGAATCAGGGCGCTTTCAAGATGAAATCGTACCAGTAACTATCCCTCAAAGAAAAGGAGATCCGGTCGTTTTTGATCAGGATGAGTATCCGAAGAAGGGGTCAACTGCAGAGAAACTAGCTGGGCTACGTGCAGCATTTAAGAAAGAAGGAAGTGTAACAGCTGGCAATGCGTCTGGAATTAATGACGGAGCAGCGGCACTTGTATTAATGAGCAAAGAAAAGGCTGAGGAACTTGGTGTTAAGCCTTTAGCTGTGATTAAAGGAAACGGAACAGCGGGTGTAGATCCGAGTATTATGGGGATCGGACCGGTACCAGCTGTGAAAAAGGCGCTTGCAAAATCAGGAGTATCATTAGAAGAAATCGAACTAATTGAAGCAAATGAAGCATTCGCAGCTCAATCGTTAGCAGTCGATCGTGAATTAACATTCAATAAAGACATTTTAAATGTAAACGGTGGAGCAATTGCATTAGGCCATCCAATTGGTGCAAGTGGAGCGCGTATTTTAGTCACATTGCTTCATGAAATGCAAAAGCGCAAGGCTAAGAAAGGTTTAGCTACCCTTTGTATCGGTGGCGGTCAAGGAGTTGCAACGGTTGTAGAGCTTATTGATTAAAAGAGATATCCTTCAAAAGGTGGTTCCTATTAAATAGGAATCATCTTTTTGATGGAAAATCTGTTTGCGATGTACAATAAGATTGATTGAAGGTGATAGGATGGAAAAGGAATACGTTGGTTTATGTTCAGCATGTAGTGTTGAGATTTACTGTGGAAGTGGCTTTCTGAATGGAATGATTGGAAAGGATCAAAAAATTTTATGTTTTTCCTGCCATGAAAAAATAGTCGATTCTGCTCCTGAGAAAGAAAAATAAGTAACAAATGTTTCATAAGAGATGATACTTTAAATGTGCCTCGTTTATTAAATTAAATCCTATAAATCACCCCAGCTCATAACATTATTTTACTATTTATATCTGATTTAGCTATATAAGTAGATCTCTTTTTAATTACCCTGTTTGATATAAGAGGGAACAGAAGAGTAGGAAAGTAAAGGGGGCATTAGCGCTGTTATCTTTCATTTTTTTGAGGAAGTGATTATAATAAAGGCATACAAGGCAACGAGGGGAATTAATATGAATAAAAATAGAAACAAGCAACCACAGAAGAAAAAAGACGACGGTCCTTTAACATTAGGTGACTTATTAAATGACGAAGTTCTAAAGAAGATGCAAGGGCAGAAGCAACAGTTGAAAGAGGCAGAAGCAAAACGTATAGAAGAGGAAGAAGAGCGCAAGCGTCAAGAGCGAAAGATACGTGAGAAAAACAAAAGTTTTGAAGAGCTATTAAATGAAAGTGACTTAGACTGGAATAAATATAAATAGATAGAAAAAAATCATCACACCATGACATGCGGGTTGTGATGATTTTTATTTTTTGAGATAACATCGTCTACATTTTCAATGAACAATTGTGAATAGCTTTTTCTTATTTCTTCTATCTATGAGCATCGTAAACATCTATACGAGTAAGTTGTTGGATCGTTTCAATTTCTTCTTCAGTTAATGGTGCCATTCTTACAGCAGTTGCATTTTCCTGTAGTTGCTTGACAGAGCTGGCTCCTGCAATGACAGATGCCGTTACGTTTTGACTTAAAAGATAGCCGAATGCCATTTCGGTTAATATTCGGTCTGGAATTGCTTGTTGAATTGCATCGAGTGTGATTTTTAATTCTTCTGGATCGTAGTTTAGATAGCCAAATTCCGAACCTTTTTCTTCAAATCGTCCACTTAAGATTCCTTTTGCAAGTGGTCCTCGTGGAAATAGACTAATGCTATGGTCTTCAAGAAGAGGAAAAACCTCTTCTGGGCGGCGGTCTAAAAGGCTGTATTGCATCATATTTGAAACAATCGCCGACTTATTTACATACTCTTTTATGACGTTTGGACGAATGGAAGATACCCCGTAATGTCTAATGATGCCTTCCTGCTTAAGCTCTTCAAATGCTTCAATCGTTTCATCTATATTGTCTTCGAACATTCCACCATGCAATTGGTACAAATCGATATAATCAGTTTGTAAGCGGTGAATGCTGTTCTTTACCGCTTCTTTTATGTAGGCTTTGGAAGGATCCCACTCCCAGCCATCTTTCGAAGGATTAGGACGGTTACCAACCTTTGTGGCAATGACCACTCGATCTCTTACAGACTTTAACGCTTGCCCAACCGTTGCTTCATTCTCTCCGAAATTATATAAATCAGCAGTATCAAAGTAATTGATGCCTTCATCTAAAGCTGCAGCAATGATGTCATTTGCTTCCTTCGAATGTGGAATCAACGACATACAGCCTAATCCAAGCTCAGAAACAAAAAGATCGGTTGAACCAATCTGTCTTTTTTTCATCCTACTTCACCTTCCATTACTCTATTTTGTTTATCTTACCGAATGGAAGGATCAAAAGGAAGAAATCTGCTTTATTTCTTCGAAACCTCAATCGATGTAATCCATTCTTGTACATAGTGATAATGCTTTTGATATTCTTTTAGCTTTTGTCTGATTTCCCATGCCTTACCTGATAAAATGATTCCCTTATCATGCAAATAGATTTTCACCTCTTTAAGCTCCTTTACATTAATATGTTAAAATGTATGATTAATAGGACAAAATAGAACTGGAGTGAATGAGTTCATGAAAAAACTAGAAGAAAAAACGACCCGTACAGAAGTTATTTACGAAGGTCGCGTTATTAACTTGCAAATTGAAGACGTTGAGTTACCAAATGGAAAGCAAGCAAAGAGAGAAATCGTTAAACACCCAGGTGCAGTAGCAGTATTGGCAATAACGAACGAAAATAAAATCATCTTGGTGGAACAATATCGTAAAGCTTTGGAACGTACGATTGTAGAAATCCCAGCAGGGAAGCTTGAAAAGGGTGAATTACCTGAAGAATGTGCCAAAAGAGAGCTAGAAGAAGAAACAGGTTATCAATGTGAGGAATTAGAGCTTTTAATTTCATTTTATACGTCACCAGGTTTTGCAGATGAAATCATCCATATATATGTAGCGAAAGGGTTATCGAAAAAAGCAAATCCATTATCGCTTGATGAAGATGAGTTCGTAGAATTAATGGAAGTATCATTAGAAGAAGCAATTGAACTTGTGAAAGCAAGAAGAGTGTATGATGCAAAAACGGCATATGCAATTCAATACTTACAGCTAATGGAGGCAATTAAAAACAAGTGATGAACCATTATTATGTGGATTTACATATACATATTGGTCGAACGTTTTCAGGAAAACCTGTGAAAATTACTGGCGCAAAAACACTTACCTTCTCAAATATCATCCGTCATGCGCGTCATGAAAAAGGGCTGAATATGGTAGGGATAATTGATTGCCATTCTCCTGAAGTTATTGAGGAAATGAAAGGACTTGTTGCATCAGGGGAAATGGAAGAATTACAAGATGGTGGATTAAGCTACGGTGAGATGGTTGTGATTCCAGGTTCAGAACTAGAGGTGTATGATGAGCACTGTCACGGGCCAATTCATGTCTTATGCTATTTCAAAGGAATTAAGGAAATAGAGACATTCTCCAATTGGTTACAGAATCATCTTAAAAACATCCAGCTAAGCTCACAAAGAATCTATATCAGTGGTAGAGAGCTACAGAAAAAGGTAGCTTCTTTACATGGGCTTTTTATCCCAGCGCATGTGTTTACACCATTCAAGAGCATGTATGGAAAAGGAGTTAAACAGTCGTTAACGGAGGTATTTAATCCGGAGAGAATCGATGCGATTGAACTTGGTTTAAGTTCAAATACGGCGATGGCTGATAACATTACTGAGCTACATCCGTATACATTTGTATCAAACTCAGACGCACATTCACTTGATAAGATTGCAAGAGAATATCAGATGATCGCAATGGGAGCACCTACTTTTAAAGAACTGAAAATGGCGCTACATGAACAGGATGGTCGTAAGGTGGTTGTGAATTTTGGACTTGATCCCTTGCTTGGTAAATACCATCAAACTAGTTGCAAGACATGCTTTGCTCAAAAGGAACTTGAAACATTACAGTGCCCTCATTGCGGGAGTACAACCTTTATTAAAGGTGTAGCTGAACGAATATCTGAATTAAAAACATCCGATACAAGCAGACTGAATCGTCCACCTTATGTTCACCAGATTCCACTGCAATTCATTCCGGGGGTAGGAAAGAGAACAAAGGAGAAGCTCCTTGATCATTTCGGAACTGAAATGGCGATTCTTCATGAAGTCTCTGAAGAGCATTTAAAGGAAGTTGTGCCAGGTAAGCTTGCTAAAACTATTATTCAAGCAAGGGAAGGTAACTTGAGCGTACATGTTGGTGGCGGTGGGAAGTATGGCAGGATTAAAAAAGAAACATAAAGGAGGGCACCCAAAGAAGTATAGGGTGCCCAAGCTTATTCCTTCACCTTTGCAAACACACAAGTATCACGAAGATTTTCCCCAGTTGAATCTAAGCTATCTTTTCGTAGAATGCCCTCAAGCGTAAACCCAAGCTTTTCAGGAATCCTTCGACTATTTGTATTATAAGGATCACAGCGAATCTCAACACGGTTTGCTTTTAACTCTTCAAATGTAAATTTCATCAGCGCTTCAACAGCTTCTATCATATATCCTTTTTTTGCATGCCTAGAATCAATCCAATAACCAATTTCGAATTTTCGTACCTTCCAATTAAGACGGTGCAGACCTGTTCCCCCTATAAAACAATCATCTTCTTTACGGAAAATCTGAAGCCTGATGTCCTCACGCTTAATGAAATTGGCGTATGCCTCACGAATGTTTGCCTCTGTACTTTCTAGTTTTTGTTCTCCAACAGCAAATGGCAGCCATTGCATTAACTCATTTTGTGAAGCAATGATTGCTTCATAGGTAGCTTTGCCGTCCCCAGGCATACACGGACGAATATAAAGCCTCTCTGTTTCAATTCTCTCTGGAAATTCAACAAGTAGTTCTGACATATTCTCTCCCCCTAAATTGTTCTTGATTATAGGGGATACGCTGTGAAAATTCAATCTTTTTTTAAAATTAAAAAACATTATCTGTTTCTAAAGCTGACAATTACTCATAATACAGTTCATTCTAGATTAGAACGAAGGTGGTGACTGCTGTGGGAAAAGCATAGCAGGTGAGACTTAAGCAGATAGAAGCGACGATGAGGCTATTTTGTGCTAGTTTCAGCGGCTTGCCACTTTAGGTCATAAACGAAACCTCTTCAGAAATCAGGGTTTCTTACGGTATTCGTTTATGCTTGTGGTAGTTAAGCAAGCGCTTATGCTTTTTTTCCAAGTGTGCAGAAAACGTCCGAATGAAGTGATAGCCGAGAATGAACACGGGCTGTAGACAAACGCTAGTATATATCGTTGTTTGTCTAGTTAGTCCTCCCTGAACCATGAGTTCTATTCGGGTCTTCACGAATGCCGGTTGTCTAGTATGACAAGTATTTTTTGACGACATTCTGAGTGTCTCTCATATTAGTAAAAAGGTTTAACGATACATATGTAGACAAATATTGGATAATCAAAAATGATCATAGCTCTATTAAAAATCTATTAAATTCTCGTCATAGTTTTAATAGAAATGCATACAATTTACTAACATTGAATTTTCAGGAGGAAAAGTATGAAGAAAAAAATGTACCAGAACGTCGTAGCCCTTCATTTTCGTGAACATTCCTCAATCTATTTATTTATTATTGTCTTATTCATAATGGGTGTTATATTTGGTGCAATTGTTGTTAATAGCCTAGGTACGACACAGAAAGATGACTTGTTTCAATACTTAACTCAATTCTTCGGTCAGATGGCGAATGATGAAGTTGCCTCGAGTAAAGAGCTGTTGAAACAGAGCTTCTTTCATAACGCGAAATACATTGGGTTTATCTGGATATTAGGGATTTCTATCATTGGGTTACCAGTCATATTAATTCTATTGTTTTTAAAAGGGATGGTCGTAGGGTTTACGGTCGGCTTCCTCGTTAATCAAATGGGTCTAGGAGGGCTTATACTCTCTTTTGTATCGATTTTGCCGCAAAATTTATTGATTGTGCCAATCTTTATCGCGATGGCAGCAATGTCTGTTTCTTTTTCAATCGTAATGATTAAAAGACAGTTTATGAAGAAAATGAATCAACCAATTATGCAGCTATTAGGAAGGTATACGATTATCTTTTCAGGAGCAGTTGCATTATTATTTGTAGCTGCATGGATAGAAGCGTATATTTCACCACCGCTAATGAAGTCAATGATTAATGCTTTTATGTAAGTTGTAGCAGTGAGGGTAACCTTGCTGCTCTTTTGTTTTAACACATGCTAAAACCTCTTTGTGGTGGTTTTTAGAAGGAAAACATAGGATTCTGACATTAATGTTGGGCAACAAACAAAGCTTTTCTAATGAAAAATTTGCAAGAGTAGTGTAGATTTAAATTACAATCTACGCTTTGTAGAAATGCTCGTAAGGAAGTGGTTGTATGCAAATAAAAACAGACCGGTTACTGATCAAAACTTTCGAAAAACAACATTTGAATGATGTCTATGAAATTTATAATAATGATGATACATGCAAATACCTTCTACACGAAAAATGGACTCACGACAATAGAGAAAGTGAGTTCGATAAGAAATTAAAGAAAAATGTATTAACAAAGGAAAAAGCATTGAGCTTAGCTGTCATAGTGGATTCTACAGTAGTTGGTGATCTATCTGTTTGGTACACTGGAATGAAAGATACGGTTGAGATTGGTTACACCTTTTCAAAATCAGTGTCTGGAAAAGGGTATGCAACAGAGGCTGTTAATGCCCTAATAAATTATTTATTTGACGTTGAAAATGTACATCGAATACAAGCGAATTTGGACGCAAGAAATAAAGCATCACAAAAACTATGTAGTAGAGTTGGGATGAGAAAAGAGGCACACTTTAAACAAGATTTTTGGAATAAAAATGAGTGGACCGATAGTATCGTATTCGGAATGTTAAAATCTGATTTAAATAAACTAGGATAAATTCAAATATTTACTGGGGTTCGAAAGAAAGGTCATAATTAATGAGGGAATCAAGGTTTAGTAAATAGGCATAACCGTTTTTAATTAATTTTTTAAATTAACGAAAAAGTAGATTCTTTCATGTGCACTTTAAATTAAAACTATAATAGATTATAATAAACTCCACTTTAAAATGATTCTTATGTAGTAATTGTTTGATCTTCCAGTTTATAATAATTTTATTTTGCTTATAAAAGGTAATCTGTTATAATGATAATGTTAGTGGCAAGGGAGGGAACACTCAAATGGAAAGCAGAGTAGAGCGAATTAAAAAGCAGTTGCATTCATCAAGTTATAAATTAACACCTCAACGTGAAGCGACAGTTAGAGTACTGTTGGAGCATGAAGAGGATCATTTAAGTGCAGAAGATGTCTACCTCCTTGTTAAAGAAAAGTCACCTGAGATCGGTTTAGCAACTGTCTATCGAACACTTGAATTGTTAACGGAATTAAAAATTGTTGATAAAATCAATTTTGGTGATGGCGTTTCTAGATATGATTTACGTCAAGAAGGTGCGACCCATTTCCATCATCACTTAGTATGTATAGAATGCGGTGCGGTTGACGAAATTCAAGAGGACTTGTTAGAAGATGTAGAAGAAGTCGTTGAGAGACGATGGAATTTTAAAATTAAAGATCATCGCTTAACGTTTCATGGAATTTGCTACCGCTGTCAAGAAAAAGAATCTAAAACTGAAGAAGAAGTGAATGTATAAGCCTTTTCTAAATCGGAAAAGGTTTTTCTGTTTAATAGAGAAAGGCGCTTGTATCAAAAAGGGTATATTCACTTGCAGAAGAAGACTCTTGGCTGCATAATAAGCGTCCGTTCTAAGCTTTTCTCAAAAACTATGGTATAAACCTTGTCCAAAATGGCATATCTTGTTAGTAGAGACAAGGAGGATGAATATGCATACATGGTTGAAATTGTGTTTTCAAACAATAAAAGTATTTGTGCTCTTTACTGGATGCACAATCCTTTTTTATTATGGTATCATGTGGTTGAACGAAGAATATCAGGATTACCATCGCTATGATGAACCTCAAGGTGCAGCTGTGAAGGTATCTGCTCAATACAATCGTGAAGATTCTACATGGTTAGAGAGGTTAATTCTGTTTTATTTAAATGGGGAGTAATGCTCGTATGGAAGACCATCTACAGGACTTTGTCCATTATTTAGTTATTGAAAAAGGATTAGCGAAAAACACGATTGAATCCTATAAACGCGATTTAAAAAGTTATTTACATTACGTTGAAAAAGTAGAAAATATCATTCATATTAATGCAATTGGGCGACCTCATATCATTCAGTTTCTAAGCCACTTGAAGAAGAATGGAAAGTCATCGAAAACACTTGCAAGACATATTGCATCGATTCGTGCTTTCCACCAGTTCCTTCTTCGGGAGAAGGTATGTGAGCAAGACCCTACTATACATATTGAAACACCTCAAGCACAGCGTACCTTGCCAAAAGTGCTAAGCATGCAAGAAGTTGAGGTGCTCTTAGGTACGCCTGATGTGGCTAATCACTTCGGTTTGCGAGACCAAGCAATGCTTGAATTGCTCTATGCGACTGGGATTCGTGTGAGTGAATTAATCAATTTGCAACTTGATGATGTTCACTTAACAATGGGGTTCGTCCGTACTGTTGGAAAAGGGAATAAAGAAAGAATCATTCCGATTGGTCGGACAGCAATGGCGGCAATTGAAGTGTATTTACGAGATGGGAGAACAAAGTTTATATCTAAGAAACATCGCGATGACTCATTGTTTTTAAATCATCATGGAAAAGGGCTTTCAAGACAAGGGTTTTGGAAGATCTTAAAAGGGTTAACAAAAAAATGTGGTATTGAAAAAGATTTAACACCACACACATTACGCCATTCATTTGCTACACATCTTTTAGAAAATGGTGCTGATTTAAGAGCGGTACAGGAGATGCTTGGTCATGCGGACATTTCTACAACACAAATTTATACCCATGTTACAAAAACGAGGTTAAAGGATGTATATAGTCAGTTTCACCCGCGTGCATAATGGTTCGAAAGAAAAACCGAGAAAAATCTGTTTTTTTAATAGATTTTCTTGGTTTTTTTTCTATATATCATGTACAATATTAGTTGTCAGACTTCTGACGAATAAACAAGAGAAACAATCATAAAATTTAGGGTAAAATAGTTGAGTAATGATGAAATGTAAGGGGATTCATGCTGTAAGAGCCTTCATAATATCTTTTTAATATATATCGATTTAATAGGAGGATGAAGTGATGACAAATCATACATATAAACGAGTGTTCTTAATTGTACTAGATTCAGTAGGAATAGGAGAAGCTCCAGATGCTAAGCAGTTTGGTGACCAAGGTGCTGATACACTTGGGCATATTGCAAAAGCAATGAATGGGCTGAAGATGCCTAATATGGGCAAGCTTGGATTAAGCAATATTCGCGAGATCGAAGGAATTGAAAAGGCGGATCAACCGCTTGCTTATTATACAAAAATGCAAGAAGCATCAAATGGAAAAGATACGATGACAGGACATTGGGAGATCATGGGGTTGAATATTGTAACGCCATTTCGTGTGTTCCCAGATGGTTTTCCACCTGAATTAATCTCTGAATTAGAAGCTAGAACAGGGCGTAAAGTTATCGGTAATAAGCCTGCGAGTGGAACTGGAATCCTTGATGAGCTCGCAGAAGAGCATATGAAAACAGGTGCACTGATCGTTTACACTTCAGCTGATTCTGTGCTACAGATTGCGGCCCATGAAGAGATTATACCGATTGAAGAGCAATATCGTATTTGTGAAATTGCTCGTGAATTAACTCTTGATGAGCGCTACATGGTTGGACGTATCATTGCCCGACCATTCATCGGAGAGGAAGGCGCGTATGTAAGAACGGCTAATCGTCATGATTACGCACTTAAGCCATTTGATCGTACAGTTATGAATGAACTTAAGGATGCAGGGCTTGATGTGATTGCATTAGGGAAGATTTCAGACATTTATGATGGGGAAGGTATCACAACATCTGTGCGCACTGTCTCAAATATGGATGGAATGGATAAGTTATTGGAGTCGTTTAAGCAAGATTTTACAGGTTTAAGCTTTTTGAACTTAGTTGATTTTGATGCATTATTCGGCCATCGCCGCGATCCAATTGGATATGGAAAAGCACTGGAAGAGTATGACGAACGTTTACCAGAAGTGATTGCATCTATGCAAGAAGATGATCTTTTAATTATTACAGCAGACCATGGGAATGACCCTGTTCACCCAGGAACAGATCACACACGTGAATATGTACCACTGCTTGTCTACAACAAGAAACTGAATGAAGGCAGTGAATTGCCAGTGCGTGAAACATTTGCAGATATTGGGGCAACTATCGCAGAGAACTTTAATGTTAAAGCTCCAAAGTACGGAAAAAGCTTTTTGAAAGAATTAAAACGTTCATAAAGGAGAGATGAAAATGGATCACCAGTCAATAAAGCAAGCGGCTCATTATATTAAGCAGAAAGCAAATAAAGTACCAACTATCGGGCTCATATTAGGATCAGGTCTTGGTGTGCTGGCGGATGAAATTGAAGCAAGTGTAAAGATTCCGTATGAAGAAATCCCTAGCTTCCCGGTTTCAACAGTTGAAGGCCATGCTGGTCAGCTTGTTATTGGGGATATCGCTGGCGTAGCAGTCATAGCGATGCAAGGGCGTTTTCATTACTATGAAGGCTATACAATGCAACAAGTAACATTTCCTGTGCGAGTTATGAAAGAACTTGGGGTTGAGAGCTTAATTGTGACTAATGCCGCTGGAGGGATTAATGAGTCATTTTCACCAGGTGATTTAATGCTCATTACGGATCATATTAACCAAACAGGTACAAATCCATTAATCGGACCAAATGACCGTGAGTTAGGGGTAAGGTTCCCAGATATGTCGACTGCGTATGATCCAAACTTACTTGCAATTGCAAGAAAAGTAGGAGCAGAACTCAACTTGAAACTTCAAGAGGGTGTTTATGTAGGAAATACTGGTCCTACTTACGAAACGCCAGCAGAAGTAAAAATGCTTCGTATCCTTGGTGGGGATGCAGTCGGAATGTCGACTGTGCCGGAGGTCATTGTAGCGAGACATGCGGGGTTAAATGTATTAGGAATCTCCTGTATTTCGAATATGGCAGCTGGAATTTTGCCGCAAGGGCTGAATCATGAAGAGGTAATTGAAACGACTGAAAAAGTAAAGCAATCGTTCTTAAGCTATGTGAAGCAATTAATTCAGGCAATTCAATAGAAAGTGGGGAATTACACATGAGAATGGTAGATATCATTGAAAAGAAACGAAACAAGGAAGAGTTAACATCAGAGGAAATTCAGTTTTTTATCAAAGGATATACAGAAGGATCGATTCCTGATTACCAAGTCAGTGCATTCCTAATGGCTGTCTACTTTCAAGGAATGACGCAGCTAGAGCGAGCAGAGTTAACAATGGCTATGGTTCAGTCAGGTGACCATATCGATTTAAGCAAGATTAACGGTATTAAAGTAGATAAGCACTCAACAGGAGGAGTGGGCGATACAACAACATTAGTCTTAGGGCCACTTGTTGCCGCAGTTGGCGTTCCTGTTGCAAAAATGTCTGGAAGAGGGTTAGGTCATACAGGCGGAACGATTGATAAATTAGAAGCGTTTGAAGGTTTTCATGTAGAAATTGAAAATGACGAATTTATTAAATTAGTCAATGAAAATAAAGTAGCTGTTATTGGACAAAGTGGGAATTTAACACCAGCTGATAAAAAGTTATACGCATTGAGAGATGTTACCGCAACTGTTGACAGCATTCCATTAATTGCAAGCTCCATCATGAGTAAGAAAATCGCTGCTGGTGCAGATGCAATCGTTTTAGATGTTAAGACAGGTGCAGGAGCATTTATGAAATCACTAGAAGATTCACGAGCTCTAGCTGAAGCGATGGTTGATATTGGAAACAATGTCGGACGTAAAACAATGGCGGTTATTTCTGATATGAGTCAGCCGTTAGGGTTTGCTATTGGAAATGCGTTAGAGGTAAAAGAAGCAATTGATACATTAAAAGGTGAAGGTCCAGAAGACTTAACAGAGCTGTGCTTAACGTTAGGAGCTCATATGGTTGTTCTTGCTGAAAAAGCGAGCAATGTTGAGGATGCAAGAGCTATGCTAAAAACGGCAATTGAAGACGGCAGTGCTCTTGAAACGTTTAAAGTGTTTGTGCAGTCTCAAGGTGGCAACCCAGATGTGATTGATCATCCGGAAAAGCTCCCACAAGCAGCATATAAAATTCCACTAGAAGCAAAAGAAGATGGATATGTGGAAAGCATGACAGCTGACGAAATCGGTACAGCTGCAATGCTACTCGGTGCAGGCCGTGCGACGAAGGAATCTGAGATTGATTTAGCAGTTGGTCTCGTCCTTCACAAGAAAATCGGTGACACTGTCAAAAAAGGAGAACCACTCTTAACGATTTATAGCAACCAAGAAAATGTAGATGAAGTAAAGGAACTTTTATACGAGAATATCTTCCTTTCTTCGAACAAAGTTGCAGCACCAACACTAGTTCATGAGGAAATTACAAAGAAATAAAGCAGGAAAATTGAACTGCCCCGTAAATGTTAGACACGACTACAAACATTTACGGGGTATTTTTTATTTATAAGGTTATTGTTTAGAATCAGTGGATTATCTCCCTAAATAAGTCATCGGGAGTGTTTCTTCTTCCACTTTTCCGTCCATCTTATGTACAAAATAGGCATTTGCTTCTTCTTTAGAGCAAACGATGCGCAATAATTGTTCGTTAACAAAATGAAGCGCAGCACTATCATCTACTGCAAAGCCCTCCTTCATTTCCCCGCTTAATAGTAAGCGGTGAAACGACGGCCTCCGTTCACCCTCTCCATCATAATGAGGGCAGCAACTTCCCTTGATAAGGCTTAAGCCATTTAATTTATACAGTGGTGCATTCAGCGGGTCAGTTACTCCTTCTTCAAACCAACAAATTGCACCAGCGCTTAACCCAGTAAGAATAATTCCACGATTGTATGCCTTTTGCAAAATAGAGTCGAGCCCCCACTCCTTCCACAAAACAAGCATATTCCTTGTATTGCCACCACCAACATATAGAATATCTTGAGAAAAAATAAATTCTTCTAATTCGTCAAAATTTGGTTGGAATAAGGATAAATGACTTGCTTCACAAGAGTGATTTTTAAAACCATTGTAAAATCTCTCAATATAGTTTTCTGCGTCTCCACTTGCAGTTGGTATAAAGCATACTTTCGGTTTCTTTTTTGTGGATTGTTCTAGTATGTACTTGTCTAATAGTGGATTTTCTGGTTCCATTGAAAATCCTCCGCCACCCATTGCGATAATTTGCCTCATAAAAGCACCTCCTCGATGTTTTTTTACCCATTCGACAAAATCCAATCTATTTCCTTTTTGAAAGCAATAAATTAAACGTATAAATTCCCTTGTAATGGAAAGGATGGAATCTATATGAATCTGAACGACTCAAGTTGTGATGATTTCTATACACGGAAGTCTTGTAGGAGGGGTTTTAAATATGAAAAAAATAAGTTTATCTTTACTCGTTTTTCTACTTGCACTTGGTTCCTTTCTGCCGCAAGGTTTAGCAAGAGAGTCTGAGACAAATGAACTCGCGGATAATGTTCGATCAGCAATTCTTATTGAACGTGATACAGGAGAGGTTCTCTACGATAATAACAGCGATGAGCAACTGCCGCCTGCAAGTATGACAAAAGTGATGACGATGCTACTCATTATGGAAGCGATTGAGCAAGGAAAGCTGAAAATGGATGACACCATTCGCACAAGTGAATATGCAGCGTCCATGGGAGGTTCACAAATTTTCCTTGAACCAGGTGAGGAAATGACCACCTTACAAATGTTGCAAGGAATTGCGATTGGATCAGGAAATGATGCATCTGTAGCGATGGCAGAACATATCGCAGGTTCTGAGGAAGCATTCGTCGAGCAAATGAATGCAAAAGCAAAAGAATTAGGATTGAAGAATACTATGTTTAAAAACCCAACTGGCTTGTCTGAAGAAGGGCATGTTAGTTCAGCAAAAGATATGGCGATCATGGCAAAAGAATTATTAAAATATGAAGACATTACAAAGTTCACCGGAACATATGAAGCATATTTACGTGAAAATACAGATAAGAAATTTTGGCTCGTTAATACAAATAAATTGGTTCGCTTCTATCCAGGCGTAGATGGATTAAAAACAGGGTTTACACATGAAGCGAAATATTGTTTAACAGCAACAGCAGAAAAGAATGGTATGCGTGTGATTGCGGTCGTCTTTGGAGCGCCAACCTCTAAAGAACGAAATGCACAAGTAACGAAGATGCTCGATTTTGCATTTAGTCAATACGCGACACATCCAGTTTATAAGAAAGATCATGTGTTAGGGAAAGTGGATGTGAGCAAAGGTGAAGCGAAAAAGGTAGATGTTGTCACAAGCGAATCAATTTCATTACTTACGAAAAAAGGCGAAAAAATCGATGATGTGAAGCAAAAGATAACGCTAAATAAAGACATTAAGGCTCCTATAACAAAAGGAGATCGAGTGGGAACAATTACGTTTGAAAAAGATGGAGAACGAATTGTTGAAAGCCAACTTGTAGCCAAGAAGGATATCCACCAAGCAAGCTGGTGGCAATTGTTTAAGCGTTCTATGGGCATGTTTACGAAGGCTAGCTAAAAATATCACTGATTTTTTTAGCGAATTTTCACTAGTTTTGTCTTGATGAAGGATTTGGTTTTCATCATATCGAAATTGTCTCCTTATAAAAGCTACTATGCTGAATAATAAGGAGGCTATGAGTGTGAGTCTGAAGATCGAATTAGAAGTGAAACATGACGTGCTGTGCATTCGACTATTTGGTGAATTGGATCACCATACTGCCGATGAGCTTCGTACTCAAGCGTCAACAGTCATTGAAACTGAGGATATTCGCCACATCATTCTAAATTTAGAGCAGTTGTCCTTTATGGATAGCTCTGGTTTGGGGGTCATTTTAGGGCGATATAAACAAATAAAGCAAGTGCATGGAGAAATGGTCGTATGCGCGATTTCTCCAGCGGTGCATCGATTATTCGATATGTCTGGAATGTTTAAAATTATTCGTCAAGAGCCTTCAGAAGAAAATGCATTGCATCGATTGGGGGTTGCGTAGCATGAAAAACGAAATGAAGATTCAATTTAGTGCCCTAAGTCAGAATGAATCATTTGCTCGTGTAACTGTTGCTGCGTTTATTGCCCAATTAGACCCAACGATGGATGAATTAACTGAGATCAAAACGGTTGTATCAGAAGCTGTGACGAATTCCATTATTCACGGCTATGAGAATGATTCAAGTGGGAAAATCCATATTGAAGTTTCAATAGAGGAAGGCTTGATCGATTTGCTCATCAAGGATGAAGGTTTCGGTATGGAAGATATCAATGAGGCGAGGCAGCCATTGTTTACTACAAAGCCAGAATTAGAACGCTCAGGAATGGGCTTCACCATTATGGAAAACTTTATGGACGAAATTGAAGTGAAATCACAACCAGGTAAAGGCACAGAAATCCGTCTGAAAAAGCATTTATCAAATAGTAAAATGCTATGTAATTAAGGGAGTTCTGCTTATGGATGTGGAGGTTAAATCTGATAATACGAAAGCATATTTAAAGGATCATGAAGTCAAGGAGCTAATCCAAAAAAGCCAAAAGGGAGACCAGGCTTCAAGAGATTTAATTGTACAGAAAAATATGCGTCTCGTTTGGTCAGTCGTACAACGTTTTTTGAATCGAGGATACGAGCCGGATGATTTGTTTCAAATTGGTTGTATCGGGCTGTTAAAGTCTGTTGATAAATTCGATTTATCCTATGATGTAAAATTCTCCACATATGCTGTTCCAATGATCATTGGAGAAATTCAACGATTCATTCGTGATGACGGAACAGTTAAAGTGAGTCGATCATTAAAAGAGCTTGGCAATAAAATTCGCAAAGCCAAAGATGAATTGTCAAAAAATCTTGGTAAAAACCCAACCGTTGCAGAGCTTGCAGAGCATTTGGATATTCCAGTTGAGGACGTCATCCTTGCACAAGATGCAGGAAGAATTCCAACATCTATTCATGAAACCGTGTATGAAAACGATGGAGATCCAATTACTTTACTCGATCAGATCGATGATGGCAACGAAGGTAAGTGGTTTGACAAAATTGCCTTAAAAGAAGCCATCAACGATCTAGATGAACGAGAACGACTCATTGTCTATCTGAGGTATTACAAAGACCAAACACAATCTGAAGTAGCAGAGAGACTAGGAATTTCACAGGTCCAAGTTTCTCGGCTTGAAAAGAAAATATTAAAAGAAATGAAAGCTCGTATGGAACTTTAGTTCATACGAGTTTTTTTATTAGTAATAGTAGATGTATGTTCAATTTCTAAAGGTTGGAGTTGTTAAAAAGATAGAAGTTGTTGAAATCGATTGCGAGTTGTTGAAATAAAGCAAAAAGTTGTTGAAATCGATTGCGGGTTGTTGAAATAAAGCAAAAAGTTGTTGAAATCGATTGCGGGTTGTTGAAATAAAGCAAAAAGTTGTTGATATTAATTGAGTGTTGTTGAAATAAAGCAAAAAGTTGTTGAAATCGATTGCGGGTTGTTGAAATAAAGCAAAAAGTTGTTGATATTAATTGAGTGTTGTTGAAATAAAGCAAAAAGTTGTTGAAATCGATTGCGGGTTGTTGAAATAAAGCAAAAAGTTGTTGATATTAATTGAGTGTTGTTGAAATAAAGCTGAAAGTTATTGATATCGATTTTCGAGTTGTTGAAATAAAGCTGAAAGTTATTGATTTCGATTGCGGGGTGTTGAAATCCAACTAAAAGTTATTGATATGAATACAAAAGTTGTTGGAATCACCTTAGAGTTATCGGAAAGCAATTGAAGTTGTCGGAATCGCCTTAGAGTTATCGGAAAGTAAGGAAAAGTTGTCGGAATCACCTCAGAGTTATCGGAAAGTAAGGAAAAGTTGTCGGAATCACCTCAAAGTTATCGGAAAGTAATTAAAAGTTGTCGGAAACGCCTCGGAGTTATCGGAAAGTAAGGAAAACCTGTCAGGAACGCCTCATAGTTGTCGGAAAGTAAAGAAGAGCTGTAGGAAACGTCTCATCGTTGTCAGAAACGTCTCAAAGTTATCGGAAGGCAACAAGATGCTCTCGCAATCGCATCAAAGTTGCCTTTATCACCTCATAACCCCCAAAAACGCCCTCAGGAAACACCCTATTATTTGTCATGATATCCACAATCATACAACGCAATGTTCGGTCATGGAAATAGATGAAATTATTGGTTTTCATGAAGTAAATATCTTCAACTAATACTAAATCATAAAGGAAAAGATGAAGTAGGAAGTGGCAAAAATGGGACACACAATATATTTGCGTTTAAGGCATCGCTTACAAGTGCAACAGCATTCTGTCGTTTATTTAAAAGATGTTGCACAGTTGATCACCGATGATACCATTTATGAGCAACTTGCTTCCTTGGTCATGTATGAAGTAACAGAAGCAGATGAGCATATGATTGTCATGGATGTCATGCAGGTTATAACCAAAATCACCTCAAAATGGAGAGATAGTGATGTACAAGTAATCGGCCCAGCTCAAATTCTTATTGAAGTTGTTGTTCAGAAGAAGAAGATGTCATATCCACTGTTTATACTTGTCTGGCTGCTGCTCTTTTTTGGAGCAGCTTTAACCATTATGAACTTTCATGAGGATGTGAGTATGAAAGACGTTCATCAAAAGATTTATCAGGTTGTGACAGGTGAAAAGGTTGATAAACCACTGATTTTTCAAATCCCATATTCAATAGGCTTGGGTGCTGGGATGATACTGTTTTTTAACCATTTATTTAAAAAGCGAATCAATGATGAACCGAGCCCGCTTGAGGTAGAAATGTTTAATTATCAATTAGATTTAGATCATTACGTAGCGATAAAAGAAAATAAAGAAAGCATGAAAAACATTGATGACCATTAAAATTGTGATTCTCATATTTATTGGATTAGCAAGTGGTGTAGCAATAGGAGGCGGCTTTGTCGCTTTCTTAACTGTACTAGGAATCATTCCACGGTTAATGCAATTAACTAAATCAATGAAAATGATTCACTTCTATGAATGGGCTGTTGTGCTAGGCGTAGTAACAGGTGCAGCAATAGCATTATGGGACCCGAAATTCACTTTTACAAATCTAATTTTACTGCCCATTGGATTATTAGATGGCGTGTTCGTTGGAATGGTTGCTGCGGCATTAACAGAAGTATTAAATGTCTTTCCGATCTTAGCTAAGCGGATTGGTATTGAAGAGAAGATTGTGATACTCATAATGGCTTTTGTTTTTGGGAAAATGTTAGGAAGCTTGTATCAATGGATTTACTTTGTCGACCTATAAAGATGTGAAAGGACATGAGAATATGAATACCCGCCGAAAGATCATTATCGTGACGGATGGTGATGAATATGCTAAGAAAGCGGTTGAATATGCGGCAAAAAAAGTAGGGGGCCGCTGTATTTCTCAGTCGTATGGCAACCCCTCTCACATATCTGGTCCACAGCTAATAAAATTAATAGAAAAAGCAAAGAATGATCCAGTCCTGGTCATGTTTGACGATAGCGGATATGTGGGAGAGGGAGCGGGAGAAAAGGCGCTAAAGTATATTGCTACCCATCCTAATGTTCAAGTTTTAGGAGCGATTGCTGTAGCTTCAAAAACTAGACATGAAGAATGGACAAGAGTGCATGTAAGCATTGATCGTTTCGGAGAATTAACACATTTTGGTGTTGATAAAAGTGGTATCGCAGAATTAGAAGAAGGAAGAATAACGGGAGATACTGTTTATTGTTTAGATGAATTACAGATTCCAATTTTGATTGGAATTGGGGATATAGGAAAAATGGGAAAATTGGATGATGTTGAACATGGCTGTCCAATTACTTTAAAAGCGGTAGAGCTTATACTTGAAAGGAGCGAATATCGTTGACAAAACAAAAAAATGAACAGAAAAAACCGATTCCTACTTCACCAAAAGCAATTGACGAATATTTGAAAAAGCATGTTGGATTGGGAACAAGCTTTGATCTAGGCGTCCGTAGACTAAAAATATTAAAAAAGGATGTCTATATATATTATATTAACGGGTTAACGGATACGGCATTTATCATTGAGCTGATCGAAGAGCTTGTTGGAATCAATGACCATGAGAGATATACGAACAATATGTTTGAGCTCGTTGAAAACCGTCTAGTACATCAATCTGTAGAAAATATAAGCACATTAGATGAGCTTGTCGATCAAGTCCTCTCTGGTTTAATCGTTGTTGTAGTTGAAGGAGCTAGTACTGGACTTGTCGTAGATGTTAGAAGCTATCCCGGAAGAACTCCACAAGAGCCAGATACAGAGCGTGTTGTACGTGGATCACGTGATGGATATGTTGAAAACATCATCATTAACACCGCTCTAACAAGAAGAAGAATAAGAGACGAACGCCTGCGTTTTGAAATTATGCAAATAGGAGAGCGGTCAAAAACAGATGTCTCGATCGGATATATCGAGGGAATCGCAGATCCAGACTTAATTGAAATTATAAAGAAGGAGTTAGAATCGATTAAAATTGACGGGATCACAATGGCCGATAAGTCAGTGGAAGAATTTCTTCTTAAGCAAGGGTATAATCCGTTTCCATTGGTACGCTATACAGAAAGAGCAGATGTTGCGGCAACACATCTATTAGAGGGACATATCATTATTATTGTTGATACATCACCAAGTGTAATGATTACACCAACTACGTATTTTCATCACTTGCAGCATGCTGAAGAGTATCGTCAATCACCTGCTGTTGGTACCTTTGTAAGATGGGTGCGATTTTTAGGGGTAATTGCATCAGTTTTCCTCGTGCCATTATGGTTTTTATTTGTGTTAGATCCATCGTTGTTACCAGAAAGAATTGCGTTTGTTGGTCCGAATGAAGAGACGAATATTCCTGTACTCCTTCAATTAATTTTAGCCGATCTTGGAATCGAATTTTTAAGAATATCCTCAATCCATACACCAACACCATTGTCTACAGCGATGGGGCTAATAGCAGCTGTGTTAATTGGACAAATTGCCATTGATGTTGGATTTTTTGTACCAGAAGTCATTTTGTATATTTCGGTTGCAGCTATTGGAACATTTGCAACACCGAGCTACGAATTAAGCATAGCAAATAAACTAATGCGCTTAGTTTTATTAGTAATTGTATCAATCTTTAAAGTGCCTGGATTTATGATTGGAATGCTCGTATACATTCTTGCATTATCGAACTTAAAGCCGTTTACAGTCCCATACCTATGGCCGTTTATCCCGTTTCATCCTGGTGCATTCCTTCATATTCTAATAAGAAGATCTGTACCTGGTTCGAAAATACGTCCAAGTATTATCCATACAAGAAATCGTTATCGTCAACCAGTTAAGTAGGATTAATAAAAGTGCTCATTGCCCCTTATTTCGAATTATGATACATTATTTTAAACTGTAACAGATTAAAGGATTCGGATAATTAGGTTGGGGGTTCATATATGTATTTTCACGGGACAGCAAAGGTAAATGAAATTGGGCATTTAGAAATAGGTGGAGTTGATACAATTGATCTAGTAAAAGAGTATGGAACACCACTATATGTATACGATGTTGCGCTCATTCGTGAGCGAGCTAGAGGGTTTAAGCAAACATTTGAAAAGTTTGGAATTCATGCACAGGTCGCTTATGCAAGTAAGGCTTTTTCTTGCATTGGAATGATTGAGTTGATTGAAGAGGAAGGTTTATCACTTGACGTTGTTTCAGGTGGAGAATTATTTACAGCTTTAGCTGCAGACTTCCCAGTTGACCGGATCCATTTCCATGGAAATAATAAAAGCAGAGAAGAGCTAGCCATGGCATTGAAATGTCAAATTGGTTGCATTGTTGTAGATAATTTCCTTGAATTAGAAATGCTACAAGAGCTATGTGAAGAAATGAATGTAAATACGTCCATATTATTACGGGTAACTCCTGGAATTGAAGCACATACCCATGACTATATTTTAACTGGACAAGAAGACTCGAAGTTCGGCTTTGATTTGCAAAATGGTCAAGCAAAAGCTGCTCTAGAACAAGCAATATCTTATGAGCATTTAAATGTACTAGGGATTCATTGTCACATAGGCTCACAAATATTTGAAACAACAGGCTTTATTGTTGCTGCGCAAAAAATATATGAGAAACTAAAAGAATGGAAAGAAGAGCTAGGCTTTGAAAGTAGTGTACTAAATTTAGGTGGAGGATTTGGTATCCGTTATACTGATGAAGATACACCGATAAAACCATCTGAATATGTAGAACAAATAATTGAAGAAGTAATGAAACAATCGAATCAATACAATATGCAAATCCCTGAAATATGGATTGAACCAGGACGTTCATTAGTAGGGGATGCTGGAACGACTCTTTACAAAACAGGTTCTCGAAAAGAGGTTCCGAATGTTCGAAATTACTTATCAATTGATGGTGGGATGAGTGATAATATCCGCCCAGCACTGTATCAAGCTAAATACGAAGCAGTATATGCGAACCTTCCTTTAGCAACAGTGGATGAGACAGTTTCAATTGCAGGTAAATGCTGTGAAACCGGAGATATGTTAATTTGGGACTTACCATTGCCGAAGGTGGATGGAGAAAATTATTTAGCGGTTTTTTGTACAGGTGCCTACGGCTATGCTATGGCTAATAACTATAACCGCTTACCACGCCCAGCCGTTGTGTTTGTTGAGGATGGAGAATCTACGCTTGTTATTAAAAGAGAAACATATGAAGACCTAATAAAACTCGATCAGCATTATTTTGAGCGAGTAAAAAGATAAGTACAGGTTTTAAGCTGAATTCAAATCTAATTTGTATTCAGCTTTTGTCATGATATAGATTTAAACTACCTTCGACTGTGGTGGGAAAATGGAAACCTTCTCTATGACAAGAAATGGGCCAAAGAACTCAATGGCGCAAAAATTAAATATAGTGTACAATGAAAAATAAGTTAAAACATAATAGAGGTTGATATGAGAAGAAGAAATTGGTTATTGTTTTTCATCATACTAGCAGTTAGTATAGGTTGGGGACTTGTGTATTGGTATTTTGTTTTTCCAAACAGTTAATCACTGGTCATTCGAATTCATAGTAGTGGTTGATGAATTAATCGCAGCATTTAAACACATCATGAGAAAAATTGGCATCTAAGTCTTATAGGGGTTAAACATTTTGTCCACACCCCTTGAACCATTCGAAGAAAGATACATATAATAGTCCAACAGGTTTAAATAATGTTCAATCGGAAAAAATAGTAATGTATAATGCTAAAATGACTGAATAAATAGGGATTATTTATTCCATTTTAATGAGGGATTTAATATGTTAATTCGTTACAAGAAGAGCTTTGAAAAAATTGCAATGGGTTTATTGTCTTTTATGCCTAATGAAAAAGACTTAAAACATTTACAGCAGACAATGAAAGAGTATGAGTCGAACCCTGCTCTCCAGTTATTTTTGTGGAAAGAAGAGGAAGACATCATTGGGTTGGTAGGTGTGGAGTTGGTGGAAGATGACGTGATCATCCAACATGTTTCCGTCAATCCATCGCATCGTAATACAGGAATCGGCAAGAACATGATACGTACGCTAAATGAAATTTACGAAAGTAAACATTTAACGGCATCAGAACTTACTGAGGCATTCTTTCATAAATGTGAAATGAATGAACTAACAGCAACAAAAGCTAGTGAGTAACATAAAAAAACATGTAGACAAAGCTTGCTTCAGCTTTGTTTACATGTTTTTTCTTTACTTATCGTTTTGTCTTCGATCCAATGCGGCTAACCTTTCTTGTATAACGGGTGAACGATCACGCCTAGAGTGTCGATGAATGATATCCAGCTGAGAAAGATTACTCGGTGCGCACCAAATAAAATTCTTATTTTCACAAAGCTTTTTTGATTCTTCTAAAAGTACATCATTTGTAATTGGAAGATTGTAGCTTTTGTACATAGAATTCCCTTTAAGGAGAACATCAAGTCTTTCTTTACTATCAAGTAGAAGCTGTCTTGCATCTAATCCTAATTGATTGATATGAGATTGTTCTTTTTCTTGTATTCTAATTGATTTAGAAAGTGTTCGAATCGCACCTGCAATATTGTTTCTTCGTTCATGGTAAAAAGATACAGCGAGTTGGATCAATCCAACCCAAGTCGATTCTTTGTTCGCAGGATCAACTTCCTTCCAATGTTCCTCAAGTAATTCATGGCATTCGAAGTAATCTCTATCTCCATGGAAGTGAACTAAGTATTCAATATAGGGTTTAGGATAAATAATTGAACCCCCCTTTCGTCTTAGATATGCTTACATTAAATAGTATCATAAACAGTCTTGATTTAGGAAAATGATGATGTTTTCGTTGTAAACGAAAAAAATGATGCCCAAATGCGAAAGGTAAAATGAATCCTAGTAATTGGGATGAATTAATTGTTGGATAACAAAAAACTTTAATTTATACTAGAGGATAGCTAGAATACTATACTATTTGTGAATAGGTGTTTAAAAGATGAAAGAGTATCAAGTGAAAATTGATGCATTTGAAGGACCACTCGATTTATTATTGCATTTAATTCATACACTCGAAATTGATATATATGATATTCCTGTTTCAGAGATTACTGAACAATATCTGTTGTATATACATACGATGAAGGAGCTTCAATTGGATGTTGCAAGTGAATACTTGGTGATGGCTGCAACTCTATTAGCCATTAAAAGCAAGATGTTATTGCCAAAGCATGAAGATGAGCTAGAGGAAGAGGATGGGTTTGATTATGAAGAAGATCCTCGGGATGAATTAGTAGAGCGGTTAATTGAGTATAAAAAGTATAAAGAAGCTGCCGAAGATTTAAAAGAGAGAGAAGAAGAAAGAAGCTTATTTTATTCGAAACCTCCAGCTGATCTATCGGAATATACAAAAGTAGCCTCTTCAGATAAGCTTGATTTAAACGTAACAATTTATGATATGCTAGGTGCATTTCAAAAGTTAATGAGGCGAAAAAAACTGCAGAAGCCGTTATCAACAAAAATAACCAGGCAGGAAATTCCAATCGAACAACGGATGACAGAAGTGTTGGAATTCGTTCGTGGACAAAAGCGAAAAGTGAGCTTTAATGATTTGTTTCCTCATTACGATAGAGAGCATATCGTTGTGACGTTTTTATCCGTATTAGAGTTAATGAAAAGACAAGAGTTAATCGTCCTTCAGGATCGCAATTTCTCGGAAATTTTTGTTGAAGCAACTGGAGGGGAAATTAATGGAGTTAGTTAATTGGAAAGGCATCGTGGAGAGTTTATTATTTGCTGCTGGGGATGAGGGACTATCCTTAAAGCAAATCTCCCAAGTTCTAGAAGTAGACACAGTAAAGGCAAGAGAAATAATGGAACAATTAAAGTCTTCTTACATGAATGATGAAAACAGAGGTATTATGCTTGTTGAATTAGCGAATTCCTTTCAACTAGTAACTAAGAAGGAACATGCGATCTATTTGAAGCGCTTAGTTGAATCACCAACGACAACTTCTTTGTCTCAGGCTGCTTTAGAAACATTGGCAATCATTGCGTATAAACAGCCGATTACGAGAACGGAAATAGAAGAGATTCGTGGGGTTAAAACAGAACGCCCCTTGCACACATTAAATTCCAAAGTGCTCATTAAAGAGGTTGGCAGGGCAGAGGGGACTGGTCGTCCCATACTTTATGGGACAACGAAAGAATTCTTGGAATACTTTGGCTTAAAAGATTTGAATGAGCTTCCCTCCCTTTCTGAAGATCAGGATGAAGAATTTATCCAAGAAGAGGCCGATCTATTCTTTGAAAAGTTTAAAGAAACTTTGAACACATGAGTTTAATATCAACATTTTAGAGGTATTTATGGTATGATTGTATCAGAAAGTTATATGTATTCGAATAATTAATATTAACGATATACAATGAATAAGTTTATACAAGCACAGCATGATGATCTCACCTAGAAGCTTTAACCAGTTGATATTTCCTTTATATGGAGGGGTATTTTTGATTATTAAAGCATGTAGTGGATTTGAATGCCAAAAAGCAAAACCAAATACTTCTGAAGATTTTTTTAATAAGAGTGAGGTTGTGTATTCTGAAAATGGAACCGAAAAAACGTTTCAGGTCTTATACCTTAGATATTTTGAAGAGTCAATTCATGAATTTACACCTTTCCCAGACGATCTGATCTTTTCGATCGATGGAAACGACATTTCCTTCAAAGAGATTGTTGCACTAACATTTTTATTGAAAAATCCAGGTTTTCAACATCAAAAACGCGTATACATCCATTCGAAAAAGGAGTTCGCTTCTTACTTCCGATTAATGGATTTACAAAAGCTTGAAGAAGTTTTTAAAACTTTATCGCAAAAAAATGATTATCATCTAAGCAAGCCATTAGATTTTGTCATAAATTAGAATGAGACCGATCATACCGAATGAGATGGTTGGATTGTTAAAATAACTCGGGGGTGCACTTTTTATATGGGTAATTCGATTGTTGTATCACAATTGGAAGATGTGAAGGATTTTTTAGGAAACAGCGTAGAAGTTTTCGAAAATTTCCTAAATGATACGACTTTAAAAGGATTAATGGAAGAGAAAAGTGGAAACGAGATGTATTACAAAGGGTTACTTTCTAATATACGGAAACTCGTAGTTTTTTGCGAGGAAGGCTTAGAAACTTGTAAGATCATTACACATTCTGAGCCGTTTCAGAAAAGTGCTGCAGAAAAAACATTGTACCGTATTTATCATCAATGCATCGAGGAGTTTTTCTCACCGAAAACGGACGTATGGTATGAAAATAGCCGTTCGGCATATACGGGAAAAAATTCAATTCGATTCCATGAAGACGTACCTGAAAGTATTGTGATTTTATTCCGCTCTCTTGAAGCAGATTTTCAAAAAATCCGTGAAGAACTTGAATATTATGAAACAGATTATCGAACGAAGATGATTCAATCAAAATAAAGAAATCACATGAAGACATTAAGGGACTCCCTTGGTGTCTTTTTTGCAGAATACGAATTGTATAGAAGTCTCTAAGACGATTTAAAGCTGAAGTGTTTTCTTGAAAATCTATGCTGTTTTTACGTTCTAGTTTGATGCTCTTTTCTTTTTCTTGTTTATAAATTTCCATGATATAGACAACCGGTTGTTACATATGTATGAAATGATGGAATTTATACAAAGGAGAATGGTCATGGCAGAAGAACGGGAATATTTAAGAAATATCAAACAGTGGCGTCATCAACTATTCGAATTTCTAGATAGTGAGCAGGTTGAGAGAAATCATGATTTACGAATGAAGCTGCAAACCTTTTCGGAGCAACTAGACGATGTAAACAATAGTGATCAAATTGAAATGGCTTTGATCCAAGAGCAAGCAGAAGCACTTCAAGATGAAATGGAACATTATTTTATGCATCGGCAGCAATTAGGGACAATTTTTTCCGTACAGGAACCGGTCATTAAAGCGGGCAAACATGTCCTCCCCCCTTTACCGTATGATTACTCTGCATTAGAACCGTATATTAGCACACGTATCATGCAGCTTCATCACGATAAACATCATCAGTCGTATGTAGACGGTTTGAATAAGGCAGAGAAAAAGCTTGAGGAAGCACGGAAGAAACAAGACTTTGATCTTGTGAAGCATTGGTCGAGAGAGTTAGCGTTTAATGGATCTGGTCATTATTTGCACACGATTTTCTGGAATAATATGAAGCCTAATGGTGGAGGGAAGCCGTCAGGCGGGCTGCTTCATGAAATAGAAAAATATTTTGGCAGCTTCGATGCCTTTAAAAAACACTTTTCTGAAGCGGCGAAGAAAGTTGAAGGTGGGGGATGGGCAATCCTAGTTTGGGCACCTAGACCACGTCATCTCGAAATCCTCCAAGTTGAAAAGCATATGGATTTTACACAATTAGATACAATCCCATTACTCGTATTGGATGTGTGGGAGCATGCCTACTACTTACAATACGAAAATGAAAAAGACAAATATGTTGATCAGTGGTGGAATATTGTTAATTGGAAAGATGTTGAGAACCGTTTTGCAAAAGCATATGAATTAAAATGGCAACCATATTAATCTTTAGGATGAACCTTCCTCTTTTCTAGTGGAAGGTTGAGATTGTAGACAAAGTCGATTTCCGACTTTGTCTACATTTTTTTCGTAGTACTTTTTTATAATAAGAGAAACCCTCAGAATGTCTTGAAAACGCTTGTCAGACTATGCGTGCGGTCGAATGAAGACCCGAATAGAACACACGGTTCATGAGGGGACTTTGATGCCAAACAACGACGTATGCGAGCGTTTGTCGACAGTCTGAACCTTCCTCTTTTCAAGTGGAAGGTTTTTTAGTTGTTCCTCACCTCATTGTCATATATGGACACGCCTTGCATAAACTTGTACAAACGAAAGTCAGAGACGGGGTAGTGGCAATGAAGCGAAAAAGATGGATACAGGTCATTTTAGTTGGTTTATTCTTATCATTCATCATTGAACCAATAAAAGCTAATGCGGTATCAGTTAGTGCTTCGAGTGCAATTTTAATGGAGCAAAGTACCGGACGTGTTCTGTTTGAAAAGAATGCGCATGAAAAGCGGAGAATTGCGAGCATTACGAAAATCATGACTGCTGTTTTAGCAGTTGAATCGAAGCAAATGGATGAGGTGGTGACTGTAAGTGCGAATGCAATTAGAGCTGAAGGATCATCTGTTTATTTAGTTTCAGGTGAAAAAATCAAATTAGAAGACCTTGTGTATGGGCTTATGCTACGTTCTGGAAACGATGCAGCTGTGGCAATTGCAGAGCATGTTGGTGGCAGCATAGAGGGCTTTGTTTATTTAATGAACCAAAAGGCAGAGGAAATCGGAATGAGAAATACTCATTTTGAGAATCCGCATGGATTGGATGATCATGAAGACCACTATTCGACTGCGTTTGATATGGCGACACTTACACGTTATGCCATGCAATATGAACAGTATCGAGAGATTGCAGGAACAAAGGTACATAAGGCTCCTCATCCTGAAGAAGCTTGGGACAGAGAATGGACGAATAAAAACCGCCTTCTTACTCAACTGTACAAATACACAACCGGTGGCAAAACAGGCTATACAAAAAGAGCTAAACGAACGTTAGTAACGACCGCTTCAAAAAATGAACTTGACTTGATTGCAGTAACATTAAATTTACCGAGCTCAAGTGACTGGGATGATCATATTCGATTGTATGAATCGGGATTTGCAGAATATCAACAAGTAGAGGTTTTAGGTGAGGGGAAGCTCAAGGGAATTGATGATGATTTTTATAAGAATAAGTTATTTTTCGAACATGAATATATCTATCCAGTGAAGGAAGAAGAAAAAAAAGACTTCGAGATTAAGTATACTTTAATAAAGCCGAAGTCTGAATGGAATGAAGAGCGTAAAGTTCCTGACATTGTTGGAAAAGCAACGGTATATTTCCAGGATGAAGCAGTTAAAACGATGCCAATATATTATGCTCATGAGCAGGTTGAACAGAAAAAGGGGTTTTATGAACTCTTTCGTGGACTGTTTACAAAAATTGCAGGTGTGAAGGCAGATGGTTAATTTAATCTGGGTTGCTTTAACAATCATCGGGATCGTATTTGCCATGTTTAATGGAACGATGCCGGAAGTAAATGAAGCTGTTTTTAATGGAGCAAAAGAGGCAGTAACACTGTGCATCGGATTGATCAGTGTGCTTGTGTTTTGGCTCGGGATGATGAAGATTGCAGAGCATGCCGGTTTGTTAAACGCTTTATCTGCCTTATTTCGACCGATTGTAAAACGAATCTTTCCAGAAGTACCGAGTGATCATCCAGCAATGGGATATATTTTATCAAATATGATGGCAAATTTATTTGGATTAGGTAATGCAGCAACACCGCTTGGGATTAAAGCGATGGAACAGTTAAAAGAATTAAATGGGGGATCGAACGAGGCGAGTCGTTCCATGGTTACATTTTTAGCAGTTAACACCGCAAGTATTACACTAATTCCTACAACGGTCATAGCCATTCGGATGAACTATGAGGCAGTTTCACCTACTGATATTGTTGTACCTACATTGATTACAACGATATTGTCCGCGATTGCTGCGCTCCTTATTGACCGCTACTTTTATTATCGAAGAATGCGGAAAGGGTGAAGCTATTGGAATTTATATCGCTTATTTCACTTTGGTTCATCCCACTCTTAATTGGGTTTATTCTTTTATATGGAACCTTCAAGAGGGTACCTACCTATGAAAGCTTCGTAGAAGGTGGGAAAGACGGAATAAAGATTGCAATCTCAATTATTCCGTTTCTAGTAGGGATGCTTGTTGCAATTTCCATTTTTCGTGCATCTGGTGCATTGGATTTTATCATGGGTTTGATTCGGCCTGCGCTTGAGGCAATCGGTATTCCAGCTGAGATTGTACCATTAAGTATAATCCGACCGATATCTGGAACAGCAGCTTTAGGTATGACGACAGATTTAATTGCTTCACATGGCCCAGACTCTTTTATCGGAAGGTTAGCATCTGTTCTTCAAGGAAGTACAGACACAACATTTTATGTCCTAACCGTTTATTTTGGAGCGGTTGGAATCAAGAAAATGGGTGATGCCTTAAAAGTTGGTCTATTAGCCGACCTAGTTGGAATCATCTTAGCAATCATGGTCGTTACTCTTATATTTGGTGCATGATCTATCAAATGGCTTTTATTTCACATTAATTGTTTAGGTGAAGAACTTTCACCTATTCTTTTATAATAACTATTTGATACTACACAATTTATTGCTAGTGTGTACATGAGGGTTTTAGCAAATAGGGTTGAGGAGGTTTCCTCAATCTTTTTTGATTTGTAGCTGTTTTTCTCCTCTATCCATGCGTCATTTTCAATTGTCTCCTTTGAAAACAAGTCAATCTATGGCATAATGCATTAGGAAAGATATTTTAAGAAAGAAATGCATTAATTGAGGTGACATGATGGAAAGATTACAAAAGGTAATTGCACATGCAGGGATTGCATCGAGACGTAAAGCAGAAGAGCTTATCGAAAAAGGGCATGTGAAAGTGAATGGGAAAACAGTCACTGAACTTGGGACGAAGGTTTCTTCATCTGATAAAATAGAAGTGGACGGCATTCCTTTAGAAAGGGAAGAACCGGTTTATTTCATGCTGTATAAACCACGTGGAGTGATTTCAGCTTCCGCAGATGATAAAGGAAGAAAAGTTGTAACAGACTTCTTTGAAGAAGTGAAACAACGTATTTATCCAATTGGTCGATTGGACTATGACACTTCAGGCGTTATTTTGTTAACAAATGATGGTGAATTTGCAAACCTTATGATGCATCCACGAAATGAAATTGAAAAAGTATATGTTGCTAAGGTTAAAGGAATTCCTTCAAGGGAAAATATTCAGAAACTCCAAAGAGGGGTCATGTTAGAAGACGGAAAGACTGCTCCAGCAAAAATAAAATTAATTTCTATTGATAAAAAGAAGCAGACGGCAATTATCGAGCTGATCATTCATGAAGGACGCAATCGTCAAGTTCGTCGTATGTTTGATGCAATCGGACATACTGTATTGAAACTAAAGCGTGAGCGTTATGCGTTTTTGCAGCTTAATGGCTTGAGTTCAGGGGATGGAAGAGAATTAACAGCACATGAGGTAAAGCAATTAAGAACATTGGCTATGAAGAAAAAGTAACATTGATCTGGCGCTTCATGCGCCATACTCTAAATAGGAAGAAAATTCATAGAAGTGTCACAGTTACTTCACATAGTTAACAATGTCTATATGCTAAAAAATGATATAATTAGTACCATATTAGAATGAAGAATAATGATAATTACATAAGAATTAATTCAATTATTCAAAATTGTAATCGATTACTCATTCGGTGAAAAACTCGATGGAGGGACTTAAGGTGAAGAAAAAGAGACTAATTACTCGTACAGTCATACTCCTTCTCTTAGCGCTTGCTGTTGGATATACGTTATATGCAAATTTTATGCAAGATAAAGAGGAAAAAGTCACAATTGGGAAAGAGGCTCCTGATTTTGTATTGACGGATCTTAATGGGGAGACACATCGACTATCTGATTACCGTGGACAAGGTGTTTTAGTCAACTTTTGGGCAACCTGGTGTAAGCCTTGTGAAAAAGAAATGCCCTATATGAACAATATGTACAATGAATATAAGGATCAAGGGATTCAAATATTGGCGATTAATGTCGGTGAATCGGATCTAGCCGTTCGAAATTTTACTGGCAGAATGGATCTTGATTTTCCAATTTTAAATGACAAAACGGGTAATCAGGTTCAAGGAGCTTATCGTGTCACATACTTGCCAGATACAATCGTAATTGACCCTGATGGAATCGTATTAAAAAGTCATACTGGAGAATTAACTGAGGATATGATTAGAGATTATATGGAAATGATTAAGCCATAAGCAATGGGGAGTTTTTATTATGAAAGAAGTAATTTGCGAATGCGGACATAAAAATCCACACGGTACCGTACTCTGTGAATCTTGCGGCAAGGTATTAATCGAAAAAGAGAATGAACAAAAACTTGTTGACATGCGGTATGAAGGGAGCGCACGACGCTCACAAACATATAACAAATCGTTCATCGATAAGATATGGAACTTCTTTTCTTCCGTAAAGGTTGGCGTTTGGATCATCGTTATTACGTTGGTTGCTGCGGCGTTAGGGACGATTTTCCCACAAGAAATGTACATACCACCGACAGTTGCAGCATCACAGTATTATCACGACCAATACGGCTGGTTAGGAAAGCTATATTATGATTTAGGCTTTCATAATCTTTATAGCTCTTGGTGGTTCTTATTATTAGTAGCGGCAATGGGAATCTCGATTATTATTGCAAGCCTTGACCGTGGCATACCTTTGTATCGTTCGTTGAAAAATCAACGTGTCGTCCGTCATGAAGGCTTCATGAAGCGTCAACGTATTTTTAGTAAGACAGATGCAAAAGACATCGATGAGAGTTTTGCTGGAATTAAAGAAAAGATGAAAGCAAAAAAATATAAACTCCGTGAAGAAAATGGTGCAATATTTGCTGAAAAGGGACGCTTCTCTCGTTGGGGTCCTTACGTTAATCATACTGGCCTTATACTTTTTTTAATTGGATGTATGCTTCGCTTTGTACCTGGAATGTATATTGATGAGGTGTTATGGCTGAGAGAAGGCGAAACAAAAGTAATTCCTGGAACAGAAGGGGAGTACTTCTTAGAAAATCACCGTTTCACACTCGAAGTGTATGACCAAGATAACAGTCGTGAAGAGTTTTCAAATGCTTTGGAAAATGCGGGAATGGTTGCGAAGAATTTCCAAACAGATGCTACGCTATATAAGCGTGTAGGTGAAACGATACCAGGTGAAGAACCTGAGCTAGAGAAAGTGATGGATGATGAAATACGTGTAAACCATCCATTAGAATTTGAATCATTTAAACTGTATCAAACAAGTTATAAAATGAATGAGTTTAGTCATATGAGCTTTGCAATGAAGAATAAGTTGACCGATGATGAAATTGGTAGAATAACGGTTGATTTAAATGAACCAGAGAATACGTATGACTTAGGAAACGGCTATAAAGTTCAAATTATTACATACTTCCCAGACTTCGAATTTGATTCAAATTCTCAGCCTGTAACCGTTTCTAGAATTCCAAATAACCCAGCTTTTGCATTTCGCATGTTTTCTCCAGAGCATCCAGAGGGAGAAGTTAGCTTCGTTGCAATTCAACAAACAATTGAGCCATACGGAGACAATGATTATCGTTTAGCGTTTACGGGCATTGATACAAAAAATGTAACAGCACTAACAGTTCGTAAAGATTTAACGCTCGGAGTGTTGATTGTTGGGGGAATTATCTTTATGATCGGTGTTGCACAAGGTTCATACTGGAATCATCGCCGTATATGGATTCGGAAGGTTGATGACGAAATTTGGGTTTCCGGTCATTCGAATAAAAACATCGTTACTTTGAAACGTGAAATCAATGAAATTACTAAAGATAGTGGTCTCAATGAAGCAATTGATCAAAGCGAAATTGAGAAGAAGGACTAGGAGGAACGACAGTGGCTAGTATCAGTCAACAATTACTTTACATTGCCTTTATCCTATACCTTTTTGCGACCGTATTTTTTGCAGGGTCCATTAAGGATAAAAAGGGAAGAGAAAAGGATCATGAAAAAGGAACTCCGAATAAGTGGGCGAAGATTGCTGTTGCCATAACGATTGCTGGATTCCTATCGCAACTAGGTTATTTTATTACTCGTTGGATTGCTGCTGGACATGCACCGGTTAGTAATTTATTCGAATTTACAACATTCTTTGGTATGGCGTTAGTCGGTGCGTTTATAATCCTGTACTTTATGTATAAAACACCAGTACTTGGACTTTTCTCAGTACCGATTGCTATGCTATTAATTGGGTATGCAGCGATGTTCCCGCGTGATATTTCACCGCTTGTCCCATCGTTGCAAAGTCATTGGTTGATGATCCATGTTATTACAGCTGCAGTAGGACAAGCGATTTTAGCAATTAGCTTTGTTGCTGGTTTAATCTACTTAATTAAAGCAATCGACCACACGAAAAAAAGCAAGCAAGCTTTTTGGTTAGAAGCTGTAATGTTTGGTGTAGTCTGTACGTTAGGGTTTATCATCATTACATCTACTTTTTCAGGAATGGGATACAAAGCAGACTTTAACTGGGTCGATCATAATGGAGTAGCTACAACTTCAAATTATGAATTACCACCACTGATTGGGCCTTTTGAGGGAGAGGCACTTACAGACGCGGCGATGACTCCTTGGATTGAGGCACCTGCCATTATCGATGCAAAGAAGTTAAATACAGTTATTTGGTCTCTGTTCTCAGGGGCGATTCTTTATCTATTGTTTAGGCTTATTTTAAGAAAAAGAATCTCACATAGCCTTCAGCCATTAACGAAAAAAGTAAATCTTGAATTAGTGGATGAAATTGGCTATCGTTCCGTATTAATTGGATTCCCTGTGTTTACATTAGGAGCGTTAATCTTTGCGATGATATGGGCTCAAATTGCCTGGTCACGTTTTTGGGGTTGGGATCCAAAAGAAGTTTGGGCGCTTATCACTTTCCTTTTCTATGCTGCATACTTACACCTACGCCTATCGAAAGGCTGGCAAGGTGAAAAGTCAGCATGGTTAGGAGTAGTTGGTTTTATAATCATCATGTTCAATTTAATCGTCGTAAACCTTGTAATTGCAGGCTTGCATTCTTATGCTGCAGGCTTGTAAGTAAATTGTTTATTACAGAAGCCTTCACTTAGGTGAAGGCTTCTCAACTAATATGGGATATTTTATTAATGAGAGGGTGCGAAAACATGGAAAACGATGTGAAGATTTTAATTGTAGACGATGAAGATCGTATTAGAAGGCTATTAAAAATGTACTTAGAAAGAGAAGAGTATACGATTGAAGAAGCGGAAAATGGAAACGAAGCAGTTGAAAAAGCACTGAACAATGAATATGATGTGATTTTACTTGATTTAATGATGCCTGAGAAGGATGGAATTGAAGCCTGTCGTGAAATTCGCGAGAAAAAAGCAACACCAATTATTATGCTAACAGCTAAGGGTGAGGAAGTTAACCGTGTTCAAGGTTTTGAAGTAGGGACAGATGATTACATTGTCAAACCTTTTAGTCCACGTGAAGTGGTGCTGCGAGTAAAGGCGTTATTACGTCGTTCTTCAAAGACAAACTATATTCAAGCAGATACAACGACGAAGGACGTCATTGTGTTTCCACATTTAACAATCGACAATGATGCACATCGAGTATTAGCGGACGGCAAAGAAGTTAACTTAACTCCAAAAGAATACGAGTTGCTTTATTTCTTAGCCAAATCACCAGATAAGGTGTTTGATCGTGAACAGCTTTTAAAAGAGGTTTGGCACTACGAGTTCTTTGGTGATTTACGAACAGTAGATACACACGTTAAACGCCTTCGTGAAAAAATGAATAAAGTCTCCGAGCAAGCAGCAAAGATGATCGTTACAGTGTGGGGAGTAGGCTACAAGTTCGAAGTAATAAATGAATGATGCTATTTAGAAGTGTTGTAGGTAAACTTTGGATCACATACATTGTTTTAGTTTCCTTTGTATTGTTCATTTTAACTGTGATGCTTTTAGAGTTTTTTGAGAACTATCATATAAATGAAACTGAAAAAGGGTTATATACAACTGCCAATAAAATCTCAAAGATTCTTGATGAACATGATACTGAGATTGGGTTAGACATCTCTTGGGAGTTAACCGATGAGGTAACAAAGGTAGTCGTTATTTATAGTGAAGAGGAATACTACTATTCTCCAAACCATGACCAAGGGGAACAGCTGCCAATTTCTTATTTTCGTGAAGACCCAGAATTAAATGATGTATTTATTAATGACCGTGAAGTAAAGAAGGTTTCCACCTATGAATTTGAGGAATCAATTAGAGATGAACTAGAGCGGATGTTAATAGTTGGAGTACCGCTTCCAGCAGAAGAACATGCGGATGGAGCAATGTTTGTCTATCAGTCATTAGAAGTAATGGAAGAGACAACGAGTTCGACGACAAAATTCATCTTACTTGCTGCAGGAGTTGCCATCGTACTTACAACCATTTTTGCTTTCTTTTTATCAACAAGGATTACAGCACCACTGCGCACTATGAGAGAAGCTGTATTAGAAGTGGCAAAAGGCAAGTTTGATACAAAGGTTCCGTTTTTATCCAATGATGAAATTGGTGAGCTGGCGAATTCTTTTAATCAAATGAGCCGTCAGTTAAATTACAATTTAAATGCACTTAATCAAGAAAAAGAGCAGGTTTCAAATATTTTAAGCAGTATGGCAGATGGGGTAATCACGTTTAATCGTGATGGAACCATTTTAATAACAAACCCACCAGCTGAACACTTTTTGCATAGCTGGTTTTATGAAAAAGACAAAGATAAGAAAAATTCGGAAGCTGTGCCCTCAAAGGTTATGGAACTGTTTCAACTTGCTGTGAGCACAGAGAAAGAACAAATTGGGGAAATTTCTATTCAGGGACGTACATGGGTAATGATTATTAGCCCGCTTTATACTGAAAAATATGTACGCGGAGCAGTTGCAGTAATCCGTGATATGACAGAAGAAAGACAGCTTGATAAGCTAAGAAAAGATTTCATTGCAAATGTTTCGCATGAATTAAGAACTCCAATTTCTCTTCTGCAAGGATACAGTGAAGCGATAGTTGATGATATTGCTTCGACTGAAGAAGAGAAAAAAGAGATGGCAAAAGTCATCTATGATGAATCATTGCGAATGGGTCGTCTCGTCAATGAGTTATTAGATATTGCGAGGATGGAAGCTGGCCATATTCAAGTCACTAAAGAGCATGTGGAAATCGCTCCATTTATTGAACGAGTGATTCGTAAGTTTCAGGGCATTGCAAAGGAAAAAGACATTGAGATGACTGCAGAATTGCAAGGAAGTGGCTATACGTTCTTTATTGATCCAGATCGAATGGAACAAGTGCTTACAAATTTAATTGATAACGCTCTTCGCCACACACCTGAAAAGGGAAAAGTGACAGTTAGAGAACAAACCGATGATCGTGGGCTATTTATTGAAGTCGTTGATTCCGGATCAGGAATTCCTGAGGAGGATTTACCATTTATCTTTGAACGTTTTTATAAAGCAGACAAAGCGAGAACCCGTGGTCGTTCAGGTACTGGACTCGGCTTAGCTATTGCAAAAAATATTGTAGTCGCACATAAAGGTCATATTCAAGTTCAAAGCAAAAAAAATTATGGAACTACATTTACAATCTTTATCCCATACGAGGTGCAATAGCAGACGCGAATATTGGGAGAATCGATCATATTTTGCCGAGTAATCTTGATTCACAAGGAACATACAAAATCATTCAGTGCAAGATAAATACTACATATCGAAAAAAGGAAGGTTATTCTATATAACTCCTTCCTTTTTTTTTCGTTTAATACTATAGTTAAGGTGTAACTTTTTAAACGGATATTTCGACTAATGAATTGAACGGGGAGGGAAATGAATGGACTCCGTTTTTGATGAACTATATAACAATTATCATCATGACGTATATCAATTTTTATTTTATATGGTACGCAATAAAGAACTAGCAGAAGACTTGGTTCAAGAGGTATATATACGAGTACTGAAATCCTATCAAAAGTTTGAAGGGAAAAGCAGTGAAAAAACATGGTTATTCTCAATCGCAAGGAATGTTGCTATTGATTCATATCGAAAGCAAAAAGGTTGGAAGCAAAGGATGCTGGAAACGTTCGATTGGTCTACGAATCAAGTAAAGGATGTAAACCCAGTGCCTGAGGAAGTAGCAATGCAAAGGGAAGAAATCCAGAGAATTTATCAAGCCCTAGAATATTGTACTGTGGATCAACGTGCGGTTATTATTATGCGCTATATTCAAGAGCAATCGATTGCTGAAACAGCACAAGTGCTGAATTGGACAGAGAGCAAAGTGAAAACAACACAACACCGAGCTTTGAAGGTATTAAAGAAATATATGGAAGAATTAGCAGAGAAGGAGGTCATACAGAGTGGACAAGGAAAAGTGGAGTGATGAGCAGCTAGAGCAATATTTAAAAAGCCTCCCGAAAGTTAAGGATCACCGTGACAAACAAGAGGTTTATCAGCAAGTCCAGCTTAGGATGCAAAAGCAACGAAAAAATAGATGGATGTTTCCTGCAGCAGCAGTGGCAGCTGCATTATTGCTTGTATGGGTGTTATTCCCTGGTTTAACTAGCAATGAATCATACAACTTCTTGAGTTTTGACTCTAGTACCTCGGATGATCTGTCTGGAGAAAGTGATATTGCCTCAATGAACCAAGAGGCGAATGATTCTGCGATTGACGAGTCAGAACCTGAAAGAACGAGAGAAGAAGCTGCTATTAATACAGATAAAAAAGTTGAGCAACAAAAAGCTGTTGTATTTCAAAATAAAGAGCGTCTTGCAATTTACCCAGATGATGTAGGTAATGGGCAAATTTTCACCTATTCCTTAACGGATACGAACGCCCAAAACATTGTTCCTGTCAGCATTGTTGTCGAGCAACAAGCAGGGAAATCTGCATTTGATCACTACATGGAAAACATCGCAAGCCTGCCAGAAGAGCAATGGGGCTTAAGAGAGGCATATCCTAAAGACTGGACATTAAATTATGATGTTGATACGAATGAAATCAGCGTTGATGTTCCGGCAGGTCACCAATATACGATTGCAGCAGCAGCAGTGACAAGTTTCTATAGCGCTGTTAAAGGGATGGCTCAATCTCTAGGGGTTAGCTCAGTCAAACTGTTCACAGATGGTGAAGAAGGTATTTATGATGGATATAATGATCAACCAAAAACTGTGATGGCAGGAGAAGACCTTATTGATCGCAATCGTGCGTATTACTTCTTCTATCCAAATGGAAAAGAAGAGAAGCCATTTCTCGTTCCGTATGTTTTTGATAAATTAAATTCTATTAAAGAGGCATTTACGGCAATGAAAAAAGAAGTTCCAACACATGAGTTGCTTCCTTCAATACCTGAAGAATTAGAAGTAGATACTGAGGAAGCAGAAGGACGCCTCATTGTAAGGCTTTCAAATGATCAGTTATTAGCTGATTATGAGGAGGCACAATATACTTTAGAAGCGATCTTAATGACAGCTAAGGACTTTGATTATGAAACTGTTAAAATTGAAAGCAAGTCGTTTTCGCAAATAGGATCATTTAATTTGGAAAATGAATTACCAGTTCCAATTGCGGCAAATAGGCGTGCTTTAATACAATAACATTCAAGCCGATGAGCAAATAGCTCATCGGTTTTTTGCATATTAATTGAATAGACCTGAAATAATAATCTATGTGTTTTTTTATGTTCTAAAGATGTACATGCTGTCATAGGGATGAGAAAAGGGCAATGAAATAAATGGTCACGATTTTGATTACGATTACATGTTATGAAATCGTTGTTTAAGAAATGCATGTAACTAATTATTGGCCGTTTTTAGGAGGAAAGGATATTGAAAGATTATATAAAAAGATTTTGCATTGCAGGAATCATGGCTGTGTTTGTTAGCTTATTGTTCTTAGGCGGCAAATCAACCGATGCTGCTTCTGTAGATTTTCACGAGGCAACTAAACATTGGATATGGCCAGCCGAAGGCGAGATTACTGATACATATGGGACAAGAGGGGGAAAACATAAAGGGATCGATATCGCAGGAGCACTTCATTCTCCTGTCTATTCAGTTGATTCAGGAGTCATTTCCAAATCATATTATTCTTCCTCATATGGACATACGGTCTTCATTACACATGATAATGGAACTGAAACCGTGTACGCCCATCTCAGTAAACGTTTTGTAGCAGAAGGGGAAGTGGTA
The DNA here is from genome assembly GCF_059874745.1 of Niallia sp. CD-39. NCBI lineage: Bacteria > Bacillati > Bacillota > Bacilli > Caryophanales > Bacillaceae > Niallia > Niallia sp. CD-39. The sequence goes on along the minus strand of NZ_JCBCPS010000001.1, from coordinate 791,714 downwards.
GCACAGGGTGAACAAATTGGTGCTATGGGCAGCACAGGGGATTCTTCGGGGGTACACTTGCATTTTGAAGTACATGAAACAGAGTGGACGTTTGATAAGCTAAATGCATTCGATCCATTGTATGCATTAGGAACTGTGACAGTTGGTTCGTATGTGTTTGCTTTAGATACTAGTAGAGAAGACCATACAATCGTTCGGGTGGCATCGAAAGTGAAAGAATTCAATCATCCAGGAGAGATGGAACTGGAGTACGAAGCAGAAGATAAAAGTGAAATAGAAGAGATTGTGATTCATAGGGTTGAACATGGTGAGACGTTGACACAAATTGCCCAGCAATTTGAAACGACAATTGATAAAGTGATGATCGATAATAAGCTGCAAAGTGATCGCATCTTTCCGAATCAAGAATTAAAGATTATAGTTGATCAAAGCCATACGTATTACTTTGTTCAAAGTGGAGATACATTAGGGCAGATTGCAAAAGCCCATAACCTGACAGTAGATTCAATTAAAGAGCTTAATCAATTACAAAGTGATTTAATTATGCCATATGACCGTTTGATTATTCATAAAAATGAATGAATTGTGTTGCCAGCCCTTCTAATACAAGAGTATAATGAGGAACAACTTAGGAGGGATGGACGTGCTGACAGATTATCATAACCATTTAGAAACAGGTACATTAACGCTAGATTACTTAAAAAAATTCACCGATGAGGCCAAGAGGAAGAATATTGAACACTTAGGTATCTCTGAACACGCCTATCATTTTGAACAAACGAAGGACATTCTACAGAACAAATGGGTGAATGATCGCAGGTATTATGATATGGATGATTATGTTCAGTTGTTTCATGAAGCTTGGAATCAAAATATCGCTGTGAAAATGTCGATTGAAATGGATTATACCCCTGGAAAGCATAAAGAGATGGAACGCTTTATCCGTTCTTATGACTTTGATTATGTTATTGGCTCCATTCATTGGATTGGAGACTTTGGCATTGATTTAGCAGAATATAAAGCAGAGTGGGAGCGCCGTGATTTATATGAAGTTTATCGCGCCTATTTCGATCAAGTCGTGACGCTTGCGCAATCAAATTTATTTGACATTATTGGTCATATAGATTTAGTGAAAATTTTTAAATATATTCCTGACGACGAATCATTTTTATTAGAGCAATATGATCGAGCAACCGATGCATTAATGAATTCAAAAACATGTGTCGAAATTAGTTCAGCTGGATTGAGGAAACCGATTGGAGAGCTTTATCCTGATAAGAGGCTTTTACAAATGTGTTCTGATAAGAAGATCCCCATTGTCCTGTCTTCTGATGCTCATTTTCCTGAGCATGTTGGAGCGGACTTTGACAAGTCACTCTCTCTGGCAAAAGAGGTTGGTTATAAGAACGTCATGACATTTTCGAAAGGAGAAAGAAAGGAATATCCTCTTGGATAAGTTCGTAATTAAATAGGAGCCTCCTATTTTTTAGAGGCTCCAAATCATTATAATTGTATAGGATTTAAAGAAACAATGTCTTCGAGTTTTGAAAGGACGTTTAGTGCTTCGTCCGTGAGCGATTTATCAAATGTGAGGATCATTATTGCTTCTCCACCAGCTTGTTTTCTTCCAACTTGCATCGTTGCAATGTTTATGCCTAAATCTCCAAGGATTTTACCTACACGTCCAATAACCCCAGGACGATCCATATGTTGGATATAGAGGAGATTGCCTTCAGGTAAGAAATCAATATTAAAGCCATTCAATAGTACGACTCTAGGTCCATAGTGGTCAATGAAAGTTCCACGTATTGTAAACTCATGGTTCTCTGCTTTGGCAACAACTGAAATACAGTTTGCATATCCGAAGCTATCAGTTGATATTTTTTCACCGACAGTGATTCCTCTTTCTTTTGCAGTTAAAATTGCGTTTACTTCATTGACGTATACATCTATTCTGTTTTTAAAGAAGCCTGACAAAAAAGCTTTTGTTAAGTATGAAGTTTCTAATTCAGAAACCGTACCTGAATATGTGATGGAAAGCTCATGAATCCCTTCCTTCATGTTTTGAGAAATGATTGATCCAATCTGTTTAGAAAGCTGATGGAACGGTTGGATTTTATCATAGATGTCTTTTGACATCGCTGGAAGGTTGATTGAATTGGTGACAGGGAATCCGTCAAAAAACAGCTTAACTTCTTTTGCTACTTGAGTTGCAACGTTTAATTGAGCTTCTTTAGTAGATGCACCGAGATGTGGTGTGAAAATTACATTTTCATATTTAAATAATGGATGTTCTCCTGGTGGTTCAGTAACAAATACATCTAGTGCAGCCCCAGCTACGTGACCACTAGCGATAAATTCTTCAAGTGCTTCCTCATCGATAATGCCACCACGGGCGCAATTCAGTAAGTACACACCTTTTTTTGTTAATTTTAATGTTTCACGATTCAGGAGCCCTTTTGTTTCAGGTGTTAAAGGTGTGTGTACAGTAATGATATCAGCCGTTGCTAATAGCTCTTCTAGACTAACAACCTCTACTCCTAACTTTTTTGCATGCTCTTTTGTTAAGAAGGGATCGTAAACGACAACATTCATTTGAAATGCTCGTGCCCTTTTAGAAATTTCAGTACCAATTCGCCCCATGCCAGCGATTCCTAGTGTTTTACCATTTAATTCTGTTCCTTGGAATGAGCTTCTTTTCCATTCGTTGTTTTTAATACTTGCATAAGCTTGTGGAATGTTTCGCATCAATGCAGCCATCATTGCAAAAGTATGCTCAGCTGTAGAGATTGTATTTCCATCTGGAGCATTCACGACAATAATCCCACGTTTTGTTGCTTCGCTCACATCGATATTATCGACACCAACTCCTGCCCGTGCAATAATCTTTAAGTTCGGCATTTGCTCTAGCAAGTCTTCAGTTACCTTTGTTGCGCTTCTGACAAGTAAAGCATCGATTTTATCTAAAGCAACGGATTCATCTGTTGTTTTCTTTTGAATTAATTCAATATTCACTCTGCCGATTAAAGGCTGCAAACCGATTTCACTGATGGCGTCTGCTACTAAAACCTGATACATTTATATGCCCCACTTTCAAAAACAGTAATTTTCTGATTATTTTACAAGACGAATAATTATCTGTCAATGAACCATATTGTTTGTATTTACCATGCAAACGCTTTAATTGATTAAAATCGACATTTTCGTGAACGCCGTAGTTTATGAAGTTGGTGAAAAGTAAGAAGCCTTGGCAATTTGATTGTTTTCCAGTATAATAAATACTGTAAATTAAATATGGTCTATCTTCGGGGCAGGGTGAAATTCCCGACCGGCGGTGATAAATTGATTATTAATTTTAAGCCCGCGAGCCTGAGAGTTGAATGGCAACCAGAAATGGAGCTGTTGAACGATTGATTGGGCAGGATTTGGTGTAATTCCAAAGCCGACAGTACAGTCTGGATGGGAGAAGATGGAGGTTCTGCAACGTTTAAAAATGCATCTTTTAAACGTTTATTGAGCATGCCTCATTTATTCTCCCTCAAGTGGTTCACTTGAGGGTTTATTTATGACTTGCTTGTTTTGCTGAACCTTTCTTCTATAGGAGAGATAGCCTAAAAAGGAGAGAGGAAAAATTGAAGAAAATGAATGTCAAAATTTTTGTATCGATTGGGATGCTAAGTAGTATTGCGTATGTACTTATGCTGCTGAAGTTTCCAATTCCACCATTTCCACCGTTTCTAACGATTGATTTTAGTGATGTTCCGGCATTAATTGCTGCATTACTATTTGGACCAGTCGCAGGTATTTTGGTTGAATTATTTAAGAATATGTTGGATTACTTTACAACATCTAGTGCAACAGGTGTACCTGTTGGGCATATTTCAAACTTTATGGCGGGTGTTTCGTTTGTACTGCCAACATACTTCGTCTATCAAAAGTTGAAATCTAAGAAGGCAATGCCGCTTGCATTGATTTCAGGAACAGTTGTAATGGCAGTCATTATGAGTGTACTTAATTACTTTATCTTTCTGCCAGCTTATTCATTTTTCTTAAATGCGCCAATTATGACAGGAACAGAAATGAGAGCGCAAATCGTAACTGCTATCTTGCCTTTTAACATCGTAAAAGGAATAATTATTACTTTTGTGTTTTTGATGATCTATACAAAAATGAAAAAATGGATCGATAAACACAGTACAAATAAAAAATTTGCTTAAGCATAAATATAAAAAACCCTTCTTCATTTTGAAGAAGGGTTTTAAATTATGTTCTATTCAAATTTTAGAGCGTCACCATCAAAAGACTCATCTGCAACCTTAATTGAGTCTGTTGGGCAACCTTCAAATGCATCCATCATATCATCGAGTAGTACATCTGGAATTTCAACGATCCCCTGATTATCATCTAATGTAACGAAAGCAATGCCTTCATCATCATAATCATAAATGTCTGGTGCAGCAGCACCGCAAGCTCCACAAGCGATACAAGTATCCTTGTCAACAATCGTATACTTTGCCATATAAAAACCTCCCAAAAAGATAAAAAATTGTATTTTTCTATTTCACAATGATGTAAAATCTTGTCCCTCATTCTTATTGTAAAACGAAAATGGGTTACTTTTCAATAGAAAATGTGTTGAGAATGCTTATCATATAAGGGTTTTGCACTTATTGCAAGCTAATTGACTTCAAATCTCCATCTTAACCCAACACATGCTACAATAAGAATGAACAAACCAAGTGTAAATTAGGTGATCCAATGAACGTTTCATATTTAAGCATGATCATATTAGTATGCCTGCAAAAAATAAATGGTCAAAGAACAATATATTCCATTTTCCATCTTTTGAATGGAAAGAAATCTGCACAAACGATTCAAGATGCTCACCTTTATCAAGTCGGGCGTTTTTTTCAGCTATGCCCAACACTCTCAAGACAACAATTTAATAGACATATAAAAGAACTGGTGGATTCTGGTTATCTTTCTAAAGACGAAAATGAAAAGCACGCACAAATAACAGAATCAGGAACAAACGCTCTGCACTATTTTTTATTGGAAAAGCCATTGCCTCCCTTTTTAGATGGGATGAAGTACGAAAAGCTTGCGCCGCTCTATTGGGAGCGACTCTCATTAATTGTTCAAGTACTGTCAAATATGATCAATGGTTCTCACCAATATATACCCATTCAGAGGAAAAAGGAAACACAAAGCTGGTTAAAGCAGTTCCTGCAAGTTCAACGAATGAGCAAGTCAGAGTTATCGACTAACTTACATGATGAGATTAGTAAATGCCTTCAAGAAGAGGGCATCAATCCTTCGATCTTAGTCATAAGACTAACTGGTGCTAAACAAATCGGGTTAACAGAGCAGCAAGCGGCTATCTATTTTAATATGTGTGAGGACGAATATAGGGTTCACTATTATAACGTGCTACATTATATGCTTGAAAAGATAAATGTTGATGGTTCTACATACCCTTTGATGCGTCAAATGATTGAAGAACAACATACTGCACTAACTCAGTCGAGTGAAACGTCCTACGTCCTTTTGAAAAAAGGCTACACACTCGATGAGATTGCCCAAATTCGTTCATTAAAGACAAACACAGTAGAAGATCATATCGTAGAAATAGCTATGCATATCCCGGAGTTTGATTTAACTCCTTATATTGAATTAGAAGAATTAATGAGCATTCAGCATGTGATAGGGTTGTATGGTCTCATGCCTCTAAAGAAATTAAAAGAACATTTTCCTAGCAAGTCGTATTTTCAATTACGAATAGCAATGACAAGGGTGTATACAAATGATCAATCTTGAACAAGAGTTGTATAAGCGATTTCAGTATAAGCAGTTTAGAAAAGGTCAGAAGGAAACAATTGAATCGGTTATGTCACGAGTTGACACATTGGCGATGCTGCCGACTGGAACTGGGAAGTCACTTTGCTATCAGCTACCTTCCTACTTATTAGAAGGTCAAACAGTAATTGTTTCTCCATTGTTATCTTTAATGCAGGATCAAGTTGAACAGCTCATGATGAGAGGGGAAAAAAGAGTGATTGCGTTAAATTCTTTTCTTTCACCATCAGAAAGAAAACGAGCATTTCGCACATTGCACTTTTATAAATTTATCTTTGTATCTCCTGAGATGTTAAAGCAAAGATTTGTACTAGAGCAGTTAAAAAGAAGGAAAATCTCCCTTTTTGTCATCGATGAGGCTCATTGTATTTCGCAGTGGGGATTTGATTTTCGCCCTGATTATTTAAAGCTTGGTGAGATTCGTTCTGAATTATCAAATCCACTTACTTTAGCATTAACAGCGACTGCTACAGAAGAAGTAAAGAAAGATATTATTCTCTCCCTTCAGTTAGAAAAAGTAGAAGTGATTTCTTATTCGGTGAACAGAGAAAATATTGCGCTTAAGGTTGAAACTTCAAAGGATTTTCAAGGAAAACTTGATAAGCTTCTTCAGTATAGTAAAACGCTTGAAGGTCCTGGTATTATCTATTTTTCAAGCAAGCGAACTGCTGATCACGTCTCAGCCTATTTACGTGAGCACAGTGAGAACAGAGTAATGGCTTACCATGGTGATATAGGTTCAGAAGCGCGTGTGTTGATTCAACAACAGTTTATCTCAGGTCAATTGGATTTGATTTGTGCGACTAGCGCATTTGGAATGGGTGTGAATAAAGAGAATGTTCGCTACATTGTCCATTTTCATATGCCTTTACAAATAGAATCCTATCTTCAGGAGATTGGCCGAGCTGGGCGAGATCAGCAACCGAGCATTGCGATTCTCTTGTACGCAAATGGTGATGAACAACTCGGGTTGCAACTGATAGAAAGTGAGTTGCCAAAGGAACTGCAGATAAAGTCATTTTATGAAGAGCTTCGCCAGAACAATAACGAAGAGATATTTGAGCTTCTCCAGAAGGATGAGCACGCAAATAATTATTTTTCAGAGGTGCAGTGGAGAGTCGTGACAGAATTTCTGCTGTTAGCGTTGAAAAATGGAATGGAGCTTTCGACTGCCTTTAAAGAATTGTTAGCATTCATTAATGAAAGAAAACAGATCAAAACGAATCGATTATTTGAGATGTTGACTTGGGTTCATTCGGAACAATGTCGAAGAAAAGAGATCTTGCATTATTTCGGAGAAAGCTCTATACCGCAAAGGCAATGCTGTGACAAATGTGGAATAGATATGGATGTGTTTTCGACTGGCGATAAAGAAAGAGAACCTATCGTTCCATTCGATTGGAAAATCTATTTAAATGAATTACTGCTGAAGGATTGAGAGGGCTACGTTGTGAAGGACCAATATGGAAAGTTAGTAGGTCAATTATCTAACCGAGAGCTTTTGTTTCATTTGTTTTTAACACAAGGAATTCTTTTCCTATGTGTGATCATTATAGGATTCTTTTTATTTGACGATATAAACAGTATACTCTCCATTATTGAATGGAATGTACAGGAGATTCTTCTGATTGGTGGAGGGTTTGGACTTGCTGTCGTTTTACTGGATGTTTTCTTTATGAAGGTACTTCCAGAGAGATATTATGATGACGGAGGACTCAACAAACGAATTTTTGGCCAGCAGTCAGTACCAATGATTGCACTCATTTCATTTGTTGTCGCTTTTTGTGAAGAACTTCTATTTAGAGGAGTGATTCAAACTCATTTTGGGTTATTTATTGCAAGTGGAATTTTTGCATTGATTCATTATCGATATTTGTTTAATTGGTTTTTATTCATAAATGTGGTAGCACTTAGCTTTTTAATTGGTTATATTTATAGTAGGACTGGTAATCTACTCGTAACTATTTTTATGCATTTTGTTATAGATTTTTTACTTGGTATTGTTTACATGTTTAAGTACAAGAAATAAAGGATAGGAAGGGATGTTTCATGCCTAAAGAGGAACCTTACAAAAATAAAACAGATAGACTTCGTCAAAGCATCTCTCAGCCAGAAAAAGAAGCGTTAAACCAAAATGCGCCTTCTACTGAAAGTCGGATGTCTCGCCATCGAAAACCAAATAAGAAGAAAAAAGTTCAGTATCCAATTATTCGGGTGTTGGCTATGGCATTTGTGATTTTACCAATATTACTTATCGTTGTTACAAAGTATTCGGACATATTTGGAACAAATAGTGGGTCTGGGCAAGTCAATGGTTTTGAAGAGCTTGGTTTAGCAGATAAACCGAAAGGTACAATTATTGAAACTACTGAAAACGATAAGGAAGAAGATCGAAATAAGGATCAAGAGAAAGAAGATAAAGTAGAGGAAGAAAAGCTGGAAGATCCACCGCTACCTCCTGTAATAGAAGAAGAGCCTAAAAAAGAGGAGCAAGAAGCTCCAGTAGTAGTAGACGCTCCGAAAAAAGAAACAACTCACCAAGTGAAACAAGGTGAAACGATCTTTCGTATCGCGATGAATTATTATCAATCACCTGATGGTATTGAAATCATTAAAGCTGCAAATGGCTTATCAGGCAATGACATCATGGTAGGACAAGTATTGAAAATTCCACTTCATTAATAAATCGAGCTTCATATAATCTCCTTGTCATACATATATTTGTATAGGCAAGGAGGGATAAGCATGGAAGCATTTATTCAATCACTTGATACACGTACAGACAAAGCAACAAAACAAATGCTACAAAAAGTAGTTGAACGTAAGAGAAAGTTTGATAAATTTGAAAAGCTGCATTTACTTGTTGTTTGGGCTACTCTGTTTATTTTGTTTGTATTTTTATATTATGTATACGTGAGAATTGTACAACCTTATTCGGACTCGTTTTACGACATGTTTTCTTTTTTTATAAGTCAATCATTCCATGTTTACATGCTTATGTTTGTAATAGGGCTTTATGGTTTGATGAATCTACTTAAACAAAAGAAAGATAAGGCGGAAAAAGAGTTTCAAGCATTGCGCTGTGAAATAATTGATAAAAGCAAAGATTTATGGAAAAAAGAAGATGAGTGGAAAAATCGGCATTTAGTTTTTGAGATGATGAAGAAGCAATTTGATATTAACCTTTATCATGAGAATAAATGAGAAGAAATTCTCAAGTAGGCGTAGATTAAGCTAAACATAAGCTTTTAGTCTACGCTCGTTTTATTGAAGACAGATGAGTTTATTTTAGACATAGAATGTTACGATCAGTGGAGGCAATATGATATATATCATTGGGTGTATTCTCTTATTCATAATAGTGTTAACAATATATATGTACAGACTAGCATTTGAAAACCATGTTCTTCACCAAACGATTGAATTGGAAGAGTTTCCACAATCCTTCGGTGAGGTAAAGGTCTTTTTTATTTCTGATATTCACCGCCGTCTTATCCACCCTGTCATTTTAGATGAAGTGAAGAGTGCAAAGCCTGAACTGATCATTATTGGTGGGGATTTAACCGAGAAGGGTGTTCCATTTAAGCGGATTGAAGAAAATTTAAAGCAATTAAGAGAAATGGCTCCTGTTTATTTTGTTTGGGGTAATAATGACTATGAAGTTGATTATCGCAAACTGGATACAATGTTATTGCAGCAAAATATTCACGTGCTTGATAATTCATCAACAGCGTTTGAGTCAACTGAAGGAGATACGTTAAAGTTGATCGGGATTAATGACATTAGCTTAGCAAAGCACCGAATGGACTTAGCGTTGGAGAATACAGAAGACGCCGACTTTCGCATCTTAATTAGTCATAATCCAGATGCAACGAAGTTATTTTCAAAAAATGATCGTATTGGCTTAGTTTTAAGTGGCCATACCCATGGTGGTCAGATTCATATCTTCGGTTTTAGTCCATATAAAAAGGGTGGCATTGAAAAGCTCGAACACACAACGCTCTTCATTAGCAATGGCTATGGTACTTCTACAATTCCATTTAGATTAGGTGCAAAAAGTGAGACGCATTTATTAACCTTAAAAAAGGCATAATGACAACATGCTCTTCACGATCTTTAATGGACATATCACCATGTTAAGTCTTTGTCATACACTAACGGTAAGAGTGGTTCATGGCAGGGGGCTTCATTCAAATGTGGTTAGAGAGATTAAACTTCAATAAAATTAAGATATTGTTGACAATGGATGATTTAGAAGATCGTGGCTTAACAAAAGAAGATATTTGGAAAGATTCGGTAAAATGGCATATGCTTTTTCATGAAATGTTGGAAGAAGCGAGTGAAACATTAGGAGTGGAGTTTGAAGGCACTGTTGCTGTAGAAATTTATTCCATTCAAAGTCAAGAAATGGTGATGATTGTTTCGCTAGATGACCAAATGGATGAAGAAACTTCTTTAGACGATCATTTTCAAGATTGGCAAGGAATCTTTGAAAGAAAGAGAACATCGATGTTTTACGTTTTTTCTGACCTTGAGGATGTCATTCAATTGGCTTCATGTTTATCGAGATATGGTGTTACGGATGGAGAGCTTTATAGCTATCGTCAGTCGTACTACGTTTTCTTTGAAGAAGTGTCTGTCTTACAAGAAACTCGTATGCTTGCAATACTAGGAGAATATGGAGAGCCTAGTATAGAAAGTATATATAGGATTAAAGAATATGGCAAAGTCATTTTCCCTAAAAAGGCAATGGATTATTTGTGTCGAGTATTTAAATAAATAGAACTGATCCGATAGGAGTAGAAAGGAGCAAATTATTTCCTACTTTTCCTATCGGTTCAAAAAACGCATAACTGTTTAAATTATTTGAAAAATTAAAATAAATTTGTTGATAAATCAATAATGATAGCGTTTTCAGATAAAAACAAAAAAATGCGAAAAAAAACTATTTTTCATCTTGAATTAATTAGGCAAAGGTGTATACTATGTCATGAAAGAGGACAACTATTGAAGGATTGATCTAGGAGGTTTACATATGGTAGCCGATAATGGTACTGAGCATAAAAAGAACGAGGACAAACTTGATGTCTTGAAATCAACACAAACTGTCATTCATAAAGCATTGGAGAAGCTTGGCTATCCAGAAGAAGTCTTTGAGTTGTTAAAAGAGCCGTTAAGAATGATGACGGTAAAAATTCCAATTAGAATGGATGATGGGACGGTTAAAGTATTTACTGGCTACCGGGCTCAGCATAATGACGCAGTAGGTCCAACAAAAGGCGGAATTCGTTTTCACCCTAACGTGACCGAGAAAGAAGTTAAGGCCTTATCGATTTGGATGAGCTTAAAATGTGGAATTGTTGATTTACCTTACGGTGGAGGAAAGGGTGGAATCGTTTGTGACCCACGTGATATGTCTTTCCGTGAATTAGAGAGATTAAGTCGTGGATATGTTCGTGCAATCAGTCAAATTGTAGGTCCAACAAAAGATATTCCTGCTCCAGACGTATTTACAAACTCACAAATAATGGCTTGGATGATGGATGAATATAGCAGAATTGATGAAATCAACTCTCCAGGATTTATTACTGGTAAACCTCTCGTATTAGGTGGATCGCATGGTAGAGAATCAGCCACAGCAAAGGGTGTAACGATCTGTATTCGTGAAGCAGCTAAGAAAAAAGGAATTGAAATTGAAGGTGCTCGAGTCGTTGTTCAAGGTTTTGGAAACGCAGGGAGCTTTCTAGCGAAATTCATGCATGATGCAGGAGCGAAAGTTGTAGGTATCTCAGATGCTTATGGTGGGTTATATGATCCAAATGGTTTGGACATTGATTACTTATTAGACCGTCGTGACAGCTTTGGCACTGTGACAAAGTTGTTTAATGATACGATTTCAAATAAAGAGTTATTAGAATTAGATTGTGATATTTTAGTTCCAGCAGCGATTGAAAACCAAATCACTGAGGAAAATGCACACAACATCCGTGCAAGCATCGTGGTTGAAGCAGCAAATGGCCCAACTACACTTGAAGCAACTGATATCTTAACGGATCGCGGAATTTTATTGGTGCCTGATGTTTTAGCTTCCGCAGGTGGAGTAACGGTTTCATATTTTGAATGGGTTCAGAATAACCAAGGTTACTACTGGACTGAAGAAGAAGTAGAAGAGAAGCTAGAAAAAATCTTATGTAAATCATTCGAGAATATATATGATACAGCCCAAACGAGAAGAGTCAACATGCGTTTAGCAGCCTATATGGTCGGTGTTCGTAAAATGGCTGAAGCTTCAAGATTTAGAGGCTGGATATAATAATTAATGACAACAAAACATGTAGATAAAGTCAGGGATTGACTTTGTCTACATGTTTTTCTTATACAGGATCAAGTTCCAATGGTTTAAGGTCGTATACTCCTTTTTCTCTTTCGTTCAATTCTAACGCTCAATCCGATATAATAAGGATGAAGGAAATTTTCAGCTAAAAGTTGTTGATACATAGAGGTGAGGGCTCCATGACAAAGTATGATGTCATTATAGTTGGTGGTGGACCTTGTGGTCTTGCTGCTGCCATTGATTTGCAGGAAAAAAAGAAGAAAGTGTTAGTAATCGAAAAAGGAAATATCGTCAACGCAATTTATCATTATCCGACACACCAGACTTTTTTTAGCTCGAGTGAAAAACTAGAGATTGGCGATGTTCCTTTTATTACGCAAGAACATAAGCCTTCGAGAAATCAAGCGTTAACGTATTATCGAGAAGTTGTAAGACGCAAAAACATTCAGGTGCATGCATTTGAAAAAGTCGAGGAGATAATCAAAAAAGAAAAGAATGAGTTTGATGTTGTAACAGATTGCGCAAAATATAAAGCAGCTTATGTTGTGATTGCAACTGGTTATTATGATCAACCAAATATGCTTAATATAGCTGGTGAAGATTTACCAAAAGTATTTCACTACTTTAAAGAAGCCCACCCGTATTTTCAAAAAAATGTAGTGGTCATTGGTGGGAAGAATTCGAGTGTAGATGCAGCGATTGAATTGGTAAAGGCGGGAGCTAATGTGACGGTTATTTATCGAGGTTCACACTATTCACCGAGCGTGAAGCCTTGGATTTTACCGGAGTTTGATGCGCTTATCAGACAGGAGAAAATAAAGATGGAGTTTAATGCTTCCGTTATTCAAATTACCGATAAGTACCTGCAATATGAAAAAGAAGGAGAACAAATAGAGATTGATAATGATTTTGTGTTTGCGATGATTGGTTATCATCCAGATCATGAATTTTTAAAGAGTATAGGTGTAGATATTGATTTAGAAACCGGAAGGCCGATTTATGATAGCGAAACAATGGAGACGAATGTGCCAGGTGTGTTTATTTCAGGTGTGATTGCTGCTGGAAATAATGCGAATGAAATTTTTATTGAGAATGGGCGTTTTCACGGTGGATTAATCGCAGCAGCAATTGATCGTAAATGAGTTATAAATACATGAAGGAAGGGTTGGGCGTTTTGAATAAAAAAGTGTCATTGATTACTACAGGAGGCACGATTGCTAGCAAAGAAGTATCAAAGGGCTTATTGGCTTCAGGTGCTTTAACAGGTGAGGAACTGGCGAAGCTGTGCCAATTACCAGAAGATATCGAAATTAAGATAGTTGACATTATGCAAAAGCCAAGTATGCATATTGATTTTTCACAGATGAATCTCATACGAGAGGCAATTATAAAAGAACTTGAGGACAATTCGGTTGATGGAATTGTCGTTACGCACGGTACTGATTCATTAGAAGAAACTGCATACTTTCTTGACTTAACAATTGACGATGAGCGACCAATTGTTGTAACGGGTTCGCAACGGTCCCCACAGGAAGTCGGAACCGATGTTTATTCAAATCTAAGGAATTCCGTCTATGTTGCGGTGAATGAAATGATTCGAGATATTGGGGTTGTTGTAGTATTTAATGAGCGTATTTATTCAGCTAAATATGTGAAGAAAGTACATGCATCAAACCTACAAGGTTTTGAGTCATTTGGATATGGATACTTAGGGATCATTGATAATGATTTAGTTAGTGTTTATCAAATGCCAGTTAAGAAAGATACTTATCACATTTCTCAAGACATCCCAAGAGTTGATATTATTAAGTGTTATGCAGGTGCAGATGGAATTGCAATTGAAGCTTATGTTGAAAATGGAGCGAAGGGGATCGTTTTAGAGGGTGTCGGCAGAGGACAAGTTTCTCCTTACATGGTAGAAGCGATTGAAAGAGGTTTGAAAAAGGGGATTACTTTTGTGGTAGCAACAAGTGCTGAGGAAGGAAAAGTCTATCCTGCATATAGTTATTTAGGCAGTGCACATGATCTTCAAGAGCGTGGCGTATTATTAGGAGAAGATTATGATAGTAAAAAAGCACGGATTAAATTAGCCGTATTGCTTGCCTCTGTAGGAGAAGTAACACAAGATAATTTCAAATTTTAATTCATCAAATCGACCCAATTCTATTGGGTTCTTTTTTATAGGCAATGAATAACGTTTAGGCCAAAAAAACCAAATTCTTTCATTTTAAATAAAATGATTCCATGGTACGATGGAGTAAAGATCTAGAAAAGAGGGGCGTATATGCTTGGAATATTGTCAGCTGGCATTGCGCCTGGTTTGGCATTGTTAATGTATTTTTACTTGAAAGATGAATATGAAGCAGAGCCGTTTGTTCAAGTTTTCAAAACGTTTATATTTGGTGCATTACTCGTATTTCCAATTATGTTTATTCAACATGCACTCGAGACTGAGAATGTATGGCAGTCTAGCTTCTTTTCTTCATTCTTTGCAGCTAGCTTTTTAGAAGAGTTTTTTAAATGGTTTGTGTTGTTTTATACTGTTTATCAGCATGCCACTTTAGATGAACCATATGATGGTATTGTATATGGTGTCGCTGTTTCTTTGGGTTTTGCTACTGTTGAAAATATATTGTATTTATTTTCTCTTGGTATTGACCATGCGATCGGTCGAGCGCTTTTTCCTGTTTCCAGTCACGCATTATTCGGTGTTATAATGGGGTTTTATCTTGGAAAGGCTAAATTTGCCAGTGAAGAGATGCAAAACAAATGGATCATCTATTCATTTGGAATCCCATTCTTATTACATGGTTTATACAACCTCATATTAAGTTCATTAACGGATTGGACGTATTATATGATTCCGTTTATGCTATTTCTATGGTGGTTAGGGCTTAAAAAGGTAAAACGAGCAAGAGTATTGACCACTTTATACCACAGAACTGGCTCAATTGAAATGGATAAGACAAATAGCTTATAAAAGTCGCTAATCGCGGCTTTTTTCTATTGTTCTCCTAAAAAATCTAGATAATCAAATCCAACAGGGAAAAACTGAAGCAAAATTACACGTATAAAAAAAGCCTTCAAACAAAAAATAGGAGAAATGTTATTAAGTTTTCGTTGGAGGTAATCATCCATGTATAAAAAAGCAATCGCTTTTAAAGTATTTATTGTATGTGCACTTTGCGTTGTAATCATACCGATGATGAATAATCAAAACGCTAAAGTAAATGCCTTTTCAGAACAGGTTATTCAGCATGGTGCAACCGGTACAGATGTCATTGAATTGCAGGCAAGATTGCAATACTTAGGGTTTTACAATGGTAATATTGATGGAGTCTTTGGTTGGGGAACATACTGGGCACTACGAAATTTTCAATATGAATTTGGACTAGAGATTGATGGATTAGCAGGACAAAAGACTAAAGAAAAATTAGTAGCATCGTCTAACTATGACAAAGAATTTGTTAATGAACAAATACGAAAAGGGAATAAATTCACTCATTATGGTGGAATGGATTTAAACAAACAGAAGAAACTTTCTGGAAACACAAATCAAGGTGGAGGTCAAACCTCTGCACCAACGCCAGCTCCAGAACAATCAGGAGATAGGCCAACAGCTGCTAATATTCCTAGTGGGTTTTCTGAAAATGATATTCAGCTCATGTCAAACGCTGTTTATGGAGAGGCACGAGGTGAACCATATATTGGGCAAGTGGCAGTAGCAGCCGTAATATTAAATCGGGTAGAAAGCGCGAGCTTCCCTGATACGGTATCAGGTGTAATTTTTGAGCCTCGTGCATTTACAGCGGTTGCAGATGGTCAAATTTGGCTAGCGCCTAATGAAAAAGCAAGAGAGGCCGTTCTTGATGCAATAAACGGTTGGGATCCATCTGGAGAAGCATTGTATTATTTCAACCCAGACACTGCAACGAGTGGTTGGATCTGGACAAGACCACAAATCAAGAAGATTGGAAAACATATTTTTTGTAAATAGAATGGGGTGAATGAAATGATTCGTACGATTATTATTGGGGCATTAGTACTTGGTATCGCTGGGACTGCATATTGGGGATACCAAGAGCATCAAGAGAAGAACGCGATTCTTATTAATGCAGAAAACAATTATCAACGAGCTTTTCACGATTTAACATATCAAATTGACATTTTGCACGATAAAATCGGCTCAACTTTAGCGATGAATTCCCGAGAATCATTATCTCCTGCTTTAATTGATGTATGGAGAATAACGTCAGAAGCGCATACTGATGTAGGGCAACTGCCACTTAGCTTGATGCCTTTTAATAAAACGGAAGAGTTTTTAGCGAATATAGGTGACTTTAGCTATAGAACTGCTGTGAGGGATCTAGGTGAGGAACCTCTTTCTGAAGAAGAGTACAAGACTTTAAAAGAATTGTATGCTCAATCATTAGATGTGCAAAATGATTTAAGAAAAGTTCAACATATGGTTTTGGAAAACAACCTTCGTTGGATGGATGTTGAAATGGCATTAGCGACAGGAAATGAGAATGGTGATAATACGATCATTGATGGGTTTCAAACCGTTGAGCGAACAGTAGATAGCTATAGTGATGTAGACTTTGGAACTACATTTGTGAACATGAAGAAAAAAGATGAGAATTATCAGTTCTTGTCAGGGAAAGAGATAACAGAGGAAGAAGCAGTGAAAATTGCTAAAACTTATACGGGCTTAAAAGGCGATATTGATGTAGATGTTGATGAAAATGGTGATGGATCAGATTTTGGCTTTTACAGTGTGACATTGGTTGATAGAAAGAATGGTCAAGATGTAAGTATGGATGTGACAAAAAAAGGCGGGTATCCAATCTGGTTATTAGCTTCTCGTGATGTTTCTACTAGTAAAATTAGTTTAAATGAAGCGAGCGAAAAAGCAAAAGCATTTCTCCGTCAGAATGGCTTTGAAGATCTAAATTTGTTTGAAAGTTTACAGTATGATCATACTGGTGTATTTACTTATGTATCTGATATAGACGGAGTGAGGATTTATCCGGATGCAATTAAATTAAAGATTGCTCTTGATAATGGAACGCTTCTTGGATTTTCAGCAGAAGACTATCTTAAATCACATCATACAAGAGAGATTCCGACGGTGAACTTATCAGAAGAGGAAGCTAGCGGAAAAATCAACCCGAATGTAAAAATTATGGAGCATCATCTTGCTGTAATTCTAAATGACTTAAACGAAGAGATTCTATGTCATGAGTTTTTAGGAACATTGGGAAATGATACGTACCGAATCTTTATAAATGCAGACAATGGACGAGAGGAAAAAGTAGAAAAGCTACAAAATGCCGAAAAAGTATTTGAAGAAGTTGTCTAATCTGTTCACATTTGTACAGATTGAGTTTGCCAAGGGTATCATCTTTGGATTTATTTGTTAGAAACATAAGAATATTTTCTTAATCATCTATACGTTTTATGGGTATTATGACATAATTAATGTCATGAATATCCTATGGGTGGTGGGTTATGTGATTAAGATTGGAAACTTGTTAACGCTAGAAACGATTGGTGGAAACGAACAAGATACGTTTGTTTGTAAAGCGGTCGATTTCCAAGATGGTTTTGTCTATATAGATTATCCGCGAAATGAAAGAACAAATAAAACCGTATTCTTATTAAATGGGACACAATTGAAATGTTCATTTGTGAATGATGAAGGAGAAGCGTTTTTATTTCATACAGAGGTTGTTGGGAAAGCGAAAACAACTATACCTAAGATTTTACTGTTCTACCCTGGAAATGAGCAGGTCATGAAAATCCAAAGAAGGCAATA
Source organism: Niallia sp. CD-39 (assembly GCF_059874745.1). Classification (NCBI taxonomy): domain Bacteria; kingdom Bacillati; phylum Bacillota; class Bacilli; order Caryophanales; family Bacillaceae; genus Niallia; species Niallia sp. CD-39. The sequence continues at coordinate 773,706 of NZ_JCBCPS010000001.1, read as the reverse complement.
TGTTAGGGTTGAAACTCCGGTGGATGTAGCTGTTACGATTCCAGAATTAAGGAACCAATCAATCATAACAATCACTGAGGATATAAGTGCGGGCGGTGCGACGATCTATCTAGATGCAGCTATACAAATGAAAGAAGAAATGAGTTTAAAGTTATTGTTTGTTCTCCCGTACTATCAAGGAGAGATTCAATATCTCAAACTCCAAGGAAAAGTTGTTAGGGTATTTGATGCAGAAAAAAAGAAGCAAAAAATATCATTGCAATTTGTGGATGTTTCGGCACTCGAAAGGCAAAAGGTTATGAGGTTTTGTTTTGATCGACAATTATCATATAAAAAACGAGGGATTGAAGGATAGTGAAAGTAGACAAAGTCATTTTTTGGCTTTGTCTTTATTTTTAAGCCGTGTTTTTAGAGTATATGCTTGTCAGACTTGGATTTACGGTCGAGTGAATGCACAAATGGATCATGAGGAAACGAATAAAACAGACAAATACCGACGTATGGGAGTGTTTAACGACACACTGAGATGGTTTGAGTTTCAAACGTTTTGTTCATAATGATAAAAAAAGCTAGGAGGGGCTATTATGAAAACAGTTGAACGATGGATTGTGAAATTGATCTTTATCCAATGTTTTTTCCTCATATGTACACATTTAATCATACATCAATGGAACATCATTCCTCAAATAAAACAATTAGCTGAATATGAAGGGGTCAGTGACCAAAATCATACGCAGATTATTGAGACGTTTAACCAAAGATAAGCTTAATCATTTGATTAGGCTTCAGACTGTTGACAAACGCTCGCATACGTTGTTGTTTGGCATCAAAGTCCCCTCATGAACCGTGTGTTCTATTCGGGTCTTCATTCGACCGCACGCCTAGTCTGACAAGCGTTTTCAAGTCATTCTGAGGATTTCTCTTATTATCAAAAAGTACTACGAAAAAAATGTAGACAAAGTCGGAAATTGACTTTGTCTACAATCTCAAGCTTAATCATTTGATTAGGCTTTTTATATTTTTAATCCCTTCAAAATTGGAGTAGACAGTGCATTCACAATGTCTACTATCCTGAATTCTATGGTAAAATAAAAAAGCAATAAATTGTAATGGCTTTAGGAGGCACTATGAAGAAAATATCAATCGCAATAGATGGACCTGCTGCTGCAGGAAAAAGCACAGTGGCAAAAGTTGTAGCAGAGAAACTATCTTATATTTACATTGATACAGGAGCTATGTATCGAGCAATCACGTATAAAGCAATACAACATCACATAAATCTAGAGGATGAAAAGGCACTTTCGACGCTGTTATTACAAACGGATATTACATTAATACCAAGTGACTCTGGGCAATTGGTCATATTGGATGGAAAAGATGTAACAAACGAAATTCGCCAAGCTGATGTGACAAATTCAGTATCAATCGTTGCAAAGCATAAGCTAGTAAGAGAAGAAATGGTTTCAAGGCAGCAAGGCTTTGCCGTAAGCGGTGGAGTTGTTATGGACGGCCGAGATATTGGTACACATGTCCTTCCTCATTCAGAGGTAAAAATATTTTTACTAGCTTCTGTGGAAGAGCGAGCAGATAGAAGGCATGCGGAAAATATCCGTAAAGGATTCCCATCGGATTTAGCACAACTGAGAAGGGAAATTGCTCAAAGAGATAAGCTCGATTCCGAAAGAGAAGTGGCTCCGTTAAAAAAAGCGGACGATGCAATAGAAATAGACACAACGTCTTTGTCGATTGGAGAAGTCGTTGGAAGAATTATGAATCTGGTTTCTGAAAGGGTAGGAGATTAGTGAGTTTTTATGCTTTTATAAGGTCAATTGTTTATGGCGTATTTAAACCAATGTATCGTTTTGAAGTAATAGGTGAGGAGAACGTACCAAAAACTGGAGGTATTCTCCTATGTTGTAACCATATTAGTAACTTAGACCCGCCGATGCTAGGGGTTGCTGCTCCGCGGGAAATCCACTTTATGGCAAAGGAAGAATTGTTCAAAGCTCCTCTAATAGGAAAACTCATACCGAAATTAAATGCCTTTCCAGTTAAACGGGGAATGAGTGACCGTGAGGCATTAAGGAATGGATTGAAAACCTTAAAAGAAGGACATGTTTTAGGACTATTTCCTGAAGGAACAAGAAGCAAGAATGGAGAATTAGGAAGTGGACTAGCTGGAGCAGGTTTTTTTGGTCTCCGTACGACAGCTGATATTGTACCATGTGCAATAATTGGTGAATATAAGCCTTTTAAAAAGATGAAGATTGTCTTTGGAAAACCAATTCCTTTTGATTCTTTACGTGAACAAAGAATTTCGGCAGAAGAAGCAACAGCCGTGATTATGGATGGTATTCGAGAGTTAATTGAATCAAATCGATAAGGTTTCTTACTTGACAAATAGTCTCATTTGTAAGAAGTTAATAAAAAGACTATTTTTTAAAAAATGAAATGAACTCTAAATAGTTCGATAATTGAGAATGAATAATTTGCACTTGATCAAATGATACAAGGCCATCCATTAAAGCTAAAAGCCATTGATTTAGAGGTTTTTAGCTTCTTGTAAATTAGAAGTGGGTGAACGATTAAGATGCCATTGGATTAAGGAGGATTACATATGTCTGAAGAAATGAACCAAGTTGAGGTCAAAGTTTTTGAAGTAGGCGAAAAAGTATCTGGACAAGTAACAAAAGTTGAAGAAAAGCAGGTCATTGTGGATCTTGTAGACAGCAAACTGGATGGTATTATTCCAATTAGTGAGCTATCTAGTCTTCACATTGAGAAAGCTGAAGATGTCGTTGCAGAAGGTGATGAACTACAGCTGGAAGTATTAAAGGTTGAGGAAGATGCACTGATCTTATCGAAACGTAAGGTAGACGCAGAAAAATCGTGGGTAACATTAAACGAAAAGTTCCAATCTGGTGAGATTTTTGAGGCGGAAGTAAAAGATGTTGTAAAAGGCGGTTTAGTCGTTGATCTTGGTGTGAGAGGATTCGTCCCTGCATCGTTAGTAGAAGACCATTTTGTAGAAGATTTTACGGATTACAAAGGTAAGACCATGACTTTTAAAATTGTTGAGCTGGATAAAGATTTGAACCGTTTAATCCTCTCTCATCGTGCTGTATTAGAAGTAGAAAAAGAAAAGCAAAAAACAGACGTACTTGACTCGTTACAACAAGGTGAAGTGCTAGAAGGTACAGTTCAGAGACTAACAGATTTTGGAGCATTCGTTGATATTGGTGGAATTGATGGATTAGTTCATATTTCACAATTATCCTATGACCATATCGAGAAGGCTTCTGATGTTGTTGAAGAAGGCCAAAAAGTACAGGTTAAAGTATTAAGTGTAGATCGTGATAATGAAAGAATTTCTCTATCAATTAAAGAAACATTGCCAGGACCTTGGGCACAAATTACAGAAAAAGCTTCGAAGGGGTCAGTTCTTGAAGGAACAGTAAAACGCCTTGTTTCCTATGGTGCATTTGTAGAAGTATTTCCTGGAGTAGAAGGGCTTGTTCATATATCGCAAATTGCACATAAGCATATTGGTACACCTCATGAAGTATTAAAAGAGGGCCAACAAATTGAAGTAAAAGTACTTGAAGTAAATGAAAACGAACAACGACTTTCTTTAAGTATTAAGGAATTATTGGAAAAAGAAGAATTGGATATCACTGATTATGAGTTACCTGAGGAGTCAAAGGGCTTCCAGTTAGGTGAAATGATTGGTGATAAATTGAAGAATTTAAATAAATAATGGTGATATAAGATGTCTAGATCAGAACGTAAATGGGATCATATACAACATGCATTATCGACTGGACAATCACTAGCAACGGGTTTTGATGACATCGCATTTATACATCAAAGCTTGCCTGACACAAATGTTGATCAGATAAGCTTGCATACAAAAATAGGCGAACTTTCGTTTAGTTCGCCTATTTTTATCAATGCGATGACTGGTGGTGGTGGTCAGCGAACAATAGAGATTAATCGTCATTTAAGTCAAGTAGCTAAGGAAACAGATCTTGCTTTAGCTGTCGGGTCTCAAATGGCGGCATTGAAGGATTCTAATGAACGCAAATCCTATGAGGTTGTTCGGAAGGAAAATCCGAATGGGATTATTATTGCTAACTTAGGAAGTGAAGCGAGTCCCGAGCAGGCAAAAATGGCAGTTGAGATGATAGAGGCAAATGCATTGCAAATTCATTTAAACGTCGTACAAGAATTAACTATGCCCGAAGGCGATCGGCATTTCTCGGATGCTCTAAAACGTATTGAACATATTAGGCAGCATGTTGAGGTTCCAGTGATTGTAAAAGAAGTTGGATTTGGGATGAGCATGGAAACGATTGAAAAGTTAGAATCAATAGGTGTTTCAATTATTGATATTGGTGGCTATGGAGGTACAAACTTTTCTAAAATAGAGAATGAGCGTCGTAAGAGATTGCTTACCTTCTTTGACGATTGGGGCATCCCAACTGCAGTTTCGATTTTAGAAGCGAAGCATCGTGCCAAATACGCACATATCATCGCATCAGGAGGAATCCAATCAAGCCTTCACATTGCAAAAGCGGTTGCCCTTGGTGCTGATGCAGCCGGAATGGCAGGACAATTTTTGAAAGTCTTAATCAATGATGGTGTTGAAGCTCTAGTTGAAGAAGTTCAAGTAACAAAAGAAGAACTAGTGTTAATGATGACTGCACTAGGAGCTACTACAATTGAACAACTTCAAAACGTACCACTCCTTATCGATGGAAAAGTTCATCATTGGCTAACAGAACGAGGATTATCAACAACTACATACAGTCAAAGATCGATTTAATGAATAGGGGTACTCTGAACGGGTACCTCTATTTTCTATTGGAGGGGAATTGATGCATTTTTTGTGAATGAAAAAGTGATATTTAACGATAGAGTAGCAGCTGTTATGGTTAAGGAACAACATGTGTTACTACATAAGCAAGGAGCTGATTTATTTCTCTGGTGGAAGAGTTCAGATATTGGAAGAATCAGAAGATGCGATAAAGAGGGGATGTTAGAAGAATAAAATATAATTGTAGAAGTAGAAAAGCTTTCTATGCATAAATGATTTTTTTTGAATACAAAAGTCAGAAATTTCGAAAAATGGATTGTCTTATTCTTGTTCATCTCCTATGATAGATGGAGATTGGGAGTTTTTATGGAAATGAAGGGAAAGACCTCATTTATGAATGGTTTCACCTAGATGAATTCACGAAAAGCAACTTAATGCCTAGCTTTTATACTTATGGGCTCAGGAGTATACCCGATGCCATTCAGAGAGTTGTTACTGTTGAAAAAAATGGAGGGTGAGGAAATGTCAATTGAAACAAAAGGTACAAATGAAGCTGAATTCACATTGGTTCATGATCAATTCATTCGAGAATGGGATAAAGCAATGATTGATGGAGATGTCCGATCATTGGAGAATCTGACAGATAATTATTATGTTGCTTTCTTTTATGAAGCAGAACAAAAGCCAATGTTGTTTACACGTGATGAAGCGTTAAGTGGGATGAAACAATCTGTAGAACAACTACTTGGAGCGGAAAAAAAGTTTGAAAATAGAGTCATTCGAATGAAAAATGAGAATGAAGCAGTTGTCTTTTATGAACTCGTTATTGAAAAGGATAAAAATGAAATGGCAATACTTTTCACAATAGAAAACTGGATAAAAATCAACGGAAAGTGGTTCGTTGCGAATGAAATACAGCAGCAAGTTGTTTGAGAGTGATCGATTTACTAGAGAAAGAATTCGAGGTATTTGCGAATGTGCACAGTAGTGAATCATGAACTAGTCCATAAACTTGAAAATGCAGAAATGAGTGCTTTATCCTCTAGGTTACTTGCTATAAAAGCACTACATGGAAATCCAATGGAAGTGGAACTGCACTTATTTGGTAAGGCAATTGCTTACTCAGTAAAAAAGATCCCTGGTCCCTCTTTTAATGTAACAAAAGGATTAACAGATAAGAATCTCTGTGATCTAGAATTGATTGTTGATTTTTATCGAGGAAAGAAATTACCGTTTCTAATGGAAGTCACACCATCTCATTCGTCACTTCCATTATTAGAGAAGTTAAATCAATTAAACTTTCAGCAAATAGGTTTCCATACTTCTCTTTTTCTATCATTACGAAACGTAAAGCCAATAGAAATGAATACAAGCCCGATTATAATTCGTCCATTACAGGAAAATGAATTTGATGTTTATGCCTTTATCTATACAAAGTCGTTTAATATGCCGGATTTTGTTAGGGCAGGTGTGATGCAAAATAATCAAGTATTATTCGGGGAATCGAATTGGCACTTTTATCTAGCCATAGTTGAGGATGTGCCAGTTGGAATAGCTGCCATGCATATGGATGATGGCATTGCTACACTAGCTGCCGCGGCAACTCTTCCAGATTATAGAAATAGAGGTTTGCATACGGCCCTTATTAATATGCGGATAAATGCTGCAATTGATTATGGATGTGAATTAGTAGTAGGCCAGGCTAAGTTTGGTTCGACAAGTCAAAATAATATGGAGAGAGCAGGACTGAAAATTGCCTATACAAAAGCAATATGGAGGGAAATTAGTAAAACATAGTTATTATTGAAAATGACAATGCCCATTCTTATGCTTTGTTTCAAGTTAATGCAGGTGAAGGTGTATATTTTTTAGACTTTGCTTTAAACGATGACTTAACATTCACTGAAGCAGAAGTATTGGTAACTGAATTTTTAAGTCAACTTTCAGAGTATAAGCAGTAAAAACCGGGTCAAAAAAGATCCGGTTTTTACTGTTTATTGTTATTAAGATTACGTCCTTCTTCTGGGCTTTGCAATGATGTAGCACCGTTATGATCGATCGATTGATCTCGGTCAGATTCTACTTTATGGCTTCTTTTTAGCTTTTTTTCTTGTCGGTCTTTTCCCATTTGTATCACCTCCACTTATAGGATGAGTTCCTTGTAAGAAACCTATACGATTTCGAATAAATTACATATTGTTTACCCATAATGGAAATAGTAGGAGGTGTGCGTGTGGATGGACTTATTTTTTATTGGTTTGCGTGGTTGATGTGGATTGTTGTTACTTTTTTGCTAAAGAAAAGTCATCCATATCGAACGCTTTTTAGTGGAATTATTTTAACAGTGATTATTTTATCTTCCTACTCCATCGGAATAGGTTATGAGCAGTCTATTAATAGTTCAGCATTCATTTTGTTGTTCTTTGTAACTGGGATCGCTATACGAGAAAAAGCTGTATCAGTTTTATCGTTATTCTCAACTTTCATTATTATGCTTGCTTATGTATCGTTTTTGTTATATGAAATTTTTGATCCGGTATGGGTTATTTTTTCGAGAGATTATATGTTAGCAGGTATGTTAATGACCATCATATTAATCTTACTTAAAAATGTAACGCAACGATTCACAACAGTCGTTATAGGTACATTGTACGGGGAAATTATCTCGTTACTCATCGTCAGACAGTATGGATTTCCATTCCAGATCGGTTCATTCAATTATTTAGATGTCCTTGCGTTGACCTGCATAGGACTACTTGGATGGATTACGATTGAACGTGCAGCATTCTTTTTCTCACAACATGCTCACCAATACGACAAAGAAAAGGGGAAACTGCTTTGAACGAATATACGTTACCAATTATCTTTGGAATTATAGTCGGTACCTTTACTCGTATGTATATGTTGAGAACAGATTATCGACAGTATCCAACATATTTACATGGAAGGATAATACATATCGCTTTAGGTTTCATTGCATCTGCACTTGGAACAGTGGCAGTGCCTTCCATAATGGAACAAGACTTTACAGCAGTCACATTTCTAACAATAGCAGCATCGCAATTTAGGGAAGTAAGAAATATGGAAAGAAACACGTTATCAGAACTCGATAGCTTTGAGCTTGTTCCAAGAGGCAAGACATACATAGAAGGAATTGCAATTGCGTTTGAAAGTCGCAATTACTTAGTCATCTTTACGTCACTAATATCTACTTTGACCTATTTAATCTTTAATCTATGGGCAGCCATAGCGGTAGGTTTACTCTCAATTCTTTTTTCAATTTGGTTAATGTCAGGTGGACGCTTAAAAGACATCGTTGACATTGAATATGTTGAACCTAGATTTGATGGAGCAGGGCTATTTGTAGATAATATTTACATTATGAATATCGGACTCCCTGAACGGCAAGACGAAGTACTACGATATGGAATGGGGTTTATTTTAAAACCTAAAAACTTTAATTCAAGATCAACCATCGCAAATCTAGGGCAGCGACAGGCGATTTTACATGATGTGTCCACAGCTTTAGGAGTTTACCGTGACTCTGGAACACCGGCTCTTGTTCCATTAGCAAAACGGGACCTTGACGACGGGAGAATTGGTGTGTTTGTGTTGCCACAAGAAAAGGATATCGATAAGGCTCTTAGAGTAATTGGTGCAGTGCCTACATTGGAAAATGCAATTCGAATGCCTTCAGAGAGACATATTGGGAAGGAGAATAAGCAGTCATGAATATTGCATTAGAAAAAAATATTCTAGCGGTTATCACAACGAACCCAAGTAAAATTCCTGGGGGTGCAACAGTATTTCATTGTGAAAATGTGAAAGAAATGGAGCATATTGCAACAAATCTTGAAGCAATCTTAGATGGGATTGCACATATGTTAACGGAAGAAATCTACATCATTGTTAGACATTAACGATGTTCTATTTGCACGTCTTACATGTCTCTGATAAGATAAATAAGCTAGGCCCTTCTGTCGTTGGAAGGGTTTATTTAAATGATTAGTGAAGAAAATGACCATTTGTTTGTTTAATAGGGTAAACAATTGATAATAGATCATGAATTTACATATTGAAAATATGGAATAAATTGAAAGGGTGATGTCAAATGACAAAACCAGTTGTAGCGATTGTTGGACGACCTAACGTAGGGAAATCAACGATATTTAACAGAATTGTAGGAGAAAGAATTTCAATTGTTGAAGATATACCAGGAGTAACACGAGACCGTATTTATAGTTCGGCAGAGTGGTTAACACATGACTTTAATATTATTGATACAGGTGGAATTGATTTAGGAGACGAACCGTTCTTAGAACAAATTCGTCAACAAGCAGAAATTGCGATTGATGAAGCAGATGTAATTGTTTTCTTAACGAATGGTCGTGAAGGAGTAACAGCTGCAGATGAAGAGGTTGCAAAGATTCTATACAAAGCTAAGAAGCCAGTCGTTCTTGGAGTCAATAAAATAGACAACCCTGAAATGCGTGAACAAATTTATGATTTCTATGCACTTGGCTTCGGGGAACCGTTTCCGATCTCTGGATCACACGGACTTGGCTTAGGTGATTTGCTGGATGAGGCGGCTAAGCATTTTCCAACCCTTGAAGACCAAGATTATGCTGATGATGTCATTAAGTTCTCTTTGATTGGTCGACCAAATGTAGGGAAATCTTCGCTTGTAAATGCAATTTTAGGGGAGGATCGCGTTATTGTTAGCAATGTTGCTGGTACGACAAGAGATGCGATTGACTCACAGTTAACTTATAATGATCAAGATTATGTCATCATTGATACGGCGGGAATGAGGAAAAAAGGAAAAGTATATGAAACAACTGAGAAATACAGCGTATTACGTGCGTTAAGAGCAATTGAACGCTCAGACGTTGTTCTTGTCGTCATCGATGGAGAAGAAGGAATCATTGAACAAGATAAGAAAATTGCAGGATATGCTCATGAAGCTGGACGTGCAGTTGTAATCGTTGTGAATAAGTGGGACGCAGTAGAAAAAGACGAAAAGACAATGAAGTTGTTTGAAGAAAACATTCGCGGTCATTTCCAGTTTCTAGACTATGCACCAATCGTCTTCTTATCAGCGAAAACGAAAAAGCGCGTTCATACGCTTATTCCTGTAATCGACACAGCCAGTGAAAACCATGCACTTCGTGTTGAAACAAGCGTGCTAAATGATGTCGTAATGGATGCTGTTGCGATGAATCCAACACCAACAGATAAAGGCAGAAGACTACGTATTTACTACACAACACAAGTTGCGGTGAAGCCGCCAACATTCGTTGTATTTGTAAATGAGCCAGAGCTTCTCCATTTCTCTTATGAGCGATTTTTAGAGAATCGTATTCGTGATGCTTTTGGATTTGAAGGTACACCAATTAAGATTTTTGCGAGAGAGAGAAAATAATCTAACGAAAAGCGGTGATGTTCATGAATCAAGGTAAAGAAAGCGTCGCAGTCATCGGAGCTGGAAGCTGGGGAACAGCATTGGCAATGGTACTAGCGGATAATGAGCATGATGTACGACTTTGGAGTCATAAAAAACAACAAGCAGACGAAATCAATGAAACACATAAGAACGAAAAATACTTGCCTGGTGTTCAGTTGCCAACGAATATTATTGGCCATTCTTCTTTGATTGAAGCCCTTGATGGAACAAAGCGAATCATTTTAGCTGTACCAACTAAAGCAATTCGGGAAGTCCTTCAACAAATTAGCTCTATACAAAAAGAAGCACTAACGATTGTCCATGTGAGCAAAGGAATCGAACCAAACACTTTGCTGCGCATTTCTGAAATGATCGAAGAGGAAGTGCCATCGGAAAAATTAACGAGTGTTGTTGTACTATCTGGGCCTAGCCACGCGGAGGAAGTAAGTTTAAGACAGCCTACAACAGTAACTGTATCCTCGGAAAATATGAAGGAAGCCGAAAAAGTACAAGACTTATTTATCAATTCCTATTTCCGGGTGTATACAAACCCTGATATTATTGGTGTAGAGTTAGGCGGTGCTTTGAAGAATATCATTGCTTTGGCAGCTGGAATTACTGACGGCTTAGGCTATGGAGACAATGCAAAAGCTGCATTAATTACAAGAGGATTAGCTGAGATTGCAAGGTTAGGTGTGAAGATGGGTGCTAGTCCACTTACATTTTCTGGTCTTACAGGAATCGGCGATTTAATTGTAACGTGCACAAGTGTACATTCACGAAACTGGCGTGCTGGGAATATGCTTGGAAAAGGGAAACAGCTTAACGAAGTGCTGGACAGTATGGGAATGGTTGTTGAAGGAGTTCGAACTACAAAGGCAGCACATCAGCTTGCTGAGAAATTCGAAGTCAAAATGCCGATCACAATGGCTCTATACGATGTGTTATTCAATGAAGTCCCTGCCAAAGACGCTGTCGATCGCTTAATGTCCCGAATGAAAACTCATGAAATGGAAGATCTAATGAATGTCTTAGAAGGTACAGATCTTCAATAAAGGGACTTTTAGATATGAATAGCGTAGGGTGCAGCTAATCGGCGAGCCAACAAATGGCTACTTCGTGTTGCATTGCTGACATGAACCTCGTCATGACTATCCCAACAAAGGCAGGAAGAAATTCTGTATCTTGCAGACTTTGGATAGATGACTAGGGCCGATCGTTCCATGAGCTAGATCATTGAATGAGTTCGTAAAAAATTATAGAAAAGTACACTTCGCCATTTCATGACGAAATTTTAGAGCTTCTTATCTTTAAATATAGGCATATGAGGATGCCTTTACCGTTCAACTTGCATACAATGCAACGAAGCAAACTAGTAAGATGATCTGGGTGACGGATATTTAGTCATTAGCCAAGGAAAAGAACGCCCCTTCCTTTCCTTGGCATCTTTATATGCTTTAGAAACTTCTGACCTATTAAACTCAATTAAATGTAAATTCCCTTGCATAAGTCGGAATCTTTTTTGTTTGTCCAAGATTTTGTGTTATAATACTTTTCGGATAAAAGGGAGTGGATAGAATGACACCATCATTAATGAAGATGTGGATTTCATTATCATCAATGGGATTCATGTTTATATCATTATTTATGATTTATTTAAGTAGATTCAAAATTAAGAATGGAACGCTTAAATTTATCACAGCATTAATCGCTTACATTTTTATGATTGTTAGTGGAATTATTATCTTCTTAGTTGTATTTAGTGGTCCTACACCAGAATAATTGCTGTAGCCATAACGATCATCCATTCAGCGCTTGAAAGGTTTGATGAAAATGAAGAAAACGAAGGTACATATAGTAGTAGCTGTACTCATTATGCTTATTTTAAGTGGGTGCATGTATCCAGGTGAAATGAGAACAGAAAGACAAATTTCTTACGAAACACATATTAACACCGTTCAAGAAGCAGTAGAAGAATACAAAGAGCGTAACGGTGGCTTGTTGCCTATTCTTACTAGGGATCAAGAGACACATATCTATCAGAAATACCCAATTGATTTTAAAAAACTTGTACCACAATACATTCCAGAGATTCCTGCAAATGCATACGATGCTGGCGGAGTGTTCCATTATGTATTGATTGATGTAGAAGAAAACCCCACTGTAAAAATATTTGATTTGCGCATTGCTGAACAAATTAGAGACATTAAGTTTCGAATGATGGCAAATAAGTATCCTACATATGGGGAACATTTGACAGGTCCGATTTTTACCATCAACTTTGAAAAACTCGGTTATAGTGAAGATCCAATGGCTCTTAGTCCGTATTCTGGGAGAGAGCTTCCATTCTTGATTACCGGGGATGGAGAAATTTATGTGGATTATCGAAGCGATCTCTTCGAAGTGATTGAGGAGAAGGATCACTCATTTGTTTATGGAGATGACATTCGAACTATCTTAACCGACGATACGATGTTTGTGCCGGCATACTCACTTCCGTATACAATCAATGAAGAGGGTACAGAACCGATCTTTTATTTAGAAGATGAATCATAGAATATAGATTTCATTGAATTTAATAGTCATAACCCTTCTTTTGCAAAATATATTGTAGAAGAAGGGTTTTTTATCGTCTTGGAATTTACTTAGATTAGAGTGTAAGGTGGGCCCCCAATGGGAAAAACGTTCGCCTGAAGGGATAATCTAAGATTATCTTTTGTTCCGTGATGAACACTTGGGTAGTGAACAATTCAATAATGGAGGGTGGAAAATATTCAAAAAAGTTGTCATATCAAGATAGGACAACATCATAAACATATACTGTCCACATATAAATCAAAAAAGGATAATATTTCCCACTAACTCAAGATTCGGGAGGGGATCACTTGGAAAAGGTAGATATTTTTAAAGATATTGCCGAAAGAACTGGCGGTGATATCTACTTTGGAGTAGTAGGCGCAGTTCGTACTGGCAAATCAACATTTATTAAAAGGTTCATGGAATTAGTTGTTTTACCAAATATGGATAATGAGGCAGATCGAGCACGTACACAGGATGAGCTCCCTCAAAGCGCAGCTGGGAAAACGATTATGACGACTGAGCCAAAATTTGTTCCAAATCAAGCAGCAAACGTACACGTAGCAGAAGGGCTTGATGTAAACATACGACTAGTAGACTGTGTTGGCTACACAGTTCCTGGAGCAAAAGGGTACGAAGATGAAAATGGACCGAGAATGATCAATACTCCTTGGTATGAAGAGCCAATCCCGTTTCATGAAGCTGCAGAGATCGGTACAAGGAAGGTTATTCAAGAGCATTCCACGATCGGGGTCGTAGTGACAACAGATGGAACGATTGGAGAAATTCCAAGAGCGAACTATCTTGAAGCTGAAGAAAGAGTGATTGAAGAGCTTAAAGAGGTTGGAAAGCCGTTCATTATGATTATTAACAGTGTACAACCACATCATCCTAACACGGATTCATTACGAAATGAATTAAGTGAAAAGTATGACATTCCTGTCCTCGCAATGAGTGTTGAAGGAATGCGAGAAGCAGACGTATTAAATGTGATGAGAGAGGCTTTATATGAGTTCCCTGTACTTGAAGTGAATGTTAACCTACCAAGCTGGGTGATGGTGCTTCATGAAGACCATTGGTTAAGAGGAAGCTATCAAGAAGCGGTAAAAGAAACAGTAAAAGATATTAAGAGATTAAGAGATGTGGACCGGGTTGTGCATCAATTTAGTGATTTTGAGTTTATCGATCGAGCAGGATTGGCTGGCATTGAACTTGGGCAAGGGGTAGCAGAAATCGACCTTTATGCTCCAGATGAACTATATGATGATGTATTAAAAGAAATTGTCGGGGTTGAGATTAGAGGGAAGGATCATCTGTTAGAGCTCATGCAAGAATTTGCTCATGCAAAAACAGAGTACGATCAGATTTCTGATTCTTTACGAATGGTGAAGCAAACTGGATACGGAATTGCCGCACCATCCCTTGCTGATATGAGTTTAGATGAACCAGAAATTACAAGGCATGGATCGAGATTTGGGGTACGGCTAAGAGCAGTAGCACCGTCCATTCATATGATCAAAGTGGATGTAGAATCTGAGTTCTCTCCAATTATCGGCACAGAGAAGCAAAGTGAGGAATTGGTTCGTTACTTAATGCAAGATTTTGAGGATGATCCACTATCGATTTGGAATTCAGATATTTTTGGAAGAAGCTTAAGTTCCATCGTACGCGAGGGTATCCAAGCCAAATTATCGTTAATGCCGGAAAATGCACGGTATAAATTGAAAGAAACGTTAGAGAGGATTATTAATGAGGGCTCAGGTGGATTAATCGCAATCATTTTATAGAAAAACTAAAAAAGAAGCTAAAGTTCAAAAAAACTTTAGCTTCTTTTTATTGTATAAAGAATTAATCTTTTATTCCGCTGTAAATTTCAGCTATGGATAGGATGCAAAACACGCTATCTATTACAGATTTACGTTGGAAAAAGGCCATTCATATTACAATATTGTTGCAAATAAGAAAAGATTCCCATTAAATAATGAAATATTCTTGATATGCATAATTGATTATGATAATCTTTTAACAGAATTAACGTTGTTGCCTTACAAACGTTGAGTTTATAGGATTTCGAAATATATTTTCGTTGAATTATAAATTATTTTGTTATATGATAAGGCAAGCCTAACAAAAATTAGGTGCAACGTATAGAATTCAATAAATTTGTTTACAAATGAATGTAAGAAAGTGAATTTATTTGGCTATATGATTTTTGGGAGGAGGTGAAAGTAATGAACAAAACAGAACTAATTAACGCTGTTGCTGAAGCTAGCGAACTTTCTAAAAAGGACGCAACTAAAGCAGTTGATGCAGTTTTCGATTCAATCTTAGACGCATTGAAAAATGGTGATAAAGTACAGTTAATCGGTTTCGGAAACTTTGAAGTTCGTGAGCGTGCTGCACGTAAAGGTCGCAACCCACAAACTGGTGAAGAAATCGAAATCGCTGCAAGCAAAGTTCCTGCTTTCAAACCAGGAAAAGCGCTTAAAGATGCAGTTAAATAAGTACATATTTGTGCGATCAGCATGAATGCTTAAACAAAACCGCGATGTAAGTCGCGGTTTTGTTTTTTACACTTCATAAACTTCCCCGAATAGTTATACATATGTATCCATCAAAAACTTCTTAAATAGAAAACCATTGCTTTGCTACTAATGAATTGTTTATGCTAATATGGAATAACAGTAGCTTACTGCCATAGGAGGAAAAGATTATGTCAGAAGTAAATCGTGCCCAAATAGAAGAGGCGGTTCGGTTAATTCTTGAAGCGATCGGAGAAGACCCGAATCGAGAAGGTATAATAGATACACCAAAACGAGTGGCCAAAATGTATGAAGAAGTTTTTATGGGAATAAACCAAGATCCAAAGGAATATTTTGATACCGTTTTCGGTGAAGATCATGAGGAATTAGTTCTAGTAAAAGACATTCCGTTCTACTCAATGTGCGAGCATCATCTCGTTCCGTTTTTTGGACATGCGCATGTTGCTTATATACCGAGAAATGGAAAAGTAACAGGGTTAAGCAAGCTAGCAAGGGCAGTTGAAGCTGTTGCAAAAAGACCACAGTTGCAAGAACGTATTACTTCTACTGTAGCAGAAGCCATTATGGATAAGCTAGAGCCACATGGTGTAATGGTGATAGTGGAAGCTGAGCATATGTGTATGACTATGCGAGGAGTAAAGAAGCCAGGATCTAAAACAGTAACATCAGCAGTTCGTGGAATCTTTCAAAAGGATGAACGCGCACGTGCAGAAGTGTTATCGTTAATCAAGTAATGATCATAAGGGATCAGGTATATGATGCCTCATCCCTTATTCGTGGAAATGAAGTTGGAAGGAGTAAATCATGGAGAAGACTGATTATATTGTCATAAAAGCATTAGAGGATGGTGTGAATGTAATTGGGTTAACGAGAGGGTCAGATACGAAATTCCATCATTCTGAAAAGCTAGATGTGGGAGAGGTTATGATTGCTCAATTCACAGAACATACATCAGCAATTAAAATTCGAGGCAACGCTGAAATAAAAACGTCCTACGGTGAGGTAATAAGCGATGTCAAAAAATAGTCAAAATATCGCTTGTTTTTCTAAGTTATCCTAAGTGTTTTCCTATATATTACCCTAACAACCACCCTGTTTTTATGATATAATTGCAATGCATTCTGGAACAATAGTCCATGGAATGTTGAAGCGTTGATCATATAGGGACTTTTTTTATGTCTAGAAAACATAGACTATTTACGAAAGTGGAATACTATCGAAATATATATTGAGAAAATAAGGGTGATGGCATGCATGAAATGATCATAAAACGAACAGAGATAATAGAAATTGTGAAAAAACAAACACATCATTCTTACTTACTCAATCATATTGAATCCCCATATGTGGATGAAGATAAACTCATGCTGCTTATTTCTTTGTTCCAGTCGTTAAAATTACCAGATAAAAGAATTACTGAATATGCGACAACAGCAATGCTTGTGCAAATTGCACTTGATACACATGAAAAAATTGGTGTCTATGATTTGCCAAAAGAAAAACAGACGAGTAGGCAATTAACGATTTTAGCAGGCACATTCTATAGTGGCCTTTATTATAAAATTTTATCAAAGCTTGAAGATATAGATATGATTCGTACGTTAGCTGAAGGAATTAAGGAAGTAAACGAGTATAAAATCACACTATATAAAAACAAATTTCTTCGCGAAGAGGATGTTTGGAAATCGATTCGGGGCATTGAATCTTCCTTGTTCACCAAAATATTTCATCATTTTCACCAAAAAGAGTCAATGAATTTTGTGGAAACGCTTTTAACATACAAAAGGCTACTGAAAGAGAAAACACAATTTGAACAAGGCGAAGATTCTATTTTGTTTAAAGCGATTGACACGATTCCAATTGAAAATCTTGATAAACCGCAATTATCGACATTTCAACTTGTTGAAGAATGGATTGAAAAGCTATCAGCAAGTCTAATGATTTCAATAGATGATCAGCCGTTTATGAATAAGGCTCTTAAACAAAGTGTGCAAGACATCATACAGAAAAACAATTCTAAAGCAAATATATACGTGGAAGAAGGGTAAACAGATGCAGCAATCGAAAGAAGAACGCGTACACCATGTATTCGAAAGCATTCATGAAAACTACGATAAAATGAATTCAGTCATCAGCTTTCAACAACATACTAAATGGCGCAATGACACGATGAAGCTAATGAATGTACAAAAAGGTACAAAGGCACTCGATTTATGCTGTGGTACTGCTGACTGGTCTATTGCATTAGGGAAGGAAGTTGGGGTCTCTGGAGAAGTAGTTGGACTTGATTTTAGCGAAAATATGTTAAAAGTTGGCCGAGAAAAGGTTTCGGAATTAGGGATGAAAAACATTGAACTTATTCATGGCAATGCAATGGAATTACCATTTGCTGATGATTCATTTGATTATGTGACAATTGGGTTTGGTCTAAGAAATGTACCAGACTATATGCAAGTGCTTAAAGAAATGAAACGTGTCGTGAAACCAGGAGGAAAGGTTGTTTGTTTAGAAACATCACAGCCTACAACATTTGGCATCCGTCATGGCTATTATTTATATTTTGGATACATTATGCCTCTACTAGGAAAGGTTTTTGCAAAAAGTTTTAAAGAATATGCGTGGCTTCATGAATCAGCAAAAGGTTTTCCAGGAATGAAAGAACTAGCAGAGATGTTTAAGGAAGCTGGGTTTACCTCAGTCGAATATAAGCCATACACATTTGGTGTAGCAGCAGTTCATATTGCAAAGAAAGATTCATAATAATGGCTCTGAAAGCTTCGATTACATGATGTCGAAGCGGAAAAAGGATCTATAAGCTGGGTGGAATTAGCGTATGAAATTAAAAATGATGTACTCATTTTTGAATTCTGATTTACAAGTAATTGAATCAACATTAGAAAAAACAATTCAGGCAAATTCGCCATTGTTACATCAAGCCTCACTCCACTTATTACAGGCTGGCGGGAAGCGTTTAAGGCCTGTTTTTGTTTTGCTATCTGGAAAGTTTGGAGATTACGATGTGAACAAGATGAAGGATGTTGCAGTAGCCTTAGAATTGATTCACATGGCCTCTCTTGTTCATGATGATGTCATTGATGACGCGGAACTTAGAAGAGGACAACAGACGATCAAGGCGAAATGGGACAATCGGATAGCTATGTATACAGGGGACTATATCTTTGCTCGTGCATTGGAGCTTATGGCGAATATTAAACAAGCTGAAGCTCATCAAATCTTATCTAATACTTTAGTTGAACTTTGTCTTGGTGAGATTGAGCAAATTAAAGATAAGTACAATTTTGACCAAAGCTACCGAACGTATTTTAGAAGAATAAAGCGGAAGACGGCTATCCTAATTGCAGTCAGTTGCCAATTGGGTGCAATTGCTGCGAACGTAGATGAGACAACACATAAAAGATTATACAGAATTGGCTATTATATTGGTATGTCTTATCAAATCATTGATGATGTTCTTGATTTTAATAGCACGGAGCAGCAACTTGGCAAGCCAGCAGGAGATGATTTGCTCCAAGGGAATATCACATTGCCTGTCTTAATAGCGATGGAGAATGCAGCCATCAAAAAAGAGATTATTACTGTAACTGAGTATACAACTAGAGAAAGAATGAATGAAATCATCTTACTTATTAAATCTTCTGGAGCAATTGAACGATCATTGCAAATTAGTGATCGATACTTAAAGAAGGCCTTAACCGAAATTGATCTACTTCCACAGAATCGCTCAAAGAAAGCGCTTAAAGACATTGCACGAATGATAGGGAAACGGAAATTCTAATTGAGTTCGCTCATGTTTTCCTCTCAGTTGAAAAATTGTCAAAACAATGATAATATTTTCATTGGTTGTGTAAATCGCAATTATTATACATATTACTAGGAGTGGAATGTATGGAAAGAACATTTTTAATGGTAAAGCCTGATGGTGTACAACGTAATTTAATCGGGGAAATCGTTGCCCGTTTCGAAAAGAAAGGATTCCAACTAGTTGGTGGAAAGCTTATGAGCATTCCTGCTGAATTAGCTGAAGAGCATTATGGTGAGCATAAAGAGCGCCCATTCTTTGGTGAGTTAGTTGAATTCATTACTTCTGGTCCTGTATTTGCAATGGTATGGGAAGGTGAAAATGTAATTGCTACAGCTCGTCAAATGATGGGTAGCACGAATCCAAAAGACGCAGCTCCTGGTACAATTCGTGGAGATTTCGGAATCACAGTTGGAAAGAACGTGATTCATGGATCTGATTCTCCAACAAGTGCTGAACGTGAAATCGGTTTATTCTTCAACAAAGAAGAATTAGTAGACTACACAAAATTAATGAATGAGTGGATTAACTAAGAGATTAGATATCCTCATTTGTAGACAAAGTCATAGCGACTTTGTCTACATTCTTTTTACTACCGTTCTATTTGAATATACAATTGTTATGAGGTGTCTTAGATGTCCCAAGATTATCAAGAGTTTGTAAAAAACATACAGAAGAAAACTGGAATCGATTTAAGTCTGTATAAAGAAGCGCAGATGAAGAGAAGGCTACAGTCACTATATGAAAAAAAGGGCTTTACATCATTCCAAGGATTTTTTATTGCTTTAAATAATGATCGCGAGCTTCTATATGATTTTCTCGATCGAATGACGATAAATGTTTCAGAATTTTATCGGAATAAGAAAAGGTGGGACGTCTTGCAAGATCAGATCATCCCAAAGCTACTAAAGGAAAATCGCAAGTTAAAGGTTTGGAGTGCAGCATGCTCCACAGGAGAAGAACCATACACAATTGCGATGATTCTGTCCCAATTCATGCCTCTTTCTCAAATTCAAATATTAGCAACAGACTTGGATGAAAAAGTGATTGAACGCGCAAAGCAAGGTGTTTATCATGAAAAATCACTCAATGAATTGCCTGTTAGTATGAAAGAGAAACATTTTGAAAAAGATGGCCCCCTTTATAAAATTTCCCGTGAAGTAATACAGACTGTTCAATTTAAAAAACATAACTTACTGGCTGACCCTTTTGGGGGTCCATATGATTTAATCGTTTGTCGCAATGTATTAATCTATTTTACAGAAGAAGCGAAAGATGGGCTTTATCAAAAGTTTAGCTCTGCACTTCGTGATGGTGGATACTTCTTTGTCGGTAGCACAGAACAGATTTTTAATCCTGCAAAGTATAACTTGCAAACTGATGAAACCTTCTTTTATCAAAAGAGGGCTGAATCAATCATCAGTTCAACAAAATAATAACGAATTAATTAAGCTTCCATTGACGGGAGGCTTTTCTTTTTGCTGTACTTGTATTCTAGTCGAAAACAATTGACAAAAGGTACTGTGAGATTTATAGTATAGAAATACAAACTTTTACTTTAGTGCTAAAAAGCGTCTAAGTGTGAAAGTTAATAATCATGTTTGATACGCCAGAGTAATTTACGTGATTATCGTTACTTTTCATCTGTATTGCCTCATGATAAAATAACTAAAATTAAAGAAACGATGATAATTTACGAAATTGTGAAAAAACAACTACTTTTCATTAAAGGCATATGGTATATTGGTACATAATTCTTTAGTGGGTTGAAGGGAGAAAGAAATCTTGAGATATTTAACTGCAGGGGAATCACATGGTCCAAAATTAACGACAATTATTGAAGGTTTACCAGCCGGAATGCCATTGGTAGAGGCTGATATAAATAATGAGCTAGCTCGACGACAAAAGGGTTATGGCCGCGGGCGTAGAATGCAAATTGAAAAAGATCAAGTGGAAATTACAAGCGGCATTCGCCATGGAGAAACACTTGGCTCACCTGTTGCTCTAGTCGTGGAAAACAATGATTGGAAACATTGGACGAAGATCATGGGTGCAGAACCACTTGACCAAGATGCTGATGAAGTGAAGAGGAAGATTACTCGACCTAGACCAGGTCATGCTGATTTAAATGGAGGCATAAAGTATGGTCATCGGGACTTACGTAATGTGCTAGAGCGTTCATCAGCTAGGGAGACTACTGTTCGCGTAGCAGCAGGAGCTGTAGCGAAGAAATTGTTAAGTCTTGTGGGAGTGAAGGTTGCTTCACATGTTCGGGAAATTGGCGGCGTGATTGCAAATAGTAAAGAAGACATAACGATAGAAGAGATCCAAAGAAGATCAGAAGAATCTGAAGTTCGTTGCTTAGATGAAGAGGCTGCCCAACAAATGATGAAGGCGATTGATGAAGCGAAGCAAAATGGAGATTCAATTGGTGGTGTCGTTGAAGTTGTAGTAGAAGGCATGCCAGTTGGAGTAGGAAGTTACGTTCATTATGACCGTAAGCTTGATGCGAAAATTGCAGGAGCTGTTATGAGCATTAATGCATTTAAAGGGGTCGAATTTGGAATTGGTTTCGAGGCAGCTAGAAAGCCAGGCAGTCAAGTACATGATGAAATAGGTTGGGATGAAGAAAACGGCTATTACCGGTTGACTAATCGTCTAGGTGGTTTTGAAGGTGGAATGACAACGGGCATGCCGATTGTCGTAAAAGGCGTAATGAAGCCTATTCCGACGTTATACAAGCCGTTGCATAGTGTAGATATTGAAACGAAGGAGCGATTTGCTGCTAGCATTGAAAGATCGGATAGCTGTGCAGTACCAGCAGCAGCAGTCGTTGCGGAAAATGTCGTGGCATGGGAGCTTGCAAACGCACTATTAGAGCAATTCTATAGTGACCGTTTAGATATGTTCGTGAAAAATATTGAAGAACAGCGCAAATCTGCGAGGGAGTTTTAATGGAAACGATTCAAGTAAGAACGAAAGAAAAAACGTATCCCGTCATAATCGGTAGTGGGGTTATAGAAAGATTGAATTCATTTATAGTAGATAAGCTTCCACAAACAAAAAAAGTATTAATTATTACTGATCAAAATGTTTCCACACTTTATTTAGAAGAAGTAATTGAAAAGTTATCTAACTTTGATGTAAAACATTATGTCATCCCAAGTGGCGAAGGTGCGAAATCGTTTCATATTTACCATCAATGTATTTCCTATTGCCTGCAAGAGAAGTTAAATCGTCAATCTTGTATTCTTGCATTAGGTGGAGGGGTCGTTGGTGATTTGGCCGGTTTTGTAGCGGCAACCTTTATGAGAGGAATTTCGTTTATTCAAATTCCGACAACAATACTAGCCCACGATAGTGCTGTTGGAGGGAAGGTCGGAATTAATCATGAACTAGGTAAAAACTTAATTGGTGCCTTTCATCAACCAGAAGCTGTGTTCTACGATACGAATTTTTTGAATAGTTTATCGCTTAAAGAAAAACGATCTGGGTTTGCTGAACTTATAAAGGAAATGCTATTAAAGGATGAGGATGCTTTTTTACAATTGCAGCAGCAATATCAAAATTTAGATGCTGATTTAGATTTTACTGAAATCTTAAGAGATGGAATTAATGTTAAACGTGAGATTGTTGAACAGGATGAAAAAGAATTAGGCATTCGTGCATATTTAAATCTCGGGCATACATTAGGTCATGCGATCGAAGCAGAATATAAATGGGCGCATGGTGAAGCTGTTTTAGTTGGTTTGTTATTTGCCCTACAGCTCAGCCGAAAATATGCCGAGCTGCCATTAGATATAGAGTCGGTTAATGAATGGCTAGTACGTTTAGGATATAAAACGAATCTTCCAGAGCATGCGGATGCGGATGCTTTACTAAATCGCATGAAGCAAGATAAAAAAGCAACGAGTGATCATATTGCATTTATCCTCTTAAAAAAAATTGGGAAGCCATTCATTTACGAATTTAAAGAACATTATTTGCGAGCTGAATTGGTCCAATTTATTCAAGACAAAGGAGGCGGTCGAGAATGATTAGGGGAATGAGAGGGGCTATTACGGTACCTAAAAATAACGAAGATGACATTTTACAAGCTACTGAAAGACTATTAAGTTCAATGATTGAGTCAAACGAAATTGAGGCTGATCATGTAGCATCTGTCATTATTTCAGTAACCAATGATTTAGATGCATGCTTTCCTGCACGAGCACTTCGAAAGTTTGATGGTTGGAAATATGTTCCGGTAATGTGTACAAGAGAAATCCCTGTACCAGAAGCACTTCCGCTTTGTATACGAATCATGATGCATGTAAACACAAGCATACCTCAAGCAGAAGTGAACCATATATATTTAGAAGAAGCAATTCGTTTACGTCCAGATTTAATAGAAAAGTAGATTCATGAAAACGATGGGGAAAGAAGGAACGATCAATGAAATGGAAAAAGCAATTATTAAGTCTAACACCATATCAGCCAGGTAAGTCGATCGAAGAAGTGAAGCGTGAACTAGGGTTGCATGAAATCGTAAAGCTTGCTTCTAATGAAAACCCGTTTGGATGCTCACATAGAGCGGCAGAAGCAATGAGACAGCCAGTCACTTTTTTTCCGCTTTATCCCGATGGTTATGCGACACAATTGCGTAATACTATTTCTTCGAAGTTGAAAGTAGAGCCTTCCGAATTGATTTTTGGTAATGGTTCAGATGAAATCATTCAATTGATTGCTAGAGCTTTATTGCATGAAAAGGCAAATACAGTCATGGCGACCCCAACCTTCCCCCAGTATAAACATAACGCGATTATCGAAAAAGCAGAAATTCGTGAAATTCCATTAGTTGACGGTGCGCATGATTTGGAAGAAATGGCAAATGCCATTGACGAGAACACATCTGTTGTATGGATTTGTAGTCCGAACAATCCTACAGGTGTTCATATACCTGAAACGGAGCTTGTTCGCTTTATTGAAAGGACGCCGGAAGATGTATTAATCGTGCTTGATGAAGCGTACTGTGAATATACAACAGCTAGTGATTATCACGACTCTTTGCAGTTAGTAGCAAATTATAAAAATGTTATTGCGTTAAGAACGTTTTCAAAAATCTATGGATTAGCTAGCTTGCGCATTGGTTATGGAATTGGGCACGCGGATGTGATGAAAGTATTGGAAACAGTACGTGAACCATTCAATGTTAATAAATTTGCGTTAGCTGTTGCTAATGAAGCCATAATTGATGAGGTTTTCATTGAACAATGCAAGAAAGAAAATGAAAAAGGCTTGCAGCAATTCTATCAATTCTGTGATTCAGTAGGCTTAGAGTATTATCCATCACAAGGAAACTTTATCTTAATCGATTTTAAAATGGATGGTAATGAAGTTTTTCAATTTCTACTGACGAAAGGCTATATTGTCCGCTCTGGTGCAGCGCTCGGATTTCCAACTTCCGTACGCATAACAATTGGTTCTCATGAGCAGAACAAAGGTGTCATCTCTGCAATGAAGGAATTAACCGATGCAAAAAAAGCATCAATCACGAAATAAAGCCAAAATTGTTTCAGAAGAAGCCTTCTGAAACAATTTTTTTAAAACGTCCGTCTGAAACGATAATCAGCGATTATCAAAAAAATGCACGTTTTTTAGCTAGAAAAAGGGGTTGTTAGTCATTCAAGCAAATGTATTCATTATAGGGTTAGGGTTAATTGGCGGTTCGATTGCTCTTGCGATAAAATCATCATATAAGGATTCTGAAATTATCGGTTATGATGTGAATGAAAAGCAAGCCAATCTTGCTAAAATGCTATCTGTCATTGATGATGTAACAGACACGATTGAAGTTGCTGCCGTTAATGCTGACCTAATCATCTTAGCAACACCTGTACAAGAAACCGAAAAACTTCTAACAAAGTTAGCGCAATGGCCTTTAAAAGAAAATGTAGTCATTACAGACGTAGGAAGTACAAAGCAACAAATCGTTAAAGCTGCTGCGCAGTTAAAAGAGCGCGGAATTGCATTTATCGGTGGTCATCCAATGGCAGGATCTCATAAAAGTGGTGTAGCCTCTGCTAAACCTTTCCTCTTTGAAAACGCGTTTTATTTGCTTACACCAGAGGATCATATTTCTGAGGCAAAGATCGACTGGTTAGAGAAAATGTTGATGCCAACAAAGGCGAGATTTATAAGAGTTACACCAAAAGAGCATGATTATTTAACTGGTGTAGTCAGTCATTTTCCACATATTGTTGCGACTTCACTTGTTCATGAAGCAGAAAAAAGAAGTGAAGCAGCTGCATTGATCCCTAGACTTGCAGCTGGTGGCT
This sequence comes from Niallia sp. CD-39, assembly GCF_059874745.1. Classification (NCBI taxonomy): domain Bacteria; kingdom Bacillati; phylum Bacillota; class Bacilli; order Caryophanales; family Bacillaceae; genus Niallia; species Niallia sp. CD-39. The sequence goes on along the minus strand of NZ_JCBCPS010000001.1, from coordinate 748,190 downwards.
TTAGGGATATAACGAGAATTGCATCAAGTAGCCCTACGATGTGGCGAGACATCCTCATGCATAATAAAGCAGTGCTGTTAGAGCTAATGAACGGTTGGATCGATGAAATGAATCGAGTTAATCGAATGCTTCAGGAAGAGGATGGAGAAGAAATTTTTACTTACTTTAATGATGCAAAGGTCTTTCGGGATGAACTGCCTCAAAAGCAACGAGGTGCCATTCATTCATTTTATGATTTGTTTATTGATGTCCCTGATTATCCAGGAGTCATTTCAGAAATAACAGGTTATTTAGCTACTGAGAATATTAGCATTACGAATATACAAATTCGAGAAATACGCGAAGAAATTCATGGAGTTTTAGTAGTTAGTTTTCAATCAGAAGGTGATCGTGAACGCGCTATCTCGTGTATAGAGGGTAAGACAGCGTATGAGCTTTCCATCGGACCATAGACTGTTAAAAGGAGGCAAGGTGAATGATTGGAGCAGCTAAATTGAAAAAAGGCTTGCAAGGTGAAATTGCGATCCCAGGAGATAAATCGATTTCTCATCGGTCAATTATGTTCGGAGCGATTGCAAACGGTCGAACAACCGTTAAGAACTTTTTATTAGGAGAAGATTGTTTAAGTACGATTGCTTGTTTTAAAGCGTTAGGTGTATTAATTGAAAGATCAGATGATGAGATTGTGATTGAAGGAAACGGACTTAGTGGTTTACAGGAGCCAACAGACATATTAAATGTTGGGAACTCTGGAACAACAATTCGCCTTTTACTAGGCATTTTAGCGGGAAGACCATTCCATAGTGTATTAATCGGGGATGATTCGATTGCAAAACGACCGATGTCTAGAGTTACAAATCCGCTTGAGCAATTTGGTGCAAAAATACAGGGTCGAGCAAATAAAGAATTTACACCTCTTTCCATCCTGGGAGGAGAGTTGTCGGCGATTAAGTATGAAATGCCAGTAGAAAGTGCACAAGTGAAATCCTCGATCCTATTTGCTGGGTTACAGGCAGACGGCAAGACAACTGTTATTGAGAAAGTTAAGACGAGAGATCATACAGAACGAATGATTCGCGCCTTTGGAGGAACGGTGGAGGAGAAAGGCTTGGAAGTATCTATTGAAGGTGGACAATTCCTACAAGCAACGGATGTGTTTGTGCCTGGTGATATTTCGTCTGCTGCATTTTTTCTTGTTGCCGCAAGCATCGTTCCGAATAGCCGTGTGACACTAAAAAATGTTGGATTGAATCCGACGAGAACTGGAATCATTGATGTTCTCCAACAAATGGGTGCAGACATTCGTATTGAAATGAAGGAAGAAAAGGGATTTGAACCAGTAGGGGATATTCAGATTCAAACATCTACATTAAAAGGAATCGAGATTGGTGGGGAGTTGATTCCCCGTCTAATTGATGAGATTCCAATAATTGCTCTTCTTGCAACGAGAGCAGAAGGTAAAACGGTTATTAAAAACGCTGAAGAATTAAAGGTGAAGGAAACAAACCGCATAGATACAGTTGTCGGTGAGTTGAAGAGGCTAGGTGCTAATATTGAAGCGACTCCTGACGGAATGGTGATTCATGGCCCATCCTCTCTTCATGGAGGGACAGTATCAAGTCATGGTGACCATCGAATTGGGATGATGCTCGCAATTGCCGACCTTCTAATAGATGAAAAAGTGCATTTAGAACGAAAAGAAGCGATTGCTGTTTCTTATCCATCTTTCTTTGAACATATTAATCGTTTGTTAACGGAATAAAGATTATCCAAGTAGAACAAGTGAGGTACTGGCATTTGTTCTACTTTTTATTGTCATATTTTTTACTTCTTTACATAGCTTGTCTTAAGCATGTTAAGGAGTGATCGAATGCCCTATATAATTGAAAATGCAACGATTCTAAAAAAAGACCAAGCAATAAGAACATCGTTACTAATGGATGAAGGGAAGGTTTCAGCCATCCAACCTCAGTTTAAAAGGTATCGATATATGAGAATGAATGCAGATGAGTATATAATGACACCTACCTTTGTTGTATATGAAGAATTAGATGCGTCCCAATCAAGTGATGAAAGGAAAAAGAAGTATCGTAAGTGGATGAATAATGGTTGTACCGTCTTTTTCACCTCATTCACGCTAAACTATGAAAGTGAGTTAGAATCTGCATTTAGAAGATTTAAAGGTTCATTAATCGGAAGCCCTATTGATTATGTAATCGGGGTATCTATTTCACCTCAGTTATTGACTACCTCTTTTATTACTCGCTGTAAGCGCCAGAAGGTGCCCGCAATCTTTCTTGAACTGAAGTCACCGAATCAGCTAACTAGTCTTCCTTGGGGTTGGCTAAGAGAGGCGATGTTTCCATACAATATGCCACTTATCCCAAAGTTTGGAGTTAAAGATCATAAAGAGCTAAAAGCGATTCAGAACGGCTGGAATGAAGTGCTGAGGGCCGAGAAAATTCCATCGATTGAAAAGCCTCTTCAAGGGGGAGAGAATTTGCCGCTAAAAACGATGGCGAAAATCGGAATCTACCCATTAAAAGGAAATATCCATATTGGGAATGAAACTTCCTATAATTTGTATAAGAAAAAGAGGGATTTCGGTTATAATGCAGAAATGATGGAAAAGGTGTATAAAGATAGTCCGCTAATCACCGTACATAAAGGAACGGTGATTAGAGCAGGAGAAAGCCTCTTTTATCGACCTGGTTATGGGGAGCATGTTACAATCAAAACCCCAGGGTATTTTAAATTTGAAGAATATGATTGAATGAAAGGATCGACCAATGGATAGAATCGCATTGATTGTGCAATATTTAGAGCAAGGTAAGCAAAATGAAGCATTACGTTTATATAAAGAAGTGTTAGAAAAAGGAACGAATGAAGAAAGATTTATGCTAACAGAGGAATTGCTGCAACTTGGCTTTTTAGAAGAAGCGAAGCTGCTATTAGAAAGGCTCCTACAGTCATATCCAGATGAAGGGGAATTGTTGGTGATGCTCGCAGAAATCACCATCGACCTTGGAGATGAGGAGCAGGCACTTCTCCTGCTTGAGCAAATCGCTGTGACAGACCACAGTTATCCTCAAGCTTTACTGTTAATGGCGGATCTGTATCAAATGCAAGGGCTCTATGAGGTGTCTGAGAAAAAGCTATTGTCTGCGAAAGATATCCTTCCAGACGAGGTATTAATTGATTTCGCATTAGGAGAGCTGTTCGCTGAAGAAGGGAAGTTTCTTGAAGCAGTTAGAATGTATGAAAAGGTGCTGCTAAAAGAAGAGAAGATTGCTGAGATGAATGTCCATGAGCGCCTTGCAGAAGTGTTAAGCGCTGGAGGTGCATTTGAAGATGCCCTTCCTCACTTTGAAAAGGCGCTAGAAGATAAGCTGGAAATTAATACGCTCTTCCGTTATGCCTTCACTGCTTTACAAGCAGGGTTTTATCGTACGGCAATTGAAAAGTTCAATGAATTAAAGGAACTTGATAAAGAATACCATAGCCTATATATCCATTTAGCAAAAGCATATGAGCATGAGGAAGAAATAGAAAACAGCCTGCATGCGGTCAAAGAAGGAATCACATATGATGAATTTAATAAAGAGCTGTTTCTCTACGCGGGCAAGCTTTCATTAAAAATAGGAAATGAAGAAGAGGCTGTAAAATACTTACGTGAGGCTCTTGCCATTGATCCTGAATACATTGAAGCAGCATTGATTCTAAATAAAGTTTTTATTCGTAATGAATATTTTGATGATGTGTTAGAGATTACAAATATGATGGATCAACAAGAAATGGATGAGCCCCAATTCTTATGGGACGCAGCAATTGCATATCGACAGAATGAAGATTTTTCACAGGCATTAAACAAATATCAACGTGCATATACTTATTTTAATCAAGAAGAGGATTTTTTATCAGATTATGGATATTTTCTAATTGAAGAAGGAAAACGGGATGACGCTGAAGAAATCTTTAAGCAACTCATTAGAATGGACTCAACGAATGAGGAGTATCGAGATATTCTTTTACGTCTCTCAGATGTAGAATAACTAATAAAGAAAATGGCTGTTAACAGAGGAGGGAAAATGGATATGGCAACCCCTGTATCTGTCAATGAAAAAAAAGACTTTATTCGTTGGTTTCTCAATCATTATCAGCTTAAGCGACGGGAATGTGTGTGGATATTAAATTACTTAATGAGTCATGACGGACTTATGGAAAAAGTTCACTTCGTAGAGCAAGCGCAATATTGCCCACGAGGGCTCGTTATGTCTACTCATTGTGTCGAAGAAGCTCCATTCCGTTTTTACAAAGGAAATGTCATGACGACAGATGCAGAGAAATCCTTTCATGACATTCGACTTAACCGTGATGAAGAAATCTATATTCAATTGAACTTCCATGCATCTAATAAAGCTCATCAATTTGCAGCAGTTCTTGAGGAAAATCCATACATGCCAAGAAAACTGCATATTACTGAAAAAGATCGTCTCATGGCTGAAAAATTCCTATCTGAAAGTCTTATGAAATTTCAAAAGGAAAAGCTCAGAAGACAAATTGACGAAGCGTTAGATCGCAATGATAAAGAAACGTTTTTAAAATTATCCAAACAACTTTCTCATTTAACTTAAAAAATCCAGCACCTTGTCCAACTAGGGCAAGGTTTATTTTTTGTCCAAAATAGAAGGAGCTCTCTCTTATTCAGGCTGTTACCAATCGATCGGATACGCAGTTTCAAGCACAGTAATCATCCTCAATATTCTGTTTTATCAGGTTCTTTTCTAAGTTAATAAGCTTAGTCTGACTACCGTTTTTATAGAAAGTTTGAAGATTTTTATAAAATTATATTTTTAAGAAAAATATATTGTCGAGAGTAGAAGTGGAATTGTCTTTATCATCGTTCTTTCTTGTTATTTCATCTTAACCTTTCGTAAGAAAAGATGATATGATAATGTTACATGATTACATTATTGGAGTTGAACAAGATGAAGTGGATCACACAGGATATGGATATGTTTGTGAAAGAGAGACAATATATAGATACAGTTGTTTTGCCGCTGTACCCGGTTTCCTTTCAAGATGATATTAAGCAATCAGTAGCTATGACTGAGTTCATGACATTATTATCAGGACAGCTTGAGAGACAGTTTAAAGGTAGATTAATGTTGTTACCAGGGTATACATATTTGACGTCAATGACTGAAGACCAAAAAATTAATGCGATTAAACTATGGGAAGAAGAATTAAAGAATGAAGGTTTTACCCATGTTTTCTATTTAACTTCTGACAGCTCGTGGAAAGAAATAGAGGACAAGCTTACAGGCGAGTTGCTATGGATGCCATCAATTCCTATGAATAATATGGACGAGCAATACAAAATGTCCATTTTAGAAGATCAAGTGAAACAACTTTTGAATTTATTTGTAAGAAGGTGGCAAAATAATGACAAGTAGGAGAGATAAGTCACATTGTTGACACCTTTCTGAACAATGATTATATTGACCTTCCATAAAGATTGATATATCATTGTTATGTCCTAGTATTATATTGTGTTGAACTATGTCCGTTTGTTGGACTCGACTTCATAATAGGGGGGGGAAAAGAATGAGCAAAAATCGTGTTTCAAGACGTCAATTCCTTAATTACACGTTAACAGGGGTTGGTGGATTTATGGCTGCTGGTATGTTAATGCCAATGGTTCGTTTTGCAATCGACCCAGTTTTACAAACAAAGGGTGAAAGCGATTTAATACCAACTAATCAAAGAATTGATGACATCACAACTGAACCGACTCGAGTAGATTTTTCGTTTGAACAAGTGGATGCATGGTATACATCTGAACAAACAGGAACAGCTTGGGTATATCGTGATGAAAATGGAGAAATTGTAGCTTTATCACCAGTATGTAAGCACTTAGGTTGTGTGGTAAACTGGGATTCCGATCCGAATAATCCACAGCATTTCTTCTGTGCTTGTCATGGTGGGCTTTACACGAAAGATGGTACAAATGTACCTGGTACACCACCATTCGGACCACTTGATGTGTATCCATTTGAAGAGGTCGATGGTTATCTTTATTTAGGAAAAGCAGTTCCGCAAGGGGGGGCGTAATCGTTGTTAAACAAGATTTATGATTGGGTTGATGAACGTTTAGATATTACGCCACTTTGGCGCGATATTGCAGATCACGAAGTACCTGAGCACGTAAACCCGGCGCATCACTTCTCGGCGTTTGTTTACTGTTTCGGTGGATTAACGTTCTTCGTTACTGTTATTCAAATACTTTCTGGAATGTTCTTAACGATGTACTATGTTCCAGATATCAAAAATGCATGGGAATCTGTGTATTACTTACAAAACCATGTTGCATTTGGACAAATTGTCCGTGGAATGCATCACTGGGGTGCAAGTTTAGTTATTGTCATGATGTTCTTACATACGCTTCGTGTATTCTTCCAAGGCGCATATAAGAAGCCAAGAGAATTAAACTGGATTGTTGGGGTTTTAATTTTCTTCGTAATGCTTGCATTAGGTTTAACTGGTTACTTATTGCCATGGGATATGAAAGCATTATTTGCAACAAAAGTTACACTACAAATTGTAGAGTCGACGCCGCTATTAGGTGATTTCCTGAAAACGTTAATCGCTGGTGATCCTGACATTGTTGGTGCACAAACGATTACGAGATTCTTCGCGATTCACGTATTCTTCTTACCAGCAGCACTATTCGGATTAATGGCCGCTCACTTTATTATGATTCGTAAACAAGGTATTTCCGGACCGTTGTAAAATACAATCTAGAACAAAGGAGGGGAAATAGCCCAATGCATAGAGGAAAAGGGATGAAATTCGTCGGGGATTCACGTGTCCCTGCTGCACGAAAACCGAATATTCCAAAGGATTACTCTGAATATCCTGGGAAAACGGAAGCGTTCTGGCCAAACTACTTATTAAAAGAATGGATGGTTGGAGCAGTATTCTTAGTCGGTTTCTTATGCTTAACAGTAGCGCATCAGCCGCCGCTTGAGAAGATCGCTGATCCGAGTGATACAGCTTATATCGCCTTACCAGACTGGTATTTCTTATTCTTATATCAATTGCTGAAATATCAATTCGCTTCAGGTCCATTTAATGCAGTCGGAGCGTTTATTATACCTGGACTAGCTTTCGGAGCGTTGTTACTTGCACCGTTCTTAGATCGTGGACCAGAACGTCGTCCATCAAAGCGACCATTTGCAACTGGATTTATGATCCTTGCCCTAGCTGGTATTACATACCTAACTTGGGAATCTGTTGCTTACCACGATTGGGAAGCTGCTAAGAAACAAGGTCAGATCGTTGCAGATGTTGAAATTGACCCAGAAGCTGAAGGATATCAAATTCTTGAGGCTAACAACTGCTTGTCCTGTCATGGTGGAGATCTACAAGGTGTTGGAGCACCTGCACTGATTGGGGTAGAATACTCTGTTGATGAAATTAAAGACATTGCAGTAAACGGTATCGGTGGAATGCCAGGTGACCTCTTCAAAGGAACAGATGAAGAACTTCAGGTTTTAGCTGAATACATTGAAAGCTTAAACGAATAAACTTTTAAACTGGCACCTAATTGGGTGCCAGTTTTTTTGAATATTCAATAGTAAAATATAAAGATCATCACAGGAGATTTTAATATTTTTCCATTAGTGGTATGCTTTGTTTGTAAGAGTTTTTTAAATAAGTAGGTGGATGGGTATGGTTTCTTCTAAGGATGTTGCGAAGCATGCAGGTGTCTCTCAAACAACGGTTTCAAGGGTTTTGAATGCACCTCAGTCGGTTAAACAAAAGACGATTGATAAGGTGATGAAATCAATTGATGAGTTGAACTATGTTCCTAATCATATAGCGCGTTCTTTGGTACAAAGAAGGACAGGAATGATTACATTAATTTCCGGACCGTTGCATAATCCGTTTTTTGTAGATACGACGACAGCGATTGTGAATTATGTCAATGCAAAAGGCTATAAGGTTAATGTATACTTCAGCAACGATGAGAATATGGATGACATTTATAATGCTGTTTTAGAATCTCGCTCGGACGGGATTATTTTATCATCAATCTTTTATGAGGATTCTTTTTATTATAAGCTAGAAAAATTAAATATTCCTTTCGTTACATTTAACCGAAAACATAAAGAATTAAAGAATTTTGTAGAAATTGATAATGAACAGGCTGGATATGCTGCAACAAAGCATATGATTGATTTAGGTCATAAGCACATTTGTTGGGTTGGTGGCCCCGATTATATGAGTACATTTAGCGGAAGGCTTAAAGGATTTAATGTAGCGATTACAGCAAATGAGATGCATCATTCAGCACAGATTTTTATAACAGATACGAAACGTGAGAGCATTGAAGGTGTTTTTAAAGAAATTATACGATTACACGAGAAGCCAACAGCGATTGTTTGTGCAACAGATGCGATTGCCATTGAATTAATGGACTTATTCATTCAATCTGGATATTCAATCCCTAAAGACATAAGTATTGCTGGCATTGATAACGTTGAGCTAAGTAAGCATAAGCTGATTAACTTAACAACAGTAGGCGCTGAGGATGAGGTCAATTTAGGCTTTATTGCAATCGAAAAATTATTTGCAGAAATTTCTGGAGAAAGCGCTTGCAACAATCATATCTCTTCTGTTAAACTATTTTCAAGAAATACAACGCGTGAAAACAAGCCTGTGAACTAGGGTTGTTTTTCATTTACTCAGAAATGGTTACGTATTCATTTCAGTATATTCAAAAATGAATACGTAACCATATTATTAATGATTGGAGGTGAGTTGCATGAAAGGATTGTTTATAAATGGACAGTGGCAACAAACATTAAGCTCAAGAAAATTGTATTCTCCGTATAACGGAGAGGAAATTGGCGAAATTTCCATAGCTTCGACAGAACAAGTGAACAACGCTATTCAACATGCAACAGAAGCAACAGAGAAGATGAAGGCATTGTCTTCGTTAGAAAGAGCTAAAATTTTGGAGGATCTATCACATTTGTTCTCAAAGAACAGAGATCAAGCAGCAAGAATCATCTCATTAGAATCTGCAAAGCCCATTAAATACGCTTATGCAGAAATCGACCGTACGATTGAAACGTATAAGTTTGCGGCAGAGGAAGCTAAACGGTTAACAGGTGAAATGATCCCGATGGATGCTTCTGAGTTTGGCAAAGGTCGATTTGCATACACGATAAGAGAGCCGTTAGGTGTAGTTGCTGCAATCACGCCATTCAATTTCCCGCAAAACTTAGTGGCACACAAAGTAGGACCTGCGATTGCAGCTGGTAACACAATTGTTTTAAAACCAGCTACACAAACATCCTTATCTGCCGTTTTCTTAGCTCAATTAATTGAAGAAACGAACCTTCCGAACGGTGCATTTAATCTAGTAACGGGCGAGGCGAAAATGATAGGAGATGCATTTTTAACTAGCCCAGGTGTAAGCATGATTACCTTTACTGGCAGCCCTGAGGTAGGAATCTCTTTAAGAAATCAGGCGGGATTAAAGAAAACAACTTTAGAATTAGGGTCAAACTCAGGGGTAATTGTTGATTCAAGTGTTCTTGTAGATGATGTGATTGATCGCATTGTTATGGGGGCATTTTCTAATCAAGGTCAAGTCTGTATTTCATTACAAAGGATTTATGTGATGGATAATCTCATCGAAGAATTCACTAAAAAGCTTAAACATGCTACAGAGAACTTGAAGCTAGGTGATCCTTTATCAATGGATACAGACGTATCCGTGATGATTTCAGCGAAAGAATCGAAACGTGTGAAGGAATGGGTTGATGAAGCTGTAAACAATGGAGCGAAAGTTATTACAGGCGGAGATATGCAAGGCAATCTATTAATGCCGACTGTATTACAGCATGTTGGAAGCAAAGAGAAGGTGCTTTGTGAAGAAGTATTTGGACCTGTAGTGAATGTGAATTCAATTGCTTCAATTAAAGAAGGAATTGAAGCAATTAACTCTTCTGACTATGGCTTGCAAGCGGGGGTTTTTACAAACGATATTGCAACGGCATTTACTGTAGCTAAGGAAATTCACGTTGGTGGAGTCGTCATTAATGATATCCCCACTTACCGTGTCGACCATATGCCATATGGAGGAGTAAAGAATAGCGGCACTGGCCGTGAAGGCATCAAGTATGCATTGGATGAAATGACAGAATTAAAACTGGTTATCTGGAATAATAATTGAATTCAATTCTATGAGTCTATTAAAAGGAGAGGAATGTTCACATGAATATTATTCAAAAACACCCTAAATTGTATGTGATGGATAACGGAAGAATGAGGATGGATAAAAACTTTATGATTGCGATGCATAATCCAGCAACAATAGATTCACCTAATCGACCAAATGAATTTGTAGAGTTTCCAGTGTATACGGTGCTCATTGATCACCCAGAAGGAAAGATTCTGTTTGACACGGCATGTAACCCTGATTCTATGGGACCGCAAGGAAGATGGAGCGAAGCGACGCAAAAAGCGTTTCCAATCACGATGTCGGAAGAATGTTATTTGCATCATCGTTTAGAACAATTAAATGTCAGGCCAGAAGATATAAAGTTTGTTGTTGCCTCACATTTACATTTAGACCATGCTGGTTGTTTAGAATTATTTACGAATGCAACGATTATTGTGCAAGAAGCTGAGTTTAATGGAACGATGCAGCAATATGCGCAAAATGTCAAAGAAGGGGCTTACGTCTGGGCAGACATTGACATGTGGATTAAAAACAATCTTAAATGGCGTTTTATTAAACGTGGTGAAGATCATGTGAAGCTAGCAAAAGGCATAGAAGTTTTGAATTTTGGAAGCGGACATGCATGGGGAATGCTTGGTTTACATGTTGATATGCCAGAGACAGGTGGAATCATCTTGGCATCTGATGCTATTTATACAGCCGACAGTTTTGGACCTCCAGTAAAACCACCTGGAATTATCTATGATTCGCTTGGTTATAATTCAACGGTTGAGCGTATTCGAAGACTAGCAAATGAAACAAACTCTCAAGTTTGGTTTGGCCATGATCCAGATCAGTTTAAAGGGTTTAGGAAATCGACAGAAGGTTATTACGAATAAAGGAGAGTTTCATAAATGGAGAAAATCACATTTGTGCCAATTAGTTATACAGGATGGGGAGCTCTTACAAGTCTCAGCCCAGAAGTCGACCGTTATAACCCAAAGAAGATTTTATTAGTAGCGGATCCTTTCTTGAAAGAGAATGGTGTTGTCACCGATATTTGTAATAGGATAAGCGCTGAAAACCGTGAAGTAATAACATATACAGAAGTGCTACCAGAACCCCCATTAGAAATTGGCGAGAAACTCGTTGCTTTTACGAAGGAAAATCAATTTGATTTGGTGATCGGTTTAGGCGGCGGGAGCGCATTGGATCTAGCAAAGCTTGCAGCTCTCATTGCTACACAAGAAGGAACGGTGGAAGATTACCTTAATCTAACCGGGACAAAACAAATCGAGCAAAGAGGGTTACCTAAAATTTTGATTCCGACAACATCAGGTACAGGCTCAGAGGTCACGAACATTTCTGTTTTATCTCTGACTACGACAAAAGATGTGATTGCACATGATTTTATGTTAGCAGATGTTGCAATTGTCGACCCTGAGTTAACCGTCACACTTCCACCAAAGATTACTGCTGCAACTGGAATCGATGCGCTTACACATGCAATTGAAGCGTACATATCCAAAAATGCAAATGAAGTGACGGATGGACTCGCAATTAAAGCGATTCAATTAATTAGTCAATCCATTCGAACGGCAGTAATGGATGGTGATAATAAGGAAGCAAGGACAAAAATGAGCTATGGAAGTTATTTGGCAGGGTTAGCATTTTTTAATGCAGGTGTAGCTGGCGTACATGCTTTAGCGTATCCGTTAGGTGGACAGTTCCATATTGCTCATGGTGATTCAAACGCTGTTCTCCTGCCGTATGTAATGGGATATATTCGTCAAAGCTGCGAGAAAAAGATGAAAGACATCTTAGACGCAATGGGGCACTCAAGCTCGTATTTATCACAAAAGGAAGCTTCTTATAAATGTGTTAATATGTTAAAAGAATTAGTTGAGGATGTAGGAATTCCATCTACATTAAGCGGGTTTTCAATTAATAAAACAGCCTTACAGAGTCTAACTGATGATGCTCAAAAGCAGAAACGATTATTAGCTCGAAGTCCAATGGAACTAACAGGGAAAGATATATTTGCAATATACAATGCAGCCTTATATGGAAAGATAACTGAACCATCTATATAGTTGAATAAGCGCTATTGGTCATCCGCCAGTAGCGCTGTTTTAATTCATAATAATGGGGGGTGTCGGTTGATCCGCATCTTGTTTAAGTGAGATATGGAGCTTCTTATTTTTGTTTATTCCCGCATAAAATATGTTATTAATATCCATGATTTCATGCCTTTTTAACTCCTGCATTAGCCATTGCATCGAAATATCCTCCCTATTTAGCACTTGTTCGTGAATTGTACCATCTACAATAATCGGTATTTGCCACCCATGGTCAGGCAATGGTGCTGGTACATCTTCAACTTTAATCGGTTCTTTTGCACGAATTGGCTTGACGGACATCATTCCATTCGCTTCAATGATGGCAATGTCAACGTCTTTTACATCAAATAGATCCTTTTCTCTAAGCATTTGGAGAATATTATCAATCGAATACTTAATTGATTTCATGTTATGTACGAGAAATTTTCCTTTGTAAATGACAACAGTAGGTTCAAAAGTAATTAATTTTCCAAATTTCCTACTTTTAATAGATACATTAGATATAATATACTGAAGCAGGAAAATAACGACAATGGATATAATGATGTAAAAGTGATTTACATCCGGTTCGGCAATGTCAGCTCCCACCAGGGCTCCAAGTGTAATGACGATAATAAAGTCAAACACTGGTAATTGTCCAACTGAACGTTTTCCCATCATTAATGTGACAAACAATAAAAATGGAATGATGGATAAGATTCTTCCGATTATTAATAAAATATCATGAACTGTATCCAAATTAGTCACATCCTAAAAGCTTTTCTCTTAGAATGTACTAATTTAAATTTTTCAAGCAGAGGTGTGTTTTTTATGGGGATTTTTATGTTTGTTTTTTTCATCGCCTTAATTGGATCATTATGGCAATTAAGTTTTATTCGAGTTTTAGAGAAAATCAAATACCAGAGATTAGATAAAGATTCAGTTTTTGTTTGTTGTTTATTGGCTTTTATCTTCCTAACACTCGTTGCTTATGGAGTTGTTGCTTTAGTATGATTCATCCAATTCTAGCAGCACACTTTATTTTTGCTAAATCCGATTAAATACATAGATGTTTCTTGATTGCCCGCCGCTTTCACGATACGTTTCAATCACTTCAATCATACCGATCTTTTGAGCCTTGACAAGCATACGCTTAAAGGTAGAGCGTGAAATGACATTTACTTCATGGTTTTTATACGTGTAGAGGATCATATTGTCAATTTTTTCGATTGAGACCCCAGGAATATGTTTTGCATACTCAATGAGACGCTCAAACCCAATGTGTTCTCCTTTTGAAAAGTGCTTTCTAGCGATTGGGAGCCATCGATCGAGATGCTGCTGAAACTCTTCGCCGTTTTTAAATTGAGAGTAATGAATGTATTCATTCATTCTTTTACACCGCGCTTTCACAACTGTTTCACCTATAGTATCTTTTTTTGAAGTTAAGCTCATACAAAGAAATTATATGGTGTTACTTTGTTAGTAGGAGGCGAGCGCTGTTCGCTCGTTTTTTTCTATGGTAAAATAATGAAAGTTTAACTCTACCAAGAAATGAGGAAAAACAGTGAATTGGATCTATCCATTGTTAGGAAATAGAAAAGTATTGCTTTTATTGTTTGTCATTAATTTTTTTGGAACTGTCTATGGATTCATATGGTACGAAGATCAATTAGCCAACACTCCGTCAATTTTTCTTCCATTTGTGCCAGATAGCCCAACAGCAAGTATGTTCTTCGTGTTTGTCCTTGTTGCTTTTCTTTTAGGAAAGAACTGGCCATTAGTAGAGGCATTAGCAATTGTCACATTAGTAAAGTATGGAATTTGGGCTGTTATAATGAATTTACTTACGTGGAATGTAACTGGAGAGCTAGGATGGGATGGGTGGATGCTCATCTTCTCCCACGGTGCGATGGCTGTACAAGGAGTACTGTATGCACCATTTTATCGGATGAAGTTATGGCATCTTGTCGTTGCGGCAGTGTGGACATTACATAATGACGTAATTGATTATGTGTTTTTTATGATGCCAAGATACAGTATGTTAAATGATTATATCCCACAAATTGGCTATTTTACTTTTTGGTTAAGTATTTTTAGTATTGCAGTTGCCTATTATTTTGCGGTTCGAGAAGATCGTTTTACATTATCAATAACGAAACGAACATAATAGAAAATCAACTATTTTGGTCTAACCTTGTCCCCTTCTTCATACATTTTTATTAGTAATTTGAAGGAGGACAAGCAATGAAACGTTTGCTTTTATTATTTCTTATCTGTCTATTATGCCTACCAGTAACGGGATTTACCTATAAAGAAGATGCCATTGTGACTATGAACCGTCTATCAGATGATGTATTGCAGATGGCGAAGCTTGATCGTTATGAAGAAGTGAAGCAGTTATTAGATTATTTTGCCTCACAATTGGATGGGTACCATCGTGATAACGAAACGTTTTCTACAGATGAGTTACGTATCTTAATGACTTCTCATCAAGAAGCGATGCAGGCATCTGTAGATCCGAATTTATCGAGCCAAGAAAAGGTAAATCGAATTACAAAGTTTCGCTTTGTCGTTGATGTCCTTTCTAAGCCCTATTCTCCGTTGTGGACGATGATGGAAGAGCCAATTATGGCAGTATACTATGAGATGAAGGATGCAGCCTTTGAAGGCGATCGCGACTCTTTCAATGCAACCTTCAATGATTTTTTAGCAAAATATGATATGATTTATCCGAGTATTCGATTAGCAACCCAACCTGAAACAATCCATACTTTAGACACTCGGATTGACTTTATAGACCGTTACCGTAATCAAGTTGTAACGGAACAAAAAAGTCGAGATGAATTAGTAGCATTGGAGTCAGATTTAACGAATATGTTTCAAAATTTAACAGAGGATGAAACAGATCCTTCTATATGGTGGGTAATAATTTCGACTGGGAGCATCATCATTCTTACATTATCCTATGTTGGTTGGAGAAAATATATTGGAGACGATCTGAAAAGAAAACGAAAAGATCCTAATTCATAATTCGAAAAATAGAACTTCGGGGGTTAGAAATGGCATTAACCTTGGTTTATTTTGGAATCATTATCCTAATTCCAATATGGGCACAAATGAAAGTGAAAAGCGCATATGGAAAATACTCCAAAGTTTCTTCTTCATCACAAATGACAGGTGCAGAAGTAGCAAGACGAATTTTAGATGCAAATGGCTTATATAATGTTACGGTTGAAGAAACACGAGGAGTTTTAACAGATCATTATGATCCAAGAACAAAGAAAATTCGCCTATCTTCAGGGAATTATCACGGACATTCAGTTGCTGCTGCAGCCGTCGCTGCACATGAAGTAGGGCATGCAATTCAAGACAAGGAGGCATATTCGTTCTTACGATTACGTCACGCTTTAGTACCGGTAGCGAATATAGGCTCGAATTTATCTTAGGTATTAATATTAGTAGGGATATTTGCTTCGTTAAGTGGACTTGTCCTTTTTGGAATTGTATTTATGGCAGCAGCTGTCCTGTTTCAGCTTGTTACTCTGCCGGTAGAATTTAATGCGTCGAATCGTGCGATGGATCAAGTCGTTTCATTAGGTGTTATTCGCAATGATGAAGAAAAAGAAACGAAAAAAGTATTAAATGCAGCTGCTTTGACGTATGTAGCCGCTGCAGCCGTTGCTGTATTAGAACTAGTTCGTTTTATACTGATCTTCATGGGCAGAAATAAAAACGATTAATTGAAAAAGGGCATCAGAACATATACTGATGCCTCAGACTGTTGACAAACGCATGCATACGTCGTTGTTTGGCATCAAAGTCCCCTCATGAACCAAATGTTCTATTCGGGTCTTCACTTGACTGCACGCCGAGTCTGACAAGCGTTTTCAAGACAGTCTGTGAGTTTCATCTATTGTTAATAAGTCCTCTAAAAAAATGTAGACAAAGTCAGAAATCGACTTTGTCTACAATCTCGGGCATCAGTATTTATACTGATGCCTTTGTGTTTTGAAATTTCTCTTCAAGTTGGAGAATTCTTTGTTGAAAATACTTCTCAAAAAACGGATGACGGTGGATACCTTGTTCATCTGTAACAAATGTGAAGGTAGAGTCTGGATGCTGCAGCTTAGTTGCTAACAGCTCTTGTGCTTCCATTGTACATGGAACCATGTTTTGCAAAATATTTGGATACTCTAGTCCCTCTTGTTCACCAATGTACCAAAAGATATGCTTTTCATCATGAATATTCGCCTGTTTTTCCAAAAATGATAGGAAATTTGGATACCAAAGAGATGGAGAAATCAAGAAATAATAATCAAATAAATTTCTTTTGGTTAACATTGCATATAGTGACACTAAGCCACCGAAAGAGGCACCTGCAATTCCTAATTTCTTAGCCTCAATTGACAGATTGAACTTCTCTTGTAAAAACGGGAGAAGTTCTTCAGTTACTAGTTTTAAATATGTATCTGCTTCACCTTCATATATGTATTCGTCGACATTAGCAAGCCATGGTGTATACTCTTTGTTGCGATCTACTGGTTCGACTCCTACAAATGCAATATGTTCAAGAGGCTGTTGTTCGAAATAGTCAAATAAATAAGAGCCATCTTGAACGATAATGGTTAATTGCGGCGATTTATTTTTAGGTAACAAAACCGTTAACTGTCGTTGATTCCATAGAAGTTTTTGCATAGGATCACTACTTTCATCTATTTTCTTAACTATACTATGAAACCTTTCGATAAAAAAGGAGAGAAAATGAAGATTAATAGAAATACTCCCTCTTATTGAAAGACTGAGTGATAGACTTCTCCAATAAAACCCTCTAATTGATGTTTGCCAAGTTCAGAGTTTGTCATAATGACCAACCCTTCAGCCACCTCTGGGTGTATAACTAGCATACATTGATAGCCAATGCCCCAACCAAGTGATGTTACTTCTATTTTATCTGTTGCTTCATGATTTATAAAGATTCCAAGCCCAGTCCATGGCTTGAATTGTGGTGTAATCATTTCTTTTATGAGCTTACTTGTGATACCAATTTTACTCTTCCCTTTTAGTGCGTTAATCATTTCCAAAGCAATTTGTGCTAAGTCACCGGCAGTTGTCCATAGACCGGCAGCGGCGGGGTAAGGGTAGACAGAATATCTCTCATCAATGAGCTTCCCGTTTTTATCGTGACCAGATGCTAATATAAACTTTGTGTTTAAGGAATATGTGCTATGTTGCATTTGTAATGGCTGAAAAATAACTTCCTCCATCACTTTATGAAAAGGTCTTTCGATGACAGCTTCGATTATGAGTTGGATGATACAAAAATTAGCGTCAGCATAATGAAACTCTGTTTCAGGAGCATACTTAACCCTTATTTCTTCTGAACAATACGTTGTTTGTCCTTTTAGAACTTCAAGAATGGTTGGGATGACACAAGTTGGAGTCGAAGCTTGGAAGCTATATGGTGGATCAAGAATTCCTGAATGGTGACTTAATAAATGTCTTAATGTAATTATTTCGAGCGCATGACTTCCTGCATATCGGACTTTCCAAGAAGTGAGATAGTTATTTACATCTTCATCTAAGCTTAAAACGTTTCGCTCAATGAGTGCTAAAACAAGCATTGAAGTTGCAAATTTACTAATGGAGCAAGCATTGAATAATGTTTGCGGACTAATTAATTGATTGGTCTTAGTTTCAATAAAACCATGGGTAGTTGTATCAAAAAGTTTCTCGTCCTTAATGTAAGCAATGCTTGCACCAATGACATTATGTTTAAGCATTTTCTTTTCAACATCATGTGTGAGCACTAACATGATGGGTCTATTATCACTTTAGAGTGAGACAGGGATAAGGACATTACATATTGTTCACCGATAGGACCGGTCCTTCTTTCTCCAGTATCAATAAAGCCAGTTCTTTCATATAGTCTTTGGGCTGAAATGTTTTTATGATTTACAACCAATATGACTTCATCAAATGTGGGAAATTCAGTTTTTACGAAGAAAGGAAGCAAAGTCATAGCTTGTTTCGCAAATCCTTTTCCTTGTTCGTTGTAATCGATAGATAATGCCGTTAAGAGAAGTGCCCTTTGATTACTTGTATATTCTTTTACTCGATCAGACGTATGAAGGATAAAAAATCCGATTGGAAGCTTATTTTTTAAAATCACAACTTGATGAAGACCTTCAATGTCCTGAAGTTTATCTTTTGGTAGGGCTGTAAACTGCTTTTGATCTTCTAGTAGTTGTATGGATTGTAGTTTTTGATGGTGTTCTTCTTTAAGGAAACTCAATGTAATCTTCGAATCTTGCGACATTTCCTAGTACCCCCAATGTTAAGATAAATGAATTATAAAGTAAGAACGTATGTTTGTAAAGTTGTGATTGATTAACTTCGTAAAATGATCAATAAATTAAATCATGAGAAGAATGCTTCCTATAGAGAGATGCACTTGCACTTTTCTCGATGAAAAAAGTTTGTAAAAGCTTTTTGATTTAGCTAACATGAAAGAAGAAACAATGATAAAATGATGAAAGTTTTAGAGGATGTGATGGTATGGATAAGAAATCAATGGTTGACATGCAAAAAGAAGTCGATCAGTATATAGGACAATTTAAAGAAGGCTATTTTAGCCCGCTTGCTATGCTTGCTAGACTCACAGAAGAACTCGGAGAGCTTTCGAGAGAAGTGAATCATTACTATGGCGAGAAGCCTAAGAAAACAAGTGAAGACGAGAAAGAAATAGAAGAAGAACTTGGAGATTTATTGTTTGTGCTCATTTGTATGGCGAATTCATTAAATATCGATTTAGAAGAGGCACATAACCGAGTAATGCATAAATTCAGCACGAGAGATAAGGATCGTTGGACGAGAATCGAAGAATAGGAGTGTAAATACATATGGTAACAATCGCAATTGCAGGGGCTAGAGGCAGAATGGGTACAGAGGCTGTCCACTTAGTTAATCGGACTAAGGGATATGAACTCGTTGCAGTCTTAGATCATAAAAACGATGGTGGCACATTAAGTGATTTTTCAGGTTTTGAAAAGATTGGGGAGAACATTCCTGTTTATACTGATATTGATAATTTATTTTCACAACAACAAGTTGATGTCTTAATCGACTTAACGACACCAGAAGTAGGCATGCTACATACAAAAACAGCACTACAATTTGGAGTAAGGCCAGTTGTTGGTACGACAGGATTTACACAAAGTGATTTAGCTGAATTGAAGTCTCTTTGT
>NZ_JCBCPS010000001.1:93431-728422 GCF_059874745.1 Niallia sp. CD-39 | reverse complement strand
CGAGATGAGAGGACAAGGGCATCCAAATGAGAAGGAAACAATTGAAGGTGCACGAGGTGCTGATTATGAAGGCATGCACATTCACTCTGTTCGCCTTCCAGGGTTGATCGCGCATCAACAAGTAATGTTTGGTGCAGATGGTCAGACCTTAACGATTCGTCATGATTCATATAATCGCGCATCGTTCATGTCTGGTGTAAAGTTAGCTGTTGACCATGTTATGCAATCACAAACGCTTGTTTATGGATTAGAGAATATCATTGATTAATAAGAGGTGAACTATGAATATCGCATTGATCGCGCATGATAAGAAAAAGAATGACATGATTCGCTTTGTAACAGCATATAAACATATTTTGAATGGACATAAGTTGTTTGCAACAGGGACAACAGGCTCAAGAATTATTCATGAAACGGGCTTAAATGTACATCGTTTTCAGTCTGGGCCGCTTGGTGGAGATCAAGAAATTGGTGCATTAGTCGCAAAGAATGAAATGGATATGGTCTTGTTTTTCCGAGATCCATTAACAGCTCAGCCTCATGAACCAGATGTGACCGCATTGATTCGTCTATGCGATGTGTATGCCATTCCATTAGCTACAAACATGGGTACAGCGGAGGTGCTGGTCAAAGGTTTAGAACGAGGAGACCTGGAGTGGAGAACGTTCGTTCATGGAAGAGATGGTGGAATTTAATGTCTACTTTAGACATGATTGCATTCGGTGCGCATGCGGATGATGTTGAAATTGGCATGGGTGGAACGATTGCGAAATACACACTCTTGGGTAAAAAGGTTGGAATTTTTGATCTAACAAATGCTGAGTTATCCTCAAACGGAAATGTTGAATTACGTAAGCAAGAAGCTAGTGATGCTGCTCGTATTTTAGGTGTTGAAGTTAGAGGTACGCTAGACATACCTGATCGTGGTCTCTATATGCAAGATGAATACATTAGAAAGATTGTTCAAGTCATTCGTAAATATCGACCAATGATTATATTTGCACCTTATGAAGAGGATCGTCATCCTGACCATGGTCATTGTGCAAAACTTGTAAAGGAAGCTTTTTTCTCAGCAGGTATCAAGAAGTACGATGCTGGTGGAGGCGAGGATGCTTACCGGCCACGAAAGCTATATTTCTATATGATCAATGGCTTTCACCAACCAGATTTTGTAACGGACATATCAGATACAATCGACAAAAAAACAGCGAGCCTTAATGCATATAAAAGTCAGTTTGTAAAAACGGAAGATTCAGTGGACACACCGTTAATCAATGGGTATGTCGATTATATACACTCGCGTGAGTCCATTTATGGGCGTCAAGTTGGTGTGCAGTATGCAGAAGGATTTAAAACAAAAGAAGCAATTCTTTTACAACATGACTTATTTGGAGAGTAGTCAATGAAAAAATTGAAGGTTGGAATTACGTGCTATCCGTCAGTTGGTGGTTCAGGGGTAGTGGCAACAGAATTAGGAAAAATGCTTGCGGAAAAAGGGCATGAGATTCACTTTATTTCTTCTAGCCTACCTTTCCGTTTAAATAAAATGTATTCGAATATTTTTTATCATCAGGTTGAGGTCAATCAATATTCTGTTTTCCAATACGCGCCTTATGATATTGCTTTAGCAAGTAAAATGGCAGAGATTATTCGACAAGAAGAACTGGATGTATTGCATGTACACTATGCGATCCCACATGCAGTTTGTGCTATTTTAGCAAAGCAGATGAGCAATCGTGATGTGAAAATTGTGACGACATTGCATGGTACGGATATTACTGTGTTAGGATACGATTCATCTCTAAGTGCAGCGATTAAATTTGGTATCGAAAAATCAGACCTCGTTACAGCAGTGTCGAACGCGCTTGTTGCACAAACCTATGATTTAATTATGCCAGATAAGCGAATTGAAACGGTATACAACTTTATCGACGAACGTGAATATAAAAGGGTGAATGCTTCGCATTTACGCACGCAATTTTCGATAGCAGAAGACGAAAAAATTGTCATTCATGTTTCTAACTTTCGCGGAGTAAAAAGAGTAGATGATGTTGTCCGCTCATTTGCTGAAATGATAAAGTCATGCAAAGCGAAGTTATTACTCGTTGGAGATGGACCAGAGATGGGCCGAGTTCGCGCATTGGTACGCAATCTACGTCTAGAAGAGAACGTCCTTTTCTTAGGGAAACAAGACAATGTTGCAGAGCTCTATTCAATCAGTGATTTGATGCTTCTATTATCAGAAAAAGAAAGCTTTGGATTAGTTGCACTTGAGGCACTTGCATGCGGAGTTCCGTGTATCGGAACAAATGTTGGAGGCATTCCTGAAGTGATCATCCATGGTGAAAACGGCTATATATGCGAGTTAGGGAATATCGATCAGATTGCAATGCGTGGAGTCGAGCTTTTACGAAATACTGCCCTACATAAGAAATTATCAAATAAAGCAGTCCAATCCGTTCGCCATCGCTTTTCAGCTGATCAAATTGTTTTGCAGTATGAAAAGCTATACGAAGACGTAATTAGTGGTGAGTAAATATGAATGAGGTTTTTCAAAAAGCATTGCCAATTTTAGCAGAAATCGAAAGCCATGGTTTTGAAGCTTTCTTTGTCGGCGGTGCAGTACGTGATCATTTATTAAACAGGGAAATCAATGATGTCGATATTGCGACATCTGCTACTCCTACAGAAGTAAAGGAGATTTTTCAAAAGACATTCGATGTCGGCATTGAGCATGGAACAATTGGCGTACTGTTAAGTGGAGAGCTTTACGAAGTGACAACTTTCCGAACTGAAAGCGAATATGAAGATTATCGTAGACCTTCCTCTGTAGAGTTTGTAAGGAATTTACATGAAGACCTACAAAGAAGAGATTTTACCATCAATGCAATTGCGATGAATCGTAACGGTGAGTTAATTGATCCATTCGACGGACAATACGACCTACAAAAGCGAATTATTCGTACTGTTGGAAATGCAAATGAACGCTTCCAAGAAGATGCCTTGAGGATGATGCGAGCAATTCGTTTTTATAGTCAGCTTGCATTTGAAATAGAGACAGAAACAAAGAAAGCAATCATAAATAATTCTTATTTACTGGAGAATATTGCGGTTGAAAGAAAGTTATCCGAATTTGATAAATTGATAATGGGAGTAAATGCCTCTCGAGCCATTCAGATGTTATCCTCCTTATCTTTAAATAAGGCATTGCCACAATTTATCGACTACTCTAGAGAAC
The DNA here is from genome assembly GCF_059874745.1 of Niallia sp. CD-39. Lineage (NCBI taxonomy): Bacteria > Bacillati > Bacillota > Bacilli > Caryophanales > Bacillaceae > Niallia > Niallia sp. CD-39. The sequence goes on along the minus strand of NZ_JCBCPS010000001.1, from coordinate 725,184 downwards.
TAGATTCCATTCAATACCCAATGCTGCATGAGCTAGACTTGGATGAGCGCTGGCTCTTGCTTTTAAAGCACATCCATGTTAATGACATAACGGCGCTATTAACAGAATGGAGAATGGCGAATAAACGCATAAAGAAAGTAAATAAGGCATTCGAATGGCTTGCCTTTCGAGGTCAAAGTGACTGGAACGAGATTACGATGTATCGTGCGGGCGAGGATATGATTCGAATGGTTGAAAAGGTTTATCAAGTGATGCACCGTTCACCAGATTTGAAACATTTAAACTCAGTCATGAAACAATACAATAAACTTGTTATAAAACATAAAGGTGAGTTAGCTATCAACGGCTCAGATCTGTTAGATTGGATTAATACACCTAGAGGTCCATGGGTGAAAGAAGTTCTCGAAAAAGTTGAAAACGGCGTATTAATGAAGCAGGTAGATAATGACCCTGTTTCCATAAAGGAGTGGCTCACAAAATGCAATCTCAATTAAGAAAAAAACTATTAGATGCATTTACGAACCAAGAGGAAGAATATTTATCAGGTCAGCGTCTAGCTGACTTATTAAACTGTTCACGTACGGCTGTATGGAAGCATATTGAAGAGCTTCGTAAGGAGGGGTACGAATTAGAAGCCGTTCGTAAAAAAGGGTATAGAATCGTTAAAAAACCTGAAACGGTTTCAGCGGACGATCTTACCCTTGGATTAAAAACGAAAACATTAGGACAAGTCATTCATTATTATGACAGCGTTCCTTCTACCCAAAAAATTGCCCATCAGCTTGCACTAGATGGTGCTCCTGAAGGAACACTAGTAATTGCAGAGGAGCAAACTGCTGGCAGAGGAAGATTGGATCGTAATTGGCATTCACCTAAGTTTACTGGTGTTTGGATGAGTCTAATACTACGTCCGCAAATTCCTCCACCTATGGCCCCTCAATTAACGCTACTCGCAGCTGTGGCAGTCGTACAAGCAATTGAAGAAGTGACCGGATTAAAAGCCGAAATTAAATGGCCAAATGATCTTTTAATAAATGGGAAGAAGCTAACAGGAATCCTAACAGAATTACAAGCAGATGCCGATCGTATTCATTCGGTTATTATTGGAATTGGAATGAATATTAATCAAGAGGACAGTGACTTTCCTGATGAAATTAAGAAAATTGCGACGTCATTACGAATTGAAAAAGGTGACAAAACAAGCCGTGCAGACATCGTACAGCAATTACTGCTTCAGATTGAAAAGTTATATGATCTTTACTTGAAATCAGGTTTTTACCCGATCAAACTTCTATGGGAAAGCTATGCGATTAGCATTGGTCGAACGATTGTTGCTACAACGTTAACGAATTCAATAAAAGGCGTTGCAAAAGGCATTACTGATGACGGAGTTTTGATGATTGAAGATGAGCTTGGCGCGGTTCACAAAGTGTATTCTGCTGATATTCAGATCCTCTAAATTTAAGTAGCCAAAAGCGCTATTCGTTGCTATACTTTAATTGGGCAGTATCTTATGAGAGAACTGCACCTATTTAATTGTACTGTAAATGAATAGTAGGATTCTGCCTAGATCCATGAGACGGACCGGGACAGAGGGATGAGACTGAATAATGAGTGTGTACAAAATCCTTCTGTATTAATGGAAGGATTTTTTTTCATTATGATGTGAACTCCTCTTCCAACGAAAAGGAGGATGAAGGATGAAACAGACAACTAGCTTTTTAAAGATGAAACAAGAAAAACAAAAAATTGCAATGGTGACAGCGTATGATTACCCATCAGCAAAACAAGCTGAAGCAGCAGGTGTGGATATGATTCTCGTAGGCGATTCACTCGGTATGGTCGTTCTTGGGTATGATTCGACGATACCAGTTACGATGGAGGATATGATTCATCATGGAAAAGCTGTCAAACGAGGCGCTCCGAATACATTTGTAGCTATTGATATGCCATTCATGAGCTACCACCTGTCTAAGAAAGATACTTTATTAAATGCAACCAGACTAATGCAAGAAGCAGGAGCTCAAGCTGTAAAGGTAGAAGGCGGAGATGAAGTGATCGAAATGATTGCTGCATTAACTGCAAGTGGTATTCCAGTTATTGCTCATCTAGGGTTAACACCTCAATCGGTCGGTGTTTTAGGCGGCTATAAAGTACAAGGAAAAAATGCACTGGCAGCACGTAAGCTAATAGAAGATGCTAAGAAATGTGAAGCAGCAGGGGCGTTTGCACTTGTTTTAGAATGTGTACCGAAGCAATTATCAGAAGAAGTGTCGTCCATTCTAGCAATTCCAACGATAGGGATTGGTGCAGGGGTTCATACAGATGGACAAGTACTTGTCTATCACGATATCTTAAATTACGGAGTGGATCGCGTTCCTAAATTCGTTAAAACGTATACGAATAGTAACGAAGAAATGATTCCTGCGTTAAACTCATATATTAACGATGTTAAAGAGGGGAACTTCCCAGAAGATCAACACTCTTTTACAATGAAAGAGGATGAACTACTAGGCTTATATGGAGGAAAAATATGAAGCTAGTTTCAACTATTAATGAAATGATCGAAGAAATCGGTGTCTGTAAAAAAGCTAGCAAATCGATAGGATTTGTACCGACAATGGGTTTTTTACACGAAGGACATCTTAGCCTGATACAACATGCAAGAGAGAATCACGATATTGTTGTTGTAAGCGTATTCGTAAATCCACTTCAATTTGGGCCTACAGAGGATTTTTCTTCTTATCCTCGAGATATAGAGCGTGATAAGAAATTAGCTGAAAATGTAGGCGTGGATTATTTATTTGTTCCTACAGCTTCTGAAATGTATCCAAAGCCATTATCAAATAAAATTGTTGTAACTGATAAAACAGACGTATTATGCGGCAAATCCCGTCCTGGCCATTTTGACGGGGTTGCTACAGTTCTTATTAAACTATTTTCTATTATTCAAGCAGATCAAGCATACTTTGGAATGAAGGATGCTCAGCAAATTGCTATTGTGAAATCCTTAGTCGAAGATTTTAATATTCCGACTGAAATCATTGCATCTGAAACCGTTCGTGAGGAAGATGGCTTAGCGAAAAGCTCAAGAAATGTTAATTTGCTTTCTGAGGAAAGAGCTACAGCTCCGATTATTAATAAGAGTTTACGTGAGGTTAAGGAACTCATTTTAACTAATCAGATAAATGGTGAAGAAGCTATTCAGTATGTAAAATCTAACATAGAAAAACATTCAAGTGGTAAAATTGATTATATTGAAGTATATTCATATCCGGAGCTAAAAAAGCTAGATCAGCTTGAAGGCACGATTATTGTAGCCGTAGCTGTTCGATATGAAAAGGTTCGATTAATCGATAATATCATTTTTACGAAATAGTAGGAGGCTTTTCATTATGTTTCGCACTATGATGAATGGGAAAATCCATCGTGCAACTGTAACTGAAGCAAACTTAAACTATGTAGGCAGCATTACGATTGATACAGATATTTTAGATGCAGCCGGCATGATGCCCAACGAAAAAGTACAGATTGTAAACAACAATAACGGTGCTAGATTTGAAACTTACATTATTCCTGGAGAAAGAGGAAGTGGTGTCATCTGTGTAAATGGTGCAGCTGCACGACTCGTTCAAGAAGGGGACATTGTTATCATTATCTCATACGCACTTGTTGCTGAAGAAAAATTAAAAGATCATTCTCCTAAAGTTGTCATTATGGGAGAAGGAAATGTAATGAAAGAATTATTGCATCAAGAGCCCGCACATACAATTATGTAACCGAGAAAAATGCCTGAGCAGAGCCGTTCTGTTTAGGCATTTTCCATTAAGATTGAATAAATAAATCTTAATCGTGGAAAACAGGGGGAGAGGCTTTTTATTTTTCTGTTTTTATGATACCGTTCTTATGATAGAAGTTTGAGGTGGAACAAATGTCAAACAAGTTTGTTGTTGTTGATTTGGAGACAACGGGTCATTCCCCCAAAAAAGGGGATCGGATTATTCAGATTGCTGCAGTTGTAATCGAAAACGGAAAAATAACGAACCGATTGTCTTCTTTTATTAATCCAAATCGTGAAATATCATTATTTATAGAAGAATTAACAGGCATTTCAAATGAGATGGTGAAGGATGCTCCTTCTTTTGAAGCAATTGCTGAGGATGTATACAAATTATTAGAAGGGGCGTATTTTGTTGCCCATAATGTTCTTTTTGATTTGTCCTTTTTACAAGAAGAGCTTTTAGACGCGGGCTATCAACCATTTTACGGACCTGTATTAGATACGGTCGAGTTGTCTCGAATCTTATTGCCGACAGCTGACGGCTATAAATTGACTGATTTAACCCAACTGTTAGATTTAGATCATGATCGCCCGCATCAGGCTGATAGTGATGCAGAAGCGACCGCATCTTTATTGAACCATTTATTACATAAAATTGATGTACTTCCAATGATGACAGTGAATAAGCTATATGAATTATCGAGTGGGTTAAAGAGCGATCTAGATCAATATTTAGAAGAGCTCATTCGACGGAAGAATAACCAGTATGAACCCTTTCAACAAAAGTATGAAGAAGTGAATGGGTTAGTTTTAAGACGACTAGATTCCGATACGATTAGTGCCGAAGATGCTGTTTTTCATTATCCAGAAGCTGAGAAAGAGAAAAAGGAAATGTTTGAAAAAGTATATCCTCTCTATGAAACCCGCACGGGTCAATTCGAAATGATGGATACGATTTTTGAGTCTTTTTCAAAACATAAACATGCAATTATTGAAGCTGGAACAGGGATCGGAAAGACGATGGCTTACTTAATCCCGGCTGTCTATCGTGCAATAGCAACAAAACAACCTGTCGTCATTAGTACATATACAACGCAATTACAGCATCAGTTAATTGAAAAGGATATCCCAATGTTAAATGAGATTTTCCATACAAAAATTCGAACTGCGATGCTAAAAGGCAAGGGGCACTACATTAACCTAGATAAATTTTATCATTCTTTGCAAGTTGAAGATGATAATTACGATGTGCTATTAACAAAGATGCAAATTTTGATTTGGATTTTAGAATCAACTACTGGAGATCGTGATGAATTAAATTTATCAAGCGGTGGTCAGTTGTATTGGGATCGTGTTAAGAACGATGAACAGTTTCTACGAAAAGGAAACTCCTTGTTCGCTGATAGAGAATATTATAACCTAGCTAAAAATAAAGCAGCAACAGCCCATTTGATCATTACAAATCACTCGATGTTTTTAATTGATCGCATGAAAGAACAACCACTATTTGCTAATTCTAAATATGTTGTATTAGATGAGGGGCATCAATTTTTACAAGTGGCTAATGAACAATTAGGAGTGCGATTTGATTATTTGCATACGAAGACGATATTTAATCAATTGGGGACACTAGAAGCCGATAAGGTTTTAGTAAAAATGAATGAGCTAATAAAGCGTCATCAATTGCAGGGATTAAAAAATGATCTTCGTAGGATGGACAATGAAATGCAGCAAATGATGGCAGAAGTGGATCGATTGTTTTCATTATCTGCTAATTATTGCAAGCAAAATCGCTATTCAAATCATTCAGCCAAACTTACAGTACGTTTCCAGAAAGAAGGCACAGATTATAAACAATGTCAGTTGACAGGGGAGAGAATCTATTTTCAAATTGGTGAATGTGTCGACATTCTAGAGCGGTTTACACATTTAGATGTGGCCGACTATTTATCCTTAGAAGAGAGATCTCTGCTGAATGAAGTCATTGCCATTCGTGAACAGTTTTTAGATATCAAGCAAGTGCTTAGGTTTATCTTTATGCAAAGTCAAGAGGATAGAAGTGTAAGAATCGATTGGGATGGAAAAGCGTCGTACCACCACTTAAGGTTTATCGTTGAGCCGTTATCTATCGCAAATGAATTGCAAGCGAATGTGTTTAGAAAAATTGATAGTGTTGTGTTGACTTCAGCAACGTTAAGTATTAATAATGATTTTACGTTCTTACTTAACCATCTTGGATTAATGAAACAGGATTGTATTGTAAGAAAAATGGATTCTCCATTCGATTACAAGAATCAGCTAAAAGTCGTAGTTCCAAATGACTTACCAGAAGTAAATGCCGTGTCAATCGATGATTATATAGCGGCGATATCTGAACAGATCATCTCAATTGCAGAATCTTCAAAAGGCAGGTTAATGATTTTATTTACTAGCTACGATATGTTAAGAAAAACGTATGGGTTAGTTAAAGAATCTGGTTTATTGAATGACTATGTCTTAATTGCTCAAGGGATTAGTGGTGGCTCTCCATCAAGGCTAAAAAAGAACTTCCAGAAGTTCGATAAAGCGATTCTATTTGGCACTAATAGCTTTTGGGAAGGGATCGATGTACCAGGGGAGGATTTGTCCTGTTTAATTATTGTGCGTTTGCCATTTCGTTCTCCAAATGATCCATTTTTACAAGCAAAAACGGAAATTATAAAAAAGGAAAACGGAAATCCATTTCTGGAATATGCACTACCTGAAGCTGTCCTTCGTTTTAAACAAGGGTTTGGTCGTCTCATTAGAACCCACTCTGATAAAGGCATCTTATTCATATTTGACCGCAGGATTTTAACGGCTAATTATGGACATATTTTCCTTAGTTCGATTCCTAGTGTTGATGTAAATGAATTATCGATTGAAGAGTCAATTGAGCTGATTGAAGATTGGCTCTAGAGATGTAGTTTCGCTTTATGACAACGCTAGAAACTGGTATACTTAAGGATAGGTGTCACTTTAGATTTGAGGAGGAATATGACATGGACAATAAAATAGAAGTCCTATCAACAATAAAAATTCAAAATTCACCTGATTTATATAAAGTTGTGGATGTTTTGAACCGAACATTAAAAAGGGAAGACCTAATGTTCGGATTAGCCCTCGATAAAGAGGATGATTCTAAAGCAGTCTTTACAATTTATCGTACATAGAAGGGATTATGATGAAAAAAGCCATTCTAATCATATCGCTTATTGGCATTGTTGTTCTTGGCCTAACAATTAATATTTATCTAACAGCTACGTCACCTTTAAGAGAGGTGGAATCAGAAGTTGTTGAAAATGTAATGAAGGAAACTGATCTTGTTAAAGCTGTGGATTTTCAAGTTTATCATGGGAATGAAACGGTTTATGTAGTTGAAGGTTACAATGACGAAAATGAAGAAATTATCGTCTGGGTTCCAGAGGTTGGTGAAATCAAAACATTAAACAAATCAGAAGGTATTTCAAAAGAAGAAGCACTTCAGAAACTTTATAACGAAAAGTCACCGAATGAAGTCATTTCTGTTAAAATAGGGATGGAAAAAAACATTCCATTATGGGAAATTTTTTATAAAACAGACGGTGGATTAATCAATTATTTCGTGATTGATTTTGAAACCGGAACACAACAATTAAAAATCATTGAAAATCTCTAACTTGCTTGGGAGGAACGACTATGAAGGTTCAGTTAGCCAAAAGAGTAGCGGCCTTAACACCGTCTACAACATTAGCAATTACAGCGAAAGCAAAGGAAATGAAAGCAGCTGGATTAAATGTCATTGGATTAGGTGCAGGTGAGCCAGACTTTAATACACCTCAACATATTATTGATGCAGCAGTTCAATCAATGAATGAAGGACATACAAAATATACTGCATCTGCGGGATTGCCTTTATTAAAAGAGGAAATATGCAAAAAGCTAAAAGCTGATCAAGGTTTAAATTACGATTCTTCAGCTGTCATTGTTACGAATGGTGCGAAACATGCATTATACACACTATTCCAAGTAATTTTAGATGAGGGCGACGAAGTAATCATCCCAACGCCATACTGGGTAAGTTATCCTGAGCAAGTGAAGCTTGCTGGAGGAGTACCTGTTTATGTTGAAGGAAAAGAAGCGAATCATTATAAAATCACTCCAGCTCAATTAGAAGATATGATTACGGATCAAACGAAAGCCGTCATTATAAACTCTCCAAGCAATCCAACAGGAATGCTTTATTCTGAAGAAGAATTAAAGGCAATTGGCGAAGTTTGTTTGCGCAAAAATGTAATGATTGTCTCTGATGAAATTTATGAAAAGCTTGTGTACCATGGTGAAAAGCATGTATCAATTGCACAGATTTCTCCTGAGCTACAAGAACAAACAATTATTATAAATGGTGTGTCAAAATCTCATTCAATGACAGGCTGGAGAATTGGATATGCGGTCGGACAAAAAGACATTATTAAAGCAATGACGAACTTAGCAAGTCATAGTACGTCAAATCCAACTACGACTGCTCAGTATGGGACGATTGCTGCTTATTCTGGCTCAAATGAACCATTAGAGCAGATGAGACAAGCTTTTGAATCACGCTTAGACGACGTATACGAACAATTAGTTTCAATAAAAGGTTTTACATGTGCAAAACCACAAGGTGCCTTTTATCTGTTTCCAAATGTAAAAGAAGCGGCTAAGAATACAGGATATGAATCAGTCGATGCATTCGCACAAGCTTTGCTTGAAGAAGCGATGGTTGCGGTGATCCCAGGATCTGGATTTGGTTCACCTAATAATATTCGCCTTTCCTATGCGACTTCACTTGATTTATTAGTAGAAGCGATTGGACGTATTGCAAAATTTGTAGAAGAAAAATCGAAATAAGAATTGAAATTACTTGTCTATAAAAGGGAACGTATAATAGTTCAAATACTTATATTGGACAAGCCTATAGGCTTTGGAGGGAATAATGATGATAAAAACAACGATTGCCCAAGTGCATCAGTACGTAGATCAAGAAGTGAAAATCGGTGCTTGGATCGCAAACAAGCGTTCAAGTGGTAAAATTGCCTTCTTACAATTAAGGGATGGATCTGGATTTATTCAAGGTGTTGTTGTGAAAGCAGATGTACCAGAAGAAGTTTTCCAAATGGCAAAATCTGTGACACAAGAGTCATCAGTTTATGTGACTGGTAAAGTACAAAAAGATGAGCGCTCACCGTTAGGGTATGAATTATTAGTTCAGTCTGTTGAAGTGCTACATGAGTCAACTGATTACCCAATCACACCGAAAGAGCATGGGACAGAGTTCTTAATGGACAACCGTCATTTATGGCTTCGCTCACGCCGTCAGCATGCGGTAATGAAAGTTCGTAATGAAATCATTCGTTCTACTTATGAATTCTTCAATCAAGAAGGCTTCGTAAAGGTTGATCCACCGATTTTAACTGGCAGTGCACCTGAGGGCACTTCAGAATTATTTGCAACAAAATACTTTGAAGAAGATGCTTATCTTTCACAAAGTGGTCAGCTTTACATGGAAGCTGCTGCAATGGCGATTGGTAAAGTATTTTCATTCGGACCAACATTCCGTGCAGAGAAATCAAAAACCCGCCGCCATTTAATAGAATTCTGGATGATCGAACCTGAGATGGCGTTTTATGAGCATGAAGAGAGTTTAAAAGTTCAAGAGCAATATGTATCACATATCGTTCAGTCCGTCCTTGCAAACTGTCAAATTGAGCTGAAAACACTTGGCCGTGATACATCTAAGCTAGAAAATATAAAAGCTCCATTCCCACGCATCTCATATGATGAAGCAATTGAGTTTTTACATGAAAAAGGTTTTGATGACATTAAGTGGGGCGATGACTTTGGTGCGCCACATGAAACTGCAATTGCAGAAAGCTATGACAAACCTGTGTTTATTACAAACTATCCAACTGGAATTAAACCATTTTACATGCAGCCGCACCCTGAAAGAGACGATGTTGTCCTTTGCGCAGACCTAATTGCTCCAGAAGGCTATGGTGAAATCATTGGCGGTTCAGAAAGAATCAACGATTATGACTTACTAGAACAACGATTAAAAGAGCATAACCTTGATAAAGATGCATACGGATGGTACTTAGAATTACGTAAGTACGGATCCGTTCCACATTCAGGATTTGGATTAGGATTAGAGCGTACAGTTGCATGGATTAGTGGAGTAGAACATGTTCGCGAATCGATTCCATTCCCACGCTTATTAAATCGTTTATACCCTTAATAACAAGAAGCGACGGATACCCGTCGCTTCTTTATTTTAAGAATCCGTTTTTGTGGGAATCGAGTATCTAGCAGGAATCATGTTTTATCTAGCAGGAATCGGGTTTTATCTAGCAAGAATCATGATTTATCTAGCAAGGAACATGTTTTATCTAGCAGGAATCGTGTTTTATCTAGCAGGAATCATGTTTTATCTAGCAAGAATCATGTTTTATCTAGCAAGAATCGTGTTTTATCTAGCAAGAATCATGTTTTATCTAGCAGGAATCGTGTTTTATCTAGCAGGAATCATGTTTTATCTAGCAAGGAACATGTTTTATCTAGCAGGAATCGTGTTTTATCTAGCAGGAATCATGTTTTATCTGGCAAGAATCATGTTTTATCTAGCAAGTTCACTCATACACCCAATGAGGTTAAAGTATGCGTTTTTTCTAAAAGAGTTTCTTTTCAATCTACTCCTGTGTAAACGAGCTTCGTGTTATACTTTAGAGTGAGGTGTCAGTTATGTTAAAATCGACCGTATATAAATGGCTAGAAGACGGAACGGTTTCGGTACCGAATGTCTTATTAGCAAACTATAAGAAATTAGGGCTATTTGAAAGTGAACTTGTTTTATTGCTTCATGTTCATGAGTACATTCGTGCAGGGAATCATTTCCCGACGCCAATTGATTTATCGGAAAAGATGACGTTATCTGCCGAGCAATGCAGTGAGATTATGCGCAAGTTAGTCCAAAAAGGATATTTCGTTATTAAGGATCATTACAATGAAGAGGGGATTCGTCATGAGATATTCTCTTTAGAACCATTGTGGGATAAATGCGTTGATCTCTTTATGATGGAGGAAAAGCAAGAAAGCCAGTTGCAATCACGGCAAAACGAGACGGATTTATATTCAACATTTGAACAAGAATTCGGACGACCATTATCTCCTTTTGAGTGTGAATCGTTGGCGATGTGGTTAGATGATGACCACCATGATGTACAGATTATTAAAGCTGCGTTGAGAGAAGCTGTTATGAGTGGAAAATTAAACTTCCGCTATATTGACCGAATTCTCTTTGAATGGAAGAAAAATGGAATCAAAACAATCGAACAAGCTAGAAGCTATGGGAAAAAGTTTAGACAAAACGGTGCACAACAAAGGATAACTCAAGAGCAAGAGCCGGTTACATCTAAATCAGTTCCATTGTATAATTGGCTTGAACAATAGAAGTAAGTGGTGAAGATCGATGTTGAATAAAAGTGAAATACGTTTTTGTCTAGATTCAATGGGGGAGATGTTCCCAGATGCACATTGTGAGCTTGTCCATGATAATCCTTTTGAGCTTGTCATTGCAGTTGCGCTATCAGCACAATGTACAGATGTTCTAGTGAATAAAGTAACGAGGGAGTTATTCAAAAAATATAAAACACCTGAAGACTATTTAAGCGTCCCAATTGAGGAGCTTCAAAATGATATTCGTTCCATTGGCTTGTATCGTAATAAAGCAAAGAATATTCAAAAGTTAAGTCGCCTTCTTATAGATGAATACAATGGACAAGTTCCTAATGATCGTGATGAATTAACGAAGCTACCGGGTGTTGGACGAAAGACTGCGAATGTAGTTGTTTCTGTGGCGTTTGATATACCTGCAATTGCAGTAGATACGCATGTAGAAAGAGTAAGTAAACGCCTTGCTTTTTGTCGCTGGAAAGACTCTGTTCTAGAAGTAGAAAAGACCTTAATGAAGAAAATTCCAAAAGAAGAATGGTCGGTTACTCATCACCGGATGATTTTCTTCGGAAGATATCACTGTAAAGCACAAAATCCACAATGTGAAACTTGTCCATTATTAGATGTTTGCCGAGAAGGAAAGAAGCGAATGAAAGTAAAGGAAAGTAAGAAATAAATGACAATGTATACTGTTCCATTACAACTTGTACATTCGCTGTTTTATGAAGAAGCTGGACTTCAGATTGAAGGAGAAATTCTATACTTTTATGAAGAAATCGTTTACTATCATCAATTAAACAAGCCCTTTCTGATAGAACCAACCGATCATGACGGTATCATACAAAGCTGGCGTATGATTGAGGATGATCTAAAGAAACAGTATACTAACAGGAACAGCAAAGAAGCTCTTCCGCTGATGAAAAAAGGAATCACCTTGTTTTTACAATCACTGTTTTGGTTAAATGGTCAGCCTGTTGATCTGCAAAAGCTTGATTTAACGCATTTGAAAATAAAGCCAGTAAATGCAAGCGAACGGTTAAACTTTATCCTTTCAAGGCCAAGTTTGTATCATTCATTTATTCAGTTATCATCCTTAATGACTGAAATCGAAAAGTTACAAGTCATTACAAAACTGAAAATGAAAAAGGACTGCCACAATCAATCGCTTTGATTGTGAACAGTCCTTTTTTTATTTAGCTATTATCATCATTGTCTTCATTATTGCCGTTGTTTCCATTATTTCCATTATTGCCGTTGTTTCCATTTTCGTTGCCGTTACCTGGTGGTGTTTCATTCTCTTCACCGCCACCTTCTTCATCGTTGCCTTCACCAGGTTCATCTGGTGGTTCATTCTCATCATTATCTGGTCTTTCGGGTTCATCCTCGATGATATCGGGGATCTCAATTGACACACTAGCTGGATCACTTTGTTGATCAGCACGTATGGCTATTACTTGGAATTGGTAGACCGCGCCTCTTTCAACGTTGGAAATCGTAATAGCAGTGTCTCCGGTTGTGGAAATTGGTACAGCTCCACCACCGTTTATCGCACCAGTTACTTCGAATTGAATTCCTTCTCGATCTTCACCGTAATCCCAAGTTACAGAAATTTCGTTTGCCTCTTCATTATAGCTCGCTTGAATGTTCATTGGGCTTTCTAGCTGATCGAAGCGGTCAGATACTTCTGATGGTGCATGGCCTTTAACAGCATATTCATAAATCGTTTGATCTTCAGGAGTAAACTCACTTGCTAACTTCGCTGGGTTGCTACCTTTTTCTATTGCAACACGCTCAACACTATTAGGCATTGTAAAGTCAGCTGTTTCTTTGCCTTGAGACACATGACTCATAATATTTTTAAATAGATTCATTGCAATTTGCTGATCATATCCTGATTTCACAGCCGTTTTCCGGTCTAAATACCCGGTCCATATTGCGGCTGTATAATTGGTTGTATACCCGGCGAACCATGCATCAGGCACACCTCCGTTCGGGACATTGTAATCAGATTTTTCTTGAGACGTATAGTTTGTCGTCCCTGTTTTACCAGCTACAGGAAGTCCAGGAATATTGGCAACTCTACCAGTACCATATCCTGATGAAACAACGTCCTTTAACATGTCTGATACCATAAACGCTGTATAGTCACTCATGACTGCTTCTGTATCAGGTCGTAAATCTATTTTCGTGCCGTCACGCATTTCGACTGAAACAACAGAGAACGGCTCTGTATAGAAACCTTCATTTGCAAACGCTGCATAAGCACCGGCCATTTGTGTAGGAGATACTTCAAATGCTCCAATAGAATAGGCTTCTAGCATTCCATCAATCGGTATTCCTAATTTATTTACAAACTCTTCGGAACGATCCAACCCAACTGCTTGCAGTGCTTTTAATGCAGGAATATTTCGTGAGCGAGCTAAAGCTTCTCGCATCGACATCGGACCCATATGCCTTGAATCCCAGTTATTGATTGGATCTCCAGTTGAATATTTATACGGCTCGTCAACGATCGTTTCATACGTACCCCACTGTAAGTAATCAATCGCTGGACCATAATCGACAATTGGTTTAAATGTTGAACCAGCATGTCTTCTTAAATCAGTTGCATTGTTAAATCCACGTCTTACTTCAGGATTTCTAGATCCGCCAATGGCTCTTATTTCCCCTGAATTAGAGTCAAGCAATGTAATTCCAGCTTGGAAATCCTCATCTGGGTAGTTAATGATATCATTTGTATTTAAAATGTTTTCTACATACGTTTGTGCATCTTGGTCTAATGTTGTATGGATTTTTAAACCATCTGAGAAGACGTCAACATCAGGATATTTTTCTTCAATTTCATCGATGACAACATCGACAAAGGCATCATAAGGTGTTTCTCTAGTTGGTCGATTATCTTGAGCAACTAAGCTTTCCGTTACAGGAATGGCTTGTGCAGCTTCTTTCTCAGCTTCCGAAATAAATCCGTGTTGATTCATTAATGACAATACTATGTTTCTACGATTTTCTGCACGATCAGGATGCTCAAATGGGTTATAACGGTTTGGACTTTGGGGTAGTCCAGCTAATAGAGCAGCTTCATGTAGTTCAAGTTCTTCTAATTCTTTTCCAAAATAAATTCTTGACGCAGTTAATACACCGTGTGCATCTTCAGACATAAAGATTTTATTCACATACATCTCAAAGATTTCTTGTTTTGTATACTTGCGCTCAAGTTGGAACGCGAGCCATGCTTCTTGAGCCTTACGATTTAAAGTTTTCTCATGGTTTAAAAAAGAATTCTTTACAACCTGCTGTGTGATTGTACTTGCACCTTGAGAACCGAAGCCGCGCGTCACGTTGGCAATGACTGCACCACCAAGACGGATAAAGTCCATTCCATTATGTTTATAAAAACGGACATCCTCGGTTGCTAAAAATGCATTTTCAACTAACTCTGGAATATCTTCATAATCTACATAATCTAGCCTACCAGCGCCAATCTTAGCAAAGCTTTCTCCATTGACGTCATACAATTCTGAAGGAATTGGATCTTTTAATAAAGATTCATCAAGTGGTGGAGTGTCTTTCACCATAAACGCAAAAGTTACTGCACCACCGATCAACCCAACAATTCCGATAACTACCATTATCATAAAAATACGCTTAAATAATGTTTTAGCATTTGTTTTTCCTTTTTTTGTTTGCTTCGACTTTTGTTTTCGTCGAGCTTCTCTAGATTGATTATTCTCAGTCATTTTTTTCATCCTTTCTTGCTTTCAAAAAAACAACCTTCATTTCCTTAAAGATAATGTTCATCAATAATCGATAGATAATGAATCGTCGGTTGAAACCCTAATGGGATAGGGTGACTAACATTTTCGATTTCAATTCTTGTTATTGATTTTCTTCCACCATTAAGCATTCTTTCCCAAAATATAAGCAAAGAGTTTGCATCCATGAAGAAAATTTCTTCAGTTGATGAAAAGCGGAGGAGTACGAAACAAATGCCCCCTTGGCTTAGAACACCTCTCATATGTTGGATTTGGTGTTCATGGAAATTTTGCAGTGGAAAAGAAGTTGTATTCTTTGTTTCCTTTGCTTCAAAATCGATATATTTACCTTTATATACCCCGTTATAATCCGTTGTAGACGCCTGTTTGAAATAAGCTTCTTTGATGACTGCAGCACTTCTTTTTGGATAGTCTACTTGAACAATTTGAACCGGTGTTGGTTTTTTATGAATCGAAGCAATATTGTTTGCTAAATAATATTCGTTTGACGCATTGATATCTTCTTCTAACGTCATGCCTCGATTACTATATGTCCATTTCTTATCAATTTTCTTTTTTATGCGCTGTTCTGTCTGTACAAATTTTTTCCCATTTGGATAATTAAACTTCATTCATCCTCACCCCATCAAGCTATAACATATCATACCAGAACCTGTTTGTCTTTTGTTGAATAAATAGTCACATTGTGCAGACGATAGGAGATAGTGATTGATATTAATAATAGGGATGTTGGTCATATGTTTAGTAAAAATTTGTCTGAAAAAGAAATAATAAGGTCAATTGTACAAAGAACAAATCAAGGAAATCTTGATAATATTTCTAGAACAAATGCATATTTAATGTTCTTTTTGCTGCACCCAGAGGTGAAGTGGGCATTTCTTGCTCATATGGTATCAAGAAATGCTGGCTGGAATATGACAGACCTGCAAACGACTCCCTTTAAAACATTGTTGCATGAGCAAGTTAGAATGCATCTGTTTTTCACTTATGAAAGGGCCAACTGGCTCATTTTTGAAGATGCGTACCCCCAATTGCTGCTCTATCATTATTCGACGAAAAAAAACCAATCTTTGTTTCATTTATTGCCGTATTTCCATGTTTCTTCATTTATGGAGGGAAACTGGAGAGGGTTTTGGGAAACAAAAAATGAAGAAAAATTAATGATGCATCTAATCATCAATGAGCAAAATGTCATTCAAAAGCCTGTAATTAATCACCACATATACCGTCATCAGATCTTTAATCGGATGTTCTTCTTCATGCAGGATCTTTTTCAAATGAGTGAAGTGATCTTTCCTACATTAAATGGCCAATTATTCGGCTCAAAAATTGTCCATTTTAAGAATGTATCACACCGCATCGATCTTGGGAAAAGACTTTCTTCTATATTATTCAATCCTCATACGTCATCAGATTTTCTTGAATTTGCCTGTAAAGTTCAGCATACAGGCTCGAGATCTGATTATGAAAGCTATATGGAGATTAAATCAGCATACAAGTCTCCTATATTACGAATGGTCTATCCTGTCGTTCTTCATCACCGATCTGATTTGGCTGATTGGAATTCTTACACGAATCTTAAAAGTAAGTGGTTTAAGCAAAGGAATAAAGGAAGAATGAAGATGATGAAGTCTTATTTGAATCGATCACGGGTGATCCGTTTTTTGGCGAAAATGAAAAAATGGGCATGAGGAATCCTCACGCCGATTGATTAAGTGGAAGGACGATTAGGGCCATCCAGTTTTTTATCCCCGTAGCCAGGATTCTTGCTTGATATGTTCTTTTTTTCATCTTTATTCGGTTTATTTTGCTTCATTGTATAATAACACCTCCATTTCTTTATAATTTGTCGAATTGAAAAAAGAATATGCGTAAATCTTCTTTCTTTGCCGAAACTGTACTAGTTTTGTCATTCGCAAAGGAATTAAATAAAGCATAGAGAAAATATATTTCATAAAACTGTGAGCTTAGGGGGGAGTACCATGAATAGGCAAAATGTTTCAAAGGAAGACTTTATAGCAAAACTAGTTGAGTTAAACGAAGAATTAACGAGATTAGAGGAGTCAATTCAAAGAAATACGAAGAAACAGATTGATGAATTTGTGGATCAAGAGATATTAGCAGCTAATGATTTGTACAAGCGCATCGTACAGTTTGATGAATTGCCGTTACGTCTAACTCCAAGAGCCAAAAAAATCGAATGCGTCCCATTTGAATTAAACTTCCAAGTGAAATAAAATAAGCTTATATGGCTTTAATAAAGATTTGGAGATGGAAGAAATGGCAGATCTCATAGAATTAACATCAAAATTGGAACGTTATTTAATCGATTCAGATCAGAGGTACGATCGAATTAAACAATCAGGTGAAAAAGGAGACTTCTTCACGGAGGTCAAACCATTTGCGGATGAAGTATTATTGGATACAAAGAAATGGCGTGAAGCTGCTCTTGCTTATATAGCAGAAAACAAAGTGAGGAATATCCACCCTCAGCAAATAGAGAATGCATGTGAGCATTTTGAATTAATTTCGGTACAATCATTCTTCCCAGAAACGAGCAAGGCAAGGTTTAAAAACTATGTTCACTCAACTCAATATATTTTAGCAACATTATTATCACAAATTAAGAAGTAAGTGTAGACAATAATGAATCGCAGAGAAAACTCTGCGATTCATTGTTTTGAATTAAGAAGTTAATATAAGTTCATTTGGCGATTGTGCGCCTAAAGCTTCTAACTCACGAACTAAATTACGATAGCAAGAAATTTGGATTTCATTGTGAATATAGGCTCGTTTAGAAAAATCTAATAGCTCATTTACATGTTCTGGATCACAGTTCTTTAGTCGTTGAAACATTTGCTTAAGTTCAAATACACTCATAATACTGATAACCTCCAATTAATGTAATTTTTATTTCACAAGGAAATCGTGTGGAAAAGCTTTTAACTATCTTATCACGAATTGCATATTTTCATCGTTTTTAAAAAATTTGAACTTCCGACAATTTTCGTCAAAAAATGAGTCGTTTTTCTCTGCATCTTATTCACCATCTAGGCACTTCATACATAAGCTAAAGAGATAATAATGCGAAGGAGGATCAATCCAATGTTTGGCCGGAACACGCAAAGGGCGATAACTTATCGGAACCAGCAAAATCAACCACCGCTACAATCAATGAATTTTTATTACAACGGACAAGGTAGGCAATATCCTTTGCAATACGCTGGTAATCAGGCGATGGGGAATCCTAGTTTTCAGCAACCATATAACGGACAATCGCATCAACAATATTGGCAACAACCATACTACGAACAAGGTTACTCCAATATGCAGCAAGCCAACCCCTATCCACAAAGTCAGTCCATTAATCAATCTATATTTATGAATCCGCTGCAACCAAGTGAAGAAGTGGCTTATCACAATATGCAGCCACAGCAAAACCCTCAATATGCACAAATGAATCCATATCCAAAGCAGTCATTTCTAACAAATCAGCCATCTGGAGTAAAATCAATTATGAACTCCTTTAAAAGCCAAGATGGATCCATTGATTTTAACAAAATGATGGATACAGCAGGGCAGATGATGAATGCTGTTAACCAAGTATCTTCTATGGTTAAAGGCGTCGGAGGGATATTTAAGGTATAGTCAATGTGCTATACCTTATTTATTTTGCCTATCATGTCGAGTGTCGAGCAGACGGTAGTTTGTTGTTCGAAGTCGGATGTCGAAACAATAGATCAAAAGGCTTATTCCTGGGATGAAAAAAAATACGCAGACATTTTCTCTGCGCATGGATTTAGCAATCATCAATGGTAATACGTTTTCTTTTAAACTTAGGAATTGTTATTTTTAATAATCCATTTTCATATGAAGCTTTTACTTTCTTCTCATGAATGACTTGAGGAAGTGAAATGGTACGAGTCATTTTTTGAAAAGAGCGTTGCTTCGTAAGGTAATCTGATTGATCGTTTTCCTTAAGGATGGTTTCTTCTACTTTTATTGAGATAGTCAAGTAATTATCCAAAACATCAAGTTCGATTTGGTCCCTTTTTACACCAGGTAATTCTGCTGTCACAATATGCTCATCATCGGTTTCAACTAATTCAACATGAAATGTATGAAGGTTTGGAAATGGGTTCTGAAAAAAATTGTCCATTGTTTGCAGAAATCCACGAATCGGCTTTTCATGGAATAAATGATTCATCGATTTCATGATGTCGCCAAACGGCTCACTTTTCCCATTCTTCTTTTGTTCACTCATGAAGCATCCCCCTCAACCATGGATATCTACCATAATATATGAATAGGCGATGGAAGATGTTCGCCTATTTAAAAGTGAACAAATTTTGACAGATGAAATCCTGTGATTCATATCACAATTAATTACTCTTATTGAAGGTATGATCTTGGTGAAAGCAAAAAGGGGGAATGGATTAAATGTTCTGTCATCAATGTCAGCAAACACCAGCTGGCGGCTGTAAAATCATTGGTGTATGTGGGAAAGATGAAACAATTGCAAGTTTACAAGATACGATTGTATTTGGGTTAAAAGGTATTGCTGCATATCGTAATCATGCAAAGCAATTAGGGTATACAGACCCTTTTGTAGATTCAGTTACACATGAGGCGTTGTATATGACGTTAACGAATTCAAATTTTAATGTCCAAGAACATATTGATATGGCAATGAAGGTTGGGCAAGCTACTCTGAAGGTCATGGAAATATTAGATGAAGCACATACTAAGAGATTCGGTATTCCAGAACCAATACAAGTACAGCAAAATAAAGTGGAAGGTAGAGCCATCATTGTTACTGGCCATAACTTGTTTGCTCTTGAAAGATTACTGAAGGAAACAGAGGGTTTAGGAATTAATATTTACACTCATTCTGAGATGCTACCTGCTCATGGGTATCCTGCTTTGAAAAAATATTCTCACTTAAAAGGAAATATAGGAAAAGCGTGGTACGATCAACGAAGAGTATTTGAACGGTTTACTGGAGCAATTCTTGCTACGACGAATTGTGTGATGCCGATTAAAGGCTCCTATGCAGATCGAATGTTTTCTTATGAGGTCGCTGGTTTAGAAAATGTAATAAAGATTGAGAATGATGATTTTACCCCTCTCATTGAAAGAGCGTTACAACTGCCACCTATGGAGCAAGATTCAGACGAAACACTTTTAACTGGTTTTCATCACGAGACAGTATTAGGAATAGCACCAGAAATTATTGCTGCTGTCAAAGAAGGGAAAATTAAGAGGTTCTTCATAATTGCAGGTTGTGATTCTCCAGGGAAGGGTGGAGAATATTATCGCGATCTTGCTCTCTCTCTGCCGAAAGAAACAGTCATATTGACAACCTCTTGTGGGAAATTTCGTTTCAATGATCATGATTATGGATTAGTTCCTGGTACAGAAATTCCGCGTTACATTGATCTAGGTCAATGCAACAACTCAATTTCGACAGTACATATTGCTAAGGCACTAGCACAAGCATTTGAATGTGAAGTAAATGAGTTACCAGTTAGCATAGTCCTTTCATGGTTTGAACAAAAAGCAGTTGCTATTCTACTAGGGTTATTTAGCTTAGGTATTCAAGACATTCGTATTGGACCAAAACCTCCAGAATTTATATCTGATGGAGTGATGAATGTATTGCAAGAGACATTTAACTTAAAACTTATCCATACAGCGGAAGAGGATATGAAAGCAATGTTAAATCAATAGAAGGCGAATAGGAGTTGGGAAATTTCCAACTCTTATTCGTTTGTGAATTGACC
This sequence comes from Niallia sp. CD-39, assembly GCF_059874745.1. NCBI lineage: Bacteria > Bacillati > Bacillota > Bacilli > Caryophanales > Bacillaceae > Niallia > Niallia sp. CD-39. The sequence goes on along the minus strand of NZ_JCBCPS010000001.1, from coordinate 704,359 downwards.
TTCATCTAAATATTCTTCAATCTTGGCAACATGAATGCTTAATACTCCATATTTTTGTAATATAAACTTTTGTTTTTTTAGCTTCGCTAAGTTCCTACTTACTGTTTCACGAGTAATGCCAATCATTTTTGCTAATTCCTCGTGCTTATAGGGTTCTTTTAAAGAATAATACCCCGAATCACTTTGTCCATTATTTGAATTTACCAGCCTCAATAAAAGTTTTAGTAATTGCTCATTTGTATTATTAATAATTTTCGCTTCAAGGCTTTTTTGAAGATCAACAATTTTATCCCCAAGTATTTGGAGGATATGTATAGCAATCTGAGGATGATTCTCAAGGATCTTCTCAAAATCTTTTTTTTGAATAACGACAAGCTTTGAATCTTCCATTACCTCTGCAAAAGCAGGGTATCCATCGGTACGAAAAAAACCAACATGTGGAAACATTTCTCCTGCTTTTAATAGTGCAACAATTTGAGTTTTTCCTTGAGCATTGGATTTATAAATCTTTAGTTTTCCACTATGAATGAAAAAGACTTTTTCGATAGGCTCTCCTTGCATAAACAAGATACTTCCTTTTTTCCATTCTCTAATATGTGAAATCATCACAATTTCATTTAATACGTCATTGTCTAAATTACGAAATAGAATAAACTGTTTTAAAAGCTTAGCGATGTCGTTTGCGATCATAGGGCGTCACCTCTAATAATAAACTTATTCCATTTAATGATAACATTGAAAGTGGTTGATTTTTCTAGTGAAAAAGAATGTTTTATGAATGTTTTCTAGCATGAGAATCTATTATGATGGTAAAAAGAAAACAAAGAGGCTTTTCTATCGAACGTTTATTCGCTATGATGGAAATACGAGGTGAACGACCGTGATTAAGAAGAATATTCTAGAACTTATAAAAGAGTTGAAGGAAACTCCTAGATTTAATGAGAACATAAATTATTGGCATACAATTGAAGAGAAGGAAGCGAAGACGACCGATCTCCCGTCAGATCTACATCCTTCACTATTAAAGGGATTGCAGAAAAAAGGCATTCATCGCTTGTACACACACCAATTAACAGCTTATCATCATGCAAGAAATGGTGATAGTTTCGTAGCAGTGACACCAACTGCTTCAGGAAAAACATTATGCTACAATCTACCAGTCTTGCAATCGGTGGCTGCAAATCCGGATTCACGTGCATTGTACATTTTTCCAACGAAAGCGTTAGCGCAGGACCAAAAGGCAGAATTAAACGAAGTGATCGAGGATGCTGAATTAATGATCAATTCGTATACATATGATGGTGACACCCCAGCAAATATTCGTCAAAAGGTTCGGAAGGCCGGTCATGTTGTTATTACAAATCCTGATATGCTTCATTCTGCGATTTTACCGCATCATACGAAGTGGGTGTCTCTTTTTGAAAATTTGAAGTTTGTTGTCATTGACGAACTTCATACATATCGTGGAGTGTTTGGCAGTCATGTTGCCAATGTTATTCGACGTTTAAGGCGGATTTGTCAATATTATGGAAGTGATCCGCAATTTATATGTACATCTGCTACGATTGCTAATCCTAAAGAATTAGCAGAGACTTTAATTGAAAAACCAGTTCAATTGGTAGATAACAACGGTGCTCCGAGTGGAAAGAAACATTTTGTCTTTTACAATCCTCCAATTGTTAATAAGCCATTAAATATTCGTCGTAGTGCAACGCTTGAAGTCCGCAAACTTGCAAGTGAGTTTTTGAAGAATAAAGTGCAAACAATCGTTTTTGCTAGAAGTCGGGTACGGGTTGAGATTTTGGTCACTTATTTACAAGAGCTAGTGAAACACAAACTTGGTCCAAAGGCAATTAGGGGCTATAGAGGTGGATACTTGCCTACTGAACGACGTGAAATTGAAAAGGGTCTGAGAAACGGAAACATATATGGTGTTGTGAGTACAAATGCTCTGGAATTAGGAGTAGATATTGGCCAACTGCAAGTGTGTATCATGACAGGCTATCCAGGTTCAATTGCTTCATCGTGGCAACAAGCTGGGCGAGCTGGCAGAAGACATTCAGAGTCACTAGTTATTATGGTAGCTAGCTCAACGCCGATTGATCAATATATTCTTGCAAATCCACAGTATTTTTTTGAGAAGAGTCCTGAAACTGCAAGAATCAATCCTGATAATTTAGTCATCTTAGTGGATCATCTAAAATGTGCTGCATTTGAACTTCCATTCACAAAGGATGATCATTTCGGCAACTTGCCCGCTGAGGAACTGTTGGAATATTTAGCGGAAGAAAGAGTGCTGTATGAAAACGGAGATAAGTATTATTGGATGAACGATGCGTTTCCAGCCCATAACATCAGCTTGCGCAGTGCTTCGCAAGAAAATGTAGTCATTATTGATCAGGGTGATGTTGCAAAAGCAAAAGTGATAGGAGAGATGGATCGATTTTCTGCAATGACCTTATTACATGATGAAGCAATCTACCTGCACCAAGGAAAGCAGTTTCAAGTTGAGTATTTAGATTGGGATGAAAAAAAAGCATTTGTACGAGAAGTGGATGTTGATTATTTTACAGATGCGAATCTTGCTGTTGAATTAAAGGTATTAGAAGAGGATAAACAGGCTGATTTTGCTTTTGGTGAAATAGGCTATGGCGATGTTAGCGTACGAGCAATGGCAACGATTTTTAAAAAAATCAAGTTTGAAACCCATGAAAACATCGGTTCAGGTCCAATATCTCTACCTGAAGAGGAATTACATACGAGTGCCGCATGGATCTCGTTCAATGAAGAAGAACTAGGGCAGAATATAGAGCAGAAGTTGATTGGAGTATCTCATGCAATTAAGCATATTATTCCATTGTTTGTGATGTGTGATCCACAAGATGTACATGTTGTGCCACAAGTTAAGGCAACACATAATGAGCAGCCAACTGTGTATTTTTACGATCGTTATCCGGGCGGTGTTGGGTTAAGTGAAAAGGTGTACAATGGAATGAATACATTGTTGATAGAGGCAGCATCATTAATAGAATCATGCTCATGTGAACATGGCTGTCCGTCTTGCGTTGGGATAGATCAGCAAGAAAAACGGTTAAAAAAATCAATCATCAAACTTCTTAAAGCACTCATAAAAACAGAAAGGTAGGGACAGTATTGTCATTAAAATCGAAACTAAATCGACTCAAACCTCATCTTTCTATAGATGAAAATAAGCCGAAGCAAATCGTAAAATCACAGCCTTCAGTTAATGTTCCATACTTAAAACAATGGGAGCAAGAAGGCTTTTCCCCTTATTTCATAGATGGTCAATATTGTCTAATTAGAGAAAAGAGATACCCGCTAGAAACAAAAGTAGGACGATATACATTAGCGCACTTCCTAGAAGTGATTGATTCATGGAATATGACATCTTCCTCGCACCCATTATCTGCGAAAGGGTATAAAAAAGAAGACTTATTCTTTTTTGATACAGAAACTACAGGACTTGGAGGAGCGGGGAGTTCAATTTTTTTACTAGGATATGCTATGCTTCGTGACAATCATTTCGTCATTAAGCAGCATATCCTTTCTCAGCCTGGAGCTGAAATTCCTTTTTATCAAAGCTTTCTTGAAGAGCTAGATTACACGACGATGGTGACATACAACGGTAAAGCGTTTGATTGGCCTCAAGTACAATCGAATCATACTTTAATTCGAGAGCATGTGCCAATGCTCCCTTCCTTTGGACATTTTGATTTATATCATGCGTCTCGACGCATGTGGAAGCATAAGCTGGATTCAATTAAATTAACAAATGTAGAAGAAAAGATTCTTAACATTAACCGAGTGGACGATTTACCTGGTTATTTAGCACCGATGATTTACTTTGATTATGTTGAATCTAAGAATCCAAAAGGTCTATTTGATATCATTCTTCATAATGAAAAGGACATATTGTCGCTTATCCCGTTATACATTCACTTATCGATGCAGTTGCTCGGTACAGATCACTTACAAACAACTGAGGAGCGGTACGAGACCGGGAAATGGTATTCCTCTGTTGGAGATCGGCACACAGCAATTGAGAAACTGGAGAAAATTAAAAACGATTCTATTCAGGGGAAATGGCTACTTTCATTAGAATATAAAAAGCAAAAACGAATAAATGAAGCCGTAGGACTTTGGAAAGAACTTGTCCATGAAGCTTCAAAAGATGTGCAAATGATAGCGAGCATCGAGCTCGCAAAAGTTTTTGAACATAAATTCAAAAATATTAATGAAGCAACAAAGTTTACAGATTATGCAATTTCCATATGTGAAAGTGAATCAGATCAAAACCGTCGATTATATACAGAGTTAATGAAGAGGAGAGCGCGTTTGTTCAAAAAGTCACAAAGAATAAGCACATCGTAATTCCCTGGTTGGTACATTCATTTTCACAAGCGAATATCTACAATAGCGTCATTTTTTAGGTTCTATTTGCATGTATAAGGGAATTCTTTATGTACTTTACTTTGGTGACCGTCTTTATAAACGATAAAGTAATCATTTATCATTTGATATAGAGAAAGAAAATGGGTTTAAATTAGGTGTTTGCATTAGTACAAGATATCACTATTCATCATAGGCTATAAGTGAAAAGACAAAATGATGAAAGGGGATCTACAAATATGTATTGCGGTCCAAAGAATACAAACATTTTACCTGCGGTGGTTCATCCAACTAAATGTTGTGTGAATCATACGTTCCAAAACAATGTGGTACCACATATTCACCCATCTCATACTACAACGGTAAACCATGTGAATTTTCAGCATCAACATCACTTCCCTCATTCCAACTCTCAAGTGACTGAGGTTACAAATCAACAGTTCGTTGCAGGTGCTCAATCACCTGGTTTTGGCGGTCCAGGATTCGGTGGTCCAGGATTTGGTGGTCCAGGATTTGGTGGTCCAGGATTCGGCGGTCCAGGATTCGGCGGTCCAGGCCAAGTAATGGGTGCACAAACTGGGAATGGTTGGGGAAATACTCCTGCCCAAGTTATGGGTGCGCAATCACCAGGTTATAAAGGAAGATAATGTTCAAAGGAAAGAGCACCTAGCTCTTGCTTGAGATTGTAGACAAAGTCGATTTCTGACTTTGTCTACATTTTTTTAGAGGACTTTTTAATAATAGGAGCCTCCAGACTGTCTTTAAAACGCTTGTCAGACTAGGCGTGCCGCCTTAGTGAAGACCCGAATAGAACACACGGTTCATGAGGGGGCGAACGAGACTAACAACGACGAATGCGAGCGTTTGTCAACAGTCTGAGGCAAGAGCACCTAGCTCTTGCAATTTTTAAGAGCTAAGACAAATATAGAATGATAAAGAAACAATAAAGTGCAATTTTTCACGGAGATTAGTCAGTGGCTAACGCCAGGTACAATCGGTTCTTTGTATCTGGGAAAGGCAGAATTTCTTGCGGTCTTCGTTTTATAAATGGGTCCACAGGATGTAGATTCATTGTTTTATCGCAGATAGGAGGGTGTCCAGCGCTTTTGTTAAAATTGATCGTGTTTATCATATTGTATGTTAAACGGGGAATTATTGTGCCTATGACTGAATCCTTTTAGCGTGTGGAGCGTATTTATGATAAAATAAAAAATGAAAGTATGATTGATACAAAGGGTGCTACTTACTAATGAGAGTTGCGGTAGTTACAGGGTACAAACCTCATGAAATCGGAGTATTTAAACAATCTGATCAAGCAATTACGTACATAAAGAAAGCGATCAAGCAGCAATTGCTTCAACTAATTGACGAAGGCCTTGAATGGGTCATTATTAGCGGGCAGCTTGGTGTAGAATTATGGACAGGTGAAATTGTATATGAGCTGCAGGATGAAGGACATCACCAACTTCAATTAGCTGTCTTAACTCCTTTTTATGGACAAGAAGAGCGTTGGAATGATGCCAATAAACAACAGTATGAGTTTATTGTCTCGCAAGCGGATCTCGTTGACTCAATCACGAAGAAGCCATACGAAAGTCCACAGCAATTTCGATTGAAAAATCAATTCCTTATTCAAAAAAGCGATGTCCTTGTTGCTTTTTATGATCCTGAGAAGGAAGGAAGCCCTAAGTATATGTATGAAGCTGCAATGCACAGAAAAGAACAGGCGGACTATGAAATTAGGCAGATTACCTTCTATGACCTTCAATTACTTGTAGAAGAAGAGCAATTTGCAGAAGATAGTTCACAAATAAATTGACATTGAAACATAAGTTTGGAAAAATATAAAGACGATGTGTGATTAATAGAGGTGAATGTAATGCTATCGGATAAAATTAATTTAACGGCGAAAGATATTTTGGAAAAAGAATTTAAAACTGCGATGCGTGGTTATAAGCCAGAAGATGTAGATAAATTTTTAGACACGATCATCAAGGACTATGAAGCTTTTTATGCAGAAGTTGATGAGTTGCAACAAGAAAATGCTCGATTAAAAAAACAGCTTGAGGAAGCTTCACGTAGACCTGCAGCAAGCACACAAGCAGCAGGCACAACAAATTTTGATATCTTAAAAAGACTGTCAAATTTAGAGAAGCATGTGTTTGGAAGTAAGCTGTATGATTGATTTTTGACAATGGAAATGAAAACCATTGCTATTCTGTTGCGAATTCAATATAATATTCGTTGTATCATTAATAACGTTTGGGTAATCGCTGCAATGTCTAACATTGTTGAGGAAAGTCCATGCTCGCACAAGCTGAGATGCATGTAGTGATCGTGCCTAGCGAAAAAATAAGCTAGGGCAATCCAGTATTGGATTGACGGCGAGGAAATCACCTAAGTCTCTTGATATGGTGAGACTACTCTGAAAGTGCCACAGTGACGAAGTCTTCAAAGAAATGCGAAGAGTGGAACGAGGTAAACCCCGCGAGTGAGAAACCCAAATTATGGTAGGGGCGCTTTCTCTGAGGAAATGAACGAGGAGAAGGACAAATGCATTTATGCATTTGTAGATAGATGATTGCCACCAAAGTACGAGACCTTCAGTCGTTTGTAGTACAATGGAACAAAACATGGCTTACAGAACGTTATTGGTGAGAAATAAGAAAGCATATAGCAGACAAAGTTGTCGATCAACTTTGTCTATCTGTATTTGTGGAGATCGAAATAGACAATTCATGAAAACGAATGAAATCTTCTTCTTTTGTGAACAATCGAAAAGAAGAATACGATACATAGGATGATTATAAAGGGTGAAAAGATATGGCCAAATACGATATTATTGCGACTGCCGCAATGGGATTAGAATCAATCGTCGCAAAAGAAGTACGTGATTTAGGATATGAATGCACTGTAGAAAATGGACGTGTAACATTTAAAGGCGATGAAACAGCGATTGCACGTTGTAATATGTGGCTGAGAACAGCAGACCGAATCAAGATTAAGGTTGCTGAATTTAAAGCTTACACATTTGATGAACTTTTTGAAAGAACGAAAAAGATTTCTTGGGAAAACTATCTGCCAAAGGACGCCAATTTTCCTGTTACCGGGAAGTCAGTAAAATCTAAGCTTTTTAGTGTATCTGATTGTCAGGCAATTGTTAAGAAGGCAATCGTTGATCGAATAAAGACTCATTACAAAATCGATGGATGGTTAGATGAAACAGGTTCACTGTATAAAGTAGAAGTTGCCCTGTTAAAAGATGTAGCTACAATTACGCTTGATACTAGTGGTGCAGGCTTACATAAGCGTGGCTATAGAGCTGATCAAGGGGAAGCACCAATTAAAGAAACATTAGCAGCGGCACTTGTGTTATTGACAAACTGGCATCCAGACCGTCCATTTGTTGATCCTTTCTGCGGTTCGGGTACGATTCCAATTGAAGCAGCATTAATCGGGCAAAACATCGCACCGGGATTTAACCGCGAATTTTTAGCAGAAGAGTGGAGCTGGATTCCGGACAAGGTATGGGATGATGTAAGAATGGAAGCGGAAGACTTAGCAAAATATGATCAGCCATTAGATATTACCGGTACTGATATCGATCATCGTATGGTGAAAATCGCAAATGAAAATGCCTTTGAAGCAGGACTAGTTGACCTTGTTCAATTTAAGCAAATGCAAGTGCGCGATTTTACAACGACAAAGGAATATGGTGTAATCGTTGGAAACCCACCATACGGAGAGCGACTTGGTGACAAGCCAATGGTACAAAAAATGTATGCGGAAATGGGAGAAGCACTTCGACCACATGATACATGGTCAGTTTACATGCTCACATCTGATGAACAATTCGAAGAAGTTTACGGTCAAAAAGCAACGAAAAAACGAAAACTCTTTAATGGATTTATTAGAACTGACTACTATCAATATTGGGGAAAAAGACCACGACGTGAGCAATAATATAGTAACTGAACACACCCTTTCGTGGAACGAAAGGGTGCGATTAGTTGCATAAGTGATTCAGATTTGTATGAAGGTAAAAACCTTATATTCGAATTTTTCCATTTTCCCATTAAGTCATGTGATGCTTTTGACCGATTACGGTCTCGATTTCTGCATTATTATCTTCTGAGAACTCCATTTCACTAGCATTTTCTCTTCGGCTACTGTTTATTTCGTCTAAAATCTTCTTTAGTAGCTCTTTATCTGTAAGCTCAAGGAATTCATTTGAATCAAAACAGTGCACCTTAACTTCTTTAAATTTCGGAGAGAATAATGGGTTATTTTCATTGTAAACTCACTCCTTTCTCATTAATTTATAATTCTGGCTTTTTTTAACCAATCCCTTTTAATTAAATTAAAGGAGAATATCTAAATGACTGATAAAGTTATATGAACCTATGTCTATTGTCTTTTTAAAAATAAGAGGTATGAAGATGAATGATATTGAATAATATAGTCATTATGTATGTCGTAAGGAGGGAATTGACAATGAAGGATTGTTATATTGATTATGAAAGAATTTCGTTAGCGATTCAAAAGTCTGTTGAATTTGCTTCATTACAAGGTGAACAAGATCGAGAACAAGCACTAGAACGGTTGAAATTGGCTCAAGAAGAAATTCAGCGAGCACTTACTTTTTCATTGTCAAAGGATTATACTTGGTCAGACGGCTTATAAAACTAGTTGCAGCCCATGCGGGGCTGTTTTTCATTTTACGTATATTCCTTGACAGTTTTTAAATATAAGATAAAATGGTTCATGTTCTTTTAATATTGGAATTTATGTGGGGGTTACTTTCATGCAAAACCGGTTGCCATTTGCAATTAGTAAAACAGAAACATTTTATGATAAATTAGGTGAGTGGATCGGTGATGTTTTTTACGATATATTGCCTGATGCTGGCTTTGAAATTAGAGATGAACAAATTTTCATGGCGTATCAGCTAGAAAACGCTTATAAGGATAAAAAAGTAATTTTTGCAGAGGCTGGTGTCGGTACTGGTAAAACAATCGTGTATTTGCTGTATGCAATTGCATATGCAAGATATACAAATAAACCAGCGATCATCGCGTGTGCGGATGAGACGCTTATTGAGCAGCTTGTAAAAAAAGAAGGAGATATTGCCAAGCTAGAAAAGGTTCTAGAGCTAAACATCGACGTTCGCTTGGCAAAGTCTCGCAATCAGTATTTATGCTTGAAAAAGTTAGACACAAAGGTTTCTGAGTCGGAAGTCTTCCAAGAAATCTATCTTGATCTTCCAGATTTCGTTCACGCAGATGCATCGATGCAAACATATGAAAAATATGGTGATCGCAAAGACTATCCGCATTTAACGAATGAAGAGTGGGAAAAGGTTGGATGGGATTCATTACAAGACTGTTTTTCCTGCGACCAACGTCATCGTTGTGGACAAACACTACACAGAGATTACTACCGAAAATCTACTGATCTTATTATTTGTTCACATGATTTTTATATGGAACATATTTGGACAAAAGAGGCGAGAAAGCGTGAAGGCCAATTGCCGTTACTACCTGAATATTCATCAGTTGTATTTGATGAAGGTCATTTACTAGAATTTGCTGCACAAAAAGCGTTAACGTACCGGTTTACTGAACAAATTTTAGAGTCTTTGCTTACGAAGTTAATGGCAAACGATGTTCGAGAGAAAACATTGCATACAATCGAAACGATTATAGAACTGAATGAAGATTTCTTTACGGTTCTTATGGATGCTGCAGATCAAGAAAACTCATCTGATAAGAAAACAGTGCAAAAAACGCCGCTTGTCGAGAAAAAAGCGAAACAATTACTACAGTGGATTCACCAGCTTGAAGAAGAATTGGTTTTTGAAAGTGAAATGTATACGATTGAAGAATATGATTTGAAGATCGTTGAAGAGTACCTTGAACAAATCGGTTATTCTCTTACGTTATTTATTAAAGATTTAAAGGGAATCTATTGGTTTGAAGAGGTGGACTTAGAAAGAACACTCGTCATTATGCCAAGATTAGTAGAAGAAATCTTGAAGGATGAAGTTTTTTCACAAAAGATGCCGTTTGTTTTTTCTTCAGCAACCTTGTCTACAGAAAAATCATTCGATTATCTTGCGAATAGTTTAGGTGTTGGAACGTACTTATCATTTAACGTTAATTCACCATTCCATTATGAAGAAAACATGAAAGTATTCTTACCTCAGTTGGTACAAGAGGATTTGGATGCAAAGGATGAATATGTTAGACATGCACTAGAGGCAAGCGAAGGGCGTGGATTGCTGCTATTTGCTCATAAGCATGAAATGTTAGCCTTCAAACAAAGGATGGCTAATGAGTTACCGTGGACTACTTATTTTGAAGGTGACGGAGAGATTAGTACATTGGTGTCTCAATTTCAAAATGAGGAACAATCTGTTCTTTGCTCATATTCTCTTTGGGAAGGTCTCGATGTTCCTGGGCGTTCACTTGAGAATGTCTTGATTTATTCATTGCCTTATCCACCGAATGATCCTGTTTTCACGGCAAAAAGAGAAGCTGCAACAGACCCATTTAATGAGGTTGATTTGCCATATATGATGCTAAGGCTACGCCAAGGAATTGGGCGTCTTATTCGTTCACATAAAGACAATGGGACTGTTCATATTCTCATCCCTAAAAATGAAGAACAAGAAGTCAAAGGGAAAATTGAAGAAATCATGCCAGTTGAACCAATTCTTCAATAACACAAACCCCAAGCTTCTTATTATATAATAAAAGTTTCCTTGATAAATTTTATTAATGCACATGATATTATTGAGAGAAGTGGAACTAGTAAATGAGGTGTACAAAAGGGATACGCCTCTACGAAAACTATCTGTTTCGACTTTTCAGATGCTCGAAGATACGACATTTCTCCGTGAACTAACGAAATTATTAAGTATGAAAGCAACAAAAATGGCTGAAAAATATACAAATCCTCGGCTTTCCACTTGAAAGCCGGCTAGCGGATTTAATCTTGCAAACCGCTGATGAGGAGGTATATAAGGAGAAGTACGAAATTTTCTAGGTGTATCCTATCGCCACTTATATTATGTATTAGGTCCATTTTGTGGTAATGAAAGAGGAAGGGCGTCATTATCGTATTTGCAGCATGATAAATTAATTGAGCTTTGGTGATACTAAAAAATGGATAACAAAACCATTACTGACACAAGTAAATAAGGTTATTTAATTCCTTTTATGATAGTATTTAAAGAGAAATTGAAGGAGGATTTGCACGAAGTGATCAATATAACGATTCCAAAACCAAGTGTTACCATTACCAAACAGAAAAATCCTGAGCTAAGTAATATTTATGGGTTTACTGATTTTCATCTTATCCCTAGAGATAAGGGTGGTATCTTTATGTTTTATAACAATAATAAAGAGTTATTATTCGTTGGTAAGGCAAGGAAGTTGAGACCGAGAATAAAAAAACATTTTGAGGATACTGTATCTCCAATCAAAATGCATAGAGATGAAGTTACTAAAATTGAAGTTTGTGTGATTGAAGAACCTGTACATAGAGAAATTTATGAGACGTTCATTATTAATGAACTCAAGTCGAAGTATAATATAGACAAGGTGTTTTTTAAGTAAAACTTCATCAAGAGAGGCAATAGGTACAGTCAGATAAGACCATACCTATTGCCTTTTATCATTTGATAGAAAAAAGGATGAGAACTGTTGGATTGTTTAAGTACAAAATTAACGACCTATTTTTATACTTACAACTGTTATGAAGAGGAACGTTCATTATGTGCTTTAGAAATGCGCACATTATTTGGGGTTGGGCCTCAAACTGGTATTGTGGAAAGCCATATAAAGATTGATCCAAGTAGAAGTCCGTTCATGAAGGAAAGGGTTGCTGTCCTTTATGAGGGGAAAAGCCTTCAAGATCTTCTTAAACAAGTAGCAACCTTACAAGTAATGGGTGAAACATTTAAGGTGATTTATGTGAAAACACGAGGTTCTTCAAAAGCGGAACAAGAAGGATTTGAGAATCGACGTGCAATTGAGAAGGAAATTGGATTACATATCAATGGTGTCGCTGATATTCACCGCCCACAGCGATTGTTTGGTGTTATGGTTGTCAACGGAAGATGGGTATTCGGAGATTTTGTTGAAAGTGAGTCTATATGGTTTCGCCATCAGCAGAAACCGCATAGTTACTCTACTGCTCTAAACACACGTGTAGCAAGAGCGATTGTGAATATCGCCATTCCTAATCCCATTGGAATAAAGGCAATTGATCCTTGCTGTGGAATTGGTACCGTACTAGTAGAAGCCTTATCAATGGGGATTAATATTGCGGGGAGTGACAAGAATCCTCTTGTTCTTGGTGGAGCGAGAGAAAATATTGCCCATTTCGGGTTTACAGGAGAAGTAACATTGAAAGATATCCGTGACGTTACAATTCAATATGATGTAGCGATTATCGATTTGCCCTATAATCTGTGTTCGGTCATCACTCCTAAAGAGCAACTCGAAATCCTCAGAAGTGCCCGTAGATTTGCTGAAAAAGTAGTAGTGGTAACCGTTGAACCAATCGATGAAATCCTTACTCATGCGGGATTTGTCATAACTGACCGAGCTACCATTAAGAAAATGTCATTTACTCGCGAAGTAATTGTATGTAAGTAATTTCTTTAAACACAAAAAGACATGGATTTTCCATGCCTATGGTTGTATTTTATACATTCGTTAGCTCTAATATTGTCGATATTGATGAATGTAGGCAGTCTGTGGGGATTGTTGATTCTGTTGATTATTATTTTGATGAGATAAATTATCCTTTACTCTTCTGTTACATTCCTTGTATGGACCTATATTGGTGTTAGGATTAACGGAGGCGGTTATTTGTTTCCACTGATTTTGGTCAAGAAATTGATATGCGCCATATTGTTTGCAGGTGTAACTTTAAACAAGGAGGAGGGAAGATAAGTTGATTTATTTTCCCTCTACTCGATTGCAAAAACAAAGGTCTAGTCCTTCTTTTAAACTGGAGCTGGTACTCCGCGTTTTCGTAAAAAGATGTAGATTGAAATCCCTGTTAGGATGAGTATGCCAGCAGCTATTAAAAACCCTCCCTGAAATGAAACTTCAAGTACGCCGGTAACTGTTGATCCAGCCACGACTCCAAGTGAGAAAAACGCGTAAAATAGACCAAATGCTTGTCCTCTCGTTTCCTCCGTCGTATAGCGGACGAGCATCGCTGAAATAGAAGGAAACAACAATGAAAAACCGATTCCGTATACAACCATACAGGCGAATAAAAGGACAATCGCATCAGATACACTTAGAAAAATTAAAGCGATTCCAATGGTTACTAGTCCGAGCACCATTAAGTGGTGCTGCTTAAAGGAATCATAGATTTTATTAATAGGCAATAAAAACATCAGAATTGCCGTAACTCCAAACGTACTTAGCAAAGCACCGCTCATTTGAGTATCATAATTCATGCTGACAACTTTTAGCGGTAGCATATAAGCGAGCACTCCTTGGGCGAATAGCAGTGTAAATGCGCCGATATAGCTAATGGCGACCATGCGATTTTTTAATAAGTCTATAAGTATTCCAAGCGGTCGTTCGATCCGACGAGTTATAACAGTATTTGTCTTGGGTAAAAGAATGAGCGCAGCTATGCCAAAAACGATCATCACAACTGAAAGAATGGTAAATACAAGCTGTTCGTCATGTCTTGCTGCCATGATGCCACCGAATGCCGGCCCTAATATGGCTGATAGTCCAACTGCGGCACCAGAGATAGCCATTGATTTTCCTTGTTGATTTTTCTCGCTTTTATTAGCAACCATTGTGAATGCTGCTGGGACGATAAATCCACTCATAAACCCATGGATGAATCGAACGATAAGAAGATGTGTTGGTGTATCAATGAACGAATAGGTAGAGAGACCAACCCCTGTTAATAGAAGCCCAAATATGAGGACAGCCTTGGCTCCTCTTCGATCAATAAAATAACCTGCAAATATATTTCCAAACATATTCGTAAAAGAATACATTCCTACTGCCAACCCAATAATTGCTGGTGACGCCCCGAGACTTTGTGCGTAAGGACTCATAATAGGCAGCTGGGCAAACATATCAAAAAATGAGACGAGAACTATAAGTAATAAGAAATAGCGCATGATTTTTTTCTTTCCTTTATTATGTAATGTACTACTTTCATCATAAATTACTTTGCGTGTGGACTCAACCTAAACCTTTTTTGTAAGACAGATTCGAAAATTATGATAAAATGAAATCGAATAAATTAGGCTTGGAGGAATGAAAATGACAATGACAGAAAATACCCGTACGACAGAAGAACAATTTGTCGATTATGTAAAACATACAACTGCATTTAATGAAGCACTTAGTTTAATTTTTTGGGATTTAAGAACTGGAGCACCAAAAAAAGCGATTCAGCAGCGATCTGAAACAATTGGTGTTCTTTCTTCTGAAATTATGAAGCGATCCGTTTCAGAGGAAATGAAACAGTATATCGAGGAATTAAGTTCTTATAAAGAATCATTGTCAATACGCACACAAAAACTGCTTGAAGAATGTGAGAAGGAATACGATAGAAATAAGAAGATTCCTGAGAATGAATATAAGGAATATGTAATGCTTACTTCTCAAGCTGAAACAGTATGGGAAGAGGCAAAGGAGAAGTCGGACTTTTCTCTGTTTAAACCATATTTAGAAAAAATAGTAGCTACGAACAAAAAGTTTATTGAGTATTGGGGTTATGAAGGCAATAAGTATAATACTTTATTGGATATGTATGAGCCTGGGGTTACGGTTGAAACGTTGGATCATGTATTCGGGCAATTAAGAGAACAACTCGTTCCGCTTATCCAAAAAGTTGCTGAATCAACTCATAAACCGAAAACAGATTTCCTTTATGAGCATTTCCCAAAAGAAAAACAGCGAGACCTTAGCAAGGATATTCTTGAACAAATCGGGTATGACTTTGCCGCTGGTAGATTAGATGAAACAGTTCATCCTTTCGCGATTGGCTTAAACCCTGGAGATGTCCGAGTTACGACTAAGTATGACGAAAAGGACTTCCGTACAGCAGTATTTGGTACAATCCATGAAGGTGGCCATGGAATGTATGAGCAGAACATCTCAGAAGAGCTATCAGGAACACCGTTATGTCAAGGAACGTCAATGGGAATTCATGAATCGCAATCATTGTTTTATGAAAACTTCGTTGGTAGAAATGAATCATTCTGGAAGCATAATTATGAGTTGCTTAAGCAGCATACAGATGGGCAGTTTGAAGATGTTTCAGTTGAAGATTATTTCCGTGCTATCAATGAATCAAAGCCTTCTTTTATTCGTATTGAGGCAGACGAACTAACATATGCACTTCATATTATGATTCGGTATGAAATTGAAAAAGGCTTGTTCAATGACGAGTATACAGTTGATGAGTTGCCTACTGTATGGAATAAGAAGTATGAAGAATACTTGGGGATTACACCTCCAAATGATGCACAGGGAATATTACAAGATGTTCACTGGGCAGGAGGAAGCTTTGGATACTTTCCATCATATGCTTTAGGCTATATGTATGCTGCTCAGTTTAAGCATGCTATGCTAAAGGATCTACCGGATTATGATCAATTGTTAGAAACAGGAAACTTAGAGCCGATTAAAAAGTGGTTTGGTGAAAAAGTACATGTTTTTGGAAAAACAAAAAAACCTTTAGATATCTTAAATGATGTAACAGGTGAAGGGCTGAATGCTCAATATTTAGTTGATTATTTACATGATAAATATACGAAGGTATATAAGTTAACTTAAGTTTTTAGGGGACGTTTCATGAAACAATATCAGGCATATTTATTAATTGCAGCAGGGGCAAGTTTGTGGGGAATGATTGCACTGTTTGTAAAAGGCTTAGACCATCATCATTTTTCACCAATGGAAATTGTCGCAATTCGTATGGTTTGGGCTGCAATCTTTCTTCTTATCATTGGAGTAATATGGTACAGGAAACAGCTTAAGCTTAAGAACGTTTCAGACTTAAAGTATTTTATTGGAACAGGAATACTGAGCATTGCGTTCTTTAATTACTGCTATTTTACAACAATTAATGAAATGGGAGTGTCCGTTGCTGTTATCTTGCTTTATACATCACCTGCATTTGTTACAATTCTCTCATTTTTGTTTTTGAAAGAAACGATGAATAGATTTAAGGTGATGGCGGTTATTGGAACGATTGTAGGGTGTGCATTGATTGCAGGTTTCTCAGCGAGCAATTCGGAGATTACATGGATTGGGATATTAACTGGACTAGGTTCAGGGCTAGGCTATGCGTTGTATACGATCTTCGGCAAGTTTGCGTTAAAGAAATACCAACCATTTGCTGTTACTTTTTATACATTTATCGTTGGAGCGATTTTTTTAGTTCCAGTGACGCAATTATGGACGAAGTTCGATGTTCTATTTACAAAGGAAGTTTTATTGCTAAGCATCGGGTTAGGGTTTGTTCCAACGGTATTTGCGTATTTCCTGTATACTTGGGGACTTGAACATACTGAGGGCAGCAAAGCGTCTGTAATCGCTACAATAGAACCGGTTGTGGCAACATTAGTAGGAGTCTTTGTGTTTAGTGAACAATTAGGATTAAATCAATTTGTTGGAGCAGCACTTATTCTATGTGCAGTTTTACTAGTAAACAAAAATCCGGCAGCAAAGAAAATACGCGTCACATAAAAAAGCTTGCAGGTATCCTCCTGCAAGCTTTTTATACTATATAATAATTTACCAAGGCTGGAATGGCTTTGAACCTGGTGGGGCATTTTGAATCAGGTCAATAAATGGTACCGTATAAGCGAATAAGATTAGCAGAACGAGGATACCCATCCAAAGCTTCCAGTTTTCAAATACAAGAGGAGGACGATCAGCAGAATTAGCTGGTTCTCCTACTGGATATTCTTCTTCTCCTTTAGGTGCAAAGAATGCTAGTTGTACAAAGACGTAAATCATTACAATGATTGACAAGAATAGAATTGATCCACCGACAGCTTGGGCAACTTGATAAGGAATCCATTCAGTCGCTTGTGCTGATCCGCCATAATCAGAGAAAGTAGAGCGTCGTGGTGCGCCAAGTAAACCAGCAGCATGCATAGCACCTGACATAAATGTCATACCGACAGCCCATAACACACCTTGGATAATGGCTAGTTTATTTAATGTTTTAGAAAGCTTGCGCCCAGTAATATGTGGAACCAACCAATAAGAGATTCCAAAGAATGTAAGAATTACTGCAGTGGCAACCGTTAGATGGAAGTGTCCGGTTACCCAAATCGTGTTATGAACAACTTGGTTCATTTGATGAGAAGCATTGACTATTCCACCTGCACCTGCCGGAATAAACGCGAGCATGCCGATAAAAGGTACAACAAATCTTGCATCTTTCCAAGGGAGTTTCTTTACCCAACCAAACAAGCCTTTGGCCCCTTTTGAGCGACCAAATGTTTCAAATGTAGCGAATAAAGAGAATGCAGTCATTAATGATGGAATAACTACTAGGAATGTAAGAACAACCTGTAGGAATTTCCATGCAGCATCAATTCCCGGCTCCAAAAGTTGGTGATGAAATCCAACAGGGATTGAGAACAGCAAGAACAGAATAAATGATAGACGTGCAAGTGAATCAGAGAAAATCTTTCCACCTATTATTTTAGGAATGATTACATACCATGCCATATAAGCCGGAAGTAACCAGAAATAAACGAGTGGATGACCAAAATACCAGAACAATGTTCTACTAAGGGCTACGTTAACAGTATCTACTAAGCCTAAAGACCAAGGCAATAATTGAATAAGTACCGTTGCAGCAACACCAATCGTTGCAACAATCCACATTAAGATATTTACTAAAGCCATAAAAGTTAACAGTGGACTAGGTTGGCCAGGATTGGCTCTTTTCCATTCTGCATATTTCATTATAATGGTTGCGCTACCAAACCAACTTCCAACAATAACAAGAGTTAAACCTATATAGAAGATGGCATGTGCTTGTAATGGAGCATAAAACGTATACAGAACTGTTGCTTCATTTAATAAAATCATGACAGTAGCCATCAGGGTTCCTGTTAGCATAAGCCAGAAACCAGCCCAAGCAAGCTTCCGTTGTTTACCTGTGAACGTGCCAGATGTTATGCTGACAGCAGAAAACATGAAGCCCATAATGAAAAAGGTAGTTAACACTAACGCTAGAATGACTCCATGAACAGTTAAAACCTGATAGTATCCAATTCCTAAAGGTAACTCAAATTTACCTGATCGAACTAAAACTTGCAATAACCCCGCAAGGCCACCGATAAGTAATGATATAAATGCAACATACATATGGGCCATTACAAGCTTGCCATCTCGGCGATCGAGTTTATTCGTTACAGATTTTATCATGATTCAACCACCTCGATCTTAGAAGTCATAAGCGTGTGTCCAACACCACAATACTCATTACATAGAATTAAGTATTCACCAGTTTTATCAAAGGTTGTAACGATCTCACTAATGTAACCAGGTTCAAGCATCATATTGATGTTTGTTCCAGCAACTTGAAATCCATGAATGACGTCTCTTGTTGTTGCAATGATTTTAACTTTTGCACCAAGTGGAACCTCAACATTTCCTGGTGTGTAATTAAACGTTTCTGATATAAATACAAGTTCATAATCCCATGCTTTTCCTTCAACTTTCTTTAAACCTGGCTCATTAAATGGTGCCCGTGTATCCAATTTTTCTGGATCAACAGTCGCGATACAGCTTGGTGGCTGGTTTCCTAAATAAAAGGCACTTACACCTAGAACGGATAAAAAGAATAAGAGCGTTCCAACACCAAATGCAAGCCAGATTTTTTCATATTTATGAATATGCATAACGTATACCCCCTTTTTTACACTTCACTAAAATCTGTCAACAAATAACATAAATACACCGACCCATGTTACGATGAGAAAAAGGCCTACAAAGAAAACGGAAGCTAATGTTCCTTTTAAAGACGTGCCCTCTTCAACCTCACGTTTTGTATCAAGTTTCCTTTCTGCCTTAGTCATTGTTCGTTCACTCCTTTGTTTAAAAATGGTCAATAGCAATTTCTACACCTTCATCATACAAAAGAATGATCAATAATCTACTACCTTTATCTCAGTTCACAAATTGTTCATTCGTTACTTTTTCACTATGGAAATAGTAGAAAGTTGATATATAGGTGATATAAATCACTTGAAGTTCACAAAAAATGTGAATAAATTGTGAAGTGAGGAAAACACAAATATAGGTAGAGAGATGGATGTGAAATTGGAAAGAGAGGAATAAAATTGTATATACGAATATTCGGGTAATTTATCCATTAAAAAGTTCGTAAATTCGTCAATTTTCACTTGCAACTGTCCACTATAGTGATATAATAATTTATAAATTTAATAGACATTCATTCATATAATCGCAAGGATATGGCTTGCAAGTTTCTACCGGATTACCGTAAATGATCTGACTATGAGTGAGCAGACAATGATTCACATACATATGTGCTTTTTTGTGGCCTTCTAAAACCTAAGGCATTGCTTCACTCAGTTGTTGGGTGCAATGTCATTAGGTTTTTTGTTTTTTTACACAAGATATGTTTAGAAGGGGAGAAATACATGGAACGCTTACATGAAAAAATTCGCAATGAGGGCATTGTGTTATCAGAGTCTGTCTTAAAAGTAGACTCCTTCTTAAATCATCAGATTGATCCAATTCTAATGAAGGAGATTGGCGGGGAGTTTGCTAAACGATTTGCTGAAGAAGGCATTACAAAAATCTTAACGATCGAGTCTTCTGGAATTGCGCCTGCTGTTATGGCGGCATTGCAACTGAATGTAGAGGTTGTATTTGCGAGAAAACGGAAGTCATTAACATTAGTAAATGATTTATATACTTCTACGGTTTATTCTTTCACAAAACAAGAGTCAAACGATATTTCGGTATCTACGAAATTCATTGATGAAAATGATTGTCTCTTAATCATCGACGATTTTTTAGCGAATGGACAAGCTGCAATAGGCTTATTGGACATTGCGAAAAAGGCTGGTGCAAAAGTAGCTGGAATTGGGATTGTTATTGAAAAAGGGTTCCAGGATGGCGGACAATCATTGCGTGATTCAGGTGTTCGAGTTGAATCATTAGCCATCATTGAATCTTTAAAAGATGGAGAGATTACGTTTAAGAATACAGAGAAAAAGGAGCAACTAACATGAACAATCCATTAAAATTGGGCTCATTAGGGATTCAGCATGTACTTGCGATGTATGCAGGTGCAGTAGTTGTTCCACTAATTGTTGGTGGTGCATTAGGATTAACACCTGAACAATTAACATACTTAGTTTCAATTGACATTTTGATGTGTGGTGTCGCTACCATTCTTCAAGTCTGGAAGAATCGTTTTTTTGGAATTGGATTACCCGTTGTATTAGGTTGTACATTTACCGCAGTAGGTCCCATGATTGCAATTGGCGGAGAGTACGGGATTACTGCAATTTATGGCGCAATCATTGTCTCAGGTTTAATCGTTCTTCTTATTGCAGGATTTTTTGGTAAGCTCGTTCGATTCTTTCCACCTGTTGTTACAGGATCTGTTGTCACAATCATCGGGCTAACCCTAATTCCAGTTGCGATGAACAATATGGCTGGCGGTCAAGGAAGCAGTGACTTCGGTAGCTTAATGCACATTGGTCTTGCATTTGGTACGCTCTTATTCATTATTATTCTATATAAGTTTTTTACAGGCTTTATACGTTCAATCTCAATCCTTTTAGGAATCGCTTTAGGCACAGTGATCGCGTTTGCGATGGGCATGGTTGATTTTTCTCCAGTGAAAGAGGCATCGTTCTTCCATATGCCACAGCCATTTTACTTCGGAACTCCTACATTTGAAGTAACTGCAATTTTAACAATGACACTCGTAGCAATCGTTAGTTTAGTAGAATCAACAGGTGTTTACTTTGCGCTAGGTGATATTGTTAACAAGAAGGTAGAAGAAAAGGACTTAGCAAAAGGTTATCGTGCAGAAGGGTTAGCCATTTTCATTGGGGGAATTTTTAACGCGTTCCCGTATACAACATATTCACAAAATGTCGGCTTACTGCAATTATCAGGTGTTAAAACGAAAAACGTCATTTATGTAACAGGTTTCTTCTTAATTTTACTAGGATTAGTACCTAAAATTGGTGCATTAACAACTGTCATCCCTAAATCCGTACTAGGTGGTGCAATGGTTGCGATGTTTGGAATGGTCGTCGCTTATGGGATAAAGATGCTCAGCAAGGTGGACTTTGCTTTACAGGAGAATTTGCTCATAGTTGCGATCTCTGTTGGGTTAGGACTTGGTGTGACGGTCGTTCCAGAAATGTTTGCTGAACTGCCAAGTGGCATTCGCATCTTAACAGAAAACGGCATCGTTGCTGGAAGCTTCTCTGCAATCTTCCTAAATATCTTATTTAATATGGTAGGAAATCGGAAAAATAGGAATAAAGATCAAGACGAAATAAAAGCTTCTTAAAAATTAGAACGCAGCCTTAATTTTCACATGATTTAGGATTGTAAGCGCCAAATGATCCCACTTTCTCTAAGTTTGGATCATTTGACGCTAACAATAAAAGTGAATACTTTTTACTCTAATAAAACAGATGTTATTCCTAGTTGTTCATCAAACTTTTTGTTTCCATATTTAGTAATCAGAATTTGTCGTTCAGGTAATTTTTCTATCCATTTTTCTTTAAGTAAATAATTCATAATCGCACTGCCTAATGAGCCGGCTAAGTGATATTTTCGTTCACTCCAATCTAAACATTTTTTTGCAAAATATCTGTTTAACTTTTGCAATTCCTCGGTATCAATATCCCATCCTTTAAAAAATTCAATCCCTAATTCTGTGATAACAAATTCATTCTTACTTGATTCATCTAATAGATACCCCTTGGTTAATAATCCTTCCGTTATTTGTACGCCTAAAAGTCCTGCAAGGTGGTCATAACAACTTCTAGCCGTTTTTAATTTTTGATTGGAACGGTGGCTCCTTAATGAATTTACCTTTGGCTCAGGTGCTAATACACTTAAAGATTCAATAGCTTCTGCTACTTCTTTACTAGCAATCTTATAATACTTATGTCGACCATGTCTTTCCATTGTCAATAAACCACCTTCTACTAGTTTACTCAAATGGCTACTAGCAGTTTGCAAAGTGATCCCTGCTTTATCGGCTAGCTCTGAAGCTGGTAAACCATCCACTTCCATAAGACATTGCAAAATACTTGCTCGTGATGAGTCTGCAATTAGCTTCGCACTATGTGAAATGTCAGGTACGTATTTCATGTAAGTACACTCCTCAATAAATCGGTCATACTTCGATTATAGTCGAAGTATTTAGATGTTAAAATAAATCTATTAAATTTTCATTATTATGAGGGAGGTTAATTGTATGGATAGACAAGCATTATTGTTACTAAATTTTAAAGAGATTAGAAGAAGAAGCATAATAGTATGGAGTTCAATTCCAAATGATATGTTGGGGTGGAAACCAGACAAAGAGGCAATGTCTTGTGCCGAAATGATTAGACATGTATTAGAAGGAGAGTATTACTATCATAATATGTTAATTGCAGGTGGTTCTCATACTCTTGATGAATTAAATAATCCTTTTGTTGATAAAGAATTTATCTCAGTAGAAGATGAATTGAATTTTGTTAAGCAATATAGAAAGGATTTTGAGCACTATATTAAAGCAATCCCTAGCTTAGATCTAGAAACAAAAATGATTCATCGTGAAGATGTGGGGTACATGCGTTCTTTGGGTGATATGCTATTACGAATTGCTTACCACGAATCAGTACATACGGGTCAACTGTTAGATTATATGAGACAAATGGGAATAGCTAGACCTAATATTTGGGATTAAACATCATAAGTTTCAATTCCAAATTGAACGAACTTCCTAAGCAATTAGAAAGAGCTTTTTTTATTCCGCAAATGAGGGCATTTCTTGTTCAGTGGAAATGTCCTTTTCTTATTTCACAAAAGGGGCAATTATGTTGAAGACTGATGACGGTCTTCTACCAAAAAATAAATAAAGTGAAAAATTAGGTGTGTAGTGGTATCATCCAGATAAAATGAAAAGTGTTAAGAGGGGTGAAATTTATCAAATGCTTAGGTTAGAGTACTTTGGTAGAGACGATTTTGATTTATTAATAAGCTGGATAGACTCTCCCGAATTTCTTATGCAATGGGCAGGGCCTAATTTTAATCATCCATTAGATGAAGAACAATTAACTCAGTACATAAAAGGGACAAATAATAAAAATTCAGCCACATATATCTTTAAAGTAGTCTTAAATGAAACCAACGAAACTATTGGACATATATCTATAAATAATATTGATTTAAAAAACCGCTCTGCAAGAATCGGTAAAGTATTAATAGGGAACACAAGCATTCGTGGAAAGGGTATTGGTCAAAAGATGGTAAGTGCAGCACTCGATATTGCTTTCAACGAGTACTCTTTACATAGAGTTAGCTTGGGAGTATTCGATTTCAATGAATCAGCTATTAGGAGTTATGAAAAAGTGGGCTTTGTAAAAGATGGTCTACTTAGAGATTATCGGAAGATAGGAGATGAATATTGGAGCTTATGGGAAATGAGTATATTAGAAAATGAATGGGGAAGGTGTAAATCTTAAACCTCCTTTCGTAATAAGCTGCAAGTATGGAATAACTGCCTGCGAAATTCGAAGGTAGGTTAATTAAATAAAACTTAGAGGAATTGAATATTGAAGAGAAAATAAGGACAACTTGCCCTTTCTCAATATGGTCTAATAAATCATTAGCAATTGGAAAACATTATCCAATGAATCTACCATGCTATAACTGTTAAAATAAAGCTGCACAGCAACACCTTCAAAACGAATATTCAAGTTCCTCCGATTAGGAGGATTTTTTTGTGTAATAAATGAATAGTTTCCTCTATTTTTGGGAAAATAACCTATATTTAAGAGAGGACGAATTGTTATGCCGTATATTGTATCTGTAGCTGAAGCTCATCCGCCACATCGCATTGATCAAAATGAGGTGACCGATTTTGCTAAAAAGCTGTTTTCTAATTCGTTCAAAGATTTAAATCGCTTATTAAAGGTGTTCCAAAACGGCCAAATTGAAAGTAGGTATTTTGCTAAAGGTCTTGATTGGTTTGGGGTTGACCATTCGTTTCAAGAAAAGAATGATGCCTACGTAGAGATGAGCGTTGAATTAGGAGCGGAAGCGATTCAATCTTGCTTACAAAGTGAAGCTTATTTAAAGAAGCAAATTTCATACGAAGAAATTGATGCAATTTTTACCGTATCAAGCTCTGGTCTTGCTACACCAACTTTAGATGCGAGGATTATGAACATTTTACCTTTTAATGAGCAAACAAAGCGTATCCCTTTATGGGGTCTTGGGTGTGCAGGTGGAGCAGTGGGTTTGTCAAGAGCGTATGAATATTGCTTAGCCTATCCAAATGCAAAGGTCATCCTCCTATCAGTTGAACTTTGTAGCTTAACATTCCAAAAAAATGATCGCAGTAAAAGCAATTTGATTGGAACTTCTCTATTCGCTGACGGGGTAGCTGCCGTCTTGATGGTAGGCGACGAGGTGGAAAGACAGCAGTGGCAAGCTATTCCTCACGTCCCTAAAATTCATGGAACACAATCTACAACGATGAAGAACTCTTTAGATGTCATGGGTTGGGATGTGAAGGATGACGGATTATACGTTATTTTTTCAAAAGATATACCAGATGTCATTGATAAGTGGTTAAAACCGAATGTGGAGAAATTCCTTCATGAGAAAAGCGTTAAATTGCAAGAAGTTGACCATTTTATTGCTCATCCCGGTGGGAAGAAAGTAATTGATGCTTATCAGAGTTCATTAAAATTTGATGAGGATAAAACAAGAATTTCACTAGAAGTACTTAAACAATTTGGCAATATGTCTTCACCAACAATTCTATACGTATTAAATCGATTTATGAAGCAGGCAAAAGGTGGAGAACTTGGCTTGGCATGTGCACTAGGGCCCGGGTTTAGCTCAGAACTTTTACTATTGGAGTGGGTATGATGGAGTTTGTATTTTCAATCTTTTTCTTTTTTATCATCGCTCAGAGAGTAGTCGAGTTGTTTTTAGCAAAGCGAAATGAACAATGGATAAAGAGTCAGGGCGGGATCGAGTTCGGACAAGCTCATTATCCTTTTATGGTCGTAATGCATGTAGCATTCTTTGTATCATTATGGGTTGAAGTTAACTATTTTGTTGAAGGAGAACCACCACTCTTTTTTTATTTAGTACCATTATTTATTGTTCTCCAGTTAGGTCGGCTATGGGCAATTGCTTCTCTAGGCCGATATTGGAATACGAAGATCATCGTCCTACCGAATGCAAAGATCGTCCAAAAAGGTCCGTATAAATGGCTCAAGCACCCGAATTATATAATCGTTGCTCTAGAGATTATTGTGATACCGTTGCTATTTCATGCTTTGTTCACAGCAGCACTATTTACAGCTCTCAATGCATGGATTTTAACAATACGTATACGCGAAGAGGAAAAAGCACTCAAATCCTTAACGAATTATAAAGACATGTTTACCAAAAAAACAGAAATTGAATTACCGAATGACTAAGGTTCAGAATTAAATTCTGGATCTTTTTTATACGATTAGAATGTAAATACTTGTTTTACAAATGACGTAACACTAATACATACTTTACAAGCATTCTGGTATTAACTAAGTACGATCACTGTGATAATTTTTAATGAAATATGAATTACTATTATAGCTCTAATTATTCAACTATTGTGTAAGGCGACGACTCCTCGGAAGAAAATCACGCAGGAATGGTTTTTCTTCGGAGGAGTTGAAGCGTTGCCAGCGTAAAGCGTTCGCCTAAAGATATAATCGAAAATTATCTATAGTTCTTACATAAAAGAATCATTCACTAGTTGTTAATATGTTTTTCATTTATTAATAACTCAATGGATAAATTTATCATTAATTCAATTAAATTGAACAAGGGCGAGTCCAGCTGAAATGTAAATAGTGGTTATTTTTAAAAACATTCTGTCCAGTTGTATAGGAAAAGTGAGAAAAATCATATAAAATAATAGGTATAAAAATGAACAAGGGGTACGTGTGATGGTTCAGTCAACAAAACAAGCAATTGACAGTCAAGAGTTACTAACGAGAATTGCTGCTTTACATGAGCAATTTGAAAAAACAAACGATGACCAATCGGCGAATCGCGCAAAAGATTTAGCGCGAAAACTTAATAATAAAGAATTTGCAATTGCCTTCTGTGGCCACTTTTCGGCTGGAAAATCAAGTATGATCAATCAACTTGTCGGAGAGCCACTACTCCCATCAAGTCCAATTCCGACGAGTGCAAACTTAGTAAAGGTGAGATCTGGAGAAGAATATGCTAAGGTTTTCTTTAAAAACGGCAAGATTCTCCTATATCCTGCTCCATATGACTATGAAGAGCTAAAGAAGCATAGCAAGGACGGAGATCATATTGAAACGGTTGAAATCAGCCATCTAACAAACGCTTTACCAGCTAATGCGGTCATTATGGACACACCAGGAATTGATTCTACAGATGATGCTCATAGGGTGGCAACTGAGTCTGCCCTTCATTTAGCGGATATCGTTTTTTATGTGATGGATTATAACCATGTTCAGTCTGAACTGAATTTCTTATTTACAAAAGAATTAACAAACGCTGGAAAAGAAGTGTATTTGATCATTAATCAAATTGACAAGCATCGTGAAGAGGAGCTGTCATTCCTTTCATTCCAGCAAGGCGTGAAGGATTCCTTTGCATCATGGGGGGTAGAGCCGGCAAGAATTTTTTATACATCGTTACGTGATTTTGAGCATCCGAAAAATGAATTTACTGATTTAAAATCCTATGTGCATGAAAGATTAGCAGGGGGAGAGGAGCAATTGCCAAAAACAATTTGGCACTCCTTACAAAAGCTTGCAGAAGAGCATCTTCACTATCTTGAAGAGCAAGCTGCAATTCAAGCGGACGAAAGCGAAAAAGCGCTCCAACAAATTCCAAACGATGAACGAGCGCTCATTCTGGAGAAGCTGCAGCAAGTTGAGGAAAAGCGCGTAAACCTGCAATCTGAACTAAATCACTATCCTGTCACCGTCAATCGTGCATTGGATGAGTTGTTGGATAATGCGTATATCATGCCTTTTGAAACAAGAGAATTGGCAGAAAAATATATTGAAGCGAATCAAAAAGACTTTAAGGTTGGAATGTTTTTTACGAAGCAAAAAACAGAACAAGAACGATCAGGTCGTTTGCGTGCATTTTATGAAGATGTGAAGGAGAAAGTAACTGCGCAAATCGATTGGCATGTGAAGCAATTATTCTTAAATGAACTAAAAAAGCATGAAATCTATGATCAAGAACTTCAAGATGACATTCAATCATATGAAACGGCATTTGTACCCGAATTACTAACAGATACATTAAAAAGTGGGGCGAGGTTAACAGGTGATTATGTTTTGCAGTATACGAATGATGTCGTTGCTTCTATTAAGAAGATGGTGAAGCAACAATCTGAAGGAATTAGAAACCGTTTATCTGATATTCACCATGCTAAACGTAACAAAGAATTGACTGAAGTTGAAGAGGAGTGGAAGGTTCAAGCAGAGTTAGCTAAACACTACAAGCAACTCACGCAACTAACCGAAAATCTAGAACTTGAAAAGTATCACTGCAAAGCATTGCTTGTCGATCTTCTTCGCAGTGAATATAAAGACAGAGTCCTGCTAATTACAGAAATTCATGAAGAGTACGAAATACGTACTGAAGTAGAAAAAGAGAATGCGGCGATAGAGTCAGTTGATGTAGAGAATAATGAAATAACAAACGAAGGTAAACAAGAAACGGAAATTCCAGTTGAAGCGACAATTAATAAGCTACAAAGTACTGCTGGTGCCCTAGCAGATCTACCAGGTTTTAAACGTATGACCGAGCAATTGCTCAAAAAGAGCGAACGTCTCGCGAATCAACAATTTACAGTAGCGCTTTTCGGTGCATTTAGTGCAGGGAAATCCTCGTTTGCAAATGCATTAATTGGAGAGAAGGTATTGCCAGTTTCGCCGAACCCGACGACAGCTGCAATCAATAAAATTATGCCAACAACTGAAGAGCATACACATGGAACAGTGCTCGTTTATGTAAAGCAAAAAGAAATTATACTTGCTGATGTCCAAAGCTCATTGCATGTGTTTGGAAAAGAAGCGGAAAATTTCTCAGAAGCGATCCTACAAATAGAAAAAGTGTTAACAGAAAAGCATCACTTTGAGGCGCAAGAGAAAACTCATTTTGCTTTCCTACAAGCATTTTTACATGGATTCTCTTATTTTGAGGATAGATTTGGGGAAATAATCTCAACCGATTTATCACAATTAGAGGGTTTCGTTGCTAAAGAAGAGAAGTCTTGCTTTGTTGAAGTGATTGAGGTTTATTATGATAGTCCATTAACACAGCTAGGCGTAACGCTCGTAGATACACCTGGAGCAGATTCAATCAATGCAAGGCACACGGGAGTTGCATTTAATTATATTAAAAATTCCGATGCAATCCTGTTTGTTACTTATTATAATCATGCGTTTTCGAAAGCAGATAGAGAGTTTCTCATTCAACTCGGTCGTGTGAAAGATAGTTTTGAAATGGATAAGATGTTCTTTGCAGTCAATGCGATCGATCTAGCAAATGATGAAGAAGAATTAAAGGATGTCATGGATTATGTTGGTGGTCAACTTAAACTGTATGGCATTCGTAAGCCTTCATTATTCGGTATTTCCAGTTTACTTGCATTACAAGAGAAAAAAGAGAACAAACAATTAGAGATTTCGAATTTCAGCTCATTTGAAGACTCATTTTATCGATTTATTCAACAAGATTTAATGAGAATTTCCATCCAATCAGCAGAATTAGAATGGAAGAGAGCATCCGACCAATTGGAGGAGTTTATTGCTTCTTCGACAGAGGATAAATCGAAGCGGGAGGCAAAGAAAGAGCAACTGTTAAACGAACAAAAAGAAGTAATAAAGATCGTGCGAACACAGGGACTTGCATCATTGGAAAAACGTCTCCATCAAGAAGTTGATGAGTTGGTTTTCTATATAAAGCAAAGAGTATTTTTACGCTTTAATGACTTCCTGAAAGAATCGTTTAACCCCTCGTTATTAAAGGATGATGGGCGAAGCTTAAAGGCAGCATTGCAAACGGCGCTACGAGATTTTCTAACAAGCTTTGGCTTTGACTTTGCACAGGAGCTGCGGGCAACAACAATTCGTACGGAGCGATATATCCAAAAATTGATTGCTGAACAAGCGGAAAAACTGTTGCATGAGATGAAGGAAATGAAGAGCTCGTTTGTTTTTAGTCCATATGAAAGCAATTCTTTTGAAAGCATTGATTTTGAAACAGCCTTTCAGCAAGAAGATCCATCAAGTTTTAAAAAAGCGCTGAGCTACTTTAAAAATCCAAAGTCATTCTTTGAAAAGAATGATCGCAAATTTCTTGGTGAAGAATTGATGCAAGCATTAGAAACACCTAGCACATCCTATTTAACAGTAGAGGGCGAAAGAATTAAGCAACACTATGTCGACCTCTTAGAAAAAGAGATGAATGCCTTTTTACAAACAATTGAACTAGAAGCAAATGAGTACTACAGTGGCATGATTACGGCACTAACGATTGACTACTCGATTGAGGAACTAGAAGCCATCAAACAAAAAGTAATAGGATAGGTGGAGGTCAGGAGGAGTTCATGGAAAAGGATTTTCATGCATGTGCAACCTGTATTCACTTTTTACCGATAAAGCATGCTGAAGGGATGAACTATTATTGTCGGCGCTTAGGGTATGAAACGAAGCCATCTTACAAGTTTACTTGTTGGACACCAAAAGAACATATTAAGAGATTAATCGATCAACAGCTAAAAAAAGAGGAGTGAAGTATATGAAGCATTTAGTTGGAGTAAAAGACTTAAAGCAAAAGATCGATGCAAATGAAGTAAGAGTTGTAGATTGCCGCTTTAATCTAGCAAACCCATCAGCGGGGAAAGAAGAGTACGAAAAAGCTCATCTGCCAGGTGCTGTTTATTTTCATCTGAATGAAGACCTGTCCTCTGCTGTTGAGAAACATGGTGGCCGGCATCCACTACCAGCTATTGATGATTTTGTAAGTAAGCTTGAGGAGGCAGGGATTTCAAATGATACAATCCTCGTTGCCTACGATAATGGTGGTGCTTTCGCTTCCCGTTTTTGGTGGATGCTAAAACATTTAGGTCATGAGCATGTTTATGTATTAAATGGTGGATACAATGAATGGGTAAAAGCCGACTTACCAACTACTGCAGAAGTTCCTTCCTTTGAAAAAGGCAGCTATCAACCGGAAGTTCAACTACAGTTGCTAGCTTCTTATGAAGATGTAAAGCATGTCGTTGAGAGCAAAAGTAATGAGGCTGTTTTGATCGACTCTCGCGAGGAAAAACGGTACTTAGGCATTGAAGAGCAGATTGATCATACAGCAGGCCATATTCCAAATGCGATCAACAAAGTTTGGCTTGAAGGGATGGATAATGGGGCATTCAAATCCGAACAAGATCAAATCAATCGATTTGCTGATTTAGATAGAAATGCAGAAATCATCGTTTATTGTGGTTCAGGGGTAACAGCCTCCCCAAACTTCTTAGCATTAAAGGAAGCAGGGTTTGAAAACGTAAAGCTCTATGCTGGAAGCTATAGTGATTGGATTTCTTATGTGGATGCACCAATTGCAACAGGAAAAGAAGAAGAGTAAACAAGAAAAGCACGAGGAAATTTCTCGTGCTTTTCATGTTATAATAGAAAAGTTATACGAAATAGGAGGTATTTTTATGGGTGAAAACAATCGTCAATCCTTGTTATTAGTGGACGGGATGGCTTTATTATTTCGAGCTTATTTTGCTACAGCAATGACTGGGCAGTTTATGATTAATTCAAAAGGAGTTCCAACGAACGGGATCCATGGGTTTGTAAAGCATTTCCTTACAGCGGTTAACAAGTTTAACCCAACACATGTGGCAGTTTGTTGGGATATGGGCAGCCACACGTTCCGCACCGATTTATATAATGGCTATAAAGCGAATCGTCCGGCACCACCAGAAGAGTTAATTCCTCAATTTGATCTTGTGAAAAAGGTCGTTTCTGCTTTTGATGTACCGAATATTGGATTGGTTGGTTACGAAGCGGATGATTGCATCGGTACAATTGCAAAACTTGCAAAAGCAGAGTATGATGTGACAATATTAACAGGCGATCAAGACATCTTACAATTGCTTGATGATGGTATCCAAGTGGCGCTACTACAAAAGGGCTACGGTAACTATCTGGTTCATACAGTCGATACATTTTTCACCGATAAGGGAATAACACCATATCAAATGATCGACTTAAAAGCATTTATGGGTGATACAAGCGATAATTACCCCGGGGTAAAGGGGATTGGTGAAAAAACTGCGTTGAAGCTCTTGCAACAGTTTGAGCATATCGAAGGTGTATTAGAAAACCTTGCATCGTTGACTAAAGGACAACGTACTAAGATTGAACAAGATTTGGACATGCTGCACCTAAGCCGAGAGCTTGCTACAATTAAATGTGATGTACCAGTTGAAATAAATTACGAAGAAGCACTATTTTTCATTAATGAAGAAAAAGTACTCGTATCCTTCGAAGAACTAGAATTCAAAAACCTACACAGCTTCTTGCCTAAAAAGAAAGCGAATGTATAAAAGATCAAGATGATCGGGCACACAGTGAACGATCATCTTTTTTATGTGCGAAAACAGTAGAAAGTTGTCGGAATTTACGATAAAATTCATTGTAGGACAATTGACTTATGAGAGGATGAGAAGCATTCGTGAAATCCTTAGAAGATTATTTGCTTTTTTTAAAGCAAAAGGGCTTTCAATTACAAGATGACGCAATCGGATTTATCTACTTCGGAAAGCACTCTACAGCTGTTAATGAGGAAGTTGTAATAGCGGCAATTGAATTAACATTAAAAGCACAAAAAACATTTGATGCTAGCTTCTATATGTCATTGCTAGAAGTATTCGCTGCCAATAAAATAGAGAACAAAAAAGACGCATTGAACTATGTGCGAGTCAATAAACTCTTATCGATGTAATCGATTTAAATAAAATCGTAGACAAAGTCAATTTTTTGACTTTGTCTACATGTTTTTAAAGGTATTTTTAATCGCAGTAAAGAACTTTCAGATTGTCATAAAACGCATGTTATTATACGCACGCTGCATTAGTGAAGACCTAAATAGAACACTAGGTTCATGAGAGCGAAGGAGTTGGTGTATACTAGCAGAATCAAACTCTCAGTATAGATTGCATCTACATTTGCTTATGCGTTTGCTTCTTCTTTTTCGTATACTGGTACCCAGCCTTCAGGTGTGATAAACAGGCGAACTGCTACAACTTGACGATCTTCAGATAGAGTGAAATAATGGCGAGTATTTTCTGGAACAGAAATGAGATCACCAGGCTCTAAATGAACTTCAAAAAAGCGTTGATCGTTTGCTTGGATGACAAATACACCGTGACCGCTGACGATGAAACGCACTTCATCATCTGTATGGTGATGTTCTTGCTGAAAGTTTTTAAGCAATTGATCAAGATTTGGCGTATCATCTGACAATGAAATGACATCGGCCGCTTTATAGCCGCGTTTTTCAGAGATTGTATGAATTTCTTTGGAAAAAGCATCTAAAATCTTCTGTTTTTCTTCTTCAGAAAGCTTGAATTTTTCTTTCAGATCTTCTTCTAACTGTGATAGATCCCAATTCTCATAGATGACCTCTTGCTCGCTTAAATAAGTTGATACTTCTTCATGTGTTAACAAAACTTCCTCACTGCCTTGAAATTTAATAATAGCCATTATTCATTTCCTCCTCTTAATTGTATAAGTGTTACTGTATATTGAAACAAAAATTCAATTGCTTCCAACCTTTTCTTTGCCTCAAACCCAGTTCTTGCCCATACGGTAATGCCGTGATTTCGGATAAGCACCGCTCCTTGATCCTCATCAACATAAGCTGAAAACTCCTCAGCAAGCTTCGGGATATGAGCATGATTTTCGATAATGGGGACTGTTAAAACATCTTGCTCTTCCCAAAGGTCAAAGGCTTTAATCAACTCTTGATTTTTGAAGCTGACTGAACCCACATCGCCATAGAGTTCAGAGATCACATTATTTGCGACTGTATGAACGTGGAGAACACAGCCTGCGTTTGTTTGTGAATACACTTTGACATGCAGCAGCGATTCTGCTGACGGTTTTAATAAAGTGGCTTCCACAGGATTTCCTTCTTCGTTTATAAGGAGGAAGTCTTCGTCTGTTTGTTTGTATTTGTCTTTGCCGCTCGCTGTAATAAGAATACGCAATGGAGATGTCTCTGATTTCAACGAGATATTCCCACTTGTTCCCATAAACCAATCGCGATTCGCAAGAGATTTTTTCAGTTCTGCAAGCTCGTTCCAGCTGGTTGTTAAAGTGGTCATCGTGCAACCTCCTGAGCGTTTTTTACAAATTCCAAGCAATCATAAAAATCATGAAATGGTTCGTACGGAATGCTTAATTCTTTACATTTTTCAACAAGAAAATCACGAGCAAATACGATGTCTGCTGTTTTGGCTGCTTCTAAATCAGTGATTGAATCACCGATGACAATTTTTGTCGCGTTTGGATCTGCTGTTTTTCGAATAATGCTCGGTTTACAACAGCCACAGCCTTGTGATGAACAAACTGAATCGCATGAGTGGGGGTAATGAATCAAAATATGCTCGGTTGTAAAGTCAGCTACATTGCAATACACATCGGTAAATGGACCGTATTTAGATAGAACCGGGTACAAAAAGAAATCAATCCCACCGCTTACAACATAAAAGGGAATATCGTTTTTTCTTGCGTAGTCAACAAATTCAGCAAATCCGTCTCGAATCACAGCATCTTGAATAACAAATTGAATGATCTCTTCCTTTGTGGAAGAAGGCAATAATGCAAATAGTGCTTTTACACCTTCGTTGATCGATAGCTCTTGTGAAAAGATCTTTTGTTTGATACCTTCTGCTTCTGGAGGTGCAAATCTATTCATAATTTCAACGATGTTATCGTTTTTTGTAATCGTTCCATCAAAGTCACAATAAATCACAGTTTTCAACTTAATTTCCCCCCCATAAAGAAAGCGCGGATGCAAGCTCTTGATGATTATTTGCGATTTCTGCAAGGCTTTTATTTTGAAGGACACCGTCTATCGTCTGACGAAATGCCTTCGCACCACTTGATGCACCACCGGGATGACCGTGAATACCTCCTCCAGCATTGATGACACTATCAATGCCAAAATCATTTATTAAATCTGGTACAAGAGCTGGGTGAATGCCAGCTGACGGTACTGGGAATGCTGGCGCCCACTCTACCCCAGATTTTAATTCATGTGCTATTGATCTTGTAGCTGACTTTTCGAGTGCAACACTTCCATATGGAGAGGGAAATAGTGAGAAGTCTGCTCCGGCAATGCGCACCAATTTTCCAAGAAGTAATCCGTGAGCGACACCGTAAAATCTCGATGAAGTACTGGCACCACTATAGGACGGGTGAACCATTAATGGCAATTGGACTTCTTTGCTTTCCGCTAATTCTTGCAAAACATCTAAACCATATGTATGTACATTTAGAAGCAAGGCATCTGCTCCAAGCTCTTTTGCTCTTCTTGCTTTATCGTGTAAATCTCTCGTTCTTCCTGATAAATTTATGGCGTAAAGCGTTTTTTCTCCCGTTTGCTCATAAACGTCAAGAAGTACTTCCTTACCTGCTACAATTCTTTGTTCAAATGGTGTATTTTCGTTTTCAAACAAAATTTCGTCATCTTTAACAAGGTCGACACCACCTAAAGCCTGCTGCTTTAATTGCTGAGTTAAAAAGTGGATGTCTTTGCCGATTACTCCTTTAAAAATACTCATGAGGAGGGGGCGGTGCTCGACATTTACTATTTTCCTAATTCCTGCTATACCAAAATTAGGTCCAGGGAATAAACGGCTATAATTAGAGTCAAACTGTAAATCTAGCAATTTTACTTCACCATCAAGTGACAGCTTACCAAATGTTGTTGTGAGAATAGCTGGTAAATCATTTGAGAAATTGGCGATTGGATAGGCGATTGCCAGCTCTGCTCGAACATACCCGACTTTATCTGGGTGTTCATCATTGTAAAATTCTTTTACAGCATGAACACGCCCTTTATGTTTTTTTAGCTGCTGCTGTTCGATTAACGGCAAGTTTGTCCAGGAACCAATCGTTAAGCCAAGTGCGATCTTTTCTGCTTTTTTTTCGAAGGAACCAGGGCGTCCATATACCTGATACGTTGCAATTACTTCTGTCATTATCTTTCCTCCCAAGAAATTCAAAATAAAAAACCTCTTCAAATAAGAAGAGGTTAATCATGAATTAACACCTTCTTATCCATCAGCATAAAGCTGCAAGAATTAGCACCGTGTCCAGTTATGGATCGGTTGCCGGGCTTCATTGGGCTCGTCCCTCCGCCTACTCTTGATAAGAAAAAAATCGATGATATTAATTTGTATTTGTTATCAAGAATTATTACACCAACACATTAAAACTGTCAATAAAGAATTTTTAATTTTTATGTTCGCCTTGCTATGAATATATGCAAAGAGTGTCTTTCCTAATTCATGAACAGAAAATTGTTTTTTAGGAATAATCACTCGGCCAAGAGCATACGTTGGTGCAAACGAAAGAAAAATAAAAAAATAGATTGACATTTGATTTCTTTAGGTGCTACGATGTTTTTCGAATAATCAAAAGTGAATAAGAATTACACTCTTATCAAGAGCTGGTGGAGGGGATATTGGCCCGATGAAGCCCAGCAACCGACCGTAATATCGTTGTGAGACGAGGCGCATACATCGTAATTGTTGCGCCAATTGTAGGGCACGGTGCTAATTCCATTTTGGATTTTTTAGTCCAGAAAAGATGAGAGGCAGATTGTATAGATGATGCCTCTTTCGATGTGAAAGGGGTTTTTATTTTTTTAGAAAGGGTGAATGCAATGTCGTTATTAGAAAAAGAGGTTTTTGTTAACTTCACAGAGGATACAGCGATTCAATTCGCCAAAGAGAAAGGTTTTTTTGCTCAAGAAGATTCTCTCACTTGTCATGAAATTGGTGATGGCAATTTAAACTATGTATTTCGTATTGTTAACCACACAAAAGGAAAAAGCGTTATTTTAAAACAGGCATTGCCATATGCAAAGGTTGTTGGAGAAAGTTGGCCATTAACGATCAAAAGAGCAACGATTGAAGCAAATGTACTTAAAAAACATGGTGAGTTTGTGCCAAGCCTTGTCCCAAAGGTTTTATTTACAGATGAAAACTTTGCTCTCACAGTCATGGAGGACTTGTCACATTTAAAAATCGCCCGAACGGGTTTAATTGAGGGGGAGCATTATCCAGATTTAGCAGTTGATATTGGAACATATATGGCAAAAACTTTGTTTTTTACATCAGATTTAGCACTTCATCCTTTTGAAAAAAAGGAGCTTGTTGCCTCATTCCTAAATCCTGAGCTTTGCAAGATTACCGAGGATCTTGTGTTCACAGATCCATTCTTTGATGTGGATACGAATGATTTTGAAGCAGCTTTATCAACAGAAGTGGAGAAGATTTGGAAAAACGAGCAGCTCTTAGGCGAGGTGGCAAAATTAAAAAAATCTTTTCTTACAGAATCAGAAGCATTGCTTCATGGGGATTTACATACAGGTAGTATTTTTGTGAGTAAAAACGAAACGAAGGTGATTGATCCAGAATTCGCCTTTTATGGGCCAATCGGCTTTGATGTTGGGCAGTTTATTGCAAACTTAACTTTTCAAGCACTTGTGAGAGAAGGGGTTGAGAAGGATCTCGTTTTACGTGATATTGAAAAAACTTGGGAAACATTTTATTATCTGTTTTCGCAATATTGGGAAAATAACTCAGTTGAGCGATTTACACAAATAAACGAGTTCAAAAAGCATTTTCTAGGTAAGATTCTAGAGGATGCAGCAGGATTTGCCGGTTGTGAGCTCATTCGCAGAACAATTGGATTGTCGCATGTAAAAGATCTGGACGGGATCGAAGATGAAGCAGAACGATTATTAGTAAAAAGAAATGCATTACAGCTTGGAACTACACTCATTATGAATCGTGGAAAGATCCATACAATTCAAGACTGGGTGAAACTAATTGAGGGGCAATAAGGAATGAATACTATACCAGTTTCACTTATTTGGAAAAATCAAAAGCTCATCGTCTTAGACCAAACTAAATTGCCACATGAAGTTGTTTATCAAGAACTAACGAGCATTGATGAAGTATATGAGGCAATCGTTTCAATGAAGGTGAGAGGTGCTCCAGCAATTGGCATTGCAGGTGCCTATGGTCTCGTATTAGGTGCAAAGCAAGCTAGGAATCTATCACCCGAGTTATTCAAACAAAAAATGAATGAACATTACTCGTATTTGCTTCAATCAAGACCAACTGCTATTAATTTGAAGTGGGCATTGGATCGCATGATTACAGTAATAAAAGAAGAAGTAACAGCTTCTGTTGCTTTGAATCGTCTAATAGACGAAGCGAGAAAAATACATAAAGAAGATGAAGAGGCTTGTAAAAAAATAGGGTCTTTCGGACTGCAGTTATTGCAAGGAAAGAAAAACATTATGACGATCTGTAATGCAGGTTCAATCGCAACAGCAAAATATGGTACAGCATTAGCTCCGTTCCACTTAAGTGTTGAACAAGGACAGCAATTTCATGTATTCGCTTGTGAAACAAGACCGGTTATGCAAGGGGCGAGATTGACTGTTTGGGAACTTCAACAATCTGGCGTGGAGGTTACGTTAATTACAGATAGCATGGCAGCACATACCATTAAGGAAAAGAGTATTGACGCAATCATCGTTGGAGCTGATCGAATCACAACAAATGGTGATGTAGCTAATAAAATTGGGACATTAAATTTGGCGATTCTCGCACAAACATTTCACATTCCTTTTTATGTGGCGGCGCCTTCATCGACTTTTGATTTAACGTTGGCAAGTGGTGATAGCATCCCAATCGAAGAAAGAAGTCAAATAGAAGTAACG
Source organism: Niallia sp. CD-39 (assembly GCF_059874745.1). Lineage (NCBI taxonomy): Bacteria > Bacillati > Bacillota > Bacilli > Caryophanales > Bacillaceae > Niallia > Niallia sp. CD-39. The sequence goes on along the minus strand of NZ_JCBCPS010000001.1, from coordinate 665,615 downwards.
TCTTTAAACGGACATCAAATTGCTCCGGTAGGTACAAAGGTGTTTAATCCAGCATTTGATGTCACACCAAGTTCACTCGTAACAGCGATTATAACAGAGAAGGGCATTGTTCACCCAAAGAATGTTCAAAGTTTGAAAACGTTCATCCGTTTTATTAAGGGGGAAGAAAAAGTCAATGAAACCGTATAAAAGTATAGTACTCATTTTGTTAGCGACTTTGCTGATGCTATCAGGCTGTCAGCCGAAAGGACAATCTAGTTTAGAAGCAAGCAACAGTGGAGATAAGGCAGACGCACAAACAGATCATCCACTCGCAAATAAAAAAATTGCTCTCATTATGCAAATTAATTTAGGCACATTTTCAGCGCAATACATCGAAGGAGTTAAAAATCAAGTTGAGCGCTTCGGTGGAACGGTTCAAGTGTTTCCTTCAGAAGGAGACCTAGCTAAAATGGCTTCAAATTTGGATGCTGCGATCAATCAAAGATTTGATGGAATCTTAATTGATCATGGGACGAAGGAAGCTTTAACACAAGGTGTAGAAAAAGCGTTGGCTGCAAACATTCCAGTCGTCGTTTTTGATGCTGATATTGAAGTGGAAGGAGTTCCAGTCCTGCATCAAGGTGATGCAGAAATGGCCGAACTCACTTTGAACAAATTAGCTGAGGACGCTAATGGAGAAGCGAATATCGTTAAAATTTGGGTCGCTGGTTTTGCCCCTATGGAGAGACGACAAGTCGCCTATTCACAATTTATTGACCAAAACCCTACTATCAAAGAAATTGCTACATTTGGTGCTGCGACTGACAATACTGCCTTAGACACTCAAGCTCAAATGGAAGCTTTATTAAAGCAATATCCAAATGAAGGTGAAATCACCGCTGTATGGGCAGCATGGGATGAGTTCGCAAAAGGTGCTGTAAGAGCAATTGAACAAGCAGGAAGAACGGATATTAAGGTATATGGCATTGATATAAGTGATGAAGATTTGCAAATCATTCAAAAGGAGAATAGTCCATGGGTCGCAACGGCTGCAGTTGACCCAAAGGATATTGGGAGAATTCAAGTTCGTTATCTTTATCAAAAATTAAATGGAGAAACCCCTCCGAATGAAATTGAGCTTCAGCCTGTTTTTGTAGAAAAAGATCAACTACCAGAACAACAAATTACTACAGATCAACTAGCCGAATACATTGACGACTGGGGAGCAAGCGATCAAGGCTACACAGAAACACTTAAGGAATTAGAAGGTAAATAGTTTCTAAGTAGGCGCAGAAGGGGCTTCCCTTAACTTTCTGCGTCTTTTTTAAAAGGATAGATTATCATGTGTACTCACAACAGCAGAAAGGAGCGGTGACGAATTGAGTGACCTACTAGAAGTAGAGCGTATTCATAAAAGCTTCGGAGCAACAAAGGCTTTAAATGAAGTGAGCTTTCAGCTTAAACAAGGTGAAATTCATGCTCTATTAGGGGCGAACGGTGCTGGAAAAAGCACGTTAATTAAAATAATTGCAGGTGTTTTTTCTCAAGATGATGGAAAATGGTTTCTTGAAGGAAAGCCGATGATGTTAGCACATCCTAAAGAAGCAAAGGAAAATGGCGTTTTTTGTGTCTATCAGGAGGTGGATACGGCCATTGTAAAGGATTTAACGGTAGCTGAAAACATTCTATTAGATTCATTTGCATCCAGCAATAAACTGTTTTACTCTAAGAAATTATTACAAAGTAGAGCAAAGGAAGCTCTACATAAGATTGGTGCAACGTCGATCGATGTTACACAGCAAGCTTCAACTTTGACCCTCGCCGAGAAGCAGCTTGTTCTCATTGCAAGAGCGCTTGTTCATTTTGCAAAAGTCATTATTTTTGATGAACCAACAGCACCGCTATCATCGAATGAGACAGAGCGTTTATTTGCAATTATGAAGAGTTTGAAGGAAGAAGGGGTATCATCAATCTACATTTCGCATCGCTTAGCAGAAATTGAAGAAATATGCGACAGAGTTACCGTCATGAGGGATGGAAGAAATGTTTACACTGGTGAAGTACAGAAAACAGAACAAATTGATTTAATTCGTTATATGCTTGGCGAATCATTGGCCGGTTTAACTGCTAGGGACAGTCAAACGAGTGGTCAAAAAATTTTATCAATTGATCACTTTTCAGATGCTGAGAGTTTAAAGGACATTTCATTTGATGTACACGCTGGACAAATTGTCGGTGTAGCAGGCGTAGTTGGAGCTGGGAAAACGGAATTAGCGAAGGCGATAATTGGTGCAAGAGAGAAGATAAGGGGAGAGCTTTATTTACATAATCAAAGTATAAAAGTCATTCACCCACACGATGCGATTCAAAAAGGAATCGTTCTTGTTCCTGAAGAGCGGAGAAAAGAGGGGCTGTTTATACATGATCCGATCCGCAGCAATTTAACTTTTCCAAACTTAAAAGAATTTGCAACAAGAATGTTTATCAACAAGAAAAAAGAATGGACCTTTTCCAATAAGATGATGAAAAAACTTCATATTAAAGCAAAGTCTGCAAACACTGAATTGAATCAATTAAGTGGCGGCAACCAGCAAAAGGTCGCGATTGGAAAATGGATGTCAATAGATGCAAGTATCTATTTATTCGATGAACCAATGAAGGGTGTCGATATCGGAGCACGTAAAGAAATATTTGATTTGATGGTTTCTTTAGCAGATGAAGGCAAAGGGCTTGTGTACTTTTCTAGTGATGTACAAGAGCTGTTGTTAATTTGTGATCATATATATGTTTTGTATGAAGGCGAGATCGTTCAATCATTTGATCGAAAGGAAGCATCACATGAAAGAATCCTCCTATATGCAAGTGGGGGAAAGGAGAAAGTAGATGAAGGCAAAGGCAATTCCATTTTTATATAAATATGGTGCAATTGTATTGTTAATTAGTATCATTCTCTATTTTAGTACAGTTAGCTCAGCGTTTTTCTCTTATGGAAACATGAGTGATATTTTGCGATCGATATCGATTGTAACCGTGCTTGCACTTGGTGTTACATTTACACTGGTAGTAAATGGATTTGATTTATCAGTCGGCTCAACAATGTCTTTATCAACTGTTGTCACTGCATCGTTAATGGTATGGTATGATCTTCCACTATGGCTTGTATTACTCGTTCCGATAATCATTGGGGTTCTTGTCGGTCTATTCAATAGCTTCCTCATTATCACACTAGGAATTCCAGATTTATTGGCAACATTAAGTACAATGTACATTGTTGCAGGCTTACATCGAACTTATACTGAAGGATACTCAATCTATAATCATATGCCCCTAACCTCTGGTGGGACCGCAATCGGGAAAATATCTGATGAATTTCTTTGGCTTGGACAAGGGCATTTACTAGGATTGCCAGTTCCTGTTTGGATGATGATGATTCTTATTTTCATTAGTTATGTCGTTCTTAATCATATGAGATATGGAAGAATACTTTATATGACTGGAGGAAATGAAGAGGCTGCGACTTTGTCTGGAGTGAGAGTCAATCGAGTAAAATGCAGTGCTTATATAATTTCTAGTATTTTTGCTGCCATTGCAGGGATATTATTTACAGCAAGGGTAGGATCTGGTCAAATCGATGCTGGCGCACCATTATTAATGGAGGCGGTAGCAGCAGCATTCGTAGGCTACGCAGTACTTGGTGCTGGCAAGCCAAATGCAATTGGAACATTTTTTGGGGCGGTATTAATCGGCATTTTATTGAACGGGTTAACAATTGCTAACCTCCCATACTATGCTTTTGATATAGTAAAAGGCACGATTTTAGTGCTTGCACTAGCTGTTACCTACTTGCATGCAAAAAATAAATGGACTTCTAAGGCATCTAGTACGTAGAAAAAAATTGAATGGCACCGCCATTGTTAGAGGCGATCTAACAATGGTAGGTGCTTTTTCTTCGGTAGTTCTGAAAGAATCATTCCTAGAAAAATGAGAAAACAGCCAAAGATTGCTGAATAGGTTAGTCGATCATCAGCAAAAAAGTAGCCAGTTAATGCAGCAAAAACAGGTTCTGTTGCAAAGATTAATGCTACTCGTGTTGGGGTAGTATATTGTTGAAAATAGGTTTGTACTAAAAAAGCAAAGGCGGTTGCAAAAATGGCTGTTATTAGCAGTGCTGTGAATACTTCAGGTTGCAGAAGTACGGATGCTTTCAGACTTGACTGCCAATTCTCTGTGAAGAGGGCCATTATAAATGATGCGAATGAGACAAAACTAATTTGAATAATTGTTAATAGAAGTACCGGATGCTTTCTGCTAAAAATTCCAGTGAAAATAATATGTAATGCGAAGCCAATTGCACAAATAAATACGTAAAAGTCACCGATATTTAATGGAGTTGAGTTTGTCATTGTTAATAAAAACAACCCAAAAGCAGCGAGCGCTGTACCCATTATTGCGAATTTAGTCGGCAAAGATTTTAATAGCAACAAACTGAATAAAGGCACTAACACAACACTAAGTCCAGTAATAAAGCCTGCTTTAGATGTGCTTGTATGCATCAGGCCTAATGTTTGAAAAGCATAGCCAATTAAAAGCCAAAATCCAATAAAACACCCTGAAACAAGAATTTGTCTATTAAGAATAACAAGTTGTTTTCTTTGAAACAGAAGCAACCAAATAAATAAAATGAGAGCAGCCAAAAAAAAGCGAATTGCATTAAAGGAGTGTGGCTCTAAAAAAGAAATCGCATTTTGGACGACCACAAATGTCGACCCCCAAACAAAGGCGACAAGTAGCAATGCGATATTGGATGTTAATGTGGATTTCAACATTGTTCCCCCTAATCATTTTGCGAAATGGCGGATCTTGCTAACAAATCAGCCGATTTATTTTGTGAACTTGGAATCCATTTCATAAAAAATAAATCAAATTGCTTCGTTAATTGAAGCGCCTCTTCTAAAAGAGGGGCATATTTTTTGTTTTTGACAAACTCTTTTTCAAACGCTCGATTAACAGCTTGTGAATCTGTTCGAAATGAAACCATTTTATAATCATGATTTAAGCAAATTTTTAGCGCTAATAGGAAAGATCGAAATTCAGCTTCATGATTTTCCATCACACCTAGAGGAATCGAATGTCTTTCAACTTCTCCATTAGCGATGATGAAAATTCCTGCGCCACTTGGTCCAGGGTTCCCTGCACTTGCACCATCAATATATACCTCGATCAACTGGTCATCAACTCCTAAAAATGAATATGTTTATGCGCCTAGAAGATAGTGTATCATAAAAAGGCAATGACCGGATTTCTCATTTCAACCTTAGGAAATACGCTATGAAAGGAGAGGGCAACTGTATGAAATATAAAATTCAATGGGATTATAAAAGCAAAAGTGGAACAACAATATCATTTACATCTGATTTACTGGATGCTGACTCTGCATTACAAGCTGCAATCGAGCTTGAATCTTCTAATAGAAGCAAGAATCTACTACTTATTGATGAACAATCTACTTCATGGACAACGAAGGAAATGAAGAAATTATTGGAGGAAGTGGAAGAAGAGCCTCATGACCTTCAAATCTATTTTGATGGGGGCTTTCACAGAACGAACCGAGACGCAGGACTTGGAGCGGTTATCTACTACAAACAAGCAAAGAAAAAGTATCGAATGCGTGTCAATGAAGTTGTAGATGAACTAGAAAATAACAATGAAGCGGAGTATGCAGCACTATACTTCTCATTAACTTTATTAGAAGAGCTGGAAGTATCTAGAGTATCATGTGAAATTCTCGGCGATGCTCAAGGTGTGTTAATGCAGTTAAAAGGAGAATGGCCATGTTATGATGAAAATTTGATTAAATGGCTTGATCGAATTGAGGGGAAAATAAAGACATTGAAATTGCATGCCACTTTTACACCAATCGCAAGAAATGAAAACAAAGAGGCTCATAAATTGGCTACACAGGCATTGGAAGGCAAACAAATTGAAAGTCGGGTGCAAATTCTTTAAGATGAAACAGGTTAAGAACTAGGGGTGACATACTTGAAAAGAAAACAGCTTTTAAAAGAAATCGAGAAACTAGCTGATGACTTCTGTGAAGGCTGTTTCTTATTTCAGCATCATAAGCAAGAAAGCAGCAGAAGGGCTGCACATCGCTTTTGTATTTCACAATGTACAGTTGGCGAAAAGATCAAAAGAATTGGAAATCAATTAACGAAGGGCACTTAAAAAGGCTGGCAGAAGCCAGCCTTACTAATTTAAGAAATTATAATTTTACAACGTTAGATGCTTGTGGTCCACGATTTCCTTCTACGATTTCGAAAGAAACTTCTTGTCCTTCTTCTAAAGATTTGAATCCGTCACCTTGAATTGCTGTGAAGTGTACGAATACATCGTCTCCACCTTCAACTTCGATGAAACCGAAACCTTTTTCATTGTTAAACCATTTTACTTTACCGTTTTGCATGTTAACTTTTCCTCCTAAACCTTAGAAGACACAATCGTGTCCCAGATAAATATTCTCATCCAACATCATTTATTTCTCATTTTTATGGGATAATCGGAAATATATTCTGTTAAATGATGATTATAATATACACGAATGCACAGAATCAGTCAAGAAAAGATGCAGATTTTTTTATAAAACAGTAAAATATTTAAAATATTTAGAAAATAAATTATAATGATTATAAAATTGAGTGATGACAAGGAATGGTGACTGTATGATTCGTTATGCACATGATGAATTCGAATGGATCATCCGTTTTTCAAAAAAGCTAATCATAGGAGAAGAGATTCGAACAGAAATTGCTGAATCAATTATAAAGATGGGGCAACAGTTGCACGAGTTTAACAACGGTGATTGCTTTTTTATTCATTTACAAGGAATTGGAGGTGTAGTTGTAGTAATAGAAAAGATTCCATCACTTATTTTAACAATTGCATCCATTATAAACGAGGAAAACTGGTATGAAGTGAAGGATGGAAATATAAAGCGTTATTTAGCGTAAAACATTAGGCGAGATTGTAGACGAAGTCGATTTCCGACTTTGTCTACATGTTTTATAAGAGGAATTATTAATAATAAGAGAAACCACTCAAACTATCTTAAAAACGTTTGTCTAACTTGGCGTGAAGTAGAGTGAAGACCCGAATAGAACATTCGGTTCTTGAGGGAACTTTAATGCTAAACAACGAGATATGCATGCGTTTGTCAACACTCTGAACTGTAAGCTCATTTTGAAGCCTGCAGTTCTTTTTGTATTTAAAAAAAATTTATAAAAAGCTTGTATTTTTTGTGATAAATTATTGACTTTTTGTGAGTAAAGTTTAAAATGTTGCCTAAGGGAAACTTTTATAACTAAAACTAAAAAGTATGAATATAACTAAAAGAGTGCACCTAGGGTAAAACATGTGCATATACTCATTTACACATAGAGGAGGAAAAATGAAATGAAGAAAAGTCTTATTATTTTGGTATCAGCAGTCATATTGTTTTTAGTAGCATGCTCAAATTCTGCTAATACCACAGAAGAACTGGAAGGGAAATGGAAAGTAACAACAACAATCGAACAAATAGCAGACGGCGTTAGGAATATAGGTGGAGATAAGGTTGTAGTGGAAAGCTTGATGGGACCAGGGACAGACCCACACATGTATAGTGCAACACATGGTGATATTGCAAAATTAAACGATGCAGACATCATTTTTTACAACGGTTTACAGCTTGAAGGGAAAATGAATGAGATTTTAGAAAAAATGAATGAAACAAAACCTACTTTTGCAGTTGCTGATAAACTTTCAGAAGAAAAGTTATTGATTGATGAGGAAGATGGGGCTAGTTTAGATCCACATGTATGGTTTGATATTCAAATTTGGAAAGAAGCATTAGAGGTTGTTGCAAATGGTTTGAAAGAATTAGACCCAGAGCACGCTGACTTTTACGAAGATAACAAGAAGAATTATTTTGCAGAACTTGATGAGCTTCACTCATCTGTAATTGATCAAATTGGCACAATTCCTGAAGAGCAGCGTGTTTTAGTGACTGCACATGACGCATTCGGTTACTTTGGAAATGCTTACGGAATGGAAGTTGTTGGATTACAAGGGTTAAGCACTGATTCAGAATTCGGTTTAGCAGATATTAATCAACTAGTTGACTTAATTGTTAATAGAGAGATTAAAGCAGTCTTTATAGAATCTAGCATATCAGATACTACAATCGTTCCAGTAATTGAAGGGGCGAAGTCGAGAGGTCAAGAAGTAGAAATTGGTGGAGAGCTCTACTCAGACGCAATGGGCGAGGCAGGTACACCTGAAGGAACGTATATTGGTATGTTTAAAAAGAACATCGAAATTATAGTAGAGGCGCTGAAGTAGGAGGAGTAAGAATGAATCCTTTAGAAGTTCATGAATTAACAGTCGCATATCATGAAAAACCAGTATTGAAAAACGTTTCATTTGCGATACCTGAAGGCCAATTAATAGGATTGATTGGACCGAATGGAGCCGGAAAATCCACATTAATGAAGGCGGTTTTGCAGCTTGTTTCTAAAACCGAAGGTGAAATTCGTATTTACGATCAGCCGTATTCAACGAAAAATCGGCTTGTAGGATATGTCCCTCAACGTGGTTCTGTTGACTGGGATTTCCCTACAACTGTATTTGATGTGGTGCTAATGGGGAGATATGGTCACATTGGTTGGTTTAAGTGGTCAACTAAAAAGGATCGTGAATTTGCAATGGAATGTTTAAGCAAAGTCGGCATGGAGGAGTTTGCTGATCGACAAATCAGCCAATTATCAGGGGGCCAGCAGCAGCGGGTCTTCTTGGCAAGGGCGCTTGCTCAGGATGCCAAGGTTTATTTCATGGATGAACCATTTGTTGGGGTAGACGCAACGACGGAAAAGGCGATTATTGGAATATTAAATGAATTAAAGGCGCAGGGAAAAACGGTATTAGTCGTCCACCATGATTTACAAACCGTAAAGGAATATTTTGATTATTTGTTGATGTTAAATATAGAACTAGTTGCATCAGGACCTACTAGGGATGTATTTACGATTGAAAATTTACAAAGAACATATGGTGGAAAAGTAGCGTTTTTAGATCAGCAGCACATGCTGTTGTCACAAAATTGAGGTGGAAGAAGCGATGGAATGGTTTCTATCGACTATTAGTCAATCAAATGTGCAATGGGTTTTATTTGGAACGTTATTTCTTGGAATTGCAAGTGGAGTTGTAGGTAGTATTGCTTTGCTACGTAAGCAGAGCTTAGTAGGGGATGCAGTTGCCCATGCAGCACTTCCAGGAATATGTATTGCTTTTTTAATCATTGGCGAAAAGACATTGATCTTCTTATTAATTGGTGCAACAATCACAGGTTTACTGGCAGCCTACAGCATCCAGTTTATTATTGCAAAATCGGTGATAAAAGAAGACACTGCAATCGCTCTTGTGTTATCAGTCTTCTTTGGATTCGGAATTGTTTTGTTAACTAAGGTTGCTCAGACTTCTGGAGGCAATAAAAGTGGTCTGAATGATTTTATTTTCGGAAAAGCAGCTTCTATGATATCAGGAGATGTGAAACTAATGGCTTTTACATCAATTGTCGTCATCATCATCTCGATTTTGTTTTTTAAAGAGTTTAAAGTACTGACATTTGATGAGGATTTTGCGAAAAGCATTGGCTTGCCTACTGGTAAACTTCACTTTCTGTTTATTACATTATTGGTTGTTGTCATTGTAATCGGTATCCAAGCAGTGGGTGTCATTTTAATGGCTGCTTTATTAATTACGCCTCCGATCGCTGCAAAATATTGGACGAATTCATTCAAAGTGATGATGACTCTTTCGGCAATTTTTGGCGGAGTCTCTGGAATGGTTGGGACGCTGTTAAGTACGTTAAAGCCGGGTTTATCTACTGGACCATTAATTGTTATAACTGCAACCGTGATTTTCTTTTTCTCTTTTCTATTTGCCCCTGAAAAAGGATTTATCTCAAGTATTTTGCGAAAAGCAATTGTCGATAAACGTATTCGGGCAGATCTTGCATTAAAGAGGGGAACAGGGGGAAATCAAGATGAGCTATGAGGTCTGGATCTTAGTAATTGGATCTCTGACGGGAATTACATGTGGGATGATCGGCTGTTACTTGATTGTAAGAAAGCTATCTATGCTAGCAGATGCAATAAGTCATACGGTCTTGCTCGGAATTGTCATGGCGTTTCTTATAAGTCAAACGATGAACGGCGTTTACATGTTTATCGGAGCTGCCATCACAGGTCTTGCAACAGCGTTCTTTGTCCAAACGTTAAACCGGTATGGAGTTCAAGCGGATGCATCAATTGGAGTAGTCTTCACCTTTCTATTTGCGGTGGCAGTTTTGCTTATTTCATTATTCGCAAACTCCGTCCATTTAGATGTTGACCATGTTTTAATGGGCGAGATTGCCTTCACACCATTTGATCTTGTTCAAATTGGATTTTTACCACCTATGCCCAAAGCCTTTCTCATGTTGGCGTTTGTATTACTTTTAAATATCATCTTTATTTTCCTTTTCTATAAGGAGCTAAAGATTACATCGTTTGACCCACAAATGGCGGCTGCAATTGGGTTGCCGGTCATGTTTATCCATTACTTATTAATGGGGATGGTGTCAGTCACAACTGTTGCTTCGTTTGATAGTGTAGGAGCAATATTAGTTGTTGCCATGCTAATCGTACCTGGTGCAACAGCCTATTTATTAACTAATCGATTAAGTAAAATGTTAATCATTAGTGCACTAGTAGGTGTGGCCTCAGCATTTATAGGCTATTACCTAGCAAGCCTATTTAACGTTTCAATATCTGGAAGCATGGCAACGAGTGGAGGAATCTTATTCATCCTCGCGCTTTTCTTCTCTCCATCAAAAGGGATCATCTGGAAAAGAAAATATCGAGAATATATCGAAAGCATGGAGAAGTAAATTCTTCATGCTTTCTTTCATATGAATTTGTGTTCTATATAGTCCTTCCTTTTATTTATTCTAGGAATTATAAAGAGTAAAAAATGAAATAGTATGTAGAATTTACATATTACTAAATGAATAAGGAATACATATCTCGAGGCATAAAAATGTAACAAGAAATAATTGTGATAAGTCTTTTAGTACTCCGCAAAAACATATTGAATGGAAAATGAATGATTCAAGTAAATTATTGGAGTTTAAAAATATATTTATAAAAATGTCAAAGAAGGGGAGATTAAACAATGCAAACAAGAAATACCGTTATTAGAAGACTGTAAAAAAACTATGAGCATTATTAGTCGAATATTAAAAGGAGATATGTTATTATTATTTCGAGATAAATTATTTCGAGATAATTATCTTAACTACACATCAAAGGGGATTTGAAAATGAACTTTCAAGATAAAGTAATCATCGTTACAGGAGCAGCTGGGGGTATCGGGAAAGAAGTAGTAAAAAAAGTTGCGAATGGTGGGGCAAAGGTAGTACTAGTCGATTTAAATAAAGAAGCAATTGAGTCTGTACAATCGGAGCTTCAATTAACTCAAGAAAACAGTTTAGTTGTACAAGCTGATGTATCGAGTGAAGAAAATGTTAAAAATTACGTAGACCAAACAATGGCTAAATTTGGTCGAATTGATGGTTTTGTAAATAATGCAGGGGTTGAAGGACCGGCTAAACTAATTGAGGAAATATCAGAAAAAGAATTTGATTTTGTTTATGGCATTAATGTTAAAGGTGTGTTATTCGGCCTTAAACACGTATTGCCAGTTATGAAGCAACAAAAAGTTGGCTCTATTGTTAATACATCATCTGTAGCTGGGCTAATTGGTTCACCTAGTATGGGTTTGTATAATTCATCGAAACATGCAGTAATGGGACTAAACAAAGTAGCAGCTTTAGAAGCAGCAGCTTTTAATGTTCGTGTGAATACTGTTAATCCTGGTGTTATTAATACTCAAATGATGCGTAATATTGAAGCTAATGTTTCCGCGGATGCAGAAGCTGCAAAACATGCTTATAATGATGCCGTACCAATGAAACGTTATGGAGAACCAGAAGAAGTAGCAAATGTTATTGCATTCTTACTATCTGATGAATCATCTTACGTTAGTTCATCTGCATATACGATCGATGGCGGATTATTTAACGTTTAATAAATCTAAATAGGAGTAGATCTTCTACTCCTTTGAAAATGTAGACAAAGTCGATTCCTGACTTTGTCTACATTTGTTTTGTTAAACTTTTTATTAACAAGAGAAACCCGGTCGAGTAAAGACCCAAAAGAGCACAAGTTTCATGAGGGTACTTGGATACCAAACAACAATGTATGCGAACGTTAGTCAACAGAAGGAGTAGATTTTCTACTTCTTTTTTGTTTGGGCTGATTTCATAATTCAATTTCAAAATCGGGGGAGTTGCGTTTCGTAAACTGGGAGAGATGCATGTTTATACAACTAATTGAAAGCTGTAGAAGATTCATTTAAAAAGCTGGATTTTTCTAGTTGCTTCATAAATAACGTTAAGAAAGGGTTAGTTGTTTTTGTCTATTTATCCCACTAGTTGTCGCAATTTGTCGAATTAAATAACTTTTCTGAATGCGATTACAATAATTATAATGAAAACTAATTGTTTTGAGTAAAAAAAATTTAGTATTGGTTGTGGTTAAAGATGGACAACAAGAAGAATGAGAATGGGCTATCACTATACGAGCTGGATAAAAACTATCTTACATACAATTTAACGAAAGAGAAAAACTTTAAGATTCCTACTATTTATGGTATGAGAACTGTTACTAGTAATGATTTGAATGAGTATATATTAGAACTGCAATCAAAAGATGAAATTAGAGCATTAGTAGGGATGATAAAAATGATAAAGAAAAGAAATATGCCTGTAAGACCTTTTTTCAGAACAATTGGGATAGGTCTTCTTTCAAAAAGCCATTTTTTATCTTGTTTTTGTCTTAGTGTATCTCTATCTATCCTTTAAATAAATCATAAAGACTTCAAAGATATGCATAGAAAGATCTTATCTTAATCTAATTTATATTAGGAAAGAAGACCATCTACTCTGTTTAAACTCATCATTTTGAGTAATTACCTTTAGTCAAAATGATGACTCTTATTATGTGTATGGTATGGGTTTGTAAGTGGTATGAGATACCATTTTTTTTAACTGTAATTATTCGGAAAGTGGAAATGCATCTATTGAACCAATAAAAAATCTTTTTTAAAGGTTGAAACTGATTAATCTTTTACCCATACACCTTTCCTCGCTTTTTCTCTACAAATTTATCTTTTTTTCATTAGTATCTAAAATTTGAGATTAAAGAATAATGAAGGTTGCCGATAACTCCATAGTAAGAAAGTAAAGATCAATCTAAAGGGGAACTTTAAATGAAACTGACAATAAAATCTCTTCGAACGAAACTGATCCTGTTATGCATGTCCATGCTACTTATTCCTATAATCCTGTTAGGAATAAGTACATATTTAATTTCGGTTGATGAATTAAAAAAATCTGGTGAAGAACAGATTAAAAGTAGCGTAAAAATGACGCTGGGCATGATTGAATTGGTTAACAATGAAGTAGAAAAAGGAAATCTTAGCCTCGAAGAAGCTCAAGAATCATTGCGTGAGGAATTATTAGGGGTTAGTAATTCAGAAGGAAAACGTGAAATTAATCAAAACTACACTGTTGGAGAAACTGGATATGTGTGGGCAGTAAATGAAGACCAAATATCTGTTATGAATCCAATGAATGAAGGTTCATCTTTAAAAGAGATTAAGCTAGATGATGGAACAGGTATGGGCGATACTTTTTTGAAAACAGCAAATGAAGGTGGGGGATTTGTTTCTTACTCGTGGGAAAACCCACTTACTGGTAACGCTGAATTAAAGCTTAATTACATTGAAAAAGATGAAAATTGGGGTTGGATTATTGGAACAGGTGCATACATGTCTGAGTTTGATGCTGGTGCAAATAAAGTACTACTGATAACACTAATTATAACTGCCACTGCATCAGTCATTGGAATCGCATTGTCTATTCTGTTTGCGAACCGACTTACAAAACCACTTATCTTAGTTGGTAATAGTCTTAAACAAGTTGCTGGAGGAGATTTAACCGTACCAAAGGTGATCGTTAAATCGAAAGATGAAGTTCAGGATTTAGCAAATGATTTTAACAATATGACAGACAGTATAAGGTCACTAATAAATGATGTTTCTCATTCAACTGAACAAGTGGCGTCATCTTCTGAACAACTTATGGCAAGTGCAGAGCAGAATGCTAGAGCATCAGAACTCGTGACTGAATCGATACAAAGTGTAGCCATTGGATCAGAAAATGCGAGTGTAGACTTAGATAGAAGTACATTGTCATTAGAGGAAGTGACTTTAGGAGTCCAAAATATTGCAGAGACCACATCTATCATTGTCGAGGCGGGAAAAGAAGCTGCTAGTCAAGCTAAACAAGGAAGCGAATTAGTAACGACAACGGCTAATCAAATGAATGAAATTGGTAAATCCGTTGAGGTAAGCTCAGATGTATTAAGAACGCTGGAAGAGCGGTCAAAAGAAATTGGCAATATAACTTCCGTAATAAACGATATTGCGGAACAGACGAATCTATTAGCCTTAAATGCAGCAATTGAGGCAGCGAGAGCGGGAGAACAAGGAAAAGGGTTTGCTGTAGTTGCAGATGAGGTAAGGAAATTAGCTGAGCAATCTAGTCAATCTTCGGCCCAAATTACTGAATTGGTTAAGACTATTCAAGTTGATATGCATAAGTCTAACAATTCGATGGGGAAAGTTAAGAGTGATGTCAAAGAAGGTTTACAATTAGTTAGTAAAACAGAGATTAATTTTAAGAGAATATTAGCATCTATGGAAAATGTAAGTTCTCAGATAGAAGAAATTGCTGGGACATCTGAACAAATGTCTGCAAGCTCACAAGAAGTCGCTGCCACTCTAACAGGAGTTAATAGAGTAACAAAAGAAACAACTGAACAGACTCAAACAGTCGCTGCTTCAACTGAAGAACAACTTGCTTCCATAGAAGAAATTTCAGCGTCTGCTTCTGTTCTAGCTAAATTGGCAGGAAGTTTACAAGATAGTGTTTCTAAATTCAAAAGCTAAAGAGTAGGATCTTCAATATAGAGGTAAACAGGATGGGATAGGGCTTGTACTCATGCATTAAAAGCACCGGGTGATACGACAATGGATATTGGAATCTGTGCCGATGCTATAATGTATGGTTGTCGCATTCTTGAAAAGAAGTTTTTAAATAATGTAAAAAATCCTATATAAATATGGAATGACAAACAACATAATAAACAAGAAGACAGAAATAAATAGAAAACTTCCGATAAGTAGTATGGACCATTCATCTTTTTTAGAAAGTTGAAATAGATAATTAGCAACCCAAAATAATAGTAAGAAAATTAAAGAACCTATAATAACCGGGTTGAAGGGTGATATTGAATCTGCCGAAGGATTCGCCAAAAAGGCAATAGTGGTAATCCCTATTATAACTAAGAAAAAGACATTCGTAGCATGCACCGCTATTAAATAAGTACTTTTCATAGAATCACTCCCAATTTTTATTAAGTTATAACCAATATACGTTTTAGACAACCTTTGTATCTACATCAATAAAAAAGGGACAAATGCTTTACTTTTTAATCAACAGTGAATCCTTTTCACTAATAATAACATGTTACCAAACTAGCCTTTTATAATCATGTATCGTCCATCAACCTATCATTGCTTATCAGTAGATTGATATGAGTGATAGAAGCATTTTTTTGTAGCTATGAGAATCCAATTAGAATCCACTAATTTGGGTTCTTTTTTATGAAAATAGATTCAACTACTTTCAAGTGATTCATGCAATATTAGAATAAACTGTATTAAAAGATCATTTATTTGTTAAACTCTATCCAGTTACCTTATTTTTTATTAAAATGGTATGATGAATAAGGATTAAAGAATGTTCTTAAGGAAGATTATTGATGATTGATTGCCAATAGAATGTAGAATTTTTAGTCAAATAAGAGTGTTGAATGATGTTTTTAGTATTCACAAAAAGACAATCTCATGTTCATATGACAATAAGAAGTTCTAACGTTTGTAAACATTCACTCTCTCTACACTTAAAAAATCGTATAGAAACATATACTATGATGTAGATGATTTGAAAGGAGCTTATCCGAAAAAATGGGTATGCCATTAATACTAGCTGAGAAGCCTGATCAAGGTTCTGCTCTAGCTTCTATTTTTAAAAAGAAAAAGCATCAAGGATATATAGAGATACAGCCACATCCGATTTTTCCGAATGGGGCTATTGTAACGTGGGCTATTGGCCATTTATGTCAGCTTGTTTCACCTGAGAAATATCATTCCGAATGGAAAAAATGGAGTTTAGATTCGCTTCCAATGATCCCAGATACATTTCAATTCGAGGTTACAAAAGACAAATGGAAACAGTTTAAAGTTATAAAGGAACTTCTTTCAAATCCTAAAATAACGGAGGTCATACACGCTGGTGACGCAGGTCGAGAAGGTGAATTGATTATTCGCACGATCTTGCACCAATGTCGATGCAAGCTTCCAATGAAACGCTTATGGATCTCTTCATTAACCCCAAAGGCAATTGAAGACGGTTTTTTATCATTATTAGATGAAGAAAAAACGAGAAATCTCTACTATGAAGCATATACAAGAGCCTGTGCAGATTGGGTAGTTGGCATGAATGCTTCAAGATTATATAGCATTTACTTAAAACAGCATGGTTTACAAGATGTGTTTTCTGTTGGTCGCGTTCAAACACCGACACTTGCACTTATCGTAAAGCGTGAAAAGGAAATACAGAAGTTCGTGTCTGAGCCATTTTGGGAAGTCATTGCAACCTTTAAAATGGATGGGAAGAAGTATGTGGGGACTTGGCTGAAAGATGGAGAGACGAAGTTAAATAATCAAGAGATGGCTGAAAAAATAGCTCAATTTGTTAAAGGTAAGCCAGCGCGAGTGGAGGATCTTAAAGTAGAAAAAAAAGAGTACAAGCCTCCGATGCTCTATAACTTATCGAGCTTGCAAGCTGATGCCAATCGAAGGTTTAAATATTCGCCTAAGAAAACGTTGGATATTTTGCAAAAGCTCTATCAAAAAGGGTATATTTCTTATCCGCGTTCAGATTCCCGCTATATCTCTGATGAAGAGGCAAAGCAATTGCCAATGATTTTTGATAAATTAAAAACGAAATCAGAATATGAATCTTTGTTTCCACTTCCGAATCCTAAGCTTATAGGAAATAAGCGTTATGTAAATGCTGAAAAAGTTACGGACCACTATGCGATTATTCCAACAGAGGTCGTTCCAGCCCTTGAAAAGCTATCGTCTGAAGAAAAGAACATGTATGATTTCATCGTTAGAAGTGTAATTGCTGCACATTATGATCCAGCTATTGTGGAATACACGACAATTACTACACTTGTAGATGAACGAGCAGTATTTCAATCAAAAGGAAAAGTGGAGGTAATGGAAGGGTATCGCAAGGTGCTGCCTGTTCAAGAAAAGGATAAGGAGCAAATCCTCCCTAAATTGAATGTTGGAGTAGATGGCATAGTTCAGTCTGTCAAAGTCAAAGAAGGTAAGACGCAGCCGCCTAAACGGTACACAGAAGGTCAGCTTATTACATTGATGAAAACAGCAGGGAAACATATTGATGATAAAGAGCTAGTGCAGGTCTTAATGAAAACAGAGGGACTAGGAACAGAAGCGACAAGGGCAGGGATTATTACAATGTTAAAGGATCGCAGCTATATTGATATAAAGAAAAACATTGTTTACCCTACAGCTAAAGGGAATATATTGATCGATGCAATTGGAACTGAGATTTTAGCTTCACCTGAGATGACAGCAAAATGGGAGCAACGGTTAAAGGAAATCTCTGCAGGTAGTGCGTCTCCTAAACAATTTATGGAACATACGAAGGCGATGGTCACTCATTTAATCAACGTGACACGAGAACAAAATGGTCAGTGGATATTTTCTGAAAACGATCGAGACAGCTTTGTTCCGAGGGAATATAAAGGTAAACGGACAAGAAGCACGGTTGTAGGGAAATGTAAGATTTGTGACGGCAATGTTTTAGACAAAGGAAGTTTCTATGGCTGTTCAAATTATAAAGACAAGAAGTGTTCGTTTACGATTTCGAAGCGAATTCTCGGAAAATCAGTCACACAAAAGCTAATTAAGCAATTGCTACAAACGGGCGAAACAGAGATCATAGAAGGATTCAAAGGAAAAGAAAAGGTGTTTGCTTCAAAATTAGCATGGGATGCAAAGGAAAATAAGGTAAAGTTCGTGTTTTAATTAGTCATTGTCTTGTTCAAATATAGTAAGTATAGTAAAATTTTAAAAGACAATTGTAGAAACCACCCAATTTTCTCTTGTACATACCAAGAACCAAAAGGTGGTCGTAAATGATAGGGTGTTCACACCACGTTAGTAGGAGGTACAGAAATGCCAACTCCGAGCATGGAGGATTATATAGAACAAATATACATTTTGATAGAAGATAAAGGGTACGCTCGTGTTTCTGATATCGCGGAAGCGCTTTCTGTTCATCCATCATCTGTAACAAAAATGGTGCAAAAACTAGATAAAGATGAATATCTTGTATATGAAAAATATCGTGGGCTTATTTTAACAGCTAAAGGAAAAAAGATTGGGAAGCGTCTCGTATTTCGCCATGATTTGCTTGAAGAGTTTATGCGCAAGATTGGTGTAAAGGAAGAACATATATATGAAGATGTTGAAGGAATCGAACATCATCTATCTTGGGATGCGATTGACCGTATCGGTGATTTAGTCCAATTTTTTGATGAAGATAAATCGAGAATTGACGCATTGCGTGAAACGCAAAAGCGAAACGAAGAAGGCAACGATTAAAGAGGTAATTAATTTGCAGGTATCTTAAAGTGATACCTGTTTTTCTTTTTTGTACAGGATTATGGATACGAATTGTCGAATGGAAACGGTATGTGAAGGAGGAGTTTGATGACGAGCTTTAATTGGATCGAAGAATCAGAGCGTCAATGGAATGGGCGCTCTGTCTTTTGGAATGAGAAAAGCAAAGGCATGTGGGATAAAGGTAGTAGAAAGGATATTATCCCATTGATTAAAGAAGTTCTTCCATATGGAAGTTCGGTTTGTGATCTTGGATGTGGTGACGGTTACGGAGCGTTTTTATTAGCCGAAATGGGATATGAAGTTACGGGTGTTGATGTGTCGGATGAGATGATTTCTCTTGCAAAAGAACATACCATAGGACTCCCTCTTTCCTTTTTTAAAGGTGACATAGCGAATCTCCCATTTATAAATGAACAGTTTCATTCGGTAATGGCAATTAACTCTCTTGAATGGACAGAGAATCCACTCGAAGTGATTCAAGAGATGTATAGAGTAACGAAGAAAGATGGTTATGCAGTAGTTGCCATCCTCGGACCAACAGCAGGTCCAAGAACAGCTGGGTTTCCTCGCCTATATGGGAAAGAAATTATTTGTAATACGATGATGCCTTGGGAGTTCGCCCAGCTTGCTTCAGAAAATGGTTGGGAGAAGGTTAGAGAACACTATGTATTTAAGAAGGATGCAGAAGCTCTTACCAAAGGGGCTTTATCAAAAGAATTACAACAAGCATTAACTTTCTTAACAGTCTTTGTCTTAAAGAAGAAGGAGGTTCATTCTAAATGAATCGATATTCTATTCGGGAGTTTGTTAATAAAACGAAGCAGGAAGATCAAGGTGCGGGTATCTTTGAGTTAGAAACCGATCGAATTCTAGAAATTAATGTAAGAGATTATGTGTGGGCGAAGGTTGGTGCAATGATTTCGTATCGAGGAAATCTTAAGTTTGAACGAGAAGGCATCCTTGAACATGGAATAGGGAAGATGTTTAAACGAACTTTAACAGGTGAAGGTACACCGTTAATGAAGGCAAGAGGCAATGGCAAGCTTTATGTAGCGGATCATGGAAAGAAGATTTCAATAATTGAACTACAAGGAGACACCCTCTATGTAAATGGAAATGACCTATTGGCTTTTGAGCCGTCCATTCAATGGGATATACGTTTGATGCGAAAAGTAGCTGGAATGATGGCAGGTGGGATTTTCAATGTAGAATTAACAGGCGATGGCCTTGTAGCGATAACCTCTCATTACGAACCGCTAACCTTGCTCGTCAAAGAGGGTGAACCGGTTTATACTGATCCAAATGCAACTGTCGCGTGGTCAGGAGACTTGTCGATTGATTTTGTCACTGATGTATCGTTAAAAACCTTCTTCGGTCGAGCAAGCGGAGAATCCATTCAAATGAAATTCTCAGGTGAAGGATTTGTTGTTGTTCAATCAGTAGAGGAAGTCTATGCGGGTGAGTAGATAATGGGGAGCCATTTTTTCTTTGAAGGGCTCAGTCTAGTTGACACACATATAATTTCGTTATTTTTCCCTCATGAACAAAGTGTTCTATTCGGGTCTTCAAAAAGGCTTAACTCCTAGTCTGACAAGTTTCTTTATGACTTTAGGTTTTTTGAATTGATCATTTTTCTACAAGCTAACCCCTTCTGTTGTAGAAGGGGTTTTTCCTATTACTCCCACTCATATGGCGTTTGCTGATACACATAATAATTAAGCCAATTTGAGAATAATAAGTGGGCATGTGAACGCCAGCGATTTCTTGGGGTTTTCTGAAGATCGTTTTCAGGATAGTAATCTACAGGTATGTCAATGTCTAGCCCCTTCTCTTTGTCGCGCAAATATTCTTCAGCTAATGTAGTCGCTTCATATTCAAGGTGGCCGGTAATCATAATTTGATTTCCATTATTCGCACTTATAATAAATGCGCCAGCTTCTTCTGACTTAGATAGTAACTTTAGCTCATGATGTTGTTTAATCTCTTCTGTAAATATATCAGTATGTCTTGAGTGCGGGGCGAAGAATGTGTCATCGAACCCTCTTAACAAGTCCTCAGACCAATCTAGCACATCATGCTTGAAAATCCCGAAGCATTTCTTTGTCAATTCATACTTACCAATATGAAAGTGATGGTATAACGCTGCTTGAGCACCCCAACAAATATGGAGGGTAGACGTTACATTTTTCTTCGTCCAATCCATCATTTCGACGAGCTCTGGCCAATAGTCAACTGACTCAAACGGCAATAATTCTACAGGCGCCCCTGTAATAATCATCCCATCAAACTTTTTATCTTTAATATCTGCAAAAGTAGAGTAAAACTGTTGTAAATGTTTTGGACTCGTATTTTTTGATTCGTGGCTTGCCATTTTTAAAAAAGTAATATTTGTTTGGATAGGAGTATTTCCTAACAAACGTAAAAGATGCGTTTCTGTTTTTTCCTTTTGAGGCATCAAGTTTAAAATCACTATATTTAAAGGTCGGATGTCTTGGGACTGGGCACGATCTTCATCCATCACAAATATATTTTCAGCTTGTAAAATATCCTTTGCAGGTAGACCTTTCGGAATTTTTATTGGCAAATCACCATCTCCTTGTTCGAATATTCGTTAAATTTATTATAGGTACGTTTCTCATTTGCCGCAATGGTCGATTCATAACTTTTCACAATAATTCAGTGTAAACGATGGTACAATAATGATGGAGTGTAACTATGGTATAGGGGGAAAGAATGATGAAGCTTGAACCAACGAAAGTGAAAACAGATATAGAAATTGCCCAAGAAGCAAAGCTATTGCCTATTCGAGAAATAGCCGAAAAAATTGGCTTAGCTGATGATGATTTAGAATTGTATGGGAAATACAAAGCGAAACTTTCAACAGAAAGTTTACATAAATTAAAAACGAAACAAGCTGGTAAAATCGTATTGGTTACTGCTATCAATCCGACTCCTGCGGGAGAAGGTAAATCTACAGTAACGGTTGGATTAGGAGATGCGTTTAATCGCATTGGAAAAAACGCAATGATCGCTCTACGTGAACCATCATTAGGTCCAACGATGGGAATCAAAGGTGGTGCTACTGGTGGAGGATATTCACAAGTATTGCCGATGGAGGATATTAACCTTCATTTTACTGGTGATATTCATGCAATCACATCAGCAAACAATGCCTTAGCAGCATTAATTGACAATCATATTCAACAAGGCAATGAGCTACAAATTGATCAACGTCGTATTGTCTGGAAGCGAGCGCTCGATCTGAATGATCGTGCCTTAAGAAAAGTAGTCATTGGGTTAGGAGGCCCAGCACAAGGAGTGCCACGAGAGGATGGTTTTGATATTACTGTGGCATCAGAGGTAATGGCTGTGCTGTGCTTAGCAACAGACATTCAAAATTTAAAAATCCGCCTCGGTCAAATGGTCGTTGCTTACAATCTTCAGAAACAGCCGGTTACCGTAGCAGATTTAGGAGTTGAAGGTGCGTTAACTCTATTATTAAAGGATGCGATAAAGCCAAACCTTGTGCAAACGATGGCACATACGCCAGCGATTATTCATGGTGGTCCGTTTGCGAACATTGCCCACGGTTGCAATAGTGTCATTGCAACAACGGCAGCATCTAAATTAGCGGATTATGTAATCACAGAAGCAGGCTTTGGTGCAGACCTTGGTGCTGAGAAGTTCCTTAATATAAAAATGAGAAGTGCTGGATTAAAACCTGAGGCAGTTGTTATTGTCGCAACCATTCGTGCATTGAAGATGCATGGTGGTGTAGCCAAATCCAATTTAAAGGAAGAAAACGTACATGCGCTAGAAGATGGATTTGCCAATCTACGCAAACATGCTGAAACGATTCATAGCTTCGGTTTGCCGTTTATCGTTGCGATCAATCGATTCATTACTGATACAGATCTTGAAGTTAGTACGTTGAAGAAACTTTGTGCAGATGCAGGGTTCCCTGTATCTATAACAGAAGTTTGGGAAAAAGGTGGAGAAGGCGGAGTCGATCTGGCAAATCAATTAATTGAGCTAATCGATCAAAACGATGGATCATTTACCCCGCTGTACGAGCTATCGGACAGCTTGGAGCAAAAGATTACAACAATCGCACAAATGGTTTACGGAGCAACACATGTTGACTTTTCACAGAAAGCGAAAAAGCAGTTGGTCGAATATGAGCAGTTTGGGTGGGATCATTTGCCGATTTGTATGGCAAAGACGCAATATTCATTATCGGACGACCCAACAAAGCTCGGTAGACCAGATCAATTTTCAATCACTATTCGCGAATTGAAACCTTCTGTCGGTGCGGGCTTTATCGTTGCCTTAACAGGAGATGTCATGACAATGCCCGGATTACCAAAGAAGCCAGCTGCTTTAAACATGGACTTGGATGAAAATGGGCAAGCGTTAGGATTGTTTTAAATGGCCTTTGATCCAACAGCATTTGATAATATAAAAGTTGTGTTAGAAGGTGCCCTCTATGATTATGATTTAAATGGGGAATTAGTCGTCGTTGACCGTAATGATTGGATGAATTTAGCGAAGCTTTCCCGGAAATTTGAAATGGAATTCGTTCTGCCAAACAAAAAGGATTTCAAGGCAAAAATCATTCTAGAATCAGAGTTGCAGCATTTTATAGCTGAATTAAGCCATCCGCAAAATGAACAATTAATGCGTGCGAAAATACAGCTTGTATTTACCGTGCCAAAGCAAATTGAAAAAATTACTGAAGTGAACAGGCTGCTCCTAGATCTTTGGGGAGAGAATCGTGAATATATTTTTACAGAAAGCAAATCACAAGGTTTAAGCGTAACAACTATTGAAGTCTTGTTCCATAGAACCCTTACTGAAGACCAAATGGATGATTTGATTGAAATCATTCCATATGCTTTGACAACACTTGAAAAACTATAGTTGTTTAGACACCGAGTATACATATACTTGGTGTTTTTCTACTTTAAACGTAGAAAACATGTTAATATCACCTATAGAAAAATATGTTAAAATATACATATAATAGTTTGGTGAGGTGAGTCGAATTATAGAAGATAAAAAGTGTTTTTTATTGGCAGTACTCCTGTTTATAGTTGTTGTCACCTTGAATTTTAGCTTTCCTCATAAACATCCATATGGGGAAGAATTACTCTCCTTTTTAAATATACCGCTTCGAACAAGCAATGGAGTCCATGTTCTTGGATTCATCTTGTTAGTGATTTTAGTCGGATGTTTATACTTTTTAACAAAGTCATTAAAAAAGTATCATGTTAGAGCGGTCGTCCTTACATTACTTGTAAGTGTCTTTTTACCAGTTGCTTTAGTGAGTGCGTTTCAACAGACTGTGGCTAAAGGAATTAATGCAGTAGTTTATGAACGAGACTTGAGTGAATGTGAGTTTGAAACTCTTAATGAAAACATAATCAATGCAAAGTGTGAATTTTTGTTTATTAATCATAGCAACGATCCTGTTGATTTTTCAATTCAATTTTACGAAGAAGAGTCTTTCTTTGATGAACCGAGAATGCTCTCCTTACTCAATGAAAATGGTCCATACAACATAACAATCCATGGAAAAGAGAGAAAGCGAGTATCAATCGATACTGATATCAATGTGACGAATATAAAAAGGCATATAATCGGTGGAAGTGCGAAAGGGATCAGCTTGATCCTTTCTTCAGGAAATAAGGTTAGGAATTTGTAGCGGTATAGATAAGCAAAACTTAAAAGTATTTTTGTAATCAACGAGGGATTTTGAGGAGAAACTAAATTGAAGCAAAAAGTTTCGATTATGATCATTTTATTATTCGTTTTTTTGCCCGGTTGTCAAGGAAGCTTATCTCCTCAAAAAGAATATGAAGAGGTAGTTAAGGTCGCAAATACTCTTTTAGGATATGGTCACAATGAGTTTCAACAAGAAAGTGAGGCTTACTCAATTTCAGCAACTGTATCTAAAGGAGAGAATAACAAAGGGATAGAATTAATTGTTTTTGAAGTCATGGTTGAAGAAGTAAAAGAAGCGTTAACGGACTTTTCTCTTGTATACGTAGTAAACAAAGAATATGATTTTGACGAAACTTTCCCCCATCTACTTAAACTAGACCTTGATCCAGAGGATAAAGGTGTAATCGTTGTACATACAATTCCTTTCCATTCAGAAGGTCGTTTGCTTGATGAAGAAATTGAAACATTAAAGAGCATCCTTGATTCTATTAAAGTTAAAACTAGCTGGTTTGATGCGGATGGTGTGAAGCAAGAGGAGTTTATACTGCTTAAACAGGATTCAATCTTTTTGCATCCAGAAATTAAAGAGTTACTTAATCAATAAACTGAAGACGGATTCAAAGGATCGAGGGAGCCTTCTCGGTCCTTTTTGTTATCTGATTCTGGTAAGTAAGCGTAAATTATCCTTAAAAATTGAATTTAGTGTAAATTCTTAATTTTATTTACAACTTTGGTGAAAAAGCATAGGATTAAGGGGAGGAGTAGAAGCTCTATCATTGAAAGGAGGAAGCGATATGATGAAAATGACAATTGAAAAAGGTTTAAAACGGAGTAGACATGAAGAAACGTAGTAATGGATCATAAGGAGGAACGACATGAGTTCAGAAATAATCATAAAAGAATATATGGACGTATACGCAGCGGGTGTAGCAAAGATGTGGAATTTAAGCCGTGATAGCTGGGGTGGAGATTCGACCGTCATGACCGCAGAGGCAGTAAAAAAGAAGGAAGCGAATTCTGGAAATCTAGCATTATACTTAGCTTTTTATGGTGAAGAGGTTGTCGGCTATTGTGGGTTATCTGTATACAAAGAAGATAAGGGTGCTCTTTACATTCCGCTTCTTAATGTTCGCCCAGATTTTCACGGGAAAAAGATAGGGAAACTCTTGGTGATGAAAGCGATTGCTAAGACAGTTGAACTTGGTTGGGACAGACTTGATCTATTTACATGGCCAGGCAATACTAAGGCCGTTCCGTTGTATAAGAAATGTGGCTTCTTTTGGGAAGACAGAGATGACACGACCCATTTAATGAACTTCATCCCTGCTGTTCTTAGGACAGATTTGTTAAAGCCATATTTTCAAAAGCTGGATTGGTATAAAGAAAGTGTAGGGGCTATTGAAGTAAAGCCAGATGGTATGAAGAAAAATGGCTTCACAGTTTACACGTATGAATGGAGAAGCGGTGATCGAATGGTCACTGTTGATATTGAACGTACGAGTAGGGGTATGAGCCGTATTGAAACGGATGAGTTTATCATTGAGTTACAATTGCCTACCCATGAAGTGATTGAAGGGGAGCAACAGCAGTTTCTTTTACAGATTGTGAATAAAACGCAACACCCTTTAAAAATTGAAGCAGTATCAAAGGGAAATGAACGAGTTGAATCACGGTTTACTGTCGAAGAGGATGTGATTAAAGAAGCAGTGTTCACTGGTGATGTGCTTATTTTAAAAGGTGAGGAGCCTTCACCTTGGAATACACATCCAACTTTGCAAATGGATGTAAAGATTAATGGTGCATCTGCAACGCTTTCCCTTGGAGTTAATCCAAAGCCGCCATTAAAAATGAATGCCTATTTGCAACCAATGACAGGCTTTATTGGTGAAAACGGAATCATCGAATTAGAGCTCGTAAACCAGTTGCAAGATGATGGTGACTTTACATTGGTTTTTCCGCAAAATGAAAAGATCGAAGTAGCAGAGCCGAACATATCATTTACACTTTCTAGCCGCAAACGATTGCTTTTACAACTTCCGTTTAAAACAAAAAAATTCGGTTCATATGAACCGAGGGTTAATGTGATAATCAAAACAAAATCAAGAGGCACAGTTACTTTTTATGATGAAAGCATTGGACTTTTCATCAAGGGGTTTGGAGCGAGGTTTTTTGGTGAGTCCAAGGAAGAGTGGGCAATCGCGAATGGGCAGTATGATTTACGCTTAAATAAGCGTAATCACACTGTAGGAATGTATCGAAAAAATAAACCTGTTGACCTAAATGCATTTATGCCCCAATTAGGAAGACCGTTTTCAAATGAATTTTCAAAAGATAAGCCAGCTGAACTTCATTCATATGAGAAGAATGGTGCAATCGTTTTAGAGGCAACGTTTTGCTCAAAGGATTTTCCAGGAGCAACACTAAAAATGGTGCATGCGCTTTACGCTGAAGGACTAATGAAAAGGTGGTTCTCTATTCATAATGAATCAGACGGAGACCTTTCGGGAATCAAGTTATTAGACACTATGTATTTTGAAAAGCAGCATGCTTTTATTCCAATTGGAGCAGAGATCATTGAATATTCAAATGAAAAAGAGTTGGATTTTGGCCAATTACCTGGAGAAAATCAGCTTGGCAACTGGATGTTTGCTCTAAACAGTGGAAGACCATTAGGAGTATGTTGGGGAAAAGAAACAGCAGCGATTCCAGATGGTTGGAAATTTAACCTTGAGTATGATGCTGGTACACTATCTCCTGGAGAACTTATAGAATTTGAACCGATGGTTGTCTCCGTTGATGCGTTTCAATCTTGGCAAGAACTGCAAGCTTATGCTGAGAAGGAACAGAAAGCAAAAATCGCAACAGAGGAAACAAGTCTTTCATTATCCGAAGGCAGAGTAATTACTAGATTGAAAGACAAGATTGACGCTGTGTTAAATAAAAATCGTACGGAATATTTGAATGGAGAGATTTCGTTCGAGTTAAATGGTCGTATACTGAAGCAGTACGATCTGAAGGAAACAGATGAACAAACAGCACAATCACATTCTTTTCAAATAGAAGAAGCAAACCCATTAACGATCATAGCAGCGAAAATTGATAATGGCAAAGAAACAACAACAATTGAAAAGCTATTGGTTGTATCGAATGGGAGCATTGAGAAAAAGGTTGAGCAGTTAGATGGTTTTGAAACGCTACAACTAAACAATGGAATGATTGAAATCAACGTTGCTCCACAATTTTTCCCTGGTATCTTTTCAATGAAAACAAAGGATCAGGAATGGCTTGCTTCTAGTTTTCCGAAGAAGGTTGCTAAGGGGTGGTGGAATCCTTGGGTTGGCGGGATGACGACACAATTGACGAAGCTTAGTATGTTTTCATACTTAAAAGCTAGCACTACTGCTTCGTTTGTTGAGCTTACAGACACTAAAGACAATCTGTGGTCTGCAATAGCGGTCGAAACACAACTTGTTGAACATGAGGTATGGGGAGAATTACGTTTCACACAATATTTTGCCTTGCTTCCTGGTGTTCCTGTACTTGCTCATTTTGTGAAAGTGAATGTCGTCGATGGAAAATCATTTATTGGCGAAAGATTTAATACGATTGCATTCCTTAATGACAATAGATTAAGCGATTTATTGATTGAAGCAGGAGACGATATGCTTTATAAAGCAGGAGATACTGAGCAATCTCTCTATTTACAGGATGAGCATGTCATTGCTACAAAAGGACAAAATGAACGATTATTTATTTCTACTGAAGCGAACAAAGAAGTATATATGAATAAAGACGTTTTCGAGATGATTTTATCTCAAGAAGCCTCGCTTTTTAGTAAGCCAACCTTTATGATATTGAATAAAGAAGCATTAAATCAAAAAATATTGAAGCAATTTCAACAAATTCAATTTAACTAAAGGAAGAACGTACGATGAAAATTATTGATGCACATATTCATTATTCTGATATTCAATCCTTTCATAGTACAGCGAATGAACTTTCATTCGTTGATTACAGCAAGAGAGGGTATGAAAAAGAATACAATGATGCAAATGTAGTATTAAGCATTGCAATGGGTGTAACCGAAGCAAAACAAGGCGGGTTTCCAGACGATGAAGCCACAACACCGATGGGCATAGATTTATCTGAGGATGTTCCGAAAAATATTGTTTATTGCTTAGGAATCAACCCATATAATCTTGATGAGTCCGCACTTGCTAGAATAGAGGAAGAGGCGCAAAGACCAGAAGTTGTAGGATTGAAAATTTACTTAGGTTATTATCCATTTTATGCTTATGATGAAGTCTATGAACCTGTTTACAATCTTGCAAAAAAATATAGCCTCCCAGTCGTTTTTCATACAGGAGATACGTATTCTGAACGTGGATTACTAAAATATTCACATCCACTAACGATCGACGAGGTTGCAGTAAAGCATCGAGAGATTACGTTCATGATGGCCCATTTTGGTGACCCATGGACGTTGACGGGTGCTGAAATCATCTATAAGAATTCAAATGTATATGCGGACCTTTCTGGGATTATCGTTGGAACTGAAAAGGAGCTAAAGCGACATAGCGAAACAAATTTTCTAGATCATCTTCGACATGCGTTAACATTTGCAGATTCATATGATAAGTTACTATTTGGAACAGACTGGCCGCTTGTGCCAGTTGGTCCATATATCGAATTTATTAAAGGACTTATTCCAGAGGAGCATCATGAAAAAGTCTTTTATGAGACAGCCTTGAAGGTTTTTCCGAAAATAAAGCCGTTTCTAAATGAATTTTAGAGTCGCAGCCACTTGATGGCTGCTACACTATTCAATAATTGTGTGAACGTTTTCAAACAAACGAATAGGATGGGAGAAATGAAGAATGGGGAAGATTGCTTGGATTACCGATAGTACAGCTGTTTATGATGAGGAGTTAAAACGAAATCCGCATGTTTATTCTGTACCAATTACGATTTTACTTGATGAAGGCGAATTTGTTGATGGGGTTGATTTAGAGCCACAAAGGCTATACGAGCTGTTAAAGGTTCAAAAAAGTGTACCCAAAACCTCTCAACCATCGATTGGCGTTTTTCATGAACTATACAAAAAGCTAGAAAAAGAATATGACGCAATCGTCGGCTTATTTGTGTCCCGTAAATTGAGTGGGACAGTTTCATCAAGTGAACAAGCATCACAGGATGTGGATATACCCGTATTCAATATTGATTCAAAAGTGTTAACATATCCACTAACATGGCTAGTAAAACAAGGGATTGAAATGGAGAAAGCTGGTTTAGGTGTTGAAGACATTGCATCGAAGTTAGAACAACTAACAAATGACAATGAAACGTATGTATTAATTGGTAGCCTTGAACAATTGCATCGAGGTGGGAGAATGTCTGGACTCTCGTTTTTCCTTGGAAGTATGCTTAGCATCACCCCTATCGTGATGATCGATGAAGGGGAATTAAAAGTGAAAGAAAAAGTTCGTAGTGAGAAACGTGCAAGAGAGAAGATGGTTAGTTTATTAGAAAACGCTATTTCAACACATGGCGTGAAAGAAGTATTTATACTCTACGGCTTACACGAACCAGTTGCGACTGAATGGAAAAATGAACTAGCCACAAAATTTCCAGAGGTTCATTTTGCTACATACCCTTTAGGTGCAGCAATTGGCCTACATGCTGGTGAGCATACGCTTGGAATTAGCTGGTTTCATTCTAAATAACTGAAAACTCCTGCGAAGGAGTTTTTTATTTATTTCCAAATAATGAAAATATATAATCACCGTATCTAAAGAATGGTGAGGTGAGTACATGATGAAAAATCATTGGTTTTTCATAAGTATAATAGGCCTGATTCTCTTCGCGGGGTTTCAAATTCAAGTGGGCAGTAAAGAAAAACAAGCCAAAGAGCTAATCGAATAATATTATGAATCTCTTATCTATGGTCATACAAAATCTGCATTTCAAACCCTACATACATTTGAAAGAGAAGGTTTCGATTCTTTAGTGTACGATCAAGCTTTCAAGCTATTTAATGATAAACTGCAATTATTAAAAAATCAAAACGATAAATTACTTGAATATAAAATTAAAGAAGTTGAATATGAAGATGGGCATTCATTTTAGCACCAAATCGATGTGATCGGTACATTAGATGGAGAACCATTTCGACGGGGTGAAATAGTCAGCATTCGCAACAACAAGATTTTGCTATCAGGGGAAGATCCGTATCTCCAATTGCGGAATGGACAACTATGATATTAACAAAGATACGACTAAACACTGAACTCTAGATTGGAAGGAGAGTAAGTGTTTGAATCAAGAGAAACAGAGCTTTTCAACAATAAGATACATATTAAGTTCACTGAATGTCTTGTTTTTTCAAATCTCCGGTTCTTTCGGAATTGGAGCGTGCAAATGACTTCACTCCGACCACTACTTATAGCTGTTTATTTTGATTATTCTTGATATCATGCGTTCAAGAATGGGTAAGTTATTTATTCTTATTTCTCATTTTGAATTTTTAATTGAAAAATATTTAGCCAATTTTTTTAGTGTGATTAGATGGGTATTTACTTTTAAGAACGCTATCTCTCGTTTTTTGTTTTTGAAATAGCCGATTATGGTACAATGTGTGGTGTAATTGAAAGAAGGTGTAATGAGTGGATCAAGTTGTGATGATTGAAAGAACGATAGCTTATGTGAAGGAACAGCTTGGTAACGATTCGACGGGGCATGATTGGTATCATATTGAAAGGGTGCACCGTATGTCTATTGAGATTTGGAACGCTGAACAATTTGGGGATCGATTTTTAATCGAAATGGTTGCTTTGCTTCACGATGTTTCAGATGCTAAGTTGAACGCTTCTGAAAAAATAGGAAAAGCAAAAGTTGAACAATTTTTACAGACATTGTCATTAGATGCCCCGTCAATTGTAAGAATAACGGATTGTATTGATTCGGTTTCTTTTAAAGGTGGCAACAATTTTACTGTCCCGCAGACAGAAGCAGTTATCGTTCGTGATGCGGATCGCCTAGATGCGATTGGAGCAATCGGCATTGCACGTGTGTTTGCATATGGAGGATCTAAAGGACAGGAGATGTTTAACCCAGATTATTCGGTACGAGATCAAATGACTCTTGAATCCTATCGCAATGAAAAGTCTTCATCTATTCACCATTTTTACGAAAAGCTTTTTAAATTAAAGAATTTGATGCATACAAACACAGCGAAAAAGATTGCTAAGGAACGGCATGCATTTATGGAACATTACATAAAACAATTTATGATAGATTGGAATGGAAAATCGTGAAAAGCCTAACAGTAGAACAATTATCAAAATCTTATGGAGAGAAGGACTTATTTCAAAATATTTCTTTTTCAATCGGAGAAAAAGAGCGTGTTGGTCTGATTGGAGTAAATGGCACAGGAAAATCCTCCTTACTTAAAATTGTTGCAGGTGTCGATTTACCAGATGAAGGCGAGCTCATCATTCCGAAGGACTACATGATCGCATATTCAGCACAAAACCCAGATTTAAACGATGAATTATCGATTTTGGAACAAGTGTATGAAGGGGATTGGCCAACGCTTGCTGTTGTAAAAGAGTATGAAGTAGCTCTACAACGTTTGCAGAATGATCCAAACCATGCACGGTATCAAGAAAATCTACTCTCAGCTCAAAAAAGAATGGATGATCTAAACGGTTGGGATACATCGACAAATGCAAAGACGATTTTAACTAAATTAGGGCTTGAGGATTTAAATAAGAAAATTGGTTCACTTTCTGGTGGTCAAAAGAAGCGTGTAGCTTTAGCACAAGTGCTTATTCAATCTCCAGATCTACTCATTTTAGATGAGCCTACCAACCACCTTGATTATGAGTCCGTTAAATGGTTAGAAGAATATTTATCGAAATATATAGGCTCCATTTTTATCGTGACGCATGATCGATACTTCCTTGATCGTGTGACGAATCGAATTTTTGAATTAGATGGAGGAAGCCTCTATAGCTATAAAGGAAACTATGCAAGCTTTCTTGAAGCAAAGGCGATTCGTGAAGAGAATGAAGCGGCATCCTTAGATAAAGCCAATAATTTATTTCGTAAAGAGCTGGAATGGATGAGAAGAGGCGCTAAAGCTAGAACGACAAAGCAAAAAGCTAGAATTCAGCGCTTCGAAGAGCTGGAGAAAACAGTGAGTAATGTGAAGTCGAATGAGAAGCTCGATTTGTCCCTAAATGGCAGTCGTTTAGGTAAGCAAGTGTTTGAACTTGTTAATATTACTAAGAAGTATGGGGAGCACATTGTTTTAAGAGATTTTGACCTATTGGTAAAAAAAGGCGATCGAATTGGTGTTATTGGAAAAAATGGCACAGGAAAATCGACTTTATTAAATATATTAGCTGGTAATCTTTTTCCGGATGAAGGGGAAGTCGTCATCGGTCAAACTGTTAAGGTAGCGTATTATACTCAAGAGAATGAAGATATGGATGATAACATGAGGATGATTGAATATGTGAAGGAATCTGCCCAAGTCGTTCATACTTCAGATGGTAAAGTGATTTCAGCTGCACAAATGCTAGAACGATTCTTGTTTCCTTCGTACACACACGGAACGCTCATTCGTAAGCTTTCGGGTGGTGAAAAGCGGAGGCTCTATTTATTAAAAATATTAATGACGTCACCTAATGTATTATTACTTGATGAGCCGACGAATGATTTGGATACGCAAACGCTTACGGTTTTGGAAGATTACTTAGAAGATTTCCCAGGAGTTGTCCTAACGGTTTCGCATGATCGCTACTTCCTAGACAAAGTAGCTGAACAGCTTCTTATTTTACAAGGAAGCGGCAAGATTGATTCATATTATGGGAACTATAGTGAATATCTCGAAAGTCAAAGTGTTGTAAAAGAAAGCGAGGTACCTGGTTCGGTGCCTAAGAAAAAAGTAGAACAGGTCAAAGAGAAGAAAAAACGAATGACTTTTAAGGAAACGAAAGAATGGGAAGAGATTGACGATAAAATTGCAAGTGCCGAAGCAAGAATTGACGAGATAGCAATCGAACTTGAGACAACTGGAAGCGATTTTGAGAAAGCACAATCCTTAATGGATGAAGATACGCAACTAAATGAGCAGTTAGAATATTTGATTGAAAGATGGAGCTACCTTTCTGATCTAGCCGATGGAAAAGGATAAGCAACTCATTCGGGGCTTTATAACTGTATATGTTAAAATGATGGGAATAAGAATAATAGAGGTGATCGGAAGATGAAGATTAAAGCAATAGAACCAACTCCTAGTCCAAATACGATGAAGGTCATCTTAACTGAAGAGTTATCGATGGGCAAAAGTCATAATTACAAGAAGGATCAAGCGGAAGGAGCACCGGAAGTAATCCTTGAAATTCTCTCAATAGAAGGAATTAAGGGGGTCTATCATGTTGCTGACTTTTTAGCTGTCGAAAGAAATGCCCGGTATGATTGGAAGGATTTATTGCACCAAGTACGAGCGGCCTTTGGTGAAGGTGAAGCAGAGGATGTCAATGAGCAAAAAATCGATGAACATTTCGGAGAGGTGAATGTGCTTGTCCAAATGTATAAAGGCATTCCAATGCAAATAAAATTACAAACAAATACGGAAGAAAAGCGCTTCGGTCTACCAGATTCGTATGTTGAGGCGATTGCAAAAGCACAACAACCAGATGATAATATCGTCACTGTTCGTAAGTGGAAAGACTTTGGTGTCCGTTACGGAGACATGGAACAAATTGGTGCAGATGTATCAGAAGAGCTTCAAGCAGCATACCCTCCATCTCGAATCGAACAATTAGTCGAGATGGCGAATAATCCGAATGTGGCAAGTGTAACTCAACGTGAAAAGCTGAAGCTAACTCTTACTGATCTAGACGATCCAGATTGGAAAGTACGCTATCAAAGATTAGAACAAATGGATGACCCAGAAACAGCAGATTTACCTGTACTAGAAAAAGCTTTAGCTGATGAAAAGGCATCGATTAGAAGGTTAGCAACTGTATATTTAGGAATGATTGAGGACAAGCAAGTACTACCACTATTGTACAAAGCATTAACTGATAAAACAGTAACTGTCAGAAGAACAGCAGGAGACTGTTTATCAGACCTTGGCTTTGAAGAAGCAATCCCTGAAGTCGTTCAATCACTAAAAGATTCAAGCAAACTCGTACGTTGGCGTGCAGCAATGTACCTCTATGAAGTTGGAGACGAATCAGCATTGCCAGGATTAAAAGAAGCAGAAAACGACCCAGAATTCGAAGTCGATCTCCAAATAAAACTAGCAATTGAACGTATTGAACAAGGTGAAGAAGCAAAAGGCTCCGTTTGGAAACAAATGACCGAAGCGAGAAAAGGATAATTGTGAATGAGGCTGACTCAAAAGATCGTTAATCGACAATCTTTTGGATCAGCCTCATTTAAGTATCTGAGCGGATTTGCTAGATAAACCTGAAATTCTGCTAGATAAGCCCTAATTTGTGCTAGATAAACCCTGATTTTTGCTAGATAAAACTGAACTTGCTAGATAAATCCTGATTTTTGCTAGATAAAATCGAAATTCTGCTAGATAAACCTGAAATTCTGCTAGATAAGCCCTAATTTGTGCTAGATAAACCCTGATTTTTGCTAGATAAAACTGAACTTGCTAGATAAATCCTGATTTTTGCTAGATAAAATCGAAATTCTGCTAGATAAACCTGAAATTCTGCTAGATAAGCCCTAATTTGTGCTAGATAAACCCTGATTTTTGCTAGATAAAACTGAACTTGCTAGATAAACCTGAATTTCTGTAAGTTAAATCCCGATCCCTTTAGATAAACACCAATTCCTTCAATATAATATAAAATAACCCAGATAGACTTACATTTAAATGACTACACTTCATCAAGTAAACGTTTTAACGCAAAATATTATTAAAATTTTATGAAAATTATTGCAATTCAAATTGAAAAGGTCTATATTTGAAAGAAAATATTTTACGGGAGGCAATATAGATGTCAAGAGACCTTAGAATTCGCAGCCATGTTTTTAGTGATGATGATAAGAAAGCACCAAATCGTGCCATGTTAAGGGCGGTTGGTTTCACTGATGAAGATTTTAAAAAGCCGATGATCGGTGTTGCGAGCACTTGGAGTGAGGTGACCCCTTGTAATATACATATTGATCAGTTAGCGGTGAGGGCAAAAGTAGGGGCCAGGGATGCTGGTGGTGCACCGTTAATTTTTAACACAATTACAGTTTCTGATGGTATTTCTATGGGGACGGATGGCATGCGTTATTCATTGCCGAGTAGAGATTTGATTGCAGACTCGATTGAAACAGTTGTCGGCGGTGAGAGCCTAGATGGCTTTGTTGCAATTGGGGGCTGCGATAAAAATATGCCAGGTTGTATGATGGCGATTGCTAGAATGAACTTGCCTAGCGTTTTTGTTTATGGTGGCACAATTAAGCCAGGGAATTTGCATGGAAAGGATATTGACCTCGTTTCTGTATTTGAAGGTGTTGGTCAATTCAATGCAGGAAAAATTGATAAGGGAGAACTAACTAAAATCGAATGTCATGCCTGTCCAGGTTCAGGTTCATGTGGCGGGATGTATACGGCAAACACAATGGCAAGTGCAATTGAAGCGCTTGGCATGAGCTTACCAGGCAGTTCATCTAATCCTGCTGAAACACCAGAAAAGCATGATGATTGTTACAAAGCAGGGCAAGCGGTTTACAAACTATTAGAAACAGATCTTCGTCCACGAGACATTTTAACGAAGAAGGCATTCGAAAATGCAATAACGGTAGTGTATGCACTCGGAGGCTCAACAAATGCCATTCTCCATTTAATGGCCATCGCTCATGCAGCAGAAGTGGATTTAACACTTGAAGATTTTAATCGTCTACAAGAAAAAGTACCGCATATTGCAGATCTAAAGCCAAGTGGACAATATGTTATGCAGGATTTGCATCAAGCAGGCGGAGTACAAGCTGTCATGAAAATGTTGCTTGCTGAAGGATATTTGCACGGAGACTGTTTAACCGTTACAGGAAAAACTTTAGCAGAGAATTTAGCAGATGCAAATGATTTAGTCGAAGGGCAAAAAGTAATTCACTCTGTCCATAACCCGTTAAAACCAAATGGCCCACTTGTTGTATTAAAAGGAAACTTAGCTCCAAATGGTGCTGTAGCAAAGGTTTCTGGATTAAAGGTGTCAGAAATGACTGGCCCTGCAAAGGTATTTAATACGGAAGAAGCAGCAACTGAAGCTGTACTTAATGGAGAGATTCAAGCTGGAGATGTTCTTGTCATTCGTTATGAAGGGCCAAAGGGTGGACCTGGTATGCCTGAAATGCTTTCAGTGTCAGGAATTCTTGTCGGTAAAGGACTAGGCGAAAGTGTCGCACTTTTAACGGACGGCCGCTTTTCTGGAGGATCACACGGTTTCGTCATTGGACATATTGCGCCGGAAGCACAGTCTGGTGGACCGATTGCATTGATTGAAAATGGCGATCTCATTTCTATTAATAGTATGACGAAGCAACTACATGTCCATCTATCTGAAGAAGAGCTGAACGAAAGACGAGATAAGTGGACAGCGCCACCATTAGTGAAGCGCGGAACATTAGCAAAATATGCGCGTGTCGTCTCTTGCTCTTCACGAGGAGCTGTGACAGACTACTTTGAAGAAGAAGAAAGAAATGTGACAGTAAATGTGTGAAAAATGACAAATTTGCTTCATTGCAATCTCGCCCTTAATTGTAGTATGCTAACAGTGCGATAAACGTTAGGGAGGTATTTAAGTCAATGTCGATGGCATATGAAGAATATATGAAGCAAATGGTAAAGCCAATGAGACAAGAGCTTGTACAAGCTGGCTTTAATGAATTAACGACAAGTGATAGTGTAGAAGAATTTATGGAAAACACAGAAGGCACAACTCTAGTTGTTGTAAACTCTGTATGTGGTTGTGCTGCTGGGTTAGCACGTCCAGCCGCAACTGGAGCAGTCCAACATGCGGAAAAGAAACCTGATCAATTTGTGACAGTTTTTGCTGGGCAAGATAAGGAAGCAACAGCAAAGATGCGTGAATATTTTGATGGAATTGCACCTTCATCTCCATCTATGGCTCTGTTAAAGGGGAAGGAAGTTGTTCACTTCATTCACCGTCATGAGATCGAAGACAATTCTATGGAAGCGATCATGGAAAACTTGCTTACAGCATTTGATACAAAACTATAAGTGATGAAGAAAAGAGGATGTCATAGTGGCCTCCTCTTTATTTTTTTGCAAAAGGTGAGAGGCAATGTTTATTACAACAGCAGGAAGAACTGATGATTCACAAATTAATCGTGCGAAAGAATATGCAATCAACTTAGATATCCCATATGTAAGTCGAAAGAAACAATCTTTACGAGCGTTACATAATCAATATCAAGATCACTGTATCGTTCTTGGGAAACAGCGATTAGAACTTTGTTTTCAAGAAGAGAATGAACCTTTTTTCTTTCATCCAAACTCTGCGATGTTCCGAATCAAGCGGTTAATCAATAATCAGCATGATCCTCTCGTTCAGGCAGCTAACTTAAAAAGAGGCGATTCTTTCTTAGACTGCACATTAGGTCTTGGTTCAGATAGTATCGTCGCTAGCTTTGTTTGTGGCAACGAAGGATCTGTAATAGGAATTGAAGCAAATAAATTCGTTGCATTTTTGGTAAAAGAGGGATTGAAAAGCTGGGAGAGTCATACTGTATCCGTTGATGAGGCGATGGCAAGAATTCAAGTTGTACATGGTGTGGCAATGACGGAGTTACAGAAGTTAGAGGATGAATCTGTGGATCATATTTATTTTGACCCTATGTTTGAAGAAAATATTGAGGAATCCGATGGAATTCATTCCTTAAAAAATATTGCATGCTATGAGCCACTAACAAAAGAGGTAATTGCAGAAGCGTACAGGGTTGCTAAAAAAACGGTTATTTTAAAAGATCATTTCCGAAGCAGTCGTTTTCATTTACATGATTTTAACGTGCAAAAACGGCCTTCAGCTAAATTCCATTTTGGAGTCATTCAAAAATGATGAGAGACAAAGTCGATTTTCGACTTTGTCTATAGAAAGACTGTTGAGAAGTTCTCGCATACGTTGTTATTAGGCATGGTTATCCATCATGAACCAAGCATTTTATTAGTTTCTACACTCACTTTTCGCCTAATCTGATAAGTGTTTTCAAGACATTTTGGGGTTTCTTCATGTTAATCAGCAACACCAAGATATACAAAATATGCTAGCATAATTAAAAAACCAGCAACTATAATATAACTCCATTCCATTGTAAAAACCCTCCTTTGTTTGTATACAGGTACTATTCCCTAAACTGATTAATCTAACCCATATAAGAACATTCATATAATAAGAAGTTTTCCACTTTTTTAATAGAATCAAAATATGATAGAATAAAGTAAGAAATGAAAAAGAGGAATCGAAAATGAATTATACAACATCTAATAGAATGAACTACTTTCAAGAAAGTATTTTTTCGGAGTTAACTTCTTTAAAAAATGAGAAGATTAAATCGGGTGCTCATGTGATTGACCTAAGTATTGGCAGCCCTGATCTACCACCGCCTTCCTTTATAATGGATATGATTTCTGAGTTGTCAAAAGACCCAAATCATTATCATTACACATTAAAAGGGATACCAGAATTTCACGAAGCGGTAGCTAAACATTATCACAATAACTATAATGTGCAATTAAATAGCAATACGGATGTTTGTCTACTGATGGGTTCACAAGATGGACTTGTTCATTTACCGCTTGTCCTCTGTAATGAAGGGGATTATGTTCTCGTCCCAGACCCAGGGTATACAGCATATGAGGCAGGTGTTTACCTAGCCGGAGCGCAGAAATATGGAATGCCCTTATTAAAGGAGAACGGCTTTTTACCAGATTTATCGTCTATTCCAGAAGAGATTTGTCAAAAAGCGAAGCTATTAATCTTGAATTATCCAGGGAATCCTGTTCCAGCGCTTGCGACTGAAGCGTTTTATAAAGAAGCCATTTCCTTTGCAAAAAAATACAATCTTGTCATTCTCCATGATTTTGCTTATTCAGAATTGTATTTTGAAGAAATGCCAATGAGCTTTCTATCCGTTGAAGGTGCTTTAGAAGTTGGAATCGAGATGAACTCATTATCAAAAAGTTATTATTTAGCTGGTTGCAGAATTGCTTATGCTGCAGGAAACCCTCAGATCATTAAAATGCTTTCTGATTTAAAATCGAATTTAGATTACGGTGTTTTTTTACCTGTTCAAAAGGCAGCGGCTGCTGCTTTAACAAGCGATACACCATTTTTAGCAGAAAACCGAGCAATTTTTAAAAGGCGTAGAGACTTTTTTGTAAATGGTTTAAAGGAAATAGGTTGGGATATTCAACCTTCAAAAGGCTCGATGTTTCTTTGGGCAGAGCTACCAGACGGTCTTTCCTCAAAACAATTTGCAATTGACTTAATCGAAAAAGCGAATGTTGTCGTCACGCCAGGTAATGCATTTGGAACCCATGGAGAGGGATTTGTAAGAATTGCCCTTGTACAGCCAGAAGCAGTGTTGAAACAAGCAATCTCTCAAATTAAGTCGAGTGGTCTTATAAAATAAATGATGTGGAGGAGTGGATGGTATGTCTTTGTGGATTCGTAAATCATTTGTTGTATTAATCTCGTTGTTGACGTTTGGACTTGTCACTCCTGCTCAAGCGGAAGCATTCTATGATCTTTCAACAAATGATAAAGCAACGAAGAAAAATATGTTTGAATCTTCACCAACAAAGGAACAACGCTACATAGACTTTAAGGAAACAACCAGCGAGGAAGATTCACTTCATCAATTGCTCATACAGGCGAAGGATCAATCCTTTGTTAAATTTGGTGGAAAGATTGCCCCAGTTATTGAAGATGAATTTACCGAAGTCATTCTCCCGAAAATTGAGATGGCAATTGAAGAATTAGCGTCAGAGTATCCAGGAGAAGAGCTTGCCTATTTAACTGTTAGTGAAGAACCAGCTGGTGGAAATTCAGAAAAGATTTTTCATATTTATGATGAAAGATCGAATCAAGATGTCATCAGGTTTCATGTTCGAAAAGACCACCCGCCACAACAAGGCTACTGGTTTAACTTTCATTACCATACCTATCATGACGAGTATGTATCCCACCACGAATTAGGATCGATCTATTGGGATAAAAACACGCCACCGAATTGGAAAAGCAATTAAATAAGTATTACTTAAAAAAGGCTCGGGTATACCGAGTCTTTAAACTGTTTAGAAGGATTTAGAAAGAAGGAATATTCATCATGGAAATTATCGAATCAATGCTGCATACGTATGCACAAGTATTTAACTGGGACATGTGGGTAGAGGCGTTATCAAAGCCTGAAAACTGGGCACTGATTGGAACACTTGTTATCCTAGAAGGGATTCTCTCGGCAGATAACGCATTGGTACTCGCAGTTATGGTTAAGCATCTACCAATTAAACAAAGAAGAAAAGCATTATTTTACGGATTATTAGGTGCTTATTTCTTCCGCTTCCTAGCTATTGGGATTGGCATTTACCTTATTGAATTTTGGTGGATAAAAGTATTAGGTGCTGCATACCTAGGATATTTAGCAGTTAAGTATTTTATCGATAAAAAGAAAGCACAAGAAGCAGAGGATGAAGAACGTTTAGAAGGCTTAAAAAAAGAAGGTTTGTTGATTCGGATATTCGGTACATTTTGGGGAACCGTTGTTGCGGTTGAGTTAATGGATATCGCCTTTTCTGTTGATAGTATTTTGGCGGCTTTAGGTGTGAGCCAAGAAATCTGGGTGCTATTATTAGGAGGAATGTTAGGGATCTTAATGATGCGAGGTGTTGCAGGAATCTTCCTAAAGCTCATTGATAAGGTTCCAGAAATCGAATCGGCTGCATACATTGTCATCTTGCTTATATCAGGAAAAATGCTATTAAGTGCAGCGAACGTGCATATCAAACATAGTCATTTCTTCCTTGCACTTGTTTCGATCTTTGCGATCACATTCATCATTCATTTTATAAACAAGAAAAAGGCAATCAGTAAGGCAATATAAAAAAATGAGAGTAAAGGTTGGAGATTTCTTCAGCCTTTTTTCGATAGGTTTGTCTAATGTTTAAAAAGTGAATAAGAAGATTAAGATGGAAAGAGTTTTTGCAAGATGAAAAATAGAAGCAATATTACGGAAAACAGGAAGAAAATGATGAGACAAATGATAACAATAGGTGAGTCCATTGTCATGAAGAGAACAAATCCAGTGAATAATGTTATGATGACAAGATCACTAAATAGAAACTTGCTTGAACTTATAGTTTTAATCACAAAATCGACATTTTCCTGTTCGCGATCTCGTTGTCTCTTAAAGAGGAATCTCATTTTCACACACCCTTCAATACTTGCTTATCGTATTGTATGAAACATCTATTGCATTCATCCGTATAAATAGTATTCGAAAGCACAAGATTTGTTAAAGGAGGAGATATGCTCATGCAAACCTACTATAATTCTGTTCAACCAGTCGTAATGAAATCATCTGAAGAAAAATGGTTAACGATGATTGAACAAAAAAACTATGAGCGCCCTCTATTTAAAGTTGAGAACCAACATTTAGTAATCAGTCAATTTGTGATTCAATTTTTAGGAATTCCAGATGATGAGGAAGAATATGAGCAAGCTTTTTATTCCTTACTAAATCAACACCATCTTGAATTTATTGTTATAAATGAAACAGCGATGACGAGGCTTGAAAATGAAGAATTCGCTCTGACTGTTGGCCATTTACTTCAGGAATCATATGAAAAGCTTGAATCGATTGAGCAGTTGCTCCAATTTTTAAAAGCTGAACGGCTATTATTAGATGCGAATAATAGTGCTCTAACCACACATATTTCTAAGCACTTAACAGATACTTTACAAGCGTTTAGACATGAGCATCAATTAAGTCTATCCGAATTTTATAAGTATGCAGTGAAATTTGCCTCATGGATACATGAGTTTGTTCAACCACACCTAAATTCTGTAGATCCATTAGTGAAGATGCCGAAGATTTTATGGTATGGGAACCTAACATTAGAAACGAGCACCTTTTTATCTTTTCTCCTACATATCGGTTGTGATATTGTATTGTTCTTACCGAATGGAGAATCCCTAGCTACCAACAGTCCATATTCGTATGAAGTTAAATATCGAAATAAGAAAGAGGCTCCACCATTTCAGGATGAAACGAAACGGAGAAAGGCGACGATTGCTTACCAAGCTTCAAAAGAAGTCGAAGAGATGATCAATCATGAGGGAAGTGGTCTGTACAAGCCTGGACAATTACGCGAATACAGGCTTGAGCCCTTGACGCTGCAAACGACCTATGAAGAGCTTTTTATCATCATGTTGGAAAAAGCAGTTGTCCGCCCACATTTTTATGTGAAAAATGGAATTGTAAAGCTTCCGACAATGTTTGCAAAAGTTCAAGGAGTATGTCCTCTGCGTCGTGAGTATTGGAACAAGCTTCATCAGTTGATGGCAAACGATCATTCAATTGCATTAAAAAAGTTTCCACTCATCCCACATTTGAATACCGACCTTCAACTGCATTATCAAAATGTACTTACAGAGGCTGGAAGTATTGATGTTGATCAATTTTTGCATTCGAGCTGTTGGAAGTACAATCATTTGCCGTCTGGCTTGCAGAAGGCCATTGCAACTGCGATAAAGGAAGTTTGCTCTAAACCACAATTGAAAAGATTGCCTAATGAATCAATCCAGCATGTAAAGCGATTTTTATTTATGGTCGGGCTGCAAATTCCGGAGAATATCCAGTTATTGCTTCAAAAGTTTGATTACTCTGGTCATGTTCCGAAACTAATTATTTACAATAATGAGCTTAATGGGTTATTCGGAAGAACGGATGCTGCGCTCTTATTGATCTTAAATCAATTGGGATTTGATTTGCTATTGCTAAATCCAGCAGGACATAGCGATATTGAGAATTATGTTGAAAGTGAAGCATATGATGTGCACTGGCTTGAGGATATGGTTTTTGAATATGAATTTAAACCGCTTTTGCCGTATAAAAAATGGATGATGAAGCTTTTGAATTCAAAATAAGTAGGTGAAATTGTATGAAGCAAGCGGAAGTTTTTATGCTGCCGTCTTCAAAAGCTGTAATAGGTGAAGGGTTGCAAGAGGAAGCAATCAGATTAAGGCAGGATAAACAGCTTTATCAATTTGGCGAACCAACCATACAGTCTATCTTAAGAGTCTATGATTCATTTATTCATCACCTTTACTCTTTTGATCATGCTGACATCTCTATCTGCTTATCACAATTAACGGCAGTGCTTAAAGCTGTGAATGAACATGATCTATTCGCAGAAGAGAAAAAGAGACACTTTAGGTGGTTTCGTAGAAAAACGGATGTGTACGATCAGTATTATGAGATCGGCTTACGGTTAAATGAACCGTTAATAAACTTGAGAAAAATTGAAAAACAGCTATCGAATATTACACATGTTTTAAAACAATTATACAGGGAACTATCCGAAGCTTTTTTTGATCTGCAAGCACATCTAGCCTGTCTAAATAGACTGGATGAACAAGACAGTAGAACCACTGACTTTGAGGAACGAACATCACAATTAGAAATCATTAGGCTTATGGCCATGCAGTTAGAAGCGAATATTCGAGTGATACACCAGCAAAATGAAGAGCTTCTTTCTCACTTACAAACTGCATTCATAACATCCATACCCTTGTTTCAGTTACAGTTACAACGATCAATTCGCTTGAAAAAGTGGAGTTTAACGAAAGCTGCTTTAAACGAATTGAAGACAAACAGAAGCCACCGCGAATCTATCCAGCA
The DNA here is from genome assembly GCF_059874745.1 of Niallia sp. CD-39. Classification (NCBI taxonomy): domain Bacteria; kingdom Bacillati; phylum Bacillota; class Bacilli; order Caryophanales; family Bacillaceae; genus Niallia; species Niallia sp. CD-39. The sequence goes on along the minus strand of NZ_JCBCPS010000001.1, from coordinate 620,984 downwards.
TTTGATGAGTAAAATGGAAGTGACAAAGGGGCTAGAGAAACGTTATTGTCAAATAAGAGTAGAGAGCAAAGATCAGTTGCAGGCTTTACATAATAAATACAAGCGATTGAAGAAAATAACATAGGTGGGAAATTAGCTTATTTTGGCAAGGGAGACCGTCCTACCTAATATGATATAATGCTAGTATCATATTAGGTGGGGGGATAAGCGTGAAACAAGCAGCAATGATAATCTTAATCTTCCTACTATCGATAACATTAATGGGAAATGCACATTATAGAAACGATGGAGTTTTATTAAAAAATTATTTAGCGTCTTCTTCTCTATTAAAACATCAATCTTTCCAATCAATTGATCATTTAGGTAATCTAATCGTGTTGCCTCAAGAAACTTTCGATGAAATGGAAGTGTTACAGATTGTTTCTACACTTGATCGAGTTCCTCAATCAATTTTAAAAAGAGCAAATGAATCCAATATTAAAATAAGCTTATTTAATGGGAAGTTGACCGATCACCCGACAACTGTTCACTTACAAGGGGTAGTTCCGAGAGGATATGAGTCGGGGAAAACATGGGATGATGTTCCGGGTATCGGTGGTGGTCAAGTTGTATTGATCAAGATTGGTGCAAGTGATTCAGGACATGGACATAGTTCTGTTAATTTAGAGCTGCATGAGTTTGCGCACTCACTGGATCAGCATGTTTTCGAGAGAATTCGTTTTGATGCACAATTCCTGTCGATTTGGAATCGTGAGAAGGAGAAGCTTTTCCCTAATCGTGCCTATTTTCTGTTATACCCCGAGGAATATTTTGCAGAAGCCTTTGCGATGTTCTACGCTAGTAGTGTTACCAAGGTGCAACTAATGCTTAATGCACCGGAGACATTTCGTTATATCGCTAGATTAGACTAATTAAATAAGTTAGAATGATAGAGATATGAAGTGAAAGAGAGAGTTGATAACGTTGAAACAATATTTACAATTATGCGAACATGTATTGAAAAATGGCTCACCAAAAACAGATCGTACAGGTACGGGAACGATCAGTACTTTTGGACATCAAATGCGCTTTAATCTACAAGATGGGTTTCCAGTTGTCACAACAAAAAAGTTACATTTAAAGTCGATTATTCACGAGCTTCTATGGTTTTTAAATGGCGACACAAACGTGAAGTACTTACAAGATCATGGTGTGCGAATTTGGAATGAGTGGGCGGATGAAAATGGCGATCTAGGACCAGTCTATGGCCATCAATGGAGATCGTGGCAAAATGCAGATGGAGAAGTTGTTGATCAAATCTCTCAATTGATTCATGATATTAAAACAAATCCAGATTCAAGAAGACTGTTAGTTAATGCATGGAACGTAGGTGATTTATCGAAGATGGCGCTGGCACCATGTCATTGCTTATTCCAATTCTATGTACAGGATGGAAAGCTCTCATGTCAATTGTATCAACGTTCTGCTGATGTGTTTTTAGGGGTTCCATTTAACATTTCCTCATACGCATTGTTAACGATGATGATTGCAAACGTATGTGACCTCGAGCCGGGTGAGTTTGTTCATACATTTGGCGATGTACACATTTATAACAATCATATCGAACAAGTTGAACTGCAATTAACAAGAGAGCCAAAGAAATTACCTGTTATGAAAATTAACAAAGACGTAAAGGACATCTTCTCCTATAAAATTGAAGATTTTTCATTAGAAGGATATGAATCTCATCCACATATTAAAGGGGTTGTAAGTGTATGATTTCTTTAATATGGGCAATGGACGAGAACGGTGTGATCGGAAAAGAGAATAAAATGCCGTGGCACCTACCTGCTGATCTAAAGTATTTTAAAAATACAACACAGGGGCATGCAGTTGTAATGGGAAGAAAAACATGGGAATCGCTTGGCAAAGCGTTACCGAATCGTGACAACTACGTGATGACTCGCAATGATGATTTTTTTGCCGAAGATGCGAATGTTGTAAAGTCAGTAGAGGAAGTAGTGAATTTAGCAAAAACAGAGGACATCTTTATCATTGGTGGTGCACAAATCTATAAAGAGTTTATTCCAGTAGCAGATCGACTATACGTTACATTTATAAAGAAATCGTTTGAGGGAGATACAGAGTTTCCTGCTATTGACTTTAACGATTGGAAGCTTATCTCGAAAACGATTGGTCAAACAGATGATAAAAATCAATATCCGCACGAATTTGTTCTCTTCGAACGAAATTAAGCAGTAGAAAATCGCCTTCTTTGGAGGCGGTTTTTTAAATGATAAATAATTCAGGTTTCAACTTATCAAAAGAGTTTTTATTTTAAAAATGTAGATGGACCATAATGTTTGTTATATAATAAAAACCAAATAAAGGAAAAAAGGAGGGTTTCTATATTAAGTCCATTTAAATTGGAAGCGGAACATTCCTATGAAAAAATAATGATACTTAGATTTTGTCAGGTGTTTATACAACTTCAAGAGCTTCAAGAGAAAATGAAATGCATCTATTGTTTATATTCCCCGGAAAAAACTTCAATTGAACTTACAAAACTGAGACAGTATGAGTTCAAGTTAACTTTGCTCATCAAATACCTCCACTTACATCAAGAGTTCATTATACAAAAATATTAAGTGTTTTCGAAGAATTATAATTGGCACCACGATCTTTTCAAATTAGATAAAAGTTAAGATTTAGGGCTCTTGATAGCTACGTGTGTCAATAGCCTTTGCATAACTAATTGAATTGATTCTAGAGACAATTTAGTATTACTAACTTTTCATATGTTTTTAAAAATAATAGAGTAGGAGGATTTATAATGATACTTAAAGTTGAACAGCTGAATAAATCATTTGGAAAAGAAAAGGTTCTTAAAGATGTATCATTTACAATTGAATCTCCTTCGATCGTTGCATTAGTGGGTCCTAATGGTTCAGGGAAATCGACGCTTCTAAGTATTATTACAAATTTGCAACAAGCTGATCTTGGGACGATCGAAATATTAAATAAGAAAAATGATGATGTTTCCATATTTAAAGAAGTATCATTTATGCAAGACAATACGGTTTTATATGAATATTTAACAGGCTATGATCATTTACAGTTTATTTGTTCAGTCCAATCAATTAATAAAAAACAGCTTTTTGCTACTGCAAACCGAATTGGAATATCAAGCTACTTAAACAAAAAAGTGGCCAATTATTCTTTAGGAATGAAACAACATCTCCTCTTAGCGATGGCAATAGTAAATAAACCACAGCTCTTAATATTGGATGAACCCCTTAATGGACTCGATCCCACAAGTGCTATAAAAGTAAGAAACCTATTATTAGAACTAGTAGATGAAGGAACGAGTATCTTACTGTCTTCCCACAACCTATCAGAAATTGATCGCATTACTTCCGAAATCCTTTTCTTAAAAAAAGGAACCTTAATCAAGGAAAATATTGCTCAGTTTGAAAAAACATGTTACCAAATTATTGTAGTTGAACCTTCAATTGCCTATGGCATATTAAATGAGCAAAAGATTAATGTGCAAATCCTTGATGGAAATAAGTTAGCGCTGTATTTGGTAGAACATTCTCTTAATCAGATTCTGCAATTATTGGTGGAAAATCAGATGGAAGTATTGGAAATTGAGAGAAAAGTATATGGCTCAGAAGATCGATATCAAATCATTTTTGGTCCACATGGTGATACGTATGAAGATGCTGTTATTTGAACTGAAGAAAATTTGGAGACAACAAAAATTCCTCTGGTTGCTTGTTATAGCCATTATATGTGTTGGAGCCATTTATCAATGGAATGCTTCTGAACAGAATGGAATGAAAGAACGAGCGTTAATAGAATTAGGACCATATCAACATGAAATCAATACTGTACAGAGAGAATTAACCGAGTCAACTAGAGAGCGAGAACTGTCAGAGAGTGAAGAGAAACAGCTTGACTTCCTTCAAGAAATGAACCTGACGCTTCTCCAATGGAATAGAATAATTGAGAATGAAGAATGGGACAAGGTCTACCCACTAAGATTCACATTTATTGAGCAAATTGAGAAGTATGAAGAAAATGGTACGGAGTTTCCTCCATTAACTGGGCAAGAGTTAACCATTGCAAAAGAGATAACGGAATGGTCTTTAGAGAATGAGATCGTATATGAAGACGAAGTCTACCCAGCATCCCCCCATTTAATCATTAAAGAAACGAGCCAATTTGCTTTCAGTATAGGGGGATTGTTCCTCTTAGTGCTACTTTTTGGTGGTAGCGTGTCGATCGAAAAAGCGCAAAATACATGGTTGACCATAAGAACTCAGCCTATTAGCCGAATTGAGCAGTTATTTGCAAAATATGCAAGTATGCTTTTCTCTACATTCATTTTTATCTTGGTAATGATTATTATTAGCATAACAATACCTAGCTTATTTGGGCAGCATTCCCTAAATCTACAATATCCGCAATTGCTATTAGAAGGTGACACGTTCGCAATTATCTCAACAAGCTCGTACATAGGTAGATGGATATTATTTTTTGTTTGTGCAGCGCTCTTTATGTTTGCATTAGTACTTCTAATAAGCTGTTTTACTATGACTCCATTCATGACTATTATGCTGACCATTTTTATTGCTGTCTTTGGCTTTAGCTTCACCGAATTGAATCGTTACTTGCAAGTCAGTGGAAATCCATTTCAGCTTTTCCGATTGGAAGCCCTAATTGAAACAATACCATCTACAAACGACTGGCATTATTTTTTATTCACCTTTTTATGGACTTCAATCCTACTTATAATCTGTTATTTTTATCAAAACAACCAGAGATTAATAAGTGGAAATAGTAATCTAAAGCCTTTTAAAGACTTAAAACAACCGGTGTTAGGACAAACTTTATGGAGCATTGTTGTCTTTGAATGGAGGAAGATTATTAGAAGAAAAACATTTTTTCATGTAAATATCGTTTTATTACTATGTGTTTTTATTGGATATTTTATCCTGTTTCAACAAACGAATAAAATAGAAAATGAATATTTAGCTGAACTAGAAAATGCAGCAAATGTCGAAGTGTTTATGGAAGATTTTGAGGAAATTAAGGCGAAGTACAAAAAGATAGGTGAACAGTCCGGGCAAACAGAAGTATACGATTCAATGATTACAGGAGTTGAAAGAACGATTGACTATTTTAAAGATCGAGGAGTTTTAAGCCGTGAGGCGATTGATAGCTTTAGTAACGGAAAGTGGCTTCCTTTTTATGAGTATCAGCTTTTTGAAAATAAAATGGTAATGGGTGAAATTGACACAGGTGAAGCATTTATAGATGACCGGATTACTCGGTATGGACATTTCACAGTTGAGGCTAGCATAAAGGAAAAAGAATGGCTAATAGATCACAATATACAGCCTATCTTAAGAGGAGAATTCCTGCCGACCATTTATCATCAGTTTGGTGATTTTAATGATGAAAATCTCTTTATAGAGGAAAATCAGAGATTAGATAGTAGTGGTTTATATACTTTGTATTTATTTTTTCAGAATTATTTTTATTATATTCCTATTCTTCTTTTCTTATTTTTATTCGGTGGTGGGTTATCATTGGAAAAAGGAAAGAAGCCGACGATTCGTTTTGTATTAACACAGCCATTGTTCGCTCATCGATTTTACTTAGGAAAGACCGTTGTCGCTATTGGTTTGTCAGTATTAGGTAGTGCTGGCATCATGCTATTGCTTATTTTAATTGGGTCTATATTTAATCGACTTGGAGACTGGTTCTATCCAATTTTACATTATAATCATGAAAGCATTGTATCGTCATCAAGCTATAGTGGTTTGATCTCTGCTAAACATGGCTATCACTTTATACCGCTAGGAGAATCTTTATTAAGAGATTTTGGATTATTTATCTTTTGCTTGATTTTTATCATGTCTATTGCTCTATTCTTATCTACAATTTTTAAAAGTAGTTTAACTGTTCTGGCATTATCGATTTTAATAAATGCAGGAGGCTACTATATTTCAACACACTTTTTCGGTAGTTTCGCCTATCTTTCTCCATTTACTTATTTCGACTTCACACGCGTAACGAATGGGGAACTTTCAATCGTAATGGATCAACCGAGTTTAACAACAATAACAGGAATAAGCGTATTGGCTACCTTATCACTTTTCGTTATAATAGCTGGTTATTTAGTTATGCGAAGCTCAAATCGTAACAAAAACTCAAAGATCAATACAAATACGAAAATTGAAGAGTCGATATAGTCAACAAACAAGAAGAATGCTCTGTATAGAGGATTCTTCTTGTTTGTTATTGGTTCTAATTTTTACGTAAATAATCAAAATATTTAAATAACTGTCTTGCTTTCCCGTTTCAGCGTGTTATAATGTACAAATCATAATTGGTGATGGAAGTGGGGAATCTAGATTGGAACAGAATGTGGTAAAAGAAAGACGAGTACAGCTAGGTGATATTTTGATTGCATATCAACATATAAAAGATGTGGTTGCGCATACGCCCTTACAGAAGAATGAACGTTTGTCAGAAAAGTATGGCTGTAATCTTTACTTAAAAAGAGAGGATTTACAGCATGTACGTTCCTTTAAGTTAAGGGGAGCATATTATTCAGTTGCCACATTAACAAAAGAGGAGACGGAGAACGGTGTTGTCTGTGCTTCTGCTGGCAATCATGCTCAAGGAGTGGCCTTCGCTTGCCGTCACTTAAAGGTGAACGGGAAGATTTATATGCCTACAACGACACCAAGACAAAAGATCGGTCAGGTAGAGCTTTTTGGAAAAGGGTTTGTGGAAATTGTTTTGATTGGAGATACATTTGATGACTCTTACAATGAAGCAAGGAAATGTGAATTGGAAGAAAATCGAACCTTTATTCACCCATTCGATGATGAAAAAGTAATTGCTGGACAGGGAACTGTAGCGATAGAGATATTAAATGATATTGAGGAATCACCTGATTTTGTTTTTGCGAGCATTGGTGGTGGAGGGCTGATCTCCGGACTAGCAACATACATAAAATCGATATCTCCACAAACTAAATTGATTGGTGTAGAACCGAGTGGGGCTCCTTCAATGAAGGTATCATTGGAACAAGGCTTTGTGACGCAGCTTGATGATATAGAAAAATTTGTAGACGGTGCTGCGGTGAAATGTGTCGGAGAGAAGACATTTGAGATTTGCCAAGACCTTGTGGAGGGTGTACTTATTGTACCAGAAGGAAAAGTTTGTACAACTATCTTGGAATTGTACAATGAACATGCTATTGTAGTAGAACCAGCTGGTGCACTTCCAATCGCAGCTCTCGATTTATTTAAAGAAGAGATTAAGGGCAGAAATGTCGTATGTGTGATTAGTGGTGGCAATAATGACATTGATCGGATGCAGGAAATGAAAGAACGTTCTCTCCTTTATGAAGGACTACTCTATTATTTTATTGTGAACTTTCCGCAAAGAGCAGGTGCGTTACGAGAGTTTTTAGACGAGGTGTTAGGTCCAACCGATGATATTACTAGATTTGAATATACGAAAAAGAATAACAAGGATAACGGGCCAGCCTTAGTCGGAATAGAGCTAAAGCAGCCGAATGATTATTCTGGATTAATTGAGCGTATGAACAAAAAGGGCTTTAGCTACCAAGAAATCAATAAAGATAGCAATTTATTTCATTTACTTGTATAATATGGATTTATAAGAGTTTTTGAAAAATACTTAATTATTTTATTGTGAAATAAATGTGAACATTGCCCTTGCTTTCCCCAAGCAAGACAAATTAATATTATAATGAAGTTAGAAATAAAATAGATTCATGAAAAGGGGCTGCTACCATGCTTTCTAACATAGGTGTACCTGGCTTAATTTTAATCCTGGTACTTGCATTAATCATATTTGGACCGAAAAAGCTTCCTGAAATTGGCCGAGCATTTGGACAAACGTTAAAAGAATTTAAGAAATCAACACGAGAATTAACAAGTGACGTAATCGATGACATTGACCTTGATGAGGATAAAAAGAAAAAGACGATGAAATAATACAAGAGGTTTTTATCGCTCTTTCTTTGGAGAATGGCCTATGCGCTCTTTAACAATTTGGGTGAGGGTGTAGGTCATTTTTCATGCCTATCGGCTCAACATTTCGAACAGGCAGGGGACGTTGTATGGCAGATAAAGAATTAAACATGATTGAACATCTAGATGAACTTAGAAAAAGGCTGATTATTTCAGTCGTTGCATTTTTTGTCTTTTTCATCATTGGTTTTGCTTTTGTAACAGATATTTATGAATGGATTGTACGAGACCTAGACGTAAAGCTTATTGTACTAGGTCCAAGTGATATTGTATGGGTATACTTTACAATTGCTACAGTCATTGCTTTGGCAGGAACGATCCCAATTATTGCGTATCAGCTTTGGGCATTTGTAAAACCTGCATTAAAACCTATCGAACGAAAGATTTCTCTTTCATACGTACCAGCACTATTCTTACTTTTCATCGTAGGAATTTGTTTTGGCTACTTTGTCATTTTTCCTACAGTGTTAAACTTCCTTGTGGAGTTAGGGGAAGGCATGATTGAAACAAACTTTACCGCAGATAAGTATTTCAAATTCATCCTTCACATGACATTGCCATTTGGTATATTGTTCGAATTACCGGTTGTAGCAATGTTCTTAACATCTTTAGGTGTTATTAATCCGTATGTATTACAAAGAATACGTAAATACGCTTATTTTGTATTAGTCGTCATCTCAGTCTTGATTTCTCCACCAGACTTGATGTCAGACATTATTGTTGCGATTCCATTATTAATCCTGTATGAAATTAGTATTAATTTATCAAAAATTGTGTACAAGAAAAAACTGAAGAAGGAAAAAGAGTGGGCAGAGCAGAATGATATTGAATTAGAAGAATAAGTCATGTTTTGACAATTCTTTCATGGGTTATCGGTTATAATGAATGAAATCGGGCGAAAAAGAGGATTGATAGCTTGCTTTTAAAAAGCATTGAATTTTTTAATGCATATGGTAAAAAAGTAAAAGTTGTGGAGATTCCAGTTATTAATCAGCACCATCCGAACTATTTCATTGTACAAGTACGATTGAAGCAATTCATTCTTCTCTTGTATGAAGCAAAGGAACAGACTTCAACTACGCATTCTTTTAAAGAATACGTAAAAAGAAGGAATAAGTGGTCAATCTATTCCCAAATATTTGACCTTCAACAGATTCAAAACAACGCATGATCATTTAGCATCGGCATTCCGATGCTTCTTTTTCTGTAAGGAAGTAGGATCATAGGAGAACGAATACATAATATTTCTTTCAATCAAAATAAGAAAACTGTATAATAAATGAGAATTGTATAAGCAGGGACGTGAAAACCGTGAATAAAGTGAAAATTGTAACTGACTCTACTGTTGATTTAAATGAAGACATCGTAAAAGCATTGAATATTGAGATTGTACCTTTATCGATCCATATTGATGGACAAACTTATCTTGATCGCATAGAGATTTCTCCTAGTGAATTTATTGAAAAGATGAAGAAGTCTAGCGAGTTACCTAAAAGCTCACAGCCTTCTGCTGGTTCTTTCATGGAGCTATATGACAACTTAGCAGATGAAGGGTATGATGTGATTTCCATTCATATGACTGGTGGAATGAGCGGAACTGTCCAATCAGCTGAAAGCGCTGCAGAGATGTCTAAAGCAAATGTAACGGTCATTGACTCTAGATTTATATCAAAAGCATTAGCTTTCCAAGTAGTTGAGGCAGCAAAAATGGCACAGGATGGAGCTTCAGTTGAGGAAATTGTTTCTAAAGTCTATGAAATCAGAAGTAAGAGCAATTTGTTTGTAGTTGTTGATACATTAGAGAATTTAGTTAAAGGTGGACGTATTGGTAAAGGTCGTGCGCTTATTGGGTCTTTATTAAATATTAAGCCCATTGCTTCTTTAGAAGGTGGCGTGTATACACCTGTTGCAAAGGTCCGTAGCCATACACAAGTTGTTAAGTATTTGGCAAAGCAATTTGCAGAAGACGCGAAAGATAAGACGATCAAAGGTGTAGGAATTGTCCATGCTGAAGGTTTCGAAATTGCACAAAAGCTTAAGAATGCAATTGAAGAACTAACAGGTTATCAAGATGTGACAATTGAAGAAACAACCCCAATTATTAGTACACATACAGGGACTGGAGCAATCGGGTTTATGTATTATTTAGATAAATAAGTAAAACGAAGAGCCTTGATCAATTAGATCAGGCTCTTTGTTTTAAAGGTTCACAGAGTAGTAGAGGCATATAGTACGTGCAAAATCACATTCTATACTTCTGGCGTAGGCGTTGGGTTTGGATAGCCAGTTTCGTATTTACCGTCAATGTAGGAACGGATTTCTTGTACGGACTTTCCTTCATTGAACAGGTTAATGCTCTCAGCTGCAGTTTCTAAGCAAATTCCACATTTCGTCCCGTGGCTATCCCATGTAATAGAATCTTTTCCGTCTTGATCATAAACAAAGCAGTCGTAAGTATCTCTATGTCCAATCGCATCTCCACATCCACAATAACAAGGGATTTGTTCAAGTAATTCCTGGTATTGCGGTATCGCATGATAAATGATTTGGATATTTGTTTCTTTATCGTTCAGAAAGCTTGGTAACTCGTTAAATGAAGTTAATGTTTCTCGAATATCTCCATTTTCTAAGTATTGTATATGATCATCATGGTTCTCTTCTGTCTTATTTGTACTTGAGCATGCAGACAATACGATAAAAATAGTAAGCATTAGCATAAAAGAGGCTAGTATTTTTTTGTTCATGTCATCACCTTCAAATGTTTATAGTGAACCCATTTCGATTATAGCAGATGGAGTAGAGTGAATCTTATCGATTCAATAAAAAGATGGTTGAAGAAAACCCGTTGTTAGAAATCTGCCATAATTAATCAATAGACTAATCATTAGTTCACAGGTTTGACATATTCTTTTCTTTCTTCTTTCATCAAGGTTTGCTACAATGAGACTCGAAAATAGAAAAGCAGGTGAAGAAAGTGAAAAAATCGATTTCTATCGTTTTTCTTGTTTTAGTTGCACTAGTATTAACTGCATGTGGTTCAGGTAGCCCTTCATTGCCAGGAGCTTCAAACAACTCAGTGAAAGATTTTTCATACATAAATCAAGATGAAGAACAGGTATCATTAGCTGATTATGAGGGTAAAGTATGGTTAGCAACCTTTATATTTACTAACTGTGAAACGGTTTGTCCGCCTATGACAGCGAATATGAGCAAAATTCAATCGATTGCAAATGAAGAAGGAATAGAGAATATAGAATTTGTATCTTTTAGTGTCGATCCTGAATATGATACACCTGAAGCAATGAAGGAATTTGCGACATTATTTGATGTAGATCATTCAAATTGGAACTTCTTAACGGGCTATACTCAAGAAGAAATTGAAGAATACGTGCCTAAGTCATTTAAACTTTTAGTTAGTAAGCCAAAAAATGATGATCAGGTTATTCACGGTACACAATTTGTATTAGTCAACAAAGATGGTAAGATACAAAAATATTATGATGGTGTTTCTAATACACCATTTGAAGAAATCATTGATGATATAAAAACATTGCAATAGGGCTTATACAGATCTATTGGGAATGTAGACAAAGCCGGAAATCGACTTTGTCTATAAGTTTTTAAGAGGGATTTTCAGTTTCAGGAAGTACTCTGGATGCCTTAAGTAATTTTGACTTGGTGCAGTTACGTCATGTACTCAATAAAATGTAATGTAGACTTTTTTTCTACGTAACGACGTATGCTAGCATTTGAAACATTCCGAATAGACCTTATACAGGTCTATTTTTTTCAACATGTTGTAGTCCGTGATATAATGGGTATACATTAGAATAAGTAGGTGATTCGCTTGAAAAAATTCCTCACCATCATACTTATTAGTGCGGTGTTTATACTTTCTAGTTGTGGATATCAAACAGCAACATTATTAGAATTTGAACTACCTTCAAGGCAAATCCAAACAATAGAGAGAGAAATGGTAGGCAATGATTTCTTTCCAGAACCAGTATCGGTTGTTTCTATTGGTGATTCACTCACTAAAGGTGTAGGAGCAACGATACAGGAGGGTGGTTATATTCCTTATGTGAAGGAATTATTAGAAATGGAAAGAGGCGTGCAAACAGCCGAATTTGCTAACTTTGGTGTGACGGGAAATCGCTCAGATCAATTGTTAAAGAGAATAAATTCTGAAGAGGTACAAGATAAGCTTGCAGACTCGGATATTGTGATCTTAACAATTGGTGGTAATGATATTATGAAGGTTGTTCGTGAAAACTTTATTAATATCCAAGTTTCACATTTTGATCATGCTTTAGAAACATATACGATCAATTTAGAAGAGGTTCTATCTCTAATTAAGGAAGCTAATTCAGAAGCAGAGATTGTGTTAGTTGGCCTTTATAATCCGTTTCTTAAATGGTTTTCTGACATTCCTGAAATGAGTATGATTATGGAAGGTTGGAATGCAAAGAGTGAAGAAATCTTAATGGATTACTCAAACACGTATTTTGTCCAAATAAACGACCTTTTTGAAATCGAGGATGAAAATCTGCTATATACTGATTTTTTCCATCCGAATGATCGTGGGTACGAGCTTATGGGGAATCGAATTTATGATGTGCTTAAAACTCAAGTTCTAGATGAAGTATATGAAGCGAGAGGAAGGGACAACTAGGGGGGATTTACATGAAGAAAAACAAATGGAAAGTGTTGTTTTTTGCATTATTAGTGCTGGTTGCACTTATTCCCATCATTCTTTTTACTTTTGTGATGATTCCTTCTGGAGATCGCGAAGAAAGAGGCATTACTACACTCATTACGCAAGATTACGCGCCATTTCATATTGAAACAAATAAGCAGGACGTTAACAATGTGATTAATCATTATTTAGAAAAGGAAGGCCTTACTGGAGCAATTGAATATGAAATTGTTTTAGATGATGCTGTTAATCTTTATGGATATTTGCCAGTCTTTAATCAAAATATTGAAATGAAAATCTCATTTGAGCCTACAGTCTTAGAAAACGGTGATTTAATTTTGCAACAAAAGGGGATTTCTTTAGGCCAATTACAATTACCAACCCCCTTTGTAATGAAGTTTATAAAGGATCGATATAAATTACCAGAATGGGTTGAGATTGTACCATCGGAAGAAAGAATCTATGTTTATTTGACTGAAATGGTCATGAAGAGTGATATAAAAGTGAAAATGAATGAGTTTGATTTAGAAAATGATTCAATTCGATTTTCTTTATTATTGCCAATCCGTTAATGTATGTGTAAGAGTAGAATCCCAAACGGGGTTCTTTTCTATATCGTTTTGAAAGTGGGAGTGATTTCTTTGTCAGAACAAAATGTAAAATTGGCAACATTTGCTGGTGGGTGCTTTTGGTGTATGGTCAAACCATTTGATCAGATGCCTGGAATAGAAAAAGTAGTTTCTGGATATACAGGTGGGACGAAGGAAAATCCGACATATGAAGAAGTTTGTTCAGAAACGACTGGTCATTATGAAGCAGTGCAAATTCATTATAATCCAGTATTATTTCCGTATGAAAAACTGCTTCAATTGTATTGGCAACAAATCGATCCAACAGATCCTGGTGGGCAATTTTATGATCGAGGAAAATCCTATCAAACAGCGATTTTTTATCATGATGAAGAACAGAAGGAATTAGCTGAGCAGTCTAAGAGGAAGCTTGATGAAGGTGGTAAATTCAATAAACCTATTGCTACGGAGATTCTTCCAGCTTCTCCTTTTTACGAGGCAGAGGGGTACCATCAACATTATTATAAGAAAAACCCTGCGCACTATAACGCCTATCATCAAGGATCGGGACGTGCAGCATTTATTCAAACACATTGGAGTGAGAAACAATGAAAAAAGAACAATTAAAAGAAAAGCTAACACCGATGCAATATGAAGTAACACAAAATAATGGAACAGAGCCACCTTTTCGCAATGAATATTGGAATGAAACGAGAGATGGAATCTATGTTGATCTTGTTTCGGGAAAACCATTATTTAGTTCGTTAGATAAATATGATGCTGGCTGTGGCTGGCCAAGCTTTACGAAACCGATTGAAGCTGAAGAAATACTTGAAAAGGACGATTTCAGCCATTTTATGATGAGAACAGAAGTAAGAAGCAAGGCAGCCGATTCCCACTTAGGGCATGTTTTTAATGATGGTCCAGAACCAACGGGTTTGCGCTATTGCATCAATTCTGCTGCATTGCGTTTTATTCCTAAAGATCAGCTTGAAGAGGAAGGATTTGGACTCTACTTGAAGCTGTTTGATACTGATCAAAAGTAGAAGAAGAGTAAATGTAGCCAAAGTCGATTTTCGACTTTGGCTACATGTTTTTTAGGAAGGTTATTACGATCGAAAATTATAGCAGAGTAATTAATTGTCAATCTTCGTATGTAACAAAGGTATAAGCTCACGTAGGTTTGTAATCTCATATGTAGGCTTAATGGTTGTGTTGTTTACTTTGAGATGCGGATTAAACCAGCAAGTATCAATGCCAAAAGCATGCCCTCCTTGAATATCTGAAGACAATGAATCACCGACAATTAATACTTTTTCCTTATTTGTCAGCTTAAGTTCACGAAAAACAAAATCAAAAATACGTTGATCAGGCTTTTGAAATCCAGCTTCTTCGGAAGTGAAGATTCTGCTGACTCTTTGCTTGAAGGTGGTGCTGTTTATTCTCGCATGTTGTACATCTTTAAAGCCATTTGTAATGATTGCAATTTGTACATTATCTAGTGCTTGTATCAGTTCCTCTACTCCATCAATTAAGTGTACCTCCTTACCAAGGAAGCTCAAATATGTCGAATTAAATTGAATAGGGTCGATTTCGAGGGAATGCATGTGAAATAATCTTCTAAATCGCTCTGGCCCTAAGTCTTCAATTTTAATTTCCCCTTTTTCCAACTGTGTCCAAATAGTTTTGCTTATTTCTTTATATGGTTTGTGGTAGGTTGATAATCCTGTAGGGATTTCATAGTGAGTAAATGTATTTTGAAGCGCATTTCGTTCTGAAGTTGCAAAGTCTAATAAAGTATCATCAATATCAAACAAGATCGTTTCGTATTTCATTGTTGCCTCCGCTACTGTATTTATCGATTTCTAGAATGCGATATTCTATCGCCTATATAGAGTTTATATCACAAGACTTAAACTAACAAGGGAAGAGGTAATTCAATTAATCCAAAAAAAATTGGGCTTTTGCACATGCAGGACAAGAACCTACTACATACATTGATATTGAAAATGCCTAAATAACTGAGGAGTGAGGAAGCAAATGAATTATGGTTATGGTTATGGATGTGGAGATCCTTGTTATCCTAGCTATGGATACCCAGTTGGAGGATACCCTGCTGGCGGCGGCTGTGGTATTGGAAGCTTTGCTTTAATCATTGTGTTATTTATTTTACTTATCATAATTGGAGCAAGCTGTCATCGCCCGTGCTAACAAATAAATTGAAAGACCTGGAATTCTATGTTCCAGGTCTTTTATTTTTTTCATCATCCTTATGCATAGAAAGGCGAACGTTTATAATTATTTTGTTAAATTCATTCGTATTTTATTTGACTGTTTGTTATATATTTGTTATATTATCCAATGTTGAGTTTTAAAAACGAATGATTTTGGGGGATTGACAATGAATAATAAATACGATGTAATAGTGGTCGGTGCAGGTCCAGCGGGAATCTTTGCATGCTATGAAATAACGTTAAAAATGCCAAACGCAAAAGTATTATTGTTGGATAAAGGTCACGACATTTTTAGAAGGAATTGTCCAATTCTACAGAAGAAAATAGATAAGTGTCCACCAGCAATTGGGAAGAAAGAGTTTGCAGGATGTTTGCCAGCTTGTTCAATTACAAATGGCTTCGGCGGTGCTGGGGCATATTCTGATGGTAAGTTTAATATTACAAGTGAATTTGGTGGATGGATGACGGATTATTTACCAGACTCACAAGTCATAGATTTAATAAAATATGTAGATGATATCAATTTAAAGCATGGTGCCACAGAGGCGATTACAGACCCGTTAACAAAAGAGGTTCGTGAAATTGAGAAAAAAGCGTATGCCGCTGGATTAAAACTTCTTCGTGCAAACGTAAGGCATCTTGGTACTGAGCAAAACTTACAAATATTAAAGAGCATTTATGACTACCTGCAAGAAAAGATTGAAATGGTTTATAAGACAGAAGTGGATGATCTAATTACAGAAAAAACAAATGATAAATGGCATGTGAAAGGTGTTTCATTAAAAAAAGGAACAGATATTTATGCAGACAGAGTTATCATTGCGCCCGGTCGTGATGGATCGGTATGGTTGAAGAGCTTACTAAGCAAAAGACGTTTGAAAATGATCAATAACCAAGTCGATATCGGTGTTCGTGTGGAAACTTCAAATATTGTGATGGAAGAAATTAATGAGCATTTATATGAAGGAAAATTTACTTTTAATACTTCTGTAGGGACAAAAGTTAGAACATTTTGTAGCAATCCTTCTGGACATGTTGTTGTTGAAAATCATTCTGGAATTATGTTGGCAAATGGGCATGCTTATAAAGATCCTAAACTTGGAAGTAAAAATACAAACTTTGCGTTGTTAGTATCTCATACGTTCTCTGAGCCATTTGATCAGCCAAATGAATTTGCTCATGAAGTTTCACGTTTAGCTAATCAGCTTTCCAATGGAAGCATCATCGTTCAAAAATATGGAGATATTCTAAAAGGAAGACGCTCGACAGAGAAACGTATGAAAGAAGGCTTTTTAGAGCCAACTTTAAAAGAAGCGGTACCTGGTGATCTAGGACTTGTGCTTCCTTACAATACAATGAAGAGCTTAATCGAAATGACAGAAGCGCTAGACAAAGTTAGCCCAGGACTAGCGTCAGAACATACATTGTTTTACGGAGTTGAAGCGAAGTTCTACTCTGCAAGACCAAAGCTTAATGACCGTTTCGAAACAGAAATCAGTGGATTGTATGTCGGTGGAGATGGAGCAGGAATCACAAGAGGATTAGCACAAGCTGGTGCATGTGGAGTATGGATTGCACGAGATATTTGTGAAAAACTTTCACCATTCATTCAAGAAAAAGAACAAGTACAAGTTTGATTATGGAAAAAGTGCTGGAGCATCATGTTCTAGCACTTTTCTTTTAATGATTTATCTAATCTTGTTGTACTCATGGTAAAATTAAAGCGAAAACATTAAAGGATTGGAGCTTATGATGATAGCGAAAAGAGTAATGATTGGAGATGAAATTCGCATTATTGCCCCTTCTAGAAGTATGGCAACAATGAAGGGGGAGCAGGTTGAGATTGCGACCACAACGCTTGAAAAATTAGGATTTAAAGTTACTTTCGGACAATACACAAACGAGCATGATGAATTTTTTAGCACGTCTATTGATAAAAGATTATCAGATTTACATGAAGCAATAAAAGATGACAATGTAAAAATGATTATAGCTGCAGATAGCGGTTACAATAGCAACCAGCTGCTAACAGGCATTGACTATTCATTGCTGAAGAAACACCCAAAAATAATCTGTGGTCATAATGATCTAACTGTTCTATGCAATGCAATCTATCATAAAACGGGGTTAATTACCTATCTTGGACCGAACTTTTCAAAATTCGGTGCAAAAGCTGGATTAGAATATACACTGCAATCTTTCATAGAAGTCATGACTAACGAAGCTCCATTTGAAGTGGAACCTTCGCTATTCTGGAATGAAGACAAATGGTTAGTGGAGCTTGAAAAACGTAAACTTCATAAATCAAATGGCTATACTGTAATACAAGAAGGCAAAGCAAAGGGCACATTAATTGGGGGGAAATTATCTTCATTCCGATCGTTACAGGGAACAGAATACATGCCATCATTAAAAAATTCGATTCTTCTCCTTGAGGAAGATGATGAGTCGCATCCACTTGCATTTGAAAGAGATCTACAATCCTTGCTATTAACAGCAGGTGAAGATCAAATAAAAGGGATCGTTATCGGCCGTTTTCCTAAAGATGCTTATATGACTAATGAGGCATTAACTATGATTATTCAATCAAAATCACAACTTCAAAAGATACCAGTCATTTCAGATGTGAACATTGGGCATGTTCAACCAATCGCCACCTTACCAATTGGTGCGGAATGTTCAATTGATGCGAATGATACTAGCGTAGTAATATCGATTGATCCAACAGTCTAAAACAGTTGATAAGCATTTCAAGACAGTCTGTGAGTTTCATCTATTGTTAATAAGTCCTCTAAAAAATGTAGACAAAGTCAGAAATCGACTTTGTGTACAATCTCAGCCTAATAGCGAAGCTATTAGGCCTTTTTTTTGTTGTATATTTTCAATTACTTTTAGAATATCTTTTCTTAATGAAATGATGAAAGATTCTTACGAGCAAAACATAGATATTTACGGTAGGACAAATTTTTTTGAAAAATGGAAAACTAACTTGCGTTAGATCGTGAGGTGCTAATGATGGAATCTTTTTTAATCAAGCCTTTTTTAAATAAAGACTATCCAATGGTCCAACATGCAAAAGGCGTCTATTTATATGATGTGAAAGGCAGAGAATATTTAGATGGTTGTTCTGGAGCGGTGACTGTAAATATTGGTCACGGAGTAAAGGAAATTAAAGAAGCGATGATGGAGCAGGCAAATCAAGTAAGTTTTGTCTACCGCTCTCAATTTACTTCGTCTGCAGCTGAAGAGCTAGCAAAAAAAATCAAGGAGCTGTTTCCGGGGAAATTAAATTGGTCATTCTTCGTAAACAGTGGCTCAGAAGCAACGGAAACGGCGATGAAAATTGCCATTCAATACTGGCAAGAGCAAGGAATTTTTACGAAAACAAAAGTAATCTCAAGATGGATGAGTTATCACGGCATCACCCTTGGTGCATTATCGATGTCAGGTCATTCAGCTAGAAGAAATCGCTTCACGTCAATTATTGAAGATTTACCCATCATATCTCCACCATATTGCTATCGCTGTCCTTTTAATCTTGAAAATAATGATTGTGGGCTTCTATGTGCATCAGAGCTAGAGCTTGCGATTCGTAGAATAGGCGCAGATCATATTGCAGCTTTTATCGCTGAGCCAATTATTGGGGCTGCTGGTGGTGCAATTACACCACCAGCAGGCTATTACGAAAAAATTAAAGCAATCTGTGAAAAGTATAATATATTATTTATCGCAGATGAAGTGATGACAGGATTTGGTAGAGCAGGAAAAATGCTGGCGTGCGAGCATTGGGGAGTCGAACCTGATATCGTCGCATTGGGAAAAGGAATGGGGGCAGGTTATACTCCGATTGCTTGTACATTAGTTGGTGAACATATTATTGATGTGATAGGTGCTGGATCGAACAGCATTATGAGCGGTCATACTTTAAGTGCAAATCCACAATCATGTGCTGTTGCTTTGGCAGTGATTAACTATTTGCAAGACAAAGACTTGTTAGAGCGTTCGAAAACAAATGCTGTCTATTTGAAAAACAAACTTTTGAAACTGAATAGTCAGTTTCCATTCATTGGAGACATAAGAGGTGTAGGTTTTATGTACGGTATAGAATTTGTCCAGAACAGAGAAACGAAAGAATCCTTTACACGAGATTATAATATTGGGGAAACAATTATTAATCTGGCCTTTCAACAAGGCCTACTCATTTATCCATCAGGTGCTGGAATTGATGGAAGCAGTGGAGATGCAGTGATTATTGCTCCACCAATTACAATTAGTCTACGTGAAATTGATGATCTCATGAAGAGATTAACAGAATCATTGAAACAGCTGTCACTGTATATTGAAGTCAATAAAGGAGATACGAAGTATGCCTAATAGTTCATCCTACCAAAAAGTTGTTGAGGTAGAATCAGTCAAGCGTCACTTTCAAAATGATCAATCTATTATGTTTGGAGGTTTTGGAGGAATAGGGACTCCACCTACACTTATTGATGCTATGCTTGAATGCAACCTGAAAAACCTTACGTTAATCGGCAATGACACAGGCTTCCCCCATATAGGCATTGGTAAAGTCGTATGTGCAAAGCAAGCGAAAAAACTAATTGTATCTCATATTGGCTCAAATCCGATAGCAGGGGAACTGATGACGAGTGGTGAAGTGGAAGTTGAATTTTCACCACAAGGAATCTTGGCTGAAAGAATTCGAGCAGGAGGAGTAGGTATTCCTGCTTTCTTATCAGATATTGCAGTTGACCATCCATTCGTTTCAGCAAATAAACAGATTTGTGTCCTTCAGGATAAAAAATATGTCATTGAAACAGCTTTAACGGCTGATATATCAATTATATTTGCAAAAAAAGCTGATGAGTATGGCAATCTTGTGTTTGATAAAAGCGCAAGAAATACGAATCCATTAGTCGCTATGGCAGGGGAAATCACCATTGTAGAAGCTGAGGAAATCGTAGCTGTTGGTTCTCTAGATCCGGATGAAATCATTACTCCCGGTGTGTTTGTCAATTATATCATTCAATCTAAAGGAGTGAATTGGACATGGGCATGGGAGTAGATAGAAGGAATCAAATGGCGAAGCGCGCAGCCAAAGAAATCGTACAGGGAATGGTAGTGAACTTAGGAATCGGTATCCCATCTCTTGTCCCTAATTTTTTGCAGAATGAGGTGCAAGTTATGTTTCATGCTGAAAATGGTATAACAGGGATGGGGCCAAGTCCAAAAGAGGGTTATGAAGATGAGAATTTGTGCAATGCAGGTGGCTTTCCGGTGACAGTTGTTCCTGGTGCATCATTTTGTGATAGTTCGATTGCCTTTGGCATGATTCGAAGAGGGTATCTCGATATGACAATTTTAGGTGCCTTACAGGTTAGTCAGTCTGGTGATCTTGCGAATTGGATCGTACCAGGAAAAAAGATCCCAGGTATGGGTGGTGCGATGGAACTCGCACAAAAGGCGAAAAAAGTAATTGTTGTCATGAATCAATTAGATAAATCAGGTCAATCCAAAATCGTCAAGAGCTGTAGCCTTCCATTAACTGCATCTGCCTGTGTCGATATGATTATTACAGATTTTGCTGTTTACACAATTCAAGAAGAACAATTAACGGTGGAAGAAATTTTTTCACCTTACACGATAAAGGACATTATTCAATACACAGCATGTAAGGTACATATAAGTCCGAACCAAACAGATAAATAGAAAGGGGAGACCAAGATATGAGTGTAGATAAACAATTGAATGAATGGATATGGTCACAACGAGCGAATGTAGAAAGCCTATTGCAGCGATTAGTGCAGGAAAGAAGTATAAGGGGAGAAGAAAGCAGTGCACAGGCAATTGTCATCGAGAAGTGTAGAGAGCTAGATTTACAATTAGATATTTGGGAAATGAATCATCATGAGATGATAAAACATCCTGCCTACCGATCAGATCGTACCGATTTTTCTGGTACTCCAAACGTTGTTGCCACATTAAAGGGAAGTGGTGGTGGACGGTCAATGATCTTAAATAGCCATATAGATGTCGTTCCGGAAGGGAATCTTGGAGACTGGAAGGATGACCCTTTTAGTGGGAAAATCATCGAAGGAAAGCTATTTGGACGGGGTGCAACAGATATGAAAGGTGGGGCTGTTGCACAGCTTCTTGCGATGGAAGCAGTTCAAGCGTTGGAGGTTAAGTTAAAGGGAGATGTGTTTTTTCAAAGTGTTATAGAAGAAGAAAGCGGTGGGGCAGGTACACTATCAGCAGTGATGAAAGGCTATAAAGCTGATGGTGCGATTATTACAGAACCCACGAATTTAAAGTTTTTTCCAAAACAACAAGGTTCGATGTGGTTCCGAATTGTTGTAAAAGGGAAATCCGCTCATGGTGGGACAAGGTATGAAGGGGTTAGTGCGATTGAAAAGGGATTGCTAGTTGTCGAGGCATTGAAGGAGCTAGAGAAAAAAAGGAATGATCGTCTAACTGAGCCTTTGTTTGATCAAATTCCAATCCCAATTCCAATTAATGTAGGGAAATTTCAAAGTGGATCTTGGCCATCTTCAGTACCTGATGTTGCTGTAATTGAAGGCAGGATGGGCGTTGCACCGGATGAAAAAATGGAGGAGGCGGAACAAGAGTTACTTGATCGTTTACAAGAAATCATGAAGAAGGATGACTGGCTAAAAGAGCATCCTTTAGAAGTGGAATGGTTCGGTGGAAGATGGCAACCGGGTGATTTAACGTTGCCACATCCGCTAATGGAAACACTAACAGATGCGTTTTGTGAAGTGATCGGGAAGGAGCCTCAAATTGAAGCTTCTCCATGGGGGACAGATGGTGGAATTCTGTCGCGTTTTTCTGAAACTCCTGTTATTGTTTTCGGACCCGGAGTCACGGAAGTTGCGCATGATGCGGATGAATACATTGTCATTGATGAGGTCTTAAAGGTAGCAGAGATAATTGCCCGAACTTTGATACAATGGTGTATGACAGAAGCTAAAGCGTAAGGAGAGGTTTGATATGAAACAACATTTATGGATTAATGGCCAGTTTGAAGAAACGACGGATTATGTAGCTTTAAAAAACCCTTTTAATGGGGAAAAAATTGCAGAGGTTGCAAAGGCTGAGCAATCACAAGTTACAAGAGCGATTGATGCCGCAGAACAAGCAGCTTCACAATTAAGATCAATGCCAGCGTATAAAAGAGCAGAGATTTTAGAGAGAGTTGTGACATTATTAGAACAGCAAAAGGAAGAGTGCGCAAAGATTATTGCGAATGAAGCAGCGAAGCCCATTAAAGCAGCACGCATAGAAGTGGATCGGACGATTACAACATATCGATTTGCTGCAATCGAAGCAAGAAAAATTCATGGAGAGACAATTCCGATGGATGCAGCCCCTGGAGGTGAAGGTCGGATTGCTTATACGATTCGAGAACCACTAGGAATTATAGCAGCAATCACTCCATTTAATTTTCCAATGAATCTTGTTGCCCATAAGGTTGGTCCTGCGATTGCAAGTGGCAATACAGTTGTATTGAAGCCAGCATCACAGACGCCGTTATCCGCGTATAAGATTGCGGAAATTTTTCATGAAGCAGGTTTGCCTAATGGAGCCCTAAATGTTGTGAGTGGGAGTGGGAAAACGGTTGGTGATGTATTCACGAACGATGAACGGATTTCGATGATTACATTCACTGGTAGTCCAGCTGTTGGCCAAGAAATAAGAGAAAGAGCTGGATTAAAAAGAGTGACGCTTGAGTTAGGATCAAACTCAGCTGTCGTAGTAGACGAAGGAGTGGAATTGGAAAAAATAATCCCGAGAATTGTTGCTGGTGCATTTATGTTTCAAGGGCAAGTCTGTATTTCTGTACAAAGAATTTTTGTCCATGAAGGGATTTATGAGGCGTTTACAGAAATGTTTATAGAAGAAGCCCAAAAGCTTCGTATCGGAAATCCGTTAAGTGAAGATACTGATCTTTCTGCATTAATTACGATGGATGATGTCAACCGTGTTACAGGTTGGATTCAAGAAGCGGTTGAAAAGGGTTCAAAGCTTGCGCTTGGTGGGAGTGCTGAAGGGCAGGCGCTGCAACCAACAGTTTTATTAAATGTGCCTCTAACAGAGAGAATCTCTTGTGAGGAAGCGTTTGCTCCGGTTGTACACATAAATTCTTTTTCAACTATTGACGAAGTCGTTCAGCAAGTGAATGATTCACAATTTGGCCTTCAAGCAGGTATTTTTACGAATCATATCCAACATGCATTTCAGGCTGCTAAGGAATTACATGTTGGCGGTGTTATGATTAACGATTTCCCGACTTACCGTGCTGACCATATGCCGTATGGAGGAGTGAAAAAGAGTGGGGTTGGCCGTGAGGGAATTAAATATGCAATTGAAGAAATGACAGAGTTAAAGCTGATCAGTATTAACCTAAATTAACGAATATGCCCGGTATCCTTACCGGGCTCAGCCTGTTTACAAATACTCGCATACGTCGTTTTGATTTTTTTTGCATTCTTGGATAATTGAAAATGATCTTTTCCTATAGGAAGGATGATTGAAAATGGTTATGCAATCGTACTCAGTAACACTGAAGAGAAGTCATTACATCGCACAAGTTTATGTAGATCCGTTTAATCAACGAATTCGGATTGATGAAATAACAGGAAGCATTAAAAAGGCGATTAGTGATATTGAAAGATTTGCTCATGAAAAGCAATGTGAGAAACTAATTGTCAAAAGCAGATTTGAAGATTTACATAAATGGCTTTCTGCAGGGTTTATGGTAGAAGCAAGGATTGATGGATATTTCTTAGGATCTGACATGTATTTTGTATGCAAATACTTCAAAGAAGAAAGAAAGCACACGTCAAATTGGATGGTAGAGGATCGCTATATACAAGATATTCAGAAGAAGCAATTGACATCACTGAACCTTCCTCCAAGTAGCTATCAGTTTTATGCGCTTACAGAGGACGATGCTGATGACTTAGCAAGTCTTTATAAAGATGTGTTTGAAGTATATCCAGTCCCTGTCCATCAACCTAATTATGTGCGAGAAACGATGAGAGACGGGACGGTATATTACGGATTCAGATTAGATGGTAAGCTCGTTAGTGCAGCATCTGCTGAAATAAATGAACGCTGGATGAATGCTGAATTGACTGATTGTGCCACATTGCCTGATCATAGGGAGCATAAGCTGATGAGACATGTATTACTGCAATTGGAAGCCGACTTGCTCGATCGTGGCATTTACTGTGCGTATTCCATTGCACGGGCACAATCTTTTGGAATGAATGCTGTGCTTCATCAATTAGGTTATGAGTACCGTGGACGATTAACAAATAACTGTTATATTTTTGACAAGCTTGAGAACATGAATGTTTGGGTTAGAGACTTAACGAGTAGGTAAGCTGATGAATTCTTGGCAGTTGTGCTGATTTTTGGGCAGTTTGGAAAAAAGGGGTGGTTTAATGCAAGTAAACTTCATGACGAATGAAGTATTGCATGCGATTTTAAATGAAATTGATGAAGGGGTACATGTCGTTGATCAATCGGGGACAACGATTGCGTATAACCATATTGCAGCAATGCATGACGGATTATCACCGTATGAAGTTATCGGAAAGCCATTATTACAAGTGTTTCCATCATTAACTGAGAAGACGAGCACATTGCTAAAGGTTATGGAAACGAAAAAGCCGATTATTAACCAGAAGCAATCTTATATGAATATGCACGGAAAACAAATCGAAACAATCAATTCAACGTATCCAATTGAAGTCGAAGGTACGCTAATTGGTACAGTCGAAATTGCAAAAGATTATTCGAAAATAAAAGAGTTATCAGATCAATTATTGGATTTGCGGGAGAAGTTTCAACCAACTCGACAAAGACCAAAGGAAAAGGAAGTCAAAATGTATACGTTTGACAATATTTTAACCGTAGATCCCAAATTTCAAGTTCATATTCTGAATGCAAAGAAATTCTCTTCCTCCCATTCTCCTGTCCTTATTTACGGAGAAAGTGGTTCAGGAAAGGAACTAATCGTCCAGTCGATACATTCGGCATCGCCAAGATCAAAACAGCCTTTTATCGTTCAAAACTGTGCAGCGATTCCAGAGAATTTGCTAGAGTCTTTGTTATTTGGTACGTCAAAAGGCAGCTATACTGGAGCATCAGACCGTCCGGGGTTATTTGAATTAGCGGATGGAGGGACGTTGTTTCTTGATGAGATTCATGCCATGCCTGTTGAGCTCCAAGCAAAGCTTCTTAGAATTTTGGAGGACGGTATTTTGAGAAGGGTCGGCAGTACGACGACTAAAAAAGTCGATGTAAGAGTGGTTGCAGCAATGAATATCGAGCCAAGAGAAGCTGTTCATCAAGGAGTTTTACGAAAGGATTTGTATTTCCGGCTCAATGTATTGTCTTTTTTCGTTCCCCCTTTAAGAGACCGAAAAAGGGACATTATTTATTTAGCAGAACAGTTTATACAATCGTATAATCAAGAATTTCATAAGAACGTCATAGGGATGGATGATGCGGTTGTCTCATTGTTTCTCTCTTATAAGTGGCAAGGAAATGTAAGGGAGCTGAAGCATGCAATCGAATATATGATGAATATGTGTGATGGGGAATGGATTCAATTTGAACATGCTCCACTTTATTTAAGAGATCAAGGAGAAGAAATGAAGGAGAAAGTGCCTATTTCTTTAAAGGGAAAAGTTGAACATCTCGAAAAGCAGACCATCATTGAGGCGTTGGAGGAATCAAATGGCAACATTCAGCATGCTGCAAAAATACTAGTTGTTCCAAGACAAACATTACAATATAAAATCCAAAAATATGATATCGATGCATGCACATATGCATAGAGCCGAATGTTCGTTGCCGAATATTCGGCTTTTAATGATCTAAATGGAACAACAACTATTACGACGATTGACCTCTTACCATAGTGTTGAATAGAGTATAGAGAATGTTCTGATAAATTGGCACGGAACTTGCATCTATAAAAAGCAAGAAATGGGAGGTCATGCAGATGAAATCATTTGTTTATAAACCAACGCGTCATTGGAAAGAAATTGAGCTATGGAAGGATGTTCCTGAGGAAAAATGGAATGATTGGCTCTGGCAATTAACAAATACAATTCGTACATTAGCGGATTTGAAAAAAGTGATCAACTTAACTCCTGAAGAAGAAGAAGGAGTGAAAATTTCAACGAAAACAATTCCTCTAAACATTACACCTTATTATGCATCCTTGATGAATCCAGATGATCCAAGATGTCCGATTCGAATGCAATCTGTTCCAATCTCCAAAGAGATTTATAAAACAAAATACGATTTAGAAGACCCACTACATGAGGACGAGGATTCCCCTGTACCAGGGTTGACCCATCGTTATCCTGACAGAGTACTCTTTCTCGTGACTAACCAATGCTCAATGTATTGTCGCTACTGTACGCGTAGGCGTTTTTCTGGTCAAATTGGGATGGGTGTCCCGAAGAAACAATTAGATGAAGCGATTTCTTATATTCGTCAAACACCAGCTGTGCGAGATGTATTGATTTCTGGTGGAGATGGACTACTAATTAATGACACAATTTTGGAATACATTCTGAAGAACTTACGTGAAATTGATCATGTAGAGATTATACGAATTGGAACGAGAGCACCTGTTGTATTTCCACAGCGAATTACTGAAAACCTGTGCAATATTTTAAAGAAGTACCATCCTGTTTGGTTGAATACTCACTTTAATACTTCAATAGAAATAACAGAAGAATCCAAGCTTGCTTGTGAAATGCTTGCTAACGCAGGTGTGCCTGTTGGCAATCAATCAGTAATTCTGGCGGGAATTAATGACAGCGTGCCAATCATGAAGCGACTAATGCATGATCTTGTGAAAATTCGTGTGCGTCCATATTATATTTACCAATGTGACCTTTCAGAAGGTATCGGCCATTTTAGAGCCCCTGTTACGAAAGGGCTTGAAATTATTGAAGGACTAAGAGGACATACGAGCGGCTATGCAGTACCGACTTTTGTCGTCGATGCTCCCGGAGGTGGTGGGAAAATCGCACTTCAGCCAAACTATTTAATTTCACAGAGCCCTGAGAAAGTTGTGCTTCGAAATTTTGAAGGGGTTATTACTTCTTACCCCGAACCTGAAAACTATGTAGCAGGTCGTGCTGATGGATATTTTCAAGAAGTTTATCCAGAAATGGCTGAGAAAAAATCGGTTGCAGGTATTGCAGGCATAATGAATGATGACCATTTTAATCTTGTTCCTGAAGGGTTAGCAAGGTTAAACCGAAGAGAAACATATGAAACGAATCCTGAGCATCATTCATTAAAAGATAAACGAGACAAACGCGATCAATTGAAAGAAAAAAAATATCAAGCTGAGCAGCAAAAGCATGTCGATACGAAACCAGAAGCAGCTGGAGAATAGGAGGAGAGTTAACTTGAGTAAAACGTGTGAATGGTGTGAAGAAGAAGCGATCATTGAAACAACATCTTCCGTCTATTGGGAGCTGCCAGACGGGACGAAAGCAATCGAAATCACAGACGCCCCAACAATGAAATGTAAAGAATGCAAAATGGAATACCAACTCGAATCATTAACAAAAGAGATTGAAGATCAACTCTTTCTTATTGATACAAAAACATTAGAACCTGTATTAACTTATATTGAATTAATGAAAAAAAAGCGATTATTAAAAAGGAACTATTTTGATTTTAGTTCATAAATCCATTTTTCTAAGAGGGGCGTCCGATAAAAAGGATACCCTTTTTGGTTTGTGTCCTTTATAATGTAAAGTCAAAGCAACATGGACTGTAATAACGGACACGGAGGGATAATGATGAGAAAATCGTTTTATCACTTTTTAATGAAATATCGCCATCCGAATCCACCGGATGCGATCAGCAAGTTTGCGAATGATACGTACTTGGATCATAGCTTTCCAAAAACGTCGCAATCCTATGAAGAGTTAACGAACTATTTAGAGTTGCATACAAATTATTTACCAAGTATGACGGTTTTTGATGATGCTTGGGAGGAATATATTGAAACCGAAAAATAAGATTTTTTCCATATAAGCCCGTCAATTCCGCCTGCGCGAATTGTTCTAATGGTGCATATACTATTGTACAAAACATGCACGACTCACCATTGGAGGTTGGCGAAAATGGAAGAGAAACAAAAAAAACCTAAATATAACATCGGTGATACAGTCGTGATCATCCTTTACGGCACGGTTGGTAAAATTACAGATGTAAAGTGGCTTGACGATATGTATGTTTACGAGGTGAATCGTAGTGAAGGATTGTATTTAGAGTCAAGCCTACAGTCATTATCCGATTATGATGGTGCAGTAGTTGATAAAGAGCATATCGATATCGAATACCAATTCTTTTTTGGTGACCTCGTTCAAGTGAATGGATATGGAAATGATTTATTTAAAGTAATGGGCTTTCGAACCGAAATTTGGCGATATAAGGAAGATGCATGGGAAGATGTGATTTATGAACTGTCTCGTTTGTCTGATGGGGAATGGCTTGAAGCGAATGAGGATGAACTGACGCTGTTAGCAGATGCTGATCAAGCAGACGCATTCATCCAAAAGCTTGGGCTACTTTACAATTTTTCAAATGAAGATAAAAAGAAAGAACGTCTCGAAAAAAGTACATTTCGTAAAGCGGAAAAGGATCTTTTAAAAGAAGTGAAGGACCGTAAAGCAATCATTGACGGCTTGCTTGATATTTATAATGATTATCGAATTTTATATGAGATGTTTGAAGATGAAGAATACAAGCAAGTTCTGCATATTATAGTCAGAAAATTAAGAAATGTTGTTGCTGATGACGGCAAAAAAGCTGTATAACCAAGCATGATTTGTAATATAGCATCATACATTTTGTACAAAGGGGGCG
This sequence comes from Niallia sp. CD-39, assembly GCF_059874745.1. NCBI lineage: Bacteria > Bacillati > Bacillota > Bacilli > Caryophanales > Bacillaceae > Niallia > Niallia sp. CD-39. The sequence goes on along the minus strand of NZ_JCBCPS010000001.1, from coordinate 591,487 downwards.
ACTTTCATTATGAAGGAAGTAGAAGTCATTATTGATACAGAAGAGATAGCCGATTTTTTCTTTCATGAGTTATCGAAACGAGGGTATGTCCCTACAGAAGGTGAGCTTGAAGAGCTTGCAGACATTACATTTGAATACTTATTACAAAAAAGCATAATTGATGAAGAACTGATTGATGAATAAAGGAAAATGGCGCTCCGTGGGTGGTGCGCTATTTTTGTGAAAAGCTATGAGTGACTAATCGACAAAACTAGAAGGAATTTGCTAAAGGAATCGACAAGCTCTATCTCTAACAATAGTAGTAATAATAATGGGAGGGATGAATTTTGTTAAAGGAAATAACTCGTTTAAAAAATAAGTTGTTTGATGTGACGATTTTTCAAGCTCCTCATTTTAAAGATCAATCAGGTTTCATTCCTGTATATCGAACAGAAGTAGAGGGATTGTCCCAAAAAGATTGTTTAGAGAATGTCTTTCGAATTTTTAATGTGAGCGACCTTATACCAGATGATTTTAAAGGGCATTATATAAGAACAAACGACATTGTTTTAATCGATGAAGGGATAAAGGTTTACTACCAATTAAAACCAGGGGGATGGACGAAGATCAATCGACTAATCATTAGATAGACAGACAAAGAATCAAGTTCATTTCAGGTTTTTGACAGAAGCTCATATACGTAGTTGTTTATTTCATTGACAGGCTATGAACCGTTAGTTCTATTCGGGTATTCAATCAATTCTTCTACATTCAAGAAAACGAGCTTTGAATCAAGCTCGTTTTTGAAAGGGATTAGAAATGTAATGTACTCTAGTTGGTTTTACGATATTCTTTTCTTATTCGTACAATATATGGTATATTGACTATGGATATTTAAAAGTCTGACGTCTAATCAAATGGAGGTAAGAAAATTGAGTATACATATTGGTGCAAAACAAAATGAAATTGCAGAAACGGTGTTGTTACCAGGAGACCCATTAAGAGCAAAGTATATAGCAGAGACATTTTTAGAGGATGTAATTTGTTACAATGAAGTACGTAATATGTTTGGATATACTGGCACGTACAAAGGAGAGCGCATTTCTGTACAAGGGACAGGCATGGGTGTCCCATCCATTTCGATTTATATTAATGAATTAATGCAAAGTTATAATGTGCAAAACCTTATTCGCGTTGGTACATGTGGTGCGATTCAAAAAGATGTGAAGGTGCGTGATGTCATTTTAGCGATGACAGCATCCACAGATTCACAAATGAACAGAATTACATTTGGTGGTGTTGATTATGCACCCGCTGCCAACTTTGATTTATTAAAGCGTGCATATGATGCAGGTGTTGAAAAAGGATTGAACTTAAAAGTAGGGAATGTTCTAACTGCTGATTTGTTCTATAATGACAATGCAGAGCATGAGAAATGGGCACAGTATCAAATTTTAGCGATTGAAATGGAAACTGCGGCACTGTATACGTTAGCGGCAAAATACAATCGTAATGCGTTATCTGTTCTAACAGTGAGTGACCATATTCTTACAGGTGAAGAAACAACATCTGAAGAACGTCAAACTACATTTAACGAAATGATCGAAGTTGCTCTAGACGCAGCAATTAAAAAATAAATAACAATTAATAAAAAATGTAGACAAAGTCGATTTTAAGACTTTGTCTACTGTTTTTTAGCGGGATTTTTTCGAACAGCATACACATGATGCGATAAGAGAATGATTGTACCAATGCGAAAGAAAAGACTGAGAGCAAACTTATTTATTTAGATTGCCACAGTCTAGCAACCAACTTACTGATAGAGGTTTTTTTTTGATACTTTCAGAATAAGTATAGTAGCGCAGCAGCTGAGTATGAGCTTTTGTTCTTAAAAAGTTTTTCAAGAATAGTAAATGAGATCCTTCGCAATCACAGAAAGATAATGATAGAATAGATAAGATGAAACGAGTAGAAGACAGGTGGGCTATATGAAGAAGGCAGTATATACGATAGTATTATCAAGTTTTTTATTGATGGGTTGCAGTGAATTAAATTCCATGATAGATAAAATACCATTTTTATCAAATGAAAATGAAACTGATTTAACAGAACCAGATGAAAACCCGCAAGAAGAAACACCGAATCCTGAAGACGAAAATATAGGCAATGAACCAGAAGATAGCTTAACATTAGAAGCAGCTTATTTTAATGAAATCGAAGTGATCGACGACATCCCATATATCCAAAACCCTTTAAATATAATGGCATTAGTTAATAAAGAATTCTATTTGAATAGTGACTATGCTCCAGAAGACTTGATACGTCCGAATGTTCCATTTTCCTTTGGTGATGAAGACGTTGAAAAGAGTTATATGAGACAAGTTGCTGCAAACGCACTAGAAGAACTATTTGCAGCAGCAGAAGTTCAGAATATCGAGATATTTGCGGTTTCTGGCTATCGATCTTATGAGAGGCAAGCTGTTGTTTACGATGCTGCAGTCAAAAAAGACGGGGAAGAGATTGCCTCACAAGTAGTCGCACTTCCTGGCACAAGTGAGCACCAAACTGGACTAGCTATGGATATTTCGAGTAGAAGTGTCGGACTTGGACTAACTACTGACTTCGAAGAAACACCTGAAGGACAGTGGTTGGCAGATAATGCACATCAATATGGATTTATTCTAAGATACCCAAAAGGAAGAGAAGAAATCACAGGTTATCAGTTTGAACCATGGCATTTTCGATATGTAGGTAAAGAAGCTGCACAAATCCTTTATGAAAATGACTGGACTTTAGAGGAATATTTTGAGGTCGTAGAGAAAGTGTAAAGACGTATTTTTCATGGAAATGTTTGCACAGTGTAATCTTTGTTAAAAGAATCATAAAAAAGATATTCTAACAACAAGGGAAGAAATGATTCTTCACGGTTGAATGAAAGTGGTGGATGACTTGCAAAACGAAGAACAAAATCAACAAAACGAAGTAGAGGAAAAACCAACAGGAACGATTACATTGAAGAAATTCCATTTCTTCATGCTATTGTTTTTTCTTGTCTTTATTTCAGCCGGTGTAACAACCTTTGCACTCGCGTTTGGAGATGAAAAAGTTGTATCTGTTGGTACAACAGAGCGAAGCGAGTTTGATAAATTATATCAAGCATATGATACGTTAAAAGAAAGCTACTTTGAAGAAATCGATGACGGGCAGTTAATCAATGGAGCAATCAATGGTATGTTAGATGCACTTGATGATCCTTATTCTGACTATATGGATGTAGAGGAAGCAAAGAACTTCCATCAAAGCATTGCATCTTCCTTTGAGGGAATTGGTGCTGAAATCATGGAACAAGATGGGTACATTGTCATTGTTTCCCCACTAAAAGGTTCTCCAGCTGAACGAGCAGGATTGAGACCGAATGACAGAGTTCTTTCTGTTGATGGGAAAAGTGTTCGAGGAATGAGCTCAACAGAAGCTGTGATGTTGATTAGGGGCGAAAAAGGGACGAATGTAGAACTATCGATTCAACGTTCTGGTACCGAAGAGCCGATCAATTTATCAATTGAACGAGACACAATTCCAATCGAAACAGTATACGGAGAAATGATTGACGAAGAAGTTGCAAAAGTTCAAATTACTTCGTTTTCAAATAACACAACTCAAGAGCTTTTAGAAACATTAGAAGAGCTCAAGGGAGAAGGAATGAAGGGACTTGTCTTAGATTTAAGACAGAATCCAGGCGGATTATTGGATAAAGCTATCCAAATTTCATCCCTTTTCGTTCCAGATGGCGAGATTCTTTTCCAAGTTGAAGATCGTCAAGGAAACAGAGAGTCATTCCAATCAGGAAGTGAAGAAAACTTAAACTTGCCTCTTGTTGTAGTCATAGATAAGGGAAGTGCAAGTGCTTCAGAAATCCTTGCAGCAGCTGTTAAAGAGTCTGCAGGAGTACCGCTTGTAGGGGAAAAATCATTCGGGAAGGGAACTGTTCAGCGTGCCCAGGACTTCTCTGATGGCTCAAATATGAAATTTACGACTGAAAAATGGTTAACGCCTAATGGGAACTGGATTCATACAGAAGGAATCGACCCAGATTATGATGTATCTTTACCAGAGTATGCATCGCTTCCATTTATAAACCCTGATGTAGAGCTCTCACCATCATCTTCATCATCATTAGTAAAATCTGCACAGACGATGTTAAAGGTTGCAGGGTATGATCCTGGACGTGAAGACGGGTTCTTTGATGAACAAACAGAGGCAGCGGTAAAAGAGTTTCAAAAGGATTCTGGCCTTGAAGAAACTGGTGTGCTAACTGGTCAATCGACGATCAAATTGATGGAACAAATTAGAGAGTTAATTAAAGAAAATGATACGCAAATCAACAAAGCTGTTGAATTAATTAAAGAACAACTGGCTGGATAATAAAACGTTTCACAAAAAGCAGAGATCCCTTGTAGTTTAACGGGCCTCTGCTTTTCTTATGGCATCAAAGTATAGAATGCTTCTAATTATGTAACAATGCTAAGAAGGATGAAATCTCAAACGAATAGGAGTGTACATACATGAAGAGGATTTGCCTACTCTTGGTTTTATTTACATTGATTTTAGCTTCATGTTCACCGTTTCAAATAGAAAATGAAGTACAACCAGATGATGGAAATGATCATCTTCAAGTTGAAGAAACGACTGAAACGAGAAATATACTTCTCGTTGGTGTTGATGCATTAGATGAAGGTGGAAATCGTTCAGACGCGATAATTCTAGCTAGAGTTGAACCTAAAGAAAATGTAATCAAGCTCATCTCATTAATGCGTGATAGTTATGTGGAGGTTCCTGGGTATGAGATGCGTTACAGCAAACTAAACCATGCATATAACCTAGGAGGAATTGATTTATTAAAGGAAACGATTGAGCAAAACTTCTCTTTGCCTGTACATAATAGTGTTATCATTGATTTTCACGGATTTGAATCGATGCTAGATATGATAGCCCCTGATGGAATTGAAGTCGATGTCCCTGCTGCAATGATTGAAGATATGGCACTAGAGCGCACCCCAGGTTTACAGCAATTAAAGGGAAGTGAGTTATTAAAGTACGTGAGATTTAGACATGATGACCGAAGTGATTTCGGACGAGTAAATCGCCAACAAGAAGTATTAATTGCGATCAAAGATCAAGTTGTGCAGAATTTAACATCTATCGATGGACTAGTGAAGTTTCCTGGGCTTGTGAAAGAAGGGCTTCAATATGTAGAGACAGATCTAAAGTTAGATGAAATGGTGATGCTTGGTGTCTCTATGGTGTTTCATCCTGATACAACGGTTGAAACTTTAAGAATTCCAGTTGAAAACAGCTTTGAAAATAAGCATTATGAGCATGCTGGTTCAGTACTTCAATTGGATTTCACTCAAAATGTAGAAGCCATTCATCAGTTCTTAAATACAGAAGAGCAATAATGGCTTTTCCTTTACTTTGTACGTTTCTTTACATACAATATCTTAATATAAAGATAAACAATGTATGTTTGAGGTGATTTCTTGAAGCAAATTGTTCAATTACACGAGGGAACAAAGGAGAAAGTTGCTTTATTAGAGCATCAACTTGAAAAAGTAGGCTTTGCACTTCAGCAAAAATATTCTCAAGTGTTCACCGAATGGGATGAATCAATTATAATCGAAGTTGTTCGAAGCTTAAAAGGAAAGCCATCGACAAGTGAAAAAATCTTACATCCTAATTATGAATCTTATATAGAAGTAGCAATCGAAACTGATTCAGATTACTTTCCACAAATGTATGTACCGATCTGGAAATGTAAAGAAGAACTATTTCATCAAGTGGGGTATGTTACAACTGAATCGATTTCGATGATTGAGCTTAAGATTCAGGAATTAGTAAGAGAGATCTTGGAGGAACGAGAGGATCATTAATATGAGTAAATCAGAAGTTTATATATTGTCTGGATTTTTAGGGAGTGGCAAGACAACTCTGCTAAAACAATTACTGCAAAAGGAAAAGGAGCTAGGGCGAAAAACAGCTGTGATGATGAATGAGTTAGGAAAGGTGTCCATTGACTCTAATGAAGTAAACGAAGAAGACGTTGCCTTAAAGGAGCTATTAGATGGCTGTATTTGTTGTACGATACAAGATAAGCTTGAGTCACAATTACAGGAATTATTAGTAAACGACAAACCTGAAGTCATCTACATTGAATCCACTGGTGCTGCACATCCAGTAGAAGTATTAGATGGAATCGTTTCTCCTTACTTTGCAGAGAAGATTATGTTTAAAGGGATTCTCTCAGTAATTGACAGCAAAATGTGGCTAGCGAGGCAAACATTTAGCCCACAAGTTCAATTATTGGTGATTGAACAAGCTCGACACGCCGATTTATTGATCATTAATAAAATTGATCTAGTCAGTGAAGCAGAACAAAATCAAGTTATGGCGGAAGTTCAAGCCTATAACCCACATGCGATGACGATTTTAACAACAAACGCAAAGGTACCTGCAAAATACTTAGAGAATATTCAAGCACAAGTACACGATAATCATGAAAAAGTACATGTGAAAAACAAAATGAACTTAAGTACATATGTTCATTTATTTACAAAGGCAATCGATCGGGATGCATTTGAAGACTTCTTAAGAGAGATTCCAGACAATGTTTTTCGAATCAAAGGCTATATCAAATTTGGTGAAGCGAACTACCCGACTTCCTTTCAATACTCTTATGGGATGCCAATATTCTTCCCTGAAGATATGAACCATGCCTTAATTATGGTGTTTATCGGTGAAAACATGGAATGGGATGAGATCAAACAGCAACTAAAAAAACTAGAATTAGCAGCTAATCGATGAAACTCGAAATTTTAACAGTAGATGTATGACCTTCCAATTATCGGCAGTATATCAACTTGAAAACGTGAAACACTTCTTAATATCATATAGAAAAGTGGTGTAATCACGTATGAAAAAATGGAAGGTTTTATTCTTTTTTTTACTAGTCCAAAGTGTTTTAAGTGCTAATGTACATGCAGCAAAGATTGAAACGATGCCAGTCGAACTTTTATCATGGGAGAATGTCAACGAGTTGCTTCCTAAATACAGCAAGTTTACTGTTGTGGATCTTGATACCGGTAAGCAATTTAAGGTACAGAGAAGAGCAGGTTCACACCATGCCGATGTTCAGCCGTTAACGAAGGCTGATACAAAAATGATGAAAATGATTTATGATGGAAAATGGAGTTGGAAAAGAAGAGCGATCATCGTTTATACAGATGATCGACTCATTGCAGCTTCAATGCATGGGATGCCACATGGGGCAGGTTCATTAAATAATAACTTTCCTGGGCATTTCTGCATTCATTTTAATGGGAGTACAACCCATCGAACAAATGAAATGGATTTATCGCATAAATTAATGATTTATAAAGCTGCTGGCGTTTTAAAGCAATACTTCGATCACGCAGAAGCGGAGAAGATCGCACATGCTTATATAGCAGGAATCAAACAACATGATGCCACAACGTTACGCTTTGCTTCGACAGGTGAGAAGTTTAGACAATTGTTTCACACTGTTGAAAATGTAAAGTTGAATCAGCTTACCGAATTAAGCACATCTGAACTCGTTGTACAATATGAAGCTGATCTCGATTGGTATTTGAAAGATAAGGGAAGAATTCACACAAGCAATAACATCATACTAATAAGGAACTCCCCCTTTGAACCATGGAAAGTTGATCATGGCCAATTTATAAACAAACATGAACTTTAAAAACACGAAGCTGTAGTGAAAGCTACAGCTTCGTGTTATTTTTAGCTTCTTTTTTCTCCAAACTTAATGAACGTTTTTTCATCCTCAATTAAGCCACATGAAGCACATTGTACTTTATAGCTTGGTCCTTTGTAGCTCAAATGAAAAGGGGTTAGGTCCTCTTCTGCAAATTCCTCTAAAATTTGACCTGATTGAGGATCCAATTTAACAGATTTTGCTTGCTGCTCAATAATATTGAAGCGACTTCGATTTGTTTTACAATTAGGACAACAATAAGGTGAACTCATCGTAATCTCCTTTCGGTTGTGAGAAGTAGATCAAAAAAATTAATTTCATAACTCAATTGAATGAAAGGCAATCCTCTTATGAGTAGAATCCCATCATATTCAATACTTTTTGCAATCTACTATCAAATTATGTAAGAATACATTTGTAAGAAAAGATCGCAATCTTTTTTAATTGTTTTCACACTTTTTACACATTATCTCGATAGTATGAAGGTGAGATTATTGATACAAAGGAGTATAAGAATGTCGATCAAATTTCACTACATAGGTTTTGTCATATGCGCGTGCCTATTATGTGCATGTAATAAAACGATACATGAAACAATTCCTACAGAAAGAGCAATAGTGGGAACAGTAAATATGAAGGATCAGACAGTTTCGTTTGTTGATTTACATCAGCATGAAAACCTCGCAACATGGCATATACAGAAACCAATTAGCGGAGGTTTATTATTGCAAGACGGTGATACATTTATTCTCTATGGAAAGTATTTGGAAGAGGTGCTTGTTTATTCTTTAAGAGAAGGAATTGAAATAGATCAATGGAACTTAGGTGAGGGAATAACAAACAGTATTCAATTAGATAATGCTCTTGTTTTTATAGATGAGGATAATGAAAGTGTACGATTTATAACTCATGGTGGAGAAGAACTAAAAGAGATTTCATTGCCTTCTTCCCCAATAGATATGACATACTATAATGAGAAGGGGTTATTTATCCTTACTCGCGAGGAAATGGTTTTAATTGATACAGAACAAATGAGTATGATTCAGAAATTTCCAATTCATGATGCACCCTCCGGATTAACTTACCTCGAAAAGGAAGATGAAGTCTGGATCGGAGGCCATGGAAGTGGTATACATATTGAAGAACATATACATGGTTATGATTTAAAGTCTGGAGCAACAACAACTAATATTTACGCGCCTACAATGCCAATACGACTTTTACAAACAGAGCAATTTGTACATGTTTTAAGTCACGGATCAAATGAATTGTACCAATTTAATAAAAATGGAGAATTCCATGATTCCATTCAAATAGGGGCCAATCCTTTTCAAATGATTCAATACAATGACGAATTAGTAGTGGCAGGCTATGACAGCAATGACCTCCATTTTCTTTCTATCGACACTTTAGAAGTGAAAGGCAAAGCGAATGTAGGAGAAGGACCGTTTTCAATTTTTATAAGGGAGTAAATCTATGAGCAAATACACTATATTAATCATTGATGATGAAGCAGATATGAGGCTGTTAACTTCAATGTATTTGGAAAACTCAGGTTTTCATTGTCATACCGCATCAAGTGGTGAAGAAGCATACAGCTGGTTAAGAGAGAATGAATGCGATTTAATCATACTCGATATTATGATGCCAAATGAGGATGGATTTGAAGTTTGCGAAAAGATCCGTAAGCATTCAGAAATTCCAATCATTTTTCTTTCTGCGAAAGGCGAAGAGTGGGACAAAGTGAAGGCGCTTCAATTGGGCGGTGATGATTATATCGTGAAGCCATTAAGTCCAGGTGAGTTGATTGCGAGAATTCACGCTGTATTGCGGAGAACAAAGCAGGCAGTCGCAGAGTCAAACGTAATCCGCTTTGCAGACATAACAGTTGATAAAAAAGCAAGGAAAGTAATGGTCGGGGATAAGGCGATTGCTTTAACCTTAAAGGAATTTGAATTACTAATCGTCTTTTTAGAACATAAAAATCAAGCATTATCGCGCGAACAACTCCTTGAACGTATATGGGGTCTTGAATATGAAGGTAGTTTGAGAACTGTAGATACACATATTAAAACATTAAGAATGAAGTTAGGTTCTGCAGATTATATTTCAACAGTCTGGGGTGTAGGATACAAGTTTGAGGTGCCTACAGCATGAGTTTTATGACAAACTCGATAATAAAAAAGCTGTGGCTAGTTGTAACTGCTGCCATCTTGATTACAATTGTATACTCATACATCCTTTCTTATTTATTTTATGAGAAGCTCTATGTTTCTAATATGGAGGATTCTTTATTGGAAGAAGGATATGCCCTTGCTGAAGATTATGAAGGCGGACCATTAACTGACGACCTTATGGAAAAGGTTAAATGGTACAATTCAAAAGCACAGACAGAGGTTTTCCTTGTGAATAATCCTCGTGAATTAAGTATGTGCATACCCTTCGAGATTGACTATCAATCACTAATTGATGGAGACGAACGCCAGCAACTTTTAAAAGGACAGGCGGTCTATAAAGAAGGGTATGAAGAAAGGCTAAATCGGAACATCATGGGTGTCGTCATTCCATTATTAGATGGCAATCATTTAGAGGGAATCATTTATTTATATATGCCCTTGGCTAATATCTCAGAGATTACCCAGGAATTTGCGATTCTATGGATGATAGCTGCCATTCTATTTATGATTATTGCGATGCTAGCAGGAAGTTTTATTATTAAGAAACTTACTCAGCCCATTCAGGATATTAAGGAAGCTGCTGATGCTGTATCAAAAGGTGATTATACCGTTTCAATTGATCATCATGCTAAAGATGAAATTGGCCAATTGGCACATGCCTTTAACCACATGGCCTCTTCAATTCATAAAGAGGATGAGCGCAAGAAAGAGTTTTTGGCAAATGTCTCCCACGAGTTGCGCACCCCTATTAGTTATGTGAAGGGATATAGCGATGCCATTCTATCAAACATCGTCAAAAGCAAGGAGGAGGAAAAGCAGTTTCTTTCCTTAATCTATCGTGAGGCGAGTAGAATGGAACGTTTGGTACGCGACTTATTGGATTTGTCTAAGCTCGAATCAGATGAGCTCGTACTGCGTAAAATGTATTTGCCATTAGCACAATTGCTTGAGGACGCATCACAAAAGTATAAACCGTTGCTCGCGGATAAAGGGCTGGAGTTTGTATTGAACCTTGATCCTGAAGTTATTGTAAATGTTGATGAGGATCGTATGGAACAAATTTTTCATAATATTATGGACAATGCATTACGGTATACTGAACAAGGTGTGATTACGATCAACCTATTCCATAAAAAAGAAGAGTGCTATATAAAGTTTGAAGATACTGGAATTGGTATTCCTGAAGAGGACTTAGCAAAAGTGAAGCAAAGGTTTTATCGTGTAAACAAAGCGAGGACAAGGAAAGATGGTGGAACTGGCCTTGGTTTAGCCATAGCTGAGAAGCTCACCAACCTACACGGTGGCAGACTTAAAATTGAGAGCACTGTAGGGATTGGAACGGTTGTTACAGTCGTGTTACCGATTGAAGCCATGAAATAGATATGTTCGCAAGCTTATTATTATACGCGACATCAATTTGTAACAACTGTAAATATTTGTGCTCTGATAAAAACCTGTCAATCCTAATTTCGTAGGTTATTCGTGGAAAGCAATATAGAGCTTATCCTCTTAAGGGAAAAATAGGAACGGAAACACAATTAATAGCTTTAATTGAAAAACCTATTATTATCAATGTTTTTTATAAAGCGTGCGTAAGTCGTTAAGATGATGATGAATGTTTGGATAAAAGTAACCAAAACCTCCCATGAATATTACAAAAAACCCGTGATATGATGAATGTGCACCAACGAGGCAATAAAAAATACTAATGCACATAGGGAGGATTCATCGTGAATAAAAAAATATTACTATCAGTTGCAGCAACAGCAGCTTTACTAATTTCTACTCCTGGTATGAATAAAGCAGAGGCTGCACAGCCTATTAAAATAGATTCAAAGGTAATCAACCTTACTTCTCCGGAGAAAGCTCAGGAGCAAATCAGTTCTATTTTAAATAAATACCTTAATTCTTATAATCTTGACTTACAAAGCTTGCTTAGCCAAGTACATGAATTAAAGCAGGCCAATATTGTAAAGAAGGAAATGCCAGCTAAACAACCGAACAAAGAAGTAGAAGTTAACAAGCCTCAAGAGCAAGCTGTAGAACAACCAGCTCAACAAGAAGCACCTAAGCCTGAAAAGCAAGAAACACCAGCTGTAAACCAACAGCCAAACCAAAACCAACAGCAAAACCAAGGTTCTACGAATCAAGAGCCTTCAAATGTACAGCAAAATGCATCAGTGAGTGCATTCGAACAACAAGTTTTAGATTTAACGAACGCTGAACGTGCTAAATATGGTGTGGCAGCACTACAACTAGATGTTGAGCTTAGCAAGGTTGCGCGTGAAAAATCTCGTGACATGCAGCAAAAAGGATACTTTGACCATAATAGTCCAACTTACGGTTCTCCATTTGATATGATGAAGCAATTTGGAATCTCGTATTCTACTGCTGGAGAAAATATTGCAATGGGCCAACGTTCTCCACAAGAAGTTGTTACTGCTTGGATGAACAGTGAAGGTCACCGTAAAAACATCTTAAATGCGAACTACACACATCTTGGTGTAGGTCATGTAGAACAAGGGAATTACTGGACACAAATGTTTATTGGAAAATAATTTATGTAACAGCAAATCCCCCGATTCCTTCGGGGGATTTGAGATTGTAGACAAAGTCGATTTCCGACTTTGTCTACATGTTTTTTCAAAGGACTTAAAACCCTCAGACTGTGTTGAAAACGCTTGTCAGACTAGGCGTGCAGTCAAGTGAAGACCCGAGTAGAACACCCGGTTCATGAGGGGACGAACGTGACAAACAACGACGTATGCATGCGTTTGTCAACAGTCTGAAATCCCCCGATTTCTTCGGGGGATTTTATTGTATTTGAATTAAATATCACTGTTTATTTCTATTTCAGAAATCTGCGTATCATGGTTTTTACTCATCCGTATTTCTAGAATATCGTCTTGAATTGCTGCATGTGAGCCTTTTCGCTTCACCATTGAAGGTAGTATGATAGAATGCTGTTCTTCCTCAGACGGTAACCCTTCAATCATAAGTTTTGTTGCTGTATGATACACCCTTACATGATTTAATGAGTGTGCACTTTTTATTGGGATGCGGGCATATACATAATCATGTGTTTCAAAAATTGAGATAGATCCATTGGATGATGAAGGATTTTTTGTTTGGGTGGCATGTGTATGCTGACCAAAAATGTTCCCATCGAATGGCTGATTATTGGCTTCTCCGTTTGCTTGATTTTGAAAAAACTTGCCCATCATTCCTTGCACATAACCAGATACATCATCATGGTTTAAGTTTTTCATTGCTTTCCCCATATCTTTATTCATTGAAAATAAATTCCAAGGAAACATATTCTCACCCTTTCAAAACAAATTGTACACCTTTTTTTTATGTGATCCTTGACGAAGAGCCTATAGGATATCATATGCATATAGGAGAATATTCGTTAAGTACAAAGAAGATTATTCCAATTGGTGGATCTATATTACTTGCATATCAGATCAATCGTGACTAGTATTAGGTTTATAAAAAATAATAATAGGTTGCGGGGTAATCGATTTGAGACAAAAAACAGCTTTAATTACAGGTGGAGCATTAGGAATTGGAAGACAAACTGCTCTACTACTTGCTGAAGCAGGTTTCAATCTAGTTATTAACTACCGTAAGAGCAAAGAAATTGCCGAGGCATTATGTGAAGAAATAACGTTAAAACATGGAACAAAGAACATTGCTTTAGCAGGTGATATTACAAAATATGATGATTGTTTGCGCTTGGTGAAAGAATCAATGGCATCGTTTGAAACGATCGATGTACTCATTCATAATGCGGGTCCATATGTAAATGAACGAAAAAAATTGGTTGATTATGAATGGGATGAATGGCAATACCTTATTAACGGTAATCTAAACGCGGTCTTTTTGCTTTCGAAGTTATTTATTCCGAAAATGCGCGAGCATCGTTTTGGCCGAATCATTACAATAGGCTATGATCGAGTAGAAACTGCTCCTGCATGGATGTACCGATCTGCCTTTGCAGCTGCTAAAACAGGTGTTGCATCACTAACGAAAACACTTGCGTTAGAAGAAGCTGAATTTGGAATTACAGTGAACATGATTTCCCCTGGTGATATTATCGGAACGTGGAAGGAACGCCAAATACAAGAAGCGATACATGAAACAGATCAGGATACTCCAATAGGTCGACCTGGAACGGGGGAAGATGTCGGAAGAGTCATAATGTTCTTGATTGATGATAACTCGAGTTTTATCACAGGAAGTGTCATTCCGGTAACAGGTGGGAAGGATGTACTAGGAAAAGCATTTCGTGAAAAAGAATGATTGGAGTCATGATTTCTTTTTCTCTTCATATAATTAGATGTAAGAATTGTGGAAGGGGAAAAGAAAGATGGCATATCCAGGTTCTAAAGGTTGGTATATTAAGAAGCTTAAGGAAAAAGGTGTAACGAAACACCCAATTGAAATGAGGAAGCTAGAACTATACAAGACGTATGTAGTGCGTAATATTTATAGTCAAATGGTGGACAAACAATAAAAGTAGATTAAAAGGGTATTACTTATAAAGAAAGGGCTAAAAAAGGTAAAAAGCGCAAGAGCATCTTGCGCTTGAGGTTGTAGACAAAGTCGATTTCGACTTTGTCTACATTTTTTTCGTAGTACTTTTTGATAATAAGAGAAACCCTCAGAATGTCTTGAAAACGCTTGTCATACTAGGCGTGCGGTCGAATGAAGACCCGAATAGAACACACGGTTCATGAGGGGACTTTGATGCCAAACAACGACGTATGTGAGCGTTTGTGTCAACAGTCTGAAGCGCAAGAGCATCTTGCGCTTTTTTGTTAAGCTTCAAGTAAGTGTGAAGCTTCTTCAACAATCACGCCTTCACGCTTAACATGAAGGGTATATAAATCTTTTGAAATTTCATATAGGTTATACTCGTATTCACCAGCATTTAGTTGTTCGTAAATCGTTTTTCTCGTTTCATTCGCTAAAATGACATATGGGAGTTTTTCGGCAGCTTTTTGTGAACGAATGTTTTGCTTGCGGATGCGCATAAAAATCGTCTCAATTCCAAGCTCATTAAACGCTTCTTCAAAGAATGCATCCTTGGCAATGCGATTGTAGCCTTTTCCGTGAAAATCTTTGCCTAGCCATGTACCAAGAAAACCTGCATGATCTTGAACATCAAATAGGTTGATGGTGCCGATTGGAGTACCCCATTCATCAAGAATCGTACGTGAAATGACTTCACCACGTTCCTCTGCTTCTAGCGTTTGTTTTGTAATAAACAGTAATTCTTCATAAGATGATGCTTTTTGACGTACAAAAGGGAAGACATCAGGGTGTGCCATTAACTCATATAAAACCTGGCATTCCTGTAAGTCACGTTTCTTGAGCATTGGATTTACCTCCTTAAATATGAGGACAAACCATCTCTAAACGTACAGAAATAGAGATTCTTGGCCCACCCTCGAAATTTTTTGTAAAGTTGCATAAAAAATTTCGGGGTGGGAATCGAACCCACTAGAACCAGTTTTACTGGTGGCGCACCATTTGCCTTCCCTGTCATTTAAAGTAAACGACTATTTTTTTGTATTACATAAAAAGTATGATTACTATCGTATAATACTAAAAAAAAGTTGAAAAGGAAATAGTTTTTTTTCTTATTTTTTTCGCATATTTTTTCCAAAGTTCTACAAAATTTTCAGTCGATTTAAAAGGCTCCTGTCACTTGAAAAATGATGATTGAAATCCCTAGAATCCACACATAAACAGCAAATTCTTTAAGCGAATGTTTCTTAAGATAATTGATCATCCATACAATCGCAATATAGCCAAATATTGCTGAAGAAAGAGTTGCAAGTAGCATTCCGGAAAAGCTAATTGCCTCAACGTGTCCGCTCATCATTTCTTTGAATTGTAATATGATGCCACCTGCAATAACGGGGATAGAAAGTAAGAAGGAAAAATAGGCTGCAGTTTCACGATCTAGCTTTCGCATTAATCCAGCTACAATTGTAAATCCAGACCTTGAGATTGCTGGGAAAATGGCGGCGGCTTGAAAGCTACCGATAAAAAGGGCATCAGAATATCGAATGTCCTCCATTTTCTTTGCTCCTTTTTTAATATAATCAGACATCCATAATATAAATCCAGTAACGATGAATTCCCAGCCGATGGTTACACCTGTTTTTGAAATCGTTTCGAATAAATCGTTAAAGAGCAGGCCGATAATAACAGCAGGGATTGTCCCAATTATTAAAAGCTTGGATCGTTTACCAAAAGGATCTAAAAGAATTTTTGCCAACTCATCCTTATAAACAACAATAACAGCGATTAGCGTACCAAGATGGAGCATTGTGTCTAAGAAAAGTCCTGCTTCGTCAAGGCCAAAAAGGTGCCTGCCAAGAAACAAATGGCCAGTACTAGAAATAGG
Organism: Niallia sp. CD-39; assembly: GCF_059874745.1. NCBI lineage: Bacteria > Bacillati > Bacillota > Bacilli > Caryophanales > Bacillaceae > Niallia > Niallia sp. CD-39. The sequence continues at coordinate 575,121 of NZ_JCBCPS010000001.1, read as the reverse complement.
TAAAAACTCAGTTAGACCTTGAATTATACCGAGAATAAATGCTTCAATTTTTGACATCATCGTTTACTCACCCTTTGTATAAATAGAAAATACTTTGAAATGATTGACCGTTAATGATATAAATAATTTGATTCATAAGGGACAACCTTATCGCACATCTTATTTCATATGTATTAAGGCATGTCCAAATGAAGAACAAGAAATTAAGCGTGAAACTTTTTCTTCCGTATATACGTATGAATAGTAGGAAAAAGGGTAGAAAACAATTGGAGGTGAATCAATATGGACGTAAACCGCGACGAAAAATTAATAGCAACAGCATTATGGTTGATTAGCTTTTGGACTGTATTTATTGGTCCGATTATAATCTGGTTAATTAAAAAAGATGATTCAGCATTCATCGATTATCATGGCCGTGAATATTTAAACTTTTTAATTAGCTATTTTGTCTACGGAATCATTTGCGCAGTTTTAGCAATTATTCTTATTGGATTCTTGCTTGCATGGATTCTTGGAATTGCAGCAATAATTTTCACAATCATTGCGGCAGTAAAAGCCTTCGATGGTCAAGAATACCGCATACCATTTATATTCCGTATTTTATAAAAGAAAATTTTGATCCTACATCGATTAGAATGTAGAAAAAGGGATCTAGGAAAAAACTCCTCGATCCCTTTTGTTCATTTTAATAGTATAATTTTATTAGATGTTACCTTGTTTTGAGCGAATATGGATTACTCTTCGAGTGCATCGGTCTCGTTAGGCTGTTCTCCAATTCCAGAGGCGAACCTTTTCAAGTTCTTCTAGTCATAAGTAAGCATCGCCTGTATAGACAATTTTTTAATTCCCCTTAGGGTTGTCTGTCTCCATCGCATAGCATGTTTTTCTTTTGTGCCTACGAAAATAAAAAATGGGATAAGATACCTGTTCTCCCAACATTAATTTAAAGGTGTTCCACTAAAGATAAATGAAAGAAAAATAGCAGTGTTCAATTTCCGAACTAAATGATCCTTTGGAACAAGTTCTTCTGTACTTAAAGCTTGTAATTGTTCACGTTTATAGATTTGATTTTTAGTCACCAAGTTTCTTCACCTCAAGATTAAGTACATAATAGCTTGATTAGAGTGAAAGGTGAAGATGCAATGCATTTTCTGCGTGCGATACATTGCTACCGAGGTATTCCTTGTCCTCCTGGCAAAGCGTGGCAAGTGAGACTGAAGAATCGAGAGAGCAACGATGTGACTCACGCCATGCCAGAAAAAAGCTTTTGCCGTAAGCGATAATCAACATCTTTCCTTCATTTTTAAACAAAAAGACCGTATGCAAACTAGTTTTATAGTTTGTCTACATCCTAAAGTAGACTATGCCTACTTGTTTTTATAGAGTGATTTAATCAAAAATAGATAAACCCACATACTGTCTTGAAAACGCTTGTCAGCAGGCAGTCTGAAACTTCAATCCTATATCGATTGAAGTTTTTTTATATTTAATGAACGATTTTTAATTTCATTCGTCTCATGGGTAAAGAGGAAAAAAGGAGAGGTTGAAATGGAACAGTTATTGGAAGTGAACTGGGCAATACTTATGCCAATCATAGTCATTCAATTCATATTAATGATTGTCGCACTTATCGATTTAGTGAAAGCATATGAAGTAAGAGGTCAGAAATGGATATGGGCTATTGTCATTATATTCGTAAGTATGTTCGGTCCAATTGTCTATTTTATTTTTGGTAAGGAGAAGCAATGATGCCCATTTTACGTGCAGAAGCAATCAAAAAATCATATGATCGTACAGCAATATTAACAGATCTTCATTTTGAATTACATGAAAATCGAAGCATCGCGCTACTAGGAGCTAACGGTGCAGGGAAGACGACTTTATTAAAGATTATTGCTGGGCTGATTCCGCCAACATCAGGTGATCTTTACATTTTTGGTGAAAAGGAGAAGGACTATCGCAAATTCATTGGTTATCTACCGCAATATCCAGCATTTTTCTCATGGATGAATGCTGAAGAATACTTACAATTTGCTGCGGAGCTATCAAGTGTTTCAGAGTCTCACTTGAAGGAGAGAATTGCTGAGGTGCTGTCTTTAGTTGGGATGTCAGAGCATGCTAAAAAGAAAATTGGACGATATTCTGGTGGAATGAAACAAAGACTTGGGATTGCTCAAGCAATGATTCATAAGCCAAAATTATTGCTTTTAGATGAACCGGTTTCAGCTCTTGATCCTTTTGGAAGAAAAGAAGTTCTCACACTCATACAAAGACTGAAAATGGAAACAACGATTTTGTTTTCTACACATATATTGCATGACGCAGAGGCAATTTGCGACGATTTAATCTTCCTTAAAAAAGGAGAAATTATTGAGAGTGGAAGTTTAACTGAGATACGAAGAAAATATGAAGTGCCTAAGATTGAGTTGGAGTTTGATAAAGAAATTAGCCAATATGAGGACGAATTAAACCATAGCTATTCCTTTACTTCAATTGAGAAGAACGGGCTAATTTATGAGTTCTTTTCTACAAATATTGAGGAAGCAAGACGTCATTTAGTCACCTGTATTTCTGAAAACAATTTACCAATTAGAAGACTTGAAATCAATCAGTCAAATTTAGAAGAAATGTTTGTAAAGGTGGCGAGTGGCAAATGAAGCAATGGTTGACTTTTTTGAAAAAAGAATGTGTTGAAATGACCAGGAACTATCGAATAATCTGGGTACCACTCGTCTTTATCTTAATAGGTATACAACAGCCCATTTCAATGTATTATTTACCAGAGTTACTTGAAAAGATTGGGGACTTACCAGATGGGACAGTTATCGAATTTCCGACCCCGACAGCAGAAGAAATTCTGATTGGTGCACTTGGACAATATGAACTATTAGGTCTAATTACAATTGTCCTTATTTCAATGGGTATGGTAATTAACGAGAAGAAATCAGGGATTGCAAGCATGATTCTTGTTCGTGATGTGTCTTATTTTGCATATATTTTTGCGAAATGGTGTGCATATAGCATATTAACCCTCTTATCATTTTTTATCGGGTATCTTTTAACCTGGTATTACACTGGAGTATTGTTTGCATTCATCCCAATCTCTTCTTTTCTATGGATCGCTTTATTTTATAGTTTATGGCTCATCTTCATATTGACGATTGTTGTATTCTTAAATACATTTTTACGTTCAGCAGGTGTGGCTGCCTTTTTAACAATTGTGTTTGTTTTGCTTCTTTCACTATTAACAAGTTTTACAAATCTAGTGTTAAAGTGGAACCCAGCACTTGTCGTTCAATATGTAAATGATTCGCTTGTCAGCGGGGAGCTACAAAATGACTTAGTTTTTACAGGTACATTCACAGTGTTATTAATCGTCATCCTATTAATCTGTAGTAAATGGACATTTCGAAAATCTGAATTCATGTAGAAGAAAGTTCTTAAAAGCAAGTCCTCAGAGCGGACGTATTTGCTCTTTATCGTCCGAAAAGGAATGTTTTTGTAATAGCTAAGTATTCACGTATCGTTGATTGGAAAACAACAACTTTAGGAGTGGGAGCTGCAAGTGCTTCTGCTTCTATATTTAATTTGTCGGCTAAATAAAGGGCACGATATAAATGGAAGTCATTGCTTACGATAACAGCTTTATTAACACCATAAGCCTCTTTTGTGAAAGATAGATTTTCATAAGTAGATGTTGATTGATCTTCCAGCAATATACGTGATTCCTCAATTCCTGCTTCTTTCATGGCGTGCTTAATTGCAGTAGCTTCTGAAATATATTCTCCAGGACCCTGGCCACCTGAAGCGATAACGGTTGTTTGTGGGTTTTGTTTTGCATATTCAATTGCCGTATTAATTCGATATTGTAATGATAAGGAAGGGGTTTCTCCGTTCACTTTAGCTCCTAGAACGATTAAGTAGGGTATATCGTCATCCGGAATCTGTTTTGCAGTTTCTACCATTTTTCCATGTAGCCATAGGGAATATGAGGAAGCTAGAACTAAACCAAGCAGACATGTGTATATTAATATTTTCTTCATCGATTTTTCTCCTTAAACATTCATGAATCTCTTAATTAATTAATAGACTAAAGGTGAGGGTATTATATATGTAGTTTACTAGATGATTCGTTGAAAAACTCTTAAGATTTCATGAAGATTTACAATAAACGGGATTGCTAGGTGATGGACAGATGAATATTCAACAATATTATGGGGAAAATGCTCAAATCTCTTTGAATGCCGCCCTGCTTGCTCTTTTGCCACCTTTCTTCTTTTGCTTCTATATTCCTTTTGCAAATATACAGAGAGAATTTGTATTCTTAATGATTCCCTTTTTTGTCTATAGCATCATCTCTTTTAGTATTTATTGTATCAATAGATTTAGAGAGAAGAATGTTGATACAACATTTAAAAAGAAGAAGAAGGATTTTTTTCAAACAACTGAATGGTGTTGTACATTTTTACCTTCACCGAGTCTATTTATGCAGTTTTATACAATTCAAGGAGAATTTTTAGGTGAAGTAAAGGACATTAGACGTGAACGCTATCGCTGGTTGCTTCCATATTTTCTTACAAAAGTCATGAGACATCGTTATCTATTTCATGCGGGGAATCATCTGTATCACTTTACTATCACAGAACAATACGTAGATCTTAATTATAATCAAAGCAGGAAAAGGCTTTTTATAAGGAGAAAAAAAGCGTTGAATGAGATAGAATTGTATGATGAACAAACGGGGAAGAGCTTATTGATCGAAAGATCTTATCTCAAATTAGATGTAAATTTTTACTTTGATTCTACTCGAGTTAGTGCAACAATAACAAAAGGCTGGTTACCCATCCAAGCGAAGGATACGATTCTTGATCCGAATACACCGATTATTCAATTACTTACTGATCTATCGGATGAAGAGAAACTACTCCTTATCACTGGGCTAACTCTATGTTTGCGAGAATATGATCATTAAAAATGTAACTAAATTGTGAATGATAGTATTCCTGGATAGTACAATGCCTGCACGTAGTGTATGATGAAGGTAGATAGTTAGATCGAGGTGTTTACTATGAAAAAATGGGTCATCATTATTGGTTCAATTCTACTGTTACTTCTTGTAGTTGATGTGTTTTTACTAGACGGTAAAGGAGTATTGCGCAGTGATTCCTACAACCGAATTGATCAGATTGACAAGATTGAAATTGGCGTAGAAGAAGGAGCACTTGCCCCTGATTTTGAATTAGTGGATTTAAATGGAGACAGTGTAAAACTAAGTGATTATAGAGGCAAAACCGTTCTGTTAAACTTCTGGGCAAGCTGGTGTAAGCCATGTGACGAAGAAATGCCACATATGGAAAAAATGTACCAAAAACACAAGGGTGAAGGCTTCGAAGTTCTTGCAGTGAATTTAAAAAACTATGAACGGTACGCACCAGAAAGAGAAGAATTTTTAGAAAGACATCAGCTCTCGTTTACAATTCCTGTTGACGATACAGGTGATGTTGGAAATACATATAGAATTGTTTCTTTACCAACTAGTTATTTTATTGATATAGATGGTGTCATTCGTCATAAAATTATTGGTCAATTAAGTGAAGAGTACATTGAGAATGAAATTAATAAATTCCCAAAGAAAACGGATAGTTAAATAAAATCTAAAAAGTTGTTACGCATACAAAGGTATTCTACAGTTATCGAACGCTTGTATCTATCATCGTTTTCATTCGAATCGTCATGAACTAAGATGTATACTTTCGACTGCACGCCTAGTGTGTCAAGGATTTTTTGATTTTTTCTATTAGTATTAATTCCTCTAAGTACTATGTAGACAAAGCAGTAACAGCTTTGTCTACATTGCATTTTCGGGGACGATATGTAACGTGGGTGATGCTTTTTTCTTTTATTCTTCGAGTGCTGCTTCTAGTTCTTTTAATTGCTCCTTTAACCGTCTTTTCCGATAAAGCATCATTGCGGTTTCTGCCATTTCGTTTACTGAAGAGCGATTGATGTAAGCACCGAAGACGCTTCCTGCGATTGGGATAATTTGAAAAAGTTTTTTCCAACCGAACTGGTCTCGATATGTAAATGCAACCTCACGCCAACCTTCGATTTCTGAAACAATTTCTCTCTTTGCAACATCTTTATCTTCCTTAAATTGAGCAATTTGTTTAAGAATCGATTGTTTTCCTACAATATCAGCTGAAGCAAATTGCAATACTTTAACTACAAAAATTCTTTCCGATTCTTCATGTGGATCGTATCCATAGCTGATTGCAATATCTTGAATCGTTTTCAATTGAATGCTTAAAAGAAGTGGGATATCGATCGAAAGCGTAAAAAGTCCACCAAAGCCAGTAGATGCTCCTTGCACCGTTGCTAAATTTCTTCTTGATTTCCGTATGCGACCAACAGCTTCATCCATTTCAATTATAGAGAGGTTCTTTACTTCTTCAATCGATTGGATATTATGCTTTGCATAAACAGTTTTTACTGAAGTGATATTACTTAAATAGCGACCACCGGATTGCAAATACTTTCCTAATTCATCAAGGAGGATACCGATTTTATCGTGGATAAACTTTGGTGTCAATTTATCTAATAGTTTAAATGGTAGTCGACCAATTTTTTCCCAAAACCAGAGATCCGATTGCGCTTGTTCCCACTTAATACATCGATCAATTTCCGCTTGTATTGTGTCGATTTGATCTTTCATTATCATTGTCCTCTCTTATCCAGATTCTTTCTATACGTAAATCAAATGTAAAAGTTTCAAATTGGATATTGGCAACTTCCTTCTATTTTGATAGTATACATTAATGTGGCTCAACTTAGCATTGAGCGGGTAGGGAGAGGGCAAAATTAAATAGTAGGTTATTACATGAAACATTGGTTGCAACACTATTTTCAATTAAGTCAGCATAATACCAATTTGAAGAAAGAGGCTATGGCTGGTTTAGTAGGATATTTTACGATCGTCTATATTGTTGCCGTAAATTCACTGATTCTTTCTGAAGCGGGCATACCATTAAACGGAGCCATTTTTGCGACAATAATAACATCAGTTGTCGGATGTCTGATGATTGGCTTCTGGGCGAAGGTTCCGATTTTATTAGTACCTGGAATGGGGATTAATGCTTTATTTACGTATACAATTGTCCATTCAATGGGATTGTCATGGCAAGAGGGACTAGCAGTCGTTTTTGTCTCTGGAATCATTTTCACCGTAATCGCGTTTTCCGGTATGGCCGAAAAGCTTAGAGTGTGGATTCCAAATTCTCTAAAGGAAGGGATAGCAGTTGGACTTGGATTCTTCCTCATACTAATTGGATTAGAAAAAGGGGCCATTGTAGTAACGGGTGAGAATTCATTGATTCAACTTGGGGACTTCTCAAACCCAGTGATGACTGCTACAATCTTCACCTTCATATTGGCAATTGTATTATTTCTTAAAGAGGTTCCTGGAAACTTTTTATGGACAATTCTATTTGGTACGATCATTGCGTTTTTATTAGGAACTGTTCAATGGAGTGATGTTCAGCAAAGTGATCCGGCATCAATTATGGACTTTACAGCTGTTTTTGGGGCATTATCTTTTGGAAGCTTATGGACAATTCCTTTTTGGATAGCGGTGTTCTCATTAACGATGGTACTAGTGTTTGAAAACATTGGGTTGGTCAATGGTCACCTTTCTTTTATTAATAGAGAGGATCGATTTAACTCTTCGTTAAAAGCGAATGCAGTATCTGCGCTTTCTTCTGGTTTGTTTGGAACAAGCCCTACGGTTTCTACTGTTGAAAGTTCTTCAGTAATGGTTGCGGGAGGGCGAACAGGGTTAGCTTCAATTGTAACTGGGGTTCTTTTCCTGTGTACGATTTTTGTTATTCCTTTCATACAAATTATTCCAGGAAGTGCGATTGCACCAATCTTACTAATCATCGGTTGCTTAATGATTCAAAACATTAAAAACATCGAGTTCAAGGATTTGAGTGAAAGCTTACCGGCCTTATTTATGATTGTGATGATTCCCTTTACGTATAGTATCGCGGACGGAATTGCCATTGGATTTATTTTATATCCATTGTTAAAACTAGCTGCTGGAAAGCAAAAGGACGTTTCCCCAGCACTATGGGTGATCTCAATTTTATTTCTAATCCATTTTCTAGTTCAAGTCATTGATTAATGAGATGTGACCGGAGGCTGATAGATGCCTTCGGTTTTTTATATTTATGAAGCTACCATTTTTTGTGCGAATTTACGATAAGAGTGTTAGGGGTGTATTCCTCTCAACCTATGACTTCTTAAAAATGTTATTAGATTGAGGCTGTGATTGAAGATTATGTTTTGTTTAAAACGAAAGGATAGCAACTTTGGCTGGAATCATGTATCATTTTGTTAACAATCTGTTTGGAGGTTAGGCAATGAGACTCTCATTATTAAAAGTTCATGGATCAGGTAATGACTTTTTTATTATAGATGAAATGGAGCACGATTTTTTATTAACTGACCGTGACCGTGCAAGCTTAGCAATTCTTATCTGCGATCGAAGTTCTAGCTTAGGAGCAGACGGGATTTTATTTGTTAGCAAAAGCGAAGTTGCAGATGCGAAAATGCGCGTATTTAACTCGGATGGGTCAGAAGCTTCTATGTGCGGGAATGGTTTGCGTACGGTTGCACGATATTATTGTGAAAAGGTAAAAAGCGAAGAAGCTGTCATTGAAACGATGAAGGCAAACCTTCGTGTTCAAAAAGCGGAAGAAATTTACCCGGATATGCCTACGTATCAAGTAGAAATATCACCGATTTCGTTCCAACCAGCTGATTTGCCTTTTATGACAAAAGAAGAGAAGCTAGTGAATCAGCCTATACGAGAACTTTCAGATACATTGTTATTTACGACGATGGCAGTTCCGAATCCGCATTTAATTACAATTGTTGAAAGTGAAGATATTCAATCAAACGAGCAGCATGTGATTAGCTCTTATGTAAATGGAGAAAACCCGTTATTTCCAGATGGCGTAAATGTTAGTTTTGTAAAGCAAATGAAAGAGCAAACAATTTATGTCCGTACTTATGAGCGGGGAGTCGGTTATACAAATGCGTGCGGAACAGCTATGTCCGCATCAAGCTATGTAACATGCTTGCTTGGCTTAAATGAAAAAGAACGGCCAATAGATGTATACAATAACGGCGGCAAGGTCCAATGTATCGTACACGATTCCTATATTGAGTTAATAGGAAATGCTACTTTTACTTATCGTGCTGTGATCGAGTGGAGCAATAATGATTTCGAAGTGTTAGAGAAACAGCTGGTCACGGATGAAGAAGAAAACTATGAAAATCTTCAGAAGCATGCAAAAGAAATGGTAGCGAGGTTCGTTTAGAAAGTAAGTTCATAATGTTAAATCAGATGCATCCTATGTGAATTTTAACAAAAGGATGCATCTTTTTGTTATGCTAATTTTAGAAAAAAATGACTGCTTATGAGGGGGAAGAGAATGAAAGCGTATTTTACATACAATTGGCTAATTAGAGATGAGTGGTATGAATGGTGTGAGCTGCTTGAGGAGGAAGAATTGGTAAAAAAGAGAACAGGAGGTGTTGGTAGTATACTTGCAACTCTTCTTCACGTCGTTGACGTTGAATGGAGCTGGATTCGTCGATTACAAGGAAAAGACGACCCACAAGAAGATTTTCATAAGTATATGAGCATTCAACAAATCAAAGGATTAGATGATAGGTATAGAGAGGAGGTTCGGGATTTTGTTCATAAATGGAAAGATGAGATGGAAGATCACCTTTATGAAGTGAAACTACCGAATGGTTCTGTTGACATAGATACATGGGGTGAAGTCATGCGACATATTGTTGTTCACGAAATTCATCATATTGGGCAACTTTCAGTATGGGCGAGAGAAATTGGAATTGAGCCGGTGTCTGCGAACTTTATTGGACGTGGCATAAGAGGGAAGTCAGGGAAAGGAATATTTTCATGATTAAGCTCCTTCTAACTTTCATTCTAATCGTTTTGTGGAGTTCAGTCTTAATTGTAGCGTTAACGATGCAACGCTCGTTAGTGAGGTTAGACAATAATGAAACCATTCCTAAGACAAAAATAAATACTTTAAAAATGAGTGTAAAAAAAATCCTTCCTCTCACAGTAATTGCTACAATTTTTTCAATAATCGTAGCACTTGTTTAATCTAGTTTATATCACACGATGAATTTTTGTGATGAAACGGATTTGTCTGCTCTTCTTCAGGGTATACTTCAAAGAATTCGTGCAAACCTTTACGATTACAACTTGAAGAGGATGTTTTTTAATGAAGAAAGAAGAAAGAGCTTTTAAGATTGTATCAGTAGATAGTGCAATTATTGTGCTTTTCTTGCTTGTGTTTTACGTGTTTGCAAAAACAATAAACCGTGACCAATTGATTTTGTTTGATGCAGTAACGATTGACTATGTGCAATCGTTTGTTTCCCCAACATTAACAACCATTATTGAGTGGATCACTTTTTTTGGATCAGTACTTTGGCTTTTTTTGGCGGTGGTTATTGGATCCGTTATTTTATGGATTAAGAAAAAATACGAGTTGGCGATTTTCCTTGCTTTTTCATCTGCTTTAGGGGGCATCTTTAATTATGTTCTTAAGTGGATTTTTAAACGGGAACGACCTGATATCGAGCCAATAATAAATGCAGGTGGCTATAGTTTTCCAAGTGGACATTCAATGGGGTCGATGATATTTTACGGAGCTATTTTGTTCATCATCCTTCGACTCATCGAAAAACGGATCTATAAACAGCTCTCAGTGATGTTATTGACTTTTATTATCCTCCTTATCGGCTTAAGTCGTATCTATTTAGGTGTACATTATCCGAGTGATGTCATTGCTGGCTTTTCAGCAGGAATAATTTGGTTGGTTGTATGTATTATAGGCTATAGATATTTGGTGGGAAGAAGGGGGAGAAACTAAGAAATCATAAATTAACAGCAAATTCAACCTCTAGTTTGGAAGATAGGGTAGACTTTCTATCATTTCAAGAAGAGATGAATCTAAGGACATTGATCTAATAGAATTATATGCCGCTAAAAAGCAAATTTGAGGATGAAATACATCTCATACTTTTGTGAAAGGTGTATAGTATTGACAATTCATTAAAAATGTTGTAAGATGATATCTTATTGTATTTGAGTTACGCGGTGAAGGCTGTTATCCATTGTGCTAACGGCTTTTTATTTGCATAAGGTGACTCTTTTAAAAGACAGTCATTTAGATGAAATAAGTTACGAATGAAATATGTGGACCAACAATAGATGTTGATTTCCTTCTTAATTATGATTGGAACCATGATTAGAAAAACGAACGGTGTGAGAACACTTTGTTTTTCAGCTCTTCATCAATTAACCCAATGGAATGCTCCTCCAACAGTTATTTTGAAACTGTCCTCAAAAAATTAAATTCAACAAAGAGTTACTTTTAACAGATTAAGCAATCCTGATTCGATCTGGCGCAGCCACGGAGCTGCAGAGATGAAAGAGAGGTAGGGCTTTCGTTGTTTTAGGTAATAAATAGTAATTAATCAACTCAAATATAAAAGGGCAGGGAATGCATTGGTGCATTCCCTGCCTTCTATTTATACTTTCATAAAGGATTTCAATTGTTGTTTTACCTTAAAAAACTCATTTCATGAATAAATGTGTATTTTTTATAACAAAATAGCAATATCCGAACATTAGATAGTTTAATTATTGAAGCATATGTGTTTTGTGGTATAATTTAATTGAATAAATCGCAGTGACTGACGACGATGCGGAACTGACCGCTGGGGAGCTGCGTCTATGTATAGCCGGTCGTCTGGGCAGGGAAAGTATATCTCTTTCTCTTTTCATATTAACTGGAGGGAAATACATGGAAACAAAACAAATTTTAGACGGCAATGTAGTAGCAGCAAAAGTAAAGGACCGCTTAAAAGGGAGAATTGCTGCCTTAAAGGAGCAAGGAATTCAACCATGTTTAGCAACGATTCTAGTTGGGGAAGATCCTTCTTCAGAAACGTATGTACGAATGAAAGGCAACGCTTGTGAAAATCTTGGTATTGCCTCGATGAGAATCCATATGGACAAAGACATTACAACAGATACGTTGCTAGCAAAAATTGCTGAATTAAACGAAAACCCAAATGTACATGGAATTTTACTTCAACATCCAGTCCCATCTCATATTGATGAAAGAAGAGCATTCGAGGCGATAGCAATAGAGAAGGATGTGGATGGAGTGACGAGCTTAGGCTACGGGCAAACTGCATTTGGTTTCGGGTTGTTTCCTTCATGTACACCTGCTGCGATTATGGAGATTATGGACCATTACAACATTTCTGCAGAAGGGAAGCATGCTGTAGTTATTGGAAGAAGTCCTATCTTAGGTAAACCGGTTTCTGCATTGCTTTTAAATCGTAATGCAACGGTAACGACTTGTCATTCCTATACGAAGGATCTACCAAAGTACTTAAAAGACGCAGATATTGTCATTGCTGCTGTAGGTAAGCCAAGCTTTGTTCAAGGTGAATGGCTAAAAGATGGCGTCATTCTTTTAGACGCTGGATACAATAAAGGCAATATTGGCGATGCTGACTACAACAGCTGTTTTGAAAAATCGGCTGCAATTACTCCAGTTCCAGGTGGGGTAGGACCAGTCACAATTTCAATGCTATTGAAGCATACCGTTTTGGCAGCCGAAAAGTATGGACAAAAAAAAGTAGCAGTGTCGTAAATAAATAATTTGACTAATGCTACTGAATCAAGTAATATAAACGTAACGCTGTAAAGTACGTTATATATTTTTTGGATAAGTAGTCGTAACTGCAATGAGATGTAGGCGATCTTTAATCCTCATTTCATAAGTTGCGACTTTTTTATTGTTAAGTTATATAATTATCGTTATAGTGTAACACATTTTTGGAGGTATAAACACATGAATACAGGTAAAGTAAAATGGTTTAATGCAGAAAAAGGATTCGGATTCATCGAAACAGCAGAAGGACAAGACGTATTCGTACACTTCTCTGCAATTCAATCTGAAGGTTTCAAAACTTTAGAAGAAGGTCAAGAAGTTACTTTTGAAATCGTTGAAGGTAACCGTGGACCACAAGCTTCTAACGTTTCTAAAGCGTAAGTAAAGCTATTAGAGGTGATGCATACCATACATGCATCACCTTTTTTAAAGCAATTAAGTCAGTAAATCTCTATAAGGGTGTCAATCATAATTCTAGTAAAAACTAGCGGGCATAAAACTGCGTAAGGTTCGAAAACTAGAAATGAAAAAAATGCACACTACATGTGGTCATTCGTCTCGGTTACAAGCATTGATTCATCGTACCTATCCGTCTTTATGTAGAAAAAAGTTGAACGAAGGTGCATCTCACCAAGAAAAGAAGATGAAACATAATACGGCCTTAGTTAGCCTCACATGATGATTCATTCCCCCATCAGTTGGTTATTGCTTGAATGTCAAGGGTCGTTCTTATCGTTCGTAGGCAAGCGTTGAAGAAAGCTTACTGTCTATGAGAAGAGAATAGATTTTATTCCTTTTAAATGAAAATTAATTCATAATTGATGAATTGCTTCATAAAAATCTTCTTCATTCTTCAAATTGAACTCCACATGTATGAAAATGATTATCCACAAAGTACTTAGATACATCCTTTTCCTATAATAGAGAAGTATATAACAGTAGAGAAAAGTAATTTTGTAAAGTTTCAAGGAGGAAATTAGTTTTGACAACATTTTCAGATTTTGGTTTAAGTAAAGAGTTAACTACAGCATTATCAAATATGGGCTTTGAAGAGCCTACACCTATTCAAGCACAAGCAATACCGATTGCATTAACAGGTAAGGATATGATTGGTCAAGCACAGACTGGTACTGGAAAGACAACTGCTTTTGGCGTACCTATGCTTGAGAAAATTGACGTAAATGGTGGCTTACAAGGGCTTGTAATTGCTCCAACACGTGAGCTTGCAGTTCAAGTTGCAGAAGAATTGAACCGCATCGGACAAGTTAAAGGAATTCGTACATTGCCAATTTACGGAGGTCAGGATATTACCCGTCAAATTCGTGCATTGAAAAAAAGACCACAAATTATTGCGGCAACTCCAGGTCGTTTAATTGATCATATCGAAAGAAGAACAATTCGCTTGGGTGATATTCAAACAGCGATTCTTGATGAAGCAGATGAAATGTTAAACATGGGCTTTATTGAAGACATTGAGCGCATTTTAAGTGAGATCAAAGGTCAAAGACAAACGCTTCTTTTCTCAGCAACAATGCCGAAACGAATTCAATCATTAGCTGAAAAGTTCATGCAAGAACCTGCACTAGTTAAAGTAAAAGCGAAAGAAATGACAGTGCGTAATATTGAACAGCATTATATGGAAGTTCATGAAAAGCAAAAGTTTGATGTTCTTTGCAGCCTTCTTGATATTCAATCACCAGAGCTTGCGATTGTGTTTGGTCGTACGAAGAAGCGTGTTGATGAAGTTGTTGAAGGATTAATGAAGCGTGGCTATTCTGCTGAAGGTATCCATGGCGATATTCCTCAAGCAAAAAGAGACCAGGTAATCCGTCGATTCAAAGAGCAATCAATTGATATTATGGTAGCAACAGATGTTGCGGCACGTGGATTGGATATTTCGGGGGTAACACATGTGTATAACTTCGATATTCCGCAAGATCCTGAAAGCTATGTACACCGAATTGGTCGTACTGGTCGAGCTGGTAAACAAGGAATCGCGGTTACATTTGTCTCGCCAAGAGAACTTGATCATTTAAAAGTAATTGAGTCAGTAACAAAGAGCAAAATGGTGAAAAAAGCTGTCCCTTCATTTAAAGATGTATTAGAAGGTAATAAGCAAGCGACGATTCAAAAATTATTGAATGTAATTGAAAACAACGAGCATGCTGACTTTAAAATGATCGCGGAAAATCTAATCGATGAAGCGGATTCGGTAACATTATTAGCTGCAGCTCTGAAGTTGTTAACAAAAGATCCTGATGTAACACCAGTAAAACTTTCTGCAATTGAGCCATTAAGATCTAAAAAGACAAAGTCATTCTCGAGAGATCGCAAGCGTTACAACGACCGTTCAAGAGGACAAAATCGTGATCGCCGTGATCGTAGAGAAAGAACTCGAAAAAAATCGAATTAATCCCTTATAATTTTTAGCTTTTTTACCCATATTAGTAAATGCAGAATAAAATTCTGTTATTTAGTGATAGTAGGAGGAAAAAAGGAAATGCAAACAGGTAGAGTCAAATGGTTTAACGCTGAAAAAGGCTTCGGTTTTATCGAAGTTGACAATGGAGACGATGTATTCGTACATTTTTCTGCCATTCAATCTGATGGATTCAAAACATTAGAAGAAGGCCAAGAAGTCCAATTTGACATAGAAGACGGCCAACGTGGCCCCCAAGCTGTTAATGTAACGAAACAGTAGGAGGGAAAAAGTGTGTAAGCGAGCTTAAAAAAATTAAGCACGCTTACCCTTTTTTTGTTGTACTGGTAATTCTCTATGTGAAGAATAGGAAAGTGTATAAAGTGACAACATGATACATAAATGTTATGTTTTTAATGAATGATTTTATAACTGGAGTGAATAAATAATGAAGCAATTTACAGTGGATTTTCATAAAGAGGATCAAGTGAGTCAGATGGTTGTGAATAAATTAGCAGAGGATGATTTTGAGCGTTTGACAGCAGGTGGAACAAGACAGTTATTTGAACTTGATACTAATATTGGTTATTTTGTGTTTTTTGATGCTGAAGATAATAATAACAATGAATCTTATATGATTTTGCATTATGAAGGAGAGAGCGAAGAACCGAATGGCTGTTATTCATTTGGTTTAAAGGACTTCTATCAGTTTACTGCCCTTTATTTAAATGATCTTCAGTTTATCGAGGCTGGTGTAGATGACGAAGAAGCTTACACGCCAATTCATCATCTAGCACACTTAATGCATCACATCATTGAAGATGGCAATAAAGTAACTGTTTAAAATGAAATAGCCAGACGTATGCCTGGCTATGAGATTGTAGACAAAGTCGATTTCTGGCTTTGTCTACATGTTTATAGAGGACTTTGTTTGGCAACGGTCTGAGCATTAACCGAGCTATTCAGCGTTTTTACAGTTCTCTAAGCAAAAGGCTTGGACAATCTCAATCTCATCATCTTCAAGTTCGAAGTCGAGGTGGTCGCCGTTAACATTTTGAAAGTGGTGATTTAAGATTTTGCCCTGATCTTGATTAACACTAAACAGAACACGCAATGTTACTCCGTTCTCATCGAACAATTCATCTTCCTCATCAACCTCTATATCTAGAAAAAATTCAAACCTCTGCCCAATAAGAATTCCGGTAGGGTCTTTAATTTCTTCAATTGTGTAGCTTACAATTTCCATCTGTGTCGCTTCATCCTTTCGAGCAAATTAATAATTGCTTTCTTCGTTCACTTTATTATACCTATAATCTTTGAAAAAAGAAGGGGCAGCAACAAAATGGATATACTTTTGACCAAACAGGAAAAATGTGTTATACTAATAATAGTAAAAATAGAGATTATCCAATGAGAAAACACTTGTTATGTGGCGTTGATGAATGCATCCCTAAATAACGAGTGGTTTTTATTTATGAACCGTTGGTATAATTCTCCAGGAGGTGCCTGTATATGGCAATGGGTTTTGGCCGTAAAAATACGGAAGAAATTAAGACTGAAGAAGTGAAGGTTTGGGAATGTAGTGCAGACGACTGTAATTGTTGGGTTAGAGATAACTTCAAAAGCAGCGAAACACCTAAATGCCCAATTTGCAGCAGTGACATGAAAGAAACGACTCGTGAACTTCAAGTTGTAAACAATAATAGCATATTCTCTAGATAGAACGATAAGAGTTCCCATTGAAATGGGGACTCTTATTCCTTTTCATTTAATCTCTGAATTACTTCTGCTAGCTCATCAGGCTTATAAAACTCAATAGGGCTAACATCTTTATCAAACTCAATCGATTCCGCTTCAATCAATAGCACATATTTTCCTCTTAATTTTCCTATATGAACTGTTTCGCCAAAATCAGCTAATGGTGCTTTCAAAGTTGCTTTTCCTAAAGTTATTTTCATTTGCGCCTCAGGAGAATGCTCGATGATTTGAGAAGTAGCCTCCATTACCTGCTCAGTTGAGAACCGTTCTTGAATTTCTCGTTTTTCACTAGCTTCCCATATTTCAAGCGAATCTTCGAATTGTTTCCATTCAGTCTCGTTTTCACCAAACTCTTCTTGTGCGTGCTCTTGAACGATTTGTATTACTTGAGATTTCATCACCTCGGGCAACGTATCTTCATACTCTACATATTTCAGAAAATCTTCAAAATACCTTGAATGTGAAGATTGATGGATTTTAAGTGCTTCATGCTCAACAATGCCTTCTTCTGGCATATAAGGATACTGTATCGATTTCATATTCTTTGTCGTAATAGCCATTTCGACATTTTTAATAAATTGTTTTTCATCAGAAATGGTTGCTACCTTCTGTTCAAAATCACATTTCATAATGAAAAGAAACATTTCATCGAAATATTTATCAAGTTTAGCGGTAGCTACAATAAAGGCCCCACCACGTACGGATGTAGCTTCAATATATTCTTGAACAATTTGATCGCTGCATTCATGAAACGCATTAAGTGAATCTGCATTTCTTGTCTTATTAAATAAGTTGTAATTCCTATTAGATCCAAGATCATAATTTTCTTCGATCACAAATTGCCCTATCTTTGTAGGAGCATTTGAAGACTTCGGATGCCTATCGACCTTCCTTTTTGTAATACGCATAAACTCTCCGTCTAAAAATTCCTTTAAAGGATTCGTTTCATAGCTTTCACGGTCGAGTGTGTTAAACTTCTTTATTGATTTTGAAGCACTTTGATTTTCATTTTCACTTGACTCAATTACATAAAACGAAAGGTATTCTATTAAAAAATCGATGGTGCTCACCTACATTTCTACTTTTAACTCTTATCAAGTATAAAGAATGTAGAAAGTAACCGTCAATATGTCCGTCCTTTTTGTATGGGATCTGCTTGTTTGAAGTAAAATAAACAGAGCTTAATCTAGATATTACTCTTATAATTATTGGAAGTGAGCGAATGGGCAATACCATTGCTTATGCAATGATCGCAATCATCAGTTTAGGAATTTTTTACTTTGTATATAAGAAGACTGACTTTAGACATAGTTTAGCGGTCTATTTTTTTTCAACTGGACTTGCATTTATTATGGAGTACTTTGTATTAATCATTGGAAATGGATATGCCTATTACCCCAATGTATTTGCAGATCACTGGTATGATAACACTGTTGGGTCAAGCATGTCGCAAGCTTTGTTTATACCGAGTGTTCTGGTTTTCATAGCGGCTTTCCGTGTTCGAATGCGTTATTGTTTGATAATTCTTACGCTCATTTTTTGCATCGAGGAGCTGTTCGTATACGCTGGACTATATGAGCATCATTGGTGGAATAGCTTTATTACAGTATTCGTCATATTTATCTCTATATTCGTTATTAAGAAATGGAGAGAATTAGTTGAACGAAAAATTTATATTGTTCGATTTATAACTATGTATATGGCGACGACTGTAATTTTCCAAGGTATTACAATAAACCTACAAGCCTTCTTTAATACACATACTTATTATCTAAATTTATTTACAGATGTAACTAGAAGTAGCATAGTTGTCAATACAGCTTATTGGATGATGTATTCTCTTTTGTTATCAATCGTTTTACTAGATTTTTTTAATAAAAAGCAACTAATCCTTTTGGTTTTTTTAGATGTTTTCATAAATCTTTCTCTTGTTCATGCCGGTATTCTTGTTTTTAACAAAGTATGGTATATTTTGGCATCACCGATGATTCTACTATTAGGCTTGATAGTTCTGAAAAAACTCGAACGATATATGTTTTCACATTTTGCGAAGTGAATTTTTTGTGAAAAGTACGAAAGAATCTGACGACATGTAACATTTATCACTTTACATACTGTATGGGGGTATATTATTATGGTGTGGAAGGAGGCTTGTAAATGAACTTGGATACCGAAAAAGATGTTAGTTCCTTTGAAGATGAGCATTGTGCCGTTCATTCTGATCGAAAAAGTCATCATTCAGATAAAGTAAAAAAGAACCTTGTGACAAGATTAAATCGTATTGAAGGTCAAATACGTGGCATTAAGGGACTTATAGAAAAAGATACGTATTGTGATGATGTCATTACTCAAATATCAGCGACACAATCCGCTTTAAATAGCGTTGCTAAATTACTTTTAGAAGGTCACTTGAAGGGATGCGTCGTCGATCGATTAAACGAAGGTGATGATGAAGTTTTAGATGAATTTCTCGTGACCGTGCAAAAGTTAATGAAAAAATAGGGAGTTGAGAGAGATGGAACAAGTAACATTAAAGGTAAATGGAATGTCATGTGGTCATTGTGTAAAAGCAGTGGAAGGAAGCGTTGGAGATTTAAGTGGAGTAGTAGAAGTAAAGGTACATTTAGAAACGGGTTCAGTTGATGTCCAATTTGACAGTAGCAAAGTTACGGTAGCAGAGATTAAAGAAACAATTGATGACCAAGGATATGATGTGGAGTAACGGGGGTGTGGAAACACATTCCTCTCATTTCTTTATTTATATGTTAAAATAGGGTGGTAGGGTATGGTATATTTATTATTATTGTTGAAATAGAGGTGAATAGATTGACATCAAAAGGGTTGGAACAACTACATGTACAAATTAGTGGAATGACATGTGCGGCATGTTCATCAAGAATTGAAAAGAGCTTAAACAAACTAGATGGCGTAAACGAAGCGAATGTCAATTTGGCATTGGAGAAGGCTACGATTTCATATGATAAGGAAAAATTATCTGAAAAAGACCTGGAAGAACGAATTGTGAAACTAGGATACGAAGTTGTTTTTGAAAGAAAAGACTTTGCGATAAGTGGAATGACATGCGCAGCATGCTCATCAAGAATTGAAAAAGTGTTGAATAAGATGCCAGGAATTAAGAATGCCTCAATCAATCTTGCGCTAGAAACTGGGACAATAGAATATAACCAAGAGGAAGTTTCCATTCATGATATTACGAAGAAAATTGATCAACTTGGTTATAAAGCGAAAGAAAAATCTGATAATCAGCTAGAGGAAGTCGATCATCGACAGAAAGAACTTAAAAGGCAGAAACAAAAATTTATATTCTCTGCAATCTTCTCTATTCCATTATTATGGACAATGGTTGGTCATTTTGAATTTACATCATCTTTATACGTCCCTGATGTGCTGATGAACCCATGGGTACAAATGCTACTGGCTACACCTGTTCAGTTTATAATTGGCTGGCAATTTTATGTTGGTGCATATAAAGCGTTGCGAAATGCGAGTGCGAATATGGATGTGCTAGTTGCCCTCGGAACTTCTGCAGCCTATTTTTACAGTGTATTTTTAGCGGTTCAATCCAGTGGTGTACATGTGCACGATGGGCATATGGTTGATTTGTATTTTGAAACGAGCGCTATTATTATTACACTAATCATATTAGGAAAGTTGTTTGAGGCTCGAGCTAAAGGTCGTTCTTCAGATGCGATTAAGAAGCTAATGGGGTTACAAGCAAAAAAAGCAACCGTTTTAAGAGCGGGTGAAGAATTGATCATTCCGCTAGAAGAAGTGGTAGTCGGCGATCTTATATCAATAAGACCCGGAGAAAAGATCCCAGTAGATGGAATTATTGTTGAGGGATATACAGCAATTGATGAATCGATGTTGACAGGAGAAAGTACTCCTGTTGATAAGAAGAATGGTGACTCAGTAATCGGAGCAACAATCAATAAAAATGGATTTATAAAAGTAGAAGCGACAAAAGTTGGAAAAGAAACGGCCATTGCACAAATCATTAAGATTGTGGAAGATGCTCAGGGAAGTAAAGCTCCAATACAGAGGCTTGCTGATAAAATATCAGGTATTTTTGTTCCAATAGTTGTGGTGATAGCTTTATTAACTTTTATCATATGGATCAGCTTTGTAACCCCAGGTGACATTGCACCAGCACTAGAAAGCATGATTGCGGTGCTTGTGATTGCCTGCCCCTGTGCACTTGGACTTGCAACACCAACATCGATTATGGCTGGCTCAGGACGTGCTGCTGAATACGGTGTGCTCTATAAAGGCGGAGAGCATTTAGAACTAACACATAAAATTGATACAGTCATACTTGATAAAACAGGAACTGTTACGAATGGCAAACCAGTTTTGACAGACCAATTTGTTTTTGGAAAGTGGTCAGTAGAGCAATTCCTCCAAATGGTTGCCTCTGTTGAACAGCAATCAGAACACCCGCTAGCACAAGCAATCGTCATCGGTGCTAAAGAACAAGGAATTACCTTAGTGTCAGTTGAGGATTTTCAAGCGATTCCAGGTTACGGAGTCCGGGCAACAGTGAAAGGAAGCGACGTTCTTGTTGGTACAAGAAAGTTAATGATTGAGAACGGCCTTGAAGTGAAGTTATTCGAAGAGCAGATGGAAGTGCTAGAGAACAAGGGGAAAACAGCAATGTTTGCTAGTGTGGATGGAGAAATAACCGGAATTGTTGCAGTTGCGGATACTGTGAAAGAAACATCTAAGAGTGCAATTAAACGTTTGAAGGAACTTGGTTTAGATGTATATATGATCACTGGAGACAATGAGCGTACAGCAAGAGCGATTTCAGAAGAAGTGGGCATCGATCATTCGATTGCAGAAGTTCTGCCAGAAGAAAAAGCTTTACATGTGAAAAAACTTCAAGAACAAGGAAAGTTTGTAGCGATGGTAGGAGATGGAATCAATGATGCGCCAGCACTTGCAGTTGCGGATATCGGGATGGCGATCGGTACCGGAACAGATGTAGCGATGGAAGCTGCAGATATTACATTGATGCGTGGTGATCTAAACAGCATTGCTGATGCAATCATTCTAAGTAAAAAAACGATTCGGAATATTAAACAGAACTTGTTCTGGGCGTTCGGATATAATACAATGGGAATTCCGATTGCTGCTGCAGGATTTTTAGCTCCATGGGTAGCTGGTGCAGCAATGGCATTTAGCTCAGTTTCAGTCGTTTTAAATGCTCTTCGTTTACAAAAAGTAAAACTTAAGTAGAAGCTAGTTATTGTATTCTTTTTTTGGATATGCTAGAATTACATCAATATATTGTGTTATTAGACAATATGGTAAACTATATATGGAATGGTTGTTATTGGTGCCTAAAGAGGCTTAATAGGGAATT
Source organism: Niallia sp. CD-39 (assembly GCF_059874745.1). Lineage (NCBI taxonomy): Bacteria > Bacillati > Bacillota > Bacilli > Caryophanales > Bacillaceae > Niallia > Niallia sp. CD-39. Next base: position 552,767 of record NZ_JCBCPS010000001.1, on the reverse strand, counting down.
CGGTGAGAAACCGAAGCTGTCCCCGCAACTGTAAATGCTGATGAAAAGAGCAAACCACTGTGATAAGAATCACGGGAAGGGCTTTTAGTAAGGTGAAGCATGAGCCAGGAGACCTGCCAAAACAACCAAAAGTTTCGATTCTTCGGGGGGTAAGAAGTTGAAGCGATAGATGAGGAATAAGAATGGTAATTGATGCTGTTCTACATGATTCTGTCGTTTTAAACCGCTCATTTAGGGGCGTTTTTTTTATGCAGTAAAATCCCCTCTTAAGAATGAAATGAACATTTTGGGAGGAATAGTGCGCTATGACATCGATCATTCAAGGGAAATTTTCTCGATTTGAAGTATTACAAAAAAAGTTTCCACATCTATCATTAGATGGGTTGGAAGAAAGGTTTTCATTCTTTCAAGGTACGGAAGTGGAAAAGGAGCAGCAAATCATATTAGAGTGTCTTTCGAACATTTCGATCGATGAACCAGATTGGACATTTGTAGCTTCCGATATTTATTTGCAGTCGATTTACAAGGAGGCAGCAGCAAATCGTGGCTATCATGTATCAGAAAAATATGGCGACTTATACGAATTAATTGTCCAGTTAACAGATTTGCAAATCTATCAAAAAGGTTTACTAGAATCATATTCTAAGTCTGAGATTGATGAAATTGGAACTTGGATTGCTCCAGAAAGAGATGGTCTATTTACTTATTTAGGTGCAAAAATGCTTGTGGATCGCTATGTAGCAAAGGATAAAAGCAAGCGTATATTTGAACTACCACAAGAGCGTTTCATGATTATTGCGATGCTATTAATGAAAAATGAACAGAAAGAAAATCGCTTAAAATACATAAAAGAGTCGTATTGGGCGATGAGTAATTTATATATGACCGTAGCTACACCGACGCTGTCTAACGCAGGTAAAAATTGGGGTCAATTATCGAGCTGCTTTATTGAAACGGTCGATGATAGTTTAGAGTCTATTTATGACAGCAATACGGATGTTGCTACATTATCTAAAAACGGTGGCGGAATCGGTGTGTACTTAGGAAAGATCCGCAGCAGAGGTAGTGACATCAAAGGCTTCAAGGGTGCCTCATCTGGTGTTTTACCTTGGATGAAGCAACTGAACAACACAGCAGTTAGTGTTGACCAGCTTGGGCAAAGACAAGGGGCTATTAGCGTTTATTTAGACGTATGGCATAAAGATATATTCTCCTTCTTAGATGCGAAGCTTAATAATGGTGATGAACGGATGCGTACACATGACTTGTTCACTGGAATTAGTGTACCTGATCTGTTTATGGAGAAAATTGAAGAAAGAGGAGAATGGTATTTATTTGATCCTCATGAAGTTCGTAAAGTAATGGGCTATTCTCTTGAAGACTTTTATGACGAGGAAATCGGCAGTGGTAGCTTCCGTGCGCGCTATGAAGAATGCGTCAATCACCCTGATTTATCAAAAGAGCGTGTGCAAGCGATCGATATCATGAAAGGGATCATGAAGAGTCAATTAGAAACAGGTACGCCGTTTATGTTTTATCGTGATGAAACGAATCGCATGAATGCAAACAGCCATGCGGGAATGATTTATTGTACGAATTTATGTACAGAAATTGTCCAAAACCAAAGCGTGACACATCGCGAGGAAATGTACACGAAGGATGGAAAGATTGTTATCGAAAAAACACCTGGTGATTTTGTTGTATGCAATTTATCATCAATTAATCTTGCTTCAACGATTAAAGCAGATGTGCTTGAAAGATTGATTACGATTCAAGTAAGAATGCTTGATAACGTAATTGACTTAAATACAATTCCTGTTCCACAAGGGATGATTACGAATCAAAAGTACCGTGCAATAGGACTTGGTACGTTTGGTTGGCACCATCTATTGGCGACTCAGCATATCGTTTGGGAAAGTGAAGAAGCGATTGAGTATGCGGACAAGCTTTACGAAAAGATTGCATACTACACGATTAAAAGTTCAATGGAGCTAGCGCGAGAGAAACAAGCCTATTCAGTATTTGAAGGCTCTGATTGGCATACAGGAGAGTATTTCAGTAAAAGAGGTTATTTAATTAACGAAAGCAGCGAGCTAGACTGGGAAGGGCTTTCGAAAGAGGTACAAGAAAATGGAATCCGGAACAGCTATTTAATGGCTGTTGCTCCCAATGCATCGACAGCATTAATTGCTGGTAGTACACCAAGTATTGATCCTATCTTTAATAAGCAGTATTCAGAGGAAAAGAAAGATTATCGTATTCCTGTAACAGCTCCGGATCTCTCTCCAGAGACAACTTGGTTTTATAAGTCTGCTTATCATATTGATCAAACATATAGTATTCTACAAAATGCAAAAAGACAGAAACATGTCGATCAAGGTATCTCCTTTAACCTATATGTGAGAAATGATATTAAAGCGAAGCAATTGCTAGATATGCATATGCTATGCTGGAGCAGTAGATTTAAGACGACTTATTATGTACGTTCTACTTCATCGGAAATAGAAGATTGTGAGTCTTGCTCAAGCTAACAGAAGAAATGTGGAGGGGTACTAATGAAGAAAAGAAAACTAATGGACGTCGATGCACCCAATCGTTCGACGGGGATTATAAATGGAGAATGCTCAAACATTTTAAATTGGGATGATGTACGATTTTCTTGGGCGTATCCAAAATACAAAAAGATGCTATCAAACTTCTGGACTCCATTTGAGATCAACATGTCTCAAGATATAAAGCAGTTCCCACAGTTACCTGAGCATGAGAAGGAAGCTTTCTTAAAGATTATCGGGTTGCTTGCACTATTGGATAGTATCCAAACAGACTATGCAGGTAAAGTAGCTGACTATTTAACAGACTCTAGTCTTTCTGCATTGATGATTATACTTGCACAGCAGGAAGTCATTCATAATCACTCTTACTCGTATATTTTATCTAGCCTTGTACCGAAGCACCAACAGGATGAAGTTTTTGAGTACTGGAGAAGTGAGGAGACGTTAAGAGAGCGCAACGAATTCGTGACGAGTGGATACGTCGATTTTGCTGAGAACCCTACAAAGGAAAATCTATTAAAATCAATTGTGTATGATGTTGTTCTAGAAGGGCTGTTCTTCTATTCAGGTTTCGCTTTCTTCTACTATTTAGCGCGTAACCAAAAAATGGTCTCAACATCTACGATGATTAATTACATCAATCGTGATGAGCAAATTCATGTTGATTTGTTTGTGAAGATATTCAAGGAGATTCTAACAGAAAATCCAGAGCTTGAAACAGATGAGCTAAAAGTATTTGTCAGAGATACATTTAAAAAAGCTGCTGAGCTTGAGATTGAATGGGCAAAAACTGTGATTGGTAATAATATAAATGGAATCGTGCTTACTGATTTAGAGGCATATATTAAGTTCTATGCGAATGTAAGAAGCAACCAGCTTGGATTTGATCGACCATTCCCAGAGTACCGTACAAATCCACTTAGATGGATCGTCGCATATGAGCAAGTCGACCATGGTAAATCAGACTTCTTTGAACAGAAATCGAGACAATATGTCAAAGTCAATGTAGTTGATAATGGATTTGATGAACTATAATCGTATACAATAACCTTGAAGTGTATGAAAGGTTTAGCATGTAGACAAAGTCAAAATAGACTTTGTCTACATGTCTTTTTAGGGTAATCTTTCAATACAATAGTTGCCACTGGGCTGTATAAAAAGTTCAGGTTATATTTTTTTGTTGAGGTGGTCTTATGAAGAAGGTATTAATTGTAGATGATGATTCAGAAGTTCGCTCTATCCTAAAGACAATTTTGATTAAAGAAGGATTTTATGTCAAAGAAGCTATAGATGGAAATGAAGCTTTATCTCTGTTGGATAACGAGAGGTTCATTGCAGCGATCGTTGATGTGATGATGCCAAGAATGGATGGTTATGAACTAACAAGAAGAATTCGTAAAGTAGAAGATTTGCCAATCATTTTATTAACGGCGAAAGGCCAATTAGAAGACAAGGAAGAAGGGTATTTATCTGGAACAGATGATTATATAGTCAAACCATTTGAACCGAAGGAGCTCTTATTTCGTTTGCATGCACTATTGCGCAGGTCACAAAAGAATGCAGAAATGGATATTCAGTTAGCGGAGCTTTCAATAAATAAAAAGACTTATGAAGTGAGAATCAACTCCAAAACGTATATTCTCCCACTAAAGGAATTTGAACTTCTCTATGTCCTCGCATCGAGGCCAAAACATGTATTCACACGTAGTGATTTAATAGAGAAAATATGGGGTTTTGATTTTGATGGTGATGAAAGAACAGTAGATGTCCATATTAAGAGACTGCGGAACCGGTTTGAGACAGTTGCACATGTATTTATAATTAGAACAATTCGTGGTGTTGGTTATTCACTAGAGGTTATTGAATGAAAACATTGTATTCAAAACTATCGTTAACTACTGTGGTGATCATGATTCTTTCTAGTGCTGTTTCATTCTTAGCATCGAATACATATTATCAGTTCAAATTAAAAGAAAGAAATGATGAGAAGTTGACTAGCATTATTATGCAAATTGCTTCCTTTATTGAAAATGAACAAGTTGATGGCTTCTCGTATTTAGAGCATATTTCTAAACTTGGTTACCAACTTATTCTAATCAATGAGAATGACGAAATGATTGAATTTGGTGCATCATTTAGGGAGAAATCGATTGAAGATGGAGTAGTAGAAGCAATCCTTTCTGGGGATAGGTTTCATGGTATTGCTCATTTCCCCCATAAAACATTTGTAACGGGCTTTTTTGCGAATGAACTTATGAATAGTGTCGGCACGAAGGTAGAGGTTGACGGGAAGAATTATGCAATGTTTTTACGACCTGATCTAAGGCTCTTGTTTTCAGAAATGCACTGGATGGGTGCTTTTATGATTATTGGTATTATCCTTCTTAGTATAATCTTTGTGTTAATTAGCACAAGATTATTGGTTCGGCCAATTGTGGCTTTAAATAAGGCAACAAGGCAAGTTGCTAATGGGAATTTTGGAATAAGCTTAAATATTCGTTCGACAGATGAAATTGGTCAGTTATCAGAAAGCTTTACTAAGATGACGAAAAAACTAGAACAGACGGATGAAAAAAGGAATGAATTTATTGCTAATATTTCTCATGATATTCAGTCACCTTTATCCAATATTAAGGGACATTTAAAGATTGTGAGGGAAAGAAGCATACCGAATGAAGTGGACACTCATATTCAGCATTCATTAACTGAAGTAGAGCGATTATCAACTCTTACCAAACAATTGCTTTTTTTATTGACAGTTGATAGTAAAAAGGAGATCTTACATCAGGAAACGATTCAAATTGATGAACAAATTAAAAGAGTAATTAAGCAATATGAATGGCATTTTGAAGAAAAAGAGCTTATGGTGACTTATGATTTATCTCCTGTTTCAATGAAGGGGGATGCTGTGCTCATGCATTCTCTTTGGGAGAATTTACTGATCAATGCCATAAAATATAATGTTCAGTATGGAGAGATTGAGATTACAGTAGTTCAGAAGGGTAATTCAATTGAAGTTCGATTTAAAGATACAGGTATAGGGATGAACAAGGAGGAGGTAAAGAAGATTTACGAACGATTTTATCGTGCCGATTTATCACGCTCACGCCAGATTGAAGGGTTTGGTTTAGGATTATCTATCGTTCATTCCATTATAGAACTGCATGGTGGTCAAATCGAAGTAGAAAGCAAAGAACAAGAGGGTACCGTATTCATCGTTTATCTTCCTATTCAAACATGATTTGTAAACCTTAATTCATATTGTGTTCATATTATAACTTTATAGTAATGACGTATTCACTGTGGCAATAGAATATTGATAGCTGTTAAGTTAGGAGTGAACAAATATGAATTATAGTAAATTATTAGTAAGAGTTTCAGCTATTTTTGCATTTATCGGGGCTTTTCTAGGCTCTCATATGGCAGGATCTGGAGATTATACGTTTAGACCGATCCATGCTCATAGCCTCGTAGTTGGGTGGTTAACACTCTTTGCGTGGGCTGTATATTATAAACTATTTAAACCTGTTGATGGACTATTGACCAAGCTACATGTATATTCAGCTATAATTGGAACGATCGGATTAACAGCTGGCATGTACGTGTATTACTTCAAGCCTTCGTTTTTACCAGATTTCCTACCAACGATATTCTACGTGACAGGTGGGTCTATCTTATTATTTAGTTTTTTTATCTTTTTATTGATTACGTTTAAAAAACATGAAGAATAGGGAAGTAATAGCCTATGGAGCATTAGTCCATAGGCTCTATTTATTTTTACATCCTTTTTTGCAAGTCAATGGCATAACCCTGTATGTCAAGATGGATATCGCGAAAAAAGTGAATATTTTTTGAACAAAATAATTGTCTATTGACATTTCTCACATTATAATAATTATAAGAAACAAATTTGTAAAAAAAGGACGTGCGTCTGAATGATTAGAATGGCAATTTCAGCATTCGGTGGGTTTTTATTGTTGATCATTGAAGCGTATATTGTAATGTTTATTAAAGGAACGACTACAGTTGACTTTGGTGGAATGGCAGCATTTATTTCACTATGGGCTGTGAACTTCTTCTTCCTTTTTACACTAACAACTCATATTACATTTTGGATGGAAGAACGAGGAAATGTACCGGAAAAAGGTTCTTACTAAAGAATAATTTGATCAGAGATACTCGGAAGAGAGTGTCTTTTTTTTGTACGAAAATATTTACTGAATATTCTAATTTGTATATGTATAAGTAGATTATAATAGTTTTAATAAATTCAAATCAAAGCGGGTGAAGGAATGAATGTTGTTGACATAGCGAAATCACTGGAATTGCCAGCATTAATCTTAGATCTTGATGCGTTTGATGCGAACTGTGTTGAATTGGCAAAAAAGGCAAATGGTAAAACATTGCGGGTTGCTTCAAAATCAATTCGTTCTGTCGATGTGTTGAAACGAATCTTTGAGGCTAGCAGAGTTTTTCAAGGAATAATGTGCTTTACAGCAAGAGAAGCTTTATTCTTATCTGAAAAAGGATTTGATGATCTATTAATCGGTTATCCTACGACGGATCAAGCTGCACTTCAAAAGATTGCGAGATTAAATGCTGAAGGAAAAAAAATTATGGTGATGATTGATGATGAAAGCCATATAAGGATGTTGGAAAAAACGGCAAATATAAGTGGTGGACGACATTATGCTTGTATTGATATTGATATGAGCACAACTTTTTTTCATTTTCATTTCGGAGTTCATCGCTCACCTATTAAATCAATTGCTCAAGTTGTTCAATTAGCACAAGTAATCAGTACGATAGAAGGGATTGAAGTCAAAGCAATTATGGGCTATGAAGCACAAATCGCTGGAGTTGGCGATCACGATCCTGCCCATAAATTAAAGAGTAAAATCATTTCTTATTTAAAGGGAAAGTCGATACCACAAATTAATGAAAAAAGAAAGAAAGTACTAGAAGCATTAAATAATCGTGGAATCTACCCAGAAGTCGTTAATGGAGGAGGTACTGGAAGCATTCATACAACGTCAGAAGAGATTGCTGTCACAGAGGTTACAGTAGGCTCAGGTCTATATGCACCCCATTTATTTGATCTTTACAAAGATTTTCAATACAGCCCATCTTTATATTTTGCCCTTCCTATCGTGAGGAAGCCAATTGAGTCTCTTTATACTTGTTTAGGAGGAGGATATATAGCTTCAGGTGCTGCTGGGAATGATCGATTACCAAAACCAGTTTATCCAGAAGGCGCAAAATTAACAAGATTAGAAGCTGCGGGGGAAGTACAAACCCCAATTCATATTGAAAATGTCCAACTTGAGATTGGCGATCCTATTCTGTTTCGTGCAGCAAAGGCTGGTGAAATTTGTGAGAGGTTTGATACAATTCAAGCTTTTTCAAGCAAAGAAAATAAAATGTATTCATTGGTAACGTATCGAGGGGAAGGGGGCTGTTTTTTATGACAAAAATGAAGCAGATGAAAAACTGGTCTGAGACGACTAAATTTGTTCCTAAAGATGTGCATTTTCCAAAATCTGTTGAAGAAGTGCAACAACTTGTTCGAAAGGCGATGTTCGAAAATAATAAAATTCGAGTAGTAGGGGCTGGTCATTCATTTACAAGATTGATTGAAACAGAGGACTTGTTGATTTCACTCGATCATTTATCTGGGGTGATTGAGATAAATGAGGATGACGAGACTGCACTCATCTATGGTGGAACAAGGTTGTATGAAGTTGGAGAAGCTCTAGCGAAATATGGATTTAGTCAGGAGAACTTAGGCGATATTAATGTGCAGAGCATTGCAGGAGCCATATCGACAGGAACACATGGTACTGGCTTACAATTTGGAAATATTTCAAGCCAAGTCGTCGCATTATCAATAGTGAATGGTCTAGGAGAACTTGTTGAAGTTAATCTTGAAGAAAATGCTAATCTCCTTCATGGTATTTTAGTCTCTTTGGGATTATGCGGAATTATTGTGAAGGCGAGAATAAGAATAATAAAGGCACCAACTTATGAGTATGTGAGTGACAAAATTCAGTTCAGTCAATTAGTAGAACAACTGCCTCAATTAATCGAAAACAATCGTCATTTTGAATGTTTCCTCTTCCCCTTCTCAGATCTAGTCCAAATTAAGAAGATGAATACAACATTAGAACATCCGCAAAACTTAAAATGGCACAGATTAAATTCTTTAGTTATCGAAAACTATTTATATCAACTTATTTCAGAAGGATGCAGAGTTTTTCCAGCATTATGTAAGCATGCGAGTAAACTTTCTGCAATTGCGATTAGTAAAACGAAGATTCGTGCTAAAAGCCATGATTTATTTGCAACACCGAGAAAAGTTAAATTTGTTGAAATGGAATACTCCATTCCAATTGTGCATTTTCAAGATGTGTTGAAAACGATCCATCAAACAATTAAGCAAAAGAACTATAGAGTTCATTTTCCAATTGAATGTCGAACTGTAAAGCAAGACGAACTATGGTTAAGTCCATCTTATAAAAGAGACAGTGCTTATATTGCTTTTCATATGTATAAAGGAATGCCATATGAACAATATTTTGCTGACATGGAAGGAGTTATGCAGCAATTTGGCGGTAGACCGCATTGGGGGAAAATGCACAGCGCAAATTCACAATATCTTCATAATCAGTACCCTAAGCTACCGAATTTCTTAAAAGTAAGAGAGAGTTTCGATCCGAATCAACTGTTCATTAATCGCTATTTACAAACACTTTATGACTTTCAAAGAAATGAGATTGCAGAGGATGCAAGGATTTCTGGAGAAAATCAAATTTAAATGTGATTTATATCATAGAGAAGAATGAAAATTCTTATTACGATAAAGACATGGTAATTAACTTCACAGTGATGTCATCTTAAACACACCTCAGAACGGCTTCTTTGCTCCTTAACTTGTTCATTATTTCACATATTTTTCATGAAAGGAAGGTGCGCCATGCATATTGTTGTATGTGTAAAACAAGTGCCTGACACGAAGATCATCAAGATTAACCCTAAGACGAATACGTTGGATCGCCGGAGTGCTCCGGCAATTTTAAACCCTTATGATGCACACGCAGTACAAGAAGCGGTAAAAATTAAAGAAATGATTGGCAATGCTACAATCTCTGTATTATCAATGGGACCGCCACAGGCAACGGCTGTTATCAAGAAAAGTATTGAAATTGGTGCTGACAGGGGGTATCTCATTTCAGACAGAGCTTTTGCTGGAGCGGACACTTTAGCGACAAGTTATGCGTTATCAAAAGCATTAGAGAGAATCTCTGAGGAATTACCGGTAGATTTAATCATATGTGGCAAGCATGCTATTGATGGGGATACAGGACAGGTAGGACCGGGAATTGCTAGGAGATTAGATATTCCGCCAATCACGAATGTAATCCAAGTAGAAAAAGTAAACATGGAAGAAAAAAAAGTTGTATTCAAGAGAAAGTTAACGTCAGGCCATGAATTTATTCAGGCGCAATATCCTTGCTTATTTACAGTCGAAAAAGAAATCAATGTAATTAAATACGCACCATTGACTAACATGATAGCAGCTGCAAGATATGAGCCAGTCATATGGGCTGTAGATGATTTGAGAGATGTTGATCGCAAGCAATTAGGGTTGAAGGGATCACCGACAATTGTTGGGAAGATGTTCACACCACCTAAGCCAGAAGGCGGGAAGAAGATAGAAGGATCAGCAGATGAACAAGTGCAGCAATTAATTGATCTTTTAGTAGAAAAGAAAGACTTGTTTGTTGGTTAATAGCTGTAAAGAAGGGGGTTACTAGTGATGGAAGAACATCAAGGAGTATGGGTGTTTATTGAGCAAAATGAGCAGGTGATCGAAGGTGTATCAAAAGAGCTTCTTGGAGAAGGGAGAAAGCTCGCAGAAAAGCTGAATGTTTCACTTGCAGGTGTACTGATTGGTCATAACATAAAGGATTTAGCTAACGAGGTTATCGCATATGGAGCTGACGAAGTATACGTTGTCGATCATGAAGTGATGAAGGAATATCGTACAGAATCGTATATGCGAGCAGTCAATCATCTGGCACAAAAATATAAGCCTGAGATCTTTTTATATGGCGCAACTCCAAACGGCAAGGATCTTGCTAGTGCAGTTGCAACGGATTTGAGCACTGGATTAACAGCCGATACGACAATGCTTGACATCGATCTCGATAAACGTTTATTGGAAGCTAGTCGTCCAGCATTTGGTGGGAATATAATGGCTACAATTTTATGTAAAAAACAGCGGCCGCAAATGGCGACTGTTCGTCCAAAAGTGATGAAAGCATTAGAGCGAGATGATCAACGCGCAGGAAGGGTTATTGAAGAGCCAATCGAAATATACGAAGAAGAAATGCGTACAGTCGTGCTTGAGATTGTGAAGGATGTAACAAAAAAAGCAAGTTTAGCAGATGCGCATATTGTTGTAGCTGGTGGCAAGGGTATGGGGGATTTACAAGGATTTCAACTTATTCATGATCTAGCGGATGCTGTCGGTGGAACTGTCGGAGGAACAAGGGATGCAGTTGAAGCAGGTTGGTTGCCGCATGAGCTACAAATTGGGCAGACCGGTGAAACGGTTACACCTAAAATATATTTTGCCATTGCGATTTCTGGTGCAATCCAGCATGTCGTTGGCATGAAGAATGCGGAGTTTATTATCGCCATCAATTCGGATGAGCATGCACCAATTTTTGATGTAGCAACATATGGAATTGTTGGAGATGCAAAAGTAATTATTCCTAAGCTAATAGAACAGTTTCAGGCGATGAAACAAGCTAAAGGCGGTGAAGTATCCTATGTCTGAAAAATTTGATGTCATCGTAGTTGGAGCTGGACCAGCGGGTACTGCATGTGCATATGTATGTGCAAAGAATGGTTTGAAAGTTTTACAGATTGAAAGAGGAGAATACCCGGGTAGTAAAAATGTGATGGGTGGGATTTTATATCGTAAACAGACGGAGGATATCATCCCTGAATTCTGGAAGGAAGCACCCTTAGAACGGCCAATTGTTGAACAAAGGTTTTGGATGATGGATGAGCGTTCTGCCGTTACGTTTGGATACAAAGGGCTTGAGTGGGCAGAGGAGCCATTTAATAACTTTACTGTACTTCGTGCACATTTTGATCAATGGTTTGCAAAAAAAGCTATCGAGCAAGGTGTTTTACTCATTAATGAAACAGTTGTCACAGAATGTATTGTTGAAAATGGGAAGGTAGTGGGCATTAAAACGGATCGCCCGAATGGGGATGTGTATGCGAATGTAGTTGTATTAGCAGATGGTGTAAATTCACTTTTGGCTAAAAAACTTGGATTTCATAACGAGTTGAGACCAGATGAAGTGGCATTGTCAGTTATGGAAGTGATCAATATGCCGAAAGAGAAAATTAATGATCGCTTCAATCTTGAAGAAGGTCACGGCACAACGATTGAAATATTCGGCGATTCAACGAAGGGAAACCTAGGTACAGCATTCATTTATACAAACAAAGAAAGTATAAACATTGGTGTAGGAACGACACTCTCAAGCATGATGAAAGCAAAGCTTAAGCCATACGAACTATTAGACTATTTAAAGGCTCATCCAATGGTAAAGCCTCTGCTAGCAGGTGGAGAGGCAGCAGAATACTTAGCTCATCTAATTCCAGAAGGTGGTTATCATTCTGTACCAAAACTAGCTGGTAATGGCGTTTTGCTTGTTGGAGATGCAGCACAATTCGTTAACGCAATACATCGAGAAGGCTCAAACATGGCAATGGCAAGCGGGAAGATGGCAGCTGAAACAGTAATTAATGCCCATCAAACAGGAGATTTCTCAGAGGCAAACTTAAGTAGTTATAAAAAAGCAATTTCAGATAGCTTTATAATGAAAGATCTCGAGAAATATAAGGATGCAGCGCATACATTTGAAGAATACCCACAATATTTCAAACAATATGTTCCTATGATGAACAAGGCAATGAACAAATTCTTTACTGTTGATGGGACACCAAAGCGTGAAAAGCAAAAGCAAATAATGAAAAGTGTTACTTCTGAAATGGGCACCTTCACAGTGATGAAAGATCTATATCGCGCATGGAAGGCGGTGAAATAATGGCAACGACTAATTTAGAAGAAAAGCAATACTTGCTTCGATTCAAGGCGGATCATCAATCACATTTAACGGTATTAAATAATGATGTTTGTATGACGCAGTGTCCTGATAAATTATGTACACTATTTTGTCCAGCTGAAGTGTATAAATGGGAGGGCGATCGAATGCAGGTCGGTTACGAAGGTTGTCATGAATGTGGAAGCTGTCGTATCGGCTGTCCACACCAAAACATTAAGTGGGAATACCCGAAGGGCGGTCATGGCATTATTTTTAGACTAGCATAATGGAAATACGATGATGTAGAATACACCCTCACTATATGGAAAATCCCACTAGTTAAATAATTGGTGGGATTTTCCTTTTGTGAGATAAGGACGCATTTGATAGCGGTGATTTGATGAGGCGAAGTTTTTTGTAGATCTACGTCTTTATTCCCAGGCAGACGAATACAAAATCCAATTCTTCGAATAGAAAGTAAAGTGGCTTATTTCAGTGTGTAATAAAGCGTTAATCTAAAAGGATCATGAAAGTTACAATTGGTTCTTATAGAAAGTCATGGGCAATCATTCTAGTAATGTTTGTTATACAGAGCAGAAAGTAAATAGTTTTTACAAGTTGCTACACGTCAGTTCTTGCTATTGAGTCAACTAGCCATGGCGACTATTGTAGTTTTGCTATCGGCGATCGTTTTCAAAGCATCTAAAGACTCTTTCATGATGATGTCTTCGGCGGTGACATCCGCAAAAACCAAAGAAGCCACATCCACAACCTCTTCTATGATCTCGATGATGATCTTCCTCAATGCATGTGAAGCTTCTTACTTTATCATGTCTATCATGCTTATTACATCTGTGATGATGTCTATTTCCTGTGCTGTTTTCTAGAACAAAATCTCTATTGTCACCGTTATTAAAGTCATTACTATTTCTGTTATCCCAATCATGATGGAATCCCATATTTTATCCACCTCCTCTTTCATAACTTCCTACATCTTATGAAGGTGTTGTACAAGCTGTAAAGGTATCTGCACCAGTTACTTCGACTATTTTTCTTCTATTAAAATGAAAAAATGTAAAAAAAACGAAACCTTAATCAGGACCATAACGTAAATAGCTTATTCAATTACGTTCAAAACATAAAGGAGGTTTCACATTTGTCGATTCCAGCGATGCAGTTAAAAGATGTCAAAAAAACTATTGGCAAAAAAGAAATAATAAAAGGGCTATCTTTCGACATAGAATCAGGTGAAGTATTTGGATTTTTAGGGCCAAATGGAGCAGGGAAAACGACAACGATCCGAATGATGGTCGGGTTAATGGGGTTATCAAGTGGTGATGTACTTATTCAAGGAAAAAGTATTAAAACAGATTACAAGCAGGCAATTCGAGAAGTTGGTGCTATTGTAGAAAACCCAGAAATGTATCCGTTTATGAGCGGCATGAGAAATTTAAAGCATTTCGCAAGAATGATACCCAATTTAACGGAGGAACGGATTAAGGAAGTAATTCAATTAGTAGGATTAGAAAAAGCAATCAACGAAAAGGTAGGTCGATATTCTCTAGGTATGAGGCAAAGATTAGGGATTGCACAAGCACTTTTACATCGACCATCTATCTTAATTCTCGATGAGCCAACAAATGGGCTTGACCCAGCGGGAATTAGAGAAATCCGTCAATATATAAGAAGGATTGCTAAGGAAGGAAATGTATCCGTTATCGTTTCGAGTCATCTTTTATCTGAGATTGAATTAATGTGTGACCGGATAGGTATCATTAAAAATGGTGAGTTAATCGCCATTGAAAATGTCGGCTCTCAATCTGGCAAAAGTGATGGTGCTCTTGAGGTTCAATTATTAGTAGAGCCATTAGATCAGGCTTCAAAGCTTCTAGAGGAAATGAATGTGTCTTACACAATTGATGATGAGAGTCTATTGCGTTTAAATGTCCAAAGAGAGGATATTCCGTCGGTTTTAAAGATGCTTTTGAACCAAGGTGTAAATGTTTATGAGGTACAAACACGTAAAGCAACATTAGAGGACCAATTCTTTGACTTGATAGGAGAGAATACAATTGAGTAATTTTTTTCAACTTGTAAAAAATGAAAATATCAAACTATATTTATTAAAATCGACATGGGCAATGTACATATTATTATTTGTCATCGTTCTTGGTGGTGCTCTGATAATAAAAGCTTTTGATGACACCTATACAGTTCCAAAAAACACTGACAATTGGGAAACAGAGCTTCAAGAGAGAAACGCTGCATTAATAAGTGAAAATGAATCGTTTCAAAATAGTGAAGATATGTCATGGATGATTGAAGTAAATGAAGCGGAAATAGAAAAGAACAACTTTCATCTTGAAAACGACATTCAACCAGTTAATTATGATGGCTGGGCATATTTATTTGAAAATACAGGGTTAACTTCAATTATCAGTTTATTTACGATAATCGTTGGTGCTAGTATCATTGCCAATGAGTTTAAATGGGGGACAATTAAACTCCTTTTAATTCGTCCGGTCACTCGTACGAAGATTCTAGTTTCAAAATACACAACTGTCCTATTGTTTGCACTTACGATGCTTATATTCCTTATTGTTTCAAATCTGATTGTTGGCGGACTGCTTTTTGGACTGAGTGGATTCAATCCTACTCTAGTCATTGATACAACCGAAGGCTTAAAAGAGTCAACATATCTCGTGGAAATCTTAAAGCAATTTGGCTTCTCAAGTGTAAACTTAATCATGATGGCAACATTTGCTTTTATGATTTCAAGTATTTTTAGAAGCAGCAGTATGGCAGTTGGACTTGCAATCTTCTTAATGTTTTCAGGCAATATGATAATCTATGCGCTCGCTCAATACGATTGGTCTAAATTCATCTTGTTTGCTAATACAAACTTAATGCAATATTTTAACGGACAAGGGCCGATTATCAGTAGCATGACGCTAAGCTTTTCGATTATAATGCTGCTTGTGTATTATGTGATTTTCCTAATCATTTCGTGGATTTTCTTTACAAAGCGTGATGTAGCTGGACACTAATCTTAATTGGAGGTAGTTTGAATGATTAAGAGAACTGGAGAAGTAGTACTTGGTATTTTTGGGATCTTAGGCTATTCATTTTTAGGTTTAATTGCGCTGTTTATTATGTGGGTACAAAGCAATGCGGATACTTTTCGCACATTGATGTATGAAGAGTTAAATGACCCAACATTAGATCCAGAATTATTGGATGCATATTTAAATAGCATACAAGCTGTTTCAGGTGGAGCTTGGTTATTGCTCTCGATTCTAGCGGTTGTAATTGGGATTGTTGCAATGATATTTTTAAAGGGGAACAAGAAGCCTAAAGCAGCTGGTTGGTTGTTTATTGGTACAGCCGTATTTACAATTGTATTTACTGCTGGTGGAGGGATTTTCGGAGGTATCTTTTATATCATCGCTGGGATTTTAGCATTAGTAAGAAAACCGAAACCATTAATTGAATCATAGCGTATTGGAGAGGAGAAATCCTCTCTTTTTTATGGATAGATGTAAATAGTTTTTCGATGATGTACTTTTTTACTATATGTAGATGTATTCACAAATAGGGATAAAAAGAAGGGTAAGGCAGAGGGGGTTAGATGGTAGTATTATGATAGTGTGTTTCAATTTTTTTTGCGTGTTCATATACTTTATGGAAGCATTCAAATGATTCTGATCGATAAAGACATTCTCTCCAACTGAATAAACCGGTATGATTCGAAGGGTAAACGCTTACATTCCATAAGTAAAATTGTGAAGTAGGCTCTTTAGGAGAACCTTCTATGGCAATTAATAGGTGAGAGTAATGTTGTTCCTTATCTATTTGGATCAATGACTTTTGATAAAATTCTTTATAGTTCTGTATATTCATCATACTATTTTCCTCCTTCAATATTTATCCTTATCTCTACTTTTATTATATGTGATAAACGCAAGATTTTAACGGCGTAATTGTTAAATATTTTTGAAAAATAGAAATTTTCCCAAATAAAACCTTGTTTTGTTGATTTATTTGAATATTTAGAATATATTTGTCCTAAAAAGGAGGTTGTATCATGCTATCAGGAGTAAAAGTATTGGATTTTTCTACTTTACTACCAGGCCCATTTGCATCATTGCTATTAGCTGATATGGGAGCAGATATTTTAAGAGTAGAATCTCCACAAAGAATCGACTTAACGAAATATATTGAGCCAATGCAAGGTAAGATTTCAGCTACATACAAATATCTTCACCGTTCTAAACGTTCGCTTGTCTTAGATTTGAAAAAAGCAGAAGCAAAGGAAATCATCTATGACTTAGTGTTAGACTATGATATCATCTTGGAACAATTTAGGCCTGGTGTAATGGATAAGCTTGGAATTGGCTATGAAGAATTAGTTAAGAGGAATAAGAAAATCATTTATTGTGCCATTACTGGCTATGGTCAGACTGGTCCATATAAACATCGAGCAGGTCATGACTTGAATTATTTAGCACTCTCGGGAATAGCTGACTATTCAAGAAGAAAAGGAGAAGCACCAGTACCTGGAGGCGTTCAGTTTGCGGACATTGGTGGTGGATCATTGCCAGCTGTCATTTCCATATTAGCGGCGCTCTACCACCGCGAAAGAACAGGTGAGGGACAAAAAATTGACATTAGCATGACAGACTTAGCTTTTTCATTTCATGCATTGTTCGGGTCAAGTTCATTAGCAAGTGGCAAGGATCTAGAACCAGAATCCGTATTGCTAAATGGTGGGAGCTTCTATGATTATTATGAAACAAAAGATGGGAGGTACCTATCTGTTGGTAGCTTAGAACCACCTTTTCGAGAAGCACTGTGCCAACTTTTAGAGGATTCTAGCCTACTACAATTATTAAATAGTCATGATCCATTTGAACAGCAAGAAGGAAAACAGTTATTACAACATAAATTTAAACAAAAAACGTTAAACCAGTGGCTAGAGTTAATCGAAAAAATTGATGCATGCATTGAGCCGGTCCTTACATTTCAGGAAGCATTAGAACATCCACATTTGAAAGAACGCAACCTTCTTACTTCAATTTCAAATGATGACAATGAAGGAGAGCATTTACAGCAAATTGCTTTTCCAATCAAGTTCTCTTCCTATTCACCTGTATACAAATACACGGGAAAGGATTCGGGCACAGATTCAGAATTGATTTTGCAAGAATTAGGTTATCCCAGCAATAAAATAAAATCATTTATTAAGAGTGGGGTCATAGGGATTCAGCATGATACTGATTTGAAGGTATAAGCTTGCTGAAAATTGAATGAGAAATCATTCAGTTTTTCATGTACAATAGAGTTGAACATTCGGAATATTTATACTAAAGGATGATGACTAATGAGATTACAAAACAAAGTTGCAATAATTACCGGAGGAGCGAATGGAATTGGTTTTGAAGCAGCAAAGAGGTTTCTAAGTGAAGGTGCAAAAGTGGTGATTGCGGACTTTAATGAGGATGTAGGAAGCAACAAACAAATGGAATTAAACGAGCAATTTGAGCACATTACATTTATTAAAACAGATGTATCAGACAGAACCAGTGTGGATCAAATGGTAAAAAAGACGGTTTCCTTATATGGCGGGATAGACATTTTAGTAAATAATGCTGGGATAACCCGTGATAAAACATTAAAGAAAATGTCAGTTGAAGAGTTTCAACAAGTGATTGACGTCAACTTAACGGGTGTGTTTCATTGTGCACAAGCAGTCGTGCCTTATATGTTAGAGAAAGGGAAAGGAAAAATTGTAAACAGTTCGTCTATAGCAGCAATTGGAGGCAATATTGGACAGTCTAATTATGCAGCTGCCAAAGCTGGTGTAATCGGATTAACAAAAACATGGGCAAAGGAATTTGGTAAAAAGGGCATAAATGTAAATGCGGTTGCTCCAGGTTTTATTGAAACAGACATGGTAAAATCTATTCCTGACATGCTTGTTATGCAAATTAAAATGATCACATCAAGTCCGCGTTTAGGAAAACCAGTAGATGTAGCCAATGCGTATTTATATCTTGCTTCAGAGGAATCAGATTTTGTAAACGGACATGTATTAAATGTAGATGGAGGCATGATGAAATAGTGAAAGGGGATGGTTAGATGTTAGAAGAAATTGGTATAAAAAAAGTAAGAATACCGCTTCCGTTTCGCCTTAATCATGTGAATTGCTTTATTGGTGAAGGTGAGCATGGCTTTACAGCTATTGATACTGGATTGAATAACAAACAAACGAGGGATATGTGGAATGAAATTACTTCAGAAGTGCAAATCAACCAAATTATAATAAGTCATTATCATCCAGATCACTTCGGCTATGC
This sequence comes from Niallia sp. CD-39, assembly GCF_059874745.1. Lineage (NCBI taxonomy): Bacteria > Bacillati > Bacillota > Bacilli > Caryophanales > Bacillaceae > Niallia > Niallia sp. CD-39. The sequence goes on along the minus strand of NZ_JCBCPS010000001.1, from coordinate 533,732 downwards.
TGGCAGTCTCCAAAAACAGACAAATGCAAAAGTATCAATGACAGAAATAGATGCGATTGCTGGTACAACTTATTGGGAAAAACAGTCGATGGAAAAAGTGAGACATCATTATTCTACATGTGGATTGCCAGAAGAATATGTTGTTGAGCTTACTTCGGATGAAGGAGGATTTCTACCTCAAGTAAAGCCTTATCCAATCATTCAAAACTTTTTAACCGAAGGAGACGTTTTTCAATTTGGGAAAAATGTATATGAAGTCATCACAACACCAGGGCATTCAGATGGTCTGATTACTTTTTATAATAAGGATAAAGGGGTATTGTTATCAACGGATCATTTGCTTCCTAACATTACACCAAACATCTCATATTGGTTTAGAGGTAATGACAACCCATTGCAGTCGTTCTTTCAATCTCTAGAAAAAATTCGTAAATTGGACGTTCAATATGTGATTCCTTCTCATGGTGAACCATTTGAAAACGCTAACAAAAGAATTAAAGAAATCATTGACCATCATGAGGAGAGACTTGCGAATTTAACAGCATTTCTCAACAGAAATGCAACGATTTTTGAAGTGAAGACGCACCTATTTCCAAAGATTAAATCTGCACATGAAAACCGTTTTGCGATAGGGGAAACAATGGCACATCTACAATACTTACATGCTAATGGTACGGTTCAAAAGAAACTAGTTGATGGTACGTGGTACTTTTCAAACAGCTAGAGTAAATAGAGAAAGAATTCGAAAAAAAACTACTTCAAGTCGAAGTAGCATCAAAAAGAGACCATGAATGATTTGAATCAAGAAACAATATATAGTGTTTCTTGATGTTGTGAACACTATATATTGTTAGGGTGATTGTAACATATGAAGAGAGTTCTAGCAATTTCTAAATTAAATGATTGAAAACACATGCTTGTTGAAAGGAATCCTACCTTTACATTGAAACTAGGCAGGATTTCTTATTTTTAAGCAAACAAGAACGCTTGTTCTCGTTTGGTGCTATTTATGTTATACTAGAGTGGCAATAGTTGTTAAGATGGGTAGTCGGCTAGCCCCAGAGGAAGGGGGTGATGCCATGTCAATTTTTGAAACACTGATGATCATGATTTCCTTCTCGACCTTAATCATCGCAGTGCTAGGTTTTAAGAATAAAAAATAGACCTTCCTTTTGCGAGTGGGAGAGGTCTTATCTAATCAGTGCCGAACCTAATATACGACAGCTATTGCAAGGGTCGTAGGTGCTGCAACACCTGCGATTCCTTTAAAGCATTCATTTATAATTATATCAACTACATAATACCATATTGTCTTTTCAATGTCGATGTCCCACCATCCTTCATTCGTTCTTTTTTGGCTTGATTGCGAACAATGTAACAAACATTGAAACAAAGCATAGCCCTCCTAATAGGTAAAAAAGAAGATCGTCTTCTCGTTTCATTAAAACTGCAACAACTGGAGGACCAGCAGCTACTCCGATAAACCTCATTGAACTATAGATTGAAGTGATTGTACCACACTCTTGTTTGTCGATTCCTTCTGTTATTAATGCATCAAGACAAGGCAATGCCGCACCAATACCAATTCCTGTTATAAGAAACAAAATAATTAAATACATAAGTTTTTCAGAGATTCCTAAAAGACTAATGGAAGTAGCTGCGAATAAACAGCCGATTGCGATAATCCATTTCATTAACACTTTGTTTTCTTTAATCGATTTACCTGTAATAAAGGACGATAAGCAGAGAGCGCCAAGTGGAATTGCGAGAAACAGCCCTTTTTTGACGCTTTTGATATCATACGATTTTTCTAAAATATCGGAAAGGTAAAAGAGGACTCCGAATAACGCAAACATAAGTATAGCACCAATAAAAAATACAGAATAAAGCCACAAGGCATTATTTTTAAAAATATCCTTTATTTTATGAGCAAATTGTTTAAAGGGTAGTGGTTTTTCCCTTTTAGCGGGTGATTTGACTAAGAACAACATGAGTAGCATAGAGATAAAGCAAAAAACAGGAAATGAGAAGAAAGGTAAGAACCAAATGACTCCTGCCAATGCCGCACCTAGTATCGGGCTCAATACTTTCCCGAATGTATTTGACGTTTCGATGAGTCCAAGGGAACTACTCACTTCATCGTCTGATTTAAACATATCACCAACGAGTGGCATAACAATAGGGGAAGCCCCTGCCGCCCCAACACCTTGCAATGCCCGTCCTAACAGTATGATTGTATAAGGATCTTTCAATTTCCAAGCTGCCCACCCTGATATAATTCCACCAATTCCTGAAATGATTAAGCTTGGAATAATTACCTTTTTACGTCCTAGATGGTCAGATAAAAACCCTGCAAGTGGAATGAGGAAAATTGCTACAATTGAATAAACGGTTATGATCATACTTGTTTGAAAGGAGGATATATTGATCTCCTTTTCCATAACAGGTAAAACCGGGATGAGCATTGAGTTACCCAATGTCATGACTAGCGGAATAGAAGAGATTGAGAGAATCGCCCATTTTTGGTTATGGGAGGACTTTTTCTTCTTTTTCTTGTTTTTTTCGATGCTTTCAATATAATCCATACACATAACCCTCGCCTTTTTATCAAAGCTGACTATTTCGCTAAGCTCGTCACATAGATTATTTTTGAGCTTATTGTTAATATGGGCAATAGTGTATTGGATTAATTTGCATTTTTATGGAAAGTGTATAAATTCAATAGTAAAATTGATGGATGTAGACAATTGAATTGGAGTTGTGAACAATGCAGGGGAGATTAATTAGTTTAAGTGTTGGGAAACCGAAACAATATAAGTGGAATGAACGAACTGAAAAATCTGGAATTGGAAAAGAAAAGGTTAAGGAAGTTTTTTTATCCTATGATGGATTTGAAAATGATGGAGTAGCGAATACAAGCTTTCATGGAGGAAAAGAGCGTGCTGTGTGCTTATATCCATTTGAACATTACCTAAGTTGGAATAGGGAATTCAATCATGAGTTTGAACCTCCATCATTCGGAGAAAACATCTGTGTTGACGGACTAGTTGAAGAAAAAGTGTATATCGGAGATGTTTTTACTTTTGGTAAAACCGTGCTCCAAGTAACTCAAGGTCGTGTACCATGTGCTACGATATCAAAATTCAATCAAGTTCCAATCTTACCAAGGATAGTTGAAACAGGATATACAGGCTATTTCTTTCGAGTAGTGGAGGAGGGAGCTGTAGCAAGCACGGATCAACTTGTTTTAATCGAGCGCGAGCAGACGAAGTTCTCTGTACTCGATGTTAATCATCTTATCATGCATCAGCATAAGAACGAAGGTTCATTGATTGAGCTAACTGAGTTAGAATGTCTGGCTGAGGATATGAAAAATCGAGCAAAAAACAAATTAATTAAATTTTCAGGAAAATGATTGACATGATCGAGTATAGCGAATATGATAGTAAGCAATAAAATAGCTACGTGATGATGAAGAGTAGTAGCAATTGGAAGAATGAAAGAGAGCTGATGGTTGGTGAGAATCAGTATTCAAGAATTGTGAATGGACTTCTGAACGTCTAAACCGAACACGATTTAATAAGTAGGCTTTAGCGTATTTTCTCAACGTTATATGAGAACCCAATTAAAAATAAGCGTAATTATTTTAGATTGGAGTGAGCGAATGAATGACATTGATGTGATTCATTAATAAAGGTGGTACCACGGGTCTCTCGTCCTTTTTCTAGGAGAGGCCCTTTTTTGCGTTTATATTTTCATAACAATAAATCGATGATCAAGAGTAGTACATTGTAGGATCTCGTTAAAGAGAGCTGATGGTTGGTGAGAATCAGTGCGAGACCGCAATCGAATGGACTTGAGAGACATACTTTGAAATGAGTAGGAGTATGCGTTATTCCGACGTTACCCGGAACAAGTATCGAAATCAGGTTTGATTTCCGTACTCTAATGAGAGAGCTTAATTGCTCTAAATTGAGGTGGTACCACGGTGTCGCAATCGTCCTCTACACAGACATTTGTCATGTGTAGAGGTTTTTTATTGCACTTCATTTTTAAGGAGGTATGACGTATGAAGACAAAAATTATTCATCCATCCGTAATTGCGTTCAATGGTGATCAACTTACTCCAGTATTAATTTTTCAGCGGCTGAAGGGAAAGAAGAAGTTTATATTTGAAAGTTCGTTAAAGCATCAAAAGTCAGGGAGATATTCTTTCATTGGTGCAAATCCGACCATTGAAGTAAAAGGTGGAAATCAAGAAGCGATCATGGAACAAGGCGGTCAATCCTACATTCGGAATGAGCATCCTTTGACAATCATTCAAGAAGTATTTGGCCATGTTCAAATTAAGCCACTAGACGAGATTCCATTATGCGGAGGCGCGATAGGCTATGTTGGGTACGACAGCATACGCTTGTTTGAGAAGATCGGTGAAGAGCTTGACGACAACCTTACTATGCCGGATGTTCATTTGATGATTTTTGAAGAAATCATTGTTTTTGACCATTTGAAGGAAGAAGTGTTTGTTATTGGAACACCAATCTTCTCAACTTTAGATGAAGTAAACGAACATTTAGAGTGTATAAAAGCTGAAATAGTAAATGGTGAAATAGATGCGATTGAAGAATTCAAGTTCTCTGAATTCAAAAGTGAACAAACAAAGCAACAATTTATAAAAAAGGTCGAAACAGCTAAGTGGCATATTGAGAATGGAGATATTTTTCAAGTCGTACTTTCTCAGCGCTTATCAGCAGATTTTTCCGGAGATCCTTTTCAATTTTATCGCCGTCTTCGCGGACAAAATCCATCCCCATATCTGTATTATTTAGATTTTGAAGAATATCAAATTGCCGGTGCTTCTCCAGAAAGCTTAATCAAGGTTAGCTCTGAAAATATCACAGTTAATCCAATTGCTGGTACAAAAAAACGAGGCAAAGATGAACATGAGGACCGGTTGATTGAAACAGCTTTAAAACAGGACGTAAAAGAAAAAGCTGAACATCGCATGCTTGTTGACTTAGGAAGAAACGATGTTGGAAAGGTAAGCAGATTTGGAACGGTTACTGTAGATCGTTATATGGAGGTAGAGCGTTACAAATATGTTATGCACCTGGTTTCAGAGGTAAGCGGAACGCTTCTCGAACAATACACGCCGCTAGATGCATTACTTGCATGTATCCCTGCTGGAACTGTAACTGGAGCACCCAAAATTCGCGCAATGCAAATCATCAATGAGTTAGAAAAAGTGAAAAGGGGTGTTTATGCCGGTGCAATCGGATATTTATCGTTTTCCAAAAATCTAGATTTTGCTTTAGCGATTCGAACGATGGTGATTTCCGGAGGCAAAGCATATATTCAAGCTGGTGCTGGGATTGTCTACGATTCTGTTCCGATTCTTGAATATGAAGAAACGATTCATAAATTAAAGCTATTTATAGGAGAAGATAATGATTTTATTAATTGATAATTTCGATTCTTTTACGTATAACCTATTTCAATACATCGGTGAACTTGGCGTAGAAGTTGTAGTTAAAAGAAATGATTCGATTGTTTTAGAAGAAATTCACTCTTTACAGCCAGAAGGAATCATTTTATCTCCTGGTCCAGGTCATCCGCGAGACGCAGGCATCACAACTCAACTAATTAAAAGGTTCTATACAGACATTCCGATTTTAGGTGTATGTCTTGGTTACCAAGCGATTGGATATGCATTTGGCAGCATGATCCGGCAAGCAAAGAGCATCATGCATGGGAAGGAATCACAGATTCAACATGATGGAAGTGGCTTGTTTTCTTATATGCAAAATCCAATGGTTGTCATGCGCTACCACTCACTTGCCATTGATGAACATACATTGCCGGCATCCATAAGAGTAGTTGCAACATCGTTAGATGATCATGAAATTATGGCCATTCAACATGTGCATTATCCAGTCTTTGGCGTTCAGTTTCATCCCGAATCGATAGGAACGCCTGATGGAAAATCTATGGTTGCATCATTCTTGCAGATTGTGAAGGAGGTAAAAAAAGATGAAAGAAGTACTTCGGATGTTAAGCAATCATCAATCATTAAGTGAAAAAGAAACGATGGACTTATTTACAAGAGTATTCAATAACGAGTTTCTGGATGAAGAAGTATCAATGCTTTTATCACTGTTACATGAGAAAGGAGAAGTGGCAGATGAGGTAGTAGGCATCGTTAGAGCGATAATGCTTCATTCAAAACCTCTTCATATTAAAGGTGATGGTGTAATCGATAACTGTGGAACAGGGGGAGATCGTTCAAACAGTTTTAATATTAGTACGACAGCATCCTTCGTTTTAGCAGCGTCTGGTCTAAAGGTAGCGAAGCATGGTAATCGAAGTATTTCAAGTAAGACAGGGAGTGCTGATGTCCTTGAGTATTTAGGAATACCGCTTGAACTTTCATTAACAGCAAATAAGCAGTTACTTGAGGAGGTTGGAATTTCCTTTTTATATGCACCTCACCTGCACCCTTATTTAAAACAGATTATGAATGTGCGAAAGAATCTCGCTCGTCCAACAGTATTTAACTTCATAGGGCCGCTCATAAATCCAGTCATACTCGATTATCAATTTGTCGGGATTTATGACAAAAGTTTTCATTCTATCTATGCAAAAGTACTTTCAAATCTTGGGCGTAAAAAAGCGATTGTCGTACATGGCTGCGGTGGTTTAGATGAAGCATCCTTACAAGGGAGCAACGATTTGATAAGCGTGGAGAGGAAGGAAATAACCGAATATTCCTTTTCACCAATTGAAGTTGGGTTGGAACATGTATCAAATGAAGAACTAAAAGGAGGAGACGCAAAAGTAAATGCAAAGATTCTCCTTGATGTTCTTAATGGAGAGAGTGGAGTTTACCGAAATGCAGTGCTGTTGAATGCTGGTATTGGGCTTTATACAGGAAACAAGGCAAAAAGCATTGAGGACGGAATTGCAAAAGCAGCGTTATTAATTGATGAAGGGGAAGCATTGGCTGTATTAACGAAGCTTGTAGGGAGCGCAAATCGTTTAAAGAAAGAGGTGATGTAAATGTCTGTATTCTTACAAAAAATATTGAATGAAAAAGTAAAGGAAATTCAATTTTTGCCTGTCCGTGTTCAAACCACTTACCCAACCTTAGGACCTTCATTTATTGAAAAGCTCAACGCATCTAAGCATCCATTGATTATTGCAGAGTTAAAAAAAGCATCACCTTCGAAGGGGAGATTAAAGGAAGATCTCAATATTAGCTTTTATGCGAAGGAGTATGAACGACTTGGAGCAGGAGCTGTCTCCGTTCTAACAGACCAAACGTTCTTTCGTGGAAGCTTTCAGGATTTAATTGAAACGAGAAATTCCATTACAACACCGATATTATGCAAGGATTTTATGCTTTCGGAAAAGCAAATTGATTGTGCTAAATTACATGGGGCAACCATCGTGCTGTTGATTGTTGCAGCACTGCCATTTGATCGGTTAAAGACTTTATATAAATATGCGATCGAACAAGGGTTAGACGTCATCGTAGAAGTGCATTCTTCCGAAGAAGCAGACTGTGCAATTGCTATAGGCGCAAACATTATAGGTATTAATAACCGTAATTTGCATTCATTCGATGTGAATATAAGAACAACGGTTTTACTAAGTGAAAAAGTGAAGGCATCAGGTGCATTTCTTATAAGTGAGAGTGGCATTCGTTCAAAGGAAGAATTAAAGATTGTTCTAGAAGCGGGCTGTGATGCTGTTTTAGTCGGTGAAGCTTTTATGCTATCAAAAGATTTAGAGAGTACATTTGCTGAATTTCAAAAGCTGTGTTTGGAGTTTATGAATGATGAAAGTTAAAATATGCGGAATCCGGAACGTTGAGGATGCTCATTTTGCGATCGAACATGGTGCTGATGCGATAGGTTTTGTATTTGCAAAAAGCAAACGGCAAATTGATGTGCACGAAGCAAAACGAATAATTGAAACACTGCCTAAAGAAGTGATGAAAGTCGGTGTATTTGTGAATGAAGCATATGAAACAGTCCATAACATCGCAGAACAAACAGGGATTACAACCATTCAATTGCATGGAAATGAATCATCTGAATATGTTAGCCGTTGCACTCTTCCTGTCATTAAAGCCGGTAGAATCATGAAAAGTGAAGATGTGCACAGGTTGGAGCAATATCCTGCACCTTATATTTTATTAGATAGCCCTTTCGGTCAATATGCTGGGGGAAATGGTACAACGTTTGATTGGAAAAATGCGATGAAGCGAAAAAATAGAGCGAAGAAAGTGATATTGGCGGGTGGTTTAACGATTGATAATGTTGCGGAAGCCATTTCACTTGTCCGACCATACATGGTCGATGTCAGCAGTGGAGTAGAAAGTGAAGGGAAAAAAAGCCAGCAGAAAATGGCAGCATTTTTAACTAAGGTTAAGCAACTAGGAAGGTGGATGCAAATTGAAAACATATAAGCAACCTAATAAACTTGGTCACTTTGGCAAATACGGAGGAAGATATATTCCTGAAACGTTAATGACTCCCGTAATCGAGCTGGAAAAAGCATTGATCGCTGCACAATCTGATGAACAGTTTTCGAGTGAGTTACGTCAACTTTTGAAATCGTATGTTGGTAGACCGACTCAGCTTACGTATGCAAAGAATCTTACTGAACATGCAGGAGGTGCAAAAATTTACTTGAAACGGGAAGATTTAAACCATACTGGTGCACATAAGATTAATAATTGTTTAGCGCAGGCGCTATTAGCAAAACGAATGGGAAAAAAGCGAATCGTAGCTGAAACTGGTGCAGGACAGCACGGGGTTGCCACAGCGACTGCATGTGCATTACTAGGTTTAGACTGTATTGTCTTTATGGGAGAAGAGGATATAAAAAGACAGGAGTTAAACGTTTTTAGGATGGAGATTCTTGGTGCGAAAGTGCAAAGCGTGACGACTGGAAGCAAAACGCTTAAGGACGCAGTGAACGAGGCTCTTCGTTACTGGGTCACTCATGTAGATGATACGTACTATATATTAGGATCCGTAATGGGCCCGCATCCTTATCCCTATATGGTCCGGGAATTTCAAAAGGTAATTGGCGAGGAAACGAAAGCACAATTTTATGAGTACGAAGGTCGGCTCCCAGAAGCAATCATTGCCGCTATTGGTGGTGGTAGTAATGCGATGGGAATCTTTTATCCATTTATTGAGGAGGATGAGGTGAAGCTGTTTGGTGTTGAAGCAGCAGGTAGTGGTCTTGATACCAACTTTCACGCAGCTTCACTGACAAAGGGAAGTCCAGGAAGTCTCCATGGTGCGTATATGTATGTTTTACAAGATGGTGATGGTCAAATTCGGGAAGCTCATTCGATTTCAGCAGGGCTTGATTATCCAGGTGTTGGCCCTGAGCATAGTTACTTGAAAGACAGTGGACGCGTAAAGTATGAAGCGATTACGGACGATGAGGCATTAGAGGCGTTTTTACTTTTAGCAAGGCTAGAAGGCATTATTCCAGCTCTAGAAAGCTCACATGCAATTGCCTATGCATTAAAAATTTCGCATCTATTTTCTCGTAATGAAGGCATCATTATATGTTTGTCTGGAAGAGGAGATAAAGATGTTGCAGCAATTAAAGATCGGATAAAGGGGGAGGTTTCATGAATGCATTACGTGTAGCACTTGAACAATTGTCTATGAAGCATAGAAAAGCATTTATTCCCTATATTATGGGGGGGGGACGGAGGCTTTGATGAAATGCTAAATCGAATGCAGTTTTTGCAAAATATAAATGCAACGGCAATTGAAATTGGCATCCCATTTTCAGATCCAGTCGCAGATGGGCCAATCATCCAACAAGCAGGTAAGCGTGCATTATATGAGAATATTGGTCTAAAGGAGATTCTGGCTTTTTTAGAAGAGAATATAAATCAATTTTCGATTCCACTCATCATCATGACGTATTTAAATCCAATATTAGCATACGGAATTGGTCCATTTTTTTCTCAATGTAAGAAAGCAAATGTATCGGCTGTTATTATCCCGGATTTGCCATTAGAGGAGCAAGCATTTATAGAAGAGGCTGCATACGACAACCAGATTGAGATTATTCCACTTGTGGCATTAACGAGCCCTGAGGAGAGAATGATCAAATTAACTAAAAACAACCCGGCATTTGTATATGCGGTATCAATCAATGGAGTAACAGGTAGTCAAACAATTGATAAGAATAACATACTTAGTCACCTTAGCCAATTAAAGCAAATATCAACTTCACCTGTATTAGTTGGCTTCGGTATACGAACTGTAGATGATGTAATGGAAGTATCACAATATAGTGATGGGGTAGTAGTTGGAAGCAGGATCATTGAATTGTTTGAAGAACACAAACTGGGGGGAATTAGCATATTGAGTGAAGCAATCCAACGTTATCCGTAAAATAAAGTTGACTAGAAATATATAGCTTCATGATTAAAACATGCTATCATCCTTTTGCCATAGCTGCATGGCTTATAAAAAATTCTAAAAAAATCCATATAATCTTCCTGTTTGTGGGAAATATAATATTATCTCATTAAGGAGGGATAGTGTTTATGGAAGAAAAGAATTATGAAGCTGAAGAAAAACTTACGAATCGACAAGGACATCCTATCACTAATAATCAGAATATCCGCACGGTAGGGAATCGAGGACCAGCAACACTAGAAAATTATGATTTTATTGAAAAGATTAGTCACTTTGATCGAGAGCGAGTGCCTGAGCGGGTTGTTCATGCTAGAGGAGCAGGGGCGCACGGCTATTTTGAAACGTATGGTACTGCTGGAGAGGATCCTGTTTCTAAATACACGAGAGCAAAGTTGTTTCAGGAAAAAGGCAAGAGGACACCTGTTTTTGTGCGTTTTTCATCTGTTATTCATGGTGGTCATTCACCGGAAACACTTCGAGATCCAAGAGGTTTTGCTGTGAAGTTTTATACAGAAGATGGCAATTGGGACTTAGTTGGAAACAACCTTAAAGTGTTTTTTATCCGCGATGCAATGAAGTTTCCTGACATGGTGCATGCGTTTAAGCCTGATCCAATAACAAATATACAGGATGCAGAAAGATTCTTTGATTTTTGTTCGAATTCACCTGAATCATTTCATATGGTCACGTTTTTATACTCTCCGTGGGGAATTCCTGCTAACTACCGAATGATGCAAGGCTCTGGCGTGAATACATATAAATGGGTCAACCAAGAGGGAGAAGCGGTTCTTGTTAAATACCATTGGGAACCGAAGCAAGGAATTAAAAATCTTACACAAAAAGAAGCGGAGGAAATCCAAGCTAAAAACTTTAATCATGCAACTCAGGATTTATATGACGCAATTGAACGAGAAGATTATCCGGAGTGGGAATTACTTGTTCAGGTGATGAGTGATGATGAACACCCAGAGCTTGATTTCGATCCTTTAGATGATACGAAGCTATGGCCTGAGGAACTCTTCCCATGGTTGCCTGTCGGAAAAATGGTTTTAAATCGAAATCCCGAAGATTACTTTATGGAGGTTGAACAAGCAGCCTTTGGTACTGGAGTATTAGTTGACGGACTTGATTTTTCAGATGATAAAATGCTCCAAGGGCGCACTTTTTCATATTCAGATACACAACGTTACCGTGTTGGCTCCAATTATCTGCAATTGCCGATTAATGCACCTAAGAAAAATGTAGCGACAAATCAATCAGGTGGGCAAATGCAATATAAAGTTGATCGTGCTCCCGGGCAGAATCCACATATTAATTATGAGCCATCGTTCTTAGGTGGCTTACAGGAGACTACACAGTCTGGGAAAGAGTATACGCCTAAAATAGAAGGGAATCTTGTACGACAATCGATTGATCGACAAAACAATACGAAGCAAGCAGGTGAAACATTCCGTCAGTTTAAAGATTGGGAAAAGGATGACTTGATAACAAACTTAGTAAGTGACCTATCCGATTGTGATCACCGTATCCAAGAACGAATGATTTCTTTAGCAGAAGAAGCGGATGAAGAATATGGAAGAAGGCTTCGTGAGGGCATTGAATCAGTCAATGCACAAGGAACGAGCAAACATGCATTAGGAAATGACAACGGAGATTTGTCAGTTGAAGAGGCAACAGAAAAAGGGCATGACGCAGATCCATATTAACAAACAAAAAGTGGCTAATGCCACTTTTTGTTCAGGTTGTAGACAAACGTATGCATACGTCGTTGTTCGGCATCAAAGCCCCCTCATGAACCGGTTGTTCTATTGGGGTCTTGACTTGACTGCACGCCTAGTCTGACAAGCGCTTTCAATATAGTCTGATGGCTTGGGTTATTATTAAAAAGTCTTCTGAAAAAACATGTAGACAAAGTCGGAATTCGACTTTGTCTATACTCACAAAAAAAAGTCAATGTCTCGTGAAGGAAAAACCTGTTGAAGACAGATCCATGCAGGAACGACTTCGGAAAGAGTGTACCTTAATCTAAGATGCTTATTGACATCTTTTTTATATTATCCTTTATGTACATATAATGGTAAATCAGAATGGCCGATCATGCGAATATATACAAATAGATTGCCTTTATGATTAATTTCATGTTCATAGGCCATTTGGAACATTTGCTTACCCGTTAAATCACTTCCAAATATATGTGCCACTGCAATCGTGCGATCAAGTTCATCAGCACTAAATGACGCAATCAATTTCTCTGTTGCTTCTGTATAAAATAATGCTGCTTCATATAATGAAACTGGAGCCGAATCGGGCTGTTGAGAAAATACAGCAATATCACCATGTTTGATCGTATTTGCAAATTGATAAAATGATTTTATGATATGCATTCCAAGATCAAATAATGTTTTAGATGTTGCTGTTGGTTTGAAAGAATAATTCTCTTCTGATACCTTCTTTAATAATTCATTTGTAACGACGCGGTGTGATTGAAATTGAGCCAATAATTGTTCGTTGTTCATTCGTTAGTAACTCCTTTCTAAAGTACCCCTATAGTCTAAACAATCTTTCATCTATTTACAAATAACCTGCATTTGGAGATTACTATCAATATTTGTACAAAAATAGTGTATAATCAAATTATTACTAAATTTATGAGAGATTTTGGGGGAGAGCCTGTTGGGAAGAGAGAAGAAAAAAAGAAAAAGCCATCTTCCAGTTAGAATCAATCTACTATTTCTATTCGTATTTTTACTATTCACAATCCTGATCATACGATTAGGATTTGTTCAAATTGTCAACGGTGAAACATATTTGAAAGAAGTGGAACGCACAGAAGATACAATCGTCACTTCTCCAGTTCCACGAGGGAAGATTTACGACCGCCATCATAATTTAATTGTAGATAATGAGGCAAAAAACGCAGTAGTCTATACGAATTATAATGAAACGATAAAGAATATGCTCAAAACAGCAGAAACTTTGTCTTTGTTCATGGATCAACCAATCGATAAAGTAAGAGAGCGTGAAATGAAAGACTACTGGATTATCAAATTTCCAGACGAAGCGAAAGAAAAATACTCAGATAGCGAATATGATGAAATTATGGAGAGTGATCTCTCAACCTCTGAAAAAAACAGAAAGATCTATCAATTGCAACTAGATCGAATCACAACGGATGATTTAAATCAACTAACAGACAAGGATCTTCATGTGCTAGCTATTTATCGCGAGTTCATTAGTGGTTACGCAAATACGAAGCAATTCGTAAAAAATGAAGAAGTCACTCTTGAAGAGGTAGCTGCCATTAGTGAGAATCTTCATTTATTACCAGGTGTTGACACAGTAATGGATTGGGAACGTGTTTATCATTATGGTAATACACTTCGTTCTGTCCTTGGGCAAGTGTCAAGTTCAAATGAAGGTTTACCAGCAGATAAAGTAGATTACTATTTAGCAAGGGATTATAGTCGAAATGATCGTGTAGGAAAGAGTTACTTAGAATTGCAGTATGAAGACGTTCTGCATGGACAAAAAGCGAAGGATAAATTAGTAACACAAAAAGGAAAATTAATCGGAACAGAGCGAGTTTTTGAAGGAAAGAGTGGAAGTGACCTCGTTCTATCCATAGATATGGAACTTCAGCAAGAGGTAGAGAAAATTCTTGAAGAAGAAATTTGGAGAACGAAGAATACTCATGGTCGTTCAAGACTACTTGATCGTGCGTTTGTCGTTTTGATGGATCCGCATACAGGGGAAATCTTAACAATGGCTGGTAAACTTCTTGGTAGAGACGCAGAAACGGGCAATCAAGTATTGCAAGATTACGCGCTCGGAGCGATTTCATCTTCTTATAATGTTGGCTCAGCGGTTAAGGGTGCGACGATTTTAACAGGCTTTCGAACAGGAGCAATCAATCCAAATACCGTATTTTATGATGCTCCAATGACTATTGCGGGTACACCAACTAAAAGCTCTTGGTTTGGTGTTGGTGGCAATATGGGAATACTTGAAGCTCTTAGAAGGTCATCTAACGTGTATATGTTTAAAACAGCAGTTGAAATTGCAAATGCAACCTATATTCAAGGTCGACCGATGCCACTTCCGAATAGGCGAGCATTTGAGGATTTGAGAGACGGTTTTTCAGAATTCGGATTAGGTGTACGTACAGGAATAGACTTGCCGAATGAATCAAGCGGATTAACTGGTGGAGACAGATTGCCAGGTTTTCTACTCGATTTATCGATTGGACAATATGATACGTATACACCATTACAACTGGCTCAATATGTTTCAACAATTGCAAATGGTGGGTACCGAGTACAACCAACATTAGTAAAAGAAATTCGAGAACCATCTTTTGAAGAAGAATTAGGACCTGTTGTACAAGAAATGGGATCAAAGGTTTTAAATAAGATTGACGTTACAGACGCACAACTTGGCATTGTAAAGGAAGGATTCCGTCAAGTAATGCAATCGCCAGGTGGAACAGCTGTTGGCAGATTTGGAGATGCACTTTACTCTCCTGCTGGGAAAACAGGAACAGCGCAGGCTTTTTATGACGGCTCTACACGAGAACCAGGTGATCCATTAATTGCAGTCATGAATTTAAGCTTAGTTGCGTATGCGCCGCACGACAACCCTGAAGTAGCGATGGCAGTAGTTGTGCCTTGGGCTTACGAGGGGAATAATGGACCGACTCCAAACAATGATATCGGTAGAAGAGTACTTGATAAGTATTTTGAGTTAAAAACAAAAAATACTACTGATGCTACAGGCGAAGAAGAATCTGAAGATACAGAAGAAGATTAAGTGTAATGAAATAAAAAAGATCATCGAAAGAGGGATTTTTCGATGATCTTTTGTTTAGGAAGTTTCTCTTTTCTTCCACTTGATTTGTTTTATTTTATTGTAAGCTTTTTCTATCTTATGAAAACGTTCAGTTTTCATATTTTCTTCTTTTAAGAGTTTACGATAAAAAAAGAATTGAATAAGTTCTTCTAATATGATGAAAAAGACAAGAATTCCTCCGATCACCCATAGTAGCTGCATGGTATAACCTCCAATCCTGCAATCTCCTTGTTTTCACTATATGAAATGCTGACAAAATTATGCATTTTCATATTAGACGCTGACTTTTTGCAGAATGTTTCAGTAGAGGTATACCCTTATTCGCTTACATAGTAAACTTTTAACTATTTTGCACTTTTCGTAAAAGCTCCTCAGCTTTATTGCCAGAGAGTGATGCTAATTTTTCCCACATTCTATCTCTTAATAAATCAAGCTCAACTATCTTTCGAGCAAGCTCTAAGTCCTCTCCTTTTCTCATCGTAAAGACCTCCTATTTAACCCCAACATGTTTTTTTGACAAGCTTTCAAGCTCAGATAGGGTTAGATGGATCAATTGTTCTTCTTTAAATACACCAGCTTTGATCAACAAGCTAATTAAATATGTCTTCTTTTTCTCAACTGCTTTTCGTAAATATTGCATTTTTGTCCCTCACCCTTTGTTTTTTTCTATCTTAAACAATTACAAGCTTACTTTCAGTAATTTTGGAAGATTATATAACACACATTTTATTAATGTTATATTTTCTAACATTAGAGGTGAAATTTTCTGACAATGATGTATAATTAGGATAAAACCTGTAAGTTGGGGTGGTTTGCATATGGACAGTGAATATTCATATAAAGATCGAAAGGTAATTACAATCGGTGTTGTTAGCGAATTAACAGGTCTAAGTGAGCGGCAAATTAGATACTATGAAGAAAGAAAATTAATTTTTCCTGAAAGAACTGAGAGGGGCAATAGAAAATATTCCTTTTCGGATGTAGAAAGGTTAGTCGAAATAGCAAATAAGCGGGAAGAAGGAGTAAGGACTGATGAGATCCGGCAAGAGCTAAAGAAGAAGAAGAAGGCTGATGATAGAGAGATGAGAAATAAAATGATTCAAGGTCAACTAAATGCACGTTTTAATTATAAAAAATGAATGAAACAAGTATTCCGACATGAAGGCATTTAAGAAAACATGTAGACAAGGTCGTTTTTGACTTTGTCTATATGTTTTTTAGGTATAGTTAACAAAAAAAACAGTCAAAATTTAATCGTAAATGATGTTAGTAAAATTTTGTCTAAATCCTCTTTATTTATCCAACTATTTCAGCTAATATGAATGGACGAGTAGACTAAGGAAAGGTAGGGGTGAGCATGTCGAATCAAAGTGAGCGATATTCATATGAAGTCATTCAACTTTGTCTAAAAGCAGGCGGGATTATGTTGCAATGTGGTGCGGAAACATACCGTGTGGAGGATACGATGACGAGGATTGCAGAAGCATTAGGATTGGACAACTCACATAGTTATGTAACTCCAACGGGGATTGTATTCTCAGTAGATGGAATGCAGCCTGCAAAATTGATTCGGATTTCAGAAAGGACAACTGATTTATATAAAGTTACATTAGTTAACGATGTTTCTAGGAAAATCGTTGCAAAGGTATTGACGATAGATGAAGCATATGACGAGTTAATGTTGATTGAGCAACAAGACTATACCTTTCCTGTTTATCAACAAATTTTCGCTGGAGCGCTTGCAAGTGGATGTTTTTTGCTCATGTTTCTCGGTCAATGGGGGGATGTTTTTCCGGCAATTGTTACGAGTGCAATTGGATTTAGCTCGTTTCTAGCGTTAGAAAGAATCGTTGAAACGAAATTCTTCTCTGAGTTTTTATCATCACTTCTGATTGGATTAGTCGCATATAACTTTGTGCAATTAGGAGTTGGAGCAGAACTTGATAAAATCATCATTGCGTCAGTGATGCCGCTAGTGCCGGGGTTGCTCATTACAAATGCTGTTCGTGACCTCATAGCTGGACATCTCGTTTCTGGATTATCCAAAGGGGCAGAGGCGTTTTTAACAGCTTCAGCAATTGGAGCTGGAGTTGCTGTCGTTTTTGCTTTATTCTCAATTTAAGAAGGAGGAGGGCAAATGATTGTCCATTTAATTGCAAGTTTTATGGCATCCTGTGCATTTGGAATTATCTTTAATGCTCCAAAAAAAGCGATTCCTAAATGTGGTTTAGTTGGAATGTTTGGCTGGGCAATTTATAGAATTCTTGTTGAGCAGGGATTTGACACTGTAGTGGCTACTTTGGTCGCATCGTTCTTTATTGCATTAATGAGTCAATTGTTTGCGCGATGGTTTAAAAAGCCAATTATCATCTTTAGTGTTGCAGGAATCATCCCATTAGTTCCTGGAGGCCTAGCATATGATGCAATGAGAAATTTTGTTGGCAATGATTACAATGTAGCGATTCAACTAGCAGCAAAAGCATTAATGATTTCTGGTGCAATTGCAGTTGGGATTGTCATATCGGAAGTGTTAAATCAAGTAGTACGAAAAATAAAATGGTCAAATCGCAGAGAGACTAGATAAGGAGAACAGAATGATTGCTCGCTTTTTTACATATTATAGACCACATAAAAAGCTGTTTTATTTAGATTTTAGCTGTGCCATATTAGTAGCTATATTAGAATTAGCGTTCCCGATTGCCGTACAATTGTTTATTGATGATCTTCTACCGAGTGGAAACTGGTCGACGATTGTTTCGGTGAGTGCCGGGTTGCTTGCTCTGTATTTTTTTAGCATGTTTATGCAATTTGTTGTGAATTACTGGGGTCATATGTTAGGCATAAATATTGAAACTGACATGAGGCAGCAGTTGTTTGAACATGTCCAAAGACAATCTTTTCGCTTTTTTGACAATACAAAAACTGGACATATTATGAGTCGTGTAACGAATGATTTAATGGATATAGGTGAACTAGCTCATCACGGCCCAGAAGATGTATTTATCACAATTATGACGTTTGTCGGAGCTTTTTGGATTATGATGACAATCAACGTGAAACTTGCGATTGCGGCAATCTTTGTACTTCCGTTTTTAGTATGGTTAATCGTTTATTGTAATATGAAAATGAATAAAGCGTGGAAGAATATGTATGGTGAAATAGCGAATGTAAATGCACGTGTTGAAGATAGTGTTTCTGGCGTTCGAGTTGTACAATCTTTTACAAATGAAAACTACGAAATGAATCGTTTCAAAAAAGACAATCGTACATTTAGAAAAGCTAAATTAGCAGCTTATAAGATTATGAGCTTCTCATCTTCAGGTGTGTATATGATGACACGCTTAGTTACACTGATCGTTTTAGTCTATGGAGCATGGTTAAGTTTTTCAGGAGAATTAACTCATGGTGAATTAGTAGGTTTCATTTTATATGTAAATGTGTTATTAAAGCCGATTGATAAGATTAGTGTATTAATGGAGCTTTATCCTAAAGGAATGGCTGGATTTAAACGATTCACAGACTTGCTTGATTCGGAGCCAGAGGTTAAAGACTATCCTAATGCAACAGCAGTGAAACATTTAAATGGAGATATTCAATTCAATAATGTCGATTTTCGCTATGAAAATCACAAAAATGTGCTAAATGATTTGAATTTATCGATCAATGCTGGAGAAACTATCGCTTTTGTTGGACCTTCAGGAGCAGGGAAGACTACGATTTGTTCGTTAATCCCAAGGTTTTATGAAGTGAATGCAGGGAATATTACAATTGATGGAATTGATATTCGGGAAATGACCAAGGAATCCCTTCGTTCACAAATTGGGATCGTTCAGCAAGATGTGTTCTTATTTACAGGTACGATTAAAGAGAATATTGCCTATGGCGACTTAAAAGCAACAGATGAAGAAATATTTGCTGCAGCGAAACGGGCACACCTTGAGGAGTTTATTCACGGTCTTCCTCTTGGTTATGAAACTCAGATTGGAGAACGTGGCTTAAAGCTGTCAGGTGGACAGAAGCAAAGATTGGCAATTGCTAGGATGTTCTTGAAAAACCCGCCAATTTTAATTTTGGATGAAGCAACTTCCGCACTTGATACACAAACGGAATACATTATTCAAGAAGCGCTCAATGAATTGTCGCAAAACAGAACGACATTGGTCATCGCTCACCGCTTAGCAACAATCCGTAACGCTGACCGTATTATGGTTGTAACGGAAAATGGAATTGCTGAAGAGGGGACTCATGATGAATTGATGAGGAAAAACGGTGTATTTGCAAATTTACACAAAATCCAAGGCAATAAAGTAACTGTAGAATAAATACCCATCTGTTTGATTTGATTATTTTTGAAAAACTATTGTAAGTTATGAGCAAATGCTTGATAATCAACGGAGAAAGAGTATTGACTCTTCATGCTTACTTTTTTATTGGAGGGATGAATGATGAAAATGCGTGTATCTGCTGTTCAGTATCATTTACACACAATTCGTTCTTTTGAGGACTTTGCCAAGCAATGTGAACATTATATTAAAACTGCACAAGAGTATGAATCAGAATTTGTGTTGTTTCCAGAGTTTTTCACGACACAACTCCTTTCTATAGGAAGTGAACAAGGGCTAAGTCTAACAATTAATGAGTTACCAGGTTTCACAGAACAATATAAAGCGTTGTTTACAAAGTTTGCGCTTGATACGAAGATGCATATTATTGGTGGAACCCATGTTATTAACCGTGATGGAAGGCTATATAATGTTGCTCATCTGTTTTATCCTGATGGGCGAGTAGAAGAACAGGCGAAGCTTCATATCACACCAACTGAGGTTAATGAATGGAATATGACACCAGGTGAATATTTTCATATATTTGATACAGACAAAGGAAAAATTGCGATTCTTACTTGTTATGATATTGAGTTCCCTGAGATTGTTCGAATGGCGAAAGCGAAGGGAGCAGATGTAATTTTCTGTCCGTCATGTACGGATGATCGTCATGGCTTCCATCGTGTACGCTATACGTCACATGCTAGAGCAATTGAAAACCAAGTGTATGTTGTTGTCACTGGTACTGTTGGTTCATTGCCAACAGTTGACTTCATGAGGGCTAACTTCGGCCAGGCAGCAATCATCACACCGAATGATATCCCGTTTCCACCGCAAGGAATTATGTCAGAGGGAGAATTGAACAATGACATGATTGTAACAGCAGATTTAGACTTATCACTCTTGTATAAAGTAAGAGAAAGTGGGTCTGTCACAACATGGAGAGATCGTCGTGTTGACTTATATACGGACTGGGAAAAAGAAAACATTGATGGGTGAAGAAAATGACTTATCATAGTGAATTTTATGTATATGACCAACAGAAGCCAATATCGATTGTTGTGCGAAATTATAACCGCTCGGATTTTGATGAATTGATTGCGATTCAATCTGAATGCTTTCCATCCCCATTTCCAGAAGAACTATGGTGGAATAAGGAACAGTTGGAAAGCCATATAAACACATTTCCAGATGGTGCATTATGCGTTGAAGTAAACGGTAAGCTAGCTGGTTCTTTAACTGGACTAATTACTGCATTTGATCCTGCTTCTCCAGATCACACATGGGAAGAAGTGACAGATGATGGTTATATCCGTACACATGATCAGGATGGAAATACATTATATATAGTAGATATTAGCATTAGACCAATGTTTCGAAGCTTTGGTCTTGGAAAGATTTTAATGCAAGCAATGTACCATGTCGTTATTGAAAAAGGACTGGAGCGACTTTTGGGTGGTGCCCGAATGCCAGGGTATTGCAATTATGCTTCTGAAAAATCAGCTGAAGAGTATGTTGAGGCAGTTTTAAATGGTGAATTGAGAGACCCGGTCATTTCATTTTTACTACGATGTGGCAGAACACCGCTTACTGTCGTTAAAAATTATTTAGAAGATGAAGAGTCGTTAAACTATGGTCTGTTAATGGAGTGGAAAAATCCATTCAAACATAGCCAAGTTAAAATGTAGTAAAAATAGCAAAACCCCCGCACATTACAATCGGGGGTTTTATTTGTATATTTTCTTGAGATTATTTTATAATCGTTCCATCTTCATAGACTCTGTAATTTTTAAATTCATTGTTGTCATCTATAAAATATAGTGAAATTTGAGTAGTCTCTTTACTGTTTTCAGGGAAAGTGAAGAACAAAATATAAGATAATTTACCGTTAACGAGTGCATCAACATCGACATCGTCTAATTTCGAAACAAATGCATAGTCCTCGTCATTTTTAAAGTCATATCTCCATAAAGGCAAATTATACATAGCATCGCGCAACACTTGATCGGGCTCTCCGAACAGTCCTTTGATTTGAGATTGTGTCATGTTTATAACTAGTTTACTTTGAAGCTCTGATAATGAAGATGTGACTGGTTGCTGTTCTTCCGATGTGATTTCCTTCTCCGCTACAATCTCTAGTTCTTGATTTGAGCTATCAGCTATTATTCCAGTGTCAAAGAATTCAAAATTATTTTCAAACTGAAGTGTCTTTTTAATTAGTGCTTTTTCAGATATGGAAGTGCTATTATGATCTGCTTGGATTGGTTGTGTAAAATTCATTGGCATCGCGATTATGAACAATGCGATTGCGCTTATGGAATGTTTTAACATGGACATCTTTTATCCCCCTCAAAGATTCTATACTTATTAGACGGATTTACATGTCAAAAGGTTTCATTTTTGTTACAAAAAGATTACAAAAATTACTCGTGTAACAGCTTGATTATCTATTCTATTCCCAATAAGGTAGATTTTAAACCAAAAAAAGAAGATTTCATGATTGCGAGATAGGTAAATCATCTTATGCTTCTCGTCGAATCAATTGTTACTGTAAATAGGACTTCCTATCGAACAATGTCGTAATTAGTAATATATTTGTAATATAACTCTAACAAGCCTGTCAAAAAGCGATGCTATAATCCCATTGTACTCACTTTTAGACTACGTCAAATTACATATTTCAACAAACGTAAATATATATAGAAAGTTATACATAATGAAAGCAGGGGAATAAATTGAAGAAAAAGTTATTCGTGTTAAACACAGCATTTGTTATTGGATTAAGTGCACTATCTGTACCAACTGCGAGCGCAAACACAGTTCAGTCTATTCAACAGGAACGCAGTGAATTAAAAGTTACTCTAAATGCAGCGGAAAAAGAACTTGCGACTGTTTTAGAAGAACTTGCAACGATTGAAGCTCAAGTAAAAAGAGTAGATGAGGCAATTGCAGATAATAAAAAGCAATTCGTGCAAACAGAAAACGATCTAGTAGCTACTGAAGAACAAGTTGCTAAGTTAGAAGCTGAGATTGCAATCATTCAAGAAAGAATCGATGCACGCAGTGAAATTTTAAAAGAACGTGCAGTTTCACTACAAACAAACGGTGGTAGTACGATGAACTATGTTGAGGTCATCTTAGCTTCAAAAAGCTTCTCAGATTTCATTGATCGTGTAACAGCTGTTTCGAAAATCGTGGAAGCTGACCAAGATATTATTCTTCAACATGCTGAAGATAAAGAACTTGTAGAAACACATAAACAAGAAGTGGATCAAAAGCTTGAAGAATTAACAAACATGAAAACAGAGCTAGAAGGAATGAAAGCTCAATTAGAAGAACAACAAAAAAATAATGCTTCATTAAGAAACGAACTAAAAGAAAAAGAAAAAGCAGCAGCGTCAAAACGTAATGAATTAAAAGTAGAAGATGATCGTTTAGCAGCAATGCAAAGACAAATTCAACAAAGTATTGTGAGTCAATCATCTAGTTCTGCTACAAGTAATGCTGTACACTCATCTAATACCCCAGCAACTAGTAATGTTAAACCTTCTGGCAACATTAGTACTGTTATAAATGCGGGATACCGCTACATTGGGAATTCTGTCTATGTATTTGGTGGCGGAAGAAATGCTTATGATATAGCAAATGGAAGATTTGACTGTTCAGGCTTTGTTTCTTGGGCATTCTCACAAGCAGGAATTAGTGTACCAGCATCTACCGATGGACTAAAGAATACAGGCACACGTATTCCAACAAATCAAATGCAGCCTGGAGATCTTGTTTTCTTTGATACGTATAAAAGAGATGGACATGTAGGCATATACCTTGGTGGAGGAAAATTCATCGGTTCTCAAAGCAGTAAAGGTGTTGCAATTGAAAACATGACAAGTGGCTACTGGGCAGATAAATTTAACGGTCGTGTTATGAGGGTAAGATAATAGAAGTTTCATAGCAAAAAACAAAAAGAATCGAGGTAACATCCTCGATTCTTTTTTCGTCGATATCCTAAAAAAGTCAGATTAATTAGTGGATACCTTATTAGAATAGTGCAGCATGCTTCCGAAAAGTACAAAAACAACCGATCCACCAACGGACCACCGAGCCAAGTAAAATAAACTTACAATGCCCTCATTGTATAATAAATGATCATATGATGATAACGCTGGTAAAAATAATCCAATGCAAAGTCCAACGTAGGCTCCAAGTAATCCCAATTTTAAAAAATTCAAGTTTATTCACAACTCCTTTAAGTTATTAACTACCATCTTTACATAAAATTACATGATAATGGAGTTGAAGTAAATATTATTATCTGAACATTAAAAAAATAGTTGAATTGTAAGCGTCGCCATGATTAAATAGTGTTAACAATATTATGTAATTTGTTGCCACATAGATGGTAAAATTTTTTTGAGACAGTTAAGAAACATTGTTTGTTATTACAAAACAATAGGAGGGGAGACATTGATTACAAATGCGACAATTATTGATTCTCTTCATAAACACTTTCCACAAGAACAGATTATAGAAGGGAAATTTGACATTTGGGGAAATGGTGGGGAAGTGACCGTATACCCTAAAACAGAAGAGGAAATTGTTAAGACATTGTCTATAGCAGATGAAAACACGTGCTCTGTGAACATTAGTGGAAATGGAACAAAAAAGGGCTGGGGTGGAAGTATTGAAAAAGCTAAGATCGAGCTTTCTTTAAAAGAGTACAAAGGAATTGTAGAGCATGAAGCTGGCAATATGACAATTACAGTCAAAGCAGGAACACCTTTTCATGAAATTCAGTCATACTTAAAAAGCTATCATCAAAGATTGCCGCTTGACCCTTTTCAACCACATGTATCAACCATTGGTGGAATTGTGGCCGCCAATGACTCAGGGCCAAAAAGGCTTAGAGATGGTGGTGTCAGAGATTCACTTATTGGGATGAGAGTTGTATATCCGAATGGTGAGATCATCCGTACTGGTGGAAAAGTCGTAAAAAATGTAGCTGGCTATGACATGAATAAGCTATTTATCGGCTCAATGGGAACGTTAGGTGTACTATCTGAATTAACGTTTAAATTAAGACCAATTCCGAAGAAAAAAGCAATTCAGTTAATCAGCTTTAAAACATTTGATCTCCAAAAAATGAAACAATTAGCGATTCAATTGCTTGATGACGTAATTGAGCCTGTTTGTTTAGACGTATTAAACCCAGATATGACAGAACAGATGATAGGTATTCGTAAATACGCTATTCTGCTTTCTTTTGAAGATGTAGAAACTGCAGTCGATTATCAATTACAAACAATACATGGTCTGACCAGTGGAATAAAAGGAATTGAAGTCGCTGAGTTCCTCCAGGAAGATGCAGATGTTGCATGGGAGAGATTTTACTCTAAGATGCCACTAGCAGGTATTGATACAAGAAATGAACATACGGTAGCGCTTAAAGTAGGGTTAGTTAACTTGGACTGGTTAACATTGATGAATCAAACTCAGCGGCTAGCTGAGGAATATGGAGTTTCATCATTTGTTCATGGGGGATTAGGTCATGGTTTAGGCTCATTCATCCTAACTGGTGAGGATGACCAATTAATTAGAGTGATCGACAAGCTACAAGCTTTGACGAAAGAGTTAGCTGGCTATGCGATTGTGAGACACGCTCCTTTTTCACTTAGAAGCAAATTGGGTGTTTGGGGTCAAACGACTCCGCTACAAGCTATTTCACAACGGATTAAACATCAAGTCGACCAACAAAACATCATGAATAAGAATCGTTTTGTAGGAGGAATTTGAATGAACAAAACGTTATTGAAAGACGAGCAAAGTGCTGCATGTACCCAACCAGTCGGAAATTATTTATGGAGCGATCCTCCAGATGAATCAAAATGGGCAGATTGCGTCCATTGTGGAATGTGTTTAGAGTCATGCCCTACATATGAAGAAACAGGACAAGAGCAGCATTCTCCGCGAGGGAGAGTTTACTTGATAAAAGCTGTTGCAGAAGGGAAAATGGAAGTTAATACGCAATTCTCCGATCCTGTCTTTGCCTGTTTAGACTGCAGAGCATGTACGACCGCATGTCCAGCAGACGTCGATGTAGGCGGACTAATCGAAGAAGCTCGTGGACAAATTCGGCAAGCGATGCCGTTAAAGGGATGGAAAAAAACAGTTAGTAAAGCGTTTTTGCATCATTTATTTCCACATCAGCCAAGATTGCAAGCATTAGGTGGAGCGCTAAAGCTTTATCAGAAAAGTGGTCTTCAAACCTTTGTGCGTAAAAGCAAACTAATCAATATCATGCCGAACCATTTAGTGAATATGGAAGCGGTTATGCCCGAAGTCAACACTGGAGTTAAAAAAAGATACCGCAATGATGAAGTCATCCCGGCTAAAGGAGAAGTAAGAGGAGAGGTAGCCTTACTTACAGGATGTATTATGGATGTCATGTTTAGTGATGTTAATGAAGCTACAATCAATGTCCTCACAAAAAATGGCCATGATGTTGTGATTCCTAAAAATCAAACATGTTGCGGGGCACTCCATGTGCATGCAGGAGACCGTGATAAAGGGCGGGAGCTTGCAAAGAAAAACATCGAAGCATTTTCTCAGTACGATAAAATCGTTGTTAATGCTGCGGGATGTGGATGTATGATGAAGGAGTATGAAGAGCTCTTTAAAGAGGAGCCTGAATGGAAAGAAAAAGCAGAAGCGCTAGGAGAAAAGGTAGAGGATGTTTCAAAATATTTATATGATACTGGAATCATTCCACCACAGGCGTCAATCCATTCGAAAATTACTTATCACGATGCTTGCCATTTAGCACATGGTCAAAGTGTTCGCCATGAACCAAGAGCATTATTGAACAGCATCCCAGGTATTCAACTCGTGGAAATGAACAATGCCGATCGCTGTTGTGGGAGCGCTGGAATTTATAATATTACAAACCCAGAAATGGCAGAGGCTGTATTAGATAAAAAGATGGAGAACATTCCAGATGAAGTGGAAATGATCTCAATGGGTAACCCTGGCTGTATGCTACAAATGGCAATGGGTGTACAAAAATATGGCCGTAATGAACAAATTGTTCATACTATCCAGCTTTTAGACTGGGCATATAAGAAAGAGTCTACAGGCAACGGTGGTGCAGAAATTGAGAAATAAACGCTTAAATACAAACGATCCCCATATTCATAATCTAGCAAACTTATTAAATGGAAAAAATGCGATTCTCTATGAAAAAGAAGATTTAGTTGCGTATGATTGTGATGGATTTACATTGCATGCTTCCCTTCCAAAAGCTGTCGTATTTCCTAGTAATACTGAAGAAGTAGCTAGTGTCGTCAAATACTGTCACAAGGCGAGGCTTCCATTCTTAGCAAGAGGAGCTGGAACAGGCTTGAGTGGTGGAGCTATTCCGATTAATGGAGAAGTCATTATTAGCTTAGTCCGTATGAAAAAGTTGCTAAAAGTAGATTTAGAGAATCGCAGGGCGGTAGTGGAACCGGGATTTGTAAACTTGAAGCTAACACAGTCCGTTTCAAACAGAGGATATTATTATGCTCCAGATCCATCTAGTCAATATTGTTGTACAATAGGAGGAAATGTAGCTGAAAATGCCGGTGGAGCCCATTGTTTGAAATATGGAGTAACGACAAATCATATTCTAGGGCTGGAAGTCGTCCTTCCAAATGGAGATGTCGTAGAATTTAGTAGCAATGGCGTACTTGATGAACCAGGCTATGACCTTTTAGGATTGCTAACTGGGTCAGAAGGAACATTGGGAATTGTTACTAAAATTACTGTTCGTCTCTTGAAAAATCCAGAATCAAAACAGACTGTACTTGCTTACTTTGATCGAATAGAAGATGGCAGTAGGGCAGTATCCGATATAGTGTCTGCGGGAATTGTACCTGCTGCATTAGAGATGATGGATAAAATTGCGATTGAAGGTGTTGAATCAGCAGCCTTTCCAGTTGGACATCCAAGAGACATTGAAGCCGTACTCTTAATTGAGGTAGATGGAATTGCAGCTGGAATTGATGAACAAATTGAAGATATTTTACAAGTTTGTAGAAAGAATCATGTTCGTGAAGTCCGTGCTGCAAAAGATGAATCAGAAAGAGCTAGATGGTGGGCCAATCGTAAAACAGGCTTTGGAGCGATGGGGACAATTTCGCCAGATTATCTCGTGCAAGATGGAGTCATTCCAAGAAGTCAATTACCTGCCGTATTAAAGAGCATTGGTGAAATAAGCAAGAAATATGAGCTCCGAATTGCCAATATATTTCATGCAGGAGATGGAAACCTCCATCCACTTGTCCTTTTTGATGCAAGAATTCCTGGAGAAACAGATAAAGCATTGAAAGCGGGTAGCGAATGTTTAAAGGTTTGTGCTGATGTAGGTGGGACGATTACAGGTGAGCACGGAGTTGGAATTGAAAAGAAAGAGGAAATGAGATTTGTATTTACAGAGGATGAATTAATCGCACAGACAAATATTCGTGAAGTATTTAATCCTCTCAATTTATTAAATGGAGGAAAACTTTTTCCATCACCTAGTAAATGTGCAGATATTAAATCGTATGAAAAACAATTAGCTGCAAATTAATTTATCGGAGGTATGAACAAATGGCAAATTATGTGAATATTGGGAAACTACAAGTTGCTGAGGAACTCTATGAATTTATAAATAAAGAAGCTCTTCCAGGAACAGAAGTAGCACAAGCGGATTTTTGGGCAAGATTTGAGAAATTAATACAAGAATTAACACCGGAAAATAAAGAACTATTACAGCATCGTGACAAACTTCAAGCTGCCATTGATCAGTGGCATACTGAGAATAGCGATTTTGATTTTCAATCATACAAAACATTCTTAACAGAAATTGGCTATTTAGAAGAGGAATGTGCAGATTTTTCAGTAGAGACCGAAAATGTGGATGAAGACATTTCACGACAACCTGGACCACAGCTTGTCGTTCCTGTGAACAATGCACGTTATGCAATTAATGCTGCAAATGCAAGATGGGGTAGCCTTTATGATGCGTTATATGGAACAGATGCTATTAGTGAAGAGGATGGTGCAACAAGAGAAGGAGGTTATAACCCAATACGTGGCAATAAGGTAATTGCGTACGGGCGTGACTTTTTAGATAAAGCAGCACCACTAGCTGAAGGTTCTCATCATGAAGTCATTAAGTACGAAGTGAACTCTCAGGCATTAAAAGTAGAGCTTGAGAATGGATCGGTTACGACATTGAAAGAGGAAGATAAGTTTGTAGGCTATAATGGCACATCTGATCAGCCATCTGCAATTCTATGTAAAAACAATAAGCTTCATTTTGAAATTCAAATTGATCATCATCATGTTATTGGTAAAGACGATCGTGCAGGCGTGAAAGATATTTTATTAGAATCGGCAATCACGACGATCATGGATTGCGAAGACTCCGTTACAGCGGTAGATGCTGAAGATAAAGTACTTGTGTATCAAAACTGGTTAGGGTTAATGAAAGGTGATTTATCTTCTTCCTTTAAAAAAGGGGAAAAGACAATCGCTCGCGAAATGAGCCCAGATCGAACATACTTTAGTCCAAAAGGTTCGGAGATTTCTCTTTCTGGGCGTTCCCTCATGTTCGTGAGAAATGTTGGGCATTTAATGACAAACAGTGCGGTGCTTGATGCAAATGGGGAAGAAGTGTTTGAAGGGATTCTTGATGGAGTCATAACAAGTTTAATCGCGAAGCATACGCTTTTAGGGAATGGCCCTTATCAAAACTCGAAAAAAGGATCCGTCTATATCGTTAAGCCAAAAATGCACGGAAGCAAAGAAGTGGCATTTGCAAATAAATTATTTGCAAAAATTGAAGACGCTCTTGAATTAAAGCGCAATACGTTAAAGATTGGGGTTATGGACGAAGAAAGGCGTACTTCGTTGAATTTGAAGAATTGCATCAAAGAAGTAAAAGAAAGAGTCGTATTTATTAACACTGGATTTTTAGATCGTACAGGAGATGAAATGCATACGTCAATGGTAGCAGGTCCGATGATCCGTAAAAATGATATGAAATCCACAGCGTGGTTGACTGGCTATGAAAAATCAAATGTTTTGACAGGTTTAGCGACAGGTTTACAAGGAAAAGCGCAAATAGGTAAAGGAATGTGGGCAATGCCAGATTTAATGGCAGAAATGCTGCAACAGAAAACGGGACATCTTAAAGCAGGTGCAAATACGGCATGGGTACCTTCACCAACTGCAGCTACGCTTCATGCTCTTCATTATCATGAAATTGATGTTTTGTCTTTACAGGAAGAGTTAAAGCAAGATGTAGTAGATTTGAAGGACGATATTTTACAAATTCCAATTGCGGGAGAAAAGAAATGGTCAGCCGAAGAAATACAAGCTGAGCTGGATAATAATGCTCAAGGGATTTTAGGTTATGTTGTTAGATGGGTTGAGCAAGGAATAGGCTGTTCAAAAGTACCAGACATTCATAATGTTGCATTGATGGAAGACCGTGCAACATTAAGAATCTCTTCACAGCACGTAGCCAATTGGTTATACCATGGGGTATGTACTAAAGAACAAGTAACTGAGACACTACAAAGAATGGCGAAGGTTGTTGATGAACAAAATGCAGGAGATGTTGCATATCAAGCAATGGCGCCGAACTTTGATGAATCAATTGCATTCCAAGCAGCTTGTGAACTTGTGTTTGAAGGTGTAAATCAACCAAATGGTTATACAGAGCCAATATTACACAGAAGAAGAATTGAAGCAAAAGAGAAACTTTCTGTAAAAAATAGTTAATTCAGTGGAGGAAGCAGGAGGTTATTCTCTCCTGCTTTTATAAATGACAATCATAGAGGAGTGGAGATAAAAATGAAATTTTTACAAGTAGAGTACAACGGAGAGAAGTTGCAAGGTGTGTTAGATGGTAAAATAGTTAAAGAAATAACAGGAGATTACTTAACAGATCAATGGAATTATAGTGGGGTTGAACTACCAATTGAAGAGTGCAAACTACTTTCACCAATTCAGCCAAATCAAGTTATTGGAATTGGAGCAAATTTTGTAGCAGGTGAAGCTGATTTGCCAGATGAGCTACCTGCCATCCCGGTGTTTTTCTTCAAACCAACTTCATCAGTAATCGGTACAGATGAAGAAATTTTCATTCCAGAAGGAATTGAAGATGTGAAATTTGAAGCAGAGCTTGCTGTTGTCATTGGCAAGGAGGCGAAAGATCTAACTGAGGAAGAAGTTATGAATCATATTTTTGGATATACGGTTGGCAATGATGTAACAGCTCCACAGTTCTTCCGCAGTGATGGGCATTGGATGGTTGGGAAGTCATTTGATACATTCACACCACTGGGGCCAGTGATTGAAACTGAGTTAGATCTTACACAGGTTCGTATTAAGGCAAATGTAGATGGAGTAGAAAAACAAAATAGTTCAACGAACTTAATGATTTTTTCTGTTCAAAAAATGATTGCCTATCTCTCTACAGTTATGACATTAAAGCCAGGTGATGTCATTTTAACTGGTAGTCCAGTAGGGGCGGAAATGATTGGGGATGAAACGATTATTACATGTAGTATTGATGAAATTGGTTCATTACAAAATAAAGTAGTTGCAAAGAGTGTTTCACTAAGAAAATAGCAGTATAATCGTGCAATAGATACACTGATGAGGTGAAAATGTGGAAAGAGAGAACATGGTGAAGTCTGTGAGCAGGGCGTTAGATATTATCGAAATTATTAGTACAAAAAAAAGTGGATTAGGGGTTACAGAGATCGCCAATCAAATGGATATAAACAAAAGCTCTGTTTACAGAATCCTATCGACACTTTGCAAATACGGATACATCGAACAGCTTGAAGAATCGGGGAAATATAAATTGGGGTATCGTTTCTTAGATATTAGCTCAAAATTATTAGACTCGATTGACCTGCGAACAGAGGCAAAGCCGTTTTTACAAAAATTAGAATCAGAAATTAATGAAGTTATCCACTTAGTCGTTTACGATCAAGGCGAGGTTGTCTATATAGAGAAGCTTGATGGAAACCAAGCCTTGCGCATGCATTCTAAGGTAGGAAAACGAGCACCAATGCATTGTACATCTGTTGGAAAAGCAATTCTTTCACAGCTTCCGCAATCGACTGTAGAAGACATTGTGGAAAGAAAAGGATTGCCTGCACATACGAGTAAAACAATTATCACGAAAGAAGAGTTATTATTCGAGTTACAAAATGTGAAGAAATTAGGGTATGCATTAGATTTAGAAGAGAATGAATACGGGATTACATGTATTGCCGCCCCTATATTTGATCATTTAGGCAGGGTAATGGCAGCGGTGAGCATCTCTGGTCCGACGATGAGAATGACAGACCAAAGATTGGATGAATTAAAGCATAGGATGATTCGAACAGGTCAAGAAATTTCCAATCGTTTAGGGTTTAAAACAGCAATCTTATAGTCAAATATGAAGCGTACATTCTAGGTAAATGGAATGTACGCTTTTTGGTGAGGTAATAATAGTAGTTCTTGAAGGTTAATTGATATTTTTTTGAAGTACGACTTTATAAGATAATCAGTTTTAGTGTAAGTCGGCAAATCTTGAATCAGCACCTTTGTGTGCAATGCATGCTCTTTTTGAGTATTCTCAGATACATAAAATGTTTTATTTGTTTGTAAAGAAATACTCGTTGATACTTTTCAGAATATTATTGAAATTTAGATAATAAATTGTATAATGTAAATAAGACATGTTGTTATACAACTAATTTGTTTTTGTTATATAACAATGTTTCATATTTGCAACAAAATGAAAATGATGTTTCCTAATAAGAAACGAAAGGGAGGTTGTTTATGGGTACAGGTGTTTTAGCACTTTTATCTTTATTGCCAATTATTGTCGTTGCAATTTTTTTAGTAGGACTACGTTGGCCAGCTAGCAAAGCAATGCCAATTTCATACCTCGTAGCAATTGCTTTGGCATTATGGGTTTGGCAAGTACCGTTTAATCAAGTTGCAGCCGCTTCAGTAAACGGACTAGTTGTTGCCGCAACGCTATTATTTATTATCTTTGGATCGATTTTACTTTTAAACACATTACAACAGAGTGGTGGAATGAATACAATCCGTCAAGGGTTTATTGATATTTCACCTGATAGAAGAGTACAGGTTATTATAGTGGCTTGGTTGTTTGGTTCTTTTATTGAAGGTGCATCAGGATTTGGGACTCCTGCAGCAGTAGCTGTTCCTTTAATGGTTGGTCTTGGTTTTCCTGCAATGGCAGCAGTAATTGCTGGAATGGTTATTCAGAGTACACCGGTTACATTCGGAGCTGTTGGGACACCTGTTCTTGTAGGGGTGCAAAATGGACTTAGTGGTGGAAATATAACTGGAAATTTACAAGAAATAATTGTGCAAATTGGTGCACAGGCCTCCATTGTTCACATGATAACAGGGACTTTAGTGCCATTGTTTGTAGTCGGACTTATGACAAGGTTTTTTGGAAAGAATAAATCATTTAGTGAAGGAATAAGGGTTTGGAAGTTTGCATTATTCGCTGCGTTTTCAATGACCATTCCTTATGTATTAGTAGCAAATTTCCTTGGACCTGAATTTCCATCAATGTTTGGTGGCTTAATTGGATTAGCAATAGTAGTTTTTGCTGCGAAAAAAGGATTTCTTATGCCTAAAGAAGAAATATGGGATTTTGAAGAAAAAACAAAATGGGATCCTTCTTGGACAGGAAAAATAGAAGTTAATACTTCATTAAGTGTTACAAAACAGATGGGGATGTTTAGAGCTTGGACTCCATACATTTTAATAGGAACATTCCTAGTCATTACAAGGTTAGAAGTACTTCCATTGAAAGCGTGGACGAAAAGTGTAATACTCAAATATGAAAACTTGTTTGGCACCGCGATCACACCTTCTTTTGAACCGTTATTTTCTCCAGGATCAGTCTTTATACTTGTTTCAATCTTAACATTCTTTATCCACGGTATGAGTGGAAGCGCATACAAACAAGCGTGGAAGGATTCATTTAAAACGACGATTGCCGCTTCGACAGCACTAATTTTTACCGTTCCAATGGTTCAAGTATTTATTAACACAAGTGGTGGGGCTGCTGGATTTGAGCAAATGCCTATCGCATTAGCAAATGGTGCAGCGGCAATTGCTGGTGAATTCTGGCCATTCTTTGCTACCTTTATCGGTGGTATAGGAGCTTTTATTGCTGGTAGTAATACTGTTAGTAATATGATGTTTTCTCTGTTCCAATATGATGTAGGGAATCAGATAGGAGTCGCCCCAACTTGGATTGTCGCCCTGCAGGCAGTTGGTGGAGCAGCTGGTAATATGATTTGTGTTCATAACGTAGTTGCAGCTTCTGCAGTTGTAGGACTCGTAGGGAGAGAAGGAGAAGTCATAAGAAAAACACTACTTCCATTCTTTTACTATGCATTAACGGCTGGAGCTATTGGGTATTCCATTGTATGGTATTCTGAAAAAGGACTTTTCAATATTGGTTCGATTGTAACTGTTGGCGTCGCTGTAATTGCTGTATATATTATAGCTACAAATCAAAAAAGATCCCAGTTTTATATGAACAATAAGGGAATTTCTAAATAAATTCAAAATGTAGACAAAGTCAAAGTTCGACTTTGTCTACATTTATTTTTACCACTTACCAGAAGAAAGGGAGGAAAATGAGCGCTGCAATTGCACCAATTGCGAATCCGGCACCGAATCCCCAACCACAACCACATCCCCAACCACAGCCACAGCCTCGTCCACTAAAACCACCATACCCATAGCCACTGTATTTATTATTACGGAGAGGACGCAAATAAACTTTTTGATTTGAAACACGATCAATGATTCCACGAAATACTTGACCATCTTCCATTTTTATCTCTACTGCTCTGCCAATACCTTCTTGGCAATCACGATAGTAACGTTGTCTAGACATTTTATCACCACCATTTCATTAGTTTTCTAGTTAGTATATGTACGAGCTTTCATTAGGAATAGGTAAAAGCTATAGGCTAGTAGATTAACTTTCTAAAAGTTTGTTCATAAGATAAATTAAAAACAGATTACGGAGGAATTATGAATCATAAATATGAAAATGCATTAGCTGAAGCGGAGATCGCCTTCGCTCATCCAGGAGGAAAACGGGTAACAAAGATGATACTTGAAGAGCTTGATTCAGGACAGTCATTACGCATATTAGAAGTTGGATGTGGACTTGGTGCAACAAGCATCCTCATTGCAAACTATGATGATGTGGAAGTGATAGGTATTGATCACAATCAGGTGATGATTTCTAAAGCAAAAAGAAATGCGGCTAGTGCAGGAGTCGCTGTCACATTTGATATAGGAGAAATAGAAAGCCTCCCTTATGATGAGGGGTACTATGATGTGGTCATTGCTGAATCCGTTTTAGCTTTTACGAGTATTGAAAAGAGCTTAGCTGAAATCAATCGGGTGTTAAAAAAAGGAGGAACATTATTTTTAAATGAAATGGTCTGTGAAGGAGAATTATTAGATGAAGAACAAATTGAAATAAAAACTTTCTATTCCATTCCAAAAATACTAAACGAACAGCAGTGGCTGCATGAATTAAAACAATCATTTACTACAAGTGAAATCTTAACTGGGCATTCGATATTTGATGAGTGGGATAAGTTGGATAAGACTGAAATGAACTTAGAGTATTCACCGAATTTTGGTAATTTATTAATGGATCATCAGTTATTAAATAGTAAATACGGTGATGTTTTAGGATATCGTTTAATTAAGGCTATCAAATAGAAAATGGCTCCCATATGTTTATGTGGGAGCATTCAGCAAGGAAATGAAGCATTATTCATTTTTAAAAAGGAGTTTTGCCTATGAATCTTGAATAAAGTTTATAGAGTGAACGAAAGGGAGGAGAAATGAGTGAAGATCGATGAAGTTGTAGCAGTTGTTACTGGAGGTGCTTCTGGCTTAGGGGAGGCAACAGCAAGAAAAATTGTGAGCAGTGGAGGGAAGGTAGCCATTTTCGACCTTTCTGAAGACAAAGCTCGAGCGCTCGTTCAGGAGATTGGAGAAAGCGCTTCCTTTTTTAATGTAGATGTAACAAGTGAAGAACAATTTAAGAAAGCCCTTAAGGAAACCTCTGAAAAGTATGGAAAGATTAATGCATTGGTGAATTGCGCAGGCATTGCAATTGCAACGAAAGTACATAGTAAAAGAGGAACACATACATTAGAAGCATTTGGTAAGGTACTAGAAGTTAATTTAATCGGGACTTTTAATGCTATTCGATTGACGAGCGAATATATGATGAAAAATGAAGGCTTGGATGACGGGGAAAAAGGAATAATTATAAATACCGCATCTATTGCAGCATTTGAAGGGCAAGTTGGCCAAGCTGCCTATAGTGCTTCAAAGGGCGGTGTGATGAGCATGACTTTGCCAATTGCTCGTGAATTTGCATCCTATGGGATTCGGGTAATGACGATTGCTCCAGGACTATTTGAAACGCCGATGTTTGATAGCTTACCAGCAGAAGCAAAATCTTCATTAGGGAAAATGGTTCCATTTCCAACGAGATTGGGCTACCCTTCAGAGTATGCAAAGCTAGCAGCTAGCATTATTGAAAATCCAATGCTGAACGGAGAAACTATTCGCATAGATGGAGCTATTCGAATGCAGCCGAAGTAAGTATGCCATCAGCATCCGAACTTGGACGAACACTTACTAAGTACTCATTCAAGTTTCCAGTATAAACTTCCTGTAATTTAGGATGACATTGAAGGTCATATGGTGTAATAAATGATATTGGTTTTTCCATTTGAAGGACATTTCCTTCTTGTAGTACTTTTGATACGAATTGAGAGCAGAAAAAAGCGTTCTTTCGATTCCACTCTAATTGAATAGCAAGCGCAAATAGGCCTAGAAAATTATAACGATAAAAATCTTGTTTTTCTTGGATGCATTCTATGAATCTTTTCATCTGTTCGTACTGTTCATTCGTAACTTGAAGTTCATAAACACCACATCTTGCTTTTAAGAATAATTTATTGTTGATGTTTTCTTTTATAAAGCCACCGATTAGTGGATTATAGTATTTCTTTCGTCCAAAGCTATAAAGCTCACCTAACTGCTCATCAAATGCAATGGATGCATGGTTAAAAGGCTTCCGTGTATATACTTTTATGCATCTTGTAAATAATGTCCCTGTATCTGTAAGCAATAAATAAACTTTTCTCATTGTAGATGTTCCTTTCAGTTCGGTGAGATTAATTAATTGAATGATATCAAAATAAATAACCTCAAGTGAATGAACTAGAGCTTTAATTTTTACTAAGACTAAAGTTGTATATGTATCTATACTAATTTATACGATAACAAAAGGTAAAAAGTTTCATATATTACAATTTTAATGGAGTGATCATAAGAATGAAACCATTATATTTAACAGAAGAACATGATATTTTTAGAAAGTCGTTTCGGAAATTTCTAGAAAATGAAGCTTATCCACATTATGATCAATGGGAAAATGACCGTCTTATCCCTAGAGAGTTCTGGACTAAAATGGGTGAACAAGGTTTTTTATGTCCGGATGTTGATGAAAAGTTTGGTGGAAGCAATACAGATTGGGGCTATTCTGTCGTCATTAATGAAGAATTAGAAAGAGTTGGATCGGGTTTAATTGGAATTGCCCTTCATAATGATATTGTCGTTCCTTATATTACTACTTATGGGACGGTGGAGCAGAAAAAAAGATGGTTACCAAAATGTACTTCTGGTGAAATAATCACGGCAATTGCAATGACGGAGCCTGGAACGGGTTCAGATTTAGCTTCGATTAAAACCTCAGCAATTCGTGAAGGTGATTATTATCGGTTAAATGGCGAAAAAACATTTATTACGAATGGAATTCATTCTGATTTAGTCATCGTTGCCTGTCGAACAAATCCAAGTGAAAAGCATAAAGGAATAAGCCTTCTAGCTGTAGAACGAGGATTAGAAGGATTTAAAAGAGGGAAAAAATTAAATAAAATTGGTTTACACTGTCAGGACACAGCAGAATTGATTTTTGAAGATTGCATGGTGCCAGTTGAGAATATAATAGGTGAAGAAGGAAACGGATTTACTTACTTAATGGAAAAACTTCAACAGGAACGACTTGTAGTAGCGATTGCAGCGCAAATTGCTGCAGAGGAAATACTCCGTCAAACAATACATTATGTAAAAGAAAGAAAAGCATTCGGGAAGAGTATTAGCAAATTTCAGAATACTCAATTTAAAATTGCTGAAATGGCAACTGAAGTTCAAATGAGCAGAGCTTTTTTAGACACTTTAATTGTTGAACATATGAATGGCGAAAATGTTGTTACAAAAGTATCGATGGCAAAATGGAAAATAACCGATGAAGCGAGAAAAATTGCGATGGAGTGCATGCAGTTATATGGTGGTTATGGATATATGGAAGAGTATGAAATTTCTAGAAGATTTCGAGATATACCAGTTGCGAGCATTTATGCAGGAACGAATGAGATTATGAAAACCATTATTGCCAAAAATCTAGGTTTATAAAGGGAGGATTACGATGAGAGATGTTGTGATTGTTGAAGGCGTTCGTACAGCAGTTGGCAAACGAAACGGACTATTAAAAGATATCAGACCAGATGATTTATCTGGATTTATTATAAAGGAACTCGTACGAAAGGCAAAGGTAGACCCTAGCTTGATTGACGATGTTATCTGGGGGTGTGTCTCACAAATCGGTGAGCAATCTGGAGACATTGCAAGAGTAGCTTCATTAATTGCAGGACTGCCAATCGAGGTACCTGGTGTAACCATTGATCGTCAATGTGGTTCAAGTCAACAATCTGTTCACTTTGCCTCTCAAGCCATTCTTTCAGGAGATATGGATGTTGTAATTGCTGGTGGAGTTGAAAGTATGTCAAGAATACCAATAGGCTCAAGTTATCAAGGGGCAAAACTTAGTGATCAACTAACTTCAAAATATGAAATGATTCATCAAGGTGTTTCTGCAGAAAGAATTGCAGAACAATACAATTTCACACGGACAGATTTGGATCAATTCGCATATGAAAGCCATATGAAGGCGTTATTTGCACAGGAAAATGGTTATTTTGAACGTGAGATCGTTTCATTTGAAGGAAAGGATGCAGAAGGGCAATCCTTTGTCATGAATGAAGATTCTGGACCAAGAAAGGGAACATCTGTAGAAGCTTTATCTGGCTTAAAGCCGGCATTTAAAGAAGAAGGAGTAATTCATGCAGGAAATTCTAGTCAAATTAGTGATGGGGCCGCAGCGCTATTATTAATGACTGCTCAAAAAGCGAATGAACTCGGCTTGAAGCCTCGGTTCAGAGTGGTAGCACGATCAGTCGTTGGATCAGACCCAACACTGATGTTAACAGGGCCAATTCCAGCAACCTCTAAAGTATTAGAAAAAGCAGGGTTAACAATCGCTGATATTGATTTGTTTGAAGTTAACGAGGCATTTGCTTCGGTTGCTCTAGCTTGGTTGAAGGATACAGGAGTTGATCCTAAAAAGCTAAATGTAAATGGCGGTGCTATTGCATTAGGTCATCCACTTGGAGCTAGTGGAGCACGATTAATGATTACGATGATGCATGAAATGGAGAGAAGAGGGGTAAAATACGGATTGCAGACAATGTGTGAAGGTCATGGAATGGCAAATGCGACAATTATTGAAAGGATATAAATTCCTTGACTTTATGAAAAAAACAAAACATGTTAACATGAGAATGATATAATATAGAAAACAGCGAACCTAAACAGAAGTTGTTTAGGTTCGTTCATTCTGTTGAACTAGCTAAAGAAGAAGGGAATTTTATTCGACTTAAGGCAATCATGAAAGGAGGATGCATCTTATGAAACTGATTAAAATGATCCCTAATATGATGACTTTAGGTAATTTATATTGTGGATTTCTATCAATTGGATTTGCTGCTTATGGTCAATATAATAACGCTGCCATTTTAATCATTATTGGGATGATGTTAGATAGTATGGATGGAAGAGCGGCGAGAATGCTTAAGGTGGATAGTACGCTTGGCAAGGAACTAGATTCTTTAGCCGATGTAGTTACATTTGGAGTAGCGCCATCATTCTTAGTTTATTATACATATTTTTACCAATTTGGAGTAGTTGGTATGGCGATTTCGGGGTTGTTTCCATTATTCGGAGCATTTCGCTTAGCGAGATTTAATATTAGCTCTTCCAAACAATCATTAAATTATTTCATCGGTGTACCAATTACAGCGGCAGGCGGAATTTTAGCGGTTCTTACACTATTCGGGAGTGTGATTCCTAGCATTGTGACAACGGTTGTATTTACAGCACTTTGCTTTTTGATGGTGAGCCGCATTCGTATACCGAGTTTTAAAGAAGTCCCATTGCCAAAATATGGTACAATTGTTACATTGTTCTTGGGGAGTTTATTGTATGTGTTATATATGGGAACATACTCTACATATCCATTTTTAATTTATATTTTCACCCCATTATACATCGGTTACGTTTTGTATCAATTTAAAAAAGGAAAAACAAAAAGAGAACAAAAAAAACAAGGTGAAGAAAATCACGAAGAGTAGGTTTGGAATCGATCGATTCCAAACCTTTTTTGTATAATCTTTTTATGAGTATTTATGGGTGTATATCATTACAGTAGATGGTGGCGACCCCTTGAAAACGTTCTGCATTTTCTACCAGTTAGTTACTGATATAGCAGTCCTTGTTTCATAGGAAGCTTCCTCGTGAAGAGATAAACGAAGATCATATTAACTTAATGCTGTTTATTCATCACCTTTAATTGGATAAATGGTTCAATTAGCTTGTTTTTTCTATAGGCCATATTGAAATCATGATAAAAGGAAAATGTAAAATGATACAAAAGGATTGGGCGTTTCGACCGATATGTAAAGTAAAAGATTCAACAGGTCGATTTTAGTGCGCATTGGGGGCTGTATCATGGATAACCTTACGGGAATAAATAGTCAAAGTGCTCTATTAAATATAGATACATTGAAAAATAAATATGAAAACTTAGATGCTCACAATATAAAGGAAATAATTAAGGAAGATTTAATTGGTTTGCAGAACCAATACGAACAATATCTGAATCTGACTTATGCGATCGACACGTCTACAATTGTAGCTATTACAGATTTGCATGGTGTGATTCTATATGTAAACGATAAGTTTGTTGAAATATCCCAGTACTCAAGAGAGGAATTGATCGGAAAAACTCACAGGGTCGTTAGCTCAAATTATCATAGTGCAAATTT
Organism: Niallia sp. CD-39; assembly: GCF_059874745.1. NCBI lineage: Bacteria > Bacillati > Bacillota > Bacilli > Caryophanales > Bacillaceae > Niallia > Niallia sp. CD-39. The sequence continues at coordinate 492,758 of NZ_JCBCPS010000001.1, read as the reverse complement.
TTTTCAAGATATGTGGAGGACAATCAAGAAAGGGAAGATTTGGGAAGGGGAGGTGAAGAACAGGGCAAAAGATGGAAGCTTTTATTGGGTAAAGACTTCGATTGTACCCATTCTTAATGAATCAAATGAGATTAAAATGTTTATCTCATTAAGAACTGATATTACAGAAGGCAAATTGCTCCAAGAACAACTGTTTAATGGAATGAAAACAAACTTTCAACATGTCGTTTCTACAATGAATAATATCATTTTTAAAGTAAAGCGCTTTCAAAGAGGAGATTACATTTATACTTTAAGTACCGGTAAATTAGCTGAACAGCTTAATCTATTCGGCGAATCAATTGAGGGAAGAAGCCCTAGTGAGGTCTTTTCATTAGATGTAGCAGATAAATTAATTAGCCATTATGATCAGGCTTTCCAAGGTGAAAAATTCAGTTTTACATTTAGCTATGAAAATTATTACTTAGTAACTCATCTTTCCCCAATAGAAAGCGATGGAGAAATTGAAGAGATTATTGGATGCGTTAGTGATATTACTGAGTTATATCAGGCGCAAAAGCAGGTTGATAAATTAGCTTTTTATGATCCAGTTTCAGAATTGCCAAATCGACGTAGTTTTTTTCTAGAGTGCGAGAGAAGATTTAGTGTGCAAAGTGAAACGCCCTTTTCAATTTTTATCCTAAATATTGACCGGTTTAAACAATTGAATGATTCATTAGGGTTTGCAATTGGAGATGAACTGATTGCTGAGATTTCTTTAAAGTTGAGCTTACTACTGCCTGAAGATGCCACAATCTATCATTTTATGGGAGATGAGTTTATCATTCTCTCTGAAACGAAGGATTTAAAGAAGTTAAAAACATTGGCTCAAGAGATTCTAAAGTTGTTTGAGCAGCCGTTTATGCTACCATCGAATATTCAATTGTTTACATCAGTAAGCATTGGGATTAGTACGTATCCAACGGATGGGAAAACCTACTTAAAGTTATTAAAGTCAGCTGAAGCAGCTAAATCTTATTCGAAAAAATTAGGTCGCAATCTATTTCATTTTTATAGTTTTGAAATGGCAGAGTATGATGAGCAGGTGTTAATGATTGATCAACAACTACGAAAAGCGATTAATAATAACGAGCTGGAATTGTACTTCCAACCAAAAGTTGTAACAGAGAACAAGAAAATTTCTGGGATGGAAGCGTTGATTCGTTGGAAAAGCCCAGTTCTTGGTCAAGTGCCCCCTGATACATTTATCCCTGTTGCAGAGGAGACTGGATTTATAACTATGCTTGATGAATGGGTGCTCACTGAAGCATGTAAGCAAAATAAATTTTGGAATGACCACTTATTTGAAGATCCTCTGAAGGTATCTGTAAATGTTTCAGCAGTACATTTTAAAAGACCACATTTTGAAGAAAGAGTATTAAATGTACTTCAAAAAACAGGCTTAGATCCAAAGTTATTAGAAATTGAAATTACTGAAACGAGTTTTATTGAGGATAGTGAGGAATGTATGAAGTCCTTAAGAGTATTAATGGATGCAGGGGTAACTGTTGCGATTGATGATTTTGGTACAGGCTATTCTTCTTTGCTCTATTTAGAAAAGCTTCCGCTTTGCACATTAAAAATCGACCGGGCATTTATTCGTCAAATGGAAAAAAGTAGAGAGTCAATGAAGATCGTTAAAGCCATCACTGTTCTTGGGCATGAGTTAAATTTAAATGTAATCGCAGAAGGAATTGAGACAAAAGAAGTCTATGAACAAATAAAAAAAATCGGTTGTGACGAAATTCAAGGATACTTCATTAGTAAACCTTTAAATACAGATGATTTTGAAGTTATGTACGAGCAACAAATTGTAGCTGTATAAGGGCAATTAGGTAAAAAAACGACTCTTTCATTCAAACTTTGAAAGAAGAGTCGTTTTTTTATGTCTTTATATGTTCTTTGCCTTTTCAATATCAACTTTTCCTGAGAAGAAGGTTGCACCACCACCCATATCTGCGATGCGATCTGGAGTTAATCCATTTACTAATTGCTTCTTCTTCGGGTCATCCTTCCAAAGACCTTGAGAAACAGCTACCCCTTCCATGACATTGTCAGAAACTACAGCTTTAAGGACACACTCTCCACGATTATTCCATACACGGACATAATCTCCGTCTTCTATTTGTCTAGCTTCTGCATCATTATAATGAAGGTGAATTCTCGGTTCCTTTTCAAGGGATTCATGCTTTTCATTATTCGAGAATGTACTGTTTAAATAATTATGAGTTGGTGCAGGAATAAATGAAAACGGGAAATCAGCTTCAAAATCACTTTCTTCAAAAATCGGTAATGGAGCGTACCCATCATCCTTCATTTTCTCTGAATACAATTCAATCTTTCCACTCGGAGTATTAAGGGGGAAACTAATGAGTGGAGGGATAGTTGCTTTAGCAAAATGTTGCGACTGGAGCAACTCAAGAGAAATATGCAGAATATGGTCGTGATCATTCGTAGATAACGCTACGTTTATCATCTCTTCGTCAGATTCTTTAAAGAGATCTTCTGTAAAATCCATTGCCTTTGCTAATAATCTAAATACATCTGTATTTGATTTTGACTCACCATATGATTCAATAACTGGCTGCTGCAATTGGATATAATGATGCCAATATGAGGCATAAAAATCAGTATTTTCATAAGATGATGTTGCAGGTAGAACAATATCAGCATATGTCGCCGTTTCTGTTAAAAATAAGTCATGGACGACCAGAAATAAATCATCTCTGAGCAGTCCTTCTTTTACCTTATTCGCATTTGGAGCGACAACAGCCGGATTACTAGAATAGACAAACATTGAATGAACAGGCTTTACGTTATCCAATAAAGCTTCACCAATTAGGTTCATATTAATCGAACGAACTGACTGGTTTTTAAGCAAATCAGGTCTCTGTAACGCAAATTCATTATGCCCTAAGTAACCTGAATTACTTTTGATAGCACCGCCACCTTTAAGTGACCAAGCTCCAGTAATAGCAGGTAGTATAGAAATCGCCCGAGTTGCCATTCCACCATGATCATGATGTTGCAATCCGTTGCCAATTCTAATGAATGATGGCTTTGCTTTTCCGTATAGCCTCGTAAATTCAAAAAGATCATCAACAGAAATACCAGTAATTTCAGAAACTAGCTCCGGAGTATATTGCTTTACATGCTCTCTTAAAGCATCGACTCCAACTGTATACTTATCTAGGAATGTTTTATCCTCTAACTCTTCTTTAAATAATATATGCATCATTCCTAAAGCAAGAGCACCGTCAGTTCCTGGCTTGATAGGGATGAACCAATCTGACATCCGCCCGGTTTGGTTTTTATGGACATCAATTGTGATGATTTTGGCCCCGTTTTTCTTAGCTTTCTGAGCAAGTGTCACTTGATGCATATTCGTGCTAACCGCATTGACTCCCCAAAAAATAATCAGTTCAGAATGAATCGTATCCTCAGGGTCAGTTCCAATATTGCCTCCCATTGTATATGCATAGCCTTTTGTGCCTGCAGATTGACAAATGGTTCGTTCCAGTTGAGATGCACCTAGCTTATTAAAGAAACGGCGGTCCATTCCTTCCGAATTAATAATTCCCATGTTTCCATAAAAGCTATATGGCAAGATGCTTTCGGGACCGTGTGTTTTAATTAAATCTACCCACTTGCTTTTAATCGTTTCAATTGCTTCTTCCCAACTAATTCTTTCAAATGATGCTTCTCCTTTACGACCGATCCTTCTCAATGGATATTGAAGTCTTTTAGGATCATACAGTCTTGCTGTCATATTCCTAACTTTGTTACAAATGGTTCCTTTCGTTACTGGATGGTCTTTGTCTCCTTCAATCTTTATAATTGCTCCGTCTTTTTTATGTACTAACAGTCCACATTGATCTGGGCAATCTAAAGAACAAACAGATCGAAACACTCCGTCCTTTTGCTCTACATAAGACATTGCCATCCACCTCTCAATATTATAAATGTATTTCAAATTTACCATAAGAAAAAGAGCGCTGTCTAATTAGATTGAACAAAATAGTTATTATATCTATATTAGAATAATAGATTTGAGAGGAAAGAGCATGAGGAAGCCATGCTCTTTTTTAAGGTAGTTTTGAACTTTCCCAATCGGAGAATAAGCCAGAGCCGTTACAGCCATTGCAGTAAATGGAATCCCCATGATACATGTACATTTCAGGCGGGTAAACGAGAAATCCTCTACCTGAACAATCTGGGCACTTATTTGAATCTTGAAATTGCTTCAATTTCTTCTCTTGACGTTCTTTTCTCCACGTTTGGAAAGATCGAACAATTTTCATATTCAACACCTCTTACCCATTATTTTGTATAAAAAAATCCTTTTTATACCATTATATTGAATGAAAGAAAAATGGTTTATAAAAATAGTTTTGAAAATGCATGGAAATTGAAGGGACGTGCAAAAATTGACGGTGATTGAACAGTTTATTAATACATATACTGCATTCTTTGACTGGACTATGTGGTGGGAGGTTCTATCGAATCCAATCTCGTGGGGATATATTGGTACACTCATAGTGTTAGAAGGCTTGCTTTCAGCAGACAATGCGCTTGTTTTAGCAATGATGGTAAAGCATTTACCAAAGGAAGAACAGAAAAGGGCATTAACTTACGGTGTATTCGGAGCATACTTTTTCCGGTTTTTCTTTATTGGAATAGGTATGATGCTCATCCAGTTTTGGTGGCTAAAATTAATTGGTGCACTGTATCTTGCATGGATGGTGTATCAACATTATCGAAATAAAAAAGCAGATCATGTTGAAGAAGAAAAAAGTCAAAGCAAAGGCTGGCTAATTGGTGCAGTCGGGATGTTTTGGGCTACTGTTATTTCAGTCGAAATGATGGATATTGCTTTTTCTATGGATAGTATATTAGCTGCTTTTGCAATATCAGAAGAAGTGTGGATATTGTTGATCGGAGGTATGATTGGCATACTAATGATGAGAACAATCGCTGGTGTCTTAATTGATGTACTTGAACGAATGCCGGAGCTTGAGCATATTGCTTTTGTGTTAATTGGTTTGATTGCAATAAAAATGCTGTTAAGTGCCTTTGGAGTTGAAGTAAGTCATCTATACTTCTTTATAATCATTACTTCGACACTACTTGGGTTTATTACCTACTCTGTTCTTAAAAGAAGATATGCTTGAAGAACAATACAAAAGAGATCGAGGAAAATTCCTCGATCTCTTTTGTTTGTAAATGTCCATTAATTGCTGAATATGAATGGACGCTTCGTGTGCATTAGTATTTCTATCGCTGCCAATAATGTCAACTGAATTCCAAATTTTATTAATTATAGCAAACGGCGGTGACCTCTGAAGGGAAAAGAATGTCAAGAGAGACTCCGCAAGATCGAAGTGACAAGGAGAATATTTCGGACAGTCAATGGAGAATGACTGCCTGAAGAGATAATGGAAGAGTATTATGTGGACAAAAAAATACTACTGCATAAAAAGTTTAACACTCTAAAGCGATATGAATAATCGCTTTAATAAAGCGATTTCAGCAGTTTTTCTGTAAAAGAATGTAATAATAGCGCTTACAAATAGGTCTTTAGAACTATTGTTATTAGTTGTCTTATTTTTTAGAATTGTGTTATATTTCTGATAATATAAAAGGAGGTAAAAAGATGGGAAATTTGGCGAAGGACTATCCTTCCAAAGATAAGAAGCAGGAAATGATTGAAAACGTTTCCAAATCACCTAAGTTTCATAACCTCATCAGTGATAAGAAAAAATTTATCATCCCAGTTACTATTTTCTTCTTGGCCTTTTATTTCACTCTACCAATTTTAACATCCTACACAACTATTTTAGAAGCTCCAGCAATCGGTGCGATTACATGGACTTGGGTATTCGCATTTGCCCAATTTATTATGACATGGGTATTATGTACAATCTACGTGCGAAAAGCTGCCAAGTATGATGAGCAAGTAGAAGAAATTCTAAAAGAAAATAGTGAACAAGGAGCTAAAAACGAATGAGTTATACAGCACTTAGTTTATTCTTAGTTATTGTTGGTTTGACGTTGTATATTACGTATTGGGCAGCTAAAAGAACAAATACAACAAGTGAATTTTATACAGCTGGTGGGGGGTTAAAAGGTTGGCAGAATGGTCTTGCAATCGCTGGTGACTATTTGTCTGCTGCTTCATTCCTTGGAATTGCTGGCGCAATTGCGTTGACTGGTTTTGATGGGTTTTATTTCTCAATCGGATATTTAGTCGCTTACTTGGTTGTGTTATTTATTGTAGCTGAGCCATTAAGAAACTTAGGGAAGTATACGATTGCGGATATGATCAATGCTCGCTTTGAACAGAAAAAAGTGCGTGGGGTTGCAGCATTAAGTACCATTACGATTGTTATATTTTATATGATTGCACAGCTTGTTGGTGCAGGTGCTCTTATTCAATTATTATTAGGAATTGATTATTGGGTTGCTGTATTATTAGTTGGTGTTATGATGACAACTTACGTATTATTCGGCGGAATGACAGCAACTAGTTGGGTGCAGATTATTAAAGCGGTACTCTTAATGCTTGGTACATTGATTATTTCATTCCTTGTATTAGCAAAGTTCAATTTCAACATCTTTACAATGTTTGAAGAGATGAAAACGGCAACTTCTCATGGAGAAGCTTTCTTAAACGCAGGTGTGAGATATACTATGCCACTTGATACAATTTCGATGATGGCAGCACTAGTATTAGGGACTGCTGGTTTACCACATATTTTAATGCGCTTCTTCACTGTTAAAGATGCTAAAACCGCGAGAAGCTCTGTTGTTACTGCAACTTGGGTAATCGGAATCTTCTACGTCCTCACGATTTTCTTAGGTTTTGGTGCAGCAGCATTTGTTGGTTCTACAGATATTATCGCAGCAAACGCTGCTGGAAACATGGCAGCACCATTATTAGCAGAAGCATTAGGTGGAGAATTCCTAATGAGCTTCGTAGCTGCTGTTGCGTTTGCGACGATCTTAGCAGTTGTAGCAGGATTAGTTCTATCTGGTGCATCGGCATTTGCTCATGACGTATATGGGCAGATTATTAAAAAAGGAAAAGTCACAGACCGTGAGCAAATGCTTGCAGCACGTTATGCTTCATTAGCGGTTTCAGCACTTTCCATTGTTCTTGCTCTATTCGCACAAAGCATGAACGTAGCCTTCTTAGTATCATTGGCATTCTGTGTGGCAGCAAGTGCAAACTTACCTGTTATTATATACACGATCTATTGGAAGAAGTTTAATACAACAGGAGCAGTTACTGGGGTATTAACTGGTTTAATTACAGCACTTGTTCTAGTTGCTGTAAGTCCGAACGTTTTAAGCCCTGAAGGAACTGCAATTCTAACAGGTACACCGTTGTTCCCATTAACGAACCCAGCAATTGTATCGATTCCAGCTGGATTCCTTGGAGGATTCATCGGTACAATTGTATCGAATAAACGCGATGATAAGAAGTATGAAGAAGTATTGGTTAAGGCGAATACTGGAATAAAGTAAGTGTAAAAATTCAGGTTAGTTGGAGTGATTCAGCTAACCTGGATTTTTATCTTTTTATGAAACCGCCATCTGTTGATCGACTTGACGAAGGAAATCTCCAATTTTCTGATCTTGAATAATGGCATCAGCATACTGATCCAGAAAAGTTTCGTCATGATTTACAATGATAAGTTTTGCTCCATTCTCTTTAGCGATAAGGGGAAACTGATTTGCTGGTGATACGGTTAAAGAGGACCCTAAAACAATGAATAAATCCGCCTTTTGCGTTTCATTATAAGCTTTTTCGAACGCTTCCTCAGGTAACGATTCTCCAAAAAGTACGACATTCGGTCGCAATTTGCCCCCGCAGTTACAGATCATTTCTCCTTCTAGATAAATGTCACTTGAATACTTCTTTTTACAAGTCTGACAATGTAGCTTTTGTAACGTACCGTGTAGCTCAATAACATCCTTTGCTTCTGCCATTTGATGAAAGCCATCGACATTTTGAGTGATAATAGATTGAATAATGCCTTCTTCTTGCCATTTGCCAATGATGCGATGACCAATATGTGGCCCAAACTCTTTTAATGCTTGAACTCTGCTTTGGTAAAAGTCAAAAAAATCATCTACCTGTTCATTTAAGGCTTGGATGGATGCTAGTTTTTGTAAATCGTGCTTATTCCATAATCCTTTCTGAGAACGAAAATCTGGAAGACCGCTTTCCGTTGACATTCCAGCACCAGTAAATACAACAGTATATGTAGCCTCTTGCAATAATTTAAGCATGATTTTGACTCCTCCTTGGATATTTAATAATTAATAATAGTGGATTTTATGATTTGTTTATCATTTTTATCGCGCCATAAATAATTTCTAAAGAAAACATGGACGGTTTTGTTTACATTCCATAAGAATATGCATATGATTATTACAATGGTGTTTAAACTCTAGATGTGGAAAGGTGGCCCCTGATTGATACAAGCAACGCATACAAAAGATTTAATCAAAAAAATAGTGCTAGTGATCGTTTTTATTGCAGCTGCTATTTTCATGTACATACATTTTTCTAAGTTCTGGCCAATTTTACTTGCATTATTAACAGCTATGATCTTTGAGCCCTTTGTTAAATGGTTAATGAAATCAATGAAGGTTCAGAAAAGAATCTTACCTGTAACGATTGTATTTTTAACGTTTTTATTTATATGTGGACTTACGTTATATTTAACTTTAACAAAAGTTATCAAGACAGTGTATGACTTCTCCTTGAAAATTCCAAGTTACGCTCTTGAGGTTGAACTGTTTTTGAATAAAGCTATTAACCATCTAAGAGAGTTAATCGAAGAAATCCCTCAAGGAACCATGATCATAACTGAACTTGAAAGTCGAGGAGAATCTTTTGTCCAAACATCGATTGACTTCACAACACACTTAGTTCAATTAATTGGAAATTGGCTGCAATCGATTCCTAATACTTTGTTCATTTCACTGATTTATTTTATTACACTTTTCTTATTTAGTTTAGACCTGCCGAGACTGCTAAATTTGTTTTTTAACTTTTTTAAAGACGAAACGTCTAAAAAGCTTAGATTTGTTTTTCAAAACATGTCAAAGGTATTCCTTGGTTATTGGAAAGCGCAGTTTATTCTTAGTGTCGGGGTATTCCTAATTACATATGTTAGTCTCTTGTTTATTTCGAGAGATGCTGCATTTATTATGGCACTCGTTATATGGGTTGTCGATATTATTCCACTTTATGTTGGTCCTGCCTTGGTGCTGGTGCCATGGGCTTTATTAGCGGTAATTCTTGGCAATGTTTCAACAGCAATTCAATTATCTGTACTAGCACTAGTCTTGTTAATTTTAAGAAGAATCATTGAACCAAAGGTGCTTGGAGATTCAATTGGTTTAGCTGCACTACCAACGGTATTATCGATGTACTTTGGCTTCGTCTTTTTCGGGGTACTAGGTTTAATATTGGGTCCATTCGTATATATTGCCATTCGATCTGCAATCGAATCTGGATTGTTTAGCAATAGTATATTCGCAAAAAAACGCGAAATAGATCATAAATAATAACAACAGACCCTACTGGAAGCTTTTCTTTAGTAGGGTCATTTTCTAAATAGAATACATATACGATTGGATGAGATAACTTTGCTTAAGGTGAGGGAGATAGAATTAGGAACAGGAAGGCCGAAGATCATAGTTCCCATTATTGGCAAAACTGAAAAAGAGATTCTCAATGAAGCAATTGAAATGATTAGCAAAAAGCCAGATTTAATAGAATGGCGAGTGGATTTTTTTGATGGATGTAGAGATATTGTGCGTGTGCGTACAATCGTTGATCGTCTTCGAGAACATATAGATAATACTCCATTAATCTTCACTATTCGTACGAAAGCTGAAGGTGGGTGTATAGAGCTCACATCGCTTGAGTATCAAGCCTTAATTGAAAAGGCTATTCAATTAGAGAACATTGACATCATCGATATAGAATATCGAACGATTCATGTTCCATTACAAGAAATGAAAGGGTGGAATAAACTTCTACTTTGTTCTGTTCATGAATGGAACCACACACCTAGTAGGGAAGAAATTTCTCGATTGATGAAAGAGATGATCACAGCTGGCGCAGATCTACCGAAGCTCGCTGTTACCCCAATTAACTCATATGATGTATTGACCTTATTTGAGGCAAATGTATGGCTAAAAGAGCATTACCCAACCCAACCATTTATTACGATGGCAATGAAAGAAGTTGGTCTACTAACAAGAGTTGCCGGTGGTTTGTTTGGATCTTGTGCAACATTTGCGAGTGGGAAGTATTCTTCAGCACCAGGACAAATCCCGATAGATGAAATGAAAATAATGATAGAATTACTACATAAACAGACTGATCATAAGAAGGAGGAGTTTTAACATGGATTTAGGACTTAAGGGGAAAGTTGTTATTGTCAATGCTTCAAGTCAAGGGTTAGGTAAAGCAATCGCGATTGGCTTTGCAAAAGAAGGTGCTAATGTAATGATCTCTAGTAGAAATGAAGAGGCATTGATTGCTGTACAGCAAGAAGTGAAGGAGCAGTACAATGTAGATATCTCATACTGCCGTTGCGATGTTACAAACCCAGATGATATTGGGAACCTTGTACAATCAACAGTTGATGAGTATGGTACAGTTGATATTCTGATTAACAATGCCGGGGGACCTAAAGGAGGTACATTCCTTGATGTTACGGATGAAGATTGGGAGAATTCTTTCCAATTAAATGTGATGAGTCATGTGAGAATGATTCGTAACGTTGTTCCACATATGATGGATAGAGGAGGAAAAATTATCAATGTTGCTTCTTCCTCAATTAAACAACCTATTCCTGGTTTGATTCTGTCTAATACATTTCGTTTAGGAATTGTTGGCTTAACGAAAAGTTTGTCTAGTGAGCTAGCACCTTATAATATTCTAATTAATACAGTCGCGCCTGGTAGAATTGCAACAGATCGAGTCGATTATTTGGACAATTTAAAAGCGAATAAGTTAAATGTAACGAAAGAACAAGTACAAGAAATGGCTTTAAAGGAAATACCATTAGGGCGTTATGGAAAGCCTGAAGAGTTTGCAAATATGGTCGTGTTCCTTTCATCAGATGTAAATACATTTGTGACAGGCAGCTCCATATTAGTAGATGGGGGAATGGTAAAAGCACTATAAGGTGCTATCCTCCTTGACGAGTATATGTAAGTGTGTTATTAAATAAGAGTATAATTATTAGCACTCTAAGTATAAGAGTGCTAACTTTATAAAATGTTAATAGCTAGGAGGGTTTTGAATGGGAAAAATGCAATTCCAAGCAGAATCAAAAAGACTATTAGAATTAATGGTGAATTCAATCTATTCACAGAAGGAAGTGTTCTTAAGGGAACTTCTATCAAATGCTAGTGATGCTATCGATAAGATGTATTATCGTGCGTTAACAGATGAAGCAATTCCATTTCAAAAAGAAGATTATTACATAAAGATTATTCCAAACAAAGAAAATCGTACATTAACAATATCTGATACAGGAATTGGAATGTCTAAGGAAGACCTGCAAAGTCATTTAGGTGTCATTGCGAGAAGTGGTTCTCTTGCTTTTAAGAAGGAGCACGAATCGAAAGACGGCCATGACATCATCGGTCAATTCGGTGTAGGTTTTTACGCTGCTTTTATGGTTGCAAAAAATGTACAAGTTATCAGTAGAGCTGTTGGAGCTGATGAAGCCTATAAATGGGAGTCAGATGGAGAAGATGGATTCACAATTGAACCGTTCTCGAAGGAAACACCTGGAACAGATATTATCCTCTATTTAAAAGATAATGAAGAAGAGGAAAGTTATGACGAATTCTTTGAAGAATATCGACTAAGATCAATCATTAAGAAATACTCAGATTTTATTCGCTACCCAATCAAAATGGATGTTAAAACAAGCAAACCGGTTGAAGGCAAAGAAGATGAGTTAGAAGAAGTGGTTGAAGAACAAACGATCAATAGTATGGTACCGATTTGGAAGAAAAATAAAAGTGAACTGACTGAAGAGGACTATTCAAATTTTTATGCCGAAAAGCATTATGGTTTTGATCAGCCATTGAAGCATATTCATTTCCAAGTGGACGGTAGCATTCGATATAATGCAATTCTTTATATTCCTGAAAGCATTCCGTTTAATTACTATTCTAAGGAGTTTGAAAAAGGATTAGAGTTATATGCCAACGGCGTCTTAATCATGGATAAATGTGCGGATTTACTTCCTGACCATTTTAGTTTTGTTAAAGGGATGGTTGATTCAGAAGATTTAAGTTTAAATATCTCACGTGAAATGTTGCAACAAGACCGTCAATTAAGCTTGATCTCAAAGAATATCGCTAAGAAAATTAAAAGCGAATTGCTTTCCTTATTAAAGAAAGACCGCGACAAATACGAAACTTTTTATGAATCATTTGGACGCCAATTGAAATTCGGTGCATACAATGAGTTTGGTGCACATAAGGATGCGCTACAAGATTTGCTTATGTTCCATTCATCTCATGAAGAAAAACGTGTAACATTAGATGAATACATCGATAGAATGAAAGAAGATCAAAAATACATTTATTATGCAACAGGAGAGTCGATTGAAAGAATTAAGAAGCTTCCACAAACTGAACTTGTCCTCGATCACAAATATGAGATTCTTTATTTCACAGAAGATATTGATGAATTTGTTGTAAAGGTACTGATGAACTATAAAGATAAGGAATTCAAATCGGTTTCCAGTGGGAATTTAGGAATTGACGCATTAGACAAAGATGATGATCGTACTGAAGAAATGCATAAAGATTTATTTAATGAAATGCAGAAGATTTTAGCGTCTAGTGTTAAAAATGTAAAGTCTTCTAAGAGATTGAAAAGCCACCCAGTTTGCTTATCAACAGAGGGCGAAGTATCAATCGAAATGGAAAAGGTATTAAAGATGATGCCTGATAATCAGAATATACAAGCAGAGAAAGTGTTAGAAGTAAATGCGAATCATGAAGTTTTTCATAAATTAAAAAATGCATTTGAAAATGATCAAGAGAAGTTTACATTGTATACGAAGCTCCTCTATAATCAAGCTTTGCTCATAGAAGGCTTAGCGATTGAAGATCCAGTTGAATTCACTAATGACATATGCAAAGTAATGGTTTAAAAGTGATAGGCTCAAGGAATTCTTCCTTGAGCTGTTTTTATTGGAAAAAATGAAATTAATTCAGTTCATTTAAAGCGTTCTGTTGATATTCTTTGAAGAATGCATCGCAAAAATGATCCCATTTAGCTGCTGCTTCAATCGAAGCATCACATACTTCACCGACAACTGGCTTTTCAACCAGGCATGCTAATTCGTTGCCAAATGATTGAATCGTTTTTTGACTACTTCCGACGAGTAGATCTTCTACAAATTGCTCAGCATTGTACCAGCTCTTAACTCTTTGAAGGTCTTTATAAATTTGAGTCAGTAATAGATTTCTTGGACCTTCTCAATGTGGCGAAATTAAGTATCATAAAAATAGATTTGTAGAAGCAAAAACTCATGGATGGGAATAAACCCTTCCATGAGTTTTTATGATTTGCCTTTGATTAAGAAGAGGATATAGAGACAAACAGAAATTGTTACCGAAATGGCTGAGGCGATATAAATACTGCTATAGCCGAACAAAAACGCAATTTGTCCGAATAAGATCGCCCCGATTCCTATTCCTAGATCAAAGAAGGAGAAGAATGTTGCATTAGCCATTCCTCTTCGATTAGCCGGTGATTCCCGTACAGACCAAGCTTGAAGTGCTGGTTGCACGGTACCAAAGCCAAATCCGAAAAGAATAGCGGCAACATAAAGAATGAGGCTGTTTGGTAGCCATGAAAGCAGTAGCATTGCAATTATTATGCATAATGCACCAGGTATAAAAACTGCTTGATGTCCCTTGCGATCATATAGCTTTCCAGCAAATGTGCGGCTAATAAGTAAAGCAATCGCATATAAGAGAAAGTACCATTCAATTCCACTTACACCTTTACCACTTGCATAAAGCGGTAGAAAGGTAGCGATACCGCCAAAAGTAATCGTAATAAAAAATAGCAAAATCGATGGTGGCATAGCGGTCTTTTCATATAAGTCCCAACGTTTATGAGTTACAGTCGTAGCTTCAACTTTTTTATATTGGATTCTAGAGGATAAAATAAATGCGAGTAATCCCAATAGTGCACAAATGAAAAAGAAGAAAGTAAACGACATCTTCCCGACTAAGGATAGCCCTAAAGCTGGTCCAACAGCTAGAGCAATGTTACCACTTAGTCCATAATACCCCATTCCTTCTCCGCGTCTTTTCGCAGGAATTAAGTCAGTAGCTATTGTACCTGAGGCGGTAGTTTGGAGTCCCCAGCCGAAACCTTGAATAAGACGGAGGGCGAGAAGTGTAATGATTCCGCCAGCAAAGCCGATTAATCCCACTGAAACTAAAAAGATGGCAAGCCCAGTTAAATAAATAAACTTTCTACCTTTTGTTTCTAAAGCATGACCAGCATAGGGACGAATGAGTAAGGCTGAAAAGGTGAAAATCCCAACAACGATGCCGATTAATCGCTCATTGCCACCAAGAGATTCAACGAATAGTGGCAATGTTGGTAAAGTCATTTGAAATCCTAGAAATATAAAAAGATTTGCTAAGCAAATCATTACAAAATCTTTTGTCCAGATTTTATCTTCCTTTTGTTGAGGAATTTCTTTTGAGATGAATTGCGTCATATATGTACCCCCTAGGTGTATATTTATTTAGATAGTCTAAATATAATTCTTATTTTACATTAAACATGAATTTTTTCATATAAAAATAGAAAGGAATAATTGGGAATGAAACTTAATGCTTTTCAATTGAATTATCAGAAAACTTCTGCTACAATTAAAAAAAGCACAAGGGGTTGATTTCAAATGGAAAAATACATGTTAAATTCGCCACTCCAATCTGAAGAATCCATTGTCTCGTATTTGGCAGAAAAAGTACTAAATGAAGCACTACACTCATTTCAAGTCGACAAGCTAAGAACAGAAATTGATAAAGCCCTATGTGAAAGAAATAAAGAACGATTTTTAGAATTATCCGGTCAATTAAACGTGTTATTAAAAGAACAATAATAATGGATATGAAATCCCTTCAATTGTCATGATTGAAGGGATTTATTTGCAGTTTTATAGAAAAAGGAGTTCATTACAAGATGAAAAGAAAATTAAACATCGGTACACTTAATCATGGAGAAAAGAATTGTATTACGGATATAAAAGGAGTAAAAGTTGGACATAAAACCGTTCAGAAGAAGGTCGAGGGAGATGAGAAAGTTGTTACTGGTGTAACTGCGATT
Organism: Niallia sp. CD-39; assembly: GCF_059874745.1. Taxonomy (NCBI): domain Bacteria; kingdom Bacillati; phylum Bacillota; class Bacilli; order Caryophanales; family Bacillaceae; genus Niallia; species Niallia sp. CD-39. The sequence goes on along the minus strand of NZ_JCBCPS010000001.1, from coordinate 477,310 downwards.
CTGCCACACGGAGAAAATTTATTTCAACAAAAAGTAGTTGGTTCTAGCTATATCATTAATGGATTTGGTAAAACAACAGGGTTGGTACAATTGGAAGAGTTAGGATTGATTGAATCACCGATTATGTTAACAAATACTCTATCAGTAGCAGCGGTTACGCATGGAACAATTGAATATATGCTACAACTAGATGAAGAAATTGCTGATACTACGAGTACGATCAATGTAATTGTTGGAGAATGCAATGATGGATATTTAAATTCCATTAGAAAATTAGCTATTTCTCCAACTGATGCTAAAGAAGCAATCGAGTCAGCTTCTGAACAGAAGTGTGAAGAAGGTGCAGTTGGAGCAGGGACAGGTATGGTTTGTTACGGTTATAAAGGAGGCATAGGAACAGCCTCAAGAATCCTTCCAGTGGAAGATGGAATGTATACAATGGGCTGTTTAGTGTTAAGTAATTTTGGTTCAAAGCAAGATTTTCTACGAAGTGATATTATTGAGGCAGAGAACGATTTTGTCAATCGAAAAGAAGATGGTTCGATAATGATCATTATTGCAACAGATGCTCCTCTCAATGAACGACAATTGAAAAGAATTGCAAAGCGATGTGGAATCGGATTAGGAAGAACAGGAAGTTATTTTGGCAATGGAAGCGGAGATGTAGTCATTGCGTTTACAACGGCACATGAAATGAACCATTCAGGTGAAGATCTACTACATACTTTTGAAAATATAAGAGATGATCATCATCTTATGGATAATTTCTTTAGAGCTGCGGCAGATGTTACCGAAGAGGCAATCTTACAATCATTGCTCTTATCCAAAACAACAATTGGAAGAAAGGGTAGAGTCGTTCATTCAATTACTTCTGACAAAGAAAAATAAATAGTTTCACAAGAAAACTTGTAGCGACTAACGTCTCTACAAGTTTTTTTATGGAAGTATAAAAATAAAACTGATATTTCTTTTGAACAAATACGTTCTAATTGTTTAAGCCGAATGAAGACAAAATTATGTGTTTGAGAGAAATGCGGCATTTGACTCGATGTCAGATATAGATAAGTATGCAAAGGTTCGAGGGTTTCTGCAAATGAAGTTGAAGCGCTGCACACGAAAAAAGTCTGCCTAAAAGGATAATGATAGATTATCTACACGATGTATTAAATCACATGATCTGTGCAATTGTTCTCTGCATAATTTTCCTTTAAATAGAGAACGATGAAAGAAACGATAGTATGAATTTAAAGGTGATTAGAATGAAGAAGATAAATGATAGGCGAAAGAGAACTCTTATAAAGACGGACGAGAGTAGGAACGAGTCACTTGCATTACAACATTTGTTTTTGGATGTGACGACATCTGATGATTTCGTTCAATACACATTTCAGTTTGAATCATATTTTATTTGTATAGGCTTTTATAATACGCTCGTAAATGCTGATCACCTACATAAAGATATTATTCCCTATTTAAATAGAGGCTCATCGATTGAAGATTTACCTCGAATTATACCGTGGGAATCAGTTCATGTGACAACAGATTATAAAAAGCTTAAAGAAGATTTAATGAATGGATCTATTATGATATTTGAACCGAACTCATTGGATGCGTTTTGTGTTTTGAATGTTTCTGTTGATAATGCAAGACAAGTATCAATTCCAGAAGTTGAGTTCAGTGTTGTTGGTCCAAAAGAGTCATTTGTCGAATTATATGAAACGAATGTGAACCTTATTCGGAGAAGAATTCCCGATGAAACACTGAAAGTAAAAGAAATGAAAATTGGAAGGCTATCAAAAACGAAGGTTGGAGTTATATACTTAGACGGCATTGCAAATGAAGAAAATGTAAATACTATGATACAAAGATTATCAACAATTGAAATTGATCAAATATTAGATAGTTCTTATCTTACACAACTTATACAGGATAACCAAAATTCGCCTTTTCCGCAACTGATTGATACGGAAAGACCTGATCGGGTAGTTGGAGCATTAGGTGAGGGCAAAATTGCTGTTGTGACAGAAGGAGCACCACATGTATTGATTGGCCCTACAACGTTTTTTGAATTTTTTGCTGCTTTTGAAGATTATTATTTGAACTGGGCAATTGCATCTTTCTTTCGTTTTGTAAGATTCTTTGCCGTTTTATTTTCTATATTAGTCACACCCATTTATGTTGCAGTACTAACCTATCATTATGAACTGATTCCGAAAGATCTTGTAGCTACGTTGGTAACATCAAGAAACCAAATTCCCCTTCCACCGATACTAGAGGCACTAATTTTAGAATTGACAATTGAACTTTTAAGAGAGGCAGGAGCACGACTGCCAACAAAAGTTGGTCAAACGATCGGTATCGTAGGAGGAATTGTAATCGGAACGGCTTCTGTAGAAGCGGGATTAACTAGTAATGTCTTATTAATCTTTGTTGCTTTGGCTGCATTAGCATCCTTTACAACACCGGTTTATCAAATGGGTAATACGATCCGACTGATTCGTTTTCCGTTTCTTTTAATGGCTTATTATATTGGGTTGCTTGGCGTAGCCGTTAGCTTTTGTTTTCTATTAATCCATTTATTAAGGCTTTCTTCGTTAGGGCGTCCATTTCTTGAGCCAATGTATCCTGTTAGAATAAAGGATTTTAAAGATATCGTTCTACGTTTGCCTTTTAAGTATCAAAGCCTACGACCTCTGCAACAAGAAACAGAACAAACGCAAAAATTTAATTCTGTGAAAGCAAAAGAAATTAACGATTCAAAAAGGGGCTAATTATATGGACGGCAAAATTGAGAAAGAAAAAATATCTCCATACTTAGTTGCGTATTTGATACCAGGTGTTCAAGTAGGGATCGGTATTCTTAGCTTTCAAAGTGGTGTCGTCAAGTATACAGGAAATGATTCCTGGATTTCTGTCATTCTTGCAGGGATACTTATCAGCTGTTCACTTTACTTAACTTATCAATTATTAAATAGAGAAAAGCAAGATATTATAGACATACATATAAAATATTTTGGAAAGTGGTTAGGTAATCTGTTTAATGTCTTTTTGATTCTGAATTGGGCCTTGATTGGAATTACAGTGTTAAGAAGCTTTATAGAGATTGTGCAAGTATGGGTATTTCCATCAATTAACATATATACATTTTCTTTGATTCTTCTTATTCTAGCAGTATATTGTGTAAAAGCTGGCTTCCGTGTTGTCGTAGGAATTACTGTTTTAGGTGTTATCATCCCTCTTTATATTTTTTCTACTTTTCTCTACGCATTAGAGTATATTAATTTTCAAAACTTACTTCCCTTTATGAATCATTCTATAATGGAACATCTTATGGGGGGGTATATGATGATGACAAGTTATTTAGGCTTCTCGACTTTATTATTATTCTATACAAGAATACAACAGCCAGAAAAATCACAGAAGTGGGCACAGTTGGGTAATTTTTTTACAATGATTCAATACTTATATATAATGGTCCTTTCAATCGGTTTTTATAGTGAAAAAGAAGTAGATATATTTATTTGGGCAACATTATCAATTTGGAAAATAGTTGAAATGCCATTTGTCGAGCGATTTGAATACATCGGCATCACCTCTTGGGTGCTTATAATATTACCAAATATTTGTTTGAGTTTATGGGCTAGTACGTATGGAATTGAAAAGGTATTTCAGCTGAATAAAAGACTTTGTATTCTCATAGCTGCATGCTTAGTCTTTGTTGTTACAGTATCGATTGATGGTCGAATGCAAATTGAGCTCCTTACAAAGTACTTAAGTCTATCTGGATTGTTTTTGCTTATTTTTTGGATTCCTTTTCTGCTTATTATTTCACTTTTACGTCATAAAGTAGGAATGAAGAAAGGTGAATATAATGCGTAGATTAATGAGATTATTAATCTTTATCTTAGCTATTATATTTTGTACAGGCTGTATGGAATTAGATAAAAATATATTAGATGATGTTCAACTAACCACCGCCATAGGTTATGAATATGAGGATAGACATAGTAAGTCATTAAGGTTGACAGCTGTATATCCTGAATATCAAGCAAGTAGAGCAGTCATTAATAAATCAATTACTGAAACAGGTTTGTTAAGTAAAGAAATACGTGACAAGATAAGTTTACAGTCGGACAAACCTTTAGTAAGTGGGAAACTTGAAGTAGCCCTTTTTCATAGAGATTTAGCTGAGGATGGCATTATTGATGTTGCGGATAGCCTTGTTAGAGATCCATCTGTTGGTGCAAATGTATACTTTTGTGTTACTGAAGAAAGTACAGAAAAGGTTCTGTCGAATCAATACTCAGATAATGATACTGGGTTATATTTATCTAATATTATTGAGCAGAATATTGATACGGGATTAATTCCTAAAAACAACTTACATTTGTTTATGAACAGGTATTATGCAGAAGGTGCAGATCCAATTGTCCCGATCATAACGAATAATGGGAATACTTTGATGATTAAAGGAATTGGGCTGTTTAAAGACGATCAATTAAAAGGGATGATTGGTCAAGAAGACTTCTTCCTTATCCAAATGCTCATGAATCGAAAATCGAGTCGGGACACTCAAAAAATAAAGTTGGATAAAGAAACCCTATTCTCTATCTCTGCTGTTCATTCTAAAAGAAAAATCTTAATAGAAAAGCCGATGACAAGTGAACCGATTACAGTTAGATTGGAAATAAAAACGATTGTACGTGAATTCACTGATGGGAAGATTACTAAGCCTGTTATTAAAGAGATGGAAGAAAAAATTCAACAATTTATAAAGGAAAATGGAGAAGTGTTAGTTAAGAATTTTCAACAATTAGGAGTTGATCCAATCGGTTTTGGAGAAGAAACTCGTGCCAAAACCCGGAAATGGGATATAAAGAAGTGGGAGGAAATTTATCGCGATATTCCAATTAAAATTAATGTCAAAGTGCAGATTGTAGAATCCGGTGGGGTTAGTTAAGAAGCTTACGAAGCTGTATAAGTTGCTAAGTCATCAAGAAAGTATTATAGTTGTGCTATTATGATTTTAAGAAAATAGGGGAGTGCATATGAGAAAAAAATCCATTTTTCTGCTGTTGTTAGCAGGAATGCTGTTTTTAACGGCTTGTGGTTCAAAGTCTTTAGATCAATCCATTACATTAAAAGACCATAATGGTTCAGACGTGACCTTCCCACAAGACAAGCAAACAATTTTCTTCTTTATCACGACATATACATGAGGACTCTGCCAACAGCAACTAGTTGAGTTGCATGATAAGCTTGATCAATTTGATGATTTAGATGTCAATATGTATATCGTAAGCAATGATGCTCCAGAAGAGCAAAAAGTTCTTCATGATGAATTAGAAAGAGTGTTTGGCCAAAGTTTGCCATTCATTTCTGATCCAGAATTACAATTTTCTGAAGCGGTAGGAATGAAAAATAATCAAGTGGCATCTCGTGGTTATGTTTTATTAGATGAAGAAGGAGAAGTCAAACTTCAAAAAGTAAATGACCATTGGGGAGAACAATTACAGCAAACACTTGAAGATATTCAAACTTCATACAATGAATGAGCAAAAGCTGGCTAAAGAGGTGAAAAAACTCCTTTGCCAGCTTTTTTATTAATTTTATAAAGTTTACATCTTCTATGTTAAATAAACCTTTAAGTACTTTCACCATTAAGAAGTTCTTACTGAATTAAATCATTAGTTTTAATAGAAAATAGACCAGCATCGTAAATAAGGCGAGCGGCACACCAAATGTAGCCCATTCTTTACTAGAGATGTTCATTTTTCCAGCTGCTATAATATTTGGAATGTTACCTGGAATGAGCATACCTCCACTGATTAACAGCCCAAGCATTATCATTTTCACCGTATAATAATCCATCGACGGGCTGATTTCAGCAGCTGCTAATGTTGCATTATCTAATAATGCACTTATGATGTTAATCCAATATAAAAGTAAGGGGTCTAATCCAATTAAGTATTTGTTAATAAGAGGCTCAAACCCTGCACCAAGGAAGGTTAACCCCATCACAAAGAAATAAATTTTTAATGAACGAACGACGATTTCTTCGTAAGTTTCATTTGTGTTATCAAAAGTTTTAATTGAAGATTCTAATTGAGTAGGCAATCGAACGACAAGCATACCAAGTATTGAAAAAAACAAAAGAGCCAAAATGGTTTCTTTTCCTATCAAATGAAGTAACAAGAAAAAGTCACCTTGCAGTTTGCTAATGGCAATCGTTGAAAGCGGTTCTCCTAATGGTGTTAATGCTGCACCCATACCAATTGAGAAACATGAGAGGATGACAAGTCTAATTGCAGATTTACGCTCAAGATCACTGTTAGTTACAATTAGTACAAGGACGAGTGCTGCGATAATTGCAGTAATGATGCTAGAAACAAGCCCTAATAAAAAAATCACTAAAAAGATATATATTGGAAAGGGGATATTCTTTTTAATTGTTTGAATGATTCTTTTTAACGGACGTTGAAACCATTTAAAACAAAGTCCTGCAATGAATACGGCAATTGTTATTTTAATTGGGTCACTTGCTGCTTTAACAAATAACTCAGGGTTTAATACCCCCCCTATGTAGGCAGCTACAACCCCCATCAAAAATAGAAAATATTCTAGATTTCTTTCGACTACTTTTAATGTGAACGGCAATACCATAACAAAAATAAAAACGATAAGTAAGCCAACAGTCATAATTTAAACTCCATCCTATCAATTTCCCAAATATAATTAGGTTCTATGATATATATGAAGTGCCAATTCGATTATTGACAACTTTTTGTCCAAGCCGCTTGATTATCTTAGCATCCCGTTTAAACCGGTTCCAAACTCACTGAATTCAGGTTCGACTTGCTGCTTATTTTCCCTCACTTCGTTTTGATTTTTCTGATTCTTATTTTTTTGGTCATTAGTAGGCTTTGGTTTTTCTGTCATTGTAAACATCTCCTTTTACATCCAAATTTTACAGGATTATGATAGTATATTCGTAGTATATCCATTATAATGAATAATAGGACTTAAGATATAAGAATCCAAATAATAGCGAGGGATATTATGACGTTACGAAGTTATATGTTAAGGACAATGCTTGTAGTTATTCCGGGCATTATATTAGTTGGGCTTGGTGTATGTTTTGGAAATGGAATTACTGGAGTTAGTCTCATCTTAACAATGGTAGCGGTAGTATTACTAGGAAGTTTGATCGGTATTTTATCATCAATCGTAAACTATAAGCGTTTTGTAGCACCAATAGCAAAAATTAATTATGTACTAGGAAAGATCGAAGCTGGTGACATTACAGTCAGAGTTGATGAAAATCGAGTAGGACAATTAAGACCAATTGCAACTGCTTTAAATGAAACAATGGAGAGCTGGACAACTGTATTACACCAAGTTGTAAGGGCTTCCAACGAAATAAAGCAATATTCTGAACAATTGTCAGTAGGTGCAGAACAAACAAATTCGGCGACAAAGCTCATTACACATTCAATTGAGGAGATTTCAACAAATGCTGAAGAACAAGTTGACGGTGTTGATGAAACGACAAATGTTGTATCACAATTAACTTCAAACTTACAAGCATTTATCACAAGTAATGAAGCAACGAAATCAGATGTACGTTTGTCCTTGAATAAGGCGCATTCAGGTTCAGAGTTAATACTATCAGCAGGGGCACAAATGGATTCAATTCAGAAAAATGTGGCCCAATTATCAGAGATTGTCATTGGACTTGGTAAGCGCTCACATGAAATTGGTGCGATTGTAGAAGTAATAAGTGGTATAGCTGCTCAGACAAATCTATTAGCATTAAATGCAGCAATTGAAGCTGCAAGAGCAGGTGAACAAGGAAAAGGGTTTGCAGTTGTTGCTAATGAAGTTAGGAATCTGGCCGAAAAGTCAGCAGACTCAACCCTTCAGATAGGTGAATTAATTAAGTATACTCAAGATGAAACAAATAGAGTTGTAACGATGATGGAAACTGTTACAGCAGAAGTAAAACAGGGTATTGACGTGATGGAGTTCGCTGGAAACTCATTCTTAGAGCTGAAAGGTTCAGTCTCAAATGTAACGCTTCAAATGGATCAAATTTCTCAAGTGATTTCAGACATGACAGCAGCTTCACAAAAAATTGTAGGCATGATGGATCACGTTTCAATAATCTCAAAACAATCAGCAGCAGCGACTCAAAACGTTTTAGCAGCAACAGAAGAGCAATCTGCCTCAATGGAGGAAGTAAGCATCTCAGCAGAATACTTACAAAACATGTCTAATGGACTGCATCGTGTAATTGGGAAATTCAAATTATAATTGTTAAAAGTCTATCTCAAGAGGATAGGCTTTTTTGTTGAGAATCGTACTCAACTTTTACTAGTTTCAAGGGATTTATTCAAATATAGTGTGTAACGCAGTGACCGGGGTAAAAGCCTAAGTAGCGGATATGTCGTACTGCATAGTTTAAATTAAGGTTCTACTAAGTCAAAACGCAATGTGATTTTGCTCTACAAGAAGTTCGGTCATGTCATCAATGCAATTAGTTGTGGAGTTTACTTGTCATGAAGCAAAAAGCTACTGCCCAAAAGAAGATGGAGATTATCTTTTAGTGTTCTTGAACCTGTTCCATTTGTCGTATGCATTGTATTTCGTTTGTTCTTCATATAAACTGTTTATATAATTTGCATGAAAAGGTGATTTGGATGAATGAAAGAAAGAAACATGTGATGGAAATTGCCCATCACCTTTTTATCGATAAAGGATATCAAGCTACGTCAATTCAGGAAATAATTGAAAGTAGCGGTATTTCTAAAGGGACTTTTTATAATTACTTTTCATCAAAAAGTGAATTGTTGATGAGTATGATTTCATGGTTACACGAAAAACATGATCTAGAAAGAAATAAATTATTGGTTGGCAAGAATCCTAGAGATCTGAACTTATTTTGTGAACAAATGTCTATCCAGATGAAATCGAATAAGCAGAATAAGCTGCTTAACTTATATCGTGAAATTCTTGCATCAAAAGATAAGGAACTCGTGCAGTTTATTCGGCAACAACAACTACATGAAATGCAATGGCTTGTGCATCGTTTTTGTGATCTATTTGGTAAAGAGAATGAAAAATATTTATTTGATTGTGCAAGTATGTTTATTGGCATTCTTCATCAAAATGCGCATTTTTATTTTTATGATAGCGACACTAATGATGATATAGATCATGTTATTCGCTACTCTGTTCATCGTTTACAATCAATTGTTCATGATGTCGTTGCTAAAGATGAATATCTAATCCATCCAAAGACATTAGCAAGGTGGGTAAATGAGGATCAAACTGTAAATGTTGATAACATCAATTTATTTTTACTTCACTATGGCCAACTGAAAAATACAATTACAAAATCACCACTTCAAGAAAGCGATAAACTAAGATTGAATGAATTATTGGATTTCTTAAAAGAGGAATTAATTGAAGTTGTAGATATCAGAAAATCTATCGTTCAAAGTGTATTTTCTTCATTAGAAAACGATTCCTACTTAGGCAAGAACCCCAAAATTGTAGAAATTAAAAAAATAATCGATAACGTACTAACAAAATAAGATGTTAGTACGTTTTTTTTTCTTAAATGACGTATTCTTTCCGATTTATAAAGTAAATAGATCTATTTATTAAAGAGAAGTTTCTATAGAAAATAGGATTGACTTTACACTTTTTCAGGAGTAAATTAATGTTTATGAAAACGAAATACAAACCTTTTATTCGCTAAATTTATTTGCAAAGGTAATGCGGAGGAACCAATATTCATGGCAAAATGCCTTGGGGTGAATCTTAATTTAAAGATGGGATACTCTTAGTTCCAAACCCGACAGCTAACTTCGTAAGCGTTAATTAAAAGAGGAAAGGTCATGTAATAGACCATTTCTTTATGATGGTTTTTTTTATTTCTTAAGGGTGGTATAAAATGGTTAAACATAAAAAACAGTTTGCAGTGATAGGGCTAGGTCGTTTTGGTGGAACGATCTGCAAGGAGCTTTATCAATATGGTCACGAGGTTTTAGCGATTGATAAAGATGAAGAAAGGGTAGATGACTACGTTCAGTTTGCCACTCAAACTATACAACTTGATTCGACAGATGAGAACTCAATGCGAAAAATAGGAATTAGCAACTTTGATCATGTAATTGTGGCGATTGGTGAAAACATACAGGCTAGTATTTTATCCACATTAATCTTAAAGGAATTAAACGTTCCAAAGATTTGGGTTAAAGCTCAAAATGATTATCATCATAAAGTATTAGAAAAGCTCGGTGCAGATCTAGTAATACATCCAGAATCAGATATGGGAAAGCGTATAGCTCATCAAATGGATTCTGATAAGGTTATTGATTACATCGACTTATCCGACGAATACAGTATTGTTGAAGTATTTGCTTCTGAAAAAATTAGTAATAAAACATTTGTTCAGTTAAATATTCGAGCAAAATACGGAGTAACTATTATTGCTCTAAAGAGAGGCAACGTGATGAACATCTCACCAATGCCTGATGAAGATATACAGATAGGGGATATCTTAGTTGTAATGGGCCATAAAAATGATATCCATCATTTTGAAGAAAAGTGCTTATAGTTTTATTGCAATTAAATGCATTTAGGAAGTGTTTGACGTAAATGTATTGTAGAAGTGGAGAGGAAAAATGGAGTCTGTCGAACCAATTAAGGAAATGAAGAGTATTAATGCAATAAAGAAAAAGCTTGAAGAAAAGTCATTGAGAGATCTTTTGTTGTTTGTTTTAGGGATTAATACAGGAATTAGAATTAGTGACTTATTAAAAATAAAAGTTTCAGACGTTTATGAGAATAGTAAGTTGAAAGATTTTATTGTTATTTGTGAAAAAAATGAAGTGAAAAAACAATATTATGTGAATGTAAAAGTGAAAAATACCATTGCTCGATATCTTGAAGAACACACAGTGAAACCAAATGATTATTTATTTAAATCCAAAAAATCTAATAAACCGATTACAAGGCAGCAAGCATATCGTATTATAAATTTGTCTGCTAAAGATGTTGGAATAGATAGCAATATTGGTACACACACTTTAAGAAAAACATTTGGCTACCATGCCTATAAAAAAGGGATTGCAATCTCCATTATAAAGTCGATTTATGGACATAATACAAGAGCTGAGACTCTAAAATATATTGGCGTTAGAAATACTGAGCTGGCTATTATAAAGGTTGATGTGAATTTATAGAATATAATAGGAACTCAATTAAGTAGTTGTTCGGACAGAAGGCATACTATTGAAATTAGTTTACCTTCTGTCATTATATGAATAAATTTATAGTACGATTATTTTTATGTATTTAGTATTTGATCAATAGATCAACATTTGATGAGGTTCGCACTATTGTTTATATTTAAATGGATTTTCTATTATACGAAAATATAATTTGATTTATGATGAACGTTTTGAGTGTTACACACCTCCGCAAGATGAAGTATCGAGGAATGCATAATAACCACCAAACCTATACAACTGAAGATCAAAAAATATGTTTTAGAAGTTGCTCATTACTATGAAGAGCAAAATGAAATCTTTATGTAGCGAAAAGAAAAGACGATTGAAAAAGTTTTAGCAGACGAAAGAAAAGACCAGGTTTACGATTGAAACTTCTAAAATGACATATTAAATGCCTTTTCAGGATATGTATACTTTTTGCAGTAATGAACTTTAAAGAATTTGCCTCCTCAAGTTATGGATCATAGTAAAAGATTGATGTACTAGAAGTGTAGTTTTATATCCGATATTAACAATAATAAATCATTAAAAATACAATTTAAGAGAACAAAAGGATTGAGGAGGCTTCCTCAATCCTTTTGTTGAGAGTTTCAAATAAGGAATTAATTTATACTAAACACTTAATCATAAAACATATAAAAACACTGATAAAAAGTGAGCTGTCGTTCCTAACATAATAAAAATATGAAAAATCTCATGAAATCCAAAATGTTTAAATTCTAAAAACTTAGGCTTTATTGCGTAAATAACTCCGCCAATTGTGTATAAAACACCACCTAGAATTAATAGTCCAACCCCCATTAAATCTAATGCTGAAGAAAGTGGCGAGAAGGCAAGGATGATAATCCAACCCATTCCAATATATAAGCTAGTTGATAGCCATCTCGGACAATTAAACCAAACCAACTTGAATGTTACCCCTAATACAGCAAGCGATGTTACAATTGCAAAGATCGTCCATCCGACAGTTCCATTTAGTGTGATTAAACAGAATGGAGTATAAGATCCTGCGATTAACACAAAAATCATGGAATGATCGAGCCTTCTTAAAAATGCAATTACTTTATCTTTTGCCATTACCATATGATAAGTAGCAGAAGCAGAATACAATAGAATCATACTAATACCAAAGATAATAACTGAAGCAATCGTTAATGCACTTGGAGCCGTTAAGGCTGCTTTAATGACCATTGCAAGTAGTGCAATAAAGGATAAAACTGCCCCAACTAAGTGTGTAAGTCCGTTAATAGGTTCTCGTATATATGTATGCATGATAAACAACTCCTTGTATGTTGTTAAGTAGTTTTGTTAACTACTTATAATAATACAACTATATCTAGATGTAGTCAACATTTACTTTTCATTAGTTTTTTTGTATGATAAAGGAAAATGTTACGACTAGGAGATTTCAATGAATTCTATAACTGATACAATAAATAGCTTATCATTAAATGAACAGATTCAATTAGAGGACATTCCAGAAATTGATTTATATATGGACCAGGTGATTCAACTATTTGAAAAAAAATACTCAAATTCTAAACGAAATGATGATGAAAAGCTTTTAACGAAAACAATGATTAATAATTATGCAAAAGGCAAAATCCTATTTCCAATAAAAAACAAAAAATACTCAAGAGAACACATCATCTTCATTAGTTTCATTTATCAATTAAAGGGAAGCTTGTCATTAGCAGATATACAAACAACATTAGACCCTTTAAATGAAAAAGCTGTAAAAGGTGATGGAAGTTTGGATGGGATTTACCAAAACTTCTTAATAATGTCGGAAAGAAACAATGAAGTGTTCACACAAGAAATAAGTAGATTGGATCATGATATAAACGATGTTCTAGCTTCCTTCAATGAAGAAGAAGCCTCTATTATTAAAAGGACTTTAGAGATAGTCGTACTTGTGCATATGAGCAATCTTTATCGTAGAAGTGCAGAGAAATTAATTGATGAACTTACAAAACAAAAAAAGCCTTCATCGTAGGCTTTTTTGTTTTGCGATTACAGACTTTTCATTACATCAGAGACAATTTCATATGACTTCAATCGTTCATTATGATCAAAAATTTGCGCATTGATGATGAGTTCATCTGCTTTAGTTTCTGCTAGAAACGATTCAATTTTTGCTTTGACTGTTTCTCTATTTCCGATGATGGAGGAGCCTAGCTGCTTTCTTAGTAAATCTTCTTCGTAAGGCGTCCAAAGGTGATCCATCGATTGGACAGGTGCAGGCAGTTTTCCACGTTTGTTTCTCATCATTGCGAGGAAAGCCTGTTTTAACGATGTTGACAAATACTCTGCGTGCTCATCTGTTTCTGCTGCAATAATATTGACTCCGACCATTGTATATGGTTCGCTTAAAACATTGGATGGTTTAAAACTTCTATGATAAAGGCTTAATGCTGGGATCGTGTTTTCTGGTGAGAAATGAGCTGCAAATGAAAACGGCAATCCTAATTGTCCTGCTAATTGTGCACTAAAGCCACTTGAGCCAAGCAACCAAATTGGTATATTCAAGCCTTCACCAGGATATGCTCGTACGTGCATTGGACCATCATGTAAATCAGGGTTAAAATAGCTGCGTAGCTCAGATAACTGCTCAGGAAAATCGTTTCCATCACTCCTTCTATCACGACGCAATGCCATTGCAGTAACTTGATCTGTGCCAGGTGCTCTACCTAATCCTAAATCGATTCGGCCAGGAAAAAGTGACTCAAGCGTACCAAACTGTTCAGCAATGACAAGAGGTGCATGATTTGGCAGCATGATTCCACCAGAGCCAACTCTTATTTTTTCAGTACCACTTGCGATATGGGTCATTACAACGGATGTAGCTGAGCTTGCGATGCCAGGCATATTATGATGCTCCGCAATCCAATAGCGATTGTAGCCCCATGTTTCAGTTTGCTTTGCAAGATCTAATGAGTTCTTCAATGAATCAGATGCATCTTTCCCAACAACAATAGGAGATAAATCCAATACGGAGTATTTCACTTTTTTCGTCATCTATTTAATCATCTACTTTCATAAATTATCTGTAAGTAATCATATTTTATGATCATATATATGATATCAATCGTTGGAACAGATACAAAGTAACTTGCTTATAGAAGGATAACATAACTAAATTAATTACTTGCGAAAATGATGAATGGGTTATTTTTTGATAAATTTAATAACCATATTTTCAATTGTATGTTTAGTAAAAGTTCTTCCAGTCTATTAAAAAGCATGTAGACAATGTCGATTTTCGACTTTGTCTACATGCTTTGGCAGTTCTAAATACTTCGTTTCATTATTTTCTGTAGAATTTTTCAGTAAAATAGGGGTGTCCCTCTTCATTGAAGGAAACTCCAACTCCTAACTGGCGAAATTCATCATGAAGGATATTCTTTCTATGGCCAATTGAGTTCATTAAACCTTCGTGAGCAAATATGCTGCTGAATTGTCCGGCCGCAAGGTTCTCCCCAGCAACAGAAAATGAGATATTATCTTCCTCCATTCGGTCAAATGGGGATTGTCCTTGTAGATTAGTATGATCAAAATATTTGTTCACTGCCATGTCCTCACTATGTGCCCGTGCAGTTGCTTTCACCTCATCAGACCACTCAAGTAATGGAAGGGAATAATTGAGTCGCTCTGCATTCGTTAAATCAAACAGTTGATATTCAAAGCCCGTCATTAAATCAGAGCTTATTTCTCCATAAAAACCATTTTTATTATTCTCTAATGATTCATTTATTATTTGAATAGCAGTGACTCGTTCTTCTGTATGTTCATCGAAAAAGATTGTAATGTATTGACCATCTAAATGAAACAATTCATATCCTTTTTCTTTTTCAAACTGAAAATATGTTAATCCTTTTCTTAACCGCTGCAATGGCTCTCCAAGCTGTTCAATCACTTGATCTTTAGGTGTATGATATTTGATTTCCAGTTGAGATGTAAATATATCTTGATTCGTGTACATCCCATTGACTTGATTTTCTTCATCATAGGAAATCATAATGAATTGGTTATAGTTATCATGATAGGTATGCCACATTGAGCCATACTCGTTAAGCGAAGTTCTTTTTACATCACCAATTTCATTTTCAACATCAACTTGATTATCTCCGATTTCTATATTCATGATTGAAAAAACAGAAGATGTTGGGTCATTTAACTGAGGTTTCGTAAAAAAGGTGGTAGAATTATCATCATTAGTTGATAAATGCTGAACGAGCGAGCGAACCTCTTTAACAATGCTCTCAAGCCCATTCATAAAAGTATTTGCAATTGTCGCAAGAGCTTCATTCTCCTTGATCGATTGCAAATCTGCTTTAAAAGATTCAAACATAGATGAAGCATTTATGTGTTCACGGTCATCGCTTGAAATTGTTGGATAAATATAGTAAATACCAATGAATAACAATAAAACCAAAAGAATTTTTTTCATTTACTTCAACTCGCATTCTACAACATCTCATTATCTTTATACCCCATATTATAAAGATTAAGAACGGAAATTGACAAAAATATATCTTCTTCGATGTAATGGAATATTTTCCAACCGGTGAAACTTGTAAAATGATCAATAATAGGAATTTTTTCACAAGTGAAAGCGGGAGTTTTGAAGGGAGAATAGGGGAAGGAGATTGGAAAGATGCAGTAGAATTAACCTAGCATATAGCTATTCACCCTTGGGACTTTTTTAATACTTCGATATTTTTCTCTAATTCCTCTAGTTTCTGTTTGACTTCCTCCATCTTTTTTTCAATATCGTCCATTTGGAACGATTGATATTTTGATGATGATGTAATGTCTG
Source organism: Niallia sp. CD-39 (assembly GCF_059874745.1). Taxonomy (NCBI): domain Bacteria; kingdom Bacillati; phylum Bacillota; class Bacilli; order Caryophanales; family Bacillaceae; genus Niallia; species Niallia sp. CD-39. The sequence continues at coordinate 461,191 of NZ_JCBCPS010000001.1, read as the reverse complement.
CAGAATTATTATTTGATAGTGTCATAAATGAGCCTCCACTGTTTATAGAAGTGGGTCATTTTTTTAATGACCCACTCCTTTACATTTAATATTCACTTCCAAAAATGCCACCATTTTTTATTTACTTCTCTAGAAGCAGCTGTTTTTCTAAAGGAATCAATAAAGGTATGGAACGATTCCTCTCGCATACTAATCGATTCTCTTTCCTTTTCATATTGCTTTTCTCGCTGCTTTAAAATATGTAGATGCGCTTCTCTTTCTTTTTTTAATGAGTGGATGTCATCATTTAATGAGCCCATTATCTCGTTTAATTCTTTGCTCGTAACATCCGCTGAACTTGAAATATAATGAATCATGTTTTTGAATTCTTCGGAAGTGTCCTCTGAAACCTTCGAAACTTTTTTCGTTAACGTATGGATATGCTCGGAAGTACGTTTTGATGACTTCGAAACTTGCTTTGATAAGGTGTGGACAGCTTCAGTAGTAACCTCTGAGGATTGTTGCATTTCAGTTTGAAGTTGAGCAATATCTGCCCTTGTTTTTTCACCAGATTTGTATATTGAGTCGGAAATTGACTTTACTGTATGAAGAGCATTTTTGGATAATTCCTTTTTTATTTCTTCTACCCATTCTTTCTGGATAGAAACTTTTAGTTCGTTTTTTAACTCTTCTACAACTTCTGCTTTGAATTGATGAATTATCACCTCCATGTTTTCATCGGGTGAGCTTGTCTTCACAGTGATTTCATTTTCTTGTAAAAGTGGAGCGGTTGTATGTTCATCTCCATTTAGATGTGCTGCCATTAATTCCTTAATCATTTTTTGAGACAGATTTTTTGACCGCATTTCTTTTATCTTTTCCAACAATACAATTTCTGTTTCTGTATAATAACGAGCGCCATTTTTAGCACGGGGTATCATTAGGATTCCTTTTAAATCTTTCTCCCATTGTCTTAGTGTTCCAGGAGGAACATTAACTTGTTTTGAAACTTCGTTAATTGTATAGGCTTTTTCAAATAATTTATTCACGATTTTCCGTCCTTTCATCCTAAAAGTAAGTGTTTATGAATTTCTTATTCAATGTATTTGACAAGTGGCCTGTTTATTTCCTGCATGGTGACAAAAGCTATCAAAACAAGACGTTATATGTCATAAAACTCACAAAAGAAAAAAATGTCGAATTTACACAGATTACTACGAGCACTTATCATTATTCGTACTAAAATAGCTGAATACCTCGTGGTTCGCATTGGCCAGTCATCTGGTTTAGATAAATTGATTGTCTGGGTGCATCATTGATCATCCAGCATTATTAGGATGGGTAGATTCATCTATAGTTATTGAAGACTTAGTTACATTTTTATTAATAATGTTTTTGCTATATTATGATCAAACAATGAAGATTTAAATAAAAATAGAGTTTGATCTATTGCAGTAGCTGTAGGTGGGTTTCTGCTATGGTTAGTAGGTGATTTGGTACCGGATTACTCGTAGAAATGGAAGATGGAAATGCGATAATCTTATGGTTATTGCTATCTGCGACCTCCGATCAATTCCTGTGCAAACGTAAAGAATTAAGCCAGCTAAATACTACAGCGCTTAGTGCTACACTTTTAGATGATATATTAATAGTTGTGATGCTAGGAGTAAGCAAGTTTCATTGGAGCATTTGTAATTTCTAGAACAGAATATAAGCATGAAGTAGAATGTAAAATAGCGCTGATCGCCTATACAATTTTTGTATCTGTATTCTTTGTAAGCATTGATTCTAATGTTACATTTTTTGGTTTATCGGAGCATTTTGTATTTATTGTCGGATTAGCGATTCTTGCAGTATTAACGAAGCTAATTGGCGCTGGTATAGGTGCAAGAATGACTGGGTTCAACACTAGCTCTTCACTAATTTGTACTTAATCTTGAGGTGAAGGAACTTGATGACTAAAAATCAAATCAATGAACTTGAACAATTAGAAGCTTTAAGTATTGAAGAACTTATCCATAAGAATCATTTAGTTCGGAAATTGGATGCTGCGATTGATTTTACTCTCTTTTATTCTTTAGTGGAACACCTCTATTCTAATGTTGGGAGACCAAGTAGCGATTCCGTTGTTTATTTTCACAGAAGCAAAAGAAAAGCATGGTATGCGATGGACAACCCTAAGGGGAATTAAAAGATTGTCTATGCATACAATGCTTACTTTTGACTAGATGAACTTGAAATGGTTCGCCTTTGGAATTGGAGAACAGCCTAACGAGACCGATGTACTCGAAGGGTAAACCATATTCGCTCAAAAAAGGGAGTATCTAACAAAACCATACAATTAAAATGAACAAAAGGGATCGAGGAGTTTTTTTCCTCGATCCCTTTTGTAGATACTCTGGAAAGGAGTTTCTTGATTATCTTCTTTGTAAGATTCTTTTTAACAGAGGTGCCACAACGAAAAAGATGAAGAGTAATCTGAAGAGTTGATAGCTTGTGACTATGGCTAAATCCGCATTAACATCATGTGCAATGATAGCCATTTGGTCCATCCCTCCGGGTGCTAAACTAAGCATACTAGTGAAAAAGGCATAATCATATAATTGTGTGAGTAAGAAGGCTAGTCCTATTGCACAAAGAATTAAAAGGCTGTTTGATAACAACGTTAATCCTAGCATTTTTTTGATTCCTTTTAGTTCCGACCGTCTAAGCATCATTCCGATGTAGCCACCTATAAAAGATTGGGCAAGAATGAGAAAAATGCTTGGTAGTTCCGGCCCTGATATTCCAAGCATTCCTATTGATGCTGTTGCAATAAGTGGTCCTAAAAAAAACGGTGTTGGTGCCCCTATTTTTACAAAACAAAAGCTTATTGCAAGCGATACGAGCAGGAATAAGGCAATCAAAGGAATAACCTCAAGTGTTAGTGGAATCCATTCCGCTGATGTAACTTGCCCGATTGTAGTGAACAGCATAAGCAGTGGCACGAGCATAAGAATTAAGAAAAGTCTCACTAACTGCATAACGGTTACGATAGATAATTGAATTCCTTTTGTCTCTTCTGCTAAGATTAGCATTTGCGATAAACCACCAGGAATACTTCCTAAAACGAGAGTAGGAAAATGCATTTTCGTAAGTTTCGATATGAAGTATGCAGAGGCAATACAAAATAAGATTAATAAGATTGTAATGAGTAACATGGAAGGAAGCTTAATTCCAATTTGTGTGATTGCTTCTTTTGTAAACGCTAGACCTATTGTATAGCCAATAAAAAGCATCGAAATATGACGCATTATTGGTGGCCAGTATAAGTTAAAGTTTGTATAGTTTCCAATGATGAAAGTGGTTGTCATTGCTCCGAGCAGCCATGGAACTGGAATGCTACATAAATTGAAAGCGAAACCGATTAGCATTGCGAGAGCAAATGTAATACTGAAGCGTTTTAAATGTGATGAGTTCATTTTATGTACCTGCTTAATTAGTAATTAGTCTTTTGTTTATTTTATCAGAAGTGTGAAGGGGAATATACAAGAGAAGCCGTCAGTTTGATATGATAGAATGTTAAGTATAGCCATTTGCTTTTACTTACATAATAAGAAATTGCTAGAATTTTAACTAGGACATGATTATTTATTGAATTTCTATGAATGTATTTACACAGTAAATAAAATAAAACGAAACATTCTATTAGAGTCTCAGGCTCTTTCGCTGAGTGAAAAGTACAGGAAGTGGAGTACTTGTAATTCAATGCTTTAGATTTTTCCTTAGGAACTTGGGAAATTGAATAATATCTATTCTTAACTGGAGGCGATTAAATGTATTTGAAAAGAATTATCTTACAAAAAGATAGAATAATTGATAAAAATACATATCCATTAAATATTCCAGCGATTAAATCAATGGATGAAATCGAGATACGCAAACCAGTAACCTTTTTTGTAGGAGAAAATGGTTCTGGGAAGTCCACGATGTTAGAAGCAATTGCAGATGTAAGTGGTTTTAATACTGCTGGTGGGGGAAGGTCAAATACTTATGAAGTAAGAGATTCTGAGGCAGCATTAAGTAATTATATTCGTCTTAGTTGGATGCCAAAAGTAACGAATGGATTTTTCTTACGAGCAGAATCGTTTTTTCAATTTGCAAGCTACATAGACGAATTAGAAGAAGAAGGCTATGGAAATGGTTATAAGGCGTACGGTGGGAAATCTTTACACAAGCAATCACATGGAGAATCTTTTTTATCTTTATTCATGAATCGCTTTGACGGCAAGGCACTTTATTTACTTGATGAGCCTGAAGCAGCACTATCACCTGCGAGACAACTTGCATTTCTAAGAATCATCCATGATCTAGTCGAGGATGGTTGCCAGCTAATGATTGCTACTCATTCACCAATCTTACTCGGATATCCTGATGCAGAGATTTTAAGCTTTGATAATGAAGAGATTAGTCCAATAAATTATGAAGATACCGAGCATGTACAGTTAACAAAGTATTTCTTAGATCACCGTGAAAGAATGCTTGAGGAATTGTTGCAAAAAGATGAGAAATAACCATCCGATGTGGATGGTCATTTTAGACTGATGATAAAAGCTCGTATTCTCGCTACTTTGTTCATTAGTACCCAGCTGAACAGTGAGTTCTATGCCTATTCCCATATGCCTGCACGCCTTGATTAAAACATTCTGAGAAGAGTGCTATCATTAAATAACCTAAAAAAGTAGTTAGAGTTTGAAAATGACGACATTGTCTCTGTTCTCATTTAGCTAGTGAACGAACCTATACGAATCGAATGGTTGCATTACACTCTACTTCAACATTGCCTTTAAGTGCTCTAGATATCATACAAGATTGTTCTGCTTTTACTGCTAATTTCTCTACTAGTGACCGTTCTTTATCACTGCTATTTGAACGTAACGTAATTATCGGATTATGAATGATTTTTTTATATGTAATGACACCGTTTGTAAAGTCTACAATTCCAGTGGATTCCATCGATAATGCTTCTTTTTGTATGCCGCTTCTTTCCATCATTGCTGCAAGCGTAATGATATAACAAGTTGCTGCAGCACCAAGCAACATCTCATCTGGGTTCGTACCAATTCCAGGTCCATTCATTTCAGGTGGAATAGATATATCTGTTTGTAAATGTCCACTAGAAATGGTTCCTACGTCATTTCTTCCTCCTGGCCAGTTTGCGACTAATTGAAAATGATGTTCTGCCAATACTAATTTCCCCTTTCAACAATAGTTGATCAACTGTAGAATATATAGTAACGATTAAATCATACAGGGAAAAAAGGAGTAATTGCAACGATGAAGCTAGTGTCTTGGAACGTGAACGGATTAAGAGCATGTGTAAAAAAAGGGTTTTTAGATTATTTCAATGAGATCGATGCCGATTTCTTTTGTATACAAGAATCAAAACTTCAAGAAGGTCAAATTGAATTAATGCTTGAAGGTTATCATCAATATTGGAACTATGCTGAAAAGAAGGGTTACTCTGGAACAGCAATCTTCACAAAGGAAGAACCTCTTTCTGTATCTTATGGAGTAGGTGATGACGACTCCGAGGGTGAAGGAAGAATCATTACGTTAGAATATGATAGCTTCTTTTTAGTCAATGTATACACACCAAACTCAAAAAGGGATTTATCCAGACTTCCATATCGACTTGAATGGGAGGAGAGCATGAAACATTATTTAGTTCAACTAGACAAGAAAAAGCCTGTCATATATTGTGGAGATTTAAACGTCGCTCACAATGAAATTGATTTGAAAAATGCTCGTTCCAATATCGGCAACTCAGGATTCACATTTGAGGAAAGAGAAAAGATGACGTTGTTACTTGGTTCAGGTTTTATTGATAGTTTCAGAGAATTGCATCCTGATCAAGAAGGAGCATATACATGGTGGTCCTATATGGCGAAAGTCCGTGAGAGAAATATCGGATGGAGAATAGATTATTTTATCCTTTCGAAAGCACTAAAATCAAAAATTGATATAGCAGAAATTCATCCACAAATAATGGGGAGCGATCACTGTCCAATTTACCTTGAACTCTCATTAGACGAAGAGTAATCAATTTGCTATAATGTAACTATAAACTTGAATAAAGATAGGTTTTCTAGGGTTCCGTAAAATGATTACATCATTTTAGACTGGTCCGAGAGAAGACCCGCAATTAATCATTGCGACACGGAAGGATAAAAGCCTGGGAGATTGATCATTATCTCTTAGGCTTTTTTTATTTTTCTTAAAAAAGCATAATGCGGTAAAAATACTGTGAAGGAGGATGTATTCATGAATTGGGCAAAAGTATTTATTGCAGCATTTTTTGAAGTGTTTTGGGTGATAGGCTTAAAGCATGCAGAAAACATGTTAGAGTGGAGTGGTACAGTTGTTTGTATCATCATTAGTTTCTATTTAATGATAATGGCAGGGAGGGTTCTACCTGTTGGAACGGTTTATGCTGTTTTTGTAGGATTAGGTACTGCAGGAACAGTATTAGCTGAAATCATCTTCTTTGATGAACCGTTTCAATGGTCTAAAATTGGATTAATAGCGGTCCTATTGATAGGTGTAATCGGTCTGAAAATTGTGTCTGAACCTCAAGTGAAGGAGGAGGAGCCATCATGAGTTGGATTTATTTAATAGTAGCTGGTCTATTTGAAATGGTTGGAGTGGCAATGATTAACCAAGTCCATTTAAAAAGAAATGCACTGTCTATCTTTTTACTATTAGCAGGATTTTCACTTAGTTTTTTATTTCTAGCACTTGCCATGGTTGATTTGCCGATGGGTACAGCTTATGCGATATGGACCGGAATTGGAGCTTCAGGTGGTGCAATATTAGGGATGATCTATTACGGAGAACCAAAAAATATAAAAAGGATATTCTTCATTAGTCTTGTCCTCCTTTCAGCCATTGGCTTGAAATTGCTCTCATAATTCTCTAAAAACAAACTCGAGATTATCAACTCATCTCGAGTTTTTACTTTTAGATTAAAATTGATTACGTTAAAACGTAATTTTACGTTGCTTTTAAACGTATGGAATAATATAATAAAAACAAGGAGGGATTATATGGATCAAATTCGTTTAAATGTAAATTTATTAAGAAGAAGAATTCCAAACATTACAGCAGCAGCAAAAAGTGTCGGCTTGCGCCCTGCAACAGTATCAAATTTATGTACTGGAAAAATTCCAGTAGCTCGAGCCGAAGTTCGCACCCTTGTATTACTAGCTAGCTTAGCAAAATGTAGCTTGGATGAATTACTTATTCGAGGGGAGAGTCAAGAGATGATCGAAACGAAAATAAAAACGATTGATTTTTTTGCACCACTTGTGAAGGGAGGTACAATTGGGTTAATTGCTAGACCAAAAATGGGTCAGCTCGTCGTTTTAGCTGAATTATTTTACCGACTCAAGCAAGAGGGCTATAAGACTATGATACTCGAGCCAAAATCAGCAGGAAAAGACATTGAAGATGTGTATGGTTTTACAGATGTCAGAGTAATGACGATTGACGAAGCATTTGAGGAAATAAAGAAAATGAATGCGGCGACAGATGTCTTATTTGCAGCAGATAGAAGCCATGTGATTACAGGTGAAATTATAGAATTACAAGAGCGCCTACAAATAAATGGATTGAACAACGTCACAACCTGCTTACTTGATACATCTGGTGAAGCAGTAGATGAAGAAATACCATACGGTCCATTAGAAACAGTATTACAATTTGACGCTGATTTATCAGCGCGTCATAAGTTTCCAGCAGTAAACCCTCTATACTCAACTTCTTCAGTGATAGAATCATCCATCTTAGACGAAACTCATTTGCATACTCAACAACGGGCATTAAAGCTGTTAAGGAGATATAAAGAGCTCCGTTCAATTGTAATGGCATGGGGAGTGAATAAACTACCACAACATGAAAAGGAAATCTACTTGCGTGGAGAACGCTTAGAAGCTTATTTTACACAGCCGTTCTTTGTTGCTGAACCGTTTACTGGCAAGAAGGGAACTGCTGTTTCTATAGTTACGACATTACAGGATGTTCAAAAAATAATAGACGGTAGCGTGGATATGAAACCAATTGATGAGTTGTCCTATATTGGAGCGTTAGCATAAGAAGAAACCCTCATTGGATGAGACCAATGAGGGCTTAATTAATGGCAATTACATTTCAGTAGGAACTTCTTTTTCTATTTTTTTCTTTTTGTTGATTTCACTGACATCTCGAACGCCAAGTACATCTAATAAGAAGATAAAGACAGGAATCCCGACGATTAATCCCCAGACACCGAAGAAATGCTCTGAGAAGATTAAGATAACGAACGTATAGAATACAGGCAAATTCGTTTTAGCTGACATTAACTTTGGATTTAGAATGTATGCTTCAATCGCATGGATGATCATAATAATTCCGAGAATGTAAATGACCATCATAAACCCACCGATTGTATATGCGATTGCGCATAGTGGGAATAAGGAAATAATAACGCCTGCAACAGGAATTAATCCAAGGAAAAAAATTAAGATGGACAACCCGAGTAAATGAGGGAAGCCAAGTAACCATAATGCAAGTGTTGTTAAAATACAATTGACTGTAGCAATCATAAACTGTGCTTCTAATACTCTTCCAAACGTTTGAACAAACTTCTTTCCAAAATATTCGATCTCATTATAGAAGGCACTTACCTTACTTTGTTTGAACTTTAATGTAAATGCGATCAATTTATCTTTTTCGAGTAAGAAGAACAAGCTTAGAATAATTGAAATAATAAATTGAATTCCAATTTTACTAATATCAGAGAAATATTTAAGTATGATGCTTAAGCCTTGTTCTAGATAAGTAGTAATTTCATTTCGCTTTAGTAAGTCGGTGATGTAATTCAAGATATAATGATCATGGTCCTGCATAAAGAAAAGCTGCAGTTGAACAATTAGCTGAGAAAACTCGTTAACAATAACAGGTAAGTACTTAGTAATTCCATAAGATAGTAATCCGATGATAATTGTATATAATATGACGACCATAAGTTTTCGATTGATTGTAATTTTCTTTAAACTTAGACGCACAAGTCGATCCATAAGAAATGAGAAGATAAATGTAATCAAAATAATGTTTATCATACTTCTCATCAAATATAGAACAAAGACTAAAATGGCAAAAATAATCAGTCTTTTAATACCATTTTGCTTAAAAAAATTAATAATCGCTTCCATTTACTGTAATCCCCCAGTCTATTGCTTCATTCATAAGGTTTTATTCCATCATGTGCGACTGAATTGGGAATTACGATGAATTGCTCCATAAAAAGCGTGAACGCACGTCTGTAAATAATCTTCCTTAACGATGTAATTCTATTTTATATGATTTATACAACAATAAGATATTAATTTTTTTGTAAATAGAAAAAATTTACGTAACTTTATCATTACCTTGTTCATATTCGACTTCAATCTGTAACAAACTAATGAAATGAAAGTTTAAAGGGGCGTTTTTTTGTGAGGATGCAAAAAGGTTTATTTGTCACTTTCATTACACTGGTTATTTTTAGCATGTCAACAATTACGATTCATGCAAGTTCAACCATTCATTTGAAAGTGATGCAAACAACGGATATGCATGGATATTTAATGGACTATGATTACAAGCTTTTAAAGAAGGACTTTAGACAAGGACTGATAAGAACAGCCTCCTTAATAAAAAGGGAACAGAAAAACAATAATACATTGTTATTTGATACAGGAGACTTCCTAGAAGGAAATGAATTTAATCGTTATTACTATGAAAATCGGCTATTATACATCGGCGAAGTTCATCCAGTTATAAAAGTGATGAATTCGCTACAATATGATGCCGTGACTGTAGGCAATCATGAATTCAACTTTGGAGTGAATTATTTAATGGACCATCTTAAGGATGCGTCTTTTCCAGTTGTGAATGCGAATGTGTTCTATCAAACACCAAATCAAATGGGTGAATTTAACTTGTTTAAACCATATAAGATCATTCCAATGGAAGTGATCGACTCAGGCGGAAAGAAACATATGATTCATATAGGTGTTATTGGATTCATAACACCGATCGTTGCAAAGTGGAACAATGAATTCTTTAAAGGGAAACTATCTGTAAAAAATATAGTTGATGCTGCTAATTATTTTATACCTTTAATGAAGAAAGACGGTGCAGACGTTATTATAGCACTAAATCATGCAGGCCTAGAAGCTGATCAACAAGTTCAAAACAGACATTTGAACTCAACGATCGCATTATCACACGTAAAAGGGATTGACGTTCTATTATACGGTCATAGTCATTCTATCTTTCCTAATGGTGAAGTGTCGGATACATTAGACGGTGTACTTGGAACGATTAATAATATACCAGCAGTTCAGGCTGGGCATTGGGGAAATCATTTAGGCGTTATCGACCTGAAATTAGTACGACAAGATAGCAAGTGGATTATCCTTGAGTCAAGATCTAAAGCATACCCAATATACAAGAGAAAAGAAAACGTTGATATTTCGGTCGTAGACATCGATTCAAAAACTGAATATAAAATAAAACACGACCACATGAAAGTAATCGAATCATTAAAAAAGAAAAGAAAGAAATGATTGTTTTCGTAGACTGCGATAAAGATTTAGTAATACTCAGTAAAAGTGCATGGAAAAAATAAGTCAAAATTGAAAGAATGTATTGTAAAACAGGGCTTATTCCACTAGAATAATTTATTAGCATCTTGCAATTTTATTCATAATTCGACATAAAAATATCGTTTATAAAGGAGACAAAATGGCAGAGAATTCTATTATTCGTTTTGAAAATGTTACGAAGCAATACGACCAGGACGCCCCTGTCTTGAAAGAAGTATCATTTGAAATTGAGAGAGGTAAATTTTATACATTACTCGGACCTTCTGGCTGTGGAAAAACAACTGTTTTACGTTTAATTGCAGGTTTTATTGAACCATCAGAAGGATCGATTTACTTTCATAATAAAGTGATCAATCATGTGCCTGCAAATAAAAGACAAGTAAATACAGTTTTTCAAGATTATGCACTATTCCCACATTTAAACGTATTTGAAAATGTGGCTTTTGGTTTGAAGATTAAAAAAATGAAAAACGATGAAGTAAATCGAAAAGTTGAAGAGGCATTGAAGTTTGTCAATCTTGAAGGTTATGGCAGTCGAGAAATTAGTGAAATGTCAGGTGGACAAAGACAACGAGTTGCAATTGCGAGAGCGATAGTTAATGAACCAGAAATAATTTTATTAGATGAACCACTCTCAGCGTTAGATTTGAAACTACGTACAGAAATGCAGTATGAATTACGAGAGCTGCAACGAAGATTGGGAATTACGTTCATTTTTGTTACACATGATCAAGAAGAGGCATTGGCGATGTCTGACGAAATTTTCGTTTTAAATAACGGTAAGATTGAACAGAGCGGAACACCAACGGATATTTATGATGAACCAATCAATCGATTTGTTGCGGATTTTATTGGTGAATCAAACATTGTCCCAGGGGTGATGGTAGATGATTACGTTGTCCAATTTACTGGAAGAACTTTCGAATGTGTTGATAAAGGCCTCCATAATAATGAGGATGTTGATATCGTCATCAGACCTGAGGACTTAGAAATTACAGCACCTGAAAAAGGAAAACTTCAAGTAAAAGTAGACAGCCAATTGTTTAGAGGTGTTCATTATGAAATTAGCTGTTATGACCAAGATGGAAATGAATGGCTAGTTCATTCAACGAAAAAAGCAATCGTCGGGGAAGAAATCGGCTTATTCTTTGATCCAGAAGCGATCCATGTTATGAGATTTAATGAAACAGAAGAGGAATTTGATAAACGATTAGAAGCGTATGAAGAGGATCAGAATGAGAACTAATTCACGTAACTTTTATTTAATTCCATATGTGATCTGGATCGCATTTTTCGTTGTTACACCGATCTTGCTTGTATTGTATTTTTCATTCTTTGACTTAGATGGTCAGTTTACGTTCGATAATTATAAAAAGTTCTTTACACCTGTCTATTTAACAATGACATTAAGTTCTTTCTGGTATGCATTTTTAATTACGCTATTTACTCTTTTAATCGCGTACCCAACTGCTTACTTGCTAACGAAAACGAAGCATAAGCAGCTTTGGTTACTGCTTATTATCTTGCCTTCATGGATCAATCTTTTACTAAAGGCATACGCATTCTTAGGTATCTTTGGAACATATGGTGCAGCAAACGGCTTCTTAGAAGCAATCGGAGTAGGCAGCAAGCAAATATTATTTACCGATTTCAGCTTTATTTTCGTTTCGGTCTATATCTTTTTACCATTTATGATTCTACCTATTTTTAACTCTTTAAACGAGATGAATCCGTCCCTTGTTTATGCAGCAAATGACTTAGGAGCTTCTAGTTGGACAACTTTTAAAAGAGTGATATTCCCACTGACAATTGATGGAGTAAAGGCAGGATGTCAAGTTGTCTTCATACCTGCATTATCCTTGTTCATGCTTACACGTTTAATTGCAGGAAACCGTGTTATAACATTAGGTACAGCAATCGAACAACACTTCCTTGTAACACAGGATTGGGGAATGGGGGCAACCATTGCTGTATTCTTAATTTTAGCGATGGTGCTGATCATGGTTCTAACAGGTAGAAGAAGGAGGGGGATAATGTAATGAAAAGAAAAAAGAAGCTTTCGTCCATCTATTTAGCGATTGTATTCCTTGTTCTTTATGCCCCGATCTTTTATTTAATTTTTTATTCCTTCAATAGTGGGGGAACGATGTATAAATTTGAAGGATTTACACTTGAATGGTATCAAGCGCTCTTTGAGGATACGCGTTTATTGATTATTGTTTTAAACACAATTGTCGTTGCGCTAATCTCCGCGACCGTGTCAACAATTATCGGAATTGCAGGTGCATTAGCAATTGCTTATGTTCGTAAACGTAGAGCAAAAAATACATTGCTATCTTTAAACAATGTATTAATTGTATCACCCGATGTAATTATCGGTGCATCATTTCTTATTCTTTTTACGATGATTGGTTTACAATTAGGATTTATTTCAGTTGTGTTAGCACATATTGCTTTCAGTGTTCCAATCGTTGTTTTAATGGTCTTGCCTAAGATTGAGGAAATGAGTCCAACAATGATTTATGCGGCACTTGATTTAGGGGCAAGTAAATTTGATGTATTAACAAAGGTCATTCTGCCATATATTACACCAGGTATTTTTGCTGGCTTCTTCATGGCTTTAACCTATTCTCTCGATGATTTTGCCGTGACATTTTTTGTAACTGGAAATGGATTTACAACTTTATCAGTTGAAATTTATTCATTAGCACGACGAGGTGTATCTTTAGATATTAATGCTTTATCTGCATTATTGTTTATCTTCACAATGATCCTTGTGATTGGTTATTATTTTATAACGAAGAAAACGAATAAACCGAATGGATTGGGGGTTCGTCAATGAAACAATTAATACGAGCGTTTATTATTGTTACGATTGTTTCTATTGCCTTATTAGTCCTCATCAATCGCATGAATTCAGCTCAAGGATTTACGAGTGGAAATACCTTAACTGTTTTTAACTGGGGAGATTATATCGATACAGATTTAATCAAAGAGTTTGAAGAAGAAACAGGTATAAAGGTTATATATGAAACGTTTGATTCAAATGAAGCAATGTTAACAAAAATTCAACAAGGTGGTACAAGCTATGACATTGCAGTACCATCTGAATACACAATCGAAAAAATGAAGGAAGACGGATTATTAATCCCTGTTGACCATGAAAAGCTTCCTAATTTGCAAAATATTGACCCTAGATTTATGGATCTTGCATTTGATCCTGGCAATGAATATTCGATTCCTTATTTTTGGGGAACAGTAGGGATCCTATATAATACTGACATTATAAAAGATCGTGAAATTACTCATTGGAATGATTTATGGGAAGAAGAGTTTAAAAATGAGATTCTTCTTATAGATGGAGCTCGTGAAGTAATTGGTATGGGGTTAAATAGTTTGCATTATTCTTTGAATGATGTGAATATAGACCACCTTCAACAAGCGAAAGAAAAGCTAGATGCACTAGCACCAAATATTAAAGCAACTGTCGGTGACGAAATCCGCTTGCTTATGCAAAATGATGAAGCTGGGATTGGCATTGTATGGTCAGGTGTTGCACAGGAGCTTATGTGGGAAAAAGAAAATTTAGAATACGTTGTTCCTGAAGAAGGTTCAAATTTATGGTTCGATAATATGGTCATACCTAAAACAGCTCGAAATGTTGAAGGTGCCCATTTATTTATGAACTTCTTATTAGATGCAGAAATTGGTGCTAGAAATGCTGATTATGTCGGTTATTCCACACCAAATAAGGCAGCGTTAGAATATTTAGATGACGAAGTAGTAGAAGATGAACGTTTTTATCCTGATGAGGAATTAACAGCGAGACTTGAAGTGTATGAGAACCTCGGAAAACATATGCTTGCATATTACAATGAACTTTTCTTAGAGTTCAAAATGCATAAAAAATAAGAAAAACCGGCTTATTTGCCGGTTTTTCTATTATACTTAAAATAACGGACATTTTTTTCATGAATAAATAGTATATAGTATTAACTCTAAGGGGAAATGGATGTATGACAATCAAACTTGATACAAAGACAATACCGCTGTTGGATGAAATATTTGAATATTTGCACAAAAATCCAGAAGTTAGTTGGGACGAGTATCAGACAACCGCTTATCTTACTACTTTATTGGAAAATAACGGTGTGAAGGTAACGACATTTGGAGATCATCCAGGACTTATTGCAGAGATTGGTATTGGCTCTCATGTTATTGCATTAAGAGCAGACATGGATGCTTTATGGCAAGAAGTCGATGGGGTTTTTAAAGCGAATCATTCATGTGGACATGATGCACATATGACCTGTGTTGTGGGTACGATACTTTTATTAAATCAATATGATTTTACTAAAAAAGATGTATGCCTTCGTTTTATCTTTCAGCCAGCTGAGGAGAAAGGGACGGGTGCTTTGAAGCTCATTGAAGAAGGTGTTTTAGAAGACGTAGAGTATTTATATGGAATTCATCTTCGACCAAAGCAAGAGCTTGCTGATGGCTATGCAGTTCCTGCAATTCATCATGGTGCAGCTAGGTTTATCGAAATCGAGATTAATGGGGAAGAGGCACATGCAGCTCGTCCTCACTTGGGGAAAAATGCAATTGAGGTAGGAGCTTCGATTGTCTCAAATTTAAAAGGAATCTATTTGGATCCTATGCTTCCTTACTCAGTAAAAGTGACTAAGTTTATTGCAGGAGGTGATTCTGCCAATATTATACCAGCTTCTGCAAAGCTAAGTGTTGATATGAGGGTGCAAACAAACGAAGGAATGGAAGTTCTTTATGATCATGTTGAAAGAATTTTACATCATTTAGCTGGGTTGAATCAGGTTGAAATTCGCTGGGGAATACTAGCGAACTTAGCAGCTGCGGAGAAAAACGCTGAAGCGACGATGATCATGGAGCAATCTATAGTTGAAGTAATTGGAGAGAGTATGACGAAAAAGCCTGTTGTCACAACTGGTGGTGATGATTTTCATTTTTATACGTTAGCGAAACCGGATTTAAAAGCAACGATGCTTGGGCTAGGCTGCGGGTTATCTCCTGGTTTACATCATCCTAAAATGACATTTAATCGTAAAGCAATGTATACTGGTGTAAATATACTAGCTACGGCTGTATTGAAAACGGTGGCATATATAGAAAGTAGTGAGTAAGAATGAGAATAAAAAAAGTAATCATGAGGCACCTAAGAATGAAGATGAAAACACCATTTGTTACGAGCTTTGGAGTGGTACAAGAGAAGAACTTTATCTTGCTCGAAGCAATTGAAGAGAATGGAGAAAGTGGCTGGGGAGAATCAGTAGCCTTTGATACGCCATGGTACACTGAAGAAACGTTCATAACAAATTGGCATATATTGGAAGATTTTCTTCTTCCACTAATACTAAAGAATGAAATTAAGCACCCTGACGATCTTCAAAGCACTTTCTCATCAATTCGGAAAAATCATATGGCTAAGGCAGCTATAGAAGGTGCAGTTTGGGATTTATATGCTAAAGTGGAGGGTCTCTCTTTATCAGAGGCATTAGGGGGGACAAAAAGCAAAATAGAGGCGGGGATTAGCATAGGCATCCAACCCTCTAATGATGCTTTGATAGAAATCATTCACCGTTATGTAGAAGAGGGCATTAAGAGGGTCAAAGTGAAAGTAAAGCCTGGCGCAGATGTACATGTCGTAGAAGCCATTCGTACACATTTCCCTGAGCTGCCGCTTATGGTTGATGCGAATTCCTCTTATCACTTAAATGATGTTGAACGATTAAAAGAACTGGATAAATATAATCTTTTAATGATTGAACAGCCATTAGCCTATGATGATTTTATTGATCATGCGGTTTTACAAAAGCAATTAAGGACTCCGATCTGTCTTGATGAAGGCATAAACTCACTGCATGATGCAAAACTAGCGATTGCGATGGGAAGCTGTAAAATTATTACAATAAAAATCGGCAAAGTTGGTGGTTTAACCACAGCGAAAGCGATTCACGACTATTGTAAAGAACAGGGCGTTCCTGTGTGGTGTGGAGGCATGCTAGAGTCCGGAATAGGGAGAGCACATAATATTGCATTGGCTTCATTAGATTCCTTTAGTTATCCAGGGGATATTGCTGGGTCATCAAGATATTGGCATGAAGATGTCATTTACCCAGAAGTTATAACAGACAACGGGTTTATTGAGGTGCCGAAGCAATTTGGAATTGGCTTTGAACCTGTCAGTGATCGTATCGATGCTTTTACAATTAGCAAAAAAATTGTTTGTGAGTAGTGTTGCGCTTTTTTTGGCATAGTAACACTAGAGGTGATAAATAGTGAAGATGCGAATCTTGTACGTAATTATAGTCGTATTCGTTTCTATGTTCATTGTAAATCCTGTTTCGGCTCAGGTTATCAAGCAGCAATTAGCAATTGTGATTGATGACCTTGGCAACGATATGAAAGGTACTAAAGAAATTCTATCACTCGAAGCTCCTTTAACAATTGCTGTTATGCCTTTTTTACCATCGACTGTAACAGATGCGAAAACAGCACATGAGTTAGGTCATGAAGTTATTATACATATGCCAATGGAGCCGAAAAAGGGCAAAAGAAGCTGGTTAGGCCCAGGGGCGATCACTGCTGATATGAGTGATAAGGAGGTTCGTGAAAGGGTTCTTGAAGCAATCAAGCAAAATCCTTATGCTGTAGGAATGAATCATCACATGGGTTCTAAAATTACTGAAAATGAACGGATTATGCGCGTTGTATTAGCCGTCTGTAAGGAAAATGGATTGTACTATTTAGATAGTAAGACGACAGGAAAAAGTGTGATTCCAGCTATCGCAGAAGAAGTAGGCGTGCCGATTTTAGAGAATCAATTATTTTTTGATGACGTCTATACGAAACGACATATTTTAAAGCAAGCAAATTTATTGTTGGCCAAAATTGAAAGAAGTCCAGATGTAATTGCAATAGGCCATGTAGGAGTTACTGGTACACAAATGGCAGAGGTATTAACAGAATACTTACCAAGATATTTACAGAAAACAGAAATAGTTCCGTTGTCTAAAATGATTGAGGAAGACAAATTGATCGATGGTACCTATTAAATTCTCTAAGTTTACACGATAGGGAAAATACCTTCATACCTTCCATAAATAATTAAAATCCTGGCGCATGAGTGCAACAGGATTTTAATTATTTCTCGGGAAAGCGCAAATTTAGACATTTGTCAAACGATATATCACTTTTTATTAATTAATTTCACCAATCCTGTCGTTTATTCTTTTAAAGGTAGATGGCTGTTGTCGAAACACCGTTAGATTGGGAAAATAACTTGAAATGTTGTGCCTTTATTGACCTCACTTTTAATAGAGTAAGTACCATTCATTCTTTTAATGATTTGAAATGAAACGAGTAGTCCTAAGCCCGTTCCTGTTGTTTTTGTTGAGTAATAAGGATGGCCGAGCTTTTTCATTTTGCTTTTAGATATGCCACATCCTTCGTCCTTCACACTAACTAGGATTTTATTTTCATATTGTACGGCATGAATAAAAACTGTTCCGCCTTTATCCATTGATTCAATCCCGTTTTTAATAATATTTATATAAAGCTGCTTTAATTCGTTCACATTCCCCTTTATATATAAATGATCTTCTATCGTCATCTTGAAGGTAACATTTGAAAGATTAGCGTACGGTCGCATAAAATCAATGACATCATGAAGTGTCGTTGTCAAGGGCAAGGAATGAACAGCTTTTTCATTAGGTTTTGCAAGTGTTAGAAAATCGCTAATGATCATATTCGTTCTGTTTAGTTCTTCTAAAGATAATTGAACAAAGCTTTGCTGCTGTGATGTTAAATTTCGTTCATTCTTAAGTATTTGTAAGAACCCTTTAACCGTTGTCATTGGATTGCGGATTTCATGTGCGACTGATGCTGCTAACTGACTAATTGCATTCATTCTTTCTGCGTTTTGCAAGCGCATATCCATTTCGATATGAGCAATGTTTAACTCGATTAAATAAATGATAGTTAATAATGTTAATACAGAGACAATTGAAAAAATCGTTATCATTAGTACATCTTCTGTTATTGAATCGTAATGGGTTCCGATGATCCTTGTGAAAATAATTGGTATGTACATAATGGTCGCAAAAATAATTTTATTTAAAAATGAAAATTGATTATATACTCGAGACAAAATCGTAAAGATTAAGATAATCATAGAATAATTGATGAATATTAAGAAAAGTTGCGTCGGCTCTAAGAAGTAAGCAAAAATAAATAAACAAGCTGTACTTGCAATACCAGCGTAAGGGTGAATATAAAAGAATGTAATGAAGACGGGAATGTATTTTAAATCGAAGATGCTAGAATCATCAACTTTTATCGAAAAGATCATCGTCAATAAGAGCGCAAGGATGTTAGCAAGCCAAAAAAAGAAATGGCCTTTTGTTTTTTCATAATGACGATAAATAATCATATTAGTGAGTGGAATAAACATCATAATAAAAAAGTGCAAGGCAAGGCTAGTAATAAAGCTATCCATACGTATCTCCTTTAAGGATCAGTGATATGTATTTAATTATACAAATAGTTGGAAATTCCTTTCGACTTATGAATTATTTTAGTTCTTCTTTTATTTCTAACTGCGTAAAAGCATTCTAAAAAGATAGATTTATCTTAGCTACTTTTCAAAGAGTGAGTTCTGTATTATACTGATTAAGATTAATTAATTTTATAGTTTTTTACCACAAGGGGAGCACGAATAGCTGAGACTGAACATTTTTGTTCTGACCCTTTGAACCTGTTAGATAATGCTAACGCAGGGATGTGGAATAATAGGATTGTTTTGTCTTGTCTTGTCATTCTCCCTTGAGGTAATACTATTACATATTAAGGGGGATTTTTTTTATGAATAAAGGTAAATTACTTATAATGATTGAAATATCATTCTTAGCAGCTTTTGCACTGATTCTTGATTTATTGCCGCTTGCAATTAAGCCAACTCCTAATATTTCAATCTCATTTGCAATGGTACCAATCTTTATCCTTGCATTTAGATGGGGCTTTAAAGCAAGTGTGATCGCAGGGTTTCTATGGGGGCTTCTGCAAGTAGTAACCGGTAATGCGTGGATTTTAACTCCAACTCAAGCGTTTATTGAATATTTTATTGCATTTGCATTCATTGGTTTTGCAGGACTTTTCTTTAAACAAATTCAAACATCGTTAAAAGCCGATAAAAAAGGTCAATTTATAGCGTGGATATCGTTAGCTGTTTTAGTTGGAAGCATTGCACGATATTTTTGGCACTTCCTAGCTGGAGTCATCTTCTTTAGTGAATATGCACCAGCAAATATGTCGGCTGTATTATTTTCATTCTTAGCAAATGGCGCGGCAATGCTAGGTTCAGCAATCTTCTGTATCATCGTCTTGATTTTAATTTTATCTACTACAAAACAAATTGCAATAAACAAAAGCTTATAAAAAAACAGGCACGATCTTCAAACATGAGGGTCGTGCCTATTTTTATGGATCGTTTTTCTTAGTAATAGAATACTTATTGTTAGCCTCATTTTAATGCTTAATAATGGGAAGTTAAGAAGAGGTTAAAAGAAATATCGAAAATTGCTTACCTAATTTGTGAAATATCCTTCACAAATTGGGCGATATATAGAATAAAAGGTGTTTGCAATAGATAAAATTGAACAAACTATAAAAATTATTTGACAATTTTGTGAACGAACGAATATAGTATAGATAGGAGGTTGGTTACGATGAACAATAACAACAAAATGTTACAGGCAACGAAAGTATGTGGTGGGTCCATCTTAACGATTGGGATCGTTATCTTTTTAATCGGGATGTTTGCAAGCGGTTCCAGTGTTTGGACTGGGGTTGGAATAGGAGCGATTGTAGGAGCGATTTTTATCTTCTTAATGGGCGTGTTTTTCGTAGCAACCGAAGAGGTTTTAATGAAGACAAAACGAAAACGTTTAGATGTTCATATAAATACAAAACCAGGTGGAACTGTATAGTCCACCTGGTTTTGTTGTTAATGCAAAGATCTATTAAATATTGTAACCCCAAACCATTGTAAGCAGAGTACCAAGCACTGTTACTACTGCAACAATTAATCCATAAAATACGTTTGTATAGATGGAGGCTTTATCTTCACTTTCACCAGCATGCATGAATAAGACAAGTTGTAAACCTGCTTGAATCAATGCAGTGACGAGAAGAATAGCCATACCCATTCCGTAAGACATATCGAAGAATACAACACTTAATGCTACAAATGTTAGCACTAATGATAAGACAAAGCCCATTACTTGATTGAGAGGAAATAATTCTTTCATAATTACATCATTCCTTTCAAGTAGACGAAGCTAAAGATGAAGATCCAAACAACGTCTAAGAAGTGCCAGTAAAGCGAGAAGATAAACGATTTATTCGCTGTTCTTGCTGTTAAACCACGCTTTTTAATTTGTAGCATGATTCCTAATCCCCAGAACAATCCAAAGGCAACATGGGCTCCGTGTGTTCCTAAAGTAGTTAAGAGGATAGCTGTGAATCCACTCGTTTGTAAGCCAGCGCCTACATGTACATAGTGAACAAATTCATAAATCTCAACAGATAAGAAGGCGAGACCTAGAATTAATGTTAATCCAAAGAACGTTAGCATCGCTTTTTGACGACCAAGTCTCATCGCATGAATTGCGAGTCCGATTGTGAAGCTACTTGTTAAGAGTAGAAGCGTCTCAACCATGATTGGTGTTAGTTCAAAAATATCCGCCCCGATCGGGCCGCTACCAGTTCGATCCGCTAAAACAAAGTAGGATGCGAACAAAGTAGCAAACAACATAATCTCTGCTCCAAGGAAAATCCAGAAACCTAAAATCTTCATGCGATTTTCTTCAGTACTATATTCAAGAGGGAGTGAGTGATCAATTTTCATTATTTATTACCTCCCAGCTCTTTTTCAGTTTCTTCAACTTCTTCTTTCGAAATATAACGACCATCATCTTTTTCAAACGACTGATAAGCCATTAGTGCAAAGATAGCAAGTGTTGAAATGATGACAGGAATCCAGAGTGCAAAGACAAAGGAGAAGCCCCATACGAAGAAGACTGCTGCTTTAATAACTGGAATTCCACTGTTGTTCGGCATATGAATCTTTTCGATTTTACCCTCAAACAATTTATGACCACGTTTTTTCATATCCCAGAAAGCTTCACTAGATTTAACTGTTGGTGTAATCGCAAAGTTATACTCTGGAACTGGAGTATGTGTTGCCCATTCAAGAGAACGTGCATCCCAAGGATCTGGGCCAATATCTCTAGGTGCATAGCGGTAGCTATAATAAATATTGTATACAATGATCATGAAACCGATAGCTAAACCAGCTGCTCCAATGAACGAAAGAACATTCCACATTGTAAATCCAGCTGCTTCAGAATAAGTGTACATTCTGCGTGCTTGCCCGTCTAAACCAGAGAAGAACATTGGAATAAACGCAAGTAGTGTATTTGCGGCAATGATCCAAGCTGCAATTTTACCAAGTCTTTCATTTAGCATGAAACCAAACATTTTTGGCCAGTAATATGTTAACCCTGCTAGCATTGCGAATACAACACCAGGGATGATTACTAAGTGGAAGTGGGCAACTAAGAACATCGTATTATGATATTGATAGTCAGCTGCACTCATTCCAAGCATTACTCCTGTAACTCCACCAATTGTGAACAATGGAATAAACAGTAGGGAATAAAGCATTGGTGTTGTTACTACAATTTTTCCTTTCCATAAGGTTAATAACCAGTTGAAGATCTTAACCCCGGTAGGAACGGCAATGGCCATCGTTGTAATAGAGAAGATACTATTTACAAAAGCACCTTGACCCATTGTGAAGAAGTGGTGTACCCAAACAAAGAATGAAAGTAAGGATATTACAACCATGGACCAAACCATTGATTTATAGCCATATAAATTTCTTCTTGCAAAAGTAGAGATAATTTCACTATAAATACCGAAAGCAGGTAGGATTAAAATATATACTTCAGGGTGTCCCCAAACCCAGAATAGGTTGGCCCATAACATATCCATACCACCGTTATCGGTTGTAAAGAAGTTTGAAGCGAACAAACGATCAAGTGTACCCATTGCCAATGCTACTGTTAATACAGGGAATGCGAATACAATAATGATGTTTGTAATTAAAGCAGACCAAGTGAACATCGGCATTTTCATTAATGTCATTCCAGGCGCACGCATTTTCAGGATTGTTACGATGAAGTTAACACCAGTCATTAGCGTACCAAATCCGGAAATTTGCAGTGCTAACATGTAATAATTCGTACCTACCGACTCACTAAAGTCTGTTCCAGCGAGAGGGAAATACGATGTCCAGCCAGCATCTGGTGAACCACCGATTACAAATGAGATGTTAAAGAGCATTGCTCCACTAAAGAATAGCCAGAAACTTAGTGCGTTTAACCGTGGGAATGCAACATCTCTTGCTCCGATTTGTAATGGAACAACATAGTTCATAAAACCGATAATGAATGGCATAGCCATGAACATAATCATGACAACACCATGCGTTGTAAAAATTTCATTGTAGTGCTGTGCATCTAAAAGTTTATTTTCAGGCTGTGACAATTGAGCGCGCAACATAATTGCGTCTACTCCGCCACGGAAGAGCATTAGAATCGCTGCTAGGATATACATAATACCTAGACGCTTATGGTCAACAGTTGTAAGCCATTCTCTCCATAGGTAACCCCATTTTTTAAAGTAAGTTAAACCTGCAATGATCGCAATTGTCACTAGACCAATTGCAACCATTGATGCATAAATTGCAGGACTTGGATGAGGTATGGCAAATCTTTCGAAGAATTCCATACGATAATCTCCTTTCAACATTGGAAGATTGTTAATTTAATTGGTTAATAATTAATGGTGATCAGAATCATCATCAAAGTTAAATTCATCATCGTCTTCATTTGAAGAGCCATGATCATGTCCACCGTTTTCTGCATAAGGTGGTGGCAAGAAATCAAGTCTTGTACCAGTAAACGTCATTCTACCTAAATGACCTGGTTCTAATAGTTTCATAAATTCATCTTCATTAATTGGGTCAGCGGTTGCTTTTACTTCTTCAACCCAGTCATCAAATTCACCTTGAGGCATTGCCTTAACATCAAATGTGTTTTTTGCAAATCCAGCTCCATTAAAGTTTGCGTTTCTTCCCATGTATTCCCCAGGAACATCAGCAGCTAAATGCAATGTATTGACCATATCTGCCATCGCATATTTCTGTCCACCTAATTGTGGAACCCAGAAGCTTGAGATTGTGCCATAAGAATAAAGTCTAAACTCTAACGGACGATCTGTAGGAATATATAAGTAGTTTAATGTTTCTATACCTTCTTCAGGATAGCTGAAATGCCACTTCCAGTTTGAAGAAGCTGCATAGATGACTAAAGGCTCTTTATCCTCATAACCTTCAGGAGTAGCTTCAACTTTATAGTTACTTTGTACAGAGATGACTGATAGAAACGCTACAATTAAAATTGGAATCCCGATACAAATTGCTTCTACAATTGGGTTCCCTTCAATATGTGGCGGCTCATAGTCTTCGTCTTGTTTAGAAGCTCTATACTTAATTAGCATATATGCTAACATGACAAAAACAACGATTACGATGAAGAGCATAATTCCAGCTGATAGCATAATGTCTTTTGCTTGTACTGCTGCTTGTGGACCTTTAGGGTCGAGTACAATTAATTTTTCACATCCTGCTAGAAATGTCGTAACAGAGATGATCAATGTAAGTACAGCCCATTTTAATTTCATTAGTGAACCTCCATTTCAAACAAGAGAGTTATAAATTTTTGGTGTGACAAATATCACACATTGCAACTGTTACTATGTTATTATCTTCACATACTAATTACAATGAATTGTGATACCTGTCACAAAATGTTCAAGAAAACAGCCATTTTTTCGTCACAGAATGTTCATGAAGAGTGCTAGTAATCGTTGGAAATTAAGTCGATTTACTGGACATTTAAAAAGTCAACACAGTGGAGAAATGTTGCAAAACTAAGATGATTCTAAAGAGAGAAAATGATGCGAAAGTCACAGGTATTTCATGGAAATTATCGTTTGATTGCTGTTACAGAAGGGAAACCATAAAATATATATTTACAACCCCCACAAATATTAAACTTTATTCGAACTTTGTAATTGAGAAATAAACAAGCAGGAGGTGCTCTGATTATGGAATTACAAATGACTGATATTGATGAGATTCTACAAGAAACATCAGACCTTGAAGATGAATTCGATCATGAGACAGTAATCAGACACATTGAAATTGATACATTGCTTAAGGTGACCGAAGACTGGTAATAAATAATTTCAAACCATATACGTAAAAAAACCATGTATCTACTTCATGGTTTGAGACTGTAGACAAAGTCGACTTCTGACTTTGTCTACATTTTTTTAGAGGACTTATTAATATAGGTGAAACCCACAGACTGTTTTGAAAACGCTTGTCAGACTAGGCTTTCGGCCATAGTGAAGACGGGAATAGAACACACGGTTTATGAGAGAACTAACGAGACAAATCACGACGTATGCGAAAACTCGTTCAATCGTTTCTTTTCGCTTCTTATAGATTTCTTTTTATCTCATGAAAGTGCGTGAGATGATCATCTTCTACATACTCTGCCTATATATGGCGTTGGATGAGTTTTTGATGATTTTTACTTTCTGTGCACTTTGATAAAAAAGAACAGGATTTACAATTGTTTGGGTTGGATTGGTTTCTTGCCATGGTCTTCGCGATCTAAATTGGGTTCTAATTGAAGTTTCTCTTCGTAAGCACGGTTTTCCTTATGAACAACTTTCTTCGTGTGTTTTTGTTTGTTAGCACTCGCTTTCACATGAGTGGAATCAATAAAGATATGTTCCGACTGTAGTAGCCCATGATCCATGATCTCCCTTAAAATATGATAGAAAATCTGTTCAAATCTATCTGAATCATGGTAACGTCGCTCGTAGTTTTTACCGAAGGTTCACGTTCAGTATTTTGATTTTTAGTCATCAAGTTTCTTCACCTCAAAATTAAGTAAAAATTAGATGAATTAGAGCGAAAGGTGATGACTCCTGCGGGAAAGCGTGGCAGGTGAGACTGAAGCGTCGCGATAGCGACGATCCGGCTCACGCCATGCCCGCGGAAAGCGTTCGCCTTAAGCGATAATCAACATCTCTCCTTTAATTTTAATCCAAAAAAGACAGTAGCCAAACTAAATTTAATAGTTTGGCTACTGTCTGAAACCATGAATCTACTTCATGGTTTTTTCTTATTGTATTGCGTATTCCACTATTCGATATTTGTTGATCTTTCATCTATTTTTGTGAACGCGAAGATTAGAGAGTAATGCTGTTATTTCTAAAGAATTAGTAAGCGCTGCTTTAGTAACAATAGTTTTAATGTTAATTGAAGTTTATTTTTTATTTAGTGTAAACTTTTATTTGATATGTAACCCATTTCTAAAATCTTCCGTCAAAGTAAATAAAAAGGCGGGTTGTGTATATGAAGAAATGGTGGGGATTGATCGTACTAGGCGTTTGCTTGATTGGTTTTGCTTCATGGTATTTCATGAATGATTTTAAAGTGATCAGTACATTTACTGATGAAAAAGTCAAAGTTTCATCAACAAAATCATGGATTATTGATTTTTCTCAAAAGCTTAGCAAGAATGAATTAAAGGAAGCATTTATAATCAAGAACGAAAATGGAGAAGTTATAGAGACAAACATAGAGCTTTTACAAGGTGGTAGATCAGTGAAAATTTATCCGCCACAAAATGGGTATATAATAGGAGAGACGTATACTTTATCAGTATCCGAGCACTTAAAAGGAACAATTGGGCGAACATTGCTAGAAGAAATTAATCAGTCTTTTACGATCGTTGAACAGTTACGATCACCAAAAGATGTAAGCGAAATCAATGAATATTTTTTAAACGTAATTGCACAAAAGGCAACAGAACAGGCTAAATTCCCTACTTACGATGGAAGAGAGAGTGAAGCTGTTCAGGAAACTGCGGGTTCTAATGATTCATCAGCTCAAAGTGGAGGCGATAGTGATTATTCACAAACAAATGTACAAGTAGAAGGAATTGATGAAGCTGATTTAGTAAAGACTGATGGAGATTTTCTCTACTATATAGATGGAAGAAACTTATTTATTGTTGATGCAGGAGAGTCGAATGAATTACATGTCTTGTCTAAAATAACATTGGATTCTTCTTTTCATGGTGAAGGGCTTTATCTGAACGGAGATCAGCTTGTAGTAGTAGGAAATGATTATGTAATGGACAAGAAAATAAGCGGTAATAAAATGGATGCTGATCCTATTGAACGTAATGTATCAAAGGTTGTCATTTATAACATTACAGATCGCCAAGCTCCAGCCGTTGAGAAAACGGTGGAGATGGAGGGCTATCTTAATTCTTCACGTTTAATGGATGGGAAAATCTATTTAATAACTTCACAAATGCCAGAATATTGGATATTGCGAGAGAATGAAGAGGTGGATTTGCGACCTGCATTTCGTGAAGATGGATACAAAAGTGAATGGAAGCATGTTCCTTTAAATGATCTGCAGATTATAACCGATTCAGAAGGAGATCATTTTTTAAATATAGGTGCAGTGGATTTAAATGAAGAAACTTATCCTTTTTCTATTCATAGTTTTATTGGAAGTGGACAGAACATCTATATGTCTAATGATCATCTTTATATTGCTGAAACACATTCATTATGGATGCCTATGGTTATGGAAGATGTTGCAGCTCCACATTCAATTGACACTACATTATTAAAGTTTAATATCAACGATCTTGAAGTTGAATTGTCTAGTACAGCAACAGTGCCAGGAAGAGTATTGAACCAGTTTTCAATGGATGAACACAATGGATATTTCCGCATCGCCACAACAAGTGGAAATATGTTTAATGATCAAAACCCATCGGAAAACAACCTATATATATATGACGAAGACTTACATCTCACAGGTGAGGTAGAAGGCTTAGCAAAGGGAGAGAGAATTTATTCTGCAAGATTTATGGGAGATATGGTATATGTCGTTACATTTAGAGAAACCGATCCATTATTCGTTATAGATGCAAAAGATCCAACAAACCCAACTGTATTAGGAGAATTAAAAATTCCTGGCTTCAGTGACTACCTACATCCTTTAGATGAACATCACTTAATTGGTTTTGGTTATGATACAAAGGTTGTCCCTTCGAAAAATGCTAATGAACCTAATATTGTACTAACAGGAGGATTAAAGCTTTCACTATTCGATGTTTCAGATTTCCATCATCCTAAGGAGAAATTCACTGAAATCATTGGAGGGAGAGGGAGTTATTCGCCGTTAAACTATGATCACAAATCGCTCCTTTTTCATAAGGAGAAACAGCTCTTTGGATTTCCAGCTACTATCTATAAAGAAGTTGAAGGTAAAGAGGAAGTTACCTATCAGTATAACGGGGCGTATATTTATCACATAGACAAAGATAGAGGATTTCAATTGGAAAATCAAATCACACATGAAAACAAAAAGGGTACGTATGAAGACTGGGATAGGGTCATTAACAGAATGGTTTATATCGGAGATAAAATATATGCGTTCTCTCATAAAATGGTTTCTGTGTATGACCAGCAGACAAATGTAAAGTTAGGAGAGAAAGCATTTTAATTTAATTACAATAACATCCATTATTATACTGGGATATCATTGGTAAAAGAGAATTACTATTCGGAACAAATATCAATACAAATTAGTGATGACAATAATATAATTGCTATATAGATTATGCTTTAAATCGCTGCAAATAACAACATATTTGTGAGAATATCTACCCAAAGGAACATTGCAATAGCATTAAAAAAAGCTGCTGAGATTGCAATCTCAGCAGCTTTTTACCTATGAATCTAGCTTAGTTAGCCATTTTAATATCTTTGAAGAATGGTGTACCACTGAAGTTTACGAATAATCCTTCTGCAACACCGTTTGTACCGTGTACAAAGTCAGGGTGCATCAAGTAAGTCATTGGTACTTCTTCAACAAGAATTTCTGAAAGTTCTTTATAAGCATCTAAACGTGCATTCTCATCAGTTGCAGAACGTCCTACATCAAGTAACTCATCAACTCTTTCGTTTGTGTAGAAAGAACGGTTACCAGGAGAACCATGCATTGAAGAGTGGAATAATGCGTATAAACCATAGTCAGCATCACCTGTTACAGTTGTCCATCCTAATACGAATAACTCATGCTCACCAGCAGCAGTCTTGTCTAGGAAAGCACCCCACTCGATGATTTCGATTTTTACATCAATGCCAATCTCTTTTAATTGAGCTTGAGCTAGCTGTGCAATATCAGCACGTTCTTTGCTTCCTTCGTTTACAAATAGAGTAGTAGTGAATCCATCTGGGTGACCAGCATCAGCAAGTAATTCTTTAGCTTTTTCTACGTCATATCCAAGTGGCTCAAGGTCTTGGTAGTTACCCCATACTGTTGGAGCAAGTGGTCCAACTGCTGGTACACCTTGACCGTCTAAAATTCCATTTACGATATCTTCTTTATTGATTGCCATTGATACTGCTTGGCGAACGCGGATGTCATCGAAAGGAGCTACATTCATGTTAAATCCAATGTAATCCATACGAGTACCAGATACGCGATCAAGTGTAATGTCTGGCATAGCTTCTACACGCGTAACATCTGAAGCACCTACTAGCATAACGTTTGCTTCACCAGTTTCTACCATTGCTACACGAGTAGCTTGCTCAGGAACTACTTTAAATGTAATTGTGTCTAAAGATGGTGCTCCATCCCAATAATCGTCGTTACGTACCATTTTAATTTCTGCACCACGGTTCCAGCTTTCAAACTTGAAAGGACCAGTTCCAATTGGTTGTTCATCAATCTTAGTTCCACCACTGTTCTCTTCTTCAATTGAAGCTGGAGAAATGATTGAACCTGCATTATGTGCTAAGTGAGCAGGTAGTGGAGCGAATGGCTCTTCTGTTTTAATATGAACAGTGTGCTCATCAATTACTTCAACCTCAGTAATCATATTTAATACAACTGCACGAGGTGAAGCAAATTCAGGATCTAAAATACGATCTAAAGTAAGTTTAACAGCTTCTGCATTAAAATCTGTACCATCGTGGAATTTAACGCCTTGGCGTAATTTGAATTCCCAAACAGTGTCTTCTACTGGCTCATAGCTTTCAGCCAATGAAGGAACTACAGTTCCATCAGGTGCATACTCAGTTAATCTGTCAAAGATTTGAGATGTAGCTGTTGTTGTAGCCGTATCATTGTTCCCGTGAGGGTCAAGTGTTGGTGCATCAGATCCAGTTACATATACAAGATCTCCGCCTGTTGTTGCTTCTACATCTGGAGTTTCGCTTCCATCTTCAGTGCCTTCATTACTAGTTCCTGAATTACCGCTACAAGCAGCAAGGAACAATACGAATGACATTAGGAGTAGCAATAACCAGTTTTTGCTCATTTTTCTCAAATGAACTCCCCCTTATATTTGGTTGTCTTACATTAATCATAGTAATCGAAAAATTTTCAACTTTCAATACAATTTTTCGAATATTTTTTCTAGCAAAATATTATTAATGTGTTTTTGCTATACTGCAATAAATAATTCATTACAAAAACTATTGTTTTGTTTCTGAATATTAGCTAATATGATTATTAAGAAAATATTCACAACATTTCTTACTAATTTCGAAAGGATGAATTGAATGGAAGAACAGACACAAGTCCAGCCTGCTGGCGTCGCAATTCCGCCACAACCGAATGCAACGTCTACAAGGTGGAAAACTTTCAAAAAAAAGCTATTCAAAAATAAAGCAGCAATTGTCGGTGCTATTATTGTTTTATTTTTCATCGTATTGGCCATTTTAGCGAATTTTCTAGCGCCTTACGATCCGAATGCTGTTGCTGTACAAAATAAACTGCAAACTCCATCAGCTGAACATTGGCTGGGAACAGATGATATGGGAAGAGATATACTCTCTCGTATATTATATGGAGCTAGAGTCTCATTATTGGTAGGGATTACATCTACCGTACTGGGTGCAATAGTAGGGGTCTTTCTAGGAATCATTTCTGGTTACTATGGTAGATGGATAGACTCGTTGATTATGAGAATATGTGACGTTCTCCTTGCATTTCCGGGTATGCTATTAGCATTAGCTATTGTAAGTGTATTAGGTAGAAGTACGACGAATGTTATAATTGCAATTGCGATATTCGCTATCCCAACCTTTGCGAGGATCGTTCGAGGTTCAACGCTCAGTGTGAAAAAACTTGAATATGTAGATGCGATTAAGGCGATGGGTGCAAAAGATATGAGGATTATTTTCCTGCATATTTTACCGAATATTATGTCACCGATCATCGTTCAATTTACATTGTATATTGCATCTGCAATTATTACAGCTAGTGCCCTCGCCTTCTTAGGAATGGGTACACAGCCTCCAACACCAGAATGGGGATCAATGCTATCAACTGGTAGATCATATGTAGCGCAAGCGCCTCATATTACTTTATTCCCAGGATTGGCGATTTTACTAGTTGTCGTTGGGTTTAACCTATTTGGTGATGGATTGCGTGATGCTCTAGATCCGAAGTCGAAAAAATAAGGAGGGAAATAAATGTTTCTATATATACTAAGACGAATTTTTCAAACAATTCCCGTTATGATAGGGGTAACCTTAGCTGTATTCTTAATGATGCATTTATTACCAGGTGACCCAGCACAAATTATGGCTGGTGAAAGTGCGAACCCTGAGCAGGTAGAACAAATGCGTGAAAATTTAGGATTGAATGATCCTTTGCATATACAGTATTTTCGTTATGTTGGAAATGCCATTAAAGGAGATTTAGGTGAATCGATCAGAACAGGTCGATCTGTTACAAGTGAGATTTTTGAATCGCGTTTTGCGATTACTGTACAGCTTGCCGTAATTGGTACAGTGTTAGCAGTTGTTGCTGGTTTAATTGTAGGAATCATCTCAGCAACGAGAAAATATTCCTTCATTGATGTTTCATCAATGTTCACTGCTCTTCTATTATTATCATTACCGAACTTTTTCTTAGGGATTTTATTAATCTATCTATTCTCGGTTCAGTTTAGAATATTACCAGTCTCAGGTTGGGGAACATTTGAGCAGATGATACTACCAGCGATTACGCTTGCGACTGCAGGGGCAGCAATTATTGCTCGAATGACACGCTCTAGCATGCTGGAAGTTATTGACCAAGATTATATCCGTACTGCATATGCAAAAGGGGTAAGTGATCGTGTTGTCACATATAAACATGCATTGAAAAACGCATTGATTCCTGTTGTAACAGTAGTAGGTCTTCAGTTTGGTGGGCTATTAGGTGGTGCGGTTATCACTGAAACTGTTTTTGCAATCAATGGACTTGGGCGCTTAATTATTGACTCAATCCGAGCATACGATTTCCCAATGGTTCAAGGGACGATACTTGTGTGTGCTGTTCTATTTGTAATTGTTAATACTCTAGTAGATATTACGTATCGTTTAATTAATAAAAGGATTGATCTTAATTAAGGTGGGTGAAGAAAGTTGACGAATAAAACCGAGTATATTTTAGAAGTAAAAGATTTAAGAACTTCCTTCTTCACTGACGATGGAGAAGTGAAAGCTGTAGATGGTGTCGATTTTTCGATTGAAAAAGGAAAAACGATCGGGATTGTTGGAGAATCAGGATCAGGGAAAAGTATTACTTCTCTATCCATTTTAAGATTGTTACAAGAGCCGATTGGAAAAATCGTTGGTGGCGAGGTTGTTTTTAAAGGGGAAGACCTTGTCAAGAAATCAAAGAAAGAAATGCAAAAAATTCGTGGTAATAATATTTCGATGATTTTCCAAGAGCCGATGACTTCATTAAACCCAACATTAACATGTGGGGAACAAATTGCTGAATCGATTCGTATTCACCAAAAATTATCGAAACAGAATGCTTGGGTGAAAGCGGTTGATATGCTAAAGCTTGTAGGAATTCCTTCACCTGAGAAACGTGCGAAGCAATATCCTTTTGAACTATCAGGCGGTATGCGACAACGTGTAATGATTGCAATCGCACTTGCATGTAATCCAGAATTATTGATTGCAGATGAACCAACTACGGCACTCGATGTGACGATTCAAGCGCAAATTCTCGAACTGATTAAAAACTTGCAAAAAGAATTAGGAACATCCTTAATGATGATTACCCATGATTTAGGTGTTGTTGCTGAAATGTGTGATAAAGTTGCCGTCATGTATTGTGGGAAAGTAGTCGAGTATGCAGATATGCGAACGATCTTTAAAGACCCTAAACATCCTTACACGGTAGGCTTACTTAATTCAGTACCAAAACATGATGAAGATGTTGAAGGTGATTTAGCTGTCATTCACGGTTCTGTACCTAGCCCATTTAACTTACCGGAAGGCTGTCGATTTGCTCCAAGATGCC
Source organism: Niallia sp. CD-39 (assembly GCF_059874745.1). Lineage (NCBI taxonomy): Bacteria > Bacillati > Bacillota > Bacilli > Caryophanales > Bacillaceae > Niallia > Niallia sp. CD-39. The sequence goes on along the minus strand of NZ_JCBCPS010000001.1, from coordinate 427,966 downwards.
CGCATGCAAGAGAAATCTGTACACAGCAGTTGCCAGAATTGAAAAAGACTGAAGATGGAGACCAAGTAAGATGCTGGATTTATACAGATGAGTGGGAAAAACAGGAGGAGGTTGTGAAGTAAAATGACTCAAAAACCTTTACTAGAAGTGAAGAATTTGAAACAATATTTCCCGATCAAAGGGGGATTATTTGGAAGAACGGTCAATCATGTTAAAGCGGTTGATGATATAAGCTTTGAGGTACTAGAAGGTGAAACAGTTAGTATCGTTGGAGAATCAGGTTGTGGGAAGTCAACAACTGGTCGTGCGATTTTACGATTAGACAATCCGCACTCTGGTGAAATTCAATTTGACGGTGAGGATTTACTCTCTTTATCAAAATCGGAGATGCGAAGAAGACGTAAAGACTTACAAATTATCTTCCAGGATCCATATGCTTCATTAAATCCACGTCAAACGGTAAGTGAGATTTTAGAGGAAGCGTTAAAAATCCAAAATGTTGTTCCGAAAAGTGAACGACGCCAAAAGATAATTGAATTATTACAAACGGTTGGAATTGGTGATCATCAAGTTGATCGCTATCCACATGAATTCAGTGGTGGACAACGTCAAAGAATCGGGATTGCTCGTGCATTATCCGTTGATCCGAAATTGATCATTTGTGATGAAGCTGTTTCAGCACTAGATGTATCGATACAAGCACAAGTACTTAACCTTTTAAAGAAATTACAACGTGAATTTAATTTAACATATCTGTTTATCTCACATGATTTAGGAGTAGTACGTCATATTTCAGACCGTATTATCGTCATGTATTTAGGTAAGATTGTTGAAATTGCGGATAAAAAGTCATTATTTAATGACCCGCAACATCCTTATACGAAGGCGTTACTATCAGCTATACCGAGCACGAATATTGATGAGAAGAAAGAAAGAATTATTCTTTCTGGAGATGTCCCATCACCGATTGACCCACCAAAAGGTTGTCGCTTTCATACAAGATGTCCGCTGGCATTCGATCGCTGCAGAAGCGAAGAGCCTCAATTAATTGTGACAGACGAAGGAACACACCGTGTTGCTTGCCATGTAGTTGAAGAAGAAGTGGCTAATAAAGCGGTTACAGTATAACTTTATGTAACAATTACTCAGAATGTAGACAAAGTCGTTTTAAGACTTTGTCTACATGTTATTTATTGGGATTTTAAAAACAGTAAAAGGCTCCAGATCTTATTGGGAACCTTTGTAAGACTTGGAGTACATTCTTGGTGATAACTAGAATAGAAAAAATTATACCTATGCCAAATGACGTCTGTTGTAGGCATTTGCAAACAATATAAGCCATTTGTAGGCTATTTTTTTCGTCAAGATGGTCATACTATGGGTGATTTCATTTTACTTGAAAAGGATGAACCTATATTGAAGACATTAAAGATATTCTACACACTGTGTTTACTAATGGTCATTATTAATTGGCCAGCCAATACAGCGAATGCTAATACAGAAGTGCCTAAGTATGCAAAATGGGGGCAATTAGCTGTCCTTAGTGCAAAAGAGAAGTACCCTCAGGCAAAAATTAGAGACTACTTACATATAGGGCGAGAGGTTCGAGGCGAAGAGTCTATCGAGCACTTTAAATTATGGGTAGAAGATGAAGGGAAAGAATTTGGCTTATACATTGATATAACATTTGAAACAGCTAATGAAAAAGTGAAACAAATAACATTCAAAAGAACAAACAATTAACAATAATTACATTATGTAAACTACCAATTGATTTCCAAAGTTTTTACAATATGAGGAAATGCAGTTGGTTTTTTATTCGTTTTTTTAATATAAAGTATTTTTTGAAAAAATATTATAAGAATTTACACTATATTCATGTTTTTATCCTTTTATCTGTAGCTTTAACGTGTTAAAATGGCTTTGGAAACATTTTATCCTTTAAATAATAATATTATTCTTATTTATTCATATACGAATAAATAAACGAAAAGGATGGAATTCATATTATAGTAGAATTTAATTGAGCCTTGGAGGTAATTTTCCATGAAAAAGCCATTAAGCGGTGCAGGGCCTTTTGAACAAGGGTTTTACGGTCCAAACCTTGGCTATGTTATCGAGCTTTACGAGCAATTCTTACAAGATCCAACCTCAGTAGATGAGGAAATGAAACAGTACTTCGAAGAAAATGGCCCACCAGTTATTGAAGATTTAGCGCAACCAACACAGGTTGAAAATTTAACTGCAGGTCAATTAGACAAAACATTAGCTGCAATCCGTTTAGCTGATACAATCAGAACATATGGACATCAAGCAGCAGATATTTATCCACTTGGCAATCGTGAAAAAGAAACTGATTTATTCGATTTAAAACAATATGGATTATCAGAGAAGGATCTTGAAGCGATCCCTGCTAAAGTAATTTGTACAGATGCAAACATTCCATTGCGAAATGGTTTGGAAGCGATTGAATATTTGAAAGCGGTGTATATGGGTACAATTGCTTTTGAAGTGAACCATGTATACGATGCGAATGAGAAAAACTGGCTACGTCGTAAGATCGAGTCAAGTGCATTAAGAACTCCATTAAAACAAGCTGAAAAGGCGAAAGTATATAAAAGGATAGCTGAAGTTGAAGAATTTGAAAAATTCCTTCATCGTACATTTGTTGGACAAAAACGTTTCTCGATTGAAGGTTTAGATACGATGGTCCCGTTGTTAGATGAGGTTGTTTCATCTTCGGTATTATCAGGAGTGAAAACGATTAATATTGGGATGGCTCACAGAGGTCGTTTAAACGTACTTGCACATGTATTAGGAAAACCGTATGAAATGATCTTTGCTGAATTCCAACATGCGCCAAACAAAGATTTAGTACCATCAGAAGGATCAATCGGTATTAGCTATGGATGGACAGGTGACGTTAAATACCACCTTGGATTAGATAAACAAATCAAGGCTGAAAATACAACAGTGGCACGCTTAACTTTAGCAAGTAACCCAAGTCACCTAGAGTTTGTCGGAGCTGTAGTTGAAGGATACACAAGAGCATCCCAAGATACAAGGGATGAAAAAGGTTATCCAAAAGTTGATTTTAATAGTGCTTTATCAATCATCATTCATGGTGATGCGGCATTCCCTGGCCAAGGAGTTGTTGCTGAAACATTAAATCTTGGTAGATTAAATGGATATGCAACAGGTGGTTCTATTCATATTATTGCTAATAATACGATCGGATTTACAACAGAATCGATTGATTCACGTTCAACTCGATATGCGAGTGATTTAGCAAAAGGGTACGAAATTCCAATTCTTCATGTAAATGCAGATGATCCAGAAGCTGTTTTGGCTGCTGCAAAATTAGCAATTGAATATCGTACGAAATTCAATAAACACTTCCTTATCGATTTAATCGGCTATCGTCGTTTTGGTCACAATGAAATGGATGAGCCAATGACAACGAACCCGCTAATGTACAATATTATTCATAATCAACCAACAATTAAAGAAATTTATAAAAAGCAACTGATTGAGCAGTCGGTCATTACTGAAAGCGACGTGAAAAAGGTAGAGGAAGAGATTCAAAGTAAGCTAACAGAGGCTTATGAAATGGTTCCTTCAAAAAATCATGAAGCAAATGAGGTTCCATTGCCTGAGTATATTGAAAAAGGGTTTGGAACGATCGATACTTCGATCTCTATCGACGAGTTAAAGCGTATTAATGATGAATTGCTACAATGGCCAGAAAACTTCAAGGTTTTCGAAAAGCTAGCGAAAATATTAAAAAGACGTTCAAGTGCACTGTCAAATGATCCGAAAATTGATTGGGGAATGGCAGAAACATTGGCATATGCTTCCATCGTATCAGACGGAACACCAATCCGTTTAACTGGACAGGATTCAGAGCGCGGTACATTTGCTCATCGTAATATTGTATTGCATGACCATACTAATGGAATGGCGTTCTCTCCTTTGCATGAAATCGATTCTGCGAAGGCATCATTTGCTGTTCATAATAGCCCGTTATCTGAGATGGCTGTATTAGGATTCGAGTATGGTTATAATGTTTTTGCACCTGAAACATTAGTTTTATGGGAAGCACAATTCGGTGACTTTGCAAACTCTGCACAAGTGATGTTCGATCAGTTCATCGCAGCTGGTAGAGCGAAATGGGGACAAAAATCTGGACTAGTTATGCTACTTCCACACGGTTATGAAGGGCAAGGACCAGAGCATTCAAGTGCTAGACTTGAGCGTTTCCTATCTCTTGCAGCAGAAAATAACTGGACGGTTGCAAACTTAACTTCTTCTGCTCAGTACTTCCATATTTTACGAAGACAAGCAGCGATTTTGAAAAGGGAAGAAGTACGTCCGTTAGTAATCATGACACCGAAGAGTCTACTACGTAACCCACTTGTTGCATCAAGTAGTGTAGACTTAAGCGAAGGCTCGTTTAAGCCAATTATTGAGCAGCCAGGTTTAGGGGAAAAGGTAGAACAAGTTGAGAGAGTAGTCTTTGCTTCAGGTAAGATTGCAATCAATTTGGCAGAGCAATTGAAGTCTGTTGAAAATACAGATTGGCTTCATATCGTTCGTGTGGAAGAAATCTATCCTTTCCCATTCAATGAGATTAATGAAGTTTTAAGCAAATATAAAAATGTAAAAGAAATCGTTTGGGTACAAGAAGAGCCTAAGAATATGGGGGCATGGTCATTTGTTGAGCCTAGATTAATACAGGTAGCAAATGGAGTAGATGTAACCTACATTGGGCGAAAACGTCGTTCAAGTCCGTCCGAAGGTGACCCGAATGTTCATAAAAAAGAGCAAGCTAGAATTATTGACGAAGCCCTAACGCGCAAGTAACAAAGGAGGATAAATAAGGTGGCAGAAATTAAAGTTCCTGAATTAGCTGAATCGATTACAGAAGGTACGGTAGCACAGTGGCTAAAACAGCCAGGTGAACAGGTAAACAAAGGGGAATTTGTTTTAGAATTAGAAACAGATAAAGTAAATGTTGAGATTATTTCTGAATATAGCGGTGTGTTAACTGAGCTAAAAGCCCAAGAAGGTGACACAGTAAACGTTGGAGATACAATTGCACTTATTGATGAAAGTGGAAGCGGTGCAAGTGCTCCAAAAACTGAAGAGCCTAAGCAAGAAGTGAAAGAGCAGCCTCAAACTCAAGTTGAAGAGAAGCAAGCAGCACCAATTACTGAGGAAAAATCAAAATCACAAACAGTTGCTTCTCCAGCTGCTCGTAAACTAGCTAGAGAAAAAGGTATCGATTTAACACAAGTGCCTACAATCGATCCACTTGGCCGTGTTCGTGCTCAAGATGTTCAATCATTTAATCCAGCAAGTCAAGCTGCTGCTAAATCAGAGGCGCCTAAGCCTGCAGCTGCACCAACTCCAGCGGTTCAAGCAGCAGATGATAAGCTAGTTGAGCGCGTGCGTATGACTCGTCGCCGTCAAACGATTGCTAAACGTCTTGTTGAAGTTCAACAAACTTCTGCTATGTTAACTACTTTCAATGAAGTTGATATGACGAATGTGATGAACTTACGTAAAAAACGTAAAGACAAATTCCAAGAAGATAATGATGTTAAATTAGGATTTATGTCTTTCTTTACAAAAGCAGTAGTTGCTGCTCTTAAACGCAACCCAATGTTGAATGCTGAAATTCAAGGCGATGAACTTGTAATTAAAAAGTACTATGATATCGGTGTTGCTGTATCAACTGACGAAGGCTTAGTCGTACCAGTTGTTCGTGATGCTGATCGTAAAAACTTCGCTGAAATTGAAAAAGACATTATGGGATTAGGAAAGAAAGCAAGAGAAAATAAGCTTGCGATTTCTGATCTACAAGGTGGAACATTTACAATCACAAATGGTGGAGTATTTGGATCATTGCTTTCAACGCCGATTCTTAACGGACCTCAAGTTGGTATCTTAGGTATGCACTCGATTCAATTACGTCCAGTTGCGATTGATGCAGAAAGAATGGAAAACCGTCCAATGATGTACATTGCTCTTTCATACGATCATCGTATCGTAGATGGTAAAGAGGCAGTTACATTCCTTAAACGAGTTAAAGAGCTAATTGAAGATCCAGAATCATTATTATTCGAAGCTTAAATAAAGCAATATTAAAACCTGTAAGCTAAATCCTTTCTAGGAGATAGCTTACAGGTTTTTGTGGATAATTGATCATATACGATTGTATTATACAAATAAGAAGAGCGAGGGTTGCCCTCGCTCTTTCAAAAAGATGATTGTTATTTAAATGGTTTTAAGCCTCTTTTTTGTATTTCTGTTTTAAGTAAAAGAATCCATTCCTTATCTGTGCCTGTCTTTAATGCATCACGATACGAGACGACCAACTGTTCATTACTCATAATCTTCAATATGCATACCTCCTGGCAATTTGGATTGAATTTTCTATCTTTTTATCATTGTATCGGATGAAGAGTGTTTTGAAAACCCAAAAGCCGTTATTTTGAATCATTATCATCAAAATGTCAGTTTTGTTTTCTTTTCGTCAAGATTCAGCAATATTTGTCATTTTCCAACTTTGATCATACGGAGGCTGCCAGTAGTCATTATGTTAAAATGGATGCAAATGAATGATAAACACCTATATAAATAAGGAGAGCTATAATGAAAATTCTATTTGATCACATTGTACACTTTATTAAAGAACATCCTGATACTGCGGTTTCGGAATGGAGAAAGCTAGGAATTAAAGCTGTGAATGGAGGAAGTCATTCTGAGTGGGGAAGCTATAACAGTTTACTATACTTAAAGTCCTCTTATATTGAATATTTAGCAGTTGAGGACGAAGATAAAGCAATGAAATCAAATAACCCCCTCATTCAGCAACTGATGCATGATTTGCATATAGGGGGAGGCTTCGGTCAGATTTGTTTTAGAACGACGGATATAACAAGCTTGCAACAAACCATTGAAAGAAGAGGCTTTCATACATATCCCATATTCAATGGTCAAAGAACTCGTAAAGATGGGAAGACGATTCAGTGGAAGATGCTTTTTATAAAACAAGACCTTGAGAGTTTACCTTATCCGTTTTTTATTCAATGGAATGAACCAGATGAGGAGCGGTATGAAGAGCTTAAAGCATTACAGATGATTGATGAACAAATGGTACAATGCGAAGTGAGTTCTGTTCAATATGTTACAAACAATTTAAAGGAAGCTGTCACAAATTGGTCAAAGCTATTTGCAATAAAAGAGGAGAAGCTAAAAGGTGAGAGATCCGCAATTCTTTCTATTGGAAATGTATCTATTTGTTTCAATGAAGAAGAAGGTGATGTCGCCTTGAAATCTGATCGTCCTTGCGCAATCACTTTTGAACCTAACCTCAATGAAGGAGAAGTCTATATGTTTGGTGGCTTATATAAATAACATTAAACAGAGTAGGTGTATGAAATCACCTACTTGTATGCGACTAAAAGATTGAATATTCTATATTTTATGATAACATAAAATTGAAAGCGCTTTACTTCTCTGTTCGAATGTAGCATCACAGACACAAAGTGCAATGACTTGCGTTGAGGAGGAAAAGTATTGACGAATTTACGAAGTGTGACAGTCGGAAGGCTTTTGGAAGAAAAAGCAAAACTTCATCCGAATCATGAGGCTCTCGTTTATGCAGATCGAGAATTACGACTATCTTATGCCGAGTTTAATCAATCATGCAGTCAAGTGGCAAAGGGATTAATGAAACTGGGAATTAAAAAGGGTGAACATATTGCCATATGGGCATCAAACAGGCCAGAATGGGTAACAACACAATTTGCAACGGGAATGATGGGAGCGGTACTTGTTACAGTTAATACAAATTATCGAACTGCAGAATTGGAATATTTGTTGAAGCAATCTGACGTAACAACATTAATCCTAATGCCTGAATATCGTGACAACTCTTATATAGATATGTTATATGAAATTGTTCCTGATTTAAAAATGAATAAAAAAGGTGAACTTTCTTGTGATCGCTTACCGTATTTGAAAAATATAATTGTATTAGGTGAAGAAGCCTACTCCGGAACATATAGTTGGGAAGAGTTAATCTCTTTTTCCAAGGAAGTATCGGATGAAGAACTATCAAATAGAATAGAGGCGCTAGATCCGGAAGATGTTATTAATATGCAATATACATCTGGAACAACAGGTTTTCCAAAAGGGGTAATGTTAACACATTCCAACATCGTCAATAATGCTATTAATATAGCAAGTTGCATGAATTTAGAAAAAGAAGACCGACTTTGTATACCAGTACCTTTTTTCCATTGCTTCGGCTGTGTTATAGGTACGATGACAGCAGTATCCGTTGGAGCTACGATGGTTCCAATTCAAGAATTCAGTCCAAAGCAAGTGCTTCAAACTGTTGCTGATGAAAGATGTACAGCTTTACACGGTGTACCAACGATGTTTATTGCCGAACTGAATGATCCTGATTTCAATACATATGACTTATCTTCATTAAGAACGGGTGTAATGGCAGGCTCCAATTGCCCGATTGAAATAATGAAAGCCGTCATTGAGAAGATGGGGATGGAAGAAATAACTATTTGCTACGGGCAAACAGAGTCATCACCTGTGATTACACAAACACGCAAGGATGATCCTCTCCACTTACGTGTAGAATCAGTAGGAAGAGCTTTGCCTCAAGTTGAAGTGAAAATCACAGAACCGGGTACGGGCAATGAAGTGCCAAATGGTGTACAAGGTGAACTTTGTACTCGTGGTTACCATGTGATGAAAGGCTATTACAAAAATGAAGAAGCAACTAAAGAAGCAATTGATCAAGAAGGTTGGCTGCATACAGGTGACTTAGCGGTCATGGATGAAAATGGTTATTGTAGAATAACTGGAAGGCTTAAAGATATGATTATTCGTGGGGGAGAAAACATTTATCCACGGGAGATTGAAGAGTTTTTATATACTCACCCTGCAGTTTTAGATGTGCAGGTAGTAGGGGTTCCAGATGAAGTTTATGGAGAAGAAGTAGCAGCTTGGCTTATTCTAAAAGAAGACGTCGCTTGTACAAAAGAAGATATAAAAGCATATTGCAATGGGAAAATTTCTCGACATAAGATTCCTAAATATATTGAGTTTACAAATGCTTATCCGATGACGGCATCTGGAAAAATTCAAAAATATAAATTGAAAGAATCAACAGTTAAGTTAATTGATTCAACAGTATAACAATGAGCTCCTTCAAATTTCAGTCTGAAGACTTAAGCCTTTTCAATCTTACTGCTAATGTGGCAGGAAGCAAACGATTGTAAAATGGTTCTTGAAGATAGAAAATTGAAGGAGTGATTTTAATATGTATGATGTATATGTCAATTCATCGATAGTGAATAATAGAATGAAAGAATTACGAAGTGAAGGTAAAAAAGATCATGACCACCGATTGTATTCTAATAAAAGCCACTTAAAAGAGGCCTCAATTGAACTTTCCCCCAAAAATAGTTAATCTAAAAAGGTATCCAAAATACGAACAGCCAAGTATTGTCACTTGATTGTAGAGTGCAGACAAAGTCGATTTCCGACTTTGTCTACATGGTTATCGATGGGCTTTACTATAATAAGAGACTCTCAGACGACATTGGGGAAGGGTATCTTTTTTTAACTATTGGAGGTCGTGATTGAAAGGTTTACGGTGAATTGTATGTAGTAAAAAGGCGAGAGCTGGCAAGTAATCAATGAGCTAGAAGGCTATATTGAAGGACGAGAAGAAAAGAAGAAAATCTATATAATCGTGAAATCGTATCTGTAACAATAGATCAAGGTGTGGTATCGGCATTTGTCTATACAACCACAACCACACGTTTGTATGGAGAAAATGATGTCATAAGAGAAGACGATTGGAAAGTATATCAACTTTTTTAAGGGAAGCGAGAAAAAGTTCAATATTTTGCTTACGGATCATGCATGGATGATGAACGCTTTCGCTTGGCTGGTGTTGAGCGATACTTTAAGGAAATCTCCTTTATTGGAATGCTAGAAGGTTACACTTTAAATTATACATTCCATGCTCCTGATGAGGAAAGAGCGGACAATCTTGAATGTGGTGGCTCAATAAAAGGGGGTGTTTATAATATTCCATTTGCTGTTCTGGAGTATCTACTGGACAGGGAAGGTTATATTAACAGACATGATCGACCAACTTTTAGAACTGCCGACTTCAACAGGAGAGAGTATGCTTGTTCTAACTTTTCACATTTACGAAAAAGAAGCATTAAATTGCTCCACCTAAGTATTATGCTACTGAAATCCTGCGGGGACACGAAAACATTTAGATGCTAAATATGTTAGGGAACTCACATTGCATATTAGAAAATTAAATAATCAATAATACAGTCTTGCAGAAGTGGGGTAAACTTCTTTATACTAAAATAAGCATCGTGAATTGAAGGAGTGTTCTAAAATGAATCATTTATCATGGAATGATAAAGACTCGATAAAAAAGGTGAAATGTATACATACAAATGCAGCGAAATATATCGTTAATCGTGCTTTAACAGAAGGAAAAGAATATGATGTAAAAAATGAAACTGAAGAATTTTACTTCATTGTAGATAACTCTGGAAAAGTTAGTGGCTTTTATAAAGACTATTTCGAAGAAGCTTAACAATTAATATTGTTATTGTATTGTTATTATAAGGCCGACAAAGATTTCGTTTTCATAACGAGTTCTTTGTCGGCTATCTCTGTGTTTAGAATGATTACAAATCGACTTTAATGGCGATTAGGAAAAACTCGTTGAACCATCTCTGTAAATTCATCAAAAAAGCCACTGACAGGCTTTCCATCACGAATATCTGAGGCGTAGGTGTCCATACGATCATAAAAATCAGGATTAACAGACACATAAACTTGATCAATTCTTTGATCAACCGATTTTACTTGATCGGCGATTTTTTCTTCCAATCTATTCGTCAAAGAATGAGATCCATTATTTTCTAAAGTAGCCGCAACATATGCGCTTTCACCAGTAATGATTACATTGGCATGGTCAATCTCATCCATTTTTATGATTTGTTCTGCAGCTAAATCCGCAACCTCCATTCTAGATTCGTTTTCATTTGCTGGATCATTGATTCGAGTTGGATTTAATAGACGACTCTGATCTTGTACTCTTACTGTGTCAACTTGGTTCTGATTATCGTTCGGCAGACCGTAGTCATTATTTGCATTACAACCTGTCATCGCTAGTGCTGCGAAACTAAGAATTAATATTTTTTTAATCATCTTTATGGCCCTCCAAATCATGTTTAAATTGCATTACAGTGTTAGCTTTTGTGCAAAGGCAATAATTATTCTTTAGAATCTGGAGATTTTTAAAGATAAATTATCGTATTGTCCTATTTAGATGAATATAGTGGGTAATAAATAGGATGTTTTTTAGAAATTAGGTGAAATGATTGAAGTTTAAACCATTAATGAATGTCTTCAAAGTAATCTTCCCTTTGTTTATTATCTTTGTTGTTTGTTATGAAGCAAAGGAGATCTTTGTCGATTTTAATTGGAAGTTGCTTGCCATGTATGTGGACATGCTTTCAATCGGACAAGTGCTACTTATTATTATTTTGGGAATCATAGCGATCTATCCAATGTATTACTACGATGTGATATTACTAAAGCTATTTAATATCCATATACCAAAGAAAAAGCTGTTCATGTACTCATTATCCGCAAATGCATTTTCGAATTTAGTTGGATTTGGAGGTGTTGCAGGTGCTACATTGCGGTCATATTATTATCGTGACTATGTGAATGACTCTAAGCCATTTTTTAAAATTATTGTGAAGTTGTCTTTGTTTTACTTAAGCGGTTTATCGATACTCGCATTATGCGTTTTATTTACTGATTTTTCACTATTTGATGAGTTGAAAATTGTAAAAATCGCGGTAATTGCCATTTCAACATATACTCCAATCTTACTTGTGACCTTTTTTATTCGACAAGAATCTTGGAATTTTCATGTGTTTAAAAAGGGCTTTATATTTGAGCTTATGCTTATTTCTTTATTTGAATGGATCTTTGTCGTACTTTGTATATGGGGGATTACAAATATATTAGGTGTCACGATCTCAATCTTGTCAATTTTACCAATTGTCGTGCTTGCATCATGTGCAGGAATTATTAGTATGATACCTGGTGGAATTGGTTCATTTGATCTAGTCTTTTTATTAGGTATGGAAGCGAAGGGCATTCCGACTGAATTAACCTTACTGATTCTAATGCTGTACCGATTGAGTTATTATATTCTTCCAGTACTTGTGAGCTCACCATTTGTTCTATATAAGCTATGGATCAAAAGAAAACGGTGAGGTTCATAGAATCTTTTGTTTGGGGTTACAGTGTGTGTGTGTTACACTATTGTAATGTAATGATAACATCACAATAATGTTAAAAACTTATTTTAATGCAAAGGATTATAGTAGAATCATGAAAAAACATAATCGGAATGAAACGGTTCAAGCTCGACGCTTTTTCGATCCAAAACTATTATCTGCGACCGTAAAATCTGGAATTATTAAGTCAAATTTAATTCCGATGTTCGCAGGGATTACTTTAGCTCTTTATACGTATGAAGAATCATTTATTGCATTATTTCCGCAAATACTCTCAAGTCTTATCGGTGCAGCACTGATTATTGGGGCGGCTGGAGCCTTTAACAATTTGTATGATCGTGATATTGATTCCATTATGGAAAGAACGAAGTCCAGACCTACGGTAACGGGAGAGATTGCTCCGAAATCTGTCATGGCATTGGCTATCACGATGACGGTTTTAGGGTCAGTCTTATTGTATCTTGCCTCTTTTCTAGCGGCCGTTTTAGGACTATTAGGGCTGTTTTTATATACAGTGCCTTATACGATTTGGACGAAAAGAACGACCATTTATAATACTGAGGTTGGAAGCATTTCAGGTGCGATGCCACCATTAATTGGCTGGGCAACAATCTCTAATGACATTTTTCACCCTGCATCACTCGGTCTTTTTATCATCACAGTTATTTGGCAAATGCCACATTTCTATGCTATTGCAATTCGTAAACATGATGATTATAAAGCAGCGAATGTGCCTATGCTACCGGTTGTAAAAGGGATTCGGAGAACGTATTTACAAACGAATATCTATTTAATTATCTTAATTGCTTCTAGTTTATTGTTTTGGAAATTAAGCAGTGGTTTAATGCTAGTTGCGCTAATTTTGAATTGTGGTTGGCTAGTATTAAGCATTTACGGTTATCATAAAATGGATTCAGAGAAATGGGCAAAGTCATTATTTCTCTATTCACTTTTTCATATGACAGCATTATTCTCTACAGTGATCATCTATTCATTAGTAGGAATCTTTTTCCTACAATAAATAAACATATAAATAGTAAAAAACGTGCGAACATTTCGTTGCACGTTTTTACGTATGTTTTCTATGCAGTTTTTTGTGGATAAAGCTTATTCGTATACAAGAGTTTTGCAGATATTAATCGATGACGAACAATTAATCCAATCCATGCAGCTAAGAAAGATTTAATAATTCCTACGATAATAAATGGAGTGAATCCAGCAGCTACGGCTTGTACCCATGTCAAACCAGTTCCAAATTTTAACCAAACTGTTCCGAATATTAACGTGATGAATGTACCAATTAAATTGGCTATTAATGCGTGTGGCAATGTAAACTTTGTTTTCTCTAAATAATATCCCATTATAAAAGCAGCTGGGATGAACCCAACAAGGAATCCTCCTGTCGGGCCAACAAGTTTACTTAATCCTCCCGACATTTCTGCAAACACGGGTACACCAGCACTCCCAATAGCTAAGTATACAAGAACAGAGATTGTTCCATACTTACTTCCGAGAATGGTTGCTGCTAGTCCAATAGCCAAAGTTTGTCCAGTTATTGGTACTAATGGCAATGGAATAACGATTTGAGCCATAATTGCGATGATGGCAGCAAACAAAGATGTGACAATCATTGAACGAAGCTTTACTTGATGTACATTCATAATTGACCTCCCAAAGAGTTAACTTTTTTTGTATGTGTAATTTTTATTTTAAAATTACATCCGTTTTAAGTCAACTTATTTTTAATTTAAGTTTACATAAATGGTCAGTTTGTATGAAACGAGTAGAAAGGATTACAATATGTAATAAAAAACATTACAAATCGTTCATGTTTTTGTAAAATAGATAGAGATATACCTAGGAGGGGAATCTTATGAAAAAGGCTTTAATTAATATTGACTATACGAATGATTTTGTTGTTGGAGCTTTGCCATGTGGGGAACCCGGTATTGCAATAGAACAAAAAATCAGTGAGATTACAAAGCAGTTTATTGTAAATGGCGACTTTACTGTATTTGCGATTGATTTACACCATAAAGATGATCCGTATCATCCTGAAACAGTTTTATATCCACCACATAATATTGCTGGTACAGAGGGCCGGAACTTATACGGTACATTACAAACCGTTTTTGAAGAGTATAATGGAGAAGAAAATGTTTTCTGGATGGATAAAACAAGGTATAGTGCTTTTTGTGGAACTGATTTAGAATTGAAATTAAAAGCAAGAGGAATTGAAGAAATACATCTTGTCGGAGTTTGTACAGATATTTGTGTGTTACACACGGCAGTTGATGCTTACAATAAAGGGTTTAAAATTGTTGTTTATAAAGATGCAACAGCTAGCTTTAATCAAGTGGGACATGATTGGGCATTAGAACATTTCAAAGGTTCAATGAACGCAAAGGTTATATAAGTGGTTGTGCAGGTTGAGGAGGACAAGTTGTGGAAGGGCAATATAAGGATAATAGCTTAAGCCTACATACAGATTTATATCAAATTAACATGGTTGAAACATATTGGAGAGACGGAGTTCATAATCGAAGAGCTGTCTTTGACCTTTATTTTCGTAAACAACCATTTGGAAATGGGTATGGAGTTTTTGCAGGTTTAGAGCGTATGATCCACTACTTACAAAATTTTCGTTTTACTGAAGATGATTTAAATTATTTAAGAAATGAGCTTCACTATAAAGATGACTTCCTAGCGTATTTAAAAGATCTAAAATTTACAGGGTCTTTCCGTTCAATGGAAGAGGGGGAGATTGTTTTCGGCAATGAACCAATTGTTCGTGTTGAAGCACCTTTAGCTGAGGCACAATTGGTTGAAACAGCATTGCTTAACATTGTGAATTATCAAACATTAATTGCAACGAAAGCTGCTCGTATAAAAGAAGTGCTAGGTAATGAAGTAGCAATGGAGTTTGGTTCTAGAAGAGCTCAAGAAATGGATGCTGCTGTTTGGGGAGCGCGTGCATCTTTTATTGGTGGTTTCGAAGCTACTTCGAATGTACGTGCAGGGAAAATCTTTGGTATTCCGGTAGCAGGTACACATGCTCACTCGCTTGTTCAAGCTTATGGCGATGAATATACAGCTTTTCATAAGTATGCCCAAGCGCATAAGGAATGCGTGTTTCTTGTCGATACGTATGATACGCTTCGTTCTGGTGTGCCAACTGCGATTAAAGTAGCTCAGGAACTCGGGGATCGAATCCACTTTAAAGGAATTCGATTAGATAGTGGAGACCTTGCATATTTATCAAAAGAAGCGAGAAGAATGCTTGATGAAGCTGGGTTCCATGATACGAAAATCGTTGCATCGAACGACTTGGACGAGTACACAATTATGAATTTAAAGGCACAAGGTGCAAGAATTGATATTTGGGGCATCGGAACGAAAATTATAACTGCTTATGACCAACCAGCATTAGGGGCAGTCTATAAATTAGTAAGTATTGAAAACGAAGCTGGTGTGATGGAAGACACGATTAAAATTAGTGGAAATCCTGAGAAAGTAACAACACCTGGAATAAAAAAGGTTTATCGGATTATTAACAAGGAAAATAGAAAATCAGAGGGCGATTATATTGCTCTTCAAGAAGAAGATCCACAAAATGAAAGTCGCTTAAAGATGTTTCATCCTGTCCACACGTATATTAGTAAGTTTGTGACGAATTTTGAAGCGAAAGATTTGCACAAAGATATTTATAGGGATGGCCAGCTTGTATATGACGTTCCATCTCTAAAGGATATGCAAAAGTATACAAAGGAAAACCTTGAGCTGCTTTGGGGTGAGTATCGCCGTTCGTTAAATCCAGAAGAGTACCCGATTGATTTGAGTCCTAAATGCTGGAAAAACAAAATGCGTTTATTAGAATCCATTAAGAAGAATGTAAAAGGCAAGATGCATTCATAAAAGGGAGGTTCATCCATGCAAAAAGAAATTATGGAGGCTTTACACGTAAACCCAAGCATCCAACCAAAGGAAGAAATTAAAAAAAGGGTAGAATTTTTAAAAGACTATTGTAAAACAACGAAAGCTAAGGGCTTTGTATTAGGCATTAGTGGTGGTCAAGATTCATCTCTAGCTGGTCGTCTAGCTCAGCTCGCTGTTGAGGAACTGCGTAAGGAAGGCGAGGATGTAAAGTTTATTGCAGTTCGACTTCCGTATGGTACACAACATGATGAGGACGACGCACAAAAAGCTCTACAATTTATTCAACCGGATGAATCGATTACGTATAATATTAAGCCACCTGTAGACGAGGCTTCAAATGTATATAATGAGATGCTTAATCATGTATTGCCTGATTACCATAAAGGAAATGTGAAAGCACGTATGCGAATGATTGCACAGTATGCAATTGGTGGACATCTCGGACTGCTTGTCATTGGAACGGACCACGCTGCCGAAGCAGTCACAGGTTTCTTTACAAAGTATGGTGATGGTGGTGCAGACGTTCTTCCACTTAGCGGCTTAACAAAACGTCAAGGAAAGCTATTATTGAAAGAGCTTGGTGCAGAAGAAAGCATTTATTTGAAAGTGCCGACAGCTGATTTATTAGATGAAATACCTGGACAGGCGGATGAAACAGAGCTAGGGATCACTTATGATGAACTTGATGATTACTTAGAGGGAAAAGAAGTCAGTGAAGAAGTTGCAAAAAAAGTTGAAGGCCGTTATAGAGTAACAGAACACAAGCGTCAAGTACCAGCTACGCTGTTCGACACTTGGTGGAAATAAGGTCAAAAACGGATGTGCTATTTTGGCACATCTCAGACTGTTGACAAACGCTTGCATACGTCGTTGTTTGTCTCGTTCGTCCCCTCATGAACCAAATGTTCTATTCGGGTCTTCACTTGACTGCATGCCTAGTCTGACAAGCGTTTTCAAGATAGTCTGTGAGTTTCATCTATTATTAATAAGACCTAAAAAAAATGTGGATAAAGTCAGGAATTGACTTTGTCTACAATCTCGGATGTGCTATTTTGGCACATCTGTTTTTTTTGAAAAGACCTTTACAGAAGTTTCTTGGGAGATTTATTTACGATTAGGAAATGTATTTTACTTTGCATCCACTGAAACCGTTCTATTGCTTTAGGCATGTCAAAACGGACTCGTTCTAAAGGAATACATGGCAAAGCCTCTCACGTTCCGAGTTGGCACATGAGCTTATTCTTTTTGAACCAGTCCATTTACATATGTAAGTTCTTATCATTGTTTTAAAGTTTAGTATCTATTATTGATGATAAACTTTGAAATCGTTTATAATCAAAAAAAGTCAAAATTTAAACTGTGTATTTATAAAGGGGCATGGGGAATGATTCAATCAATAATGGAAAATAACAGAGATAGGGTTACGGAATTTTTTATAAAGCAATGGGGAAGCCCAGATATGGTCATATCAACTGGTGTTTATCAATGCAATCAGTTAGAAGGTTATCTCTACATAAATGACAATAATCAAATTACAGGTTTAATTACTTATGTGATTAGAGGAAATGAATGTGAAATTATCTCTCTTGATAGTATTGAAGAGAGTAAGGGTATAGGGTCTTGTCTAGTAAAAGAAGTTGAAAAATTATCAATGGAGAAGAGTTGTTTAGCAATCACATTAATTACAACCAATGATAATTTAAATGCATTGAGATTTTATCAAAAAAGGGGCTATAGAATATCTAAAGTCATTCCAAATGCTGTAGGAGAGGCAAGGAAGATAAAGCCATCTATCCCGACTATGGGAGACTTCCAAATACCATTGTTAGATGAATTGAAATTAGTTAAAACATTATAACTCACAAGTGTTCAGAGCTGATATAGAGTTCATTGCTTATTGAAGTAGGAAAATCGAGCTTAGTCTATAGCCTGACTATTAATAGTCGGGCTTTATTCAAGCATTCGTATGACTTTTATGATGCATCTTTACCAATATTTTTAGATAAAATTAATCAAGCTGAACGTTCATTCTGGTAACGATTTTCCATTTTCATGATGGGTTAGACAATCCAGATTTTACGTTTGTTTTTCGCTTCGTGTATTGGACTTCAAAAATGAATACTTCTATTTAATGTTAAATACTTAGTCTATATTACAATCAGGTAACATATTTCATAAACGAGCCAATTTTTTCATCTATTAGCAACTCTTTTTCATCTGTTTTAAAAAGAGGAGTATGTAAGAGTTACTTCGGATGTGAGCAAATATATTACAATAAAGTAACAAGTTATACAACCAGTTATTACCTGTTTAAGGCTTGTATTTCATTTGCTTTAATAAGACTATGAAAAAATTAATCTTACCTTTTATGTTGTCTGTCGCAATAGTCCTTGGTCTTCAAGTCACTCAAGCGGAAGCATCGTCTGTACATACAGTTAAATCTGGTGATACGATGTGGAAGATTGCTGTGCAATATCAAGTTGGTGTTCAAGAAATTATTAATGCCAATGCTAGTATTTCGAATCCAAACTTGATCTATCCAGGTCAAACGATTCAAATCCCAGCTTTAGCTGCTCAAACGTTAAATGTTGAACAGCAAGTAGTAGAATTAGTGAATAAAGAAAGAGCAAAGTATGGTTTGAATCCACTTCGTTCGAATTGGGAGCTTGCTAGAGTTGCAAGGTTCAAGTCACAGGATATGATCGATCGTCGTTATTTTGATCATAATTCACCTGTTTACGGTACCCCATTCAAGATGATGCAAGATTTCGGAATTAAATACCGTACAGCTGGTGAAAACATTGCAGCTGGTCAAACAACAGCACAAGCGGTTGTGACAGCGTGGATGAATAGTGAAGGACACCGCAAAAATATATTGTCTTCAAGCTTTACAGAAATCGGTGTAGGATATGTAAAGGGAGGATCATACGGCCATTATTGGACGCAAATGTTTATTTCTAGATAATGGTTAGGGGAATTTATTTAAAAATATAAAGCTATGAAAGAACATAAAATAAAGTTCATTTCATAGCTTTATTTATTAGTTTGGATATAAATATCCCTTAGTTTTATATGTCATTTCGATCAATTGTATTCTAGATCACATTATCTACTTAAAAGTTCAACCTATTATACCGTATAAAATAACGCTGATGATTAGTTCTATAAGGTAGAACTAATTGATGATAGCAATTCATTATCCTATAGGGTAAGCAGGGGACTTGAGTCTCTGTAATTGAATGTTATTAATATGTGAAGAAACTCAAGCCACGCCCTCGGAAAGCATTCGCTTAGAGTGAAAATCACATCCTAAGCAAAAAAGAAGTCTGATTCAAAAGTATTAGCTTGTCTTCTATCTATTGAGCACATTTAATTCACATGGATATATGCAATCATTTTCCCGTGGTGGTCATGGTGGGTATGTGTTTCACAAATTAATTTATAGGTGCCTTTTTTATTAAACTGCACTGGTATTGTTACTTCTTCTCCTTTTTTGACAACGCCATTAATGTCAGTGCCCTCAATATGAAATGGGTGTTCATCTCCGTTTACTCCTAAGATCTTCAAGTTGATTTTTTCTCCTTTTTGTACGTTGATAGAACCTGGATCCCAGCGATACACTTCAATTTTTTCTCCATTAGGTAGGGTTGAGGTGAATTCACCCGTTACCATATGGATATCTCGAGTAGAGTCTGTTTCAGAATGATTAAATGCAGTTATATCCTGGCTATTGCTGCCAATGAACCAAACCGATGCAGTGACAACAAGTACAATCGCAAGTAAGAACATGATGATTGTGTTTTTTTTCAATACAAAAAAAGTCATTTCCTTTCTCCTTTCAAAACAGATTGTCCATATATACATATGCATA
The DNA here is from genome assembly GCF_059874745.1 of Niallia sp. CD-39. Lineage (NCBI taxonomy): Bacteria > Bacillati > Bacillota > Bacilli > Caryophanales > Bacillaceae > Niallia > Niallia sp. CD-39. Next base: position 407,773 of record NZ_JCBCPS010000001.1, on the reverse strand, counting down.
ATGGTAGTAGGAACTTGTCTATTTCTTTTAATTTGTTTTCATTATTTTAAATATTCGTTCATAATGGAGGGGAGGTGGTTGAATGTTTCATATTCTCATAGCAAATCGAGACCGAGAAGATGGAGATGGATTAAGATGGCTTCTATCAACTAGCTTGCTGAATAACGAGGTACATTTCTATAGTAAGAAAGAAGATGTTCTGTTAGCGTTAGAGCAAGTTCCGTTTCAGCTTTTAATCATTGATTTAGAAATGGTAGATGAAGAATTCTTCCATCAACTAAAGAAAGCAAAAATGATCTCAGAACCGTTTATCATTGGCCTTACCATAGAACAAACATTTGAAAAAGCATACGAAGCGATTCAATTAGGAGTCGAAAATCTATTTATTAAACCGATTGTTCCTGAATCGATTTTAAAGGAAGTAAGAAAACTAGAAAGACAACTGCATGCAAAGATGCAATTTGAAAGAAAGAACAAATTTTTAAGCAGTCATAATGAAATGAATACTGTAATAGAAAATGGTCCATTTATTGCGTTTGCATTAAGGATCGAAAAGGGAGCGAAGGATCGGCTAAATGCCTTTGTTGAAAACTATCAATTTAAAGGAATCGTATATTTCTATGATACGCCTGATTGTATGATCGGAGTCAGTAATGATATTCAAGTCAATTGGAAAAATGAATGCGATTCTTTCATACGTACGTGGCAAGAATCAACTTTCACTTCAATCGCGATTTCATTAATACAATATGATACAGTGCAGTCCATTTATAGTCTCCATCAGTCGTTGACAAACTTATTAAAACAAACTTTCTATAGTGGATTTAACATCGTCATTCAATCTGCTGAATTTACAGCATCATCAAACTATGATCCTTTATTGACATCTGAGGAGCAGGTTATTTGGGTCCGGTTCTTACGCGAGCAGAATCGAAAGGATATCAAACAGTGGATGCATGCAAATTTCTTAATCGATGGAAAGCGATACCCAGACCCTGGATTAGTTCGTATAAAATTAACAAGTATATTGGCTCAAATCCGTAGGCATATGCAAACGTTTAATCTAGAAGAAAATGAAAACGAGTATCATGCTTTATTCGATAAAATCCTATATGGACGAGTGATCTACACAATAATTGATGACATGATTTTGTTTGTAGATGGGCTCTTTGATACAATCAATCATCGAAAAAAGCTAAATGTAGTGAAGGAAGCACTATGGTATATCGAAAATCACTACAAAGACCCTAATCTATCCATTGAGCAAATCGCACGAAAAGTAGGAAAGAATCCAAACTATTTAAGCACCATTATGGTCAAGCATAATGGAAAGGCGTTTCGAGAGATTGTTAATCAAAAACGAATTGACTTAGCAAAGCAATTGTTGCTACAGTCAAATATGAATATAAAGGAAATAGCTCATACATGCGGCTTTCATAATCAACAATCATTTACGAGAGTATTTAAAAAACAAGTAAAAGTTGCACCTAAACTTTATCGAAAGCTTACGCAAACATAAAACACTTCTGTTTAGCCAGGAAGTGTTTTTTTATTGAATTAAAAACCAATTTTTTACTATATCTGTTGATCTCTTGTTCGTGCATGAATGTAAATGATGGCTCAAAAAATCCAATTTATTAATAAAAAATCTAACTAATTAATAAATTTCATTACAGATAGCATTGCATATGAAATAAAAATCGAAGAATTAGATAAAGGATAGAGTTAAATGATAAATTTGTACTGAATATTCAGAATTTATAATAAAGGAAAAAAGATAGAGGAGTTGTTGTTTGATGGGTCAGCATGTCGGGCAAAGAATTGTAAGATATCGAGGATCTGAGTTAAACACAAAAGGTTGGGTGCAGGAAGCGGCACTAAGAATGCTTATGAACAACTTGGATGAAGAGGTAGCAGAGAGTCAAGAAAATCTCGTTGTGTATGGTGGAATAGGAAAAGCTGCTCGTAATTGGGAGAGCTTTGACGCGATTGTTTCATCATTAAAGGATTTACAAAATGATGAAACGCTTCTTGTTCAATCAGGAAAGCCTGTTGCTGTTTTTCGTTCTCATGAAGACGCTCCAAGAGTGTTGTTAGCAAATTCAAACCTCGTACCTGCATGGGCAAACTGGGACACTTTTCATGAATTAGATCAGAAAGGGCTTATGATGTACGGACAAATGACAGCAGGAAGCTGGATTTATATAGGTAGTCAAGGAATCGTACAAGGTACTTATGAAACATTTGCAGAGCTTGCAAGACAGCATTTCTCTGGATCATTGAAGCAAACGATTACACTTACAGCAGGTCTAGGAGGAATGGGTGGTGCTCAGCCACTAGCAGTAACAATGGCAGGTGGAGTCTGTATTGCAATTGATGTTGATGAAAAGAAGATTGATCGAAGACTTGAAACAAAATACTTAGATACAAAAGTTTATTCAATGGAAGAGGCAATTCAGCTAGCACAGGATGCGAAAGCGGCTGGCCAACCTTTATCAATCGGATTATTAGGAAACGCAGCTGAAATGCTTCCGAGAATGATAAAACATGGTTTTATTCCTGATGTATTAACTGATCAAACTTCAGCACATGACCCTCTAAATGGTTATATTCCAGTTGGTTATACAATAGAGGAAGCAGCGCTCATGCGTGATCAACATCCTATCGAATATACGAAAAAAGCGAAACAAAGCATGGCACTTCATGTAAGATCGATGATTGAAATGCAAGAAAAAGGTGCAATCACATTTGATTACGGCAACAACATTCGCCAAGTAGCGAAGGATGAAGGGGTTGAGAATGCTTTTGCATTTCCTGGCTTTGTCCCTGCGTATATTCGTCCATTGTTTTGCGAAGGCAAAGGACCGTTTCGTTGGGTAGCATTATCAGGAGACCCAGAGGATATCTACAAAACAGATGAAGTCATTTTAAAAGAGTTTAGTGACAATGAGCATTTATGTAGGTGGATTCGTATGGCACGAGAAAAAATTCAATTTCAAGGTCTTCCATCAAGAATCTGTTGGCTCGGGTATGGAGAAAGGGCTAAATTCGGGAAAATCATTAATGACCTTGTCGCGAGTGGAGAGTTAAAAGCCCCGATTGTCATCGGGAGAGATCATCTTGACTCTGGTTCGGTTGCTTCGCCAAACAGGGAAACAGAAGGAATGAAAGATGGAAGTGATGCTGTCGCCGATTGGCCGATTTTAAATGCGTTAATTAATGCAGTCGGAGGAGCAAGCTGGGTGTCGGTCCATCACGGTGGTGGAGTTGGTATGGGTTATTCTTTGCACGCAGGAATGGTTATTGTTGCAGATGGAACGAAAGAAGCAGAAAAACGATTGGAAAGAGTTTTGACGACCGATCCAGGCATGGGCATTGTACGCCATGTTGATGCAGGATATGATGAAGCAATTGATGCAGCAAGAAAGCATCAATTGACGATTCCCATGATGAAACAATAAAGGAGAGCTGAAAATGGGATATGTATGGATTAAAAACGCAAGTGAGCTGATCACATTAAGTGGCTCGAGTCATCAGCCACTACGTAAAGAAGAAATGAATGAATTGAATATCATTAAAGATGGTTCTCTTCTTATAGATGGAGAGACGATCATCGCAGTAGGGAACACGAATGATATAGAGAAACAATATTCAAATGAAATCGAAGCTGCTAAAGTCATTGATGCTGCAGGAAAAGTGGTAATGCCAGGTTTAGTTGACCCTCATACACATCTAGTTCATGCCGGCAGTAGAGAAAATGAGTTTTCCATGCGTTTAAACGGTGCTACGTATATGGATATTCTGAATAGCGGTGGAGGCATTCACGCAACAACAACAAAAACACGAGAGGCATCTTTTGAACAGCTCGTTAGTGAAAGTAACGAAAGATTAAATAAGTTTTTGTTACATGGAATAACGACCGTTGAAGCGAAAAGTGGATATGGTTTAGATTGGGAGACAGAGGAAAAGCAGTTAAAAGTAGCTAAGGCTTTGAATGATCTACATCCAATTGATGTCGTTTCTACTTTTATGGGAGCACATGCCATTCCTGCTCAATATAAAGAAAATGCAGATGCTTTTATCGATTTAATTATTAATGAAATGCTTCCAAAAGTTGCAAGTGAACAGCTTGCTGAATTTAACGATGTTTTTTGTGAAAAAGGAGTATTTACTCCTGAGCAATCTCGAAAATTATTAGAAGCTGGAAAGAAGTACGGGTTAATTCCTAAGATCCATGCGGATGAAATAGAGCCATATGAAGGGGCGGAGCTAGCGGCTGAGATAGGAGCGATTTCAGCGGATCACCTGCTGAGAGTGTCTGATAATGGAATTGAAAAAATGGCTGAAAAAGGAGTCATTGCAGTTCTGCTTCCAGGTACTGCATTTTTCCTAATGGCAGAGGCAGCAAATGGACGGAAAATGATTGATTCTGGAGTTGCAGTCGCGATATCAACGGATTGCAATCCTGGTTCCTCGCCAACATGCTCACTGCCATTTATGATGAATTTAGCATGCATGCATATGGGATTAACGCCAGAAGAAGCAATTGTTGCAGCTACAATCAATGCAGCTCATGCAATCAACCGCGGCAACAAGGTGGGCAGTTTAGAGGTAGGCAAAAATGCCGATGTGCTATTACTTAACATTCCAAACTACGAACAAATGCAATATTATTACGGCATGAACCATACCCATACGGTTTTGAAAGCAGGCAAAGTGGTGGTAGAAGGTGGCAGGCTATGCATGACAATATAATCGTACCGCCACCCTTTCTATGGCCAAAAATTGATCAGAAGTTGGAGGATCTATTTGTTCATCAATGGATCTCTTCACTACAAAAAAGGGAAGATTGGAAGGAACATACGAATTGTGATGTTGCGATTCTAGGAGTTCCTCTTTCTAGATCATCTATAAGTGCCTCTGGTGCATCTGAGTTTCCAGAGAGCTTTAGACAATCATGGAGAAAATTTTCAACGTATAACGTAGATGAAGAGGTGGATTTGAGACAACTTCATGTTGTGGATGTTGGAGATGTCTCCATGCATGTGACTGATATCTCAAGATGCCACAAGAACATTACGGAGGCAATGAAACTGCTTCTACAGGCATTTCCTAAAAGTATGCCAATTTCGATTGGAGGGGACCACTCGGTTACTGCTATGTTAGTTAAAGGCATAAAAGAAGTGTACCCAGATAAAAAAATTGGCATTCTCCAATTTGATACACATTTAGATGTGCGTGATCTAAAGGGGAATGGACCATCAAATGGTACCCCAATTCGAAATTTAATTGAAAACAATGTAATAAAGGGTGAATATGTTTACAACATTGGCCTTCATGGATATTACAATACACCTTCCCTTGTCCGCTATGCAAAAGAGCAGAATATCCATGTCATCACATTAAAACAGGCGAGAGAGCAAACGATCAAGGAAACTGTAAGGAGCTGCATCACCGAACTTGAGAAAGAAGTGGACTTTATTTATGTAACAGTTGATATGGATGTAGTAGATATCGCATATGCCCCAGGTGTTCCTGCCTCAACTCCCGGGGGAATGCGTACCGATGAGTTATTTGATGCTGTTTATACAGCAGGTTTGTCTAACAAGGTGGGTGCAATGGACATTGTCTGTTTAGATCCATTAAGAGATGAGCAAGCATTACCAACTGTAAAAACAGGAACATACACTTTTCTCACCTTTTTAACTGCATATTTGAAAAGGAAGACTCAGGCGTAAATCCCCTGAGTCTCTTTATTTGCCGGATTTCCTTTTATTTTATTGAAAAATACATAAACTGCTCATACATCCTTTAATAATCAAGTAGCTACTTTTTGTTAAACAAAGAATATTAGGCACAAAGTTATGGGTATTTTTTCTTATTTTTAGAAAAAACAGGATGGTTTTTTTCATTTTTATAACAATTTATTTTCATTTCAAAATATATTGAGTTGCTTTGGTATAATTCTTTATGGAAATGGACGAGTATTGGATGTGTATGTATGAAGAAAATGGGCATATTGTTTTTCACTTGTATACTGTTTTTTCAACATCATGTAGCAACGTCTGCATCTGAACATGTTGAAAAGCCTTCAGTTATTAGTGAGACAGCTGTATTAATGGATTCAGAAACTGGAGCAATTCTTTATGGTAAAAATGAAAACGAAAAGATGTACCCTGCAAGCTTAACAAAAATAGCGACAGCGATTTACGCAATTGAGAATGGTAACTTAAATGATGTAGTTACAGTAAGTGAAGCTGCTAGGAATGCTGTTGGAACAAGAGTATACCTAGAGGCAGGAGAGCAAGTCACATTAATGAAATTAATTGAGGGAATGTTAATAAATTCAGGAAATGATGCCGCATGGGCGATTGCTGAACATTTACATGGATCGATTGAACAATTCTCTCAGCACTTAAATGAATATTTACATGAGAATATTCGCGTACATCATACAAATTTTACGAACCCTCATGGCTTATTTGATGAAGAGCATTATACAACTGCAAAAGATCTCGGCAAAATTACAAATTATGCATTAAAGAACAAAACATTTCAACAGATCTTTGGAAAGCGTGACCTTGAGTGGGTTGGAGAGTCATGGGATACGACGATTATATCTCATCATCGTATGGTAAATGGTGAGCTTCCATATGAAGGAGTCACTGGTGGCAAAACGGGCTTTGTTAATCAATCGAAGCAAACTCTAGCGACATCTTTTGATAATGGTGAATTGCAGATGACTGCAATTTTGCTTAAAGCAGATTATAAACAAGACATTTACAATGACACGATTCAATTATTCGACTATGGAATGGCAAACTTTGAACGAGTCATGTTGTTAGCAGGTGAAGTTTTTCATGAAGCTGACAAAGAGTATGTTCTTGGAGAGGATACGATGATTACAGTCCCAACAACAGGATTTAGTAAAGAATTATCCTCGTTTGGGAATTTGAAAATCTTGAATCAAGAGGATGAAACGCTTCAGCGAGTTCCGTTAGATTTACATGAAGAGGAAGAAGTAGTATATCCTTATCAGCAAGTCGCTGATTCTGACACTGTGGACGACTCTAATATCGTTATGATCCAGGCAGCTGTAGTAGCAGTAGTATTACTAGCAGTTATATTTGGAGTAAATCGTATGCGAAGCCGCAATAGAAGATACAGATGAAAAGATCCAAAGAGCATTTATTTGCTCTTTGGATCTTTTTTTATCTGAAATCTTATTGATTTAGCAGACTAAACATTCTAGCCGTTAAATAGAGTGTAGGGCATCTGCTTTATTTGTACATCTCAGCGATATTTTTCTGTAAGTTTACGTCTTCTAAATACTCATCATAAGACATTTCTTTATCGACGATGCCAGACGGTGTTAATTCGATGATGCGGTTGGCAATCGTTTGAATAAATTGATGGTCATGTGATGCAAAGATTAATGAACCTTTATAGTTTATTAATCCATTATTTAAAGCAGTAATGGATTCTAAGTCAAGATGATTTGTCGGTTCATCTAATAATAAAACATTTGCTCCACTTAGCATCATTTTAGAAAGCATGCAGCGGACTTTTTCTCCACCAGATAATACGCTCGACTTTTTAAGCACTTCTTCACCTGAGAAAAGCATTCTTCCTAAGAATCCTCGTAAGAAGCTTTCACTTTGGTCGTTTGGTGAGAATTGGCGTAACCAATCAACAAGGTTCTGTTCATTGTTTTCAAAGAACTTGCTGTTATCTTTAGGGAAGTATGCTTGCGAAGTTGTAACACCCCATTTGAATGTTCCTTCATCAGCTTCTAATTCACCCATTAAGATTTTGAATAATGTCGTTTTCGCAATTTCATTTGTTCCTACAAGTGCAATTTTGTCATCTTTATTCATCGTAAAGCTAATATTGTCTAATACTTTTACACCATCAATAGTCTTTGAAATGCCTTCAACTCGAAGCAGATCATTCCCAATCTCACGCTCAGGTGAAAAACCTACATAAGGATAACGTCTTGAAGATGGACGAATATCGTCTAACGTAATTTTATCAAGAAGTTTCTTTCTTGAAGTGGCTTGTTTTGATTTAGATGCATTTGCACTAAATCGAGCAATAAAGCCTTGAAGCTCTTTAATTTTCTCTTCTTTTTTCTTGTTTGCATCTTGTGCCATTCTTTGTGCTAACTGACTAGATTCATACCAAAAATCGTAGTTCCCAACATAGATTTGGATCTTCCCGAAATCTAAATCAGCAATATGTGTACAAACCTTATTTAAGAAGTGACGGTCATGTGATACAACGATGACTGTATTTTCAAAGTTAATTAAGAACTCTTCTAACCACTGAATTGCTTTAATATCAAGGTGGTTTGTTGGCTCATCTAGTAAAAGTACATCTGGTTTTCCAAATAGCGTTTGTGCTAGTAATACCTTTACTTTCTCTGCACCCGTTAAGTCAGCCATAAGCTTCAAATGCAAATCTTCCTCAATACCTAACCCTTTTAAAAGGATCGCTGCTTCTGATTCAGCTTCCCAACCGTTTAGCTCTGCGAATTCACCTTCAAGCTCAGCGGCACGAATCCCATCTTCATCAGTAAAATCAGCCTTCATATAGATAGCATCTTTTTCTTGCATTACTTCATAAAGGCGTGAATGTCCCATGATGACAACTTGAAGTACTTGATGCTCTTCAAATTCAAAGTGATCTTGTTTAAGAACAGCCAAACGTTCATCTGGTCCAATGCTTATATTTCCACTTTGAGCTTCGATATCACCTGATAAGATTTTTAGAAAAGTTGATTTTCCAGCACCATTTGCACCAATCAGTCCGTAGCAATTTCCTGGTGTAAACTTAATGTTTACATCTTCAAATAATTTTCTTTCACCGTATCGTAAACTTACATTACTAACCGTTAACATGTATTTGTATTCCTCCAACATTCTAATAAATCGTCTTATAAAGTACTGACGCTATCAAATTATAACATTTGTGGAGTTCAATCGCTAATAAATGTAGAGAATAATATTAACTTCAATCGTTTTAAAGGGAGACATTAAGGGTAAAGGTCTTTAAACTTGCAAATAAAATATAGATTTTAATAAATTGTTCATAGTTTCTTCATAATTATAGCGTACAATATAAAATAACAAGGCAAACAAAAGGGAGTTTTGTAAATGGCTAAGAAACAACTCGTTGAATTAGTAAGTCAATTGAGGAAATCAGGTATTAAAATCAGCTTCACAAAACCTAGATCAGAAGTGGTCTTGCCTATTCAAGCGACAAAAAGCTTAACAACGTCTTAATTGTAATGAAACATAGTATTTGAATTACATAGTTTATTAAAAAACGAAACAGAATAGGACTTACCTCGTGTGAAGTTCATGAATATGTTTACGAGGGGAATATTCAAAGTTAAATATCGCTCCAGTTGAATCTGCAATTATCATTTTAGGTCGACGCCTCAACTTTCACGGAATAACAATGATTTCTACGAGGAAGTGGGTTGTCTTTTCCAGCTGAAATAATTGCTCTGTACTTCTTGTCTAATGGTTCTTGTTAAGATTCATAAAATATCTACACAAGCTTAGTAAAAGTAAAAGTTTAATACAATCAAAAATCAGTGGGGCAAATTTCCCCACTGATTTTTATACATTTCGCTGTATTGTTTTTAATACATCTTCTTTATTGAAATCCTCACCCATAGGGAATTTTTTAATAAACTTATTATTTTCATCGACTAGGTAGACGAAGGTGGAGTGGATGAAGAAACCATCACCTGGATCTCTGTATTGAAATTGAAAGGCGTCAGCCAAACTTTGGATTTTATCTAAATCTTCTCGAATATGATCGCGATCTCCGGTTAATAAGACCCAGTTTCCATCATTGTTAATTTCAAAGTTATCCATATAGCTTTGCAACACTTCAGGTGTGTCACGATATGGATCAATTGTAACTGTTAAAAATTGCACATCTGTGCCAAATAACCCTTCATTTTCTAAGTCTTCTTGTAATAAGCGCATTTTATGAGTTGTAGTAGGACAAATATCAGGACAATGTGTGTACATAAATTCAATTAACTTAAGCTTTTGATCTGATTTTGAAAAATCATAAGTTTCGTTGTTTGCAGTGAGTAAAGTAATATCCTCAGGGATCTTTGCCGTTTGTTCTCTAATAATGAAATAAGAAATTCCTGAAGCAATTCCCACAAAGACAATAATTGTACAAATTAAGTAGATTTTTTTCATGAATACCCCTCCCATACTAAAGATATATAAAATAATTGGAAATTCCTATGGACAATATGTGAACATATTCAAAGTTAAATAAGATTGTCACATTAATAACAAAATTAGGGAGGGGATATTAATTTGATAAACAATATTCGGTTGTACGTTCAATCGTCTGACTCAACGAATACAATAGAAGAAGCGCAGGGCAGTCATTAACCGCCTTGCGCTTTTTATGTTTAACTCATTGAAATCCAAACACTTTTCACTTCAGTGTAATTATTCAGTGCATAAGAGCCCATTTCTCTGCCAATTCCTGATTGTTTATATCCACCGAATGGTGAAGCTGCATCAAATGTATTGTAGCAATTTACCCAAACTGTTCCTGCACGAAGATTGTTGGCGATATAATGGGCTTTGGCGATATCACGCGTCCAAACTCCAGCCGCTAATCCATATTCACTTTTATTTGCACGGTTCACCAATTCATCCAAATCCTCATAAGGCATAGCAGAAATAACAGGGCCGAAGATTTCTTCTTTTGCAATCGTCATATCATCATTTACATTTGCAAATATTGTTGGAGATACGAAGTAGCCTTGATCTTGTGGCTTCTCACCGCCTACAAGCAATTCAGCACCTTCGTCTAATCCTTTTTCGATGTAACCAAGTACACGAGATTGTTGTTCAGTTGAAACAAGTGGGCCGATTTCAGTATCTGCATGCAATCCTGCACCTTGTTTTATCTTTTTAGCATGACTGACCATATCCGCGACAACATTGTCATACTGTTTCTTTTGAATAAAAACTCGAGAACCAGCACAGCATACTTGCCCTTGATTGAACATCACACCATTTAATGCGCCCGGGATGGCTTTAGAAAGATCTGCATCTGGCAGAATGATGTTTGGCGACTTTCCACCTAATTCAAGCGTCACACGCTTTAGGGTTTTTGATGCATTTTTCATAATAAGCTTTCCAACTTCAGTTGAACCAGTAAACGCTACTTTATCAACTTGCGGATGGTCGACTAATGGCTGACCAGCTGTCTCCCCGAATCCTGGAACAATATTAATGACACCTTCTGGAAAACCAGCTTCGTCGATTAATTCAGCTAAGAACAAAGCGGAGAGAGGTGTTTGTTCGGCTGGTTTTAAGACTACCGTACATCCTGTTGCAAGTGCAGCACCTAGCTTCCACATAGCCATTAATAACGGGAAGTTCCAAGGGATGATTTGCCCAACTACACCAACCGCTTCATGTCTAGTATAGTTAAAGTATGGTCCACTGACTGGTATTGTTTGACCAGTGATTTTTGTACACCAGCCTGCATAATATCTCATATGTTCGACCGCTAGTGGGACGTCAGCATTTGTCGTTTCACGAATCGGTTTTCCGTTATCTAGTGTTTCAAGCTGAGCTAATGCTTCTTTGTTTTCTTCCATTAAATCAGCAAGTTTGTATATCAATCTACTTCTTTCTGCTGCGCTGATTTTAGACCAAGTGCCTTCATCAAAAGCTTTTCTAGCAGCCTTTACAGCTAAATCAATATCTTCCTTCTCTGCTTCATAAACATGAGCCAATACTTCACCAGTTGCTGGATTATAACTTTCAAAGGTTTTTCCGGATTTACTTTCTACAAATTGTCCATTAATGAATAATTTTTTCTTTCCAGATAAAAACTTTTCTACCTTTTCATTTAAACTTACTGCAATCTGACTCATTAACATTCCTCCTAATAAAATAGTAGTCTATGTTATTCATGATGCGACAGAAACCGCTTTCATATGTATCGTATCACTAGTAAAAATAGAAATCTAGAAATTTTAGACTAAATATTCTGATAATAAACGACAAGATTCATCAAAGTACATAAGAAATATGGGAGGTTATCGGTAAAAATATAGAAATAAGTGGTATAATTAACAATTATTAATAGCGAGGAGTGTTTAAATGAGTTTTCAAACGGCTATCAATGTGAAAAATCTAGTAAAGCGGTATGGGAGTCATACAGCTGTGAATGGGATTGATATACAAGTATCAAAAGGAGAGCTTTTTGGATTCCTTGGTCCAAATGGTGCTGGAAAAACGACCGCAATTAAGATGATGACAGGCTTATTAGAGCCAAGCAATGGAGAAGTAGAAATTGTCGGTCAGAATATGTGGAAGTCTCCGCTAGATGCAAAGCGGAAAATGGCCTATATTCCTGATTTTCCAGCTCTTTATCCTAAGTTAACAGGGGAGGAATACCTTCATTTTATTGCAAGTGTTTTTGAGTTGGATGATTCGATTTATGAAGAAAGAAAAACCAATTATCTACGTTTATTTGAACTAAATGGTCGAGAAGGCGATTTAATAGAATCGTATTCTCATGGGATGAAACAAAAGTTAAACTTATGTGCAGCATTTATACGTCAACCTGAGGTTTTATTTTTGGATGAGCCAACAGTTGGGCTTGATCCTAGGGCTGCAAAAACGTTGAAGACTTTATTGCGAACCTTTTGTCAAAAAGGGATGACTGTATTTATGACAACACATATTCTTGAAATAGCAGAAGGCATGTGTGACAGAGTCGCAATCATTCAAAAAGGGAAGATCATTGCACAAGGAACAATGGAGGAACTGAAGCAGGAGAAAAGCGATTCAACATTAGAAGATTTATTTTTGGAGCTAACTGGAGATGTGGACATTCAAAATCTAATCCAAGAGCTTTCGAAGGATAATGAAGAGGTGGATGTAAAGTGAAACCATTGTTGAGAATGTTTTGGCAACTGAAAAAGAATGAACTGAAGACAATGCCAGATTCATTAAAACTATCCATTGGTATCTTAGTTGTCATATCACTTTTCTTTGTTATCCTTCTCGGAGGACTGATTATGGATGTTGGGAGAGCATTTCCTAAGGAAGAATATATCGGCTTCTTTGCATTTAGCTTAATTGCTTTATGTGGAATGACTATCTTACTAGGGATTCCACAAGTGTTTAAAGAATTGTACGGCTCAAATGATTTATCTCTCTTATTCACATTACCGATTCATACAAAAAAAATCTTTTGGGTAAAGTTCTTAATGAGTTTATTCGGGATGCCACTAATTATTTTAGTTTTATCAACAGGCATATTTATCCTTTTTGGGCTAGGAGCGGGTGCTGGTCTTATTTTCATGCTAGTGGCACCAATCATTCTTTTCATTTTTTTACTATCTTCTATCGCAATATGTTATTTAATTAATTTGCTATTAATACAAATTATTCCTATTCATCGTGCAAAAGAATTAATGGTTGTGATGAGCACAGTCGCTGGTTTGTTATTCTATCTCTTAATTCAACTTCCGAATCTGTATTTTCATAGTAATAATCAATCTGGACAAGTGTTACTAGTTCCAGAATTCCCCTCATGGCTTCCCTTTGAATGGGGAGGACGAGTATTGAGTGCGATGATCTCATTTGAGCATTCTTTTATTATGCCATTTCTGTTGTTACTGATTGTAACAGGTCTTATTTTATTATTGACGTCATTGCTGATTGAGCGTGGATTTAGAACTGGATGGATCAGAATGAATGATGGAGAGCGACCAAATAAGAAAAAAAGGAAAAGTAAATCAAGGCCATTACAGCATCCAATCTTAGTAGTTGGAATAAAAGAATGGAAAATGATTCGACGTGATATAAAAGAATGGACTAATTTTATCCCAATGTTTATTTTTATGTTTTTCCCGATTATCAGTATGATTGGCAACAAGGATCAGCTTCACTTTTTATTAAATAATCCAGGTGTATCATGGGCAGTAGCTCAAGTGATGTTTTTCTTTATGTATACATTTTTAGCGGTTGGATTTTCATCACAATCAATTGCAAGAGAAGCACATGCCATTCATTTATTAAGAGTCCTACCATTAAGTGGAATGAACGTTGCGATAGGGAAGTTTTGGATGAATTGGATCATCCCACTGATGTTTATTTCGTTCATCCAGATTATAATTGGAATATTTTTAAAGTGGGGTGTGTTTGAATTAGCAGTTGGATTAGGTGTCATTTCGGTTATGTCTTTAGGACTAAATGGAATTGGACTTTATATTGGTTCAATTGGTGCAAAGTATAATCCGTCAAACCCTCAACAACGTTTACAAACGGGCAGTTCATTTTTTATGTTATTTTTATCCTTTTTATATTTTTTTATCGTTTCAATTCCTGCGGTCATTTTTCTATTACCAACTAATTTACTTGAGGTTCTAACGACAAATGATATGAGTTTTGGATTTCTTGATTTATTCATCGGATTATTAAAGCTTAAGCTGGAAAGTCCAATCATAGTTAAAGGGATTTCAGGAATGCTCGTCGTTCTATTCTCGTTCAGTGTAGCGATCTTTACATTGAGATTAACGGCAAAACAAGTGGACAAAGGAATTGAAATTCAGTTTACGTCTGAAAAGTAAAAAGGTTGAGGTGTATCCTACGCACCTCAAACTTTTTTACTATAGTTACATTAACATTCCTGCCATTGCTGCACTTAACAATGAGGCAAGTGCTCCAGCAATAACTGCTTTAAATCCAAGTTTAGCAATGACTTCACGTTTGTTAGGAGCCATGCTACCAAGTCCGCCAAGCAAGATTGCCATAGAGGAGATATTAGCAAAACCACAAAGTGCAAAGCTAATGATTGCAGCTGTTTTAGGTGTAAAATCTGCAATATTCGGTCCGAAAGAAGAAAACGCAACGAATTCATTTAAAACAATTTTCTGTCCGATATATCCGCCGGCTTGTACAGCTTCTGCCCATGGTACACCAATTGCAAATGCAATAGGGGAGAAAATGAGACCAAGAATTTGCTCTAGTGTAATATCCCCATAGCCAAACCATCCGCCAATATAGCCAATAATTCCATTTAACAATGCGATCAAGGCAATAAATGCTAAAAGCATCGCTCCGATGTTCGCAGCAAGCTTTAATCCATCGGATGCACCTTTTGCTGCGGCATCCACCACATTAGTAGTATCTTTATCTCTTTCAATCTTAATATCACTTGCAGTTACACTTTCTTCTGTTTCTGGAATCATTATCTTTGCCATAACAAGGCCAGCAGGAGCAGCCATAAAGCTTGCAGCGATTAAATATTCTAGAGGGACACCAAGTAAAGAGTATCCAATAAGCACAGAACCAGCAACAGAAGCTAAACCGCCTGTCATTACCGCAAAAAGCTCTGAACGAGTCATTTTCTTAATAAATGGGCGAACAACTAGAGGAGCTTCAGTTTGTCCCACAAATATATTTGCCGCAGCAGAAATTGATTCAGCTTTACTAGTTTTTAATAATTTGGCAAGTCCGCCACCAATAAATTGAATAATGATTTGCATGATACCTGTGTAATATAAGACAGATATAAGGGAAGAGAAGAAAATGACGATCGGCAATACTTGAAAAGCAAATATCATTCCAAGATTTGCTTCTTCCTGAACGATTCCTCCGAATAAGAAGGAAATCCCTTCATTTGCATAGTTCACAATATCAGCAATCACAAAAGTGACTTGTTGTAATAGTTTATTTCCGAATTCCCACTTTAATACGATGAATGCAAATGTAAATTGAATCAATAAACCAATTAAAATTGTTCTAAAATTGATTGCTTTTCGATTGTCAGATAAAAGAAATGCAATCATTAATACCGTTAAAATTCCGAAAATTCCCCAAATAATGTTCAAAATTGCCACCTCATTTATGTAAAAGATATAGGGGATAAGAGATATGATGTCTGACATCATACATCTACTCTTCATATTGTAACATGATTACGCTTACAAACAAGCTTTTTTATATTTTGCGAAAATATTGGAAAATATTTATGATGAAAACCACCTAATCGATTGTGTGAGTGATAAAATAGTATAGGCTCTATACAAAATCTTAGGAGATACAATCACCTTATGAATTCTATAAAAAAAACGATTATAACAATGCAAGGCTTTTATTTGCTTGCTTTTTTTGCTGTTGGTAGCTTAACACCCTTATTAAGTGTTTACTTAAGCGAAGTCGAGCAATTAAATGGCTATGAAATTGGTGTCATAATGTCGATCAATCCAATCGTCATGATTTTTTTCCAACCGCTATGGGGTATGATCAGTGATCGTTTTAAGGCACCTATACAAATATTAGCTGCAACAACTATGTTAACAGGGGTATTTGCACTAGGATATGTCATCTTTTCTGGCTACTATTGGCTATTTGTCATTTCTGTGCTTGTTGGTGTTTTTCAAAGTGCGATCATCCCTCTATCAGATAGTGTATCCATTCAATATGCCAGTAAACACCGATTATCATATGGAAACATTAGGATGTTTGGTTCAATTGGGTTTGCAATCGGTGTATTTTTGATGGGGCGTTTCTTTGAATGGAATCCTCAAGTGATTTTTTGGGCTTTCTTTGGTTCTTTAGTTCTTGCTTCGTTCATTTCAATTAAAATGCCTGCTGAGAAACCAAAGCATCGTTACAAGATAACGAGCGGATTAAAAGAATTATTACGAATGAAAAAATTCATATTATTTCTACTTATTACCTTTTTAATCTTCGGTCCAAACTTGGCAAATAATGCTTATTTCGGATTGTTTATTGAAGGAAGTGGGGGGACTTATGCAGGAATCGGTGTTGCATTTTTAATCGCTGTTCTATCAGAGGCTCCTTTTATGAAAGCTGCTGGGCAATTAATGAAGAAACTTGGATTGTTACAAGTAAGTTTATTTGCTGCTACAGTCTCATTGATTCGATGGATATTTTACTTTACAGAACCTAGTTTATGGTTAGTCTATACAACAGCTATTTTGCAGGGAGTATCGATCGGTCTGTTTATTCCAGCAGGACTTCAATATATTAAAGAGCTTGCTCCAGTGCATATTACAGTGACAGCCGTGACCATTTATTCTGCAGTTGGAAATGGCTTTGGCAATTGGTTTGCTACTTTTTTCGGAGGCATTATTTTAGAGGAGTTTTCTATCTTTAAGGTTTACTTCTTCTATGGGTTATTATCAATGATCGGTGTAATTTTATTAGTTTGGTTAATTCGAATAGAAAAACAAGAGAAAAAAATAGTTCAAGTAACGTAAACAAAGCCAAGCTCAAGGTGAGCTTGGCTTTGTTTTTCTATTCATTTGAATGAAATTGGTAGGAGTTGTATACACTATGTGTGACTATATGAGGAGGGATGAAGATGAAATCCGAAGAAAAGCAGAATAATCATCCTAAAAAAAAGCTTGAGCAAATTCATCATTCAAACCTTTACATGGACGCCTATCCAATATTTGATGAAGAGTATGGAGCTGAATATGTTGAAGGAATCGACATTGCAATTCCTCGAAATAAAAAAGAGCTTGCTACAAAAAGAAAAGGATAAACGAAAAGAAAACATGCAAACTATTGAAAAAAGGGGCGGTGATTATTTTCTTTAATCGAAAAGCAATGGATGATAAACCAGAAGTCGTGATGTTAGATACTGAGGTATACTCCTGTGTGGAAGATCAGTGTAATGGATGGATGAGAAAAGACTTTGTATCAGATGATTTAAAGTGTCCGTTATGTGGAAATGGGATGAATCAAGAAATGAGAGAGCTTCCGGAAATCCAGTTCTAAAAGTAGAAAAGCCTAGATTCTAGGCTTTTCTACAACAATTTTATTTATAGCTATCCACCAATTGGTCTACTAAGTCTCCAACATAAGATACAGCTTCTGAAATTGAATCAGGCTTTGACATATCGATTTTGGCCATTTTTAATAACTCTAATGGCTTTTTCGTTCCACCAGACTTTAATACATCTAACCAACGTTGAACTGCAGGTTCTCCTTCTTCTTGTATCATTTTCGATACAGCAGTTGAAGCAGTAAGCCCCGCAGAGTAAGTGTAAGGGTATAAGCCCATATAATAATGAGGTTGTCTCATCCATGTTAACGCAGCTTCCTCATCTATATGAACAGCATCTCCCCAGAAGGATGATAGCACATCATGTTTTTGCTCACTTAAAGATTTCGCTGTTAGTGGTATCCCTTTTTCCGCCATTTCATAAACGCGTCTTTGGAATTCTCCTTCTAACAAGTGTGTTACAAAGTTATGATAATATGTTCCTAATAACTGAAGAATCACCCAACGTTTCATACGTACATCTGTAGTGTTTTTCAGCAAATGTTGTCCAAGTAGCATTTCATTTAATGTTGAAGGGGCTTCAACAAAATAAGTGGACGGTCGAGTATTAAATATACGTTGGTTCTTATTTGCAAGATAAAAATGACCTGCATGACCCAATTCATGTGCTAAAACAAATGCACCTCGCATCGTATCTGTCCATGTAATTAAAATGAATGGGTGGCTACCGTATGGACTTGAACAGAAGGCACCAGTTGCTTTCCCTACATTATCAGCCAAATCAACCCAACGCTCTGATAATCCTTTTTCCATAATTTCTGTGTATTCTGGTCCCATTATAGAAAGAGCTTCTAGAATCGTTTTGCTAGCTTCTTCATAGGTTGTTTTTGGATTAAATTCAGGATCAAGTGGAGCTTTAAGGTCATAAAAATGAAATTCATCTAAACCTAGAATTTCCTTCTTTAATTTCGCAAATTTCCTCATATGAGGAGCAAGCTCTCTTTGAATAATTGATAGTTGATTGTTGTACATTTCCTTTGAAACATACTGTTGTGCTAGGAGCATATCTGTAACCGATTCATAGCCACGAAGCTTCGCCATGGCAACTTGCTTCTTAACTTCTGCAGAATAACCAGAAGCAAATGTGTTTTTATATTGATGTAGGACAGAAGAGAATGATTTAAACGAGTTACGTCTGACTGAAGGTGATGTAGAAAATTCATACTTATCTTCAAACAATGCAAATCCATTTGCATATTCGTTTCCGTCATCATCATTGAACGTTGGGAATTGCATATCTGCAAGCTTTGCTGATTGATACACTTTATAGGGTGAATCATGAATCTCACCTAAAGCAGCCAATGCTTCTTCTGTTTCAGGAGAGAGGCGATAGTCCTTCTTTGCGATTAAATCATTCAAGAACAATTCGAATGCTTTAAGGCGATCATCCTCTTGGAGAAACGATGAAATCGTTTCTTCTGATAGCTGTAAGATCTCTGATACGATAAAAGCTATGGTTGCATTCGCTTTTGCACTTAAGCTCGCGTACAGCTGAGAATTTCCTTGGTTTAATGGATTCGTTC
This sequence comes from Niallia sp. CD-39, assembly GCF_059874745.1. Taxonomy (NCBI): domain Bacteria; kingdom Bacillati; phylum Bacillota; class Bacilli; order Caryophanales; family Bacillaceae; genus Niallia; species Niallia sp. CD-39. The sequence continues at coordinate 388,361 of NZ_JCBCPS010000001.1, read as the reverse complement.
CATCTTCCGATTGTCTTAGAGACGTATACGCGCCAGATTGAACTAATCGAATCATTAATTGTTCGTATGAAAGCAAACAATTTGCTAATGTTGATGCATTTTCATGTAATCGACCTTTAAATTGAGAAATCTCTTCAAGATCACTCTCTATGTATGACAACTCTTTCTTCCATAAATCTTCGGTAGGAAACAAGTCTTCAATTTTCCATTTCGATTCTTCTGATACTTCATGACGTTCTAATCGTTTTTCAACAATTTTTTCCAAGGATACCCCTCCATTTTCAAATATTTCGGTTCTCAAATAATTATACATGAAGTCTACTAGTCGATGTATATATTTTTAGAATATTTATTATATAAAGAAAATAAACAAGTGTCTTGGTATTGTATCATCAATACAATACTTACATAAAAAAATCGATGGGGAAATTCCCTCATCGATTTAAGCTGTTACTCCATTTTCTTTGATAAGCAACGATCACATTCCATTAAATAAGATTCAGCTTGCTCTTGAACTTGTTGACCACATTCAGGACATAACTTTTTTGGCATGTTTCTAAAAAATTCAACTGGACTTTGCATTTTCATTATAATCCGCTCCTTATATAATACAATTTAAATTATTATCATCTGTTATGATACAGTATACACTGTTTATCTGAAAATGTGTACTATAAATGTGTATATTTTTAGAAAATTAATTCTTTTTTAGCTTTTTTGCATATGACCTTTCATCATTGCTTCAATTCAATTAATATTTATATAGAACAAGAACGGATTGTATAACTTAGACAGGATATACTTTTTAGGAGCACTTAGATTTTGAGGTGAAAGATAATGGAAGAATTTATTCGATTTAGCCCGATTTTATTTATAACGTCAATTATGTTAACTTTTTTGACTACATATACAGGATTGGATTTATTTACACATATTTTAAAATCAGAACGAAATAAGAAATTTTTATTTTTAGGTGGCTCTTTTTCGATAGGAGTAGGTATTTGGTTATTAAACTTTATTGGCATGATTTCAATAAATTCGGAAGGTGCAACATCCTACCATAACACATTGACATTTCTTTCGGCTCTATTTAGTATTTCGTTTACTGCAATGGCCTTCTATTATGTAATGAATCAAAAAAGAAGGGTTGTTCAAATTGTCTTAGGGGCAACATTTTTATTGATTGCACACCTTGCTACCCATATTACTGGTATGTTTGCAATGGGCTATGCGATTTCATTTGATTGGATATTATTCATTATTACAATGGTTATAACGTTTATTTCATATTATTTTTCATTATGGCTGTTAACATTTTATGAACGAGTCTCACCGGCAAATAATTGGTGGTTAAAGCCACTTAGTGCCGTTATAATGACTGCAACTAATATACAAGGTTATCTTTTATTCCTACGCTCAACTTATTTTGAAAGTGATTATACAGCAATGCAAAATGATGCGGCTTCAGACCATTTAGTCATCTACATAGGCATCTTTATGGCAATTTTTATCCTCACGGGCTTGATAGGATCAAGTAGCATAGTGAGTCAAAAGCTAGCAGAGAAAGATGATTATCTTCAAGATATCTTAACCGCTTTAAATGAATCATCGATTGTTGCAATCACTGATGCTAAAGGTATTATTTTGTACGTGAACGATAAGTTCACAGAGGTTTCAAAATATGAAAAACATGAATTAATTGGACAAAGTCATAGGCTGTTAAATTCTAACTATCATACTGATGAATTTTATCGTGATCTTTGGGAAACGATCTCCAAAGGGAATGTTTGGTCTGGTGAAATAAAGAATATAGCAAAGGATGGATCTGATTATTGGGTTAAGACGACAATTGTGCCTTTCTTAAACAGCAAAGGGAAACCGTATCAATACATATCAATTCGTACGGATGTAACTCATGTTAAGAGAACTGAGGAAAAACTAAAAGGAAGCTTGCGAGAAGTAAATGATATTACATTTGCGCTTCATCAGTCTTCAATTGTTGCGTTTACAGATGCAAAAGGAAAGATTACATCTGTTAATGAGATGTTCTGCCAAATATCTAAATATAAGCGAGAAGAATTAATTGGTAAGGATCATGCTGTGTTAAATTCTGGTCATCATTCAAGTTTATTCTTTAAAGAAATGTGGAAAACGATAGGAACAGGTGCAGTTTGGAAAGGTGAAATCAAAAATATAGCGAAGGATGGTACATTCTATTGGGTTGATACGACGATTGTCCCGTTTTTGAACAAGAACGGAAAGCCGTACCAGTATTTATCTATTCGTAATGATATAACGGAGAAAAAAGAAGTAGAAGAAGCACTACATAAGCAAGACAAGCTTGCAGCTGTTGGACAATTGGCTGCTGGGGTTGCTCATGAGATTCGTAACCCTCTTACATCGATGAAAGGTTATACTGAGTTTTTACTTTTGGACGAAGAAAAAGAAGATCGCCGTGAATATTTGGAGATTATTCTGGATGAGATCAATCGTACGAACAATATAGTCGAGGACTTTATGGTGTTAGCAAAACCGAATATCGTTGATTTAGTCGAAAATAATATCGTTGAAATCATTGGAAACACGCTGTCAGTAATGGAGCTTGAGGCAAAGAAGAGGCATGTTTCATTTGAATTTCATCCACATCAGGCAAATATTCATGTTTTCTGTGATGCGAATCGATTAAAGCAAGTTTTTCTAAATCTTATCAAAAACGCAATTGAGGCGATGCCATCTGGTGGGACGATTGTTGTAAAGACGCACGTCATAGAAAATGAGCTGTTCTTGTCATTTAAAGATGAAGGACTTGGAATACCTGCAAGCTTACTTTCACAAATTGGTCAGCCATTCTTCACAACAAAATCATCAGGAAACGGCCTTGGGTTAATGGTTAGTTATAAAATAATTGATAATCATCAAGGACGAATTGAAATTGACAGCAAGGAAAAAAACGGTACAACGTTTACAATTGTTTTACCAATGGAAAAAACGGAATATGCCTAGTAATAAGTAACATCGCTTTGTTATAATGTCATCGTCTCGTTATAAAGCTGTTAGGACTGTTATCATATTATAAACTGCTTGTTCTTTTTGTACCGATAATTCATGTTATGCTAAATCTCGTTAGCTACATAAGAAAGCTAAGGAGGTTTTTCTAACATGAAAAAAACATTAGTATCATTCGTAACTGTTGCGGCGATATTCGGAGCAGCAGGGGGAGTAAACGCAAAGGCAGAAGAAATTAAGGTCCAAAAAGGAGACACGTTATGGGGGCTCTCCTCTAAATATGAAGTAAGTGTAGAACAAATCAAAGAATGGAATGATCTTCCTTCATCGGATATTTATGTTGGTGATGTACTAAACATTAACCCTAAAGAAGTGTATGTAGTGAACACTGGAGATACATTATGGAAGATCTCACAGGAATATGATGTGACCGTTGATTCTATTAAACAATGGAATAACTTAAAGTCTGACGTCATTTACCCAGAACAACAAATAACACTTTATCCAGGTGCTCCCGAATCAACAAACATGAAAGAAGGTAATGAAACTGTAGCTAATCCTTCTAATAATGTCGAAGAATCAACTTCTAATCAGGAAAGTGGCAATGTTATGATGATGGAAGCAACTGCTTATACAGCAAATTGTGAAGGCTGCTCTGGGATTACAGCAACAGGAGTAGATTTGATTAATAACCCGAATCAAAAAGTAGTTGCTGTCGATCCAGACGTGATTCCTTTAGGGACGAAAGTTCATGTTGAAGGATATGGTGAAGCAATTGCAGCTGATACTGGTGGTGCAATTAAAGGAAACAAAATTGACGTATTCATCCCTAGTAAAAGCGATGCGATTCAATGGGGAAGAAAAACTGTGAAAGTAACAATATTAGATTAATAGAGTTAGAGGAAACGGCAGTGCATTGGTACTGCCGTTTCATTATGGCTTAAATTATTTTTTCTCATCATGCTTTATAAAAAATGACTGAACTGGTCTAAACATTTGCTCAAGGCTTTTTTCAATGATTTCTGCCAAATGATTTGTTCGTTCAAACAATGTGATTTTTAAATGATCGAGCTGTCTTGTTATTTTCTGTGATAAAGCCTCCTGTTCATCAAGCCGCTCCATTACGGTTGTATGAAGGATATCTTGGTTATTTAACTGCTCCTCAATTTTTTCAATTGAACTCGTTTGAGCTTCAATCTGTTGTTTGATTTCAAGCTCAATAAGCTGTTGTTGCTCTAGCTTTCTCTCAAGAGCTTTTGACTCAGCTTCTTGAATGGATAATTGCTCAAGAATCTCATTGAGTTTATTTGATTTTATTGAAAATAGATCGTTCAGCTTATGTGACATTTCTTCTAATTGTTCAAGCTTTTCGAAATGTACATTTTGATTTATTTCAAGGTCTTGTGCAATTTCATATGATTGATGTTCTATATTATTCAATTGAAGTGAAACTCTATTAAAATTACTCTTCAAATTAGAATGAACACTCTCCATTTGCCTCTGTTGTTGATCGAGTAGCTCCATTAAATAATTTCTTCTGAATACATGTTGATTTGTTTGAAGCTCGCTTATATTTTCGCTAAATATAATCGGTCTCGAATGCTCTGCCATCTTATTGATTCCTCCTATAATGCAGTAAACTTTTCAATATCTTATGTAAATGCACTAGAAATGGTTGCAATAATAGGCAATAACCTAGTAACATGCAATCATTGGACTAATCATACGTACTGTGAAGAAGTAGTGAAAATGAATGAGGGAAAAGGTTATGAAATCGAAAGACTATATAAAAGAGTGGACGAAAGCTCTTCAAGCAGAGATTTATTATTTAAAGACATATGGTAGTACAAAATACAAATTAATGAACGGAGTATTGATTCAACGTTCAGAAAATCAATATTTGTACTTTTTTGAAACAACAACTGAAATGAAGGCAAGCATTGGTTCGATGGTCAAGTTAGAATGGGGAGTAAAGCCTTTATACGGAAGGCTGCAATCGAGTGGTGACGGAAGGGTTCTTCTATCACTTGATGTCTATTTAGGGGAAGAGTTATCTGAAGTAATTTGTACATACGACCCGTGGGAGCTATTGGATCAATTAATTGAAAGGCTAAATTCTATCAGTAAAAGCAAACGAAAACGTTCGCGAGTGATCAAAACAATCAATCCCGCGGAAAAAACGAGACATCCAGAAGAGAAAATCAAGTCGAGTGTCCATGAGCTTGTATTAAGATCAAAGTATAACGATGTAACTTATGTTTGGGGGCCACCTGGAACAGGAAAAACTTATACATTAGCAAGATGTGCAGTCAACAAGATGGAAAAAAATCTAAAAATATTGGTTGTTGGTCAAAGTAATCAGGCTGTGGATGTCTTTTTAATTGAAGTTTATAAGTTTTTACATAAGACTGACCTTTTTAAGGAGGGCAAGCTGCTTCGCTATGGAACGAATAGAAGCGAGCTGTTAATCGATTTTCCAGAGATGACATCAGACTATCTACTAAAAAAGCAATCGAGCTCAGTACATGAAAAGTTAGAAAGTTTAACGAGAGAACGGCGGTTGCTTAAGCAGGATCTAGGGAAATCATTTTCTAAGCGAGATTCAAATCAACTTGTTGAAATTGAGAAAAAGATTGGGTCTTTAATGGAGAAAATTAGACAAAAAGAAGTAAAACTTATAAAGGATGCAAGCCTTGTTGGCGTTACTTTAGCGAAGGCAGCATCAGATCCAGCAATTTATGAGAAAGAATACGATCTAGTCATACTAGATGAAGCAAGCATGGCTTATGTACCACAGGTTGCATTTATTTCTTCTTTAGCGAGTCATGCGATTATATGCGGTGATTTCAAACAATTATCACCGATTGCAAGTGCAAAACACGCACTTGTGGAAAAATGGCTGAAGAAGGATATCTTCTTCCACGCTGGAGTATCAAAGCAAGTGGAACAAGGTACTCTTCACCCACAAATGTTTATGTTAAGTGAGCAACGAAGAATGCATCCTGACATTTCTGCGTTTACTAATAAGCATGTTTACCATTCTCTCGTTTCAGATTATAAGTGGATGAAGAGGGATCGGAAGGAATTAGCTCACCTATCTCCTTTTTCAGACCATGCATCGGTTTTACTAGATACATCTGGGTTAGGTTCATATAGTTTGACAGAGAAGAACAATAATTCAAGAATAAATATGATGAATATCTGTTTAGCTATACAGCTGATTATTGAGGCAATACATGCTGGTGCAGTTTCAATCGGATACATGACTCCATATAGAGCCCAAGCAAAATGGATGGAACATTTAATCAAAGAGGTTATCCCACTAAAAGACCGCAAATCGATTGAAATAATCATTGCGACGGTTCACCGTTTCCAAGGGAGTCAATGTGATGCAGTAATCTTCGATTCTGTTGATAGTTATCCTTTTACACGTGCAGGCTATTTATTAACGGGTCAGGAAAGTGAGCGATTATTAAATGTTGCAATCACTAGAGCAAAGGGGAAGTTTATACATCTCGCAGATAGAGCTTTTGTTCACAAAGCTGTAACTAAAGATAAGTTATGGCGGAAATTAGTTGAATTCCAAGAAGATAAGCAGTTGGTAGTAAACCGAGGGCAAATAGGTACATGGATCAACCAGCATCAACCTTCATTAAGATGGATACATGCTTTAAAAACGGAAATCATTTTTACAGATTTAAAACAGGCAAGGTCGATTGAGTGCTACATACCTGCTGGGAAGGGAATACCGACTGAATGGAGAAATAAAATTCTCAATTATCGAGGTGAAATAAAGGAAACAAGCAGCCCATTTCCATTTATCATTGTGAACAATCAAAAAGTTTGGTTAGGGATGCCATATGAAGCTGTATCAAATACGCTGCCTCCTTCCATTGCAATTGGCATTGACTCACCTTGGCTAGCCGCAATGTTAAAAGCAACATTTTAAATATAAAGGATGGAAATAAAATGAATCGAAAACCTTTAGTAGGACATCACCATATTTCTGCTCGTACAAAGGATGCTAGTGCGAATTATTCGTTCTATCATGAAATATTAGGATTAAAGCTAGTGAAAAAGTCAGTCAATCAAGATGATCCGACAATGTATCATTTATTTTATGGAGATCAAGTTGGTTCACCAGGTACGGAATTGACATTCTTTGAAATGCCGATGATTGGAAAAACACATGAAGGGACGAATTCAATCTCTAATACAGCATTACTCGTACCTTCAAATGAATCGCTTAATTATTGGAAAGACCGATTTGATACTTATAATGTAGATCATCATTTTGGAGAAAATATAAATGGTGAGCAAGAGCTTTACTTTCAAGATTTCGAAGGACATAGAATGTCTATGGTTGCTGATGGAACTGCTCCGGTATTAAACGAAATTAATGTATATAACGGTAATGGAGTGGAAGAGCAGCATGCAATACGTGCAATTGGTCCAATCACATTAACGGTTAAAGTATTGGAAAAAACGGAAGCCTATGTAACGAACCTACTAGGATTTGAAAAGGTCGTTCAAAAGGAAAATGGCTATAAAGAAGCTTTATTTACGATTCCTTCTTTAGGTTCATCATCGTACATTCATGTGATTGAACGGAAAGATTTGCCAGTTGAAAAGCCTGGGAAAGGTAGCGTCCATCACTTAGCACTTCGTGTACATGACCTTGACGAATTAAACAAATGGGCATCATTTTTAACTAAAGAACGAATCGCCCATACAGGTGTGAAAGATCGCCACTATTTTCAATCATTGTACTTCCGTGATCCGAACGGGATCGTTTTTGAGTTAGCTACAGATGGCCCAGGCTTTACAATTGATGAACATAAGGATGAGCTAGGAAAGAGATTATCGCTACCTCCGTTTTTAGAGGAGAAGCGTGAAGAAATCGAAAAACACTTAAAATTGAAAAGCAATTTTTAATGGGTGTGGGATTAAATATAGTTTGAGATCACGCAAAGCGGCTTGAGATCAGAATGGTGTAGTTTGAGATCACGAAACCTGATTTGAGATCAAAACGGGGTAGTTTGAGATCATGCAAAGTGGCTTGAGGTCAAAACGAGGAAGTTTGAGATCACGCAAAGCGGCTTGTGATCAGAATGGTGTAGTTTAAGATCACGAAACTTAATTTGAAATCAAAATTGGGTGGTTTAAGATCACGCAAAGTGGCTTGAGATCAAAACAATGTAGTTTGAGAGATCACGAAACTTAATTTGAGATCAAAACAATGTAGTTTGAGATCACGCAACCTGATTTGAGATCAAAATGGGGTAGTTTGAGATCACGCAACCTGATTTGAGATCAAAACAATGTAGATTGAGATCACGCAACCTGATTTGAGATCAAAACAATGTAGTTTGAGATCACAAAAAGTGGCTTGAGATCAAAATGAGGTAGTTTGAGATCACAAAAAGTGATTTGAGATCAAAACAATGTAGTTTGAGATCACGCAAAGTGGCTTGAGATAAAAACGAGGTAGTTTGAGATCACGCAACCTGATTTGAGATCAAAACGGGGTAGTTTGAGATCACGCAACCCGATTTGAGATCAAAATGGGGTAGTTTGAGATCACAAAAAGTGATTTGAGATCAAAACAATGTAGTTTGAGATCACGCAAAGTGGCTTGAGATCAAAACAATGTAGTTTGAGATCACGAAACTTGATTTGAGATCAAAATAGGGTATTTTGAGATCACAAAAAGTGATTTGATTCTAAGATTTAAATGAGTAAATCAATGAAAGCAAAACCCAGTTTATGATCTAAGTCGATATGTTTAAGATCAGAAACACGGGTTTATGACTAGTTTTATACAGTTTTCACAGGTGAAAAGAAAAGCTTACTTATAATACACTGTACTTTTTTTAGTTCCTTTTGTTTTTAAATTCATACCTTGTAATAGTCGCTTAGCGACGTGGCGGCATTCAATCATGAGGAATTTTCTACAGTCTGGATTTGATATTTCTGGTCCAAAAAGGTGAAAATATTCTTCTATCGCTTTAATGTGAGCGTCCTTTGAAACTGAATGACATTTCTTGCATTTCCATTGAGCCAATTTGTAATCCATATTAAACAAGTTACATGTATCACATTTTACTCCACGAATAATCTCATTTGGTTTAACGTTTTTCTTGAAAAGAATATTTGTTTGATCATAAATATGTTTACTGTTTATTTTCTGATAAATGAATTTCACCATTTTAGTTGATAGGATCTCGTTTGTGTATTTAGTTTGTATAGTTGAATAAGTATCGTATAATCCATGACAATATATAACATGTTTTTTTGCTTCAATATAGTCGGGATCGATAGTTACAATAGTGGCGGGGTCAGTAACAACGACAAGATATTCGACAGGTAGTTTAGGAAATGAATTTTTATGTAGCCATTTTTGGAGAAGATAACGATGTCGTTTTACTTGTGAAATTGGGTCAAAATAGCCTTGTTCATTTTCATTTAATGTCCTAGTGAATTGATTTAGGTCTTTCTTGAATGACAAAGCACCGTCAAAGTTTTTACACTCAATGATTAGTGCAAATCTTGGAGTTAATAAAAGAAAATCCATTTGAAAAGTATGATTGTCAACCGCGAGCTTTATGTCATATAGGTTGACTTGTCCATAATCAGGCAATTCATCAATATAGAACTTTGCATTAGACTCACCATGATAAGAATGAATTTTCTTTAGAAACTCACTTTTTACTGAAGCGTAGCTAAAGTGGGTTCTAGGTAATCGATTGAATAGTGTTTCTAATTTTAATAAATATTCACTTTTCATAAAAGGCTTTACAAACAATTTTTATGCCTCACTTTCTATTTAAGGTAATTTGATTTTAAACGATGAAAGTCCAATGAAGACTTTATGTTTGAATAATTCACTAAATGGTCGATTTTTTATAAATTTTTGTTAAAAAATGTTCTATAAGCTTAAAATGAAACTTTTTTTGTATCTATACGTTATATACATTATAGGAAAAAAATAATGTTGATTGACTACAGAGGGTGATGCAAGTGGATAAACTAACACCTATATGGGATCGAATCAAGGAATTTTGGTTTGTGATCTGGGAATATATTAAGAAATATTGGAAGAAATTCCATGTTACTCAAATTCTATTATTATCCGTTTTATTAGTTGTTTTATGCACAATATTATTCTTTGCGTACTTAGCCGCCACAGCAAATGTGTCGTCATTAAACGATGGACTAAAGCAGTCAACTGTAATTTATGATAAAGATGGCGATGCTGCTGCGAGAATTGCGACGAATCGAGCGGATGGCGTGCCAATTGAGGATTTACCTGATCATGTTGTGAATGCAGTTGTTGCTATTGAAGATGAACGCTTTTATAAACATAATGGCTTTGACTTAAAAGGAATGACGAGAGCATTCGTAAATAATTTATTTGCTGGAAGAATAACTGGCGGAGGAAGTACAATTACACAGCAGTTAACAAAGAACGCATTATTGTCAACTGAGCAAACGTACCGACGAAAGCTAGAAGAGTTATTTTTAGCGGTTGAAATCGAAAAGCATTATTCAAAGGACGATATATTGCAAATGTACTTGAATCAAGTTTATTTTGGTGCTGGTGCATGGGGGATAGGTAGTGCATCGAAGAAGTATTTCGATAAAACACCTGCTGAATTAACATATAGTGAGGCAGCTTTAATTGCTGGGTTATTACAAGCACCGTCTTCATTAGATCCATTTAAAAACTTGGAAGGTGCAACAAAACGTCGAAATATTGTGCTAAGTAAAATGCATGAACTAGAAATGATTTCTTCAGTGGAGAAAGAAAAAGCCATTGAAGAAGGTGTTCAGTTACATGAAGGAACTGGCAGTCTATTTGAACGGAAATATCCATACTATGTTGATGCAGTAATGGATGAAGCAATCCGTGATTATGGATTAACACAGGAAGAGATTTTTACAAGAGGGTACCGCATTTATACTGAGATGGATCAAAACATTCAATCAAGTTTAGAAAATGTGTATGCCAATGATGCAATGTTTCCAAAATCAAGAACAAATGAGCTAGTTCAAAGTGGTGCTGTTCTATTAGACCCGTCAACTGGAGGTGTTCGAGCACTAGTTGGTGGCCGTGGTGAGCATGTGTTCAGAGGGTTTAACCGTGCAACACATATTAAGGCACAGCCAGGCTCAACGTTAAAACCATTATCTGTTTTTACTCCAGCGATTGAATTAGGGTATGATGCAGATTCTATTTTAAAAGATGAGTTAACATCATATGGAAATTATCGCCCTGAGAATGCAACAAAGCAATATGCAGGAGAAGTGCCGATGTATGAAGCTGTTGAAGATTCATTAAATGCTCCGGCAGTTTGGCTTCTTAATGAAATTGGGTTAGATAATGGAATTAATGCATTAGAACGATTTGGCATTCCATTAGTAGAAGATGACCATTATTTAGGAATTGCGCTAGGCGGTATGAGTCAAGGGATTTCACCAATCCAATTGGCAGAAGCTTATTCTGCCTTCCCGAACGGTGGGAGAAAGCATGATTCACATTTAATTACAAAGATAGTTGGACCTACAGGCAATATCATTGCGGAGCATAAAAAACAAACTGTAACAATTACTTCAAGAGCAACAGCTAATCAAATGACTTCAATGTTGTTAAATGTTGTTGAGTCTGGTACAGGACAAGGAACAAAAATTGAAGGTGTACAATTAGCAGGAAAAACAGGGTCAACACAGCTTCCATATAATGATATTAATGGAACTAAAGATCAATGGTTTGTAGGCTATACGCCAAACTTAGTAGGTGCAGTATGGTTAGGCTATGATCAAACGAATAGGGAACAGTACTTGCCCTCGCGCAGTTCCGAAACAGTTGTCCCAGTTTTTAGAGCCGTAATGTCAGAGGCTACGAAGCACGTAGAGAAACAAGAGTTTGGAGTAGTTTCAATTAACGAACAAAAACGGATAGAAGAAGAAGAGAATCGCAATATTTTCCAAGAGCAAGCTGAAAAAATCAAGGAAAATTTACCAAAATTAAAAGAACAATTCAATGAAGGAATAGAAGAGCTAAAAGAATTTGGAAATTATTTAAAAGATCGTTGGAAGAATTTTAGGGAGCAATAGCAGAGATAAGCATGAGCATGTAGACAAAGTCGAAAATCGACTTTGTCTACATATTTTTAGACGACCTTTAATTTCACACTAAGTATACAGCCTTTGTGAAGAATATAAGACGAACGATACTTACCACGACGAATGTGAACGTTTGTCAACAGAATAAGAAACATGTTGCTCTCTTCTTTAATATGTATCATTTGAAAGATTAGAAGTAATCCGATAGAATAATGCTAAATAAGTGCTAGCAGTTAATAGCATTTTGATAGGGGAATAAAAATAATGAATAATCGCATTCAACTTAATGTCCGTATTACAAAGGAAACGAATGACAAACTTGAAGATATTGTAGAATTTTATCAAGAAAACCTTAAGATTGGGAGAATTTATAAGGGGGATGTGCTAACAGATATCATCGAGAAATCATATGATTTAATGCAGAAGCAAAAAAATGTAAAAACACGCTATTAATGAAAGGATGATCACATGAGGGATGTACGGCTAACGGACCTTTATCAACATAGAATTGCTCAAAAATATATTAGTCGCTCTGGCCTAGCGCATGCAATTGCTGTTAGTTATCACGCATATCAACTAGCATTTGCTGAAGATGTAGATGTTGATATGGCTGCGAAGGCTGGTTTTCTTCATGATATCGGTCATTATACATGGTATAAAAACGGTAAATGGGATTATGAAGTTTATCGTAAAAACGACATTCATGCGATCAAAGGCGCAGAACGTGCTCATAAGTTAATGATTCGTCTAGGAGAAAATCCAGTGAAAGCTAAGGAAATTGCGTTAGCAATTCTATTTCATACTGACTCTTTTTTACCAGGAGGCGAAGTGATAAGAACGCCATTGCAGGATCTTGTTAAAAGAGCAGATGAAAAGGATGAACAGCCTGGTGGCGCTCACCATTATCGAGAGATTTCATCGGATAGAGCTCTAAAAATGTTGGAAAAATTAGATGAAAAAATAGATAATACATTAGGTTTTTCATTTTAATAGGTATAACGTATCATTTTATATGATTAAATTGAGATTTATGCAGGAAGAAAGTTGTTTATTTTGATAGATTTCTATTGTCCTATATAAATATTTTCGCTACTATTTATATAAGGACGGTGATCGCATGAGAGCTAGAACGAAAAGAAGTAGTTTCTCTTTTGACAATTTAAAATTTGGATTAACAACTGTATTCCTGCATTTATCTTTCTATGCACTCATTGTTTTTATTTTGTACATGTTTTTTGAGTTGTTTAGTTAATTTTCCGTTTTGAAAATTTTGAATTGGATGAATTTATATTTAATCAGTGAAATCTTTTATTCCTCCTTTGATTAATGTTATGATAAGTTTGATTTTGTAATCAAAGAAGGAGATGAAGAAAATGACAAAAAAAGGATACATAAACTTACAAAATGGACACAAACTTGATTTTGAACTTTATCCAAACGAAGCACCAGGTACGGTTGCTAACTTTGAAAAGCTAGCAAAAGAAGGTTTCTACGATGGTTTGACATTTCACCGTGTAATCCCTGGCTTCGTAAGCCAAGGTGGTTGCCCAAGCGGAACTGGTACAGGTGGGCCTGGCTACACAATTAAATGTGAAACAGAAGGTAACCCACATAAGCATGAAGTAGGAAGTCTTTCAATGGCACACGCTGGAAAAGACACAGGCGGAAGCCAATTCTTCATCGTTCATGAACCACAGCCACACTTAAACGGTGTACACACAGTATTCGGTAAAGTGACTTCTGGTATGGAACATGTAACATCAATGAAAAACGGCGATGTAATGGAAAAAGTCGTAATCGAAGACTAATTATAAAAACACTTCTCTTTCAGTGAAAGGGAAGTGTTTTTTTTGATTAATGAAACTAACTTTCGTAATAATCGTATAAAAGTTACCTTGTTATTCGGAAGGCTGTTTGTAATGAATAATGAAAACAGAATAAAAGAATGCCCAAAATGCGGGAAGACAGAGCTTGGAATTGGTAGACACAGTGGGAATTCGATCATGGTGCCAGCCGGTAAACTTAGAGGATCTAATATTAAGTATATCGTTTGTACTTCATGTGGCTATATCATTGAAGGCTATGTAGATAAGCCAGAAAGATTTAAAGGCACCATATATTAATTACATTCTCCGCAGCACACACTTACTTATTTTGTAAATGAGTAAGTATCTATACTTTTTGAAAGTCTTTTAGCATGCGCTTAAAAGGCTTCTTTAAGTAAATAGATTAACTGAATGCGACTACTTTGCTAGTTGAAAATCTTCGATTAAATAGTTCACACTATATAGCAGGGAGAAATTTTACTTTGATAACTGAAGCATCTTTTACTATATCCACTTGAATTCATAATAGAAACTGCAATTGCTAGCTGATATGATAAGAATACATTTGGAATGAAGGAGCGTTTTATAGATGCAACAAGTAAGCGATCATTTACAGCATGGTTTAGACGTCGTATTCATAGGGTTTAATCCAAGCATCAAGTCATCCGAGTTAGGTCATCACTACGCAAACCCAAACAATCGATTTTGGAAGATACTTCATGAAGCAGGCTTAACAGAAAGAAAATATCACCCAAGTGAGGATCAGGACCTACTTTCTATTAAATTTGGCTTCACAAATATTGTCATGCGCCCAACGAAGGCTGCGGATGAAATCACGAAGGAAGAATATGAAGAAGGAAGACAAATCTTAAAAGGGAAACTTGAAGAATATAAACCAAAGATTGCTTGTTATGTCGGTAAAGGTGTTTATGAGCAACTAAGCAAACGTAAACAAGTGCTATGGGGAAGACAGGAAGTATCAGTCGTGCCAGGAGTCATTGATTTTGTCGCACCGTCATCAAGCGGCTTAGTTCGGATGAAGCTTGAAGAAATAGTGTTGATCTATAAAGGATTAAATGCACTTAAGGATGGAGTGTAAGAATGCAACCATTCACAGAAAATGTCATAAATATCATTCGGTCTATCCCACCTGGAAAGGTACTAACGTACGGATTAGTTGCTGAACTTGCGGGCAACAGAAGAGCGGCAAGACAAGTAGTAAGAGTGCTACATACTATGAGTGCACAATATGACCTACCGTGGCATAGGGTTGTTAATCGAAAAGGGGAAATCGCCTTGAAGGGTGAAGAACAGTTTATCCGCCAAAAGTGCCTTCTTGAACATGAAGGAATTGAGTTCAATATCGATGATACAATTGATTTGAAAACGTATTTATACAATGCTCCAATAGAATTTTCCGGTCCTTCAGATCAATCATGGATAACAAGATGAGAATATTTATCGCACTCATACTAAGTTTCGTATTAGTAGGTTGTAGCCAAAGTCAACGAGAGCCAGATACAAGGAGTCAATACATTTCGGAGGGAGAGGCGATCGGGTACACATTTGAAGTAGACATGGAACAATCCCCAGTCGAATGGACAATTGGATATAAAGGGGAGAAGGCAGTAATTGTTGAGGATCACTCTAATCAAAGTTCTTTAATCAACTTTATGAGTGCGGTTTGGGATATTGAGATGTATTTGAAAAAGCTCATATTTCCGATCGTGTATTTATTACTTATTTTCATTACGACAATCCTAATATATAAGAAAAGAAAACACTATTTGAAGCAAGTTGTTTTTGCC
This sequence comes from Niallia sp. CD-39, assembly GCF_059874745.1. Lineage (NCBI taxonomy): Bacteria > Bacillati > Bacillota > Bacilli > Caryophanales > Bacillaceae > Niallia > Niallia sp. CD-39. Next base: position 372,595 of record NZ_JCBCPS010000001.1, on the reverse strand, counting down.
GCTTGCCTCCTTGCCTTCTTAACGATGTATTTACTTATAGATACACTTGTAGACTTGTCCATCGTACTTAAACAGGCAAACGACTTGTACCATGTATTAAAATAAGAAATCATAAATTGAATTATCTCTTTTTTAATAAAAATAAGACTGAGGACAAACTAAATTTTCTAGTTTGCTCTCAGCCACCTTTATTCGTACTTATTCTGCTTTAGATGCTTGTAGTTCTAAGTGGATTTTTACTTTATCGCCTACAAGTACGCCACCAGCCTCTAATGCCGCATTCCAAGTTAGACCATAGTCACTACGTTGTAGGACACCATCTACACTGAAGCCAGACTTTTCAACGCCCCATGGATCTTTTCCAGAACCCTCATAAGTAACAGTTAATGTTTCTGATTTAGTGATGCCATTTAAAGAAAGGTCACCTGTAACAGCATACTCGCCATCACCTTTTGATGCAATGCTAGTCGCTTTGAACGTTAAGTTTGGCTTGTTTTCAACATCAAAGAAGTCTGCTGAACGTAAGTGGTTATCACGATCTGCATTATTTGTATCCACGCTTGTTAATGCAACAGTAAATGAAATGTCTGCTGTTGTTAAATCTGCTGTGTCCGCCACAACCTCAGCATCAAATTCTTTAAAAGTTCCTTTAACGTTTGCAATCATCATATGTTTGATTGAAAAATCCACACTGCTATGCGCTTTGTCTAAATTCCATTTTGTTTTTGCCATTTTAAATCTCCTCCAATAATAAAGTTTCACTTCAAAAATTCTTAATTCAAGATATTTTAATTCTAGGTAAATTATATGCACTATAAAAATAGAAGTCAATCACTTTTTTCGTATTTTCAAAAAAAGAATCAGAAACCTTTATGCTTTATAAAAGCGATGTTGTGAATTTGAAGTGACCGCATGGTAGAATAATGAAGGTAAATCGGTTTTTGGAGGATAATATGGAATTACTAAAAGATATTTATGAAAAAGCAGTAGAAGCTACAAAAATCAAAATTGAAAATGATCTAGATCAATTTTTTACTGAAGATGATGATTCACTCAGTATTAAACAATATAAAGAATCTCGAATTATATTCCTAAAATATATTTGGTCAAATATTTGGCTGAAGACGGTTAATCAAAAGACAACGCTTCACCAAAAAAGAGATTATTTGTTGATGAAAAATCTTGATGTACATGAAATGAATAAAAAAGATGTACAACATATTTTTCGAACTGAAATTGAACAGCTGTTCCAATTTGATGTTTTGAATTGGTTAGAATTAGAATATGGTGAAGAAATGAAATGGCAGGAGAGAAAGACGTTTGCAACTAAACGTCAATCAGAAGCACAGCTTAGGGAACGGATCGAAGAAGATAAAAAAGTGCTGGAAGCCTCATTAAGGGAAGAGAGTTTACATATTCTTTCAACAAAAAAAATAGACATATATATAAAACTCCGTGCAAAGCTTGCTAACAAGATAAAGGTTATGATTCAAACAGCTACTAAGTATAAAAAGCGAGATGTCTTACAAGTCGAAGTACCACTTATCGAAGAAGGATATTTTAAGATCGGGCCATACGACCGTATAAAAACGTTTTTAACTGAATTCACAGGAAATCTTCATCGAAAAAAACTAGGTAGGCATACATATTTTGCATATGAAACATACGGAGATGTTTTTGATAAAATAATAGAGAGAGAATTAGAGCTTACCCTGCAAATGGTGCTCTTTCAACAGATTAAAGAAGAGTTGACGAATGAATACGAAGCTTTGTTTGGCAAAACGATTTCAGGAAGATTCCTGCTTAAACTAGTGAAACAAACGATTGAAAACATTATGTATGAAGTCCATTTTTTATTCCAAGAAGAATACATCGTTGATTTAATAGCGATTGCAGAGCTTCAAACTAGTGATGAAGGGATGATGGAACGGTACGAAAATGATCTTCTTAATCGAAAGGAAAAGGAGGAGCATCAAAGAGAAGAGCAGAGGCGTAAAAAGGAAGAAGAAGGAAAAATGATGCATGATTTATTCGGTAAAGAATATCGAACAACTGGTGGAAGAGATATTCAATATGTCCTTCATATTGGTGAGACAAATACGGGGAAAACACATCATGCGCTCGAGCAATTAAAGAAAGCAAAGACTGGATTGTATTTAGCACCACTACGATTATTGGCTCTTGAAGTTTTTGAAAGGCTGAATAATGAAGGTGTTCAGTGTTCATTGAAAACAGGTGAAGAAGAGAGGGTAAACGATGGGGCCTTACATTTGGCAAGTACTGTTGAAATGTTTAATAGTCAAAACCAGTATGATGTAGTTGTTATTGATGAAGCACAAATGCTTGCAGATCCTGATCGTGGGTATGCATGGTATCGGGCCATAACAAGAGCAAAAGCAAAAACTGTTCATATTATCGCAAGTTTTCATGCCGAAAAGATGATTAAACGTCTTTTAAGTGAGCGTCAAGTTACTGTTCAGCATTATAAAAGAGAGCATCCATTAAAAGTAAATGAAAATCCGTTTAAGTTAAATGCAGTTCGTAAAGGCGATGCGCTTATTTGCTTTTCTAGAAAAAGAGTACTCGATATGGCAGCGAGATTGACTCAAAATGGTTTTAAAACAAGTATTGTGTATGGAACGATGCCTCCTGAAACAAGGCAGAGGCAAGTGGACGAGTTTCTAAATGGAAAGACAGAAGTGATTGTTTCAACTGATGCGATCGGAATGGGATTGAATTTGCCAATTAAGAGGATTGTCTTTTTAGAAAATCAAAAATTTGACGGAACAAGAAAAAGGTTACTCACTTCTCAAGAAGTGAAGCAAATAGCTGGAAGAGCTGGGCGAAAAGGAATGTATCCGATTGGAGAGGTAGCCTTTACTAAGGATATAACTTTGATGAAGGAACTATTAACAAAGGGAGATCAATCAATAACAGAATTTGCGATTGCACCAACTAGAGAAATGTTAAGGAGATTCCAAACATATTCTCATGATTTATCTCTCTTCTTTAAACTTTGGGACAAATTTAGAGGACCAAAAGGAACAGTGAAAGCACCATTAGAAGAAGAAAGGCTGCTTTTTGAAATCGTTCATGGAACAGAAATTGAAGCGAAGATGCCATTGGACGAATTGTATGGATTTTTGCACCTCCCTTTTTCAAGAAAAGAGCCTGAACTCATTCAGCAATGGGAAGCAACAATGTACTCAATCATAGATGGAACGGACTTCCCACAACCATATTTGAATGAAGCAACACTCGAGGAACTTGAACTAAGCTATAAATCGATTGGACTGCTTCTTCTTTTCTACTATCGTTTAGACAGGAACACAGAAGCCGTATATTGGGAGCGTAAGCGGATGGATGTGTCGATTTCAATACATGAACAGCTGAAAAAAGACGTTCAAGAGAGAAAGAAAACATGTAGAATCTGCAGACGTAGACTAGAGCTAGATCATCCATTTGCTGTTTGCGATCAATGCTTTATGATTCATTATTAATGAGATAGGCATGAACTTATTCTTCACTGTATACATATGAATGTAGACACTTCTATGATGGACAGAAAGGATGAGAAGATTGCCGAGTTATAAGCATAAAACAAAAGTGAATATCCCTTTAGAAGCTTTATGGCATTTTGTTTCAGATATGGATCAGTGGGCTCCTCTTGTACCAGGTTATATTAGCCATGAGAAGATCAGTAATAAGGAATCGAATTGGTCCTTTCACGTAGATGTTGGTTTTTTAAAGAAGAAAATTGACGTAAACGTCTTGATAGAGGAATGGAAGCAACCTTTTAAGGTAACTTTCCATCTTGTTGGTAAGAACGAGAAGGTTTCTGGAGGCGGCTATTTCCTCGCTGAAAAAATATCTGAGCGTCAATTATTAATGACAGGTTTCCTTGACTTAGAAGCAAAAGGAATGATGGCGAATATAGGCAACTCAATCCTCGTTAAATCACTACCTGAGCTTACGATTAAATTAACAGAAGCAGTTGCTGAGAATGCTGTGAAAATGCATATGCAAAAGAAATAGCAGGAAGTTCCACTGAGCATATTTGCATATGATTCGTCACATATGTGCTATCATAAGCGTATATGATCGGAGGGAAATAAAGATGAAAATTGAAGTTTGGTCTGATTACGTTTGCCCATTTTGTTACATTGGGAAAAAACGATTAGAGGATGCGCTAGAGAACTTTCCTTTTAAAAATGAGGTAGAGATTGAATATAAAAGCTTTGAGCTAGATCCTAATACACCGAAATACAGTGGCGCAAATATTGCTGAAGTGTTGGCAAAAAAATATAGTATTCCAGTAGAACAAGCGAAGCAAATGAATGAAAACCTTGGCCAACAAGCTGCGGCTGTTGGATTAACGTTTAATTTTGAGGATATGAAACCGACAAATACCTTCGATGCCCATCGTTTAACAAAGTTTGCGAAATCAAAAGGGAAAGAAGCTGCGATTACTGAGCGGCTTTTATACGCTTATTTTACTGAATCAAAAGAAATCAGTGATCACGACACATTATCTGCGATTGCTGAAGAAATTGGTTTGACTCGTGAAGATGCAATGAATGTCCTAAAGGACGAAAAAGCATATGCCCATGACGTTCGTCTAGATCAAGCAATTGCACAGCAATACAAAATTACTGGCGTACCATTTTTTATCATTAACCAAAAATATGCGATCTCTGGTGCTCAACCACCGGAAACTTTTGCAAACGCTTTGCAAAAAGTATGGGAAGAAGAAAATCCCTCTCCGAGCTTTCAATCATTGGGAGATGAATCAAAAACGCAATACTGCACAGATGAAGGATGCGAATTGCCAGAAGACAAGAATTAATTGACAAGTCAAAAGTGGACACAGTCTACATAAGAAACCTGCTGCGAAAATCACGTAGCAGGTTTTTTATGGCAACAAGATTATTCACTTACTGGAAAGAACCGCTTAATTCATGTATGATTCTTTCAGAAGAATGTTATTAGTAGGAGGTTTTTTGATGAAAGAAAGAGTAAAAGCATTTATTGAAAAGAATAAGGAAGTGGAGTTACTTCCATTTGAACATACATATGCAAAAGAGCTTGGGCTTCTGCATGAACATGTGAATGCAAATTATAGGCTTACCGGGTCTTTTATTGAACGAGTTGATAAAGAATCTGAGGAATCGATTGCTGTTGTCGATGCGTCATTTTTAAGCAAACCTATTTCCTTTTTAAAAGAGCATAAAAGCGAGTATCTATACTTTGAAGATAGCCGCTTCTCAATAATCGGTATTGATAGCCTATCTTTAGAAGTTGATGATGTGTTCATGCATTACGAATGTTTACTAGGATTACCATTACCTAAAAAAGCAAAAGCGAATATTAAAGAAGCAATCGAAGCAACTTTTTCTGAAAATGCGCGATATAGCTTGTTGTTCAACGATAAAGATGGCCTTTGGGAAATGAACCTTCCGCTTAATGATATGGATAACTTCGAAGAGAATTTATCACTTAGTGACATCATTACAGAGCTATATGAATGGATTTTTACATTAGTGGTTTCGATTAAAACTCAAAAATAGGAACAATTGCTTACGCGAACCATGATATTTATCATGTGTACTATATGACATCTATGTCTTTTCTGATCCTTATGAAATCATTATTCTTAACTTATACAAGGAAAGAAAGGAATTGGATGGATGAAAAATAATCGTTTGGCACAATTAAGAAAAGGGATGGCACCGTTTGAAAAATCAGATATGATGAGTAGTATTTGGCAAATGGTGAATACGTTTGTCCCATTTTTCGGTTTATGGACTCTTGCTTACTTGAGCTTGCAGGTTTCATATATCCTTACACTCTTCATTTCAGTCATCGCTGCTGGATTTTTAGTAAGAATATTTATTATTTTTCATGACTGCTGTCACAATTCATTTTTCAAGAATAAGAAAGCAAATCAAATCATTGGAACCATTTCAGGTATTATTACGATGTTCCCGTTCAGTCAATGGAAGCATGATCACTCTGTTCACCATGCAACAAGTGGAAATTTAGATAAGCGTGGTACAGGTGACATTTGGGTGTTGACTGTGAAAGAATATGTTGAAGCACCGAAGAAAACGAAAATTGCGTATCGACTTTATCGTAATCCAATCGTCATGTTTGGCTTAGGTCCGATCTATCAATTTTTAATTATGAACCGTTTTAACCGTAAAGACGCAAGGAAAGCTGAACGATACAATACTTATTTAACAAATTTTGCAATTGTCGCAATTTACACTGTACTATGCTTAGTTCTTGGATGGCAGGCATTTTTACTCGTCCAAGCTCCAATTTTCCTCATTTCAGGATCATTAGGAATTTGGTTGTTCTACGTACAGCACACATTTGAAGATTCGTACTTCGAAGAAGATGATCATTGGGAATATGTGAAAGCAGCTGTCGAAGGAAGCTCTTTTTATAAATTGCCAAAGTTATTACAATGGTTAACAGGGAATATTGGGTATCACCATGTTCATCATTTGAGCCCTAGAGTACCGAACTATAAGCTTGAGCAAGCACATTCTGAAACAGAAGTATTACAGCATGTACCGACAATTACATTAAAAACAAGCCTTGAATCATTGAAGTTCCGATTCTGGGACGAAGAGAAGCAAATGTTTGTCGGTTATCGAGCGCTTAAAGATTATATGCGCCAGCTAAAAGAAAAGCAGGTCGTCGTACCGAAATAAATAAGAACGTGCTTCGATATGATAAAATCATCAGAGAAGCACGTTTTTTTCTACCTTAATGATGAAAGGGATTTTTGTCCATTGGAAAAACGAATGAAGAAGACGATCGATTCACTTAGAAATTCTGGGATTTCTCCTTATATATGGATATTACTTAGCATCTTGCCGTTTTACTTTATTTTCAGGTCGTCGTCAACGATCGCCATCATTGTTGGTATTTTCTTTACGGTTTTATTTTTTATCACTTATCGTTTTGCCTTTATCTCCAATAAGTGGCCGGTCTACTTATGGGGAATTATTTTAATTGCAATCTCGACAACGATGTCTGTAGTGTTTCAATACGTATATTTTTCTTTTTACATCGCCTATTACAATGGAACGATACGCAATCGGGCAGCATTTACTACCGTCTATGTAATTCATCTTGTCGCGATCATCATGGCAATCAATTATAATCTTGTCGTACGAGATTCGCTGTTTTTAACACAAACACCTTTTATTCTTATCGTCTTTATTAGCATGATTTTACTTCCTATTAATATTTATAATAAGCAAAAGCAAGAGGGACTTGAGGCAGAGCTCGCCTTTGCTAATAAACGAATTTCCGAATTGGTCAAGCAAGAGGAAAGACAACGAATTGCAAGAGACTTACATGATACGTTAGGGCAAAAACTCTCACTCATTGGATTAAAGAGTGATTTAGCAAGAAAGCTTATTTATAAAAATCCTGAGCAAGCAAAGAGTGAATTAAAGGATGTTCAACAAACTGCACGAACTGCCTTAAACGAGGTAAGAACGATGGTTTCGCAAATGAGAGGGACGAGATTGAAGGACGAAATCACAAAAGCAACCCAGCTGTTAAAGGTTGCTGGTATCAAGTATGACGTACAAGAAATGAACAAGCTAAATCATGTTTCCTTATTTATTGAGCATATCATTGGCATGTGTTTAAAAGAAGCAGTAACGAATGTTGTTAAGCATAGTGAAGCAACGGAATGTGTCATTACGATTGAGCAAAACGAATCGGGCTGTCTTGTTCAGATTAAAGATAATGGCAAGGGAATAAATGTCTTAACAGATTTAGAACGTGGAAATGGAATTCAAGGAATGAAAGAGCGAATTGAATTTGTAAACGGCGATCTTCAAGTAATAGACAATTCAGGTACAACGGTCGTCATCCACATTCCAACTGTCAAAAAGCATATGGAGTCGGAGGGATGAAGAAATGATCAGAATCGTAATTGCCGAGGATCAACGAATGATGCTCGGAGCATTAGGTTCATTGTTAAATTTAGAAGAGGATATGGAAGTAATTGGGCAAGCGACAAATGGAAGTGAAGCGATTCAACTTATCCAAAAGTTAAAACCTGATGTATGTATCATGGACATTGAAATGCCTGAAAAAAGTGGCTTAGATGCTGCAGAGGCGGTCCGTGATGTCGGTAGCAAAGTAATCATTTTGACGACATTTGCTCGGACTGGTTACTTCCAAAGAGCTGTAAAAGCAGGTGTGAACGGTTATTTATTAAAGGATAGCCCAAGTGAAGAGCTAGCAAGTACAATCAGAGCTGTCATGTCTGGGAGACGAATCTATGCGCCGGAGCTAATGGATGACCTCTATAGTGAAGAAAACCCTTTAACAGAACGTGAACAAATGGTCTTAGAATTAATGGCAGAAGGGAAAAACACGAAGGAAATAGCGATTGACCTAAGCATAACAGCGGGAACTGTACGAAATTATATATCAGCTATAATGGAAAAGCTTGAAGTAACTAATAGGATTGAAGCAATAACGCAATCAAAAGAAAAAGGTTGGTTTAAAACATTTAAATTATAAGCATCTGGTTTGATCACAAATGCAATTTTGTGATCTTAATTTTGCTCTCAAATGAAATATGGTGATCTCAATCTGGTTGATTATGCTCTCAAAAACGATTTCGTGATCACAAACTGGTTGACTTTGCTCTCAAATGGAATTTCGTGATCACAAACTGGTTGACTTTGCTCTCAAATGGAATTTCGTGATCACAAACTAGTTGATTTTGCTTTCAAATACGAAATCGAGATCACAAACAAGTTGATTTTGCTCTCAAATGCGATTTCGTGATCACAAACAAGTTGATTTTACTCTCAAATGGGATTTTGTGATCTCAAACTGGATGATTTTGCTCTCAAATGGGATTTCGTGATCTCAAACTAGTTGATTTTGCTTTCAAATGCGAAATCGAGATCACAAACTAGTTGATTTTGCTCTCAAATGAGATTTCGTGATCACAAACTGGTTGATTTTGCTCTCAAATGCGACTTAGTGATCTCAATCTGGTTGATTATGCTCTCAAAAACGATTTCGTGATCACAAACTGGTTGACTTTGCTCTCAAATGGAATTTCGTGATCACAAACTAGTTGATTTTGCTTTCAAATACGAAATCGAGATCACAAACAAGTTGATTTTGCTCTCAAATGCGATTTCGTGATCACAAACTGGTTGATTTTGCTCTCAAATGCGATTTCGTGATCACAAACTGGTTGATTTTGCTCTCAAAAACGATTTCGTGATCACAAACTGGTTGATTTTGCTCTCAAATGAGATATCGTGATCACAAACTGGTTGATTTTGCTCTCAAATGGGATTTTGTGATCACAAACTGGTTGATTTTGCTCTCAAATGCGATTTCGTGATCTCAAACTTTTTAATTTTGCTCTCAAATGGGATTTTGTGATCTAACCCTCCTCCGATCTTGCTCTCAAATGAGATATCGTGAACTAACCCTCCACCGATCTTTCTCTCGTAATTTTAGGTAGTATTCCACATAAAAGTGATATCCGAATTTCTTTCAAGAAGTGCAACTTATTGACACAACATTTGATAGGTCTATAATGTAGATAGAGTTTATTATCTGATTATTCAGTATTTATTTTAGGAGGTTGTGAGCATGTTTGTTTCTGAGAGGCTAATTGAAATGGCAAAGGTACAACCAGAAAAAATCATAACAACATTTGCTGGTAAAGAATTAACGTACAAACAATTTGTAGAGCAAGCACAAAATTTAGCAGGGTATTTTCAACAAAAAGGTTTTCAAAAAGGGGATCGAATCATTTTATATGTGATGAACTCTGATTCCTTTCTAATTGCGTACTATGCATGTCATCTTGGTGGATATACGGTAACCCCAGTGAATACAAAGTTAACGTCTAATGAGATCTCCTATATTTTTGAACATTCAGAAGCTAAAGCGATCATTTATGATCATCGTTTTGAAAATGTTTTACAATCGATTCATACAAATCAATTTTCTGAGAAAATTGTCATTGGTGGGCAAAAGGATACATTCCATCAAATCATAGAAGGACAAAGAATTCCGTTTACAAATACAAGAATGGATGAAGAAGATACTGCTGTTATTTTTTATACTTCTGGAACAACAGGTCGGCCAAAGGGTGTAATGCTTTCGGCGCAAAACGTAAAATCGACAGCGGAAATTTGGTCTGAATCTATGGAGATCACTGATCGAGATCGAATGCATATTGTTGCCCCATTATTTCATTGTGCAGCAAGTCATGTATTCTGTGTTCCTGTTATTTACAAAGGCGGTACAATTGTCATTGAAGAAGCTTTTTCACCAGAACAAACGTTGGTAACGATGGAAAAAGAGAAGGTATCGATATTCTTTGGTGTACCTGCCATGTACGCAATTATGTTAAATCAAGAGCGCTTTAGAAACTTAAATTTAGAAGCGCTTCGATTGTTTACTTACGGGGCAGCGCCAATGCCTTATGAACATATCAAAAACCTGAAAGCGCTTTATCCAAAAGTAAAGATGCAAAATCTGTACGGACAAACGGAAAATTCTCCAGCTGCAACGACGTTAACGGATCAATATGCTTTAGAGAAAATCGGTTCGGTTGGAAAAGCTGTTCCACTTACAGAAGTAAAAATCGTTGATGAAAATGGAAAGGAACTTCCACCTGGAATGGTTGGAGAAATTGTTGTTAAAGGCCCGCAAGTTATGAAGGGCTACTTGAAAAATGAGGAAGAGACGAAGAGAGCGATAAAGGATGGTTGGTTATATAGTGGAGATTTAGGACGAATGGATGAGGAAGGGCTATTATATATCGTGGATCGCAAGAAGGATATGATTATTCGCGGGGGCGAAAATGTATACCCTGTTGAGGTAGAAGAGGTATTATATGAAATGAATGAAATACTAGAAGCAGCAGTAATTGGAGTCCCTGATCCTGTCTATGGGGAAGTGCCGAAAGCTTTCATCGTTGTAAAAGAAGGGAAATCTATTAGTGAAGAGGGACTGAGAACTTATTGCACGAAGAAATTAGCAAAGTTCAAAATACCAGTTTCCTTTTCTATCATTGATTCTTTACCTAGAAACGCTAGCGGAAAAGTGTTGAAAAATAGTTTACGAGAACAAGTAAATGTGTAACTTTATTTATTTGTAAAGGGTGGTTGACTTTTATAGAAAATAGGTTCATAATATTTTAAAAAATCAATCAACTTTATCAAAGGACTGCTATACCGCTTTTGTGTACAAAAGTACAAAAAGGACGATGTATATCACTCTTACACATCAATTGAAGATCATACCGATACCAAAAGAGAAGTTGATTTCTCAAAAATGATCTAAAGACAGGGAGAATGAGTGGCTATGAAAAACGAAGAAATCCAACTGCAGGTAAGCACGACAAAAAAAGAAAAACCATCTTTTGACAATTTAGTTTTTGGAAGAAGCTTTACTGATCACATGTTTGTTATGGATTATACTGAGGGTGTCGGCTGGCATGATCCACGAATTATCCCATATCAACCACTGCAATTGGACCCATCAGCGATGGTTTTCCATTATGGGCAAAGTGTATTCGAAGGGTTGAAAGCATATTTGACTAAAGACAACGAAGTGCTGTTGTTTCGTCCGAAAAAGAATATGGAAAGGTTGAATCGTTCGAACAATCGTTTGTGTATTCCAGTGGTTGACGAGGAATTTGCTGTATCTGCTTTGAAAAAGTTAATTGAAATTGATCGGGAATGGGTGCCAAATGTTGCGGGTACTTCTTTGTACATTCGACCATTCATTATTTCTACAGAACCATATATTGGGGTAGCTCCATCTAAGAAATATCAATTTATTATTATCATGTCGCCTGTTGGAGCTTATTACAAAGAAGGAATTAACCCAGTGAAAATCGCTGTGCAGACAGATTATGTCCGTGCTGTTAAAGGTGGTACAGGTAACGCAAAAACAGGTGGTAACTATGCAGCAAGTTTAAAGGCTCAGGAAGTAGCTGAAACACTTGGCTACTCCCAAGTGCTTTGGTTAGATGGTAAAGAAAACAAGTATATCGAAGAAGTAGGAAGCATGAACATCTTCTTTAAAATCAATGGAGAAGTCATCACCCCAGCCTTAAATGGTAGCATTCTTGACGGAATTACACGTAATTCTGTTATGGAGCTATTAAAGCATTGGGACATTCCTGTCGTGGAAAAAAGGATTTCCATCGACGAACTAATTGAAGCTCATCGGAGTGGAACTTTAGAAGAAGCCTTCGGAACAGGTACAGCAGCGGTTGTTTCACCAGTAGGGGAATTATATTGGCAAGGTGAATCAATTGTTGTAAATGGAGGGGAAACAGGAGAAATATCGAAAAAAATCTACGATACACTAACAGGTATCCAAACTGGTGCTGTTGAAGATCCATTTGGTTGGTGTGAGGTTATTGAATCTCCACAAAAAAGCTTTGTAGGAATTTAAAAACGTTTGTGTAGGGTGCATTGTCAAAATGTTGATCAATGTACCTTTTTTGTTAGAAAACGATATTGACGGATTGGAAGGTTTACATAATGAATAACAATCCTATACATAGTAATGAAATTGCTGTTGGCTTATTAAAAAGGCTGGAAAGCAGAACCATTTTAAAATTATTGGTGGTGAAATTGAGGAAGGAGAAACAGCATGGGAGGTATGCCATTAGGGAAATGAGGGAGGAGATAGGGGTGAATAATATCGAATTAGATAAATCAAAAAAATTTGATCAATTTTACAATCCCTTCGAAAACTACATCTACATCGCGCCAGTTTTGTAGTATTTATAAATGAATAAAAACGGTCATTTTAAAACATAATCATTGTGACGATGCTTAGTTTCTTTCGAGAATGCTAGTAAAAGAGTGTTCTTACCCGGAAACGTTCGCATATTAGCAACAATAGAAAAAATATTGTAAACACCAGTCCAGGATTGAGTATTAATGAATGTTAATTGGAGCGGGAATAGCATTCGCAGTTTCACTAGCAGGAGCATCTACAATGGCAAGATGAATCATCGTAATAAAAGAAAGAAGAAAAGGTGAGATATCAAAACTGGAGGTGTTGAAGCTTCATTTTGTTGGAGTGAATTCAATTTACTTCTACATAAAAACGTTACAGGGATCGATTTAACCGATGAAGGGTGCATGTTCGATTTGTTGAATCATGCATCTTTTTTCCAATTCTTGTAAATAGTCAATTTATATAGTAAAATTTAACAAATTCCAATTGCAAAGCTTACACTTGATTGGAGGGAATTGTATTGGAAGAAATCATCATCTTTGCATTCATATTTGTAATTTTACTAATAATTAGTAGCATGTTAAATCTAATCTTAAATACAATGACCAAAAAAGATTGGCTGATCACAATTTCCATAAGTACGATCTTCACCATTATTATATATGCAATGGTTCGTATTTAATCTTAAATAAATGCGTACTTCTTGCTCATTTTAAATCATTGTAGCAATGAATAAAAATGGGTAAGAAGTCTAAAGAATAGATCTTATTATCTTGTATTATGGTTTTTCTTAAAAATAGCCCTTAGGGTATTTAAATTAATGGTCTTATTATAATTAAAACATTGTTAAAATATGGTTTGGTTTTCTCGCGGTCGGGGAATTGAATAACAGCAAAGTTTTTTCCTTTTCTGTTTTCGTTTCGTTGAAGTAAAATAGGAATTGCTGAAACTTTTAGTCGCTTTCATTCGTTTACTTATATGAATATATGAACATACATAAAGAAAAGAGTTTGCTTATGAAAAAAATTCGATCCCTATCACCAAATTTAATAGTTGTTATGACTGTTTGCTTACTTGCAACAAAAACAAGTTCAGCTCTATTATTAGGGTTTAATTTTCAATTTCATCGCTGGTCAGAAGTTGTGATTTTACTAATCACTACCTTTGCCTCAATTTTAATCGTTACATCTTTTGGTTTTTACAAAGGAGTCCTTCGGAAGAAAACATTACTCTTCGTATCTTTAGGTACATCCATCGTATTATATGCTAATTTACTGTATTACCGTTTTTATTCAGATTTTATTACTGTCCCGATTCTTTTTCAATTTAAGAATGTTGGGGGTCTTGGGCCAAGTACATTTGAATTGCTTCGCTTGGCGGATATTCTCTTATTTTTAGACGTCATCATCCTTATAATTGTCTTGCACACTTACACTAAAACTAAACAGCATACATTAGAAGTTACTATAAAAAAGTATTATGTAAAAACAACAGCTACTATAGCAATTGCTTCACTTATATTGGCTGTTTGGCAAACTCCTTATTTATTTTCTTTGCCATATGATCGGACGCAAATCGTTAAGTCACTCGGTCCATATAATTACCATATTTACGATGGTGTTTATGCAGTTACGACTCCTTTTAAGAAGATTTTTGCTTCCGAGATTGATACAGAGGCTGCTGTTAGTTTTGTTTCGAATGATGGGTATGAACCATCCGAATTGCATGGTATGGCAGAAGGAAAGAATCTAATCTTGGTTAGTATGGAATCAACGCAGAATTTTGTCATTAATAAGGAGTTAAATAATAAAGAAGTGACTCCATTTCTTAATGAGTTAGTCGAAAAAAGCTTTTACTTTTCTTCAATTTATGAGCAAACTGCACAAGGGAAAACATCCGATTCTGAATTTATCATTGATAATGCATTGTATCCGTTACCAACAGGTTCAGCGTTTGTACGTAAGCCGAATAATGAATACCATACATTGCCAAAAATTTTAAAGAACGAGGCAAATTATTATAACGCAGTGTTTCATGGCAATGTTGCTCATTTTTGGAATCGGAATAATGTATATGAAAACTTCGGGTACGATCAATATTTCTCAGAAGAGTATTATGAAGTGACAGATGAAAACTCCATTAATTATGGAATTAAAGATCTACCTTTTTTTGAGCAAACTGTCGAACTTTTGAAAGATTTGCCGCAACCATTTTATAGTCGAATCATCACATTGACCAATCATTTTCCATTTTTATTAGAAGACGATGATCAATACATTGCTGAGGCTGATACGAGTGAACAACTAGTCAATCGTTATTTTACAACGGTTCGTTATCAAGATGAAGCCCTTAGAACATTTTTTACAGATATGAAAAACGCAGGTTTATATGATGAGTCTATTTTTGTTTTGTATGGTGACCATTATGGGGTATCAGAGGAATATGAGAGTGGACTCTTTGAATTATTGGATATGGATGCAAATGCAGTGAACCATGTGGAATTGCAGCAAGTTCCAGTAATTGTGCATATACCAGGAGTTGAAGGAGAAGAAATCGATACAATCGGAGGCACTATTGATATTCGACCAACGATCTTGAATTTAATGGGGATCGAACCACAAGCTCAGCCATCCTTTGGCCATGATTTATTTAGTCGCAGCAATGAGCAACCTGTCATTTTTCGCGACGGAAGCTTTGTTGCTGATGATTTGGTCTATTACAACAACGCCTGTTATGAAAAATCAACAGGAGAGCAAATAGGTCAAACTGAATGTGAGCCATACTTTGATTTGGTTCATGAAGAACTAAGTCATTCAGACAACATTATTAATGGTGATTTGCTTCGTTTTATGGATGTAGATGCCGAATAACAAGCGACACCTAATTGAGAAAGTAGACAAAGTTGATTGCCAACCTTGTCTACTTTTTTAGGGAGTTGATACGATCAATCTGACGTATATGTTGTATGACGCAATTGAAGGATAATTTCCGAAACGATTTCATTTGTAGATTTTTCTTCAACTTTAACTTTTATATGATGGTAATCATATATTTTCTGTCTTTCTAAAAACAAAGCATGAATTTCCTCTTCTGATTTATGTTGTAAAACTGGGCGTGTATCAATAAGATCTTTTATTCGCTTTTTCCAGTCATCCCATTCTATCGATAAAAAGACGACGATCGTCTCGTCCATGCAAAGTGAGCGAGTTTCTTCGTTAAGAAATGCCCCTCCCCCTAAAGATAAAACAGCATTTTCGCTTTTAATCAATGCCTCAATTGTTTCTTTTTCTTTGTTTCTAAAAAAAGCTTCCCCATAGTTATTGAAGATCTCTACGGTTGATTGGTTCATCACTTTTTCAATCGATGCATCTACATCGATTTGGGGAAGGTTCAACGCCTCTGCTAGAAGATGTCCGATAGTCGTTTTTCCACACCCCATAAATCCGTTTAATGTAATTGGTCGTAGTGATTGATTCATTTGATCGGTCGTCTCCTCATGTTCACTTCTATTTAAGGGCATTATAGTATAAACGGAATGATGTGGAAAGAGAATTTATGAATCGAGTGTTGGAGTATGAAGGTTTTATGTATTGATGGTGGTGGCATTAGAGGTGTTTTTCCGGCAAGGATCTTAGCAAAGTTGGAGGAAGATTTAGCAAAGCCATTAGGTGATGTGTTTCAATTAATTGCTGGGACAAGTACTGGAGCAATTATTGCAGGAGCATTGACAAATGGAAAACGAATGGAGTCTCTTGTTGACCTCTATTTACATAAAGGTGAAAAAATCTTTAAACGAAAAGCTAATTTCGGTTTGTTTAAGACGATCTATAGTAATCATTTTTTAGCGAAAGAATTAAAGAAAATGTTTAATAATACGTATTTACATGATGCCAAGCCAGAATTGATTATTCCGACGGTTAAGCTTGAAAGCGGCACTCCGTATGTGTATCGTTCTCGAAAGAAGGAAAATGAACCGGTCTTGCTGTCAGAAGCCATTCTATCCTCCTGTTCAGCGCCTGTTTATTTTCCCCCCAATCATGTGAAGGATGAAGGGTTGATGATTGACGGTGGATTATGGGCAAATAACCCTTCTCTTATAGCATTGAATGATACACATTCGTATTGGAACAAACGAATGGAAGAGGTGAAAATTCTTTCAATTGGTACAGGGTTACAAAAAATTGACTTTCCTGAAGCGATGTTTGGAAACTGGGGAGTCAAGAAATGGTTGCCGTTTTCTATTCCTAACTTGACCTTTAAACCAAAATTATTGGATTTAGCATTGCATCTATCTTCAGAGGCGATTACCTATCATTGCAAGCAATTTATTGGAGACAATTATTTTCGGGTAAATATTAAGCTCCCGTATGAAATGAGCTTTGATGATATTAGCAATTGTTCCTATCTAGTAGAAATGGCTGATCAGTACTATGAACAGAACAGAGAAAGGTTGTTTCATTTTATTAAAAATTAGTTCTATTTTGAATTTGTTGATTCAATGTTTTTTCGTTGAAAATGTATTCAAACATGTTATGATGAATTCAAGTGAATACACTAGGGGTGTCACATTTGATGTGACTGAGATAGCATTGGCTGAACCCTTTGAACCTGAACTAGTTCATACTAGCGGAGGGAAGTGATACAGTATGTTTTCGAAAGATAAACACATATCCCTGCCGCTCATATTTTTTGAGCGGCTCTTTTATTTAGATTGTGTATTCACCAGTGTTTAGAAGAAAAAAGAATAAAGAGGTGAATAGGATGTCTAAAACAAAAAAACTAACAATGACAGCAATTCTTGCAGCAATTACTACAGTGTCTAGTAGTGTCATCTTCATTCCAGTCGGTTTTGCGAAGATCTTTCCAATACAACACTTTGTGAATGTACTTTCTGCGGTATTACTTGGACCAGTCTATGCTGTTATTCAAGCATTTCTATCGTCATTGATGAGGAACATGATGGGGACAGGTAGTGTCTTTGCATTTCCGGGGAGTATGGTAGGAGCATTACTTGCTGCTTACTTTTATTCAAGGTTTAGAAAACTAGCATATGCAGCTGTTGGTGAAGTGATCGGTACTGGGATTATAGGGGCATTATTAGCTTATCCGCTTGCGGCAATTTTGTTAGGTCAAGATGCTACATTGTTTGGATTTATGCCTGCATTTATAATCAGCTCCTTCGCAGGTGCGTTACTAGGGTATTTATTGTTAAAAGTAATGAAAAGAAATCATGTGATCGGAGGTATCATCAATGAAAACAGCATTAACAATCGCAGGATCTGATTCAGGAGGAGGGGCAGGCATCCAAGCAGATTTAAAATCATTCTCTGCAAACGGTGTGTTTGGAATGTCAGTAATAACAGCAATCACAGCTCAAAATACGGTCGAAGTAAGATCGGTTCAAAATGTTGATACAAACATCATTATTGATCAAATGGAAGCAGTGTTTGATGATCTGCCAGTCGACGCAGTAAAAATCGGAATGTTAGCATCGGCAAAAACAATAGAAGTTGTTGCAAACACATTGGCAAAGTACAAGCCAAAATATATCGTCCTTGATCCTGTAATGATATCAAAAGGAGGGCATCATCTATTACCGGAAGATTCAGTTACTCATTTGATAGAAAAGATGCTGCCATTATGCACGGTGATTACGCCAAATGTACCTGAAGCAGAAGTGATTACAGGATTGAAAATTGAAGATGAAGAAGATATGAAAAAAGCGTGTAAAATCATTCACGGTAAGGGTGCAAATGTCGTATTACTCAAGGGTGGTCATATGAAAGGCGAACCGAATGATCTCTTATTTGATGGAAAAGAGTTTTCATGGTTCAAAGGAAAAAGAATTGATACAAAGAACACTCATGGAACTGGATGTACACTTTCATCGGCAATAGCAGCGAACTTAGCAAAAGAAATGAGTTTTCAGGATGCAGTTCAAAATGCGAAGAACTATATAGAAGCTGCGATTACGCATAGCTTGGATTTAGGGAAAGGTCACGGTCCGACACATCATTTCTATCAATGGGATCAGAACATCCAAGCGGAGGTGGAATGAATGGTTGATTTAGAAACAATAGAACAATTATTTAAAAAGGTACATGAAAAGAAGCCGTTAGTTCATCATCTAACAAACTATGTCACAATGAACGATTGTGCAAATATTACCCTTGCAATTGGTGCATCTCCTGTCATGGCGATGAGTATTGAAGAAGTAGAGGAGATGGTATCCTTATCATCGTCTCTTGTGTTGAACATGGGAACAATCTCCACTGAAACATTTGAATCTATGATACAAGCTGGTAAACAAGCGAATAAATTAGGGATACCAATTGTGTTCGATCCTGTTGGTGTAGGTGCAACGACATTCCGCACAAACTTAGCAAAGGATTTACTAAATCAAATTGATGTGGCCATTATACGAGGGAATGGATCGGAGATATCGTCATTAATTGATCTCGAAGCAAAGACAAGAGGCGTTGATGCAGGTGAATTAAGCGATTCAGTAGAATTCATTGCACGAAGAGCATCAACTACATTTTCAGCAGTCGTGGTTGTAAGTGGAAAACAAGACATCATAGCAAGCGGCAATCACCTCATTTACATTGATAATGGTCATGAGTGGATGACTAAAGTGTCGGGCACTGGTTGTATGGCGACTTCATTAATAGGAGCATTTGCTGGTGTGTCGACGAATACATTTGATGCAGCTTTATTAGGAATGTCTGCTATGAGTATTGCTGGAGAGCTTGCACATGAAAATACTCTTGCAGGAGAAGGAATTGGGTCATATAAAGTCAAAATAATTGACGAAGTATCCTTGTTAGATGGAGAGAATTGGAGATCGAAAGTGAGGTTGCTAGGATAAAATGAACTACTCTATTTATTTGGTAACAGAAGAATCTATTCCATTAGAAAGCCTTCTTCATACTGTCGAAGAAGCTGTTAAGGGAGGAGTCACACTCGTTCAGTTACGAGAAAAAAACAGTGATGGGAGGCTGTTTTATGAAAAAGCATTCGCATTGAAACAGCTACTTGATCGTTACAACATTCCGCTTGTCATCAATGACCGCATAGATATTGCCTTAGCTGTAAACGCTGCAGGTGTTCATGTTGGCCAAAGTGATCTTCCTGTTTCAAATGTACGTTCAATTGTACCAAAAGAGATGATTGTTGGTGTTTCCGTTTCTACAATGGAAGAAGCGAAAAAAGCCGAAAAGGACGGAGCAAATTATATCGGTGTTGGAGCAATTTTCCCAACAAGATCAAAAAGTGATGCAACTCTATTGCCTGCTGGAATGCTAACTAAAATTAGTACGGCTGTAACGATTCCGTCCGTTGCAATTGGAGGCATTCAGCTCGACAATGTCATGACCCTCACTGATAAGCATGTAGATGGTGTTGCAATCGTTTCTGGCATTATGTCTGCTGAAGACCCGCGGAAAGCAGCAGAAGCGTTTACACATCTTTGGTCTACGCAGTAAAATGGTCTTTCTTTGCATCTACATGTCTTCTCTAGTATGATGAATTCTAGTAATTGGAGGCGTGAAAAGATGAATAAAGTAATCGTGATTGGTGGTGGCATCGTTGGTGCTACAGCCGCATATCAATTAGCAAAAGAAGGAATCAACGTCGTTATTGTCGATCAAATGCATAACGGGCAGGCTACCGATGCGGCAGCAGGAATCATTTCACCTTGGCTGTCTCAAAGGAGAAATAAAGCTTGGTATCAATTAGTAAAGAATGGTGCAGCATTTTACACGACGTTAATCAATTCGCTCCATGAGGACGGAGAAACAGAAACTGGTTATAAAAAAATTGGTGCGATCCGATTATATGATGATGAGGATAAACAATCGAAAATGGAAGAGCTTGCTCATACAAAACGAATGGATGCACCTGAGATCGGTGATATTTCATCATGGACTCGTCAAGAAGTTCAGATGAATATTCCAATCGTTTCAGAACGATTTTCTGGTTTACATATTTCTGGTGGTGCAAGGGTGAATGGACGGAGTTTACGCACCTCGCTAATTAGAGCAGCGAAAAAGCATGGCGCTACTTATATTAAAGGAGAAGCTCATCTCATTTCCACGCATTCTAAAATAACAGGAGCAATCATTAATGGGCAGCCTTTTTATGCAGATCATGTCGTCATGGCAGCAGGAGCATGGGTAAATGATTTACTAAAGCCACATGGGATTGAAGTTGATGTACGACCTCAAAAAGCACAAATCGTCCACTTACATTTGGATGGATACAATACAGATGAGTGGCCAGTCATTATGCCACCGAATAATCAATACATTGTACCGTTTGAGCATGGAAAAGTGGTAATTGGTGCAACGCATGAAGATGATCAAGGGTTTGATCATCGTGTTACAGTCGGGGGAATTGATGAAGTGCTGCACAAAGCGCTTGAGATTGCTCCACAGCTTGCTGAAGCTGAAATAACAGAGGTACGTGTCGGTTTTCGCCCAATTAGTCCAAATGCGCTCCCCGTATTCGGACCATTTCCAGGCTTAGAAAACATAACATTTGCCAATAGCCTAGGTGCATCTGGGTTAACTGCAGGTCCATACGTTGGGGATCGATTAAGTCGACTCGTTCTAGGAAATGATGTTGAACTTAATGTGCAAGACTATCCTATTGAAAGCATTCTTAAGGAGGTTAAACGATGAGAACTGCGCTTATTATAGGTGCTACTGGTTTAGTTGGTAAATCGTTAACTGAAGAACTACTAAATAGTGAAGCTTACCAGAGGATTGTGTTAGTTGTTCGGTCTAAACAAGAGATTCTGCACGATAAAGTAATAGAAATTGTGGTGGATTTTGATCATTTGCATCAATGGAAGAGTGAATTGGTAGCGGATGATGTATTCTGCTGTTTAGGTACTACAATAAAAAAGGCGAAATCGCAGGAGGCAATGTATAAAATAGATGTGGATTACCCATTGGAGGTTGCAAAAATTACGAAAGACAATGGAGCTAATCATTTTATTGTCATCAGCTCTGTTGGAGCAAACCCCACCTCGAAAATCTTTTACTCTAGAATAAAAGGTCTATTAGAAGAAGGATTAAAGGCCATTCAGTTTAAAAGTTTATCGATCGTTCGCCCATCGCTTTTACTAGGAGATCGTAATGAAAACCGAACTGGGGAGCAATTTGCAACGAGAGCTTATCGTTTTATTCGTCCGGTTCTCGGGAAGAATCTTCGAGCAAAAATGGCGATAGAGGCAACGGACGTTGCAAAAGCCATGAAGGTCGCTGCTTTGAATCCGAAGGAACCAGTCAACGTCTATCATCCTAATGAACTCATGCAGTTAGTAGAACAAAATAAAAGCAAGTGACTTTAATTGTTGAAGTCACTTGCTTTTTTATAGAAATTAAGTGTTTTTTATTGAATGATAATGAGCAATTTCTTTTTCAATTTCCTGCATTTTCTGTTCTTGCTTTTCAACAGAACGCCCAAATGATTCTAAACGCTCCATATCGTCTTGTAGGCGCATATACTCCATTTTTAATTCTAAGATGGATTGTTCAATCTGCTTTGTGTCCATCTAATAACCTTCTTTCTGTGTTTTTATTTATCTTATCATAGTTGTCATGAATAGTTCATTTTTTAACGGCAAAGGATAAACATATGAATTAGAATGCGAAAGAGGGAAACTTCATAGAGAGTAAAGACCATATTAAATGAACATCTGTAGAGATTGCTGCTGTATGGACAACTTATATGAGCTGTATGGACAACTTATATGAATGATACGCTGTCCGAATGTATACTGTCCTTTATGCAAAAAATAGTAAAGACGAAGACATTAAAGAAGTGATTCAATTTGCGCACGATATGTCAGTTCAGCATATTAAGTTTTTAAAAGAATTATTTAAACAAGAAGATTATGAAGAACCAAATGGTTTTTCAAGTGAAAATGTTAATATAAATACGCCTTGGCTATTTACTGATCAATGTTGCATCAAATATATCCTGCAAATGGGCAAAGCTGGAATGCTCGCATTCAGTGGATTGTTGGCTAACGTTGCTCGAAGGGACTTGAGGGATTTTTATACAAAAGGATTACTCAGTGTTTCTGAATTATATAACAGAACTACAGAGCATTGTTTAGAGAAAGGGATTTTATCAAGACATCCTTTTATTATGACGCCAAAAAGTAATGATTATATTAGTGATAAATCATACTTAAGCGGACTTAATCCATTTTCACCTAAGCGCCAATTAAATTCTATAGAAATCACCCATTTATTTATAATTATATTGACCAATTCAATGGGAATGAAATTATGCCTCGCATTTGCACAAACTTCCCCGCATAAAGATGTACAGGAGTTCATGATAAGAGGAGCACATATTTCAAAAAAACATATTAGGGTTCTATCAAAATTTTTAATGGATGACTTCATCCACCCCCCTGAATTTAGTCATCAAGTTTCTTCACCTCAAAATTAAGTATAAATTAGATAAATTAGAGCGAAAGGCGATGACTCCTGCGGGAAAGCATGGCAGGTGAAACCCAGCAGTCGCGATAGCTAAAGCCATGCCCGCGGAAAGCATTCGCCTTAAGCGATAATCAGGATCTTTCCTTCAATTTTAAACAAAAAAGACCGTAGGCAAACTAAATTTAATAGATTGTATACAGTCTGAGATCCAATTACTTGGGTCTTTTTTTTAAAAAAAGAAATACGTCTATTTTTTGTTAAGAATGATTCAAATGTTTTGATAAAATAGACGAATGGATATAAAGTAGAAGAATAGGGAGTAGGCTAGGGGGGGATATCGATGAATAAATTAAATACAATATCACCAGAATTAAAAGAGTGGATTATACAAAGCCTTCAGAAAGGAATTAGTCCATTGTCGCTGACAACCGCTTTAGTTAAAAAAGGGTTTGATGCAAGATTTGCCTATGAAGAGATGTTTAAAATTGTTGGAAGTAATGTGAATCACCAGGAATTGCAAAGAGATCCATTTCGTTATGATGCAAGAACAGTTGATAAAAATCACCATACAATTTCTACATCGGATAAAAAGGTGAAAATCGTAATGAAGCTAGACAAACCAGAAATCATCGTTATGGATGAATTTTTAACTCATGAGGAGTGTAAGCAATTAATTGAAATGTCTACAAATAGACTGAAGCCTTCATATATTATCGATTCAAAAACAGGGGAAAAACGACCTTCACAAGGAAGAACAAGTCGTAATACCGCCTATTCAATAAATGAAAATGAATTAATCGCAAAAATTGAAAAAAGAATACAAGAAATTACTCACCATCCTATTTCTCACGGAGAAGGATTACAAGTTCTGCATTATCAGATTGGAGAAGAATATAAAGCTCACTTTGATTATTTTCCAGTAAACAAAGTGGATCAAAATAAAGGTGGACAACGAGTAGGGACGTTTCTAATGTATTTGAATGATGTGGAAGCAGGGGGAGAAACGGTCTTCCCTAAGATAGGTTTGTCCGTTGTTCCTAAAAAAGGCTCTGCAATCTATTTTCATTATACGAACGAAAGTGGACAAACAGATCGACTTTCTTTACATACTAGTGTTCCCGTCCTAAGTGGAGAGAAATGGGCAGCTACAAAATGGATTCGTCAACACAATATTTATGAATGATCTAGCCATTTATTTCGCTAAATAATGAAAAGTGATGTATGATGAAATCACTTTAAGATGAAACTAGCAAGAGGACTGTGGTAAATGCGTTTATTAAAGCAAATGTTTAGCAAAAAAAATAAAACACAAGTAGAATTTTGTGAGAAAAATTTAGATCGTTTCTTAGATGAAGGAGATTTTTCAGAGTATGAGAGGTTTTTTGCGTTAAAAGATGTGGTATACAAAGAATATGAATGCCAAAGTAAATGCAAAGAATGCAAGAAATCCCCTTATGCAATCATAAATGGTGAAATGGTCACCGCTGCAACATCTAAAGAGCTATTAGCGATCATGAAAAAATCACAAAATCCAACTTGATGATAGCAACTTTCATTGAATAATGCTATAGTATTACTATCTTTTTATATAAAATAGTATAAAAAGGATCAGACTAAATCAGTTAAAGGGTGATTTCATGAGCAAGGATGTTCAAAATTTTAAAGAAGTAATGGGAAACTATCCAACGGGAGTAACAGTTGTAACAACAAAAGCGGAAGATGGCACTCCATTAGGGTTAACGGTTAACTCATTTGCTTCTGTGTCATTAGATCCTATGTTAATTTTGTGGTCGATTGATAAAAAAGTAAGCTCACATGATGTATTTACGAACAGTGGGAAGTTTGCTGTTCACATTTTAGCAAGTGATCAAGCTGAACTATGTTCTTTATTTGCATCAAAAGGAATTGATCGCTTTGAAAACTGCGAATGGGAATCTTCTGAAAAAGATCTACCAGTTTTAGCTGAAACAGCAGCAGTATTAGAATGTGATACATTTAAGACAATTGATGCTGGAGACCATACGATTTTAATCGGAGAGGTTGCATCGATTTCGAATCAATCGAAAGAACCGCTTCTTTATCACAAGCGAAAATTCGATCGAATCCCAGACGAGTTTTATAAATAAGATATTTATATGTTTTTATACTAATCAGTTGAAAATGTATGAAATCTGTTTTAAAATAAAACATGTAAACAACTATTACATATTAGGAGGAATTTAAAATGGCTAAACATGAACTTCCTGCATTACCTTATGCTAACGACGCACTAGAACCACATATTGATGCACAAACGATGGAGATTCACCACGATCGCCACCACGCAACATATGTTAACAACTTAAATGCTGCACTTGAAGGACACGATGATCTTGCTTCAAAATCAATTGATGAATTGATTGCGAACTTAGATGCAGTTCCTGAAAGCATTCGTACTGCTGTTCGCAACAACGGTGGTGGACATGCTAACCATAGTCTTTTCTGGACTCTATTATCTGCAAACGGCGGTGGTGCACCAACTGGTGAAATCGCTGACGCAATTAATGAAGCTTTCGGAAGCTATGATGCATTTAAAGATGAATTTGCTAAAGCAGCAGCTGGCCGTTTCGGATCAGGTTGGGCTTGGTTAATTTCTGAAAATGGAAAAGTTTCTATTACAAGCACTCCGAACCAAGACAGCCCAGTAATGGAAGGTAAAACTCCAGTTCTAGGATTAGATGTTTGGGAGCATGCTTACTACTTAAAGTATCAAAACAAGCGTCCTGACTACGTTCAAGCATTCTTCAATGTAGTTAACTGGGATGAAGTAAACAAATTATACGCAGCTACTAAGTAAGTTGTTCAAACCAAGCAGCCATATGGCTGCTTGGTTTTTTCTCTATCTGACTGAATCACAATAAAAAGCAGCTATCTTTTTTGAGTGAAGATTAGCTGCTTTATTGGATCGGATTATGATGGAATTTGATTGAAAATTTGCAATGGTCATTTCCTTCAGTTTTACAGTTAACACGATTAATATTTTTAGTTCCGAGGACAGTTTTTAGCATGTTTGTTTCACATCGACATGCAGTTTTGTACTCTGATGCTACCGATAATATTGGGCAATTGTATTCTGTTAGTTCAAAGTTGTTTTCATCAATTTCAACTGCCTTTGCCATATAGCCCTTTTCATTTTGAATGGTTACTAATTCTTCGATTTTTTTTCGGTTATTTTCCGTATCCATACGCTTTCGATATTCTTTGGTTAACCGCTTCTCTCTTTTTAGAAACAACTCATGGACGGCATCTTCACCAAACATATCCTTCACGTCTTGAAGAAATTCTAAAGTAATTCCTTCATAATTTTTAGGAAACGTATCCTCACCATTTTTAGTTAAAAAATACATTTGAAGCGGTCGACCCATGCCTTGTTTAATCTCTCTAGAATCGATTAGCCCTTCATTCTCCAATGCATTCAAATGCTTTCTAACTGCCATATGCGTTATATTAAGATGGTTTGTCAGCTCGTTTACATTTAATGATACTTCTTTTTTTAATAGTTCAAGAATTTTTTCTTTCGTATTTGCCATATGAATACACCTCTCTTTCCATTGAAAAAGCAATGAGGTTGATAATTTACTTACTATTTAAAGGTTATTATACTATAGAGTATAATTAAATGAAAGGTTTACAATGAAATGGAAAAAAATAAATTGACAAATAAGTGAAGTGATAGCAGCTAAAGGACAAGGGTCAAGTAGTTTTGATAGAATAGAAGAAGATAGAAATCAACCACAGCGGAGGCGTTTTAAATGAAGATTACAGTCAGTGAGGAAGCGTTGAAATGGTTTAAGGACGAAGTAGGTGTTGTAAGTGGTGAAAAGATTAGATTTTATACGCAAATCTATGGAAATAGTCCTGTGCAGGAGGGTTTCTCTTTAGCATTTACAAAAGACAATGAACCGCTTAATATCGCAGTTTATGTAGAATATGACGGTATCCAATTTTTCGTAGAAGAAACAGATGTATGGTTCTTTAATGATCATAACCTAGAAGTAGAGTACAATAGCAAGCGCGATGAAGTGGAATACAAATATTCTAACAATTAACGCATATTATTTTTTTATACTTTTAAGTATAAAAGGTGGAATTATTTTTTAAATCTATTATAATAACTAATGTACCGATTTAAGAAGATCGGTGAACAATAATTTAATTTCAACTTGGAGGAGTTCTCAACATGAACGTTTTAGTCGTTAAAGCAAATAATAGACCATCTTCATTAGCTATTTCTAGCAAAATGTATGATTCATTTATGGAAACAATCACAGACAAAGAAGGCTTGAATATTACTACTTTTGATGTGTTCGAAGAAGATATGCCATACTTTGGTCAAGATGTATTCAGCGCATTAGGCAAAATGCAAAATGGAGAAGAATTAACAGCAGAAGAAAGTCGTGTAATCGCAGCTCGTCAAAAAGCGATGGATTTAGTAACAGCAGCAGATGTTGTTGTCTTCGCATTCCCTTTATGGAACTTAACAATTCCTGCTCGTCTGCAAACATTTATTGATTATGTGTACACTGCAGGCTTTGCTTTCAAGTATGATGAAAATGGCAACATGATACAGTTAATGACACATAAGAAAGCAATTTTCTTAAACGCACGTGGAGGCGTTTACTCAGCTCCAGAAATGCAAGGCATGGAAATGTCTGTGAACTACATGCGCAATGTATTTGGTGGCGTATTTGGAATGCAAATCATTGATGAAGTGATCATCGAAGGCCACAATGCATTGCCTGATCAAGCAGCTTCAATTATCAGTGAAGGGCTAGAAAAAGTAAAAGAAGCAGCAGAGAAATTAGCTAAACTGCTTCAACATGCCTAAAATGTAGTACAAGTCTCATAGAAACAATAGAATAAACAAAAAACGAGTATAAAATCATAATGGATTTATACTCGTTTTTTTTATATAAAGACTTAGCACTCGTCTAATAGGGATTAAATAATATAAAAAGCACATACTTTCTAAGTACAACAATAATTGTGTCATTCGATCGTTTAGGAAGTATCTACACTGTTAAAATTCGGTAAATTATGTTAATTTATTATGGAACACCTTTTGATTTAGGCCAGATTATTGGGCAAATGGAATGAAGAAGTGAGAGAGGATATTTATGACTATTAAGTTTGAGATTATGACACAGGAGCAAGCGGAGGAAATAGCACATAATTGGCACTATGATGGAGAATATTCTTTTTATGATATTGCAGCGGATGAAGATGATTTAGCGGAATTTTTAGACCCTGAAACTAGAGGAGATTCTATGTATACAGTTTCTAAGAATGATGAAGTCATAGGGTTTTTCGGTTTTAGCAATCTCACTGCAAATACATATGATATAAGTTTAGGAATGAGACCTGATTTGACTATAGGTGAAGGGTATGGAATTTCTAAATGCTGGGATAGGTTTCGTTAAAACGAGATTTAAACCAGATTTAATTACTTTATCAGTAGCAACTTTTAATAAAAGAGCGATAAAAGTATATAGAAAAATTGGATTTAAGAATGTCGATACTTTTATGCAGGATACAAATGGTAATACGTACGAATTTCTCAAAATGGCTTATGAATGTCAATATAAGGCTCACTACTAATAGTTAAAGTCCAATTACAGATAATCCTAATCAACAGTCTGAAGTTTTCTCTTATTATCAAAAAGTACTACGAAAAAAATGTAGACAAAGTCGGAAATCGACTTTGTCTACAATCTCAGCTCAGTGTAAAAATACTGAGTTTTTTGACTATGTGAGTTCAATTTTAGAATCTAATGTTATTGCTTAAAAATGAATGTTATGCGGTTTTTATGACTTTACATTTATTTTAGGATTGTACTTTAATAGTTGTTGTATAAATTTATCTGTATCATTTGGAGAAATTGAGACGACATCAAATTTATTATATTGTATTTCAATCTTTTCAAAGGAAAGGGCTAAAGAAGTAAAAGGATTATTAGTCATCCGAATTGACTCAATCTTAGCTATATCGATCCTTTTCCTATAAGGGCCAAAGGTAATTATAAGTTCATTAGGATCAATTGCATAAAGTGTACCAAACCAAATCCATGTAAGAATAATAATTAGTAGTGGAAGTATGATCATTCCAATATAATCTTGTCTAATCAAAGATTGATAAAGAATAGTTGAAAATCCCAAGATACAACCCCAAATAATCAGTCTTAACGGTAGCCCTTTTTTAGATGCAAAGACCATTATTATCACCTTTGTTTATAATGTTACTCGCTCAGTTCCTTTGTTGGTCCCATGATTGGAGGAACTTTTAAGCCTGCCTGTCTAAGGAGAACGGTCATTTGCCCACGATGATGGGTTTGGTGATCAATTAGTGTTCTTAAAACGACTCCAGCAGGAAGTAGCTTTCCGAAGTTATCGACTTTTTCTCTTAATTTATCATCAGTCAAATGTTGTTCGACCTGATATTTCAAGTCTTCTACGGTTTGTTCGTACGCTTGTACGATTTCATTTATGGTTGATGGAATATCTTCTGGTTTTCCAGCAGGTTCTACATTCAATCCAATTTGTTTTGCAAAAAATGCTGGAGCCAATGTCAAATGCCAACTAAGCCAAGCTAATGAATTATGATTTTCTGTAATAGCTTGTTTCATATGTTCGTCTTGAATGTTGGCAATTGTTTGTGCCGTACCTTTTGCAGAATACGACCAATCAATTAAAAAATCGCTTACTTTACGATACATCATGTCACTCCTGTCGATCATTATATGATATGAATGGAATAAGTACGTATATACGATTCTATTTACCTTTCTGTAAATCCTCTTTTCAATATAAAAAAGAAATATTCAGATTTATTCGTTATACGAAATAATTTTATAATAACTTTACCGCCGAAGCAAATAAAATCTCTTTACAAATGAGATGTATAATTATAGAATACCGATATACCTAAAAAATCTATGTAGGTGAGAAGATGTTTAATCGAGAATTAGTAAAGGGAAGTTCATCCTTGTTGTTGCTACAATTATTAAATGAACGAGATATGTATGGCTATGAACTTGTCAAAGAGCTCGAAAAACGAAGTGACAATGGTTTTTCAATTAAAGAAGGGACGCTCTATCCAGCGTTGCACAAGTTGGAAAAGCAATCATACATCGAGTATTATTGGAAAGAACAAGAAAAAGGCCCTGCTAGAAAATATTATCGTATAACTGCTGAAGGAAAGAGTATTTTAACGGAAAAAACAAAAGAGTGGAATGAATTTGTCCAGATCATGAATAAAATGATTGGAAGAAAAAACCATGGAACAATTAAAGAATGAGTTTTTAACTGACCTTTATGAAAGGCTAGCTGGAATAAAGGATAAAGAAAAAATTGTCGAGGAATATGAGGATCATTTAGAGCAATGGTTTTCACATAACAGCATGATAGATATAGACGAAGCAAGGGTTTTTTTATACGAACAATTAGGTACACCTCAGGAAATTGCTGATAGCTGGAACGAAGAACTATCAGTCACACCGAGTCGAATGAAATGGTTGTTCATATGCTTAAATGTGCTGTTCTTCATTGGAGGTATTGGGTTAACGACTGCTCATAACTCATTAGAGTGGTATTGGATTCATGAATTATGGGCAAAATTGACGTCCATTCCAATCATGATTGCCATTGGGTATATGTTCTTTTGGGTTATTCTTGGTTATGAATTTGGAAAAGGATTTGGATCAAATGGAAAATCGGTTTTAAACAAAACCTTTCTCATTGCATTGATTCCGAATCTGATGCTAATGGGCTTAGTTGTTTTTAACATCATCCCGCATGAATGGTTTCAACCGCTGTTAACAGAATATTTTGTGCTCCTTTGCATTGGATTTACGATACTACTCTATCCAATTTGTCATCTGAGCTATAGGTGGGGAAGGAAGGCCTCTATATAGCTTTTTTTTGCAAACATACATAGAATTTCTATGTATTAAAACAGGAGGTTTTATTTATGAACGTGAAGAAGAAAGAATGGCTATTTTTATTATTATGTTTAATTATTGGTATCATTGCACAAGAGGCATTTATTACAGTGAATATTGGGATTTCATATTTTTGTTTTTTGTTTGCCTTTTACTTATTGGCTTATTGGAAGTTAAAAGAGAAGCGTGGACCACATCAACGACTTAGTTATTTGCTATTAATTACAATTTGGATCCTTGGCTCTCAATATTTTATTTATGATAATGAAATTTTGTATGGATTGAATTTGATACTCATCCCATTTCTCATTATCGTACAATTAACAGTGATGACTGCACCGAAGCAATTAAGAATTGATCATCCACTTTTCTTATTTGAAATGTTAAGTAAAGTGATCCATGCCTTTTCCTATAGCTTTCAATTTATCAAAAGTAAAACTGACGTCATTAAAAGTCGTGATCATAAGCAGCGTTGGTACATTTTAAGAAAAGTGATCATTGGAATGCTTATTTCGATTCCACTTTTAGGATTAATCATGATCTTACTTATTTCAGCAGACGAGCATTTTGCTAATTTGATTAATCAACTTCCTTTCTTATTTGAGTTTAGCCTTGAGTATCCTTTACGGGTGGCTTTGATTCTTTTTTATACATTTTTCTTTTTTGGTTTGTTGCAAGTTTTTTCGAAAAGGAAAGCAATTGATTTTGATACTGTTTTAAAAGAAAAATCATATACAGATTCAATTATGACGTTAACTGTCCTAGTTTCTGTTTCGATTGTTTATCTTCTATTTATAGGTGTTCAATTCAATTACTTTTTCAGTGATAGTCTGCAGAATGGGCTTACTTATGCTGAATATGCACGTCGAGGATTTTTCGAGTTGCTCTTTGTTTCTATCTTGAATTTATCGATTATCACGTTCTCAATTTATCGAATAAATTCAGAGCAAAAAAAAACCTATCGAATCATTCAAGGCGTTTTAACATTTATCGTTCTTGCAAGCGGCATTATGTTGGTTTCTGCGTTTATGAGACTTAACCTTTATCAAATTGCTTATGGTTCTACGCCACTACGATTGTTCGTCTTTACATTTATGATTTATCTTTTCGTCATTTTTAGCTTAGCACTATGTAAAATTTGGTTGAAAAAACTAGCGTTTGTTCATAGCCTTTTACTTGTGTCACTCGTTTACTATGGCAGCATTAATCTTATGCCTATTGATCAAATTGTCGTCAATCAAAACCTAGAAAGATATGAACAGACCGGTAAATTAGACGTTTACTATTTAACACACTTCTCTGGGGTTGGCACATTAGCGGCTATCGAGTTATATGATGAGGGCGTTGAACAGCAAGAGTTACGTGAAGCATTGCTTGCTGAGAAGAAATATTATCAATATCAGCAACAGGAATGGCAGGCGTATAATCTAGTTCGTAATAAAGTAAAAGTGGAATTAGAGAAGAGAGAGTTTAATTAGGAGGAGCAAATGAAGAAGGTTTATAAGGTACTATTCGTTAGCTTTTGTGTCATCCTGTTTTATTTATATTTACATGGTACCTTCTTTTCATTCAAACAAATAGATCGTGAGTATGTGGATATGGTAGTTGAATCACCTACAGGAGAATTTATTGCTACTGTATCTTATGAGTATTATGGCGGAGCAGCAGGTGGAGTAAATGCAATTGTAGAGGTTGCTAAAAAGCGAGCTGCAAATGAACGTAAGGGACTATACTACGCTGATGCACAACAACGGATTCAATTAACTTGGGTCAGCGATGACGTTCTTTATATTGAAAATGAATCCGAAAGTTCGCCTGGAACATCAAGAAGTCAAGTTTTGCATGTTGTGAATGATCTATACCATGACACCGGCAAAGCGTGTAACAGTCTATTGATTAAGAATTCTTATAAGAATTGTTATAAAATGAAAAAGAACCACTGAACTGAACTTCAGCTGGTTCTTTATTTCGTTTGTACGAATAATCCTTCTCCTTCTAACCACTCAGCAATAAAGACAGATTTATAGTCAGAGATGTTTTGTGTTGTTAATTGTGCATGTAGCCACTCTTCATTTAAGCCAAGCTCGGTTAATTCATCAAATAAAATCTCACCATCACGAATGAGCGTGTATGGGATATAAACAGGTTTACCAATCAACTTAAAGTCATCTAACGTTGTTTTCTTGTATTTTGGTTTTTTTATAATGCTTAAGGATCCATTTGGTTCTAAATAGCAATAAGCGACTTCACGCATTGAGAAAGTTTCGCTTTGACGAAGGAGACTTTGCAGCTGATTTAAGTCAAGGCGACTCTTCGCTAATTGTTTTCGATCAATCTTTCCATTATGAATCAGAGCGGCTGGCTTTCCTTGAAAAAAGCCTCTAAAGGTAAGTGATTTTCTTGCAAACAGTTCTACGGCAAAAAGTAAACTTGCCCACAAAACCATCGAGTATATAATATAGAATATGCCAACCTCATTTGTGTAGAGTGCGTTTCCTAGAAGCTCACTTAGCACAATAGATGCGATAAAGGTGAATGGTGAGATTTGATTAATAATTTTACGACCAACAAAGATTACAATGATAAATAACAAGAAAAAACCTGTAATGATTTCTAATGTTAAATGAGTTAAATTTAGCATGGAGATGAACTTCTTTCTATTATTATTATATTTTGGTTAGTTTCCCCATACTTCCTAATTTTTATTGAGCTAAATGACAGGAAAGTGGACGTGTTTTTCTGGGTATGCGAAATACGGTGGTCTAGCTCCAATTTTTGATACGATGAAATGGTGATTTATAAATGTTATACTTTCAGTTTCTGTTGAATGATTAGTCGTTAACAATTGAAACTCTGTTGAAAAATACAGTTTCATCACGCTGCCTCCTTAAGAGCTTGTAGATTCTCCGCCATCAACATGGAGTACTTGGCCAGTAACAAACCTCGAATCATCAGACGCTAAATACACATAGGTAGGAGCTAATTCAAATGGTTGGGCAGCTCGTTGCATTGGGTTGTAAGCTCCAAAAACAGCATTCTCATCTGCGCTAAAGCTTGCTGGAATTAATGGAGTCCATGTTCTACCAGGTGCCACTGCATTTACACGAATGCCATCCTTAGCAACACTATTTGCTAAAGCTCGGGTGAAGCCTACAATAGCCCCTTTTGTTGCTGTGTAGTCAATCAGTTGTTTTTCTCCTACATACGTAACGACAGAAGCTGTAGCGATAATGCTGCTTCCGGGTTTTAAATGGGGGATCGCAGCTTTCGTCGTGTAGAAATGAGAGTAAATATTAACTTTAAATGTCTCATCGAACTGATCATCTGATATGTCAGTAAGATGTTGTTGCGGGAATTGAATCCCAACATTGTTGCATAATATGTCAAGTCTTCCAAACTGTTGCAGTGTCTTATCTACAATATCTATGCATACTTTTTTTATACGAACATCTCCAGGAAGCAATAAGCATTGTTGACCTAATTCTTCAATCCGTTCCTTTGTTCTATTGGCATCTTCATGCTCGTCGAGGTAAGATATTGCGCAGTTTGCGCCTTCCTTTGCAAAAGCAATTGCAGTAGCAGCACCAATTCCACTGTCTCCCCCAGTGATTAATGCAACTTTTCCTTTGAGTTTGTCACTCCCTTTATAATGAGGATTTTCAATGATTGGAAGCGGTACCATTAACCGCTCTAAACCGGGCTGTCGCAACTGCCTTTGCTCTGGCACATTTATGGGGATTTCTTCATATTGGGTGACTTTCCCATAGTTTGGATAGAGGGGATAGGGTGATTTTTTCATTTGGTCATTGAACCATTTTTGCAACTTTTTAATTTCTTCACTTTGACTCATCTAGTAGCCTCCCATGTTGTCTATATAACATACATATGAGTTCATGCTTGTCAAAAAGAAGGAATAAAAGATATTCTTCGACTTTAACCTAGACTGTTCACAAATAGTTACGTTGAAGAAATCTAATTTCCAATTGTTTTCCCTTCAGGTGCATGCTTTTTTTGATTACAGATCTTCGAGAATATATATGCAACCTCGTCATTTTTTTTGGAGAGATTTATAAATGAGAGCTTAATCTAAATAAGAGTTGTCGATCGCTAAAATAGTTGTCGGATTCAACTCGAAGTTGGTGGAAAACCCCTAATAGCTGTCTGAATCCACTCTATGTTATCGAACGAACAATCAATTAAAATGAACCTAATACATTTAGAGCAATAATAGTTCCAGTCTATGTGAATACTAATATTCTTAAGAAATGAGAATTTGAAATTGGTTTTAAAGAGGGGAATCATCATGTTTAAAAAAGCTATGCGTTTATTGTTTCTTATAGCTTCTATCTATGTTGTTTATGCGCTTGCTTCAGGTGTTTTTATTTTCTATTGGCATACACCTAATGATGTTCATGACTGGAAGCCTCACGATCTTAGTAATGCTAAGGAGACATCAGAACGTGTTTCACTTGTTCAAGATCGTGAAGAGTCTGGGATTGCGAGGCTACAAATGATTCAAATGGCAGAAGAAACAATTGAATTTTCCACGTATGCGATTCATTCTGGCAAATATGCGGATATGTTTTTTGGTGCCATTTTTGATGCTGCGAACAGAGGTGTGAAAGTTAGAATTGTTATAGATGGCATGGTGAACATTATTAATTTTGATTTAAGGAAATACAATTATGCAATTTACGACCACCCAAATATTGAGATGAAATATTATGAGACATTTAAACCTTTATTGCCTTGGACTTGGAATAACCGCTTCCATGATAAGCTCTTAATAATTGATAGGAAAATGGCGTTAATTGGTGGCCGCAATATTGGGGACAAGTACTTTGGTCCTGTGGGTTCTGTCGGAGCTTCTAATGACCGCGATGTTGTAATTTTTGCTGAGGAGGGCAGTGGTTCTAGCTTAATTGATGACATGTCTCAATATTATCAATATGTTTGGGATCATAAATTTACAAGTGATTCTGTCAGAAAAACAAATGACCGAAAAAGGATCAAAGGAAGCGAACAAAAAGATAAGTCGATTGCAGCTTTAAATGAAATGCAAAGAAATCAACCTGAATTACTAAAAAAAGAATATAGCTGGCAAACAGTCTCTTATCCGATCGAACTAGGTTATTTTTTACATAATCCAATTGAACGATTGAATAAAAGTCCATCAATCTGGATGGAGCTTGTCTATTTAATGGAACAGGCTGAACAATCGATTTTCATGGAAAGCCCATATTTCATCCCGACTAAAAAAATGAAAGAATACTTTAAAGATGACGTTCGTGCAAACATCACGCTACTTACTAACTCACTTACTTCCACTCCAAATGTGATGGGGTTTTCTGGCTATTGGCAGCAAAGGCAAAACATCATTGACGAAGTCCACAATCTCTACGAATACAAACCTAAAGATGAATCATTGCATGGAAAAACATTCATTTTTGATGAGAGCATTACGATGATTGGCTCTTTTAATATCGATTCAAGAAGCACATTTTTAAATACAGAAACAGTTGTCGTGCTCAAAAGTGATTCGTTTGCCCAACATTTATCGAATGACTTGAAGAAGTCAATCTCACAAACAAGTCAAAAGGTTTCAGAAGATGGTATTGAATTTGAATATGATCGAACGTACAGTGGTTGGAAAAAACTTGCTGTTCAAATTTCTTCTGTTGTCATACGACCTTTTCATCATTTCTTATAGATAACACCCTTCACTCATGATAACATATACCACATAGGGGTATGTGTGAGAGGGGAAGTGTAGGTAATGGATAAAACTGTAAAACTTGCTGTAAACGGAGGCATTTCTTTTGGTGCTAAGTTAACGACTGAACAACTTTTAATCGTTGCGTCATGTCTTGAAGAGGGCCAAGATATAGAATTAACGACTTTTCAACAAATCTATATTGATGTACCAATTGATAAGTCAGATATTGTGAAGTCACAATTACTAGAAGCTGGCCTATCTGTTTACCCAGTCGGAAACTACGTAAAAAGCTTGCGAACTTGCAATTTCTGCAAAGGCGCAGACGTTGAAGGAATGCCAACAGCGATTGAATTGAACAAACGAATCGCAGGAAAAGAAGTTCCCTTTACTTTGAAGCCTGCTTATACTGGATGTCAAGCAGGCTGTGGGGAACCGTTAGTGAACGATCTTGGGGTCATTAAGGTAAATGATACGTATCAGCTGTTTCTCGGTGGTAAAGGAAAAGGCAAGGATGCAAAGGTCGGTAGGCTAGCTTTTGATGACTTAACAGCAGACCAATTATTTCATGTTGTTGATGAAATTATTGAGTTATATCAGAAACATGGAAAAAAACGAGAGATCTTTTCAAAATTTTTGTACCGATATGGAATTGATGCAATCAAAAATGAAATTCAATTTTTAACAAGCTAAGTAGGAAGTGATTTAAGCGTCTCACATTGCTGACGCTTGTTTCACTTCTTTTGGTTCACTAGTCATTAATTTATACATCAATAGAATACTAATTAATCCGAATGTTAAAAGAATAGCAGTCATGATGAGCGGGGATAGCCATGCACTTATGATCATAAGGATACCAGCGGAGCTTACACCTAATATAATTCCAACTTGGTATATAGATAGATACGTACTTCTTGCGTGTTCAGGAACAATGTTTGCAAGCATAGTTTGTTTAGCCGG
This sequence comes from Niallia sp. CD-39, assembly GCF_059874745.1. Taxonomy (NCBI): domain Bacteria; kingdom Bacillati; phylum Bacillota; class Bacilli; order Caryophanales; family Bacillaceae; genus Niallia; species Niallia sp. CD-39. Next base: position 334,715 of record NZ_JCBCPS010000001.1, on the reverse strand, counting down.
GATGTACATGATTTCTCCCACAGAAGCGATGAGCATGGCAGCAAGAAGGATGAAGGGACTTGTGCTATAGCTAATTATCACATAACCAAGAACATAAAGAGATAGACCGACCATAAATATATTGGTTTCTCTTGCATTCTTTATCAAACGAATAAGAATGAATGTGAAGAATGTTACGATCAATGTATTTTCAACCTTTAGGATCCCAAGTAAATTAACGCCATCTATTAAAACAGACATGCTAGGTAGTATTGGAGTCGGATCAGAGAGTTCTTTTGCTAAACGAACGCCGATATAATTCGTCAATTGCTCTTCAATCGCAACAATGAACAAGCTAGCAATCGTAAAGCTGATAAAAACTCGATGGAGCAAGATGTTTTTATAAACTGATCTTTCGTCAATTGAAGGTGAACTTCTGTCTTTTTTTATAGGCTTATAAGTATCCTCAATGAAAAATATCGTGATGATAATAGATAATATTGTAAGCAGTCCTGATCCAGTTAGTAATACAAAAAGGTGGTTCATAAATAAAAATGCACCAATCAAACTTCCAATAGCAACCCCAATATTTCGTAGCCAATATGAGATTGTATAAATGGATTTTCTTTCTTCAGGCTTTGTGACGTCAATAATGAGAGCTTGGTAGACTGGTGTGAGTACACCACTACTGAATTGAATAAATAAAAAACCAATGAAGGTTAAGTAAGGTTGTGGTTGATCGATGTTTGCATATGCTGCAATAGAGAAACCTATCAAAGAAAGAACTTCACCACATAGGATGACTTTTTTCCTTCCGTATCGATCCCCACCAATGCCACCAACAATTGTTCCAATGACAAATGCAACCATCACTCCTAAAAAGAGCGTACCTGCATGAACGACCCCTAGCTGAGAAGAGAACAAAATCATGATGTAAGGAAGGATAGCCATTGATGTAATTGAGGATAAAAAACTAAAGAGTAAGCGAATCTTTATTGTTCTATGAAGTTGGAAAATGCTCATTCTATTAACCTCCTTTTTTAAGATTGATCAATCAATCGTTTGTGGATTTAAAAGATAATCCTATCCTTTTTTGATAGGACCAAAAAGTTGAATCGCTGCTTTTGCGTACGTATCCCAAATGTCATTTGGATAATAATCAGTAGTATTTAAACGCAATCCAATTAATAAACTTGTATATAATGTTGCGATTGTTAACGGATCTTGCTGTTTCGATAGTAAACCTTTTTGTTGTCCGTTTCGGATAAGTTCAGCTACGTTTTCACGTAATTCATCATGGAACCGATCAAGGCGAGCAAAAACAGTAGGGAACTTTCGGAATTGGTTGATGATCTGTGCGACAAGATTTAGATAATGATTCAACCCAGAGAAAACTTGAACATGCTGATAGACCATATTTTCAATTTCAATCATTGGTTGATCAGATTGTGGATTAAATTGAAACAACCGAGAAGCTAGATCATCTAATGGTTCAACTACAACCGTATAAAGCAATTCTTCTTTATCTTTAAAATATGTAAATACACTTCCAAAGCTTACATCTGCAGCTTGTGCTACCTTTTTAATTGTTGTACCCTCGTAGCCTTGTGTGGCGAAAAGAGCAGTAGCGGACTCGAGTATTTTCTGACGTTTTAACTTCATATTGGCAATCTGTTCTTCAGATAATGGCATAGATTGTACTCCTTTAACTACAAATGATTAATCAATCGTTTGTATGAATATTACCACTGATTGGAAATACAGTCAATGAATAGTTTGAAAGTTCTTTAAGATATGATATTCAATATCAAAGTCCAAAATATATAGTAATTTGAATTTAAACAGGAAAAAACAGCTTAATTGTTGAAATATGAAACAACTAAGCAGCTATGGAGGTAATTGTATGAAAAAGAATGTTCTCATTATTAGACTCGTGTTTGTTGGAATATACTTTATAGCTGGAATTCTATCGGTGACGAGTGGTATGGGATTACCTCCTGTTATTCTTGCAGCCATTGGCCTTATTGGTCTGGGGTTTATGGCCTTTATCGAGTAAACCAAAACAATTCTTTCTTTGTATTATTTTCGTTTATTTTGATCACTAGAATTCTTCATTAATTTTTGCAATTGCTCCCGACCTCTCGATAACCTAGTTTTGCATGTGTTTTGGTTTAGGTTTAGAATATCAGCGATTTCTTGTATGGAGAACTCATTATAATAGTATAGAATTATGACTATTTTATAGTTTAAGGATAATTTTTGGATGCTTTTCCAAATTTCATCATTGTTCTCTTCATTTATTAAAACATCTTCTGGTGATGCGATCGTATCTTTAATTGTATCGATCAGGTGAATTGAATATTTTAAGATTTTTTTCTTTTTTAAATAATTGACTGTTCTGTTAACGGTTATTCTATAAATCCATGTATAGAGGTTGCTGTCGCCTTTAAATGTCGATATCCCTTTGTAAATTGCAAAAAAGACTTCCTGAGCAAGATCATCAGTATCATTCAGATCATTAGTCATCGAAAATATGACACTTTTAACGCTCTTCCCATAATTTTTTATTATATATGTTGCTTTCTCTTCATCGCTTAAAGAATGAAGCTCTAGTAGTTCATTATTTCTCATGATGATCAACCCCATAATTCAGAGAGTATTCATTAACTACAACCTCATTATTCCTTATGCGTTTTTAGCTGGTTCAACATGAACAATATCTCCACTAAAAATAGTTAGAATGTCGTTTTCAGAGATACCGAGGTGCATCTTTTCCACAAGCTCTTCTTTATCAAATGAAGCATTATGAGTGAGATTTAATGATGAAAAATTTACATATAAGAGGAATATCAGTATTGCAATTACACTTGTAACAGTGAAAATAGCTGGGAGTACGCCAGTCCTTTTTTTATTCCCTTTTTCTTTATACGTAGATATGATGCTAACCAATGTCTCCCGTTGTTCTATTTCTGAAAAAGTGATGTGCTTGTTAATATTCCTTTGGAAAGAATTTTGAATTTGTTTCTCATCTTCTGTCATGTAAAACCCTCCTTTACTATTTAGACAAAAGAAAAAGCGAATGGTTTCGAATTTTTTTTAAAACTAAACCTTTTTATTATCACAATCAATTAGGGGAGACAACTTATGTGAATGGTCGATTCGTGATGAATCTGAAGAGACAAAGAAAAGAGGCTTTATATGTATATCGGTAATGTTATCATACTAAAAGAATATGTAATTAGAGAGTAAAAATCTAACTAACAAAGTAGCTATATAAATTTGGAGGTCAACTATGTGTTTAATTTAATCATCTCAAATCGTGTATCTGGTTATAATAGCGAGTATTTTTATTTTGACAAGGGTATTGAAGTTATTGAAGTTTATCCAAGTGATAATGATGAAAACCACTATGAAGTTGTAAAGGGTTCATTAATACAATTCCTTACTAGTGTCAATATACTGCCGATTAACATATTTATTAAAACCGGAAAATATTTTGAGGAATTTCTAAGGGAAGAAAAATATGATTATGAAGTAAAAAAAGTAGTTAATCGTGCACCGTTTTATGAATGTTTATATAGGATTAAGATTACTAAAATAGAAGTACTACAATTATTTATAGAAGAAACATTTCATGAAGCATCTGGAAATAGTTTTTACTATATTAGTCCAGAGGGTAATCTTGAATTTTCAAGAAATAAACAAGGCGAATCTCTTGCAAATATTGAGTTTAAAAGATATTCATTCGGAATATGGATAGGCTATGACGGTATGTATTGGGAGTTAATTTCAAATATACTTAAATATCACTATAATTATATAAAAGAGAATAATAAGCTAACAGATGAAATTTTTTATTCAGTGGAAGGTCACCTATAAAATGCTTAACTTTTATTTACTAAAATAAGACAAGTATGAGAATAAACAAAGAACATTCTGTTTTTGTAAATTTCATTATCTCTTTCAAGTTTTTAATTCGTTGCTTCTGTATAGTCTAATCGTCTCACTTTTACAAAATGTATTCTTCTCTTGAAACTTTACGAACGATTACACGTAATTAAAGAATGAATGATGTAGTGGAGGAACAGCATGTGGAATAAAGTGAAGAAGTTTATCGGTTACAGTATGATGTTGTTTGGTATTATTTTTGGTATTACAGCAATGATCATGTTTGATATGGAGCGACCTCTATTAAGCTTATATCTATATATTGCTTTTTGTTATGTTCCGTTTATGATTGGGTATTTTTTGAACGAGAATGATAAGAAGTCTTATTTTGAATCAGTGTGGAAAAACACGAGAGTTTTTATTATTATTACGATCGTGATCCCGTTATTTATTAAGTATTTTGATTACGTGAGGTTTTCAAGGGTTGAACGTTTATCAAAGCCGACTGATCTTTATATAGACGCCTTATCCATTCCAATAGGTTTAATCGTGATCATGGTAGTTGCAGCATTTGCTCTTTTATATGTTTTTGGGATAATTTTTTATCGTCTAGGTAAAGTAAAATGGCCGTACTACGCAGTTGCCTTTGGCACACTTTTAGTTCTTTATTGGATTCCATCGCTGTATACGGATGATTATAAAGCCATTCGTGAGGAAGAGTTGTACGTATCTCATAATGGAAGCGAGTTTGTCGTTCCTTGGCCTGAGGTAGAAAGAGTGACCGTAAGTGGAGATATGGAAAGAAATATTGGGAGAACAAATGCGATTAGTAGCTATAAATGGTATTTTTATTTTGTATTAAATAATGGAGAAATTCTTACTTTTGGACCATTTCAATATAGTAAGTTTGGGTTGCAAGACAGTAAAGTAATTAAAGAAAAAGTCATGAAAGAAAAAATCGGACTGTCCTTACCCGCTTTAACGGAGCGGCAATGGGAGTCCATTCATACAGATACAGAATTTGAGGATGATGCAGATCTAAATGACTTCTTCGAGTTATTTCAATATGATCCGCATACAGGTGAATATTACAATATACCAAATTAGTAGAGTGGGAAAATCCCACTCTATTATTATTTTGAAATAGTATAACCTTTTTATAATTAATGATGAATATATAGGGAAATTATATTGACAAACATAACATATTAATGTTAAAACATATGTAACCGGTTACAGTGACCGGTATATCATATAGGAAATGTGTAACCGGTTACACATTCATATAGAATGTTGAGGTTCGTCTAAATGGTAACGATTAGGGATGTAGCAAAACATGCTGGTGTATCAGTTGCAACTGTATCACGCGTGTTAAATAGCCAAGGGTATGTTCACGAAAAAACAAAGGAAAAAGTTGATGCTGCAATCAAAGAATTGCAATATCGACCTAATAATGTAGCTCGAAGCCTTTTTAAGAAAAAATCGAAAATGATTGGCTACATTGTTCCAGATATCACCAACCCGTTCTTTCCGCAGTTGGTACGAGCAGTAGAGGATGTAACGATCAAAGCTGAATATACAACATTCCTTTGTAACAGTGACGACAATATCAAAAAGGAATTAATGTATTTAGAGAAGATGGTGGAAAATCATGTAGATGGCGTGATTATCGTTTCTAATAATATTCAAATTCATCACTTGGAGAGCTTTAACCTACCTATCGTTGCATTAGACCGTGTTTTTCATGAAAGCATACCATCTGTCACTGTCGATCATTATGATGGTTCACGTAAGGCAGTTCAGTATTTAATTGATATAGGTTGTAAGAATATTGCCCATATAGCTGGGCCAAGTGGAATTGTTAACGCTATTGAACGTCAAAAAGCGTATGAGGATCTATTGATAGAAACAGGATATAAACGATTTATTTGCTCCGGAAACTATCATATAAAAGAAGCTGAAAATGCAATGAAAGAATTATTCGTAAAGCATCCGGAAATTGATGGAGTTTTTGCTGGGAACGATGTCATGGCTGTCGGTGCATTGAAAGCGGCTAAGAGCTTAAATATAAATGTTCCAGAAAAGCTCAAAATCATCGGATTTGATGGAATTGAATGGACAAAAAACCTATCACCTGAAATTTCAACGATGGAGCAACCAATCTATGAAATGGGAAAAAGAGCGGCATTAATGTTGTTTGATCTCATACAAGGTGAAGAATTATGCGAAAAACATGTTGTTTTTGAAACTGAATTGCAAGAAAGAGAAACAACAAGAGAAGGAGAATTTAAGTGATTACAATCATTGGTAGTATCAATATGGACCTTGTAACTGTAACGAATAAGCTTCCAATCTTAGGAGAAACAGTGATGGGTGAATCATTCTTTACAGTACCCGGAGGGAAAGGCGCGAATCAAGCTGTTGCTGCTGCAAGGCTTGGCGGCAATATCATGATACTAGGTCGTGTTGGCAATGATTTATTCGGAGAACAGTATATAAGTCATTTGAAAAGTGAAGGAATAGCAACTGAGTTTATCAAGAAAGTAGCTGGCACAAGCACCGGAACAGCGAGCATTACGGTTCATAATAATGACAACCATATCGTCGTTGTTCCTGGAGCAAATGCACATGTCACACCAGAGCTAGTAGAGGCACATCGCAAAGAAATTCAAAAGAGCAAATGGTTGTTATTACAACTCGAAATACCGTTTGAATCTGTTGAAAAAGCTCTTGAAATTGCTTTTGAAGAAAATGTAAAGGTCATTTTAAATCCTGCCCCATTCCAATCGATTCCTAAGCATTGGCTTTCTAAGGTGACATATTTAACACCGAACGAATACGAAGCAGAAGAATTGCTGTCAGAATATAAAGACGATAAGCAAACTTTAACGATGTTAAAGCAAAAGCTGATCATTACTAGAGGGAGCGAGGGCGTTGAATATTTTCAAGGAGAAAATAGAGTTATCCTCCCTGCTATAAAAGTACAAGCTGTTGATACGACGGGAGCTGGCGATACGTTTAATGGTGCGCTTGCAGTTGGTTTGTCAGAAGGGAAAGCACTTCATGATGCCATCTCATTTGCCATTCTCGCCTCAGGTCTATCAGTCACAAAGCTTGGTGCTCAATCTGGAATGCCAAATAGAGAAGAACTTCCATCTGTAGACAATACGAAATAGTGAGGTGTTCCATTATGAAAAAACATGGACTATTAAATAGTGAAATATCAAAAGTCATTTGTGATCTAGGACATACCGATACAGTTGTAATTGCGGACTGTGGTCTTCCCATTCCTAATGGAGTAAAGAAAATTGACCTAGCTTTAAAGCTTGGAACTCCTTCATTTTTAGATGTTTTACATGAGGTTGCCAAAGAATTAGAAATTGAAAGAATCACGATTGCAAAAGAAGTTGCAGAGCAGAATGACACGATTCATGAAGCATTGACTTCAAAATTTAAGCAATGTGATTATGTAAGTCATGAAGCGCTTAAAGCTGCAACAAAGCATGCAAAAGCGATTATACGAACAGGTGAAGCAACTCCATATGCCAATGTGATCTTACATGCGGGAGTGATTTTTTAATGACAAATGCAATTGTTGAAATGAAGAATATTCATAAAACCTTCTTTAATGTTCAAGTGTTAAAAGGTGTGGATTTTGACTTGAACCGAGGTGAAATTCACGCATTGATGGGTGAAAATGGCGCAGGTAAATCTACGCTCGTAAAAATTTTAACAGGAATTCATAAGGCGAATGAAGGCGAAGTTTATTATAAATCAAACAAAGTTGCTTTCTCTTCGCCGAAGGAAGCAGAGACTGCTGGCATCGCTGTAATTCATCAAGAATTAAACATTATTCCATATTTAACGGTGGCAGAAAATATGTTTCTCGGTAAAGAACTCAAAATCTCTCCTTTTGGAATCTTAAAGACAAAAGAAATGAATGATAATACGAGAGAGTACTTGAAGAAATTAGGCATCGATATTGATCCGTTAAAGCCAGCAGGTGAATTATCCGTCGGCCAGCAGCAAATGATCGAAATTGCTCGAGCAATTGCAGCGAACACTGAGGTTTTAATCATGGACGAGCCCACTGCGGCCTTAACCGATCGTGAAATTGAAACACTATTCTCTGTAATGGATCAGCTTCGAAAAGAAGGCGTTGCTATTATCTATATTTCTCACAGAATGGAAGAAATCTTCCGAATGTGTGATCGAATTACGGTTTTAAGAGATGGTCAATCCATTGGCACTAAACGTACACCAGAAACAAGCTTTGAAGAAATTGTGAAAATGATGGTTGGCCGTGAACTTGGAGAACGTTTTCCTAATCGAACAGCTACAATTGGTGAACCGTATTTCAAAGTGGAAGGCTTAAGTGCAGAGGGGATTTTCGAAGATGTTTCTTTTCATGTGAACAAAGGTGAGATTGTCGGTGTTGCAGGGTTAATGGGCGCAGGAAGAACTGAAATCATGGAAGCAATCTTTGGAGCAAGAAAAAAAAGTGCAGGTACGATTACTCTAGATGGTCAAAAACTAACGATCAGAAAACCTTATGACGCAATAGCAGCAGGCATCGGATTCATAACGGAGGACAGAAAAGACGAAGGGCTAGTTCTTGGGTTATCAGTTAGTGAAAATTTAGCAATTCCAAACATGAAATCACTTTCTAAAACCGGTGTGATGTCTGAGAAAAAAGAGAAGGCATTCACACAAAGCATGATTGAAAAGCTTCATATTAAAACATCTGGTCATACGCAGGAAGTTAAATCTTTAAGCGGCGGCAATCAGCAAAAAGTAGTAATTGGCAAGTGGTTAGGAATTGATCCGAAACTCTTAATACTTGATGAGCCAACTCGTGGAGTGGATGTTGGGGCAAAAAAAGAAATTTATACAATTATGAATGAACATACTGAAAAAGGAAATTCAATCATCATGGTTTCTTCTGAACTGCCTGAGGTTTTAGGAATGTCAGACAGAATCATTGTCATACACGAAGGGAAAATTGCTGCAATCTTAGACAAGGCGGATGCCGACCAAGAAAAAATTATGGAAGCAGCAACTGGAGGTGCAAAATAATGAATAGGCTTTCAAAAGGATTAAGTACGATCCAAAAGCTCGGACCTGTACTAGGGTTATTATTACTAATCGTTGTTTTATCAATTATGAGTCCAAACTTCTCAACAATGGATAACTTGTTTAATGTACTACGTCAAGTATCCATTAATGCCTTAATCGCATTTGGTATGACGTTTGTTATTTTAACAGGTGGGATTGATTTATCTGTCGGTTCAATCCTTGCCTTATCTTCTGCTTTAACAGCAGGGATGCTTACAAGTGGTATTGACCCAATCCTTGCAGTGCTTATTGGATTACTAGCAGGTGCAGCTATGGGTCTATTCAATGGATTTATCATTTCAAAAGGAAAGGTCGCTCCGTTTATTGCTACCCTTGCAACGATGACGATCTTCCGTGGCTTAACACTTGTTTATACGGAAGGTAGACCGATTACTGGTTTATCAGATTCTACTGCTTTTCAAATGATTGGAAAAGGATATTTTTTAGGAATTCCATTTCCTGTAGTTACATTAATGGCTACTTATATAATCCTTTATTTTATCTTAAAGAAAACGACATTCGGTCGTGGCGTGTATGCGATTGGCGGAAATGAAGAAGCCTCACGTTTATCAGGTCTAAAAGTTGATCGTCTAAAAATGGGTGTTTATGGAATTTCCGGGTTATTCGCAGCGCTGGCTGGTATCACATTAATGTCTAGATTAGATTCTGCACAACCAACTGCAGGAACAAGTTATGAACTAGATGCGATTGCCGCTGTTGTTTTAGGTGGAACAAGCCTATCGGGTGGAAGAGGATGGATTTTCGGTACATTAATAGGTGCACTAATCATAGGAGTGTTAAATAACGGCTTAAACTTATTGAATGTTTCTTCTTTCTATCAACAAGTGGTTAAAGGTGGCGTCATCCTTTTGGCTGTATTATTAGACCGAAAAAAAGCTGCCTAATATAAATGATATCTTATAATACACAAGGAGGAATACGTAATGAAAAAATGGTTTAAAGCATTTGCATTACTAATCGTGTTAACGTTAGTAACAGCTTGTTCACTAGATCAAGGTGGCGGTAATGACAGTAATACTAATAACAACAATGATGACGGAGATGGTGCAAAGAAAATTGGCTTATCAATCTCTACTCTAAACAATCCATTCTTCGTTACACTTCGTGATGGTGCTGAAGCAAAGGCGAAGGAGTTGGGATTAGAAATCACTACTGTTGATGCACAAAACGATCCTGCTAAACAGGTAAGTGATATTGAAGATTTAATTCAACAAGGTGTAGATCTTTTATTGGTTAATCCTGCAGATTCCGATGCGATTGCATCAGCAATTAGTTCAGCAAACAAAGCAAATATCCCAGTTATTACAGTTGACCGTAGTGCAGAGGGTGGCGAAGTTGTTGCACATATCGCTTCTGATAACGCTGCTGGTGGGAAAATGGCTGGGGAGTTTATCATTGAACAGCTTGGCGAAACGGCTAAAGTCGTTGAATTAGAAGGAATTCCAGGTTCTTCTGCAGCTCGTGAAAGAGGAAATGGATTTAATGAAGCAATTGCTGAAGCAGATGGATATGAAGTTGCTGTAAAACAAACAGCTAATTTTGACCGTGCTGAAGGTTTATCTGTAATGGAGAATATCATCCAAAGTACACGTGATTTCCAAGCGGTATTTGCACATAATGATGAAATGGCACTTGGTGCACTACAAGCATTAGAGTCTGCTGGTTTAAGCGATGTCATTGTTGTTGGATTTGATGCTACTGATGACGCAGTTAAGTCTGTTGAAGATCAAAAATTAGCTGCAACTGTAGCTCAAAAGCCAGACTTAATGGGTCAACAAGCAGTTGAAGCGGCATTAAAAGTGCTTGAAGGGATCAGCATAGAAGAATTTATCCCAGTTGAACTTGAGTTAATTAAATAATTGATTTAAAAGCAAGCAAGTTAGGTTTCCTAGCTTACTTGCTTTTTTTGTATATCAGTATTAAGAAGTTTGTTGTTATCCATACTTTCCCAATTCTTTTATCAAAGTTCATGTATAATAAGGAGAGAATAATTGAAATAAAGGAGAGTAATATGTTCAAGAAAAAACAGCAGCTTACAATTGTAGAAATTATGATAGGTGGACAACCGCTATCTTTTAAATTGTCACATGAAGAGTCAATGGACTTCCTTAGAGAATTAGAAAGGGTAGAGTATGATTTTAAGCGATTGACCCCCATCAAGCTTTTCGATAATGATGGTAATCTAAGGTCAGTAGTAAACCCGAGTAGCATCCAAAGAATTTGGATTCATTGAGGTGAGAAAATGGATCATTATCTAAAATTTGAAAGAGTATTTGCTCGCAAATTAGCAGTTTCATTTTCAACGATTTTATCAATGTCGATCATTACATCAATCGTCTTCACCTTTATAGATGGTACACTTGATGGAGAGTTACTGTTTACATGGTTTATATTATCTCTCATATATTGTGGTGGGATTGTGCTTCTATATGGAAATCTTGCTTCAATCATTGTCTCATATTTGAATCGCAAGTTATTTGCAAGCAATAAATTGGTGTATATTCTCGCTTTGGTTATACTTGGCGGCGTATTGCCATTCTTTATGTTTGATCGCTCAGTCCCTTTTGCCTTGTTAGGGTGTACAGCATCGCTCATATACGCACTGCTGGATCTTCATATGAAGAAACTGCAGAAAATAGAAAAAAAGCTTAGTCTATTCATTATAATTCCGGGGATTATCTTTATCATTGCCCTTATTCTAATAAATGTTTTATAAATGATTCGTTGTCAATCTATTTATTTGAATAGAGAGAAAAATAGTACGTGTCAAATGGGGCTTGCTACTTTATAATTATTTCGAAATAACTAGATTCAAAAGGTATTTGAAAACTGAATAGGGAGCTGATGATAGGTGATTCAAGGTTTAGAAGCGAAAGAGCAATCAATTTTTCATCACATCGGACAGAAGATTATGACGGAAGATCGAGAGATTGATATACTAGCTAGGTTTGAGGAGCCACTAGTAGTGATTTTAGGAAACGTAATTAGTGAAGAGGAATGTGAACAACTTATTTCATTGTCAAAGGATAAGCTGAAACGTTCTAAAATCGGGGAAATTCGCGAAGAAAATCAAATTCGAACGAGCAGTGGAATGTTTTTTGAGGAAAGTGAAAATCCGATCGTTGAAAGAATAGAAAAACGTATTTCTTCTATTATGAATATCCCGGTTGAGCATGCGGAAGGGCTTCAAATTTTGAACTATACACCTGGTCAAGAATACAAGGCACATTTTGATTATTTTGCAGAGACTAGCAGAGCGAGTCAAAACAATCGAATTAGCACACTTGTCATCTACTTAAATGATGTAGAAGAAGGTGGAGCAACCTATTTTCCGAAGTTGAAATTTTCTGTCAATCCCAAAAAAGGAATGGCCGTTTACTTTGAATATTTCTATGAAGATCAAGGATTAAATGAAGCTACATTGCATGGTGGAGCACCAGTTATAATCGGTGAAAAATGGGTAGCGACGCAATGGATGAGACGTCAAAAAGTCAGATAAATGGAAACACTCCGGTAAAGGGGTGTTTTTCTTTCATATGGCTGTCTATTAAGTCATAAATCTTCTGAATGTACCTTTATTCTGATTCGATAATTTCACCAATTCAAAATCTCCTTTACGAAATAAAATCTTGAATGATTTACTTCGTTCCCCTGTCTTTATATATTAGTGTATTCCTCTACAACACTTATCTCTTCATTATATATAATGGTAACTAAATAGAAAGAGGACTAGAAATCTTCTTTTCTAGTCCTCAGCATATTATCTCACATTCTCTTCATAGTATGCTTGCTTATCAGCTTTCACTTTCTTTTTCTTTGGTTTCGGTCCTTTATTGTCAAACTGTGCTCGATCATATACAGCTGTACCAACAATTTCTGCAACATCTTGTAGTTTTTCTTTACTGATTTTGTCTAGTGTATCTTCAGGAGTGTGGTACCAAGGTTCTGTTGGGCTGTGGATGAATAGTGCTGCTGGAATTCCTGCTTCTGCAAAAGGGACATGGTCACTGCTGCCACCACGTGTGAGAGTAGTTGGGAATCCATTTAATCGTGTACTCGAAGCACCTGCAAGGTCTGTTACGAGATTAGGTTCTCCGTCCAATGTGGCCATTACTAAGTCACCAGCATCTCTGCTACCAACCATATCAAGATTGAAGTTCGCAATGATTTTTTCTTTATCTTGATCTGATAGATTGGCTACATAATGTCTAGAACCAATTAATCCAAGTTCCTCAGCACCAAATGTAATAAATCGAATTTCAGTGTCTGTTGGTAAGTTTTTAAATACTCGTGCTAACTCTAATGTCATTGCTGTGCCTGAAGCATTGTCATTTGCTCCAGGTGCTAGTGCGACTGAGTCATGATGAGCGCTTACTACAATTACATCACCTGTATCTTTCTTTTTATTTGTTGGCTCTTTTGTGGCAATTACATTATGTGAAAGGTTTTCACCCGTTTTAGCTCCTTCAATCTTTAATGTTGCTGTTAGTGTTTCACCATTTGATAGTTTAGCTTCTAGAGCGTCACCTTCTACTTTTGTTAACGACAAGGAGGGAACAAAGCTCTCATTTGCTTCACCAAGTGTTCCATTTAGGGCGCCAGCCGTATTATTAAAGATTAAAACAGCTTCAGCACCTTTTTCGGCAGCGTTTAAAACTTTCTCAGCAAAGGAAATCTCTCCACGCTTAACGAGTGCAATTTTTCCAGTTAAATCCTGATTCTCTAGCTCAGCTGTTGTTGCTAGGCCAACATAAACAAGTTCACCATTGACTTCACCACTTACCGTGTATGTTAATGAAGCTGGTTTCAACTCACCGTCATAGCCATCTACAGATAATTCCATCGTATGTGGTGGTGTGAAACCGAAATAAGTAAATGGTTGAACATCGACTTTATAACCATACGATTTAAATTGCTTATTAATATATTCAACTGCTTTATGCTCAGATTCTGTACCAGCTACACGAGGTGTTTTTTCCAAATAAGCAATATTGTTGTATATATTATCAACTTTTAATTTGTTAATCACCTGATGATCAAAGTTTTTAGTAGGATGATGCTGGATCGTCTCCACAGGCTTTGCGAGAACAATAGGTGAACTAATCGCTCCTAATACTAAGCCGGAAGATAACGCAATTGATAATAGTTGTTTCTTCATTTAAACCCTCCTAATATTTTGGTATGAAATAAATGGTATAATATTAAGAAAATTAAGTTAAGTGAAGAAACTACTAAAGTTTACTAGTTAATAATAGCTAATTCTCTTACTATTTCGATTTATTAAAATGTTAAGAAATAAATGGTAGAATGGTATCTATCCAACAGATATGGAATTGGAAAAAGTACAAAAAATGTCTGGATGACTCAACAATTAAGATTAATTCGATTAAACAGTAATAACGAAATATACCTGTTCGTATAGACAAAAATAGGAGTGAAATGACTATGCTTAATTCAAAACGGTTATCATTTAGAAAGATGGAAATAAACGACATTCATCTTTATCATAAATGGAGAAATGATCTTGAAGTGATGAAATCAACGAGTATGGAATTGGATGTGTACTCATTAGAAGATACATCACAATTCGTTGAAAACGTGCTATTATCATCGAATAATAGCAAAACGTATATCGTTGAAGATTATGAACAAAAAACAGCGATAGGAATTACATCATTTGTTCATTTAGATCACAAAAATCGTAACGCTGAATTTATTTTAGATATTGGAGAGAAGAATTATTGGGGAAATGGATATGGTATTGAAGCTGTTCAAACGATGCTTGAATTTGCTTTTATGGAATTGAATCTTCATCGTGTTTCTTTAAAAGTTTTTTCATTTAACGACAAGGCAATTCATGTGTATAAAAAAGTTGGATTTGTTTTGGAGGGTACGAGTCGAGAAAGCTTATATCGGAACGGTACGTGGCATGACATCATCCATATGGGGATACTAAGGAAGGATTTTATCTAAGGTAAATAATGGGTAATTTTTTTATCCTTCAGTTAGAGGGATTTATGTTCATAGTTAATTTAAAAACAGGTACCTGTAGGTAATGCATTTGAAATTATCTACAGGTATCATTTATTTACTTGTAATCACAAAATCTTTTGCGAAAGATTGTAGAATATCGATGAGCTTTTGTGACATTTCCTCTGGTGGAGTTTTAAAGCCACTCTCGATCCAATTCATTAGTAGTCCAGCTGTACCGTGCGCCATATATAAATAATAGGCAGCATCATTGATATTAAGATTAGTTGTAAGGGAGGTAAGGATAAAATGTTCATTTAAAACCTCATAGATAGCTCTTGGCATGTCTTGATGAAGTCCTGGTATTGTATCTTTTGTTATGTAAAGCATGAAGAATGGTTTATTTTCAAATATAAAATTTGTTAGCTCAAATGATTGAGGCCCCATTTCATTGATAGAGATTTTCTTTTGCTTTTCATACTTCCTCATCGACATTTTTTTGATTTGTTCAAACATCTCACGTTGTAATTCATCAGTAATGCATTGCTTATCTTGGTAATGAAGATAAAATGTTGTTCGGTTAAAATCAGCTTTTTTTATAATATCTGTCACCGTCACATGACTGTAACCCTTTTCATAAATTAACGAGATAAACGCATTTTTAAGATGTGATTTCGTTCGTGTACTTTGCTTAGAAAGATGTTGTTCTCTTTTCAATGTATGATTTCCTCCTGAATTCAACACAATAATAGTATGTGTTGATATGATAGACAAATACTAGTTGTTTACTGATTGATTTGATAATTCAATGTTTATACAATGGAATCGAAGTTGTAAAAATATTATCATAACTGTATGAAAAGGGGTAGCAACATGAATCGTTTTGAGAACAAAGTTATTATTATTACTGGTGGGGGATCTGGATTAGGGAGAGCAACAGCGAAACAAATTGCATCTGAAGGTGCAAAACTTGTACTTGTTGATCTTAATGTAGAGGGCTTAAACGAGTCAAAAAATGAGATTTTAGCAGAGGTGCAAAATGCATCGATTGAGCTAGTTGAAGCAAATGTTGCGAAGGAAGAAGATGTCAAGAAATATGTAAAACACACTCTAGATACATTCGGTCAAATTGATGGGTTCTTTAATAATGCAGGGATTGAAGGAAAACAAAATCTTACTGAAGATTTTGGAATTGAAGAATTCCAGCGTGTCGTAGATATTAATTTAAATGGTGTATTTTATGGAATGAAACATGTATTAAAAGTAATGAAAGAGCAAGGCTTTGGATCGATCGTAAATACAGCATCAGTTGGCGGAATTCGTGGCGTAGGAAATCAATCAGGTTATGCTGCAAGTAAGCATGGAGTCGTTGGACTCACTCGTAACTCAGGTGTTGAGTACGGACAATTTGGTGTTAGTATTAAAGCAATCGCACCAGGGGCAATTATGACGGCAATGGTAGAAGGTTCATTAAGACAAATCGGTGGAGATAATTGGGAAGAAGCTGGGAAAGAATTTGTTAGTGTTAACCCAATGAAACGATTTGGAAAACCTGAAGAAGTCGGCTACCTTGTTGCATTTCTTCTCTCAAATCAAGCAGACTTTATTAATGCAACGGTCATTCCAATCGATGGTGGACAATCTTATAAATATTAATATAATTGAAATCGTTTTTTAAAGAATTTCTTATGTGAAAAAGACTTTAGATCAACACTTTATGAGTGATCTAAAGTCTTTTTTCTATTGACTATCATCTTTATGATGAATCGACTTGTGGGCTAAATATATACCTACTGCTCCAACAACTAAAGTACAGAGGATAATGGATAAGATGAGTGCTAAGCTTTTTGAGTCGCCAATTGATAAATATAGATAGTAATTTTCAATTACTAGAAGAAGAATCCATGCTAAAAATAAAGAGATAATCTTCTGATTATTCATACGTTGCCTCCTAAAATTTATTATGTATAATCATTTTACCATAATGTAGAAATATATCTTCCTTCTTGTAGTTAAATGGAGCAATTTTAAGAAAACTTTAAGGATTTTCCTAACCGTTTTTTCATTCTTTCTTTCTATAATGATAGTGTTTGGAGGAGGTTGAATAGATGAAAAAAGGAATTTTCTTATGTACTGTCGTCATAGTTTGTTTATTTATAATAGAAGCTCAATATGTATCCTTTAAAGATGAAATCGATATACAAGTGAGTGAAGAGAGTGGAACTGAGAGTGAAGATGATTCGGTAGATTTAACCATCGAGATAGAGGACATATATAAAGGAGATTTATTACTAGTGAATCATGAGTTTCCAATTAAAAAGGATTCTATAACGGACGATCTAATTCAAATTATTGAATATCCAAATTTACAAGAAGGATATATGCTTTTAAACAATGACACGATTATATCCAAAAGGATTGCCACAGCTTTTCAGCAACTTGTAAAATCAGGAAATCAAGCTGGAGTTAACAATTTTATGCTAACAAGCGCTTTTAGAAGTTTTGACGATCAACAACGACTTTATGAACAGAATGGGCCAGAATATGCATTGCCTGCCGGCTACAGTGAACATCAAATGGGGCTTGCGGTAGATGTGGGTTCAACAAATGGAGAAATGGCTGTAGCTCCAGAAGGAAAATGGGTCGAAGAACAAGCATGGAAGCATGGTTTTATTCTCCGTTATCCTAAAGGGAAGTTTAACATAACAGGCATTCAATATGAGCCTTGGCATATACGATATGTTGGGCTTCCACATAGTGCAATCATGCATCAAAAAGAGATGGTGCTTGAGGAGTATATCGATTACTTAAAAGAAAAAGAGTCGATTGAAGTGACTTTAGAGGGGAATTCCTACAGAATTGACTATTATCCAGTTGGACAAATCTCTATGGAAATCCAAATTCCAGAACATAAATGGTACACAGTGTCAGGTAATAACATAGACGGAGTTATCGTGACAATCGGTGATAAATAAAGGAAACGGTTTTATTTCAGACTGTCTAACGGTTTATCTTTTGTATTTAGTAATCCATTTAAAAATCATGTAGACAAAGTCGATTTTAGACTTTGTCTACACACGATAAAAACGTATTTTTATTGTAGATCTGAATCGGTAGTTGTAGGATTAATTTAATCCATTTAAAAATAAATCCGAGTATTGTTTAAAACGTTTTTTTCTTTCTTCAATCGATGCGTGATTTAAAAATATATCCATTCCACCAAATGTATATGCAGCAATTTCACTTTTCGATTGAATATCTGTTATACTCCACTCATTTGCATCGTTTCCTGAAGTAAAAAGATCATGATAAAAATTTACGTAACGCTTATCCAATTCTTTTAGTCTTTCAATAATAGCAGGAGATTCATGTTTTTTTGAGTAAAATTCAGCTATCGCCATTCTTAAAGGATGACCGGTGTCCTCAACCGCAGAAAATTCATTAAAGCGGTAAAATTTTTCTTTGTTAGATGTGCATTTAGTCTCAATTTTTCCCCATTCAGTGAACCATAATTGATCTTCTCGTTCCATAATTTCTAAGAATAAAGCTTCCTTATTTGTAAAATGATAATACAAAGTCCCCTTACTACTCCCAGAGGCTTTAACAATATCTGCGGTGGAAGTAGCATTATAGCCTTTTTGACTAAATAACTCTTTTGCAGCATGAATAATTTTCTCTTTCAATCAGGAAAACTCCTTCCAAAGCTTCTCTATTGACAATTGTACTATAAATCAAGTAAAGTATACACTAGACTGACCGGTCGGTCTATATTGATTTTGAGAGGTTATATTTATGGAACAACAATCTTTTCGTTTATTTAAGAGTCGGATTTTCGTCTTGCTGCTAGTAGCAGGTTTGTTTGCAGTTATGAGCTACAGCATGTTTTTAACAACGATTTCGTGGTATGTAATAAGCGAAATTCAATCAGCAAGTGCAGTTGGAATCGTTTTAATCGCTGCAACTGTTCCACGATTACTAACGATGGTATTCGGAGGAATCGTGGCAGATAAATATAAAAAGACAGCGATCATGTTCATTACAAATTTTGTACAGTCGCTCTTACTTTTAACTTTATTCTTGTTTATAAGCAATGGGAATCTCGAATTCTATATGCTCTTAATTATTGCATCTTTATTTGGAATTTTAGACGCCTTTTTTGGGCCAACAAGTTCGGCATTAATCCCTAAAATTGTCCCGTCACAACATTTACAAAAGGCAAACGCAATATTTCAAGGTGCTGATCAAATTTCATTTGTTATAGGCCCAATATTAGCCGGGGTAATCATGGAGTTTCATGCTGTCGAAGGCAGTATCTTGGTCGCTTTTGGATTAGCTCTTTTATCGGCAATCATTGTATTTCCAAAGTTTATTCGTGAAGAAGATGATGAGAAAAAATCAAAAGAAAGTCCATTGGAAAACTTAAAAGAAGGTTTCCGTTATGTGCGTTCATCCCACTTTCTTTTAATAGGTATAGCCGTATTGATTACATTGAATTTCTTCGTATTTGGTGCATTGCACATAGCGATCCCCCTCCTTGTAGATATGTATGGAGGAACACCTTTAAACTTAAGTGCAATGGAAGCGAGTTTAGGAATTGGAATGCTTGCTGGTAGCATTTTTTTAAGCCAATACACAATCAAGAGGAAACGTGGGGCAACAACAATCTTCGCACTCTTTGCCACTATGATCCTATTTATGGGCTTTGCTTTATTAACAGAATTAATTTGGTTAACGGCAATGATCTTCTTTATCGGCTTTGCAATGGTATTTGTGTATGTTCCATTTTTCACAGTTGCTCAAGAAAAAACTGACTATCGAATCATGGGAAGAGTAATGAGCATTATTTTCTTAGCGATGAATGGATTCGATCCGATTTCATACGGAATTGTCACTACGTTCGTTTCGTTTGGCATTTCTGTACAAAATGTATTAATTTGGTTTGGGGTAATTGGCTTACTCATTGCCTTAATCCTTTTTACTAAAGCGAAATCATATAAATCCGTATAATGTATGAATGATTGACGTATGAACAATAGAATCGCTATACTGACAGTAGAATAGATCATAATCAACTTACATGACAATAGGGACAAAGAGTTTAAATTGTTGTATATGTAAGTTTTTTTTTGGCAACTTTGACAGCGATTTCATTTTGATTGGAGAGATGAAGGTGGAAAAAGTGTACAAAGTGGTTGATGGTGCTGAAGCTTTTTATTATGAAGGTGGTCGGACTGGTATTTTAGTTTCACATGGTTTTACCGGAAGCACCCAAAGCATGAGGCCAATCGGTATAGCGCTTGCTGAAGCTGGTTTTACAGTATGTGGTCCGCGGTTAAACGGACATGGAACTCATTATGAAGAAATGGAAAAAACGACCTATCATGATTGGATATCCTCTGTTGAAGAAGGATATGATTGGTTAAAAGAACGTTGTGATGAAATTTATATGGTTGGATTATCCATGGGTGGAACGTTGTCGCTACATATGGCGCAGCAACACTCAGACCTAAAAGGAATCATCCTCATAAATGCTGCAATAGAAGTGCCAGCCATGGAAGCTGTTCACGAATTTGGAGATTCAAGATTTTTAGATGCCATTGGATCGGATATAAAAATGCCAGACATTGTTGAATTAGCATATGATAAAACTCCAGTAGCATCGATTAAGCAAATCGTGAAGCTAATGGAAGATGTGAAAGGAAAGATTGAAAAAATCACATGTCCAACATTGATATTCGTTTCTGATGAGGACCATGTTGTTCCACCTGACAATTCAATCAAAATCTATGAGCAAATTCAATCTGATACAAAGGAAATCATTCGTTTAGAGAATAGCTACCATGTTGCCACACTAGATTACGATCAAAAATTGATCATTGAGAAAACTGTGGCATTTCTGAAAAACAATGAGTAAACGTTGAGAACAGTGAGAGGCACTGTTCTTTTTTTGTTTTTTACAACACTTTCTATCTTCGTTAAAAAAACGTACCGTTTCAGATTTTTACAAAATAATTGGAAAATTTTAAAAAGTAGCTTGAATCATACGTTACGTGGTGTTTTATAATTTACTTACATCTTAGCAAGGAGGTTTTTATAGATTGTATACGATTGGAAAGCTTTCAAAAAAGTCTGGTGTAATGGTAAGAACTTTGGATTATTACGACGAGATTGGACTATTAAAACCGAAAGATATGACGGAAGGAGGACATCGTTTATATGGGGAAGAAGATGTCCTTCGATTAGAACAAATCTTATCATTGAAATACTTGGGGTTCTCTTTAGAGCAAGTAGGGGCGATTTTAAAAAACTCTGCAGAAGATACATGGGAGGACACTTTACATGGCCAGCTGCAAATGATCGTAGCTGAGAAGAAAAGATTAGATGA
The DNA here is from genome assembly GCF_059874745.1 of Niallia sp. CD-39. Classification (NCBI taxonomy): domain Bacteria; kingdom Bacillati; phylum Bacillota; class Bacilli; order Caryophanales; family Bacillaceae; genus Niallia; species Niallia sp. CD-39. The sequence continues at coordinate 313,357 of NZ_JCBCPS010000001.1, read as the reverse complement.
GCTTGAACGATCGATACGTGGCCTTCTTTATTCCTTTGAAATTGAGAAGGAAGTAAATTGGCCGCTAGTTTTCGGAACGATGAAATTGTTTCAAAATGGTGGGAATGAAGCGACTAACGTATTGAATCGATATATGGATGAAAAGCAACAAGAGAAAATGCTCTCGGTCAGTATGGATGAGGAAAAACTTCAACAATGGGTAGATTTGATTATGGAAATTAAAGAAAACTTAGATGCGAATCCCGCATCAGAAATGGCACAAAATCTTACAAACAGATGGATGAAAGGTGTTCAAGACATGTTCGGGAATGATGAAGAGTTTCTCAATAATGCATGGGATGCAATTTCTGAAGAAAGCGATGGGGTGATGTTCTATCCGATGACAAAAGAAGTTGTTGATTTCATCACAGCGGCAATGAAAATTCAGGAAGAAAGGGTTGAGAAAGAATGACTTATGCGATTGAAATGAAATCGGTTTTTAAAAGTTTCGGAAAAAAGCAACATATATTAAATGATTTATCGCTAAAAATTGAAGAAGGGAAGATTTATGCTTTACTCGGTCCAAACGGGTCAGGTAAAACAACGACGATTCGAACATTGCTCTCATTAGGAAAAATCAATTCAGGAGAGATTCGATATTTTGGTCAAAAAAAAATAAATCCTAGATTAATAGGATGTGTCGCCCAAAATTCTGGTGTAGATCCAATGGGAACAGGCAAGGAAAATTTAATGCTTCAAGGGAGAATCTATGGACTTAAAGGCGAAGAATTAATAAACAGAACAAAAGAATTACTCGAAATGTTCCAACTAACAGAAAGTGCTAATCGGCTTAGTAAGCAATATTCTGGAGGGATGAAAAGGAAGTTAGATTTAGCAATGGGAATGATTCATCGTCCGAAGCTATTGTTTCTCGATGAACCTACAACAGGGCTAGATCCAGAAGCACGCACAGAATTATGGAGCGCTATTAGAGAGCTTCAATTAAATGAAAAGATGACGGTTATTCTTACTACACATTATATGGATGAGGCTGATCAATTATCCAATCAGATAGGTTTTATGAATAATGGAAAAATTGTGAAAGAAGGCACTTCAGAGCAGTTAAAGCAATTGCTCGGCGGAGATACCATCACAATTTATAGCAACGATGCAAAATCTGCCTACCAACTCTTGCATGAAAACTATCAAGTTACTGAAAGTGTAGAAAGCGTCCAAGTTCAAGTAGTTGATGGCGCAAATCACTTATCGTCAATTTTGCACACTCTTGAAGAAGCAAAACTATCTGTTCATTCTGTCTCAATCAATAAACCAAATTTAGATGATGTCTATTTAAAGTTTACTGGTAAGAGATTAGTAGAGGTGGAAACTAAATGAAATGGATTACTGATACACTTTCAATTTTTCTCCGTTCCTTTCGTACGATTTTACGTTCTCCTTTTATCGTCCTAATGACTATTGTTCAACCAATCGTTTGGATGCTTTTATTCGGCCAAGTTTTTTCAAAGATAGCAGAAATTCCTGGATTTGGTGGAGGTTCATACATGGATTTCCTAGGACCAGGTATCGTGATGATGAGTACAATGATGTCTGGAGCATATGCAGGCATGGGAATGATCAGTGATTATAGAGATGGTGTGCTCGATCGCCTTTTAATCGCTCCAATTCATCGATCATCTTATCTATTTGGTTCATTTCTTCAAGATGGTTTAACACTTGCTTTTCAAGCTGGTTTAATGATCTTTATCGCAAAATTATTAGGTGCAAGTATGGCTGGTGGCCTAATCGGAACTCTCCTTTTTATTATGATTGCAGTTTTATTAGGCCTGTCAATGGCTGGTTTATCCGTAGCAGTGGCGCTAATTGTAAGAAATGAATCCAGTCTAACAGCTGCTGTCAGCTTCACAATGATGCCATTACTCTTTATATCGGGATTATTTATTCCATTGGAATTAGTGCCCAATTGGGTTGAAATCATTGCCAACTACAATCCATTGAATTGGGCAGTTGATGCAGGTAGAAACATGCTCTCTAGTCAAATGGACTTTGGGTTCATTGCTCCACAAATCACTTATTTAGTCCTTCTATTTTGCAGTGCATGCATACTTGTGTTCCTATCATTTAGGCAATATCAACGATCCTTTTAACATTCATTTCAATTAATTAACCAAGGTCATTGTCGTTTACGAATCTATGTAAACGGCAGACCTTGAAAAAACAATTGTAAATTTTGTGAATATTTGATATGGTAAAGATGAAAATTGAATAGGTGTTAAAAAATAGGTGCAGATGGATTTTCTATCTGCTTAAAAGGGAAGATCGGTTAGACCCCGACGCTGTCCCGCAACTGTATTTGGGAGCGATTCGTTAAAAACCACTGTTTTCTATGTGAAAATGGGAAGGGTGCGAAGAGTGATGATCATAAGCCAGGAGACCTGCCTGTTTTAGCACGCATCAATGACCTACGTGGATAGGGGGTGTTTAGTGCGAATCGTATAAAGTTTGTTTGAAATTTCATTAAAAACAAGCTTATTTCATTATTCATTCGCGCATAAACAACTTCACTATTTGAAGTTGTTTTTTTGTTTGGAAAAAATTTGCGTGAAGTTAGGAGGACATCCTTGTTTGGAACATTTGAGTATTTTTTAGATCAATTTAAAACATCCATGTTGAACAACTTCTTTATAAATCAAATAACAAGTCTCGAAGAAATATACTCAAATTTAAAACGAGAGGTTGAACGTAAAGTCGAAGATGCTGACACATTGAAAATATATGATGCTAATCTTGAAAGGGCTTACAAAATGATTGATGAAGAACTATTCGGAAAAGGGGATGAGTCCAATTGAATCTTGAAAAAACTTTTTCACCTGGTTTAGATGGTGTCATTGCAACAGAAACATCGATTTCGTTTCTTGATACTGTGAACAGTGAAATAGTCATAAAAGGATACGATTTAATTCAATTAGCCAAGACTAACGCTTACTTAGACATTGTCCATTTACTGTTAGAGGACCATTTACCAGCGGATGAAGAAAAGCTGGAGATTGAAGCTACTTTAAAGAATCATTACGAAGTTCCTGAAAAAATATATAGCGTTCTTCAATTACTGCCGAAAGAAACTCACCCTATGGATGGTTTAAGAACAGGTTTATCTTCATTAGCAGGCTATGATCAACAGATTGACGATGAGACATTAAATAAAAAAAGAGCGTATCGTTTGTTAGGATGCATGCCAAATATTGTAGCGAATAGCTATCGAATATTGAACCAATTAGAGCCTATTAAACCAGATACAGAGTTATCCTATAGTGCCAACTTCTTATACATGCTAACAGGGAAAGTACCTTCAGTAAAAGAAGAGAGAATTTTTGATGTGTCTTTATTGCTGTACAGCGAACACGAAATGCCAAACTCAACATTTGCAGCAAGAGTGATTGCTTCTACAAAGTCAGATTTATATGGAGCACTGACTGGAGCTGTCGCTTCTCTAAAAGGACATTTACACGGTGGTGCGAATGAAGCGGTTATGTACATGCTGTTAGATGCAAAAACAGTTGAAGGCTTTGAAGCGCTATTATATGAAAAATTACAAAAGAAAGATAAAGTGATGGGATTCGGCCATCGTGTGTACATGAAAAAGATGGATCCACGTGCACTTCTCATGAAGGAAGCATTAAAGGAATTATGTGAGGAAAAAGGAGACTTCACACTTTACAACATGTGTGTTGCTGGAGAGTTGGTAATGGAGAAGGAAAAAGGATTATACCCTAACCTCGATTATTATGCAGCACCTGTCTATTGGATGCTAGGTATTCCGATTCCGTTGTATACACCGATTTTCTTCAGTTCAAGGACAGTTGGATTATGTGCACATGTTATTGAACAGCATAGGCAAAACAAACTTTTCAGACCTAGAGTGAATTATATAGGCCAGCGACAAACCACAACGAAAGAATAAAGATTCAAACAAGGATCTGCCGCTAGTAAATGCGTGTTCTGCCAAACACACATTTCTATCATATCGAAAAACAGATGGAAAGGGAAGATGTACATGATTCAGACAAATGAACAAAAGAAAGTTGATCATATTTTAGAAGAAATAGCTGACTATGTACTAAATAAAGAGATTAAGAGCGAAGAAGCATACGATACTGCATATCATGTTTTACTAGATACGTTAGGATGCGGCATACTTGCTCTAAATTACAAAGAATGCACAAAGCTACTAGGACCAATTGTTCCAGGAACAGTTGTACCTAATGGAGTACGTGTCCCAGGCACATCTTATGTGTTAGACCCAGTGAATGGTGCTTTTAATATCGGCTGTATGATTCGTTGGCTGGACTATAATGACACTTGGCTTGCAGCAGAATGGGGACATCCATCTGATAATCTTGGAGGGATTCTAGCAGTTGCTGATTATGTTAGCCAAAAGAATGTACAAGAAGGTAAGGAGCCACTTACTGTTCATGACGTGTTAGAAATGATGATCAAAGCTCATGAAATACAAGGAGTACTAGCACTGGAAAATAGCTTGAATAAAGTTGGTTTGGATCATGTACTATTCGTAAAGATAGCATCTACAGCAGTTGTTACTAAAATGCTAGGTGGAACACGTGAACAAATTATTAATGCGCTTTCAAACGCGTGGATTGATAATTCAAGTTTAAGAACATATCGTCATGCGCCAAATACAGGGTCACGGAAATCATGGGCTGCCGGTGATGCAACTAGCCGCGCAGTACGATTGGCAATGATGGCTTTAAAAGGTGAAATGGGCTATACAACAGGGTTAACAGCAAAGGGTTGGGGCTTTCAAGATGTTCTTTTTAAAGGCAAAGAAATCAAGCTAGCTAGGAAACTAGATTCTTATGTAATGGAAAACGTACTCTTTAAAGTATCCTTCCCAGCTGAATTTCATGCGCAAACGGCAGCAGAATGTGCGATCCAACTACATCCACAAGTAAAGGAGCGGTTGTCAGAGATTGCTTCAATCACGATTGAAACACATGAATCGGCAATTCGAATTATTGACAAAAAAGGACCACTTTTTAACCCGGCAGATCGTGATCACTGTTTGCAATACATTACAGCTATTGCGTTAGTAAACGGGAATATTACTGCTGAGGATTATGAGGACGAAGCAGCAAGCAATCCAATAATTGATGAGTTAAGGGATAAAATGAATGTAGTCGAAAATAATCAATATACAATTGACTACCTTGCACCGAACAAGCGCTCAATCGCTAACGCAGTTCAAGTACATTACACTGATGGAACATCTACAGAGTTAGTAGAATGCGAATTTCCTTTAGGACATCGCTTCCGTCGTGACGAGGCGATACCAAAGGTGATTGAGAAGTATTCTGCAAACTTACGCGCATTCTATTCAGATGAACAAGTGGAATCTATTGAAAAAGCGAGCTTTGCAAAAGAAGATTTACCAAAAGTCACGATTCCTGACTTTATGGAATTGTTTATTGTGTAAGGGAGGAGCTTATATGGCTTGGATCGTAGATCAACCACTTACTCAAGTGGAACTTGTCACAGCATTTAAAGAACAATTAAAAGAGAATGTAATCACACAAATTCCTGGCGCACATGATGCAATGGCAGGAATCATCGCTAAAAGAGCTGGCTTTCATACTTTATACCTTTCGGGAGCAGCGTATACAGCAAGCAAAGGATTACCAGATCTAGGGGTTGTTACTTCAGCAGAAGTAGCAGAGCGAGCGAAAGAAATCATTCGTGCAACGAATCTTCCTTTGATCGTTGATATTGATACGGGTTTTGGTGGTGTTTTGAATGTTGCTCGGACTGCAAGAGAAATGGTCGAAGCAAACGTTGCGGCCGTTCAAATTGAAGATCAATTTCTTCCTAAAAAATGCGGCCATCTCAATGGAAAACAGTTAATTTCAAAGCAAGAAATGTGCCAAAAAATTAAAATGATTAAACAAATAGCACCAACTCTATACATCATTGCACGGACGGATGCCCGTGGAGTAGAAGGTTTGGATGAAGCGATTGAGAGAGCGAATGCCTATATTGCAGCAGGAGCTGATGCAATTTTTCCTGAAGCATTAAAATCAGAGGAAGAATTCCGTACTTTTTCTGAGAAACTTGAGCAGCCTTTACTTGCGAATATGACTGAGTTCGGGCAAACGCCTTATTATTCAGCAAATGAATTTGCAAACTTAGGATATAAGATGGTGATCTATCCTGTCACATCATTACGAGTTGCTGCAAAAGCATATGAAGATGTTTTTAGGTTAATTAAAGATACGGGAAGTCAAAAAAATGCTTTGGATCAGATGCAAACTAGAAGCGAACTGTATGATGCGATTTCTTACTACCGTTATGAAGAACTGGATCAAACTGTAGCAAAAACGGTCTTAACGAAAGGGCAGTAAATCTTTCTGATTATATGCAATCCAATTGTCGTCTTTGGCAATTGGATTGTCTAATCGAAAACTGGAGGTTACAAATGAGCCAAGATGCAAATCAATTAAAATCAGAATCTCACCCGACATTTCACTACAACTCTACAACGATTTTTTCACCAGAAGATTTTTCATCAGATGATCTCCTCATTGCAAAGACAGCAGAACAATTCGTCAACAAAGAAATTCTCACACATTTAACTTCACTTGAAAAAATGAATTATGAAGAAGTGCTAAAGCGTTTTAGAAAAGCTGGTGAATTAGGCTTACTTAGCATAGAAGTACCTGAAGAATACGGAGGGCTATCCTTAACGAAGGTCATATCTGGTTTAGTGGCAGAAAAGTTAGGGCATGCAAGATCATTTAGTGTTTCTTATAATATTCACACTGGAGTAGGTACCCTTCCGTTTTATTATTACGGAACAGAGGGGCAGAAAATGAAGTACTTGCCTTACATCTCTTCAGGTAAATGGGTATCTGCCTATGCGTTAACCGAGAGCAATGCGGGCTCTGACGCATTAAACGCAAAAACATATGCTAAAAGACAAAACGACGGTTCGTGGATTATAAATGGAGAGAAACAGTGGATTACAAATGCAAATCTAGCAGAAGTATTCATAGTTTTTGCTAATACCGATGATGGAATGACAGCTTTTATTGTAGAAAAACAATTTAAAGGTGTTTCAACTGGAATTGAAGAAGAAAAAATGGGGATAAAAGGTTCATCAACTGCAAGCTTATTTTTAGAGGATGTTCAAGTTCCTAAGGAGAATATATTAGGTTCAGTCGGTAAGGGACATTATGTAGCGCTGAATACACTTAATCTTGCACGGTTAAAACTTGCATTTGCAAATATTGGAACGAGCAAGCAAGCGCTGCATGAAGCTTGTCAATATGCTCGAGAACGAAAGCAATTCAAACAAGCAATTATCGGTTTCCCGATGATTTCTGAGAAGATTGCAAACATGGCTACTGGAGTTTTTGTGGCCGAAACTTGTGCATATCGAACAGCTGGCGCATTAGATGATGCATTAAAAGATACGCCTGATCAATTTGAACAAGAAAAAGTTATTTCGTACTTTTCTGTTGAATGTGCAATCAATAAAGTTATCTGTTCTGAAGTAGTTTCTCAAACAGTTGATGAAGCGGTGCAAATTCATGGTGGCAATGGCTTTATGCAGGATTATTTAGTTGAAGGATTATATCGAGATGCTCGCATTGCAAGAATTTTTGAAGGAACGAATGAAATTAATCGCTTAACGATTGCCAAGGGAGCAATAAAGAGATTTAAAGAAATGAAAAATGTAAGCGTTTTACCGAATGAAAAAAATAGCTATTTGATTGCTGCTCAAGAAATAACAATGGAATGTATGAAAGCATTAACATCGAATGAACAAATCATTGATCAAGAGCATTTACGAATGGTAGCCGACGTCATGATTGAGTTATACAAAATGGACTCTGTCATCAAAAGAGTTGTTAAAACAACGAATAATAGGTACGAATCCTATCAAGAAGTTGTCATTCAAGAAGCAATTATGAAGATCTCAGCAAATGTGCTTCAGATCATTCATAATTTACCTATTGAAGAAAAGGAAAAAAAGGACATCGTTCAACGTATCGAGACGAACACAAAACTTCCCTTTATCGATTTAATTGCATCAAAGAGATACATCGTCGCTTCGCTAATAAAACAACATAGCCACAATGCTTAAAATTTTATAAAAGGAGATGAGAAAATGCGTGAGATTGGAATCATTGGCTTAGGCAATATGGGTTTTCCTATGGCTGTGAATTTACTAGAAGCAGGATATATTGTATACGGAAGTGACTTAAACGAACATTCGGTGCTTGCTTTCAAAGAACAAGGAGGGCGGATTGCAAAATCAATTCAGGAAGTAACAGCGTCATGTAAAGTAATTCTAACAAGCCTACCTTCAAATCAAGCAGTAGAGTCCGTTTATCTAGGAAATGATGGGTTACTAGCAAACCATCAAACTGGGAACATCTTTATAGATACGAGTACCGTTTCCCCAGAATTAAATCGAAAAATAGAGAATGAGTTTAGCCAATCATCTGCATTTTACATGGCTGCCCCTGTTAGCGGTGGGGTAATTGGAGCAATCAATCGTACGTTGACGTTTATGTGTGGTGGTCCTAAGCAGGTATTTAAAGAGGTTCAACCAATCTTACAATCATTAGCGCTAAATATTTTTCATATTGATGAAAAAATTGAAAGTGGCACAATCACGAAGCTAATGAACAATCTCCTTATTGGTTTTTACACGGCAGGTGTAAGTGAAGCCCTATTATTAGCAAAGAGAAGCGGTGTGAACTTAGAAACGTTATTTAATGTATTAAATGTAAGCTATGGTCAAAGTAGGATCTATGAGCGCAATTACAAAGAATTCATCGCCAATGAACAATATAAACCAGGATTTGCTTTAGATCTACTTGTGAAGGATTTACGCTTTGCGATGGAATTAGCCGATGAACAAGAAGTCAATCTACCAGGCAGCAACTATCTCTTATCATTATATGAAGAAGCACAAAAAGCAGGATATGGCCAAGAAGATATGTCAGTTTTATACAAAAAGCTTGAAGATCTGTCTATCAAACAATAATGGGGGAATGAATTATGATTCATACTAATGCAGAAAAAATCAAAAACCATATTAATGGAGCTTGGATAGAATCATCAGGAGTGACCTTAGAGGAAGTGCCAAACCCCGCAACAGGTGAGATCATCGCATATGTACCATTATCTACAGTAGAAGATGTAAATAAAGCGGTGTTAGCTGCTGAAAAAGCGTTTCAAAACTGGTCAAATGTCCCTGTGCCAAACCGAGCAAGGTATTTGTATAAATATCTTCAACTATTGAATGAAAACAAAAATGAATTAGCAAAGATTATTACACTCGAAAATGGAAAAACAATAAAGGATGCTGCAGGGGAGGTTCAGCGTGGAATTGAGGTAGTTGAGCTTGCAACCTCTACACCAAATTTAATGATGGGAGATGCCTTGCCGAGCATTGCTGAAGGAATTGATGGCTCAATCTGGCGTTATCCTCTTGGTGTTGTTGCAGGGATTACCCCTTTTAACTTTCCTATGATGGTCCCATTATGGATGTTTCCACTTGCGGTTGCATGCGGGAATACATTTGTTCTCAAAGCATCGGAGCGTACGCCGCTTTTAGCTGGTAAATTAGTAGAGTTATTCTATCAAGCTGGATTCCCGAGTGGAGTGCTCAACTTAGTTCATGGTGGGAAGGATGTTGTAAATGGAATTCTTGATCATTCATCAATTAAGGCGATATCTTTTGTAGGGTCTGAACCAGTCGCTAAATATGTGTATGAACGCGGATCTGCAAAAGGAAAGAGAGTGCAGGCTCTTGCTGGAGCAAAAAATCATGCAGTTGTATTAGATGATTGCCAGATTGATAAAACGATACAAGGTGTGCTTGGAGCAGCTTTTGGTAGTAGCGGACAGCGCTGCATGGCTTGTTCTGTAGTCGCAGTCGTCGATTCCATTGCAGATGAGTTTATAGCTCGATTAGTGGAAGAAACGAAGAAGTTAGAGACGGGGGACGGAATGAGTCCAGACCACTTTGTAGGGCCAGTCATTCGCGATACACAGAAGTCACGAGTATACGGTTACATCGAAGATGGAGTGAAGGAAGGAGCCGAATTGCTCGTTGACGGCCGTCACGATGATCAGCAAGATGGCTATTATATTGGTGCAACGATTTTTGATCATGTCAATCCTTCAATGAAAATTTGGAGAGATGAGATTTTTGCCCCGGTTTTAAGTGTTGTGAGAATAAAAGATTTAGAAGAAGGAATTGCCTTAACAAACAAGTCTACGTTTGCTAATGGTGCGGTTATTTATACGTCTAGCGGAAAAAGTGCACAAACGTTCCGTAATGAAATTGATGCAGGAATGATTGGTGTCAATGTTAATGTACCTGCACCTATGGCATTTTTCTCATTTGCAGGCAATAAATCTTCATTCTATGGTGATTTAGGAACAAACGGGAAAGACGGGGTTCAGTTTTATACAAGAAAGAAAGTCGTAACAGAGCGCTGGTTTTAAGGAGGAGAATAGTATGGTAGAAGTAGAATATAAGAAAGAGATTGCTATTGTAACAATTAATCATCCACCAGCTAATACATTATCGACTGATTGTATCGAACAGTTGAGAAAGACATTTGCTAGGTTGCATGAAGAAAAGGAAGTTAAAGCAATCATTGTAACAGGAGCAGGGAAGTTCTTTGTTGCAGGAGCTGATATTAAAGAGTTTGTAGAGAAGTTTGGAGATGTTAAAGCTGCTATAAAAATGTCGGAAAATGGGCAAGCGCTTTGTAATGAGATAGAATTTATGGTAAAGCCAGTGATTGCTGCAATTAACGGACCAGCACTTGGTGGAGGATTGGAGGTAGCTCTTGGTTGCCATTTGCGAATCGCAACGGAAAATGCAATTCTCGGTTTACCAGAATTAAAACTAGGCTTATTGCCTAGTTTTGGTGGAACAAAGCGGTTAACAGATCTTGTTGGTAAGCAAAAGGCGATTGACTTGATCCTTACAGGGCGGCATTTAAACGCAGTAGAGGCAAATGATCTTGGTATTATTCATAAAGTCGTTGCTGAAGATCTATTAATTGATACTGCAGAAACGATTGCTCGTTCACTTGTTAATGGAAGAAGCATGGAAAGTGTTTCGAGAGTGATAGAGTGCATTAATAAAGGGGCAAATGAAGAATTGCATCATAGCTTAAAACGTGAACGAGAAAAATTTGCTGAATTGTTTTTAACCAATGATGCGAAAGAAGGGGTAATAGCTTTTATTGAAAAGCGTAAACCTCAATTCAAAGACTCATAGGGGGAAACGAAATTGACAGCTGAAGTGATTTGTAAAGTGGAAAACAACGGTGTCGGGAAGATCATCTTAAATCGACCAAAAGCGTTAAATGCTTTAACGAAATCAATGATTGAACAAATTGGTGCAGTTCTTTCGAAATGGAAGGATGACCATGAGGTGAAGCTGATCGTGTTATCCGGAGAAGGAACAAAGGGCTTTTGTGCAGGTGGAGATATTAAAGCATTATACGAAGCAAAGTCCAGCAAGAAAGCAAAAGAAAGTGCGATTCATTTCTTTAGAGAAGAATACGAAGTAGATTTAGCTATCTATGAATATCCGAAACCAATAGTTGCCGTTTTAGATGGAATTGTAATGGGTGGTGGGGTCGGCTTAAGCTACGGTGCATCTCATCGAATCGTTACTGAAAAGACAAAATGGGCAATGCCTGAAATGAATATCGGTTTCTTCCCGGACGTAGGTGCAGCCTACTTTTTAAATCAAGCGCCTAAGCATGTGGGCACTTACTTAGCACTTACAGCTAAGGTGATCAGTCCAAATGATGTACTGTATATGAACGGAGCGGATTATTACCTTTCAATAGAAAATTTACAGAAACTTTTAAGTAAAGTAAATCAAATAGATTGGCATAATGAAGCGGTTCGTTCAAAACTAAATGATTGTATAAACAGCTTCTCAACACTCCCTGAGGGTAGTAGCGAGCTGGAGCATATTCATACTGAAATCGAAACTCATTTCTCTCACGGAACGGTGGAGGAGATACTTTCTTCACTTCAACGTTCAGATACAGAATTTGCGAAAAAGACGAGAGAGATCATTGAATCGAAATCACCGGTATCTTTAAAAGTAACATTAAAACAGATACTTGATGGCCAACACAAAACACTGGCTGAATGTTTTGAAACGGATGTTTTGATTGCAACAGAATTTCTTGATAATCCAGACTTTTATGAAGGAGTACGATCTGTGTTAGTTGACAAAGATCATCAACCAAACTATATAAGAAAAACACTTTCTGATGTAGATTCAGAGTATGTAGAACGTTTTTTTCAATAAGATAAGTGCAACCTTTTAGTGCGTTTTTCGCGGATAATGATTCAGTTTCAACTAGAAAAAACCACTTAATGCGAGATTTTTAGGTATGCTTTTCCAACATGAAAAAAATTGTTGCAATTGAGTAAAGGCAACTCGGTGAAAATGCACAGTATTTTCATGGAGTTGCCGTCTAAAATTCTACTCAATAGTTCACCTACATGCTTGACTCCAATAGAAACATAATCTGCAATTATCATTTTATAAACAGATTAATTGCGAAACAGCTCACGGTTGTCTTAAACCAATATCTCTTAACCAACTATATTTTCTGATTAGATTAAAGAATCAGCTTATTGAACAAGAATAAAGATGTATTTATGGTAAACTTTGATTAAATAGAAATATGGTTGAGGTGAAGATGATGAGGAAAGTTGAGGTTTCTTCACATAATAAAGAATGGTATTACATGTTTGAAATGGAAAGAGAAAAGATTAAAAGGATATTTGGAAATCTACTACTTACAATTCATCACATTGGAAGTACAGCAATACCAAATATTAAAGCGAAGCCAGTAATAGACATTATGATTGAAGTTCATAACATTGTTGAAGTTGATAAGTTAAATCTGCAAATGGAACAAATAGGATACAAGGCTCACGGTGAGTATGGTGTACCTAATAGACGGTTTTTTAGTAAGGGGGGAGACAATAGAACACATCACGTTCATATCTTTGAACAAGGAAATTCGGAAGTTAAGCGTCACATAACGTTTAGAGACTATATGATTGCTCATCCGGAAGAAGCAAAAAAATATAGTCAACTAAAGCAGAGGTTAGCTGATAGGTATCCTTTTAATATCGATCTTTATATAGAAGGAAAGAATGAGTATATAAATTCAATAGATAAGACAGCGAAGGAATGGAGAATGAATCATATTTAGTAATTAATGAATTTTCACATTGTTTAATAAGGGAGGTAAGTATAATAAAGTATCATTAATTAAAGGAAAAATATAATTAAGTATAGAAAAAGATATTGAGACTTAATGAAGGGCGAAAATAAGATGAGCGAAAAACTATTAAGAGTAGGAACAACTTATATCCCAGTCACTAATGTTGAAATTTCTACAGAATGGTATGTAATGAATTTAGGTGCGGAGTTAAGTTATAAGGATGATGATAAGGCTATTCTTAACCTTGCAAATCAAAGCATATTCTTAGTTAAATCAAAAAAGGACCAAACTTCAAATTTCTATGATGTTTATGGACAGGAGCGTTTCTCGATGACATTTGAAGTAAATGGAATGAGTGCACTAGAATCTTTACATAATGATTTTGTTACTAAAGAAATAAGAGTTGGAGATATTGAAGATAGGGGACACTCGGGAAGAAACTTTGTTTTCTTTGATATTAATGGAAACAAGTTTGATGTTTGGAGCGAATTAAGTCCAATTTTTAAAGAGAAATTTTTAATTAATCAATAAGAATATGTTGAGGCAATAAAAAAGGTATCTGCATTTTCTGCTATAAACTATAGAAAAGCATTACTGGATTATTTTATGAAGAGAAAAACGTATAGGTAGCTTTAGCAAAAGAAAAAAGGGTTCTTCATAAATAAATATGACACGTGTATGTAGAACCCTTAAATTATCTTGATTTAGATCTGTTATGAATAAAAGCTCAGTCCTTATTATTATAATTTTGGAAGTAATTTTATAATCCTCTGGTTGCTGCTTCCTCTAAATGGAAGAGTAAGATCACGCTTGCTAAGATCAAACCGACCATCAACTAATACATCAATATATGAGAGCATTTCAAGTTGATCTTTACGATCATTTTGAATAATTTCTTCTAACGTATAGCCGGTGTACGCCCAAATGTTTTTGCCTGCTTTTTTCAGTAGTTTCACGAGTTTCTTTCCTTCAGCTGCTTGAAGAAAGGGCTCGCCTCCACTTAATGTGATATTGTTTAGAGGATTTAGAGACACTAACAGCACTTCCTCTATGGACATCTCGGTTCCATTTTTGTATGACCAGCTTTGTGGATTATGACAACCTTTGCAACAATGTGGACATCCAGCAAAAAATATGACAGTCCTTAATCCTTCTCCGTCCACGATAGAGTCATGTATGATATTCATAATTTTCATATCGAGCGTACGTGATGGACACGATCCTTTTCTTCGCATTTCTTCGCACCATTCCAACGACTCATATCACCAACTAAATAACCAGTAATGCGACGTATCCGTTTTATATGCTGCTCATCCGACGTATTACAAGAAGGACATTCATTCTCAATAATTCCTTGATAGCCACATGCATGGCATTCGTCAATTGGATGATTGATGCTTCCATATCCAAGGTTATGTTCAGCCATTGCTTTTACGATTGTATCAAGCGCAGCAATATTTGTTTTAACATTCCCATCTAATTCTACATAGGAAATATGTCCAGCGTTACAAAGCGCATGATAAGGAGCTTCAATCTTAATTTTATCAAAAACACGCAAGGAAAAATGAACAGGAACGTGAAACGAATTCGTATAGTACTCTCGGTCAGTAATTCTGTTTATCACTCCAAATTTTTCACAATCCTCTTTTACGAATTTCCCGCTCAATCCTTCAGCTGGAGTAGCAATGAGTGAGAAGTTAAGGTCATAGATTTCACTTGCTTCATCCATTTTAGTGCGCATATATTGAATAATCGCAAGGCCAATGCCTTGTGATTCCATACTTTCCCCATGATGCATGCCTGTTAATGCAATTAAACATTCTGCTAGTCCAATAAATCCGACGGAGAGCGTACCTTGTTTCAATAAATCTTGTACTTTTTCATGAGGGTGCAACGTTTCTCCACCTTGCCAAACACCTTGCTGATAAAGAAAAGAAAAATGCTGGGCTTGTTTTTGAGATTGATAGAGGTAGCGTTCATAAAGCTGCGTTATTGCCACGTTTATGTAATGATCGAGTCTTATATAAAAATCATCGATGTGCACTGATTCTAAAGCAAGTTTCACAAGATTAATGCTTGTAAATGATAAATTTCCTCTTCCAACACTATTTTCTTCTCCATGTCGATTCGCCATTACTCTCGTTCTGCAACCCATATATGCTACTTCGGATTGTGGGTTTATTGGGTTGTAATGCTGTAGATTAAAAGGTGAATCAATAAATGCAAAGTTAGGAAACAATCGTTTCGATGTAGTTTCTAGTGCCAGCTGATACAAATCATAATTTGGATCGTCAGGATTAAAATTAATGCCCTTTTTCATTTTAAACACTTGAATCGGAAAGATCGGGGTTTCTCCTTTACCAAGACCAGCCTGAGTAGCCTTTAAGACATTTTTGATCAGCAATCGACCTTCGACAGATTGATCGGTTCCATAATTAATGGACGTAAAAGGGGTTTGTCCACCACCGCGACTATGCATGCTATTAAGATTATGAATAAATGCTTCACATGCTTGATAAGTTATTTTATCTGTTTCAACCCATGCAAGCATTTCGATATCGGCATCAGCTGAGAGAGGATAAGCTTCTAATCGACTTAGTACTTTTTTAAAGGTTTTGCCTATGTATGGAGCTAGGTCGTAATCAAAGCAAGGAATTGATTGACCTCCATGCTGCATGTTTTGATTCGATTGGAAGACAATTGTTGTTAATGCCATCGCACTCGTAATATCACTAGGTGAACGCATAAATCCATGACCTGTATTAAAACCATCCTTAAGCAGTTTTCCTAATGGAATTTGACAGCAGGTTGTTGTACCGGTTGCATAATAATCAAGATCGTGAGGATAAATATAATTTTCTTCAATAGCAAGTCTAGCCTCATCACTTAATAAAAACTTCTTCGTGTAATGTTTTGAGGCTTCACTAGCCATTTTGTTCATGATTCCACAGGGGCTTTTGCCATCTACATTTGCATTTTCCTGGATAAAATCATGCTGCTCACTAAAGATCACATTCGTTAATGATGTTTCAAATGCATGCAAATCAGTACAAGTTTCAATTTGTATTTGATTTTTCAAAATTTATCCTCCTATCACTATATATAGATTAATATTTGTTATAAAATCAATATATAGTGATATTTTATCGTATTTAATAAGAGAAAGGGAGGATGATTGTGGCGATTTTTTGTCAAATAAAAGAAAAGAAGTGAGCAGTGATTTACGGGCTTGAGATCAAAATAGCGTAGTTTAAGATCACGAAATCTCATTTGAGATCAAAATTAGCTAGTTTAAGATCACGAAATCTCATTTGAGATCAAAATTAGCTAGTTTGAGATCACGAAATCTCATTTGAGATCAAAATTAGCTAGTTTAAGATCACGAAATCTCATTTGAGATCAAAATTAGCTAGTTTGAGATCACGAAATCTCATTTGAGATCAAAATTAGCTAGTTTAAGATCACGAAATCTCATTTGAGATCAAAATTAGCTAGTTTGAGATCACGAAATCTCATTTGAGATCAAAATTAGCTAGTTTGAGATCACGAAATCTCATTTGAGATCAAAGTAGCGTACTTTAAGATCACGCAATCTCATTTGAGATCAAAATTAGCTAGTTTGAGATCACGAAATCTCATTTGAGATCAAAACTAGCTAGTTTGAGATCACGAAATCTCATTTGAGATCACGAAATCTCATTTGAGATCAAAGAAGCGTATTTTAAGATCACGAAATCTCATTTGAGATCAAAATTAGCTAGTTTAAGATCACGAAATCTCATTTGAGATCAAAGTAGCGTAGTTAAAGATCACGCAATCTCATTTTAGATAAAAATTAGCTAGTTTGAGATCACGAAATCTCATTTGAGATCAAAGTAGCGTATATTAAGATCACGAAATCTCATTTGAGATCAAAACTAGCTAGTTTGAGATCACGAAATTCTATTTGAGATCAAAGTAGCGTAGTTAAAGATCACGCAACCCCTATTTTAGATCAAAGTAGCGTATTTTAAGATCATGAAATCTCATTTGAGATCAAAGTTGAGTAGTTTAAGATCACGCAACCTCTTTTTAGGTCAAACAGTAGAGTTCATTTGTAGTAATCACGCATTGTCAGCTTGAGCTTTTAGTTTTTTATTTAATAATGAAGCCTGAACTATTGCGGTGTCATCGTTTAATATCTCGCCTGGTTTATTTCCTTCACCAAGAATGTATGAGTAAAATTCCATATTTAAAAAGTCACATGTATACTGCATTTGTTGAATGAGAGGAAGGCCTTTCACTTTAGGTTGATCACCTCCAACTGCCAAAACAATTACCTTAAGTCCTTTAAAATGTTCTTTTAGCTTTGGGTAACGCTCGTCACGGATGGCTTGACTAAAACGATCTATCATATTTTTCATAAGACCAGAAACAGAATACCAATAAATTGGAGTTGCAAAAATGACCATGTCGCTATGTAAGAGTGCTTCAACAATCTTGTCGTAATCATCATCAATCTCTTTAAACCCATCAGGATCATGGCGTAAATCCTCAATTGGATGAATCTTTAGATCCTTAAGCGAAATTTTAGTGTATTTTATTCCACTTAGAACCTTCTCTGTTAAAATCTCTGTATTGCTTTCATTTCTTGTGTTGCCCATAAACGCTGTAATTTTCATGAGATCATTCCTTTCAATTTGTAACTAGATTACCGATTATCTATAAATTTATAAAGAAATAAGCTCAAGTTTATTATGTAATTGAAACTTTCCATCTTTTTATTCGTAGGTAAATTAGGAGATAAGGAAAGGAAGAGATTTGAATGAAGACATTCATATCACCAGATGATTTTCTTAATTATTGGAAAAAAGGTGAATTCGAAAGAATTTACGATTCAACATCATCAGCTTTTAAAAAGATGATTACATATGATCATTTTAAGAAATTATGCCAATCTTTTAGTGATGAAGAGGATACATATCATTTAGAAGCAAAAACGAACATGCCAAATGCAGTACAATATTTTTGGTTAGAAGATAAAAGGGAAAAAGCGATTGTTGCTACATTTGCTGAAGGTTGTATTCAAAGTTTTTATCTCAAACCATTTATTACTTATCCAGACACAGACAAAGTGTTAACCAAGAACAAATACATTATGCCAGTTAAAGGGGAATGGTTTGTGTTTTGGGGTGGGACAAATGAAGTGTTTAATTATCATTATGTATATGAAAGTCAAAGATATGCATATGATCTAGTAAAAGTACAAGAAGGTAAAACATTCAATGGAGATCCTACTTTAAACAGTAACTACTTTGCGTTTGATGAGGAAGTTGTAGCACCAGCTGATGGGAAAGTCACCGTTGTAGTTGATGGGAAGCAAGATCAAATTCCTGGTGCAATGGATGAAAACGAACTAGCCGGCAATTATATTGTTATTGAACATAAATACAATGAATATAGTGTGATTGCACATTTTAAAAAAGACTCCATTGCTGTAAAAAAAGGGGACAAGGTGTTTGAAGGGCAAGTAATCGGTAAGTGTGGAAATTCAGGGCACTCATCTGAAGCACACATCCATTTTCAAGTTTCGAATTCCCGAAATTTCTTAAAAGGAAAATCAATCAGAATTCATTTTAGAGATGGGGAAGAACCAGTCCAAGGAGACTTTATTACGAATTCATTTGATTATCAAGCTAGATTTGAAAACAAATTGGACACTGTTGATAAGACCATTACATTTGCAGATGTTTTGCTGTTCATTCCTAGAGTAATCATCCAGATATTCAAATAAAATGTTTAAATGAACACCCTAATCATTTCCGAAAAGATGTATAAACACAGGCTATTTTTGATATGAATAAATAGCTGTAACCCTACATTTTTTTAGTTTTATAATGTTTAACGGTTCCTAACACTTTGTTAAGTTTCTTGCTAATTGCCCAACCCATAGTTAAATAGATGGTTTGGTTTTATTTATTTGTAAAGCAAGTCTTCAAACTCATTCACATTCGAAGCTTGTCATATTCATTATTGAGTATAATCCTCACAATTTTGAATGAAAATAAAGGCATAGAAGTGAATGGGGGCAATAAGATGAGAGCCGTTACTTATCAAGGTGCAAATCAAATTCAAGTTCGTAATGTAAAAGATGCAAAAATCGAGAAGTACGATGATATCGTTGTGAAAATCACTTCTACTGCTATATGTGGATCTGATTTGCATTTATATCAGGGAAATATCCCTTTACACCGAGGTTATGTTATTGGACATGAGCCGATGGGGATCGTTGAAGAAGTGGGACCTGGGGTAACTAAGGTTAAAAAAGGTGATCGAGTTGTCGTTCCGTTCAATGTATCCTGTGGACACTGCTATTATTGTGATCATAAAATGGAAAGTCAATGTGACAATTCGAACCCTCATTATGATTCTGGTGGCTACTTTGGCTACTCTGAAAAGTTTGGGAATCATCCAGGTGGACAAGCGGAATATTTAAAAGTACCTTTTGGTAATTTTACACCTTTTGTTATTCCAGAATCATGCGATTTAGAAGATGAATCTCTATTATTTTTATCGGATGTTCTTCCAACAGCATATTGGAGTGTTGTTAACTCAGGTGTAACACCAGGAGATACAGTCATCGTTCTTGGTTGTGGACCGGTCGGTTTAATGGCTCAAAAATTTGCATGGATGAAGGGGGCAAAGAGGGTTATTGCCGTAGATCATCTTGAATACCGCGTCCAACATGCAAAAAGAATGAATCAAGTTGAAGTGTTTGAGTTTACAAAATATCCTGATATGGGAGAGCATTTAAAAGAGATTACACAAGGTGGGGCTGATGTTGTCATAGACTGTGTGGGGATGGACGGCAAGAAATCTCCGCTAGAGTATTTAGAACAAAAGCTAAAATTACAAGGAGGAACATTAGGTCCAATTCAAATTGCGTCAAAGGCAGTTCGCAAATTTGGAACTGTTCATCTAACAGGGGTGTATGGAGGGAATTATAATCTATTTCCCTTAGGAGCCTTTTGGGTTAGAAATATTAATATTAAAATGGGGCAAGCACCAGTTATTCATTTTATGCCTGGATTATTAAAGATGATTACAGATGGAAAATTAGACCCTACAGAAATCATCACACATAAACTTCCATTAGAAGATGCAAGTCACGCATATAAAATTTTCAATAATCATGAAGATGGCTGTATAAAGGTAATATTAAAGCCATAAGAATTGGAAAGCTGCCGTCATAATGACGGCAGTTTCTAAGTTAGCCAAACTGTTTAATATTGTGCAAAGTCCATCATCAGTCTTTACAGAGTATTCGAATGTATTACAATATTGTACTATGAAAATTCCTCTTTTCTTAAAACTCCTAGCGTGTAAAAACCATTTTTTTGAACTACAAAACAAAACATTTTTCCTTAGATTATGCTTTATTATCCATTCCTAAATTCGTTCTTTTAATTGTTTGGAGGATTCATTAAAATTATTTTAAAAAAAATATTTAAATTGAGGTTTAGCTTCTTTTTGAAAAGGGAATATGGAAATAGTTTATTTTTTTACATTTACATTTTGTAAATGTGTTTTAATTGACACTTGTGTCACTTTCAAGAATAATAGGTACAAATAATTAATATTTAGACAAATGTGTAACAGTCGAGAGGAGCAATTTATGGGTAAGAAAATTTTTGTCATTGGTGCAGGGATTGCTGGGTTAGCAAGCGCAATTCGATTGCAGCATTCTGGTTATGATGTAGAAATCATCGAAAAGGGTTCTGTTCCAGGAGGGAAAATGAACCGAATTATTAAGGATGGTTATGAATTTGATTTAGGTCCAACAATAGTAATGATGCCAGAACTGTATCGCGAAATATTCGAATTAGTTGGCAGAAATCCTGACGATTATATACCAATGGAAAAATTAGATCCTATGTACTCTGTTTTTTTTGGAGATAAGCCCGAAGATAAATTTGAAGTATCATCAGACCTAACTCATTTAATGAAAACATTAGAGTCCATAAGTGAAAAAGACGCTCAAGGCTTTTTAACTTATTTAGAGAAAATATATAAACGCTTTCTTGTGGCAAAAGAGCACTTTTTACAAAGACCATTCAGGAATGCTAAAGATTTTTACAACCCATTTATGTTAAAGCAAGCAATGAAGTTAAGAACGTTAAATACGGCTGACCAATTTATAGGTAAATATGTTAAAAACGAGAGACTAAAGCAAATGCTAAGCTTCCAAACATTATACATAGGAGTTTCTCCATATAATGGACCTTCCCTTTATACGATTATTCCAATGATTGAACTGCTATATGGTGTATGGTTCATTAAGGGAGGTATGCATTCAATGGCAAAAGCAATGGAAAAACTATTTTACGAAATTGGTGGGAAGATTACGTACAATCAGGAAGTTGACGAAATTTGTATCAAAGATGGTAAAGCTACAGGGATTATCGTGAACGGTGAAGTTAAAAACAGCGATTTTGTAATGTGTAATGCAGATTTTCCTCATGCAATGAAACATTTGGTGAAAGATACAAAAGCAAAAGGGAAGAAATATACGGACAATAAAATAGACAAGATGAAATATTCATGTTCCTGTTTTCTCATGTACTTAGGTATGGATAAAAAATATGACAATGTTGATACTGTTCATAATTTCGTTTTTAGTGAAAATGTAAAAGAAAATATCAACCAAGTCTTTGATGGAGAACGTATTAAAGACCCATCTTTCTATGTTTATATTGGATCGAAAATGGAAGCCTCTATGGCACCGCCTAACAAAGACGGGTTGTATATTTTAGTTCCAGTATCTGATCTGTCTACAGGAAAGGATAATTGGAATGAGGATACCATTCAATATTATCGAAATAAAGTAATGTCAAAACTTAGTAGAATCAAAGGGTTTGAAAACGTTCAGCAAGAAATTGTTTCAGAGTCATATATGACACCTGTTGATTTTAAAGAAAAGTTAAATGCTTATAATGGTGCTTGTTTTGGTTTAAGACCAAATTTACTTCAAAGCAATCATTTAAGACCACAAAGTAAAGCAAAAAATTGTGAGAACTTGTATTTCACTGGCAGCAGTACACACCCAGGTGCAGGTGTCCCAATTGTGTTATTATCGGCAAAAATCGCTACTGAAGAACTTTTATTAGATGATGGTCAACTTACTTAGTTAAATGAAAGGGGAAATAACTTGAATATTCATTACTCACTCACTTTAGATCAGGACTACTTATATTGCGAAAAAATTATTAAGGCAAATTCTAAAAGTTTCTATTATACATTTAAACAATTACCGCCTGAAAAAGCAAAAGCAGTTTTTGCAATTTATGCATTTTGTAGGCAAGCAGATGATGCTTTAGATAAAGCCAATACAACGGAAGAAAAGATCAATAGAATTAATTCGTTAGAACAAGAGCTCATTCTCTTTGCAAAGAAACAAGAAGTAGATAAACCTTTATGGAGAGCGTTAAGGGATGTGTTTAATCGATACCCTATGAAAGTCGAGCCATTTTTTGACCAAATTTTTGGTCAAAAGATGGATCTAGACTTTAAAGGAATAAACACAATTGAAGAATTAGAGTCTTATAGCTACTATGTTGCAGGTTCAGTAGGGTTAATGCTACTTCCTATCCTTGCTGATACAGTAACAATCGAGTTAGAGAAAGCAGCTGTACAGCTCGGCCAAGCAATGCAATTAACCAATATATTAAGAGATGTGGGTGAAGATTATCTTGTTCACAACAGGATTTATTTGCCAAGAGAAGAGATGAACAAATACTTCTTGGATGACGATTTCTTTATTAGTTTAGAAGTGGATGAAAGCTTTGTTAACTTATGGGAATTAATTGCACGAAGATCTGAATTTTTATATGACGAATTTGAAAAGCACATCTTGTATTTTGCTGAGGACAGCCAGTTTGAAGTGATGTCTGCCGCTCGAGTTTATCGAAGTTACTTAAAAGTTGTACGTGAAAGAAATTATGACTGCTTAAAATTCAAAAGTACGATGAATCTTAGTATTATTGAAGATGCTTTTAATAGGACTAGAATTGATTTAGCTAATAATCGTGAACGGAGTTGTTCATAATGAGAAGAAAAAAAGCAATTGTGATTGGAGGGGGACTAGGGGGCCTTTCAGCCGCTATCTCCCTTGCTCAAAATGATTTTGAAGTAACGTTATTAGAAAAAAACCATCATCTCGGTGGAAAATTAAATCGATTAGAGAAGAATGGGTTTGGCTTTGATTTAGGACCAAGCATATTAACGATGCCGCAAATTTTTGAAAGATTGTTTTTACGTAGTGGAAAGAAAATGGAGGATTATCTGACGATTAAAAAAATCGAGCATGAATGGAGAAGTTTTTTTCCAAATAATCGTATTATTGATTTGTATGGAGACTTGAAGAAAATGAAAGAAGAGAATCCGTTCTTAACCGAGAAAGATATAAGTGAATATAAAGCTTTTTTGAATTATGCAAAAAGAATATACGAAGAAACGGAAAAAGGCTATTTAAATAAAGGTTTGGATACAACGATGGAAGTCATTAAGAATCATGGTATTGTTCGATCAATTAAGGGCTTTGATTTGTTTTCAACCATGTATGAATCGATCGATCAATACATATCTAACCCCCAACTAAGAGACATGCTCTCCTATTTTATTAAGTACGTTGGTTCATCGCCTTATGAAGCTCCAGCCGTACTTAATATGATGATCTATATGCAACATACACAAGGGGTATGGTATGTTGAAGGTGGGATGCATAAAATAGCTCTTGCATTAAAACAGTTAGCTGAAGAATTAGGCGTTCAGATGCATTTAGGTAAAACAGTTAAAAAGATGCAAAAAGAAGGAAGTCGGATTAAATCTGTTTTACTCGAAGATGGTAGTACCTTGACTGCGGACTACTTTATCTCGAACATGGAAGTCATACCTGTATATGAACAGCTATTAGAAGAAGATGAAAAATTTGTTCGAAAACTTGAGAAGAAATTTGAGCCATCTAGTTCTGGTTTAGTTCTCCATTTAGGTGTAAAAGCAGAGTATCCTGAGCTCGCTCACCATAATTTCTTTTTCTCTGACAACTTAAAAGAACAAATGGATCTAGTTTTTAGAGAAAAAAAATTACCTACTGACCCAACAATTTATGTTGTAAATGTTAATAAAACAGATGCTAGTCAGACAATACCTGGTCATGAAAATATTAAGGTACTTCCACATATACCGTACATACAAGACCAAGCGTTTACACAGGAAGACTATTTGCAATTAAGAGAAACTGTATTACTCAAGTTAGAAAGGATGGGGTTAAAAGATTTAAGAAAAAACATTGTAGTAGAAGATATGTGGACACCTCATGATATCCATAATATGTACCTTTCCCATCGAGGCTCAATTTACGGAACAGTCTCGAACAAGAAAAAAAATAAGGGATTTAAACACAAGAAGAAGAGTGAAAAATATGACAACTTATATTTTGCTGGTGGAACGGTCAATCCAGGTGCAGGAATGCCAATGGTAACATTAAGTGGTCAACAAGTAAGTGATAAAATCATTCAAGCAGAAAAAACCTCAATCTAGGGGGCCAGTTATCATGTTAACAATTATCCTAATTGGATCAATGCTTATTAGCCTTATAGGTATATTGGCAGGCCTATTCATGTTTTGTCATAATCCAACAATTTCAAATGTAAAAAGGGAAGATGCAAAAAGATCGATTTCAATTATAATACCAGCAAGAAACGAAGCGGTTCGTATAAAGCCATTATTGCATTCAATTCGTCAGCAGAAAGGAATAAATATAGAATTGATTATAGTTGATGATGAATCTACAGATGATACTGTACAGGTCGCCAACAATTTTGGAGCGACAGTCTTAAGTAGCAGTGATAACCCCTTGGATTGGAGGGGGAAATCAGCAGCATGTTGGATTGGCGCTAACAAATCAAAACATGACCTTTTGTTATTCTTAGACGCAGATACAAGGTTTGATCATGGTTTTGCATTATTGGATTTAGTAAATGAATATGAACGAATGGGTAGAAAAGGGATTGTTTCATTACAACCGTATCATTATATGGAAAAAAACTATGAACAATTCTCAGCAATTTTTAATCTTATCGTGTTTACAGGCA
This sequence comes from Niallia sp. CD-39, assembly GCF_059874745.1. Lineage (NCBI taxonomy): Bacteria > Bacillati > Bacillota > Bacilli > Caryophanales > Bacillaceae > Niallia > Niallia sp. CD-39. The sequence continues at coordinate 287,922 of NZ_JCBCPS010000001.1, read as the reverse complement.
TGAATTGCTTTACTTTTTTGAAGGGGAAATTGAAACCAGCAGGATCGTTTGGACCATGTATTATTACAAATAGAAATGACTACATGTTGGTTGGTGGACATCAAAAAGTTGGCGAAGCTGTAATGGATGATCTTGTTTTGGGAGAATTATATCAATCAAACAAACTCCCAGTTTTGTGTTTAAATGGAAAAGGGTGTATTTCGTTTCGAATGTATCCTGAAGGATTAACGAAACTTATAGACGGATGGTCAAAAAGTTTTGCTACTGCTTCAAGGTCAACAAATCCGTTTGTCATGACATTAATCTGCTTATGGATTACCGGTGCATTTATGAGTATAGGAAGTGTGATGGTTTCAGTGCTGTTGCAGCCAACATATTGGATCATCATTAGTTCATTGATGATTTATGCTTCTTATTTTCTTTTACTAGTAAGGCAAACAAGAAAAGTAGGAAATTTTAAAAAGAGGTATGTTGCAATATACCCGCTATTATTCGTTTTCTTTACAATCGTATTTGTCCGCTCAATTTATTTAACTTCAATCAAACGAAGTGTGAATTGGCGCGGAAGAAAGGTTCAAGTTTAACGATGCCGGTTATAGAATTATCTTTGCCAATGTTATTTTTGGTAAATGTTATTGCTTGGGCACTCGTTCATATATTTGTATCGCTTTGGACAGTTAGAATCCCGATTGAATCATTTCAGAAACAATCATCACTTTATGAAATAAGAAGTTGGGAGAGGGATGGGGAGTTTTGGGATAAGGTATTTTTAGTGAAAAAGTGGAAAGATCATATTCCTGATGGAACTAAAATCATTAGAAGAGGGTTCGCAAAGTCGCAAGTAATAGGGAGATCAGCTGCATATTTAGAGAATTATGTAAATGAAACTAAACGTGCGGAATTTAATCATTGGGTGTCAATACTCCCAGCTCTGTTTTTCATTTTGTGGAATCCTCTATGGGCATGGATTTTAATGATTTTATACGCGTTATTATTTAATCTTCCGATCATCATAGTACAAAGAAGCAATCGTGCTCGATTAGAGAGGATAATATGGAAGAAAATAGTCAAGTAAATACCAAATAACAGAAATCCTGCATTGACTCTGAAAAAATAAATTAAGAGCAACAATCAGTTCACTTATTGATCTATAAGCGCACTATAAAATTTTACCCCTCTAAACTGTAGTACAACAATTTAGAGGGTTTTTTTTTGAAAAATGTAACGTTTTTGAAGTGATAAAACGTATTATTAATCCTTGTAGTATTCATACATGGATTAAATCTGTGAGAAAAATGAAAAGATCTAAAGCCGGTAAGTCTCGGACTCAGATCTTAGATATATACTAATTTCAGACTGTTGACAAACGCATGCATACGTTGTTGTTTGTCAAGTTCGTCCCCTCATGAACCCGGTGTTCTAGTCGGGTATTCACTTGACTGCACGCCTAGTCTGACAAGCGTTTTCAACACAGTCTTAGGGTTTCTTCTGTTAGTAATAATTCCTCTGAAAAAACATGTAGACAAAGTCGGAAATCGACTTTGTCTACAATCTCATACTAATTTTTCTTATTTAATCTTTTTTGAGTTAGGCGATTATTTTAATGCTAGCTCAAGCTTTTTCGCTTTAAGATCAAAGCGGTCTGCATCCATCACTTTTACCCATGCTGCGATAAAGTCATTAACGAATTTTTCCTTATTATCGTGTTGAGCATATACTTCAGCAATCGCACGTAATACAGAGTTAGAACCAAATACAAGGTCGACTCTAGTTGCTGTACGGACGACTTCTCCAGTTACACGGTCACGTCCTTCGTACGTTTGTCCATCAACTGGTTTCCATTGAACTCCGATATCGAGAAGATTCGTAAAGAAGTCATTTGAAAGAGTTCCTACATTTTCAGTGAATACACCATGGTTTGTGCCACCGTGGTTCGTGCCTAATACACGCATACCACCAACTAAAGCTGTCATTTCTGGGGCAGTAAGACCTAATAATTGCGCTTTATCAACAAGTAGCTCCTCAACTGTTACGCTGTATTCTTTCTTCTGATAGTTACGGAATCCATCAGCAGCTGGCTCAAGGAAGTCGAAGCTTTCAGCATCCGTTTGCTCAGCTGTAGCATCTCCGCGGCCAGGAGAGAAAGGTACCGTTACATTGAATCCAGCATTTTCAGCTGCTTTTTCGATTGCTGCGCTACCACCAAGGACGATTAAGTCAGCAAGGCTAACTTTTTTGTCTAATGTAGCTTGTAATTCTTCAAGAGCACCGAGCACTTTAGATAATAGCTCAGGTTGGTTAACTTCCCAGTCTTTTTGTGGAGATAAACGAATACGTGCACCATTTGCTCCACCACGCATATCAGAACCACGGTAAGTGCTTGCAGAAGCCCAAGCTGTTGTTACTAATTCAGAAACTGTTAAACCAGTAGCTAGGATTTTTGCCTTTAAATCTGCAACTTCACTGTCAGATAAGTCATAATCAACTGTTGGAATTGGATCTTGCCAGATTAATTCTTCAGATGGAACTTCTGGTCCCATGTAACGAGTGCGAGGACCCATATCACGGTGAAGAAGTTTAAACCAAGCGCGCGCAAAAGCATCCGCAAATTGTTCAGGGTTCTCATAGAAACGACGAGAGATTTTCTTGTATTCTTCATCATGAAGCAAAGCCATATCAGCTGTTGTCATCATAGTCGGAACCTTTTTAGACGCATCCTCAGCATCAGGTGCTAAATCTTTATCCGCAGGATCCGCAATTTGCCATTGCCAAGCACCAGCAGGGCTCTTCGTTAACCACCATTGGTTTTCGAATAACAATTCGAAATATCCATTATCCCATTGAGTAGGGTTAGCAGTCCAAGCACCTTCGATACCACTTGTAATTGTGTCGCTTCCTTTACCGCTACCATGTGAACTTATCCATCCAAGACCTTGTGCCTCTAATGGAGCAGCTTCTGGCTCAGGTCCAACTTGTGCAGCATCTCCAGCACCGTGAGCTTTACCAAAAGTATGGCCACCAGCAATTAATGCAACTGTTTCTGCGTCATCCATTCCCATACGTGCAAACGTTTCACGAATGTCTCGACCGCTTGCAATTGGATCAGGTTTTCCATTAGGACCTTCTGGGTTAACATAGATTAATCCCATTTGAACTGCAGCAAGAGGGTTTTCTAACTCGCGATCACCTGAGTAACGGTTGTCACCTAGCATTTCTTTTTCATTACCCCAATAAATATCTTCTTCTGGATGCCAGATATCAGGACGCCCACCAGCGAATCCAAATGTTTTACCACCCATTGATTCAATCGCAACGTTTCCTGTCAAAAGCAAAAGGTCAGCCCATGAAATTTTATTGCCGTATTTTTGCTTTATTGGCCATAGCAAGCGGCGAGCTTTATCGATATTAGCATTGTCAGCCCAGCTGTTTAATGGAGCGAAGCGCTGATTCCCTGTGTTACCGCCTCCACGACCGTCACCAGAACGGTATGTACCAGCAGCATGCCAAGACATACGAATAAACATTGGTCCGTAATGACCGTAGTCAGCCGGCCACCAATCTTGGCTATCTGTCATAAGATCATGTAGATCCTTCTTTAATGCATCGTAATCTAATTTGCTGAATTCCTCAGCATAGTTAAATTCTTCACCCATAGGATTAGACTTTGTATCATGTTGATGAAGAATATTTAAGTTTAATTGATTTGGCCACCAGTCTTTGTTTGTAGTAGCAGATGTTTTTTGGTTTGTAATACTTCCATGTGAGAAAGGACATTTGCCTCCTCCAGAATGATTTGCTTCAGAAATAATATTATTATCGCTCATCTTCATTCTCCTTATCTTTTTCAGATTTTAGTAGAAATGATAATACATCAACAAACAACTATTAGATGATAATTATTATCATGTAATTATTATATTAAAATATAGGAGAAATTGAAAGGATAAACTCTATTAATTTTTATTTTTTTGTATACACTGTATAAATAGTAGTCTTATGAGCGGGAATTAATACTTATAATCGTAATGATACAAGAAAAAACAGAAAATTTATAGGTTCATTGGGAAATTATTTGATTAGGAAAATAAGAATACTAGCATTGTTTATTGATAATAAAGCAGGAATAAATGAAAATAGAGAGAATAACTATTATAAAATCTGTAAATTTTAAATTATTAACCATTTTAATGATAAAAGTGAGGTTTTTAAAGTGGATAGAGAATACAACGATTTAATCGGTGACATCTTAAAAAATTCCAAGCAAAGCAGTGATATAAAAGGTAAAGGGAAGCCACTACCAAAAGAATACCTCCAGAGAGATGTCTATCAAAACTTCCAGCATAAAGCAGCAGAAGCCGGATTCTTACCAGAATGGTTAAGGATTCAGAAAGATGTTGCACGCTTACTATTAAAAGCAAAGATTGATTCAGATATAGATGAAATAAACAATAAAATTAAAGAGCATAATTTAAAATGCCCACCTCCTATGCAAAAACCGCTAATAAACGGGTTGAATGATCTTCCAAAAGCAAAAGAAATTTGGTCTTAATTTTCTATTGGTGGTTTACTCGTTTTTTATTTATGGCTAAACTGTTAAGTGCATTAAATAAGTTTGGAGGTACATATATGGAAGAGTTTACTGATTATTTAGCGAGTATAGACAATCCCGATCAACGCATCCGATTAGAGGAAGTATTTAACTGGATTGATGACCATTACTCTAATTTAGATAAAAAGGTTGCTTGGAACCAGCCAATGTATACAGATCATGGAACATTTATAATTGGATTTAGCGCTGCGAAAAAACATATGTCTGTTGCACCTGAAAGAGCCTGTATGGATTATGTATCTGAACATATTGAGTCTAAAGGTCTTGACCATACAAAAGAATTAGTACGGTTTAAATGGAGTGAACCGTTCGATTTTGAATTAATCGACAAAATGATTACATTTAATATTGCGGATAAAGCAGAATGTACAACCTTTTGGAGAAAGTAAGTTGGTTATCAATATTCTTCTAAATAAACCTGATGTCAAAATGTTGTTTTATACAAATTGATCTCAGGTTTTTCGTTATCTAGGTGGTCTTTCATAAAAACGAATGGATGAAGAAAGCAGGAAATTAATTGACGATAGTGAAGTGATCTAGTGGAACTAAATTATATAAAGGGTGAGAAGAAATGATTCATTTAAAGCCTGGCTATGGCTTAGATCGAAACGGATATATAATTAGCGATGTTTCCGAACAAAAAATATTGCAAATGTATAAACCTTGCATTAGCGATTGTATTGATATGATCATCTCCTTGTTTGATAAGAAGTTACATAGTATTTATGTTTATGGGAGTATTGCTAGAGGTGATGCAATTCCTATTAAATCAGATTTAGATTTATTAGTTATCTATAACGAGGAGTTAACGGTAGATGAGAAGACTTCTCTAAAAGAGCAAAGTTTGTTGCTTTCAAATAAATACGAACACCTAATTCGTGATGTCGGCATTGCAACGACAGATGTACGTTATGTAATGGATCCGAAAACTTATTACGAACAAGCATTTATAAAGGAGCTTTGTGTTTGCGTTTATGGGGATGACATTCGAGTACACTTTGGTCCATACAAGTTAACGAGTGAAATCGCCATTCAATTTAATGGTGATATTGGTGCTGTATTTGATAAAACCATGGCTAGTTTGCAATTAGCCTCTACAGAAGAAGAGAAAACACTCATACAAAACTTTTCACGCAAGCTGATTAGAACGTACTATTCTATGGTTATGGCTAGATCACAAATATGGACAACCAAGCTTTCTGAACAAGCCGAGGTGGTCATTAATTACTATAATGAAAAGAATGACGTTATTCTCAAATTAGTGAGATGGATAGATATGCCCCCATCTAATCGTAATGAAGTGGAAAAATTATTTAATGAAGAAGGATCATGGCTTACTACAAACTTTGGAAGAGAAGCATTTATTCATTATGATCTTTAATGGAGACTAACCTTTTGTGTTATAGCTTTTAATACCTAAAGGGGAAGAAAGAATGGAAGCAACTAAGAACGTAGAGTCTCAAGCACGTGATGCTACAATGGAAAACCCAAGCCGTAAAGAAATGATTAATTACGGAATGGGTTTTTTTAGTATTATTTTAGTTTGGACATTATTCGGTTCATTTCTAACTTATTTTTATACAGATATTGTTGGGATATCAGCTGGTATCATTGGAACAATGATGATCATCATCCGTATTTTTGATGGAGTAACAGATGTTGGTATGGGCATGATTGTGGATCGGACAAAGTCTAAACATGGGCGTGCTAGACCATGGATTATTTGGATGGTGGTTTTAGAATGGCAGGTTTAATCAATAGCTCTGCAAGTTTCGGTATGAAGATGGGGACCGGGATAGGTCTAGCGTTAATCGGCTGGCTACTTGAATATGGAGGATATATTGGAACTCAATCGACACCATCAGATAGTGCTTTATCCATGATTATTGCCTTAAACATTCATATACCACTTGTCCTCTGTTTTCCACTATAAGTGCAAGCCAGTTACAATAAAACTTCTAAGTCTTGTATATTAAAGGATAGAAGATTCTTTAGCCTAGTTAGAAGATGAAGATAAATGAATCAATATTCAATGGGGGAATCCACTGTGGGGAAAAACGCGTTAATTATTGTAGATGTTCAAAATGCATTTGATGATCCAAAATGGGGACAAAGAAACAATCACGAAGCAGAAGAAAATATCTTAAAGATCTTAAAGATCTGGAGAGCAAGCAATCAAGAAGTTATTTATATTCAGCATGTATCTGATCAGCTGAGTTCATTGTTTTATCCTGAGAAAGAAGGGTTTCATATTAAAGAAATCGTCAAGCCACTAGTTGGGGAGAAGATTATCATCAAAAAAGTAAATAGTAGCTTCATAGGAACAGAGTTGGAGGATTATCTAATAACTAATGGAATTACCTCTGTGGTAATCACTGGCTTAACGACCCCTCACTGTGTGTCTACAACAACAAGGATGAGCGGGAACTTAGGTTTTACTACGTATTTAGTCGCTGATGCAACAGCAGCATTTGGTATGAAAGATCATACTGGTAAATATTTCGATCCTGAAACGATTCATACGGTTTCATTGGCTACTTTACATGATGAGTTTGCTAAGGTTATAACGACAGAGCAAATCGTGAATGAGATGAATGCTCATTTAAAGTAATATTTTTCGAAAAGTGACACTTCAAGCAGTGTCGCTTTTTCTTTGTAGGTATGTCAGGAATGTTAAAGCTAAGTTTAATTCTTTATCTCTCTCCCAGGAACCGATTTTGCCTATGCACAAATGCAAAGAAACCATCCTTTAGTGAGGAATAATTCGAATAAATAGACAGTTTATTTTAAGAAGAATGTTATGATTAAGAAAAATGAATGAGCGTAAAAGCCGATAGGGTGCGCGGGGTGAATTATATTATGGGAGAAAAGAATGTGCAAATTAGCGGCAGTAAATTATATGCGAAATTACTAGGGGAGAAAAATGACAAGCCTACAATAATAATGGATGCTGGATATGGAGAATATTTTAAAACTTGGGATTCTATAATAAACGAACTTTCAATACTTTCTAGTATTCTCATTTATGATCGAGCAGGGCTAGGAAAAAGTGAACCAAGTACAAACCCTAGAACCAGTCGAGAGATGGTAAAAGAATTAAAGGAACTTTTGATGAAAGCAAAGATCAATCCACCGTATATTCTAGTCGGTCATTCTTTTGGTGGAGTGAATATGCGTATGTTTGCATCTGAATATTGCAATGAAGTGAAGGGGCTAGTGCTTATTGATTCTACACCTGTAGATTATAGAGAAAGATTTCTGCCAACCATGTCAAAAGACTTTCAACAAGCATACAATAAGCAGTTTGTTTATGAAGGTAATTATGAAAAATTTATGGAAAGCCTAAAGCAATTAGAAGAAACTATAGAACAATTAAATGCCCCGCTTATTGTTCTTTCTGCTGGGAAGAAAGAACATTATTCCGAGAAGTCACAAGTATTATGGAACGAGATGCAGAGTGAGATTCTTAAAATATCTACTAACAGTGAATTAGTATTAGCAGATAATATTGGGCATTATATTCATGATGATGAACCTGAATTGGTAGTGAATACAATTAGAAGAATACTAGATATGATCTGAAACGATTTACTGGTGCACTAGAACTTTTAACCATTAGTACAGAGAAGTTTGAAAACTCATTTATATAAAGAGAAAAAAAGGAGTCTTTATAAATTGTTAGCAAAATATATTGATATTAGTGAATTCGGCAATCCAGTGGATGTATTGAAATTCGGACATAAAAAGGTTCAACCTCCGAAGGAAAATGAAGTGCTAGTACAAATGATTGCTAGACCGATAAATCCTTCTGATTTAATTCCAATAAGAGGGTTTTATTCTCATCGTATTGAATTACCGACTATTCCAGGATATGAAGGCGTTGGAATCGTTCAAGATGTAGGATCTTCAGTAGCTCAAAACCTAATAGGAAAGCGTGTGTTACCACTAAGAGGGGAAGGTACTTGGCAAGAATATGTTAAAACTTCTGCACAATTTGCTATATCAATCCCACCATCAATTGATGATTATACAGCTGCACAATTATATATTAACCCTGTTACAGCTTGGGCCATTTGTACAGAGGAGCTAAATTTAGGGCCAAACAAGACGTTATTGGTTAATGCATGCGGATCTGCAATAGGATCTATATTTGCTCAGCTCTCAAAAGTTCTTGGCTTCCGACTCATTGCGATTACGAGAAATAATAACTATACAGAAGATTTATTGAAACTTGGTGCGACTCATGTTATTAATACATCCAGCGATTCTTTACATGAAGCTATAATGGAATTTACTGAAGGACTAGGGGCTGATGCAGCCATTGATTCGATTGGTGGGTCGTCTGGTACCGAGTTAGCTTTTTGCGTAAAGCCCCAAGGTGCATTCATAACGATCGGTTTGTTGTCCGGAATACAAGTGAACTGGGCAAGTATAACGAATGATGCAAAAGTAAACGCGCGAATCTTTCATCTAAGACATTGGAATAAAAAAGCATCAGATAAAAAATGGAATGAAACCTTTAATCATTTAATAGCGTTAGTTAATCAAAATAAGATGAAATTGGCGCCGGTACGATCTCAACACAAATTAGAAAATATAGCAGATGCTATCCGTATAGCTGAGGAAACAACCATTCGAAAAGGGAAAGTTTTTTTAACGAATTAGTTATTCAATTTGTCGAATCATAATATACACAATGCAGATTAATAAAGAAATCGAGAAAACTTCATATCGTTTTCTCGATTTTTGTATTATACGAAATACTCACTATTTAGTTAGTTTCATAAACAAGATTTAAATTTTTATATGTCTCATAAGATAATCAGCATCCTTTTGAACCCCACATACTAAAGATGAACCTCGCTGATGTTGCCAGGGCAATCCAATAAAGTACATGTTTTGGATTATGCTTACTCCTCGATCATGAGCTGGCATGCCGTTCTCCTGTATAGCTCCATTAATATCAATCCAATCATATGATGATTTAAAGCCAGTTGCCCAGATAATAGTTTGTGCATTTATATAGGAACCATCACTAAAATAGACATTACTACCAACAACCTTATCTACACGTGGTTTTACTGTAACCAAATTCTGTTTTATAAGTTTTTTTAAATCCAACCCGAAGATGGGATCATTTCTTTTATGTAACAGCTTTCCCCTTAATGTATTTTTACCAGCATATAAGACACCAAGCTTATCAAGCCAATGAAAAATACTTTTCCCTACTACTTTTAAAGGGAAGTATCTCATCTTATATGAAGTAGCAAGATATACCTCTTTACTCTTAGCTAATTCTACCGCAATTTGTGCTCCAGAATTCCCACCACCTATAATAACTACTGTGTTTCCGTTTATATCAGTTAAATTTTTATAGGAAGAAGAGTGTAGGTGATGAATTTGTTCTCTTTTTTCTATAATAGGTGGGATAAATGGTGTTTGAAACGCTCCTGTTGCCACAACTACATTTTTAGCATGAAATTCTCCCTTTGATGTATATAAATGAAACTTTCCAAACTTTTTCGTTACTTTTCTAACTGTAACACCAAGGGAGATAGGTAATTGGAATTTATCTACATACTTTTTTAAATAATCCCCCATTTCATCTTTTGTTGGGTATTGCTGGGGATCGCCTTCCATCGTATAGTCTGGTAAGGAAGAATACTGTCTAGTAGTAAATAAGGTTAAAGAATCGTATCTCATGCGCCATGAGTCTCCAATTCTTCTATTAGAATCTAGTATTAAATGTCTATAATTCCTCTTCTTTAATTTTTGACTTAATACAATTCCAGCTTGACCTCCACCAATAATAATAATGTCATATACCAAATTAACCACTCCTTAATAATTTAAACTCATTCAAATGAATGTTTGAATGTTTAGTATATGTTATCAGAAAAGTGCATTTCATTCAAATGTACATTTGAATGAAATCTAGTATTTTAACAGGTAAGCTGATCCTAAAGGTTGAATTTGTATTAATTGAATAAAGAGAACGAATGTTCTATAATTATAAGTAAAAATGGTGGTGGATTTTATGAGACCAAAATTAACAAAAGATATTAATATTGAAAGTTTTAAAGATTACTATTGGTTAAAAGAAGAATTACAGTCATTTTGCAGAAAAAACGGCTTAAGCACTTCTGGTTCAAAAATAGAACTATCCGATAGAATTGAAACGTTCTTGCGGACAGGTGAGATAAAGAAACCGATCAGAAAATCTAAAATAAAAAAGAAGGTATCGCAAAATGAATTAAGTCTTGATACAGTCATTACGGCAAACCATCGTTGTAGTCAAGATGTACGTCTGTTCTTAAAGACAGTTATCCCAAAATTTCATTTTTCCACTTATATTCAAAACTATTTTAAAAACAATGTTGGAAAGACTTATCATGATGTTGTAATCGCTTGGTATGAGGAGGAAGAACGAAAGAAAGACCCATCTTATACGAAAGTGATTGCTCCTCAATTTGAATACAATCAATTCATTCGGGATTTTTTCGCGGATTCAAATAATCAAGGTAAAAGTCGTAATGAAGCGATTGAAGCATGGAATGAAATCAAGAAACTACCTGGAAGTAATAAATATGAGATAAAGAAGTAATCATTTAGAACAACAAATCAAATCAATTTTCAAATGATTTGATTTTTGGCAAGAGGCTACTAACAAGCATATATTTGAGTTATTCTTTGTTTTGTCCTCTTCAAAAGATGTATTTAGGGGTATAAGTTTTTCTTATCGCCTTTTATTATTTTATAGTATTAGACTTATAATACTTCTATTGTGTAAAATCTGAATCAAAGGGGAGGCGATTTTTTTGAGCATTGATTTCCATTGCAATAAGAATAAACATAGCTATACGACAAGAAATGCTGATCTATCATGGCAGGAAATGATTAAAGGGATTCTCGGTGATAAAGAGATTAAAAGTGCAGTCGATATTGGATGTGGTGGTGGAATCTACTCAAAAGCGCTTTCAAATATAGGTGTTAAGAATATTATTGGCGTTGACTTTTCTAAATCAAATTTAAATGGTGCTGAAGAGAATTGTATCGATTATAAAAATATCTCATTCAAATTAGGTACAGCGTATGAAACGGGGTTGCCTAATGAAAGTTGTGAATTAATTCTTGAACGAGCATTAATTCATCATTTAGAAGAATTGCTCCCAACTTTTTTAGAGGCATATAGAATCGTAAAGCGAGATGGATACTTAATCGTTCAAGACCGAACTCCAGAGGATTGCTTTTTAGATGGAACTGATGAACATATTAGAGGATATTTCTTTGATTTATTTCCAAAATTAAAAACGATCGAGAGTAAAAGAAGGTTTAAAAGTGAAGAAGTACATAATAATCTTTATGAAGCTGGGTTTAAAGAGGTTCAGGAGATTAAAGTTTGGGAAGTAAGAAAGATTCATGAAGACAAAGAGTCTCTATTAAACGACATTAAGAAGCGAACGGGGAGGAGTATTCTTCATGAGCTATCTGATGATGAAATAGATAAACTTGCTCATCATATGAACGTATCCATACTTAATGAACATAACATAGTTGAGAAAGATAGATGGACAGTTTATGTAGCGAAGAAATGAACCGAGGAGGTCAATTTGTGCTCGACACTGAAATCATCAACGATAAACAGCAGCTAATAAACCATATTTTACATAAAGAATATAGATGGGATTACAAGGATATTCAATTTCTGAATCATGGCGTTGTCAATATTGTTTATTTCATTCATGAAGCAAACCTCGGAGAAGTGGTGATAAGAACACCATGGCAAGTCGAGGAAGGTGAAGATTATGAACAATCGTTAGTAAAAGAAGCTGCGTTATATCGTTTTCTTCATAACAAAATCCCTGTACCGAAGTCATATTTACTACATAGAAATGATAAGATGAATTTTTTAGTATCACAATATATAAAAGATGATGGAACAGAGGTTTCTAGCTTCGAGGTTGGGAAATTAATCTCGCAATTACACTCCGCAACAATCGACGACCTTGTTATTATAGACCAAGGCGCTGAGAGCTTTTCTGCAATACTTTCTCAAAGAATCATACAAAGACTTCAAAAGTTCAATACAACCTTTCATTGTGAACTTGTCATCCCAGACTCAAAAGCTCTTCAAACAATCCTAGATTCATCCATTAACGAAAACTGTTTATTGCATTTGGATGTAAGAAGGGCGAATATGCTGATTAGGAATGGAACAGTATTGGCATTAATAGATTGGGATAATGCTTTTATAGGAGATCCGATTGCAGAAATAATGAGGATATGTGAGCAAAATGAATTCGCTATAAAAGAATTTATGGATGGTTATGATAATCAAAATCTGCTACAGAGCACACCTAAAATAATCCAGCATATATACAGGTTAGATACAGCATTAATGCTCGCACTATTATTTATGATCGAATTAGATGATCACAAAAATGGGCACTATTATTTAAAACGTGTACACCACCTTATTAAGTCAATTAATACTATACAGTTGGAGGAAAATGATGCAAGTTGAATTCGTAAAAATTGAAGTCTTATTACCAGAAGAGTATATTGAAAAACTAAGAAATCTATTAAATCATAATGGTTATTTAACGGTTGGAAACTATGATCACGTTGTTTCTTATGCTAGAGTTGAAGGCTACTGGAGACCATTAAAAAATGCGATTCCATACAACGGAACAAAGGGTGAAATTTCTTTCGGAACAGAATGTAAAATGGAATTTAGATGCCAGTATGAGAATATAGAAAGTGTGAAAAAGATTATTAAGAGCATTCATCCATACGAGGAACCAATCATTAACGTGATTCCGTTATTAAACTCATGATAAACCAAACATTTTTATTATCATAAAGTAAGATTGGAATGATTCAATGATAGTAGACAAAGATTTTGTGATTGCACAATACAATACAACAAAAGATTTTATTGATTCCTTACAAGTAGTTCCTGATCACATTTGGAGGACTAAGCTTGCTGAAGGGAAGTGGACGTTAGCAGAAATAGTTGGACATTTTATTCCTTGGGATGAATTCGTAATAGAAAGTCGAATACCCTTTTTATTAACAGGAGAAAAACTTCCTAAAGCACCTAATGCAAACGAAATAAATGATAAATCTGCAAAAAAAGCTAGAGTAAATGAAAAGGCGATTACAATCAATCTATTCATTGCCACTAGAGAAAGTCTCATAAAATCATTAAGCAGGATTCCTGTGAATAAATGGCAAAAAGAAATAGTCATTGGTGAAAAAAGTTTAACATTAGCCCAGTATTTTTATGGATTAATTAAACATGATCTTCATCATTTAGAACAGATTAAAACTATTTTGAAGAAGCAAAGGGAATGAATAGAGAGTATGCCCCTTAAGGAATAATAAAGAATTAATTGGAAATTCAGTTAAAAAACAGATTCCCTATTCTATTGATTTCTATCTTTAGTATCTTAGATTTGTCTGGGCTAGAGTCTTGAATGTAATCGTATTAAAACTTAAATTTGGAGCCTGTTTTTAAACTATCATCTTATAGAGTCTTTACTAGAAAACAAGAAAATTTTAAATAATTTATTGAAACATTTTCTATTAAGGAGTACAAGCAGTATTTCGGAAATTTTAAGGTAAGATAACTTCAAACTAAAAAAGTCAGATTCCAGCACGCTAAGGAATCGACTTTTTATTTGGCTTGTTAAGATGAAGCCCTCCGTTAGTTGAATACCATGCTATTCTATAAAGGCACTTCTTGCGAAATTGACTCTCTTTGATACATAGAAATATACAAATACATAAACAAATAAACATCCAATTACTATATTGTATAAGTTAGCAGTATAAGTCTGCATGAACATCGCGACATATAGAATTAAAAATTGTGCATATAGGATGACCAAGACAAACTTTAAGAAAGAATCTTTTATCTGAGATTTTGAAATAGGATAAAGTATTACACTTTGTTTCATTTCATGTTGTAAAGGAATTATTTGAAATCCAGTCATAAATAAAATGAGGAGATTAAAGATCCAACCACCTGCTGGCAAAGCATAATTAACAGATATTCCAATTACAGTTAGTCTTAAATAAAGATAAAAGTAATCATTATATCTTACAAACAAGTGTGAGTATAAATATACGAATGTCCTACTTTGATTATATGGGATACACAATTTCAGAATCATAGTAAGCAAACGTCTTTTCCGAAAAGAACGTTTAAGATTAGGGACATCCATGAAAATATTAATAAATTTAAAGTTGCTTAATAATGCACTTTCTTCATCAACAATTAGCCACTGCCAATTCAGGTTTCTTTTTTTTCCTATAAAAAAAATTAAATAGACGAAATTTATACTCATTAAAACAAGCTCAAAAATCCAGTCATTATTAAACAAAAAGTAACACATTAAATATATTGATAAGAACCTATTTAACCTATGTAACACAAATTGTACTTGGTTCTTTAACCATTGTTCAGTCCACTTCATTAAAATATTATATGCAGCAATCCACACTATAAAAAACAGAAAGAGAAGATTTATATTAGTTGTGTGCAAAAATAGGGATAAAAAAACAGTTATGAAACTTACCAATTTAATAACATCAATAACAAAACTATATAAAAGTGATTTAATAAAATAGGGCTTTAATTCCCATTCTAATGGCAACAAAAAGATTATATCTGCCCTTTTAACAAAAGTACGGACTTTTGTTAATTTTAGAATGTAAGTTACAAATAATGATAAGATTACTTCAATTGATATTTGTGGAGGTATCCACTGTAGAAATAAATTAAAATAATAAATAAAGATACTACTAATGATCAGAAAAAAATAAACAACATTTGAACCAATTATTGAATAGTACCTGAACATCTTTCTATAATATTCCTGAACCCTTAAACCCCATAATGTTTTTATATCCATTAATACACCCATACCTTTATTGAATAATATCCCAATCCTTTATTAAAGTTAACATAAATATCCATTTTCTTTTTAACATAAAGATACCACAAACGACCGTTTAATGAAGCTATTCTTACAACCTAACAAAAGTAATAGAAAAGAATTTCAAATATATTTTTAAGCGTTCGTTCTCACCTTATTATTTTGGTTTTATTAAACATAAAATTTTATATTCAATTAAAAGTGACATTGCTTTTTTGTGTTGGATCTACTTTTGAAGAGAAAGATTGACAATATCCTCAGAAATGCTATTGTCATTTTCTGATAATAACACTTCTTAATCATTTATAATTTCTATTAATTTCCCATCGGTTAGTGTATTTTTTGTGTGAATATCAGCTTTTATATCATTACCTTCATTATAAAGTGTGATATTTACTGAAATAGTAGATTTATCAGTGCTAATATAAGGTACAAGAAAAGTTGTATATAATTCACCATCATAGGTATGGAATTCAAGATAAAGTGCAGAATCCCGATCAAACTTATATGAAGTAGACATAGTGATGTCTGACTTTGTCTTCATTTTTTTAGAGGACTTATAAATAATAGATGAAACTCACAGACTGTCTTGAAAGCGCTTGTCAGACTAGGCGTGCAGTCAAGTGAAGACCCGAATAGAACATTTTGTTCAAGAGGGGACGAACGAGACAAACAACGACGTATGCATGCGTTTGTCAACAGTCTGAGACATAGTGATGTCTCTTTGTTTTTGAATAGTTGTTCCATTAACAATAGCAATCACTTCTGATTCGCCTTCAGGTACTTTTGCTTTAATAAAAAAATCTCCTTTTATATGAATAGGTTCTTGTGTTTGTATCGTTATTTGGGTATGACTATCCTTATCAATGTATAAATAGCGAATAAGTAATAAACCTGTTATAAATATGACTCCAATAACAATTAGGATAATTTGTTTAAATTTATTCATTTCAGATGCACCCTTTATTAGAATTTTCTAATATTAATACTAGGGAAATTTTAACATACATTGTAGGTATGTACATAATATTGATACTACATCGTTTGGATTTGACACCTTTAAGTAAAGTATGCGACTTTCCAGTCTTATGAATAAATAAATAATAAAAATTGAGGAGATGGTTACATGAATTCAAAGGAGACACCAAAAGAAAAAAGAGAAAACTTACGGCAAAAGGAATTAAAAAACAATCCTACAGGTTCTCTAAATGAGGGATTAAACAGAGGAGAAAATGGTAATTTAGTTGATTTAACTGGCGGGAGTAGTTGGAAAGGTACGCTTGTAACAATCTTAGTTTTTGTTTTAGGGTTTATTTTATACACTCTCTTTTTTCATTAATAGAGAGAGAATAACTTTAAAAACGTTGATGAAACAAAAGGAGTAAGTAAATGAGTGATTTTACAATAGAAAGCATGTCGCATAAGAATATTAAAGAATTAATTCGCTTATCAAACTTAGTAGGGTGGGATTATGATTCTAATGAAATTCAAACAGTATTAAATTCTGGAACAATACTTGGGTACAGGGATCATAATGAACAATTACTAGCTTGTGCAGCAATCATTACATACGATTTTAGGAAACTTTCATCAATTGGGATGGTTATTGTAAACCCAGAATATCAAGGATTCGGTTTAGGAAGAAAAATAACGCAAGCCTGTATCAATACTTTAGGTGAGGATTTACTCGTAATGCTGATCGCAACTGAACAAGGCAAAGCTTTATATTCCAAAATGGGGTTTAAGGAAATATCGCATATTTATAAATATACGTGTGAAGACTTTAAATCTCAGATTATACAAGAGTCTCAAAGCAATAAAGTGAGGCACCTCAACGAAAGAGATTTTCCTTCGATTGTTTCTTTAGACAGTCAAGCATTTGGTGATCGTAGAAGGACATTTTTATTCCATAGAATTCAGCAATCTCAAAAATCATTAGTCCTTACTGAAAATGGAGCTATCACAGGCTATGCATTATCTATACAAACACCTCAAAATTTAATAATCGGTCAAGTCGTTGGATCTTGTTCTAATGACGCATTAATACTAATAAAAGAGATTTTGAGAGGGGTTAAAGGAAATGTGAGGATTGACATGCCACAGTTCGATTATAAAATAGATCAATTCTTAATTAACGTAGGCTTCAATCTAAATGCAAAACCACCGATCATGATTCTTAATGCAAATGATTTGAAAAGGAATAATGAGCTGTTTGCAGTAGCTGCCCAGATATTTGGGTGACCAAGCAAATTAAAGATGGGAGCAACAACAAGTTTAATGAGTAATAGCTAATAAACTAATGATCCCATCAGTAGATTTAGAGGTTGTTCCAGACAAGATTTGGGATGCTCAACATATATTTCAGCACATGAAATTCGGATTAAACTTTAAAAGCTAGATAAAATGATTATTTATACTAAATAGTCTGATAAAATAATAAGTAGGAAAGAGGTGATGGTTGAAATGAAATATACGATTGTAGAAGAAAGTGAATTGAAGTTTGTAGGAATTAGGGTTTTTTCTATAGAAGGAAATTATGCAGTTGAAATTCCAAAAGCAGTTGTAATGCTAGCGAAAAGAATCGACGAAATCCAAGATAAGAAAAATGAAAGTATTCAACATGGTTTGTTTGTACCCGATGTGGTTGATGAAGAAGCTATTGAGAAATCGGGTTATTATGTTGCAATAGAGGTAGAAAAAGTTAAGTCCGTTCCTGAAGGCATGGTCAGCTTATCAATTCCTAAACAAAACTATGCAATTTTTAATTACATCGGTCCGGTAGAGAAAATAATAGATGTTTATTCTCATTATAATGAACAATTATTAAATGATGGGTTAGTGAGAGTTCCAAAATCTTGGCATATTGAAAAATATGGAGAAGAATCTGCCTTTTTTAATGAAATAAAAAAAACGCATAGAATCGATAGTAATCAACCTATTGAAGTAAAGCTATGTATTCCAGTATAAGCATATAGTGAAGTGTTCGCATTGGCTTGTGATGTTTCTGGAATAATGCTTGCCAGTTTACGAAATGCAACCATTATAGCTCGCTCCCTCACTGAACACATCTTAATCCCTTAAGATAATATCACTGAAGATATCAACAACATTAAACTGATATCGACAACTATTGGGATTATATCAACAACTTTAAGCCGATATCGACAACGATTAGGGGGAAATTAAACACCTATTTTAAGTATTTTGACTCTCAATTCATTTAATTGAGGTTTTTTTTATTTGAACTATTTAAGGGTTTTATAATTTTGCAGGAGTTAGGATGTTTTTAAAGAATTTTTATATAGTTCGAATAGAGCATAAGGCAGCGGGGGTTTGAAAAACATGAATAAAAAAACATATCTGAGCATCGAAGAAAGTATTTCTTTACCAACCTTTTCAGATACGAACATAAGTGATGATGGCAAAAAGTAGCATTTGTTAAGAGGATTGCTAACTGGGGAAATAATACATACAAGAAGAATGTATGGATATTTGAAAAAGATCAGGGTCAGTGTTACCCATTAACTATGGATATAGATAGTACGAGTCCATTATGGTCTCCAAATTCTAAATTCATCGCATACCTCAGCCCAGTTCGTAAAGGTAACCGTGAAATTAACCAGATATTTGTTAAGTTAATAGATGATGTAAGAGGTGTTCAAGTTACTGATGAGAACAACGGAGTTAGTAATTTCAAATGGGATCCGACTGGAAAGGGTTTTTATTATGTTACAAATCCACTAGAATCTGAGGAGGTTAAGCAATGTAAGGAACAGTATTGGAACTTCCATCAAATTGGGGAGGAATTCCAGAATAATCGTTTATATTACATTGATTTAGAAAAATTGATAAAGAATGATCAAGTTGTCTACGAAAATAGCAACCCTTTCCCTCTGACAGATGGAAAGTCATTTCACATCCATGAATTTGATCTTTCAAATGATGGAAATAAGATTGTATTTATCGCTACACCAAGCCCATCTATGGAAGATACGATTAATAGAGATCTATACACACTCGAAATAAAAGCTAGAAGACTGCAAAAAATTAAGATAGATAAACTATTAGGAGAAAGTGTTTGGTTTTCACCTGATGGCAACAAAATCTGTTATACAGCAAGTTTAAAGGAGAAGAAATATTATAAGAACCAAATTGAAGATCGTACAATAGAAATTTATGATCTAACTAATGGAGAGGTATTTCATCCTTTAGCAGATTTTGATAGTAGCGTCATTCCTTTGCGATGGACATGTAAAGGAATATTCATTAGATGGCAGGATAGAACGAATTATCTTGTTGGCTTGTTATCTGAGACAGGCACTGTAGAAAGATTAGGTGGAAACGTGGATTGCTTTATAATGGATGCTTCAATAACAGTGGATGGGGAGCATATAGCTTATAATAAGGCCTCAATAAATGAAACCTTTGATATCTATTTAAATAGTAAAAGAATAACGAATGAAAATAGCTTTTTCAATAGTAAGCTTAAAAGCAAAAGAGACATAATCTCATGGAAAAATAGTGATAACATTGAAATAGAAGGGGTTTTATCAACCCCAGTTGATTTTGACGTAAATAAGAACTATCCGTTACTTGTGGTAGTTCACGGTGGTCCGGCTTGGGCATCCTTTCCAATATTTTCAGACTGCTTCAATGAGAGATATCCAATTGAACAGTTTATCGAAAAAGGCTTTATTGTTTTAGAACCAAACTACAGGGGAAGCTCAGGCTATGGGAATGAATTCTTAAAAGCAAACTATAGACAACTGGCAATGGCCAATTACGATGATGTGATAACTGGAGTGGATAAATTAATCGAAATGGGCATAGCAGATAAAGACAGAGTAGGCGTCATGGGCTGGAGTAACGGTGGATACATATCTGCATTCTGCTCAATGTATAGTAATCGATTTAAAGCAGCATCCGTTGGTGGAGGAATTACTAATTGGAGGACACATTATGTAAATACTGATATCCCTTATTTTATTCGAATGTATTTAGGAGATACTCCATGGAATGATCCAAATATCTATCTTAAAACATCTCCCATGACCTATATTAATTCAGCGTGTACACCTACATTAATTCAACATGGTGAAACTGATGCAAGAGTGCCAATTATAAACTCTTATGAATTATATCGCGGATTAAAGGATATGGACATTGATACAGAATTAATTGTATTTAAAGGGATGGCATATAGTTCTGATCAGCCAGGGGATCATGTGGCAATTATGAAACAGAATATGATGTGGTTTTCCCACTATATTCTTGGTGAAAGTATGAGAGATTTTAGAGTTTTATGATTAATATTTTGATATCTTTTCATCGGGGTAGTAACCTTCACAATCTCAAAAATAAGCCGTAAAATTTAACATATCAGACTGCTTATGTACAATGCTGTCAATGGGTACCCAATTATTTAAAAAGAAACAATAAGCTTCGTTCGCAAGGAGGAAATGATGACACACCGTATATTACTTATAGATGATGACCCTTCAATTAGTGAAATGTTGGAAAAATTTCTAACGAAGGAAGGGTATTTTGTTTTGACTGCTTTTAATGGAGAAGAGGGATTGTCTCTATTTCTTCGTGAAGATGTTGATTTAATCGTAATTGATATTATGATGCCAAAATTAGATGGGATCGAGGCAATTAAGTTGATTCGGGAGAGAAGTACGGTCCCAATCTTAATCATTTCCGCAAAAGACACTGATGTAGACAAAGCATTGGGATTGGGCTTTGGTGCTGACGATTATTTGTCTAAGCCATTTTCGCTGGTAGAATTTTCTGCAAGAATTAAAGCAAGTATTAGAAGGGTAACAAAATATACGACCAGTAAAACTGAACAAGGAAATTCTCAAATCGTTACTTTTGGTCAATGTGTAGTCGATTTAAATAACTATTCCATATATAAGGAATCAGAAGAAATTAAATTAACATCAAAGGAGTTTGAATTATTAAGGCTTTTTATCACGAACCAAAATCGAGTATTCACAAAAAGTGACCTGTATCAACTCGTTTGGAACGAACATTATTTTGGAAACGATAACGTTATTAATGGTCATATCAGAAGATTAAGAGAAAAAATTGAAGATGAACCATCCAATCCAAAATATATACAAACATTATGGGGAATTGGTTACAAATGGGTAGGGGATTAATATGACGATTTTGTATATCGTAACTACAATCATTTTATTAGCAATCATATATGCTCAAATTCAAATAAATAGGACAAGAAAAAAACATTTACGTGATATTCATCTAAAGTTAGATGAAATCGTCAACCACTCTTCAGATGAAAAAATAAGGCTATTTACAGAAGACAAAGAAGTAATAAGATTAATTATGGATTTGAACCGGTTGTTAGAAAAGCACAAAAAAATTTTAGCAAATTATGAAAGCACAAAGTGGTCAATGAAGAAAATGATATCAAATATATCACATGATCTGAAAACTCCTTTAACTGTTACATTAGGTTATGTGGAAATGATTCAAATGGATTCAGAATTAGATCCTGAAGAAAGGAAATTAATATTAACAAAAATTCATAATAAATCTTTAGAAGTAATTGCTCTAATTGATAACTTTTTCGATTTAGCAAAATTAGAGTCAGGTGATAGGGTATATCCAATAACGAGCATTTCCATAAATGATGTCTGTCAGAAAAGTTTATTAGAATACTATGATCTTTTCAAAAATAATGGGATAGAAGTTCACATTGATATGCCAGATCAACCATTTTTTGTAAAGGGTAATGTAGAGGCTCTTGAAAGAATATTGAACAATCTTATTTCAAACGCAATCATACATGGTGGAGATGGAAAGGAGATAGGATTAAAGATTAGAAATAGAGAAGAAGATATTTATATCGATGTGTGGGATAGAGGTAAAGGTATTGATGAGGCATATCAAGACCGCGTGTTTGAAAGACTATATACACTAGAAGACTCGCGGAATAAATTTTATCAGGGGAGTGGTCTAGGACTTACAATTACTAAACGTCTTGTTGAACAATTAGGAGGAACGATCCATATTAACAGTAAACCATGGAGAAAAACTGTATTTTCTTTTTCATTAAAACGTTCGACTAGACAAGATGATTTGTAATTGTAATTAGAAAATATTGCAACGCATATTAAACTTAAGAAATAATTAAGGATTACTTAACGGAAAAAGAAAATTTGCTCCTTAAACTGTAATTAAGTTACAAAGAAAGGAGCATTTTATATGCCTAGGAACGCACAGAGAAAACTGGCTATTTTGATGCTGAATATGTTTATTGCTAATGCTAGTTTTGGAATCATTATTCCAATTTTACCTGACTATCTACAATCTATTAATCAAGGGGGAACAGCTGCAGGATTATTAATTGCATTTTTTGCTGGTGCACAATTCGTATTTTCTCCAATTGCGGGCAAGTGGGTTGATCAGTATGGAAGGAGAAAAATCATTATATATGGATTAGGGATATTATCCATTTCCATGTTTGTGTTTTATGCGACAGATTTTATTGGGATTCATTATTTCTCTCGTGTCATTGGTGGAATTGGAGCTGCTATGTTAATTCCAGCGATTTTTGCATATATAGCTGATATTACAACATTAGAGCAACGTGCTAAAGGACATAGTTTTATTTCAGCGGCCATGTCACTTGGGATCGTTATTGGACCTGGAATCGGTGGTTTTCTTGCAAATGCCGGACTGAAAATGCCATTTTTAGTCGCTGCCATTAGCTCTATAGTTGCAGTCATTTTCTCATATATTTTCTTGGGAGAGAGTAAGGAACAAAATGCGGAAATACATGTAAAATCAAAAGAGTCAATGACTAAAAAACTTGTGCTATCAGTTAAATTACCTTACTTTATTCCTCTTCTCATCTCTTTAGTGATGAGCTTCGGATTAGTTGGTTATGAATCGGTACTGTCTCTCTTTATGGATCATCGATTTGATTCATCACCACAGCAAATTGCCTTGATGATTACGTCAACAGGATTAGTTAGTGTTGTAGTTCAATTAATCTTTGTAGATAAAATCGTTGGAAAATTCGGAGAGTTAAAAACGATTATACTGTTCTTAGGTTTATCAGCAGTTGGTTTTTTCTTATCATTGGTAGTAAATCACTTTTATCTATTCTTTGGAATTACATTAACCATCTTCCTTGCAACATCAATTTTGAGACCGGTTGTTAATACCCTTATTTCAAAACTTGCAGGAGAAAATCAAGGGTTTGCTATGGGTTTGAACAATGCCTATATGAGTTTTGGCAATATTTTAGGTCCGACAATTGCAGGAGTTGTATATGATGTAAATATTTTTTACCCGTTTATTCTTAGTACCATTTTTATATTAATGACAATACTTCTTTCAGGTGGTTGGCAAAAATCGATGACAAAAAATAAGAGAAATAGGATAGGTAAGGAATATGAGGAGGAACGATTTTTATGAATCGAATTGTGGAAACACTGGAACTTACAAAGATTATTAATGAAAAAGAGGTAGTTTCTAATGTGAATTTAACAATTAATAAAGGAGAAATTTATGGTTTTCTAGGACCAAACGGTGCAGGGAAGACGACTATTATGAAGTTGGTTGCGAATTTAATAAAACCAACAAAGGGTGAAATAGCTGTATTTGAAAAACCATTAACACCGAAATCCTTTCAAATTTTAGGTAGAATAGGGGCAATAATTGAACAACCAGTTTTTTATGAGAAGCTGAGTGCAAGAGAAAATTTAGAACTTCACTGTGAGTATATGGGATATCATAATAAGAATGCTATTAACGAAACATTACAAATCGTTAACCTTATGGAAAGTCAGGATAAATCAGTTAAGGAATTTTCAATGGGGATGAAACAAAGATTAGCAATCGCAAGAGCTATCATTACAAGTCCAGAATTACTCATTTTAGATGAGCCAATAAACGGTTTGGATCCGATTGGGATTAAGGAGATAAGGAACTTGTTCAAAAAGCTAAATCGGGAATATGGGATTACCATTTTTATCTCAAGTCATATTCTTGCAGAAGTTGAACATATTGCTGACAAGATTGGTGTGATTATACAAGGAAAGTTAATAGAAGAGATAGCAATGAAAGATGTTAGAGAGAAAAATAAAGACTATATTGAGATTGTAACGAAGGATTCTGCCAAAGCAGCATCTATAATAGAACATTATTTAACGATTACAAATTTTAAAGTGTTAAACCCACAAACCATACGAATTTATGAATTGAGTGTACCTCAAGAAGTCATTTCTGAAACTCTGTTCAAGCATGGAATTGTGATTGAATCTATCTATTATAAAAGCAGTTCATTAGAAGATTACTTCTTTAACTTATTGAATGGTGGTGGAATTAGTGCTTAAGCTTATGAAGTTGGAAATGAAAAAATATAAGCTGATGAAATATGTAAAAGGTGCGTTAATAGCGAATATTGTCATTCTATGTATATTATGTGTTATTGGCTATATTGAGTCTACTCAAGGAATTGAGATCATGTCAAATCATTATATGATAATGCAAATTATTGAAACAACAATAAGGGCAACATTTATCGTATTTGCCGCTATCCTTTTGTCTCATATAGTTATAAGTGAGTATAAAAATAAAACCATTAATATTCTATTTATGTACCCAATTAGCCGAAAAAGAATCTTAATAGCGAAATTGCTAGTAACGGTTATTTTTACTTTTTTAGCTATTATTATCTCATTCATACTAGTGGGAAGTGGCTTTTATTTGTTTAATTATTTCACAAATATCATTACTGAACCATTAAGTGCTTCAATCGTAACCAATTACTTTGGAGTTGTTGTATTGAATGCATTTGCTGCAAGCTTAATTAGCTTAATACCACTTTATGTTGGAATGAAAAAATATTCAGTTCCAGCTACAATTGTTTCAGGCATTCTCATCTCTATTATCGTATGTCAAAATGTAAATGGATTTTCATTAAATTCAATAATTATAATTCCTATTATTCTTTCGTTTATAGGATTAACCATCGCTATTATTTCAATTAAAGATATTGACAATCGAGATGTTATCGCATAAAAAGTAAAACTTGAAACAGTGAAATGGAAGAATACCTACAGAGTGGGCCTTGCGAACGACATAAAAAAGCATGAATAAAATATATTTATGTTTAAATTCAGGTGGGAAATTGTTCAAAAAACGGAGCCGATTTGTTGCATAACATGTTTTACAAGGTGGGGAACAACCACTAAAATAAGCTGGGAGGCTAAATTAATATGAAACAATCAGGGACGCTATACTTTTTCTGTGGAAAAATGGGCGCAGGAAAATCAACTAAATCAAAACAATTGGCAATAGATAAACATGCTGTACTATTATCTGAGGATGAATGGATTTCCTCTCTTTATCCCAATCAAGTTCAATCATTTGAGGACTATCTAAAATTGTCAGCGAAGATCAAACCTTTGGTAAAAAAGCATGTCCAAAATTTATTAAGTGTCGGTACAGATGTAGTGATGGATTTTCCAGCTAACACTCAAAAGCAGCGAAAGTGGTTTTTGGATATGGTGTTAGATGTCAATGCGAGCCATCAACTAATTTTCCTTAATCTAACTAACGAGCAATGCTTACGTCAAATTGCACAAAGGCGTAACGAACAACCCGAAAGAGCAGCTTTTGACACGGAAGCGGTGTTTACTCATGTTACGAATTTTTTTGAAGCACCAGAAGCATCCGAGGGTTTAAATACTTTAGAGTTTAGTGGAGAGGAATAACAAGGAGTTCAACGCAACATTGGCATTTCAACGACGTACGCAATTATGGAAAATCGTCATTTTCCTTCTTGAAGTAACGTGTGCTTATATTTATCATTAGCTGCCAAAACAGGTGGCTTTTTCTTATACCATAACTGGGGCAGGTAGGATTCAAAGGTATTACTATGTTTTTAGGGCTGCACTCTAAATTTCACTATTGACCTTAGAGCTTACTCCAATGTTAATGTTGTATTTGGGGAGTGGTGAACATGCAAATTAAAGATTTTGCTGAGAAATATCAATTGCAGGCTGATACAATTCGTTATTATGAGAAAGAGAATATATTAATGCCAAAAAGACGCTCAAATGGGTATCGAGAATATGATGAAGAATGTGAAAGACAGATTCAGCTGATCATCGTGTTAAAAGAATTAGGATTTTCTTTAAAAGAAATACAACAAGTACTTACTCTTAGAAACGAAGCTGTATCAACTAGTTGTAACAATTCAACAGTTTTGTTATTAGATGAAAAAATAATTAAACTTGAAGAGAAAATCCGGTTTTATCAGCAATCTTTGAAAATAGTACAAACACTTAAAGATCTAGTAAGTGAAGAGAAATATTTACAAAATAAAAAGGATATTGAAGAATTGATAGACCTGTTTTTTAAGAGGGTTCAAGAGAGGGGATGACAAGAATATGAAACAAGTGGTGCGAATTGAAAACGGAATCGCTTTTGCCCTTTCGTTTTATATTTATACACAGTTAGACCTTCCAATCTGGTTGTTTTTTGTCTTATTATTCATACCTGATATCACAATGATTGGATATGTAATTAACAATAAAATAGGTGCAATTGTTTATAATTTGGGGCATAGCTTAGTGTTACCTCTTCTTTTAGTCATAGGTTACTTCTTATTCTTTTTAAATGATTATCTGCTTCTCATCACCATCATTTGGCTTGCGCATATTTTTATGGATAGATTTTTAGGTTTTGGATTGAAATATGAAAATTCTTTTAAGGATACACATATTAATAAGCTTTAAATGAAGACAAGTTAAGAAAGAATATATTTTAAAAAAGAAACCGAGTTGTGAATATATCTATTTAAACTCTAAGTGTACAGTAAGATAAAAGTTGTTTAATTTACAATACAGTTTCTTGAATAGTAATAAAGTTGATTAAAGAGCGCGGGTAGTAGCACTTACTATGTAACCATATAAAAACACTTCCAAGGATTATTTCGGATAATTGCTTTCTTTTCACAGTGGAGGCAAGAAGGTTTATGGAGTTAAAGCACCTAATGCCAGACATAACAAAGAAAATGTTAACAAATAAGCTAAGCGAACCAGAAGGTGATGGAATTATCTACAGGGGAGTATATCCTGTCATTCCACCAAAAGTTGCTCATTGACTAATAAAGGAAAAAGTTTATTGCCGATATTACATTCATTTGAAGAATGGTATAACTGATGGGGGAAAAGAGATTTTTCTTATTGGAGTATATGTGCAACACTTCCATAGTTTATCGTTTCAAGGCTATCATTCAAATCGACAGTTTTTTTAAAAAAATAAAGGCATCTGTCTGTACAGATGCTTTTTTGGGAATAAAACTGGACTCAATATTATACTAGGTATTTCTTAAATTTTCAGAATAGTTTACTTGAGAGAGTTTTAGTATTAATATTTAAATTGCGAGTTTATAATCTTCTGTTTTTCTTATATTTCTAACAAAACAAACGATTCAAAATGGGGATTAGTAGAATTCATAAGTAAGTTTTTTGTGATTCAGATTAAAGGGGGAGAGTTTTTCTCAAGATATTGAGAGAAGAAATGTATGACTGAAACTTGGTTTTTTTTAGATACTGGTAAACAGTCTCCTGCCTACAATATGGCAGCAGATGAGTGCTTACTCCGATGGCATAGCGAAGGCAAGATACCACCTGTTTTGCGTTTTTATGAGTGGTTACCTGCGGGCCTATCGATTGGATACTTTCAAAAAACAGAGAATAGAATTAATCTTGAAGCAGTTGAGAAAAACGGATTCCAACTAATAAGGAGATTAACAGGAGGGCTTGCTGTACTTCATGATCAGGAGCTTACATACAGTATCATTGTCTCAGAACAGCACCCACGTATGCCAAAGTCTGTTAAAGCAGCTTATCTTGTTATTTCTAAAGGGTTGATAGAAGGCTTTCATAACCTAGGCATTGCTGCAGATTTTGCAGTGCCAAAAGATGCAGTAGCTTCATCAAAATCAAAGTCAGCAGTTTGTTTTGAAGAACCTTCATGGTATGAGTTAGTCGTTAACAACAAAAAAGCAGCGGGTAGTGCCCAAACAAGAAAGCAAGGCGTTATTCTACAACATGGTTCTATTCCCCTCACAGTTGATCAGGATACTTTGTATGACCTATTTATTTATCCTAATGAAAAAGTAAAGGAACGTGCACGATTATCTTATAAGGATAAAGCTATTTCCATTCATGAGGCAGCTGGGCGGAAGATATCTTTAGAGGAAACAAAAAAGGCACTTAAAGCTGGATTCCAAACAGGATTAGACATTGAATTGAAGCGTTTTACTCTTTCTGATGAGCAAGAACAAGAGATTCGTGAACTAATGAATAGCAAATACTTAACAGAAGAATGGAATTTATCTAGATAGGAGACGATAATATGTCAAAGCAGGATGAATACATACGTAAACCCGAGTGGCTAAAAATTAAGCTAAACACGAATAAGTCTTATAATCATTTAAAAAATTTAATGCGTGATAAAAAATTAAATACTGTTTGTGAAGAAGCAAAATGTCCAAATATATATGAATGTTGGAGTGAGCGAAAAACGGCTACATTCATGATTCTAGGGGATACATGTACGAGAGCTTGTCGCTTCTGTGCGGTTAAAACAGGTCTTCCAAATGAATTAGACTGGAATGAACCCGAGCGTGTAGCGGAATCTGTAGAATTCATGGGGCTTAAACATGTTGTCGTGACATCTGTTGCTCGTGATGATCTTAAAGATGGTGGAGCTGCTGTTTTTGCAGAAACTGTCCGTAAAATTCGCGAACGAGTACCTAGCTGTACGATTGAAATCTTGCCTTCTGATATGAAAGGAGACTATGAAAGCTTACATACACTCATGTCCGGTGGTCCAGATATTTTTAACCATAATATTGAAACAGTAAGAAGACTAACGAAAAGAGTTCGTGCCATTGCGCAATACGATCGCTCCCTAGAATTATTAAAGCGAGTCAAAGAAATTGCACCAAATACACCGACAAAATCGAGTATTATGGTTGGGTTAGGGGAGACAAAGGACGAAATCATCGAAGCATTGGATGATCTTCGTGCCCACAATGTTGATATTGTTACACTTGGTCAATATTTGCAACCAACAAGAAAGCATTTGAAAGTAGAGCGCTACTATCATCCAGATGAGTTCGTAGAGTTAAAAGAAATTGCACTTTCTAAAGGATTCACGCACTGCGAGGCTGGTCCACTTGTACGCTCTTCTTACCATGCTGATGAACAAGTCAATAAAACCTCTGCTCAACGACGTATTCAGTATATGAAGGGATATGAGGAATCCACTGGTGAAGAAATGAACTGGGGGTAAACTACTAGAAGGTAGAGTCATGGGATGAATGGTAGAACCCATGTAGTTCACATAAAATAAATCATTTAACCTTACGCTTATGGATATACAAACCTCATAAAAGGTGCATTAATCTCTACCTGAGTTGATGCACCATTGTCATTAAGTCAATTTATTCTAGCAAAATTTTGTTAGAGTTATAATATGTAAATAACTTGACGTACTGAAACATAATAGTTATTATAGACACATAAAGTCTATAATTGAGGTGATGAAGAATGAAATATTCAAAAGCTACCGATTATGCACTTCACACCATGCTCTTTTTAACAGCTGCTACCCCTCAGAAGCCGATTGGGGTACACCTATTGGCTCAGCAGCAAAAGGTGTCTCCAACGTATTTATCCAAAATACTGACCAAACTGGTAAAAGCGGGCATGATTGAATCGATCAGCGGGGTAAATGGAGGCTATCGACTTAAACGAAACTGGGAGAACATTTCGTTTTTAGACATTATCCACGCGATTGAAGGATCAGCTTCACTGTTTGATTGCAGTGTCGATCACGGTCCAAACTGTCCGATTCAAAAAGTGGTGTTATCTGCAGAAGAGAAGATGGAAGAACATTTGAGAAATCAAAAAATGTCTGACTTAGTGCGAGAATACAATATCGTTTTCTAGCACTTCTTTTTCATCTTAATTATAGATATTATTTATCTTTAATAGCTATTATAGCGAGTTCTCTAAAGGAGTGTGAAGAGATGAATTTATACGAGAAGCAGTATGAATTAGTTCGTCGGTCAAGAGAAACATTATTTTGTCATTGCGAAACAATCTCGCCTGAGGATTATGTAGAAGAAATTGAAAGCTTCGGGGCAGTATCTATCCGCAATTTACATCTGCATGTAGCCGAATGTTATTTTGTATGGTTGGGAAAACGCGGTCTTGAGAAATCAATTCCAAAAGTTAGACCACAATCAGTAGAAAATGTTGGGGATATGCGGGAGGTGTTTAAAAGGGTAGATGCTATACTAGATGAATTTTTACATGTATTTAAAGATAAAAAGGGAGATTCAACGATAAAAGAATCTTGGCAAAGTGACAGCATAGAGTTAACAGAATTATGGCTCTTTACTCACTCAATTACCCACGAATTTCATCATAGAGGACAAATCTTAAAAGCGTCAAGACAACTTGGGTATATTCCTCCGAAGATGAACCTTCCAAAACCTTTATGATCAACGGGATGAGGAGATAGTGACTGAAGCAGGTCGTGTAAGTATGTTGAAATGAGTAAATAGTAATTGCATCTTTTTTGTCATATACATAGATTTACTTTCTATATTCTTGTTTACAAATTAAGCTTATTTACAAAATCTTTAAAGAATATAATAACGATTATGAAATTTAGGAGGCTGATTATATGAATAGAATGGATGTTGTCATTATAGGAGGGGGTCCTGCTGGGTTGAGTGCAGGACTAATGCTAGGACGTGCAAGGAAGCAAACGATGATCATTGATGAGGTATGTCCTCGTAATGCAGTGACGCGAGAGGCTCATGGATTTTTGACGAGAGATCGGATAAACCCTAGAGAGCTCCGTCGGATTGCGGAGGAGCAGCTTCAAACCTATCCGTCGGTTTCATTAATAAAAGATACAGTTGTGTCAATCACCGGTAAGGATGGAGATTTTATGCTCGAAATGGCTTCAGGAGTCAGTGTATATAGCAAAAAGATCTTGTTTGCAATAGGGATGAAAGATCGTGAACTTGGAATATCGGGCTTGGCCGAAGTCTATGGAAAGAGCGCTTTTGTTTGTCCGTATTGTGATGGTTGGGAATTAAGGGATAAACCCTTAGTTGTCATAAGTAAGGGAGCCCCGCTCATGCATTTTGCTCCGTTGTTATTTGGGTGGACGAAGCAGTTTGTCATTTGCACCAATGGGCCAGATGAATTGAAAGAAGAAGAACGCAATGAATTAAGAGAACATGAAATTCAACTTTTCGATGCACCGATTTCTTCTATTATTTCTAGTGAAGGAATGGTTAAACACGTAGTCCTTGAGGATGGAACAAAAATTCAGTGTGAGGGAATTTTCTTCAAATCAGAACTCGTTCAAGGCTCGGATTTGCCGCAGTCAATAGGTTGCCGAATTTTGGATACAGGAGTAATTGAAGTCGACGAATTTGGAAAAACGAGTATTCCAGGAGTTTATGCAGCGGGTGACGCGTCTTCACTCATGCATCAGTCTATTGTTGCTGCTGCATCTGGAGCTGTAACGGCAACTGCAATTAATGGGGTACTGAATCAAGAGAGTTGGAATAAATCAAGTTAAAGCCGTAAAGTTAATAATAAACAAGAAGAACCTAAATGTATTGCAACAATGGAAGAATAAAAGTAAATAAATAATTCGATGAACCCTATTTTTAGGGTTTATTGAGATTGTAGACAAAGTCGATTTCTGACTTTGTCTGCATTTTTTTAGAGGACTTATAATCCTCCATAGTGTCTTGAAAACGCATGTCAGATTTAGCGCTCGGCCAAGTGAAGAACCGAATAGAGCACACGGTTCATAGAAGGGACCTTGATGCCAAACAACGACGTATGCGAGAGTTTATCCACTGTTGAATGTTTAAGAAAGTAAGGAGAATGTTGGTAAAAAGGGAATATAACTCTCTTTATTTTAAGAAAGCAAGTAAAGTGGATGATGGAATGAACAACAAATGTTAAATTAGCAATAAATTAGGGTAAATCATACAAATAAGAGAAATACATATAAAAGGAGAGAAATCAATGAATAAGTTTATTGGATTACTCCTAATTTCAAGTATTAGTGCAGTTTTAGTAGCTTGCGCTGAAAATAACGAAAACACTAAGGGTAGTGAAGAGGCGGAAGAAATTAGAGAGAGCGCTGAATTAGAAATTGATAATATAACAGCTGAAGAGATTATTGAAACTGCGATGGAAACTGAATCTCAGTTACAAAGTGCATTTAGGCATAATGTAATGACCTTGGGTATCGATGCAAGTGTAGATGAAAATATACCAGTGGAAGAAGAGGGTGTTGCTCAGGAAGAGGAAATTATTGAATATATTTATATTCATGAAGATGGGTTAATTAGTACAAGGACAGAGCGTGTAGTAGAAGGTCAACCGACTGAATATACAGCTGGTGATAGTGAATATAGTCTTCAATACACTGAAGGAGAAGATATTGCTTATCGTGTTGAAATGTTTGATGTAGAAGGAGATCCATCTGAAATAAACCCAATGAATAATCAGTTTAAGCAATATATGGATGAGTACGAGTTTGCCCTAAAAGGAGAAGAAGAAGTTAATGGGTATTTGACGTATCATATCAGCTTTAGTGGTGAAGACGAAGTACGTCATTTTTGGTTTGATCAAAAAACATATGAAGTAATTAGAATGGAAAATAAAGACGAGCAAAATCCTTTCAGTATAACGCTAGATGTAATCGAATTTGAGCATAATATAGATTTTGATGAAGCATTTTTCCAACTTGAAGATGTATTGCCAGAAGGTCTTGAAATTGAAGAACGTGAAGCTAGAGAGCATTTAGATGAGCAATTGAATAATATTATTGATGAACATGAAGAAAACAACGAACAGTAACAATCATTGAGTTATTAAATATAAACTAGAACGGAAAGAGAAATTAGTTAGTGTATTAGTGTAATAAAGGTCGATTCCATGAATCGACCTTTATTATGTTTAAAGAAAAAAATAGATGGTAGTGTTGTGGATAGACACATAAGAATCATAGTAGAATAGGTGAACGGATGAAAAAAATCGATTTTTGTAGTGAAGTTATCGGCAATTCATAGGGAATTAGTTCTTTACAACTTTAGTTCACCATCAATGACTTTTAAAAATCTTTTATTCCATAAGGATTCATGGTGCTTAATTATATCACCAGCTTTTAAAAATGTGCCATCTATGGTGCTTTGGGTACCTTTAAATAGAATATTATTTTGATATCCTAAACTATAAGCGGCTCTGATTGTTGTATCTAGACAAAACTCTGTTTGAGCGCCTGCAAATATAAGTTGCTCAATATGATTAACCTTTAAGTAATCTAATAGTTCAGTTTGATAGAACGAATCCCATTTGGTTTTCTGAATTATTTTATCATCTGAGCTTATTTCTAAATGTTTGTGCAACTTCCAATCTTCTTTTCCCTCAAAAAGTTGGTCATCTTCGTTTGAATCTGTATGTTGTACAAAGATAACTTGTATATTCTTATGGTGAGCCTGGTCGAGTAGCTTATTAATGTTATCCACTAATTGTTCTTTATTAAATAAATAGTTTTGCGGAGTATTAAAGAATATTTCTTGCATATCTATCACAATTAGGGCTTGTTTCATTATATCCACTTCCTATTCGTTTCTTTTTTATTATAACAATTAGATAAGGAAATGATATAAATACTTATAACACGTTTAAGAAATTTATCTAAAACAGCTGCCACCGATTGCACTAGTTTTTTCAACATCTTTTCATCAGTTAAGAAAGCTTCTTGCACACAATAATATACGTAATGAAATTCAAAAATTAATAGGGATCGGTTCTAGAAATACACCAAGTTTTTTTAAAAGTCAATGTTGTGTACCTGTTTTCTCGGATTCATCAATTTTGTTAAAATAATGACCATGCTAGAACTAACTCTGTAGAAAAGAGTATTCGAATATGAAGTTGATCCTATCATTTATAAAGTTTATATTCTATTTTTATTAGTTTTAATGTATAATAATTCATATAAACGGACGAAAGAAGCAATCTCATGTATTGAAAGAAGTGTTTAGTTTGAGTTTATATTTTGCCTATATAATGGTGGGGCTCGCTATTGCCATGCCAGTAGGAGCTATTACGGTTGAAATGACGAAGCAAGGGTTGAAAAATGGTTTTATGCACGGGTGGGCTGTAGGGCTTGGGGGTATGACGATTGATGTGCTCCTAATAATTGCACTTTATTTCGGGTTAGCTAAAGTATTATCAATTTCCTATATACAGATTCCATTATGGATTATAGGAGCAGTCTTTTTATTTATCCTAGCCTATGATTCTATCAAAAATGCCGATAAGGACATAAGTATAGCTGGTGAAAAAGTAAATAAATCCCTTTTTAAAACATATAGAAACGGCTTACTTGTTGCTGTTTCTCCAGGAAACCTAGTATTTTGGATTTCGGTTTTTGGTACAGTTTTAGCAGATTCATATGCAGGCAGTGAATCTACTAGCTTTATTATTATAGCAATGGGTATTCTTACTGGCATCCTAATACATGATATTGGCCTTTTAACGATTGTTTCATTTACTAGGAAGATAATGAATCGAAAAATGATAAAGTGGACTTCAATAGTTGCAGGAATCTTATTATTTGGATTCGGCTGCTATTTCCTATTTGAATTCTATTCTAATATAAAGTTACTTTTTTGATTTGAAATGATCGAAGCATAATAAAAAATCTAAATAGCACTAGCTAAACGTGACCCTTAGAATCAACCACTGATTCATAAAATATGTATAAATTAGATAAGAGCTTTCATAAATAATGAAGCTCTTTTCTCATTTTGAGCAAACCATTCGGATGAAATAATAGGTTAGATATAGGGTGTAGCTATATAAATATTTTTCTTTCCTATTATAATAGCTTTGTTATAACACTTCGCTCAATGTAATGATTAGTAGTAGAAAAAGTGTTCGTATTATAGGCTCAACATTTACTGCTTTCATTAGACCTAATAATATAAGACCTTGAATTGGACTCTCTTCTACTTGGATAATAACAAAAATATCTAATAATAAAAGGACATTAACTAATACTTCTTCAGAATCGTTCATATCAATTCATCCTCCAACTATTTTCTCTCTCTTTGTGTGTTTCATTAGAATTGCATTTTCTATTAAGTAAGAATTGTTGATTGATATGGGGAGATGGGTAACTTGATGTAATTTCAAGGAGAATAAAGGGAAGTAAATCAATATTTACTCTAAAATAATGGATTCGTGGTATTAGCAAAAACCGATGATGCAGTGTCTGGGCAGTAGCCGTATATAGATATTTCAACTCATTAGTCTTCCTGTTATGGTATTCCAATATTTGATGTAACGTGACTGAGAAGTTACAATGAGATATTTGTTGTGGCAAACTGTATTTATTGTCTTTCTTAACTAAGTTGAAGTTGTGGATAAAGAATACTATTCACGGATACTTTACTCCCATCGAAGGGAACTGTTAATCATATTCGTATGAACAAACAGGCAAGAGCATTGATGTTATGCCTAGAATAACATTTTTTAATCCACATTTACTCTATAATAATCTCTTTATCAGAATATATATCAGTTTAATGGAGATAATAACGGATACAAAAAATGACACTTAAAAATACAGGTGACTAATCAATGATTTTTATTTATCACGACTATGCTGGGACACATTCAACTGCTCTAGCAGCTGCATATCATCTTGGATTGATAGATGAATCAAAAAAAAACTTAAGTAAACATGAAATACTTACAATCCCATATTTCAATAACTTAAAGAAAAAAGATTCGGGAAATTTTTTCTTTCATGGAACTGATAATGATGGAAACTTTGTTTATACGGTTGGAAGAGGATCAGCTAAAGTTACTGTCAAGACAATGATAAACCTTACACACTTGTTTAAACGAACAGATGAGAAAGTTGTTTATTCGAATACGTCACCAGTAGTTCCTTTAGCCATGACACTAGGTGGATTCTTTTCCAGAGGAATTGGG
Source organism: Niallia sp. CD-39 (assembly GCF_059874745.1). NCBI lineage: Bacteria > Bacillati > Bacillota > Bacilli > Caryophanales > Bacillaceae > Niallia > Niallia sp. CD-39. The sequence goes on along the minus strand of NZ_JCBCPS010000001.1, from coordinate 251,260 downwards.
ATAGATACAATCGGTGTTCCTTTACTTATAAAAGGAGCACAACAAAGTTTTAAAAACATTAGAGAATTGGTTTCGAATACTAAAACGGTTGCAGCTTCTTCCGCAAATCATGTGATTTCATTAGAAAACAAGGAATTTAAGGCTTAAATTATTAACAAGTAGTATGTCAACGAGTTATTTATTAATGAATAATCAAGTTTTAACTTATAGTTTGAATTCATTCTAATCCTGATTCTAATGGTATTATGATACCCTGTAAGCCAAATAATCGCGCTAACATTATTTCCCTAAATAATATCCCTCCTAATCGTCATACTAGTATTAGGAGGGATATTAATGAAATTAAAATCAAGTCTTACTCTTTGTTTATCAAGTGTAGTTCTGGTAACAAGTTTAGTTGGATGTGGATACAACAATGGTGCAATGGAGCCTAATAATAATACAAGGCCAATAAGCGATAATTACAATCAAAGAGATAGTGACCAAAATTTAAATAACGATAATCTGAACTATACAAATATTAATTATCATAATGATTATGACGGTGAACTAGTTCAAAAAATAACTAAAAAGGTTAATGATATCAACAATGTAAACGATGCTCACGTAATTATTGACCGTAATGAAGTCTTAGTAGGTATTGACACAAGAGACAATAACAAAGGGCAAATAGAGCAAGAAGTGAAAGAAGTTGTACAACCAATGGCAACAGGGAAAAATGTCCACGTATCCACTCAAGATGAAGTATTTAAACGCATCGAAAATATTGATAATAATCTCAGAGACGGTCGCACCTATGGTGAAGTTAGATCAGATGTGAATGGAATTATGAAGGATATTAAAAAAGCAGGTAGCAATATTGGTGACGCAATTAAGCGGCCATTCGAAAACAATCATTAATAATAGTACTTGCTGTTTGCTAAAAAAATCATTTCATTTTTTTAATGAAATGATTTTTTTTATTAAGAAATAGGACTGACCTGCTCGCTCCTGGATAGCAAATATAAGATATATGTTTTAGCTATATACATCAGTGTTACTTCAAGTGATTTTGAAATCTACTTTGTACAAAAAAATACTCGATAACCCAATACACCTTCATATTTCTTTAATAGATTAAAATGCTCATACATAATGGTGAAAAGCTCAGGTTCAATATGCTCAGAATAGTTAAAATCAGCATTTGGATTGTATTGAAGCATGGATTGTTTTTGTCCACTCATATTAATGCTATTAAAACCAGCTTGTTCAATTAATAGCATCCAATCCTTCTCTGTTAGTATTGAACTAATCCCATAAAAATGTTTAACTTCTTCCTCAACAATTGGAGGAAGAGGCATGTTCGAGGTAAATTCATTTAAAATAAATCGACCACCATTTTTTAATAAGCGAAAAACTTCTTTGAGTGCTTTAGGCTTATTTACAAAACTAAGGACTGATTCGCACAAAATTAAATCAAATTGTTCATCTTTTAGGGGAATTTCCTCAATTGAACATTGAATAATTTTGACTGGCAAGTGATTATTACTCATTCTTTTTTTAGCTTTTTCCACCATGATAGGATTTATATCAATTCCTGTTACGGTTGCTCCGTATTGGTATGCTAAGTACGCAGCTGTTTGACCAGTGCCACAGCCTACATCTAAAACACGAGAATGCTCTTTTAATTTTTCAGTCGTTAGGATTTTCTTTGTTAATTCAAATCCACCAGGATGAGCCCCACCTACACCAAACTTGGATAAGAAATCTAAATAAATCGAAACCACCTTCTTCTATTTTTCTATAAAGTATGAAAAAAGAAATCCGTTGTTCATAAAGATATTTGACGTTCTTTTCCAATTAGGCTCTTTCATCAGTAACAATAACCTAAATGAATCATAATTTGTTCTAGAGAGAACTTGTAGAGCTTGATGATATCAAACTCTCTTTCTTAGTACTAAGCCTAAATATAAAGGGGAGGAAAAAATGAATAATTTTCAAAATGAACTTCAATCTCTTGGAATGGGTCAATATCAAGTGGGTGATTTAACTCCGATACAATACCAAGCACCATATCCAGTTGAGTTTAACGATATGCGCCGTTGTGGTGGCTGCGGCGGTTGTGGTCGTTGCGGTGGTTGTGGTGGCTTTCGCTGTGGAGGCTGTGGCGGTTTCCGTTGTGGTGGCTGCTTTGGTTGTTTTGGTTTTAGCTGTTTTGGCTTTTTTATTTAACCGTGCAATGTCTAAGACAGGTGTCCCTAAATACGGGGACACTTCTTTATCGTTATTCATAATGGACAAATACAAGTACATAAATTATAAGGAAAAAATATAAAACAACTAGATTGAAGGAGGGACTATATGGAAAGTTTGCACCCATCTTCACGTCTCAAAGTAAAAAACGATACATTTTTTTTACCTGACCCACATGGTGGTGTGTATTTTAGAAATAATGCAAGTTCATTTTTGATGGAAGGAGACACCATATACCAATGGATCGAAAAATTAATTCCGATGTTTAATGGGGAGTACACGTTAGAAGAACTGACTACAGGATTAACAGCTCCTTATCGAAAAAGGGTTTATGAAATTGGTGAAGCTTTGTACGTGAATGGCTATGTTCGAGATACAAGCCGAGATCAGCCCCATCAATTGCAATCAAACGTTTTAAAAAAATTTGCATCACAAATAGAATTTATTGAGAACTTTGTTGATTCTGGTGCATACCGATTCCAAAAATATCGTCAAGCTAAAGTCCTCGCGATTGGTTCAGGTCCGTTGTTTGTTTCACTGATTGAGTCATTACTCCATTCTGGACTTCCGAAATTCCACATAACAGTGACAGATTCAGTCCATACAAATGGTCTACGTATTGAGGAATTAGTGAATCACACGAAAATAGAAGATTCTGAAGTGGAAGTGAAGGAAATTCCTTTAAGGAAGGGGAAGGAATTTTGGCGAGAAGCCGTGCAACCATATGACTGGATCTTATATGTGTCTCAAAATGGAGATGTAAACGAACTTAAGTATTTAAATCAAATCTGTAAAGAAGAAAAGAAGGCGTTTCTCCCTGCAATATATTTAAGCCATAAAGGACTTGCAGGACCTCTGGTTGATCCAGAATTAGAGGGGTGTTGGGAATCTGCTTGGCGTCGAATTCATCAATGCACATTAAAACAAGAGCAAGAGCATCAGTCCTATTCGTCAACAGCAGGAGCAATGCTCGCGAACATTATTGTATTTGAACTTTTTAAAAAGATAACCACAACGGTACGAACAGAAGAGAACAACAGATTTTATCTACTTGATCTTGAAACACTGACTGGCGACTGGATATCATACTATTTACATCCATTAGTCGAAAATACAACACACTTACCTAGACTTGTAGAAGATCTTGATATCGCACTCCAGCAAGACCAGGCTAATCAAAAGAATGCGAACAAACTTCTAGAATATTTTAGTTTATTAACAGCAGAAGAAACAGGAATTTTCCATTTATGGGAGGAAAGAAATTCAAAGCAGCTCCCGCTTTCACAATGCTATGTTCAAGCGGTAAATCCGCTGTCTGACGGACCAACGAACCTCTTAGAAAGGGTGTTATGTTCAGGTTTAACCCATGAAGAGGCAAGAAGAGAAGCTGGGCTGACTGGTATTGACATGTATGTTTCACAAATGATGAAAGGCAAAGTTGAAGGATTTATAGGCATTGGAGCAGGGGAAACAATCGAAGAAGCTATCTGTCGCGGGTTACAAGCCTACTTAGAAGAGGAATTGAAGAACAACCAGTTTTCAGAGCAAAATATGATGTTTCCTTTACATTTGAAGGCAATTGATGACCCTCATTGCAGGTTTTATTTACAATCTCTTACTACGTTACATGGTGAACCTACGATCAGCCTGGCAAAAGAAATTATAGGTTTTCCTGTCATATGTGTAGAGTCTCTGGGATGCCAGTACTTAGGCATTGGTTTAAATACAACTTTAGCTTTACGAGGTGCGTTGCAGAAAGCACTTTTCGAAATTCAAAATGAGGGGGCTTTCACGGAGAAGAGAACAGAGCCAGTCTCTTATTTATCTGAAATAGGAAAACTCGAAATTCCATCTTGTGAGAAACAAACTAAAATGGAGCAGTTACAAATCTCTATTCAAAACTTAAATCGACAGAACAAAAACATAGTTGTTTATGATCTTTCGTTCGAATCTTTTTTGAAAAAGGAATTGGCAGGAGTATTTGGCGTACAGATACGTGAGGAGGTACGTTAATGATTGTAATCTACGGACATGGTATTATAGCTGATTTTGTCTACGAACAATTGTCCACTAACTACCGAGTAGCAAGGCAAAGTATGTTAGAAGTAGTCCCAGAAGAAACAAAAATAGCTATAGTATTGCATGATGCATCGGATATCCAGATTCATCAAAAAGCAGAAGAAAGATTCAGAGACACAAATATTTCATGGATTCGCGCATTTGTTTCATTCGGAGAAGGTATCATTGGACCATTCGTGCAACCAGGAAAACGAGGATGTTCACGATGTGCTGATATAAGGCGCATTATAGCAGGTTCAGATTCGAAAGAAATGATAGGACTTCAGCACAAATTAACAGGAGAAAGTCAACCTCGTGATGCATGGGCTTCGCGAACAGGTCTATTGCAATTGGCAATTATACTGTGTAACGAAGTACACCATATTTTACAAGGAGAGCCTAGTAGCTTAGATAATAAACTGTTCATTTTGAATCTTAAAACGTTGATGAACTCATCGCATCGTTTTTCTTTTGATCCAATGTGCCCTCTTTGCAGTACAATCCCTGATGATGCTCCTGATTTAGCACATATCAACCTGGCATCAAGTCCAAAAGTACAAGATGCTGGCTATCGCAGCCGCTCAATTGATGAGTTACAATCCGTACTTGCCAGAGATTATTATGATCACCGAACTGGTGTTTTAAATGGAAAGATGCAAGATTGGACGTTACCATTTGCAGATGTTTTTATGAACATGCCACTTTTTGGCGCAGATGAGGGAGTAGCAGGAAGATCCAATTCTTATGAAATGAGTGAGTTAACAGCCATTTTAGAAGGTTTAGAACGATATTGTGGGATTGAGCCACGAGGAAAGCGAAGAGTGGTTCGTAATAGTTATAATAATGTTAAGGATCAAGCGCTAAACCCTGTAGCTGTTGGTTTACATGAAACAGAACAATATGAGAAGTCTCACTTTCCATTTAAACCATTTCAGCCTAATAAACCAATGGATTGGGTATGGGGCTATTCGTTTTTACAGGAACGACCGATTCTTGTACCAGAATTGCTTGCCTATTACAGTTTAGGCTGTGGGGAAGGTTTTGTTTATGAGACCTCTAATGGATGTGCAATAGGGGGCAGCTTAGAGGAGGCTATTTTTCACGGTATTATGGAAGTAGTTGAACGTGATTCATTCTTACTAACTTGGTACGCTAAACTTTCACTACCTCGTCTTGATCTAGGTTCTGCTGACGATAAAGAATTGCAACTGATGGTCAATCGTGTTCGTGAGGTTGCAGGATATGATCTGCTATTCTACAATTCAACGATGGAACTTGAGATACCAAGTGTATGGGCAGTAGCCAAAAATAGAAAAAGTACAGGGGTAAACCTCATTTGTGCAGCTGGTGCTAATCCTGATCCCGTGAGAGCAGTCAAAAGTGCGATTTATGAACTAGCAGGAATGATGTTTGTTCATGATCAGAAATTAGCAGAAAACCGCAAGAAATACGAAGAAATGCTAGAAGATCCGTATAAAGTGCGAACAATGGAGGATCATGGCATGCTGTATGGTTTGCCAGAAGCAGAAGAATACTTAGAATTCTTACTGAATAATAAGCATTCGTTACAGAGTTTTGAAGAGGCGTTCAAGAAACCACCAGCACATACAGATCTGAAAGATGACCTTCAGGAAATTCTGAAAACATTCCGCCATTGTAACCTTGAAGTCATCGTTGTTGATCAAACAACACCGATTATTAAAGAGAACGGGTTGTACTGTGTAAAAGTGATCATTCCTGGAATGCTGCCGATGACATTTGGACATCATCTAACGAGAGTAAAAGGGCTTGATAGAGTACTTAATGTACCGGAGCAGCTAGGGTTTAGGGAGAAACCATTAACACCTGAACAACTTAATCCACATCCACATCCTTTTCCATGATGGAAGAATAGGGGGACGAAAGATATTGGAGCTAGATACATTTTTACACAATCTACACTTTGACACTGAGAAACTTGCTCCACAAGATTGGCAGGTCAATTGGGCTGAAGCACCACTTCCTTATAAATTGTACCGTGGGTTAGAAGAAATTCCATTCGATGCTGAAGTCCCCTTAGTGCTAAATCTTAGTGTTAATCCCACATTAAAGGAGCTCGGCCATTTTTTATGGTATGTATACGGGATATCTGGATATGCTCAATTTCCACAGGAAACTCATTCATTACGGAGATTTGTCCCCTCAGGTGGAGCACTGTATCCGAATGAATTGTACATGTATTTAAAGCTTGAAGATGTCCCGTTAGGAATCTACCATTACGATGCTGCACATCACCGACTTGTTTTGTTGCGAGAAGGGAACTATGACACTTATGTATCTCGAAGTTCAGGAACAGAAATCAAGAGCTGTTTTTGCACTGTTTTTATCTCGACATACTTTTGGAAAAATTTCTATAAGTACAATCATTTTTCCTACAGGTTACAGGGACTTGATACTGGGGTGCTCATTGGGCAATTGTTAGAAGTTGCCAATGAATTTGATTATACTTCGAAAATTTGCTACCAATTTCTTGATCGGGCAATGAATCACTTGCTAGGGCTGAGCGAGGAAGATGAAAGTGTGTACGCAGTTATTCCCTTATCAACTGAACCTATTAACCAATTAAGTGAAGAGATCGTTTTTGACACTGAAATTTGCCAAGAAGTACCGTTATTAAATGATGTTCCTCATAACCTTTCAAGAACCATTGAATTCCCCATCCTGAGAAGAATTAACGAAGCAGCCATGTTTGAATCAACACAATCATTCACTAAGCTAAAGAATCATCATGAGAATTTCATGCAAGGTACGGAGATAACTTTGCAAAGTACAAAGGACTTTTCATATGATTTCTCTTCAATTTGTAGAAAGCGGCATTCTCCTGAAACCGACTTTATCATGGAAAAAGTGAGTCATACAACACTAGCAACCTTGTTAAAAGAAATCTGTTCATTTTCCTATCATCATGACCTTGATGACATAGATGGCAATGTAGCAGCTCGTGCTACTTTATATGGAACCTTTTATAATGTGGAGGGAGTTCCAAATGGCGCTTACTCTTATGACAATAATGCTCATGCGCTTAGAAGTATAACGGAGGGGGATCACCGGCCATTATTGCAATCAGGATTAATTTTACCTAATGTAAATTTGTATCAAGTTCCCCTATGCTTTCATGTTGTAGGAGATAAAACTCATTACAAAAAGGAATTAGGTTATCGGGGGTATCGTATTCAACAGATGGAGGCAGGGATTCTAACTCAACGAATACTTTTACTGTCGTGCGCCTTAGGGCTTGGTGGTCATCCACTACTTGGATTTGCTGCCAGCTTATGTGATCAGCTCTATAAACTCGATACAGAAGGGAAAACGAGTTTGATTCAAATCCCGGTTGGTGCATACCGTCCTCGTGCTTGGTTGAAAGGATCTATGGCTAATTAAGACAATATATCAGAAAAAGCTCAGCTCTCAATCATTTCGATTGGGGGTTCATTTATTATTTTGTGGTGTAAAAACTCTTTTAAAAGTATTAGAAGCTTAGTAGAAGAAGGGTATTTATATACTATAAAACTGTAAAAGATACTTCTAAATATGAGTAGAAAATACATCAAAAGATATTCTCCATTACAATACTTTATAGGCATTATTTAAGGAAAGTAAAAGAAAAAACTCCGAATTTAACTTTTAGAACTTTGATAGCCTAGGTTAAATTCGGAAGTTTATATTAAAGTACGTGCAGCAAGCGAGTTAGATCTTATTAAACAGATGTACTAGTAACCTATCCAAAGTTTGTTCATCTGACAGGCTTTTCTATTAAAAAATCGTCGGGACCATTCCTCCATCCATACGAATAGGAGAACCTCTAAATGAAGATGAATAGGGACTGCATAAGAATGCTGCTAGTCTTCCTATTTCAATCGGTCTGATAAATCGCTGTATTTCAGATTGTGGAAGATTATTAATCATGAATTGTTTTTCTTTCTCTGCAAAGCTAGTGGTTTCATTTTTGTATATACCCTCAATGATATTCTGGACATTTTCAGAAAGTGTTGGTCCAGGCATTATCGTATTTACAGTGACTTCGGTTCCTTTTGTTCGTATAGACAAACTTTTGGCCAATGATAGAAGCATTGATTTTGTCATACAATACTGAGGCATCTGTCCAGAAGGCATTACTGCTTCTTCACTCGCAATAAAGATAATACGGCCGTCATTATTGTCTAGCATTTTTGGCAGATAATGTTTACATAACCCATTTGCAGCTAATACGTTCGTTTCAAAATATTTTCGCCAAATATCATCCGTAACATCCTCGTATTGCATGATTTCGTAAATTCCCATATTGTTAATTAAAATATCTACATTGGGAAATTTATTAAATAATTCTTCTCTTTGTTGAACATCAACAATATCGGCAGCAGCATTTTGAGGAGAAGTTAGCGGATATTCTGATTTGATTTCCTGTACAATTCGTTCTACCTCATCATAATTACGCCCATTTATGAGAATATTAGCTCCTTCCATAGCCAATTCTTTTGCTATTGCTTTACCTATTCCTTTTGTTGAGCCTGTTACTAAAGCGGTTTTGTTTAATAATTCCAAGATTCAAATCTCCTTTTTATAGGTTATTAATGCTGTTCATTTATAAGTGCATGCTGAAGCACGCCAATTTAAAGGAGTCTCGCCTTCCCAACTGCGGAAGGCTCGATAAAACGAGCTCTGGTCTTTATATCCTACAAGAAAAGCCACTTCTTTAATGTCTAAATCTGGATTAGCTAAGAACAGCCTTGCCTGTTCATGACGTGTTTCCTTTAAAAGTAGTTTAAAGCTGGTCTTTTCTTCGGAAAGCCGGCGCTGTAAGGTGCGCTCGCTCATGCCAAGCTCACGTGCTATATTTTGAATATCGAGTCGTTCTCCTGTTAAATTACGTCTCACTATCCACTTCACTATCTCCGTTATAGAGTGACTCTGACGCTGCTCCTCAAATGTTTGCTCCAATACTGGTGTTAATATCTCCAGTAACTCAGCGTTGTAAGAAGTAAAAGGACGAGAGAGGTCATCTTTTTGCAGTGTCAGACTATTACGCTTTGCACCAATGTTAATAGGGCATCCAAAATAGACTTCAAGCTCCTGTATCCTGCTAAATGAATGTGTAAATTCTACTGATCTCGCTTTTATAGAATAGCCGGTGCCACGTCTACCTAGTTCCAATAGAAACGCAAGCGTCGTCCCAACAAGTAGTGGTGGTCCAGTATGACTCTTATCAAACCACTCTAATTCAATAACACAACTAGTGCCTTTCTCCACAATACGCAATTTTTCAGGAGGACACATTTCTTTGTAACGAGCCATTCTTTCAAGAGCATCCCGATAATCACGGGCATGATAAGCAGCAAGTACAGAAGGGGGATACTGTGTTGTCTCAAATACCTTTGGTAGTTGTAGCATTCCAGCAGCCGAGTCACCTATAATATCTGAATATGCTTGCCATAATGCATAATATTCTTCAACAGTGACAACCGACTCAGTTATAACAGTGAGCGGCATTTTTGCTTTCCGACACAACTCGATGGCATTAATTCCAAGTTTTTTTAGTCCATTCCATAGTCCATCCGGTATTCTAACACGGGTATTTACAGACATTCATTTTACACCTCTTTATCTATCAACACATTACACTTCTGTTAACGGGGTAGTTATTTCATTTTACGTATATAGTAGCATTCTGTAATTAGCGTGTAACGACATTCTATTTGCCAAAGCCGCCAAGAATAAGAAATTCTATATTAAAAATATAACAACTTTTATGATTGATTCTTACGTCCTCTCAAAATGATTCTAGCTAAAAAAGAACTGAAAATTTTGATGGTAGTGTAAAGCATATTTTATTATAGTAGCCTATCAAAGTGTACAAATACTTCTTCTATGTGTATAAAATATTTCAGCAGCTGAAAAATGAGCCTTGTTTTATCCAAAAAGAGGAACATAAACTTCTTAAAAGGTTGGTTTGATTAGATGAAAGTACTTAAATACATAGTCTCCAGATAGAATCCCAATGTATGGGAGAAGAAAGACGAATAGTGGTAAATAGACAAATAGAACAACACGAAAACTAAATATAAGAAACAATTTTAAACAAAGTTTTTAGTAGTAGAAAGGAGTATATTTCTAAAAGAGACATTTTTAATTTATAAAGGTAACATAAAATATAATTAACTATTTTGATAATAAGGATTGACAAAATAATGAATTGTGCTAAAATCTATTGCTAAATCGTAATAATTACGTTTTTCATTAATTTTGATAAAAAAATGAAATTTCATAAGTATGTTTGGAGGAGAGCTAATCTTGAGTGGAGCTATGTCATGGCCATTTATACGTTTATATCTACTTGTACTTCTTTATTTTTTCGCAAATTCAATTCTTAATGTCATCATTCCTTTGCAAGGAGGTGCCTTGGGTGCTTCAAATACAACAATTGGTCTAATCATGGGTGCTTATTTATTCACAACCATGTGTTTTAGACCATGGGCAGGTCAGATAATTCAAAAGTTTGGACCGATTAAAGTATTACGAATTATTCTTATTCTTAATGGTTGCGCATTGTTTTTGTATACATTAATCGATTTAGGAGGATATCTTGTAGCAAGAATTCTCCAAGGTGTCTCAACAGCATTCTTTTCAATGGCACTTCAAATAGGAATTATTGATGCATTACCTGAAGAAGATCGATCACAAGGTATTTCGTTATATTCTTTGTTTTCATACATACCGGGAATCATTGGACCTCTGCTTGCATTAGGTATCTGGCAGGGAGGAATGGAGTATTTTTCATTTGTTATGATAGCTATTGCTGTTTCTACTGGTATTTTTGGTTATAGTGCTAAAATCCATAAAAAAGAAACTTCTTATTCCTCAAATGAAAAAGAATCGACCTTAAATACTTTTGCTTCTATTAGTGAGCTATATAAAAATCCTCACTTGTTCAAATGTAGTACCCTAATGCTAATTGGTTCAATTGTGTTTGGAGCAGCTACTATATTTATTCCCCTTTATACAGACCAAATTGAAAATGCCAATGCCGGAATTTATTTGGGTCTTATGGCAATAACGGTGGTCGTTTGCAGGTTTACTTTAAGAAAAAGCATTCCATCTGATGGAAAATGGCATTCCGGTTTTATAATGGGTACAATGCTGCTTTTAGCTCTCGGTTCCATGTTCGTAAGCTTATCTGTTATGGGTGGTGTAGTCTTTTTCTACATAGGTGCTATCTTAATGGGAACGGCTCAGGCACTACTCTATCCGACATTAATGACATACTTAACTTTTGTTTTACCAACATTTAATCGCAATGTCCTTCTAGGCTTATTTATTGCTATGGCTGACCTTGGGGTATCACTAGGAGGCGTAATCATGGGTCCGCTGGCAGACCTATTCTCATATTCTATTATGTATCAAATATGTACAATCATGGCAGCTTTGATGATTATTTTTGCTTTCGAGCGTCGAAAGATACCCGTGGACTATGCTTGAAACTCTTAATCTGTTAGAACCATATTTATTGGGCTTTCAATCTATTTAATTGCTTTTAAAGTTATATATTTAAGATGGGTGGTGAAAATAAGGGGAAGATGAATACGTTATCGCTTTATGAATTAGATAAAAACTATATTACATATAATTTAATTAAAGAGAAGAACTTTAAGATTCCCACAGTTTATGGAATGAGAACAATTAGTAGTAATGAATTAATCGATTATATCCTAGAACTACAGTCTAAAGATGAAATTAGAATATTAGTTGAGATGATAAAAAAGATAAAGAAAAGAAGAATGCCTGTTAGACCTTACTTTAAAACGATTGCAATTGGACTGCTTTCTAAAAGCAATCTTTTATCTTAATTTAGTCTCTTACACTTATACTGTTAAATAATCCATACAAGAATGAGAAGTCCAAAAGAGTAACAAGGATATTTTAAATGCGAATATAATTTCTAATATTGAAATTATTGAAATGAAATGACAGTACTTGTAAGATATCAGTTAAATGCAAGCAGATAAAAGGAGGAGAAATGATCAATGAGTGAGAAAAAGAAAGTCTATTATCAACGTGGCACAAAAGAATTAAAAATGAAAAATATACGTGCTCATAAACTTATACATGATTTTAATAATAGCAAGATTGAAGAAGAAACAAAGAGAGAGGAAATTATTAAGGAGTTGTTTGGAAGTGTAGGTGCTAGTCCTAGTATTGAACACAATTTTCATTGTGACTTAGGTTACAATATTCACGTTGGTGATAACTTCTATGCTGGATATAACTTTACTATATTAGATATGGCAGAGGTTAGAATTGGGCACAATTGTATGATTGGACCTAATGTGGGAATATATACTGCTGGTCATTCAATCGACCCTAAAGATAGGAATAAGAGTGGATATGGAATACCAATTACACTTGGTGACGATGTATGGATTGGTGGAAGCTGTGTAATCTTAGCTGGAGTCACTATAGGTGATCATTCAATAGTTGCTGCTGGCTCTGTCGTTACAAAAGATGTTCCTGCTAACACAATAGTGGCTGGAAACCCAGCAAAAATATTGAAACAAATTTAAAGTCCAATTCAATAAAAAGAGTAATCAAATTCTCTAAAGGTGCTTTTATTCAAGCTCACTTGCCATAGAACGCGGCTTTACTTAGAGTGGGAATAGTTGAAGCAAAAAAAGTTTCTACCATATACTACTTTTATTGAATTTAGTTTCTGTCTACTATATAATTAAAAAAATTCATTACTTTATATAATATTCTATGAAGAGAAAGAGTACGTTATAGTATCTGTTCCAAAGAGAGCTGGTGTTTTGCTGAAAACTAGTGTTCAGATTATAACCGAAGATCCTCTCTGAGAAATAAAGCCCAATGTTATAGTAAGCTTTATCGGTTTCCTCCGTTACAAGGGGCAACGTATGATTGTACGTTTGTAAAGATTAATAAAATTCTTTCAAGTATTTTATTAAACAAGAGTGGTACCGCGAGTTATAATCTCGTCTCTTACTGAGACGGGATTTTTTGTTTTTATATAAACAAAAATCTAAAGAAAAGCAGGTGTAGGCATAATGAAGACACTACTATTTGTAACAGATTTATATTATGAAGCAAAGGGAAGAAACTATTATGAAGAGGATTTATTTCTAACATCAAAACTTAGAGATGCCTTTCATCTAGTTATTTGTCATCCTGGTGATTTGGAAGCATTTGAAGATCATGCTGATTTAATTGTTTTCCGAAATGCAGGTCCAGTCGCAAATTTCAAAGACAAATATGAAGCATTTCGCAGCCGAGTTGCTTCTAAACACTTAAACACATATAATTCGTTCGACGGTAAGGCCGATATGAACGGAAAAGAATATTTAATCCAACTAACAAATGCTCATTTTCCTGTGATTCCATCCATTGATACGCTCGATTCCCTAGATAAGCTTCCTAGTGTAGAAACGTATATCGTAAAACCAAAAGATGGAGCAGACTCTATAGGAATGGAATTTGTGACAAAAGATGAACTGAGTGAAAAAGTGAACTTAAACTTAAAAAATACATTGGTACAGCCATTTATCAATTTTGAATATGAAGTCTCATTCTATTTTATTGACAAAGAATTTCAATATGCTCTGTATGCACCAGATAAAGTGAAAAGATGGGCATTGAAAGAGTATGTTCCTACGGAAAAGGATCTAGCTTTTGCTAAACGATTTATTGAATGGAATAATCTTAATTGGGGAATACAACGAGTGGATGCTTGTCGGGATGAACAAGGGGAACTATTATTAGTCGAATTGGAAGATTTAAATCCTTATCTTTCCTTATTAGATTTATCTACTGAAACTCGTCAGTCTTTTGTAGAAACATTAACAGAATCATTACAAAAAGCTCTTCAAGATTAAATATGTTCAAGAAAAGCTGCCTTATAAGGCAGCTTCAGACTGTAGACAAACTATTAAATTTAGTTTTGCCTACGGTCTTTTTTGTTTAACATTGAAGGAAGGTTGTTGATTATCGCTTAAGGCGAATGCTTTCCGCGGGCATGGCGTGAGCCGCATCGTCGCTATCGCGACGCTTCAGTCTCACCTGCCACGCTTTCCCGCAGGAGTCATCGCCTTTCGCTCTAATCCATCGAATTTATAGTTAATTTTGAGGTGAAGAAACTTGATGACCAAAAATCAAAATAATGAACGTGAACATTTAGAAGCTTTAAGGATAGAAGAACTTGTTCCTAAGGATCATTTAGTTCGGAAAGTGGACGCTGCGATTTATTTTACTTTCATTTATCCTTTAGTGGAACACCTCTATTCTAATGTTGGGCGACCAAGTATCGATCCAGTTGTTTTATTTAGAATGACGTTTATTCAATATGTGTTTGGTATCCGATCCATGCGTCAAACAATAAAAGAAATTGAAACTAATTTTGCTTATCGTTGGTTTTTAGGGTTTGGATTCTATTCAGAAGTTCCTCATTTTTCTACCTTCGGAAAACTACGAGCGACGTTACCATGATTCAGATATATTTGAACAGATTTTCTATCTTATTTTAAGGGAAATCATGGATCATGGGCTACTACAGTCGGAACATAGAGACAGGTTACGATTATATCCAGAATATTTTATATCATTAGAGTAAGGAGGGATACTATGATGGATGATACTTTTTTATCTAAAGGTGCTGCAAAAATAGGCTCTTAAATCTTGAAACAAACGCCTAATAACATATAGGATTAACAGCAAACATTCCTTTTAAAACTGATTAATAATTAGGGTAACGTAACCTATTCTTAAAGTAACTAATGCTTCCTTTTCTTGCAGGAAGCACTTTTTTATATGCAAGATCTATCATTCACCTAAATTAATGCTATAGCTTTAATAAATTATGCGTATTTTTATATAACTTTTGAACAAGAAAAAGTATGTCTATTCCTTTTTTGTCTCTTACTTGTCCTAAGGATCTATTAATTACAATGAATAGTATTACTCATTCCTATAATGTAGCTTCTCGCAAAAATATAAACGATCCGCTTAATCCTAAGAGTTAGTAAATTGATTTATTTCTCATAACTTTACCTCCTCATCTTATAGAACTTACTTTTAATATTTCCCATCTTCCTTTTGATTTCATTATATTTTTAAATAAAAAATATAAACTGAATGTCTAAATGTATGAAGAAATTGACATAATATATTTACTATTTAAATGGGGGACAGACTTTATGGATAGTTCTGATGAACCGCAATTTAATAAATCTGTAGGCAATCAATTTATGAATCAAATAAAATATTTGATGAAAAGTTTATCAAACCATGAAAAAAAAATTGAACCGAATCATAACGAGTTTAATTACAGAAATAATATTGTGAATATGAATCATACAAGAGCAACCTTTATGGCTTTTGTAGACGCGATAATCCCTTCCACCTTGGGAGCATTAGATTTGCGTTTAGACGACTATATTATTTGGTCATTAGATCATTATGTTGGATTCGAAGATGATAGTAATAAAGAGGATACACCTTTATCTTGTAAAACCGCAATAATTCTAGATATCGCTGCACATCATTTAGTAGCTAGAAGTAATGAGAAGTTATCTCTTAATTTCTCTACCAATCCAAATGGCGGTGCTTTCACAGCACTATCCATTGAAAATAGATTTAAAGCCATACGTTTATTAGAAAATCTCCAAGTTGATTTACTCAAACTTCCACTTCCTTATAAGAACAATGGTGGTTTGGTTAAAAACGTGGTTTCAACTCTTCACCAACTGTTGATCTTTGGATACTATTCTGATTGGTTTTCCTTTGGCTCAACACGATTAGCCTATCCCGAAGATAGATGTTCAGAAAGACACCCCTTTGTTTGGGAAGGAATTAATTATCCTGGAACGTCATTTGGTTATCGAGTACATAGAGGTTTTTTATTTGAGAAATTTTCAGAACAGGAGAAGTAGCTATGAGCAAAGATGCTGATGTGATTATAATAGGTGCTGGTGGTGGAGGAGCAGTAATAGGAAAAGAACTAGGAGAATTAGGAATAAAAGTGATAATACTAGAAGCAGGTCCTTGGTATGGAAATAAGAAATGGAATAATCCGAATAAAGAACTTGGTTCCAGTTCAAGTAATAAGGTGGACGACTTAGATATAAACCTTCTTCGTCATCAATTTACGAAACATGAACATACCATGAATGCCTATGATTCCGGTCGTCTTCGATGGGGACCTGCTGATCATCGGCGTAACGCTTGGCATAGGAATGTTCCTAATAATGGTATGGTCTGGCAAGCATCTGGTGTTGGTGGAACAACTCAACATTACTGGGCAAACTCACCACGAGCTTATTCATCGTCCGTAGATGAAGTCTGGCCAATTTCTTATCGGGAATTGATCCCATATTATGAAAAAGTAGAAGAGATATTACCAGTTAGAGCTGCTCCGACGACTGCAAAGGAAGAATTGTTTTATTATGGCGCAAAAAAAGCAGGTTGGTCAATGCTAAATACATTGAACCCAAGTACTCCAGGATATCGACCTAATCCAAATGCAATTCTACAACCAAACTCAAAATTAATGGATGAAAATTTACCTTTAAAGAAATTATCGAAAATGGAAGGTTGCACACTTTGTGGGCATTGTGTGAATGGATGTCCTCATGGACCATCAGTAGATAAAGTAGCGAAGCGTTCAACAAACGTAAGTTATGTTCCTTTGGCATTAAAAACAAATAATGTTGACATTAGACCTAATACATATTCTATCAAGGTTTTAACAGAGAGCCATCCTAAAGAGGGAATAAGGGCTTCTGGAGTACAGTTTCGGAATACATGGTCAGGGGAGATTGGGGAATTATTCGCCTCAGTTGTTGTCATGGCAGCTGGTTGCATAGAAACTCCTAGACTATGGTTGAACTCGGATCTTCCGAGAAATTCCTGGGTTGGAAAAGGATTAACCCATCATTATTGGGATTGGGTAACAGGAGTCTTTGATGAAAAGGATTTAATGGGTATATTGGGGCAAAGAAATATTAACCCATTTGTTGGACATACATCAGGGGGACGATTAGATTACCCAGGACTAGGATGTATACAACCCTTTGGAGTAAGCCCAGGCTTATTTTCTTCCTTAACTTTTGGTTTCAGTGAAAGTGGATATGATTTTGAAAAGAAGTTTTCATTAATGAAAGGGCCATGGGATAAACAGGGACGAGTTGTAGGAAAAGAACTAAAAGATTGGATGTACAATTACCAAAACACATTAAGTATTATGATCCTTACTGATGACCAGCCTAATAAAAAGAATGGTGTTACCATAGATCCATTGTTAAAAGATGAGCATGGTCCAATTCCAGTTGTTAAATATTCAGTGAGTAAAAAAGACAAGCAGAAAAGGAATCAATTAGCAAACATTGCTACTGAGATTTTAAGAAAAGCAGGAGCTAAGAAAATTCACCGTTCAGATTGGCCATCTAATTTATTTGCTCATATCGAATCCACTATGCGAATGGGTTTTGTTGTAGATACAAATTGCGAAGCAATACAAGTGAAAAGGCTTTTCATAGCTGACAACAGCGTCCATTTTAACGGAATAGGAGGACCCAATCCTACATTGACTACTCAAGCTTTAGCAACAAGAACAGCTGAAAAGTTAGCTATGCTTTATTTTAATTGAATTAAGTAGAACTGCATTGTAAGTGAACTGCAACTTGCACAAAACTCAGGGAGTGCTGATATTGTAAATCATCTGGTTGAAGTAACGAATAAGAATTTAAATCAGGTTGCAGATAAGTGTAATTTTTATGAGATGAGTTTTACTAAAAGTAATGATATGAAATGCACAAGGTGAATAAAATCATCTTGTGTTTTTTTTCATTTAAAAATGAATTGAAGGGAATGATTTATAATTCCTTTTATTCAGATAGTTTTTGGTTGAATCATTGTATATATTGTGTATAATGTATATATAAACATATACATTATACACAATAGATCTAACTCCTTTAATTTTTATTGAGAATTGCAACAAGCAGCCATAAATGACCTCAACCATTGAACGGTAATGTATTTAGCTTGCATTATAATTTTCAGTTCTTTTTGTTGAGTTATTTGGATGTTTAGTGGTAATTCGTTTTTGAAAGTTAAAGGATCGATTAAGAAAATTTGTTAGGAGGTTGATCGTTTTAGAATGGTAGGGATTTAGTTCAATTTTTATTAGGCTTATGGCGTATGTATACGTATATAGACATAACGCTAAAGTAGAGTGGAGATGATTTCACTAACTATAAGAAGCATCTATATAGAATACGGAAATACAAAACTTATAAAAACAATAACGATTAAAAAAGGAGCATTCAATTGAATTCTTTGAAATTTAGTATGAGTCGGTTGCTTTTATTCTTTGTACTCGTGTCATTCTTTCTATTTGTTTCAGGTAATGTCGGACAATATTTGATTAGAAATCAAGATATAGACCCGAAAATTGGTATGCTTTTACAAGGGATGATCTTTACCGGGTTAACGCTTATTGTACTTTATGTTCTTATAAGAAAGAATCCCGACGTGCTTAAGTACATTGGATTAAAGGGAGTACGTTCACCATTAAGGATGATTATTGGAATCACGTTGCCTTTTATTTTGCTACTCGCGGGAATCTTAACCGCTTATTTCATTGGCGGAATAGAAAACGTCAGCTTGAACTTGACATCTAGCGTAATGATTGCCATTTTAATTAATACAGTGACTGCATTTTTGTATGAAGCATTTCCAGAAGAAGTTTTTATCCGTGGTCTAATATTTGAAGAATTGAATAAGAAATTTCGCTTCATCACCTCGCTGATTTTACAGCCGCTAATCTTCATGTGTGTTCCGCTTATGGTAATGGCATTGGAATCAATATTCTTTAATCAACCATTTTCATTGAATATATTTTATTTTATCCTGCTGTTCACATTTGGGATTTCCTTACAACTATATAGAAAGTATACAGGTTCTATGTGGGTGAGCATAATCTATCATGTTATTTATCTTGAAGTCGCTAGATATATATCTGCGGGAGGTATGTATGATCAAGATGTTGCACTTTTAATTTTCGATGAAACATTCGATGGATTTATGATGCTATACTTATCATTTTTATTTATAGTCGTACTTAGTGTAGTGATACTGTCACTATTATTAATAATTGATAGACGAAAAGATAGGTTATAACTACTGATTAGAGACTGCCAAATAGTCTCATAGATAAACCCATCAGACTGTCTTGAAAACGCTTGTCAGACTAGGAGTGCAGTTGAATGTAGACCCGATAGAACAGACGGTTCATGAGGCGACGAGTGAGACAAACAACGAGGTATGCGAGCGTTTGTCAACAGTCTGAGACTGCCAAATTGGCAGTCTTTTATTATGCTCATTCTTATCAATAAGACAAGCTGAAATAAACATTAGATTCACAGAAGATGACATTTGCCAAAATCCTTCATTCATTTTATCAATTAAAATAAGAGTAACGGTAACAGTGACAAAGGTTATTTTGAAAATGACTGAGCTAATCTAAAAAACTGCATTATTAAATGTGATTCATCTCACATTATCAGTCTTCCTCAAATGGTATGTTTATATTGAGAATAATAATCATTCCTTAATGAGGTGGTTTAATGGCGAAAATCTTAGACTTAAATTTGCCGGTATATGAATTAACAGCATCGTATCCAGAGTTGATAGAAATCTTAAAAGAGATTGGCTTTGAAAAAATTACTGATCCACTTATGATGAAGACAGCTGGGAGGGTCATGACGATCCCGAAAGGATGCAGAATGCGAGGGGTTTCAATTGATAAAGTGAAAGAGACTTGTGAGCAAAGAGGCTTTACCATAATAGAATAAGGATGGGATCGTATGAGCGAGTTGATCAATAATCGGGAGAATACAACGGAGCAGTCATCACAAAGGAAGCAAATGTTAAAGGAAATTATTAAAGACTTGCATTCTGGTAAAACAGTAGACGAGGTAAAGCAACGATTTGACGATGCAGTCGGGAGTATCACTGTAACAGAAATATCACAATTGGAGCAGGCTTTAATGGAAGAAGAAGGAATTGGTGTAGAGGAAGTGCAAAGGTTATGCTCTGTCCATACCGCCATATTCAAAGGTTCGATTGAAGAAATCCATCGTACTGATGACAAGTCAGAGGAAATGCCAGGTCATCCGATTCATACGTTTAAATTGGAAAATAAAGAGATTGATTTATTAACAAACTTTAAGCTACAGCTTCATTTTGATCGATTTGAAAAAGAGGATAGCAAAGATAATATCTATAAATTGTTGGAAAATCTCAATTTATTGCTTGATATCGATAAACACTATAGCCGAAAGGAAAACTTGCTGTTTCCTTATCTTGAGAAATACGGTATATTCGGACCGACGAAAGTGATGTGGGGTGTCGATGACGAGATTCGTGCGGCTATTAAGGAGGCGAAACAACTATTACAGCTCTATGAAGGCAATAAGCAAGCTGTAGTTGATAAGCTGTATTATGTCATTCGTGAAGTCAGCGAAATGATCTTTAAAGAAGAAAACATTTTATTTCCGCTGGCACTGCAAACATTAACAGAAGATGAGTGGATGAAGATTGCGATCGAAAGTGAGGAAATTGGCTATTGTCTAACTGGTCCTGCCGGTAAGTGGAAACCAGTGCGCGATTCACTGTCTGAGGATTCTGAAAGAATGGTAAACGGTCTTATCCATTTGGAAACAGGTGTATTATCTGTAAAGCAGCTCGAGCTGATGATGAATCATTTGCCAGTTGATATTACCTATATTGACCAAGATGATGTTGTGCGTTATTTTTCTCATGGAAAAGAAAGAATCTTTGCTAGAACAAAAGCGGTCATTGGCAGAACGGTCCAAAATTGCCACCCACCGAAAAGCGTGCATATTGTTGAGAAGCTGCTAGAGGATTTTAAAGCTGGTGTGAGTGATACAGAAGACTTCTGGATTAGATTTAAAGACAAATATGTCTATATTCGTTACTTTGCAGTTAGAAATGAGCAAGGAGAATATTGCGGGACACTTGAGTTTACGCAGAATATCCAGCCGATTAAAGAGATTCACGGTGAAAAAAGAATCTTATCGTGAAGTGTAAAGAATACGTATGAGATGCATCTTATAGATTGATTATAGTGAAAAAAATCCATTTTGTTTACTTCTTCTTCAAAATGGATTTTTTGATTTCATGTTTAGAAGCTATACGAGATATCAGAAATCCCCATATAAAACTTATAACCTACCATGCTATAAATCGGATAATAGTGTGGAATCCTACATAAAAACCTTCTTATTTAAAACCTATTTCATTCAATTATATAGAAAATCACATATAAATTCATTCCCATTAACTATTGACCTTTACGCTGCGTAATACTTTATTGTGGCATTTGAAGGAGGTACAAAAAAAGATGGATATGAATGAGAATAAGAGAAGTAGCTGAGATGACCATTTACGAAATACATTAATCGATATGGTGATGGATTAGCGAAGCGATGAAAGAATTCAAAAAAACATTAATAACAAAGGGGTAGAAATGAAAATAATAATCGAAAATACATTTGAGCAATATGAAAAATTGTTCTCTATGGAAGGCGAAAAAGAAAACTACTATCGCTATTCTATGATGAAACCTTTTGAGAAGATGTGGAATACCATTAATGTTCCTCTAAAAGCCAATCAACCTAATGGGTACGACGTAATAATGGCTACAAAAATGCTCGGGTATCTTGATATGAGAGATACTGAGATTGGAACTATAGCATTAATGAAATTAAAAGAAATTCAAGCTCTTCAAACAGCATGCGAAACTTTGAATCATTGTGTTGACTATATTAGAAAAAATAAACTAAATATAAATGCTGATGAATTGAAATTTGGCATGTATATAGCTGATCCAAAAAAACTCGAATTACAAAAAGGCTATTGTGGTTTTGGAGGAATTCCAGGATTTATTCACGTTTCAATTTACCCTACTTCCTATAATGTTCCAAGAATCCCTACAGTAATCGCACATGAATTTCACCACAATATCCGTTTTTCCAATTTTTCTTGGGATCATGGTAATGTTACAGTTGGTGATTACTTGATTATAGAAGGATTAGCAGAGTCATTTGCTAAAGAACTTTATGGAGAGGATCTATTAGGTCCTTGGGTTACTTCTTTTGATACGGAGGACTTGAAATACTCAACGGAAGTAATAAAAGATGCATTGAATATTAAGGGATTTGCCGAGGTTAGTAGTTATATGTTTGGTGACACCATTGCAAAGGAACAGGGTTATCAACCTGTTGGGCTATCACCATTTGCTGGATATGCAGTAGGATTCCAAGCAGTACAGTCCTTTATGAAAGCCAACAATGTGGGGATTGAAGAAGCTACCTTACTTAGTACAGAGGAAATTCTAAACAATTGTGGACTGTTTTCTTAATAGCCTATTTAACTATGACGCAACACTAATACAATTAAGGAATGCTTTTCAAAGGAAATGAAATAATGAGAACCAATTTGTTTAATCTATCAAGTTTTAATATTCTTATTATGATGAAAAGGTAGAGGGTTTTTTAAACCCTCTTTTCTGATTATCTTATTTTGAATAAGTAGGTTCTTTTAATTTCCCTCACTTTACCCTTCAAATTGCTCAACAATATAAACAGATGGTTTATTTTATTGATAAAACTAAAACGATCCATGTAAATATCCAACAAAAAAAAATTGAATGGATTGTCCCTAATAAAATTGCAATAATATATTTTACTTTATCCTTCATGAAAAAAACAGGAACGATTAAAAATACAAAGGAAAGAATGGATAAACAAGAGATATTAATTAGTAAATTAACTCCACCACTATAATTGACATGAAAAAAGAATACAGGAGTTTCTAATGAAAAATAGGACCAAATAAAGGTTATAATTGCCAAAGCCATTGTTGGTAAAAAGAAAATGAATAGGTATTTTAATTTACTCACATCTTACCTCCAGTCTTATAAACCATACTCCTATTGAATCCATTTATGATAGATGACTAACCTATATATGATTAAGAGAAAAGTTGGATATGAATAGGTATACTACAAAAGAGGAAAATCCCCTTTCTTTAAAATTGTGTTTATGTAAAATCAGTTAAACAGTTTTTTAATTCACTTTTTTATTAGCTGCAATTATCTGAAAATACACAAAATCGAAAGCAACAACATATGTAAATAAAAGATTTTTAAAAATTTAATATATTTTATTAAAAAGGCAGAAATTTAAATTTTCGCCTTTTTTAAGTGTTTAAACGTCTGAATAGAGAATGCATATTTTCTATATATAGATAATAAGATGATAAATTGTCCATATCAGATAATTGAAATTGGAATCAGTATATATTAAAATGAACAATTAACGTTATTTTTAATCAGTTGAATTCAATGACTTACAAAATAAATTGTAGATGGTGGCTTTAATGATAATAGAATCTAAGAATGAATATATATATAATTCACACCAAAGATGCTTTACTAATAAATTGAATCCTCATAATCTTCCGGATCTTAAAGATAAATTGCTTGATAATGAGTTGGAACAAAAGAAGAGGATGCTTGCTGATACCATTTCTGTCGCAAGAACATTTATGACCAAGTTAATAGATGAATTAGATGGTACAGCTGTATTAATCGTTATCACTGATGATGAAGGATACATTATTGAGTTGTACGGGGATGAAATGATGAAGGCGCAAATTGAGCCTTTAGGTTTAACTACCGGAATCAGATTAAAGGAAGAAGAGGCAGGTACGAATAGTATTGAAATGGCATTAAAAATGAGGCAATCTGTCCAACTCATTGGTTCGGACCATTTCTTTCATTGTTTACATGAAAGTGCCTGTTTCTCTGTTCCCTTTTTTTCTTTAGGAAAAATAAGCGGTACGATTTCGGTGATGATGGCTGCTCATCAAGCAAGTGCTTTCCATTCTGGACTACTACAGTCTGCTGTCGATTCTATTGAACGAGAGGTTAGAGTAAAGCAACAGAATAAGAAATTACTAGTCTTGAATCAAGTGCTTATGGAAAACAGTCGAAATGGAGTCATCTTGGCCAATGAGAACGGAGAAATAGTTGAAATTAACCCTTTTGCTGAGAAAGTACTATCTTGCGAAAAAGCAGAAATATGCAATCGTCATATTACAGAATTTGCAGTTATCGGTGAATACATGGAAAATGTTTTGCGAGGAAGTAAAAAGTACGAAGATATAGAAGTGTCTATATCAAATAAGACGTATCTATTTGATTCATTTCCTATCTATAATGAGTCCAACCAGATAAATGGAGTGTTTGGTCAGTTTAGAGATATTACAGAAAGACTTGTTTTAGAAAGACAACTTATGCTAAGTGAGAAATTGTCCGCTATAGGGAAAATTAGTGCCGGGCTTGCCCATGAGATAAGAAATCCCCTTACCTCTATCATAGGATTGCTACAAGTCCTTAAAGGAAATAGAAGTACAGATAACGACAAGCAAAACGAATATTTTAGAATCATTTTCAGTGAATTAGAAAGAATAAAAAACCTTGTTCAGCAATTTGTGATGATGGCTAAACCTGATTCAAAAGAAGTCGCAAAATCAAGTGTGAGCCTACATGAAGTTTTTGAAGATATATTGACGTTAATGGATAATGATTTTAGAAATAAAAACATTAAGGTTCATTATCAAGCTTTTTATAAAAAAAAGATTAGTGTAGATAAGGATAAAATTAAACAAGTATTTCTTAACATTCTACAAAACTCCTTTGATGCCATCGACTTTAATGGAAACATATCAATTGATATCAATCAGAGTAAAACTGATAATGGGATTGAAATTACGATCAGTGATGATGGATTTGGAATGGATAAAGATACTTTAAATAAACTATTTACTCCTTTTCATTCTACAAAAAAAGACGGATTAGGTTTAGGGTTATCGATGAGCTATGATATTATTGAGTTGCATAAAGGAAGAATAAAAGTAAAAAGTGAGAACGGGGATGGGACAACCTTTACAATATGGTTGCCACAAACTTAAAACTCAATAAAATTGACTATTAGTACCTCATTGAAGTTCAATGAGGTTTTTACTTTTTCAACCATAAAGTTTCACTCCCTGTTATTACCTTTGCAATATTAAGTACAAAGTTAGAACAAGGAGATATGTTTGTTTATAATAGACTTACTTATGAATAAGCATAGTATCTCAAAGTGGGGTAATAAAACATACTTATAGCAAAAAAGAGATAGCCTTATTGAATATCTTGAATAACAAATTAGAGAAAAGGTGAAAAATTTGAACGAACTATTTACATGCCCTTGTTGTGGTTTTAAAACATATGAAGAAGATCCTACATATACTCATCAAATATGTGATATATGTTACTGGGAGGATGACGCGAGTCAGTTATTTGATCCAGACTTTAAGCATGGCCCAAATCATGTTTCTTTCTTTACGTGAAGCACAAGAAAACTTCCAAAAGTTCGGTGCTAAAAGTATTGGAGTTACACAATATGTAAGGAAACCAAATAATAATGATGTTAAAGATCATGATTGGAAGCCTTTAGATTAATATATTTTGAAGAACCTGATAGTTTTTTTATCAGGTTCTTTTTTGGGGGTTGCCTACACCATAAAAATCAAATGGTTTCTACCTATATAATAGATTCAAATAATAATTAGAATTAATTCAGTACAAAAGATCTAATATCTTGCATTAAATCCCATGTTTACTTTTACGAACGAAGAATGCCAAGACAACGGCTGCACAAGCAAAGTAGAACCCAATTGAAAAGCTTAGCTGTGATCCAACGGTCATGGCATCTACCAGATCAGTATCGGTTGGATTCGTAATCTTCGATAGAAAGTTTTGCTGACCGTTTTCCATAATCGCTATAAATAAAGCTGCACCAATTGCTCCTGATACTTGCATTAACGTATTCGCAATCGCTGTACCGTGTGGATAAAGCTTGGTCGGCAGTTGATTTAATCCATTCGTTTGAGCAGGCATCATAATCATAGCTACGGAAATCATAAGCAATGCATGCTGAATGATAATGACCCACATAGGTATACCAGGTGTAGAGAAACGGTAGGTGAATACAGTCACTGCTAACAGAATCGTCCCAGGAATTAAAATTGGTCGTGGACCAAATTTATCAAAAAGACGTCCCATAACCGGTGACATAGCTCCATTAATTAATCCACCAGGTAACATAACTAACCCAGTAGCAACGGCAGTGAATGCTAGAGCTCCTTGCATATACATTGGCAGTACAAGCATCATAGCGAACATTGTCATCATCACAAGCATCACGAGTAGTAAACCTACAAAAAACATAGGATAGCGGAATACACGAATGTCGAGCATCGGTTTATCTAGTTTTAATTGTCTCCAGCTGAACAATCCTAAAGAAACAAATCCAACAATCAAACAAGTTAAAACAACTGGGTCTGTAAAGCTAGCGTCTCCTTTTCCTGCTGCGCTAAATCCGTAAACAATCCCTCCAAAACCAAGAGTTGAGAGAATAAAAGAGAATACATCAAGCTTTGGTTTGGAAACCTCGGTAACATTTTTTAAGATTTTAATCCCAAACAATAATGAGAAGATAGAGATCGGAACCACTAAATAGAATAACCAGCGCCAGGATAAATTTTCTACAATTAAACCTGATACAGTCGGTCCGATGGCCGGAGCAAACATAATAACGAGACCAACCATACCCATCGCAGCACCACGACGCTGAATCGGAATAACGGATAAGATAACGTTTGTTAATAATGGGATCATAATTGCTGTTGCAACGGCTTGAGTTAGTCGACCTATTAACAGAACAGTAAAGGTAGGACTAATTCCTGAAATTATAGTCCCAATGGTAAACAACGTCATCGCTGTAATAAATAACTGACGAGTTGTAAAGCGCTGCATAAAGTAAGCAGAGATCGGAATTAGTGTCCCAATGATTAACATATATCCTGTTACGAGCCACTGCACCGTACTATATGCTACGTTAAAATCAATCGTAATCGCGTTTAACGCGACATTTAAAATCGTTTCATTTAAAATCGCAACAAATGCACCAGAAAGCAATACAGCCAAAAGAGGCACCACTTTTATCTCTGGCATTTCTTTTTTTGCATTTATTTGCTCTGTATGTCCTACGTCCACATACATTCCTCCTATCAATTGCATTTACGAGACGGTATCGTTTCCTAAAGTATCTTAACACCACTCTTAATGAAACGCAATCGTATCGTATTTTACTTTTGTTAAGAAACTGATAAGATAAATGTAAGATTAAGATAAGAAGGGGGAATCTATGTGTGTAATGAAATCAACCACTATGATGGACAGACCAAGCGTGGAAGACCAATGGATTTGTCTCGAAACGAAATCATACTAGAAAAAACAATAGAGTTATTAGCGGAGGTTGGATTTGATTCTTTTACGATAGATGCTCTTGCAAAACGTGCTAAGGTCGGAAAAGCAACGATATATCGACGCTGGACATCGAAAGAAGAAATTGTAATTGAAGCTATATCCTCAATCAACCCATTTGAATCGATTATGGATAAAATCAATCAACAGCAAGACCTACGAGGACAATTAATTGACTTGCTTTGCTTTAGCTTTCAGGATGAGCACGAGCTGTATCAGCAAGCAATGGCAGCAATCGGCTCCGCCCTCCCACATAATAAGGAACTGGAACAGGGAATACATAGTGTTTTCTACCAAAAGCATCGAACCGCGCTATGGTTAATCCTTCAGCCTTTTGTAAGAGAAAACAGTATTCAATCAGACGAACTAGATCTGTTGGCGGACATCGGCCCAGCTTTACTCATCTATCGAATGTTTATCTTACGAAAGCAGTATGATCGTACGTACATTACAAATATCACAGATTTAATAATGTTACCTATACTTCAAAAAAATCTAAAATAATAGTGGAGATGTAAACCAAGAAGTAAGATAAAAGGAGATCTGAAGAAACAATTTTAGAATTACTATTAATTTTCAACATTAAAATAGTGGACTGCACTAATATTAAAGTCAAAAATGATAGGAAGAAACTAAAATTGACAAATTCCAATTATTTTTAAGTAACTGAGGTGAATCATAGCTGATATCTTTTAGAGTAGGGAGGATCACCTTTATTGGTTACATCGCTTTCTGCGACTAATTTCGCTGTCATGAAGATTTATTGAAACGAAAACTCTGAAATACCGTCTAATTATCCAAGGGGTGTAAATATTGGAAAAGTTAGGGTTAATTATTTCCTTGATATTTTTATGAATGGGGTTATTAGGCTGTCAACAAAATGGTAAAGAATAAGAACTCAAGAACGAGACCAACTTTAACACTCAGAATATGCCAATAAAGATGCCTGATGACTTTGATTTTTCAATTCAGTTTGGCGTTCAAAAAAAGAATGAAATTAACACTTTCGATAGCACGATGATTAAGGATTTAATCACAAAGGGAAAAGCAACCGCAGAGATCATTTTAACAGAGGAAGAAATGGACGATATTTATGAGAAAATGAAAGAATTTAATATTATCGAAACAAAAATATTTATACCAGAACCTGTAAACGGTGTGATTTGTGCGCAAGAACCGCATGGAGAAGATGAGTGGAAAATTAGAATAAACGGTGAAACGATCATACATTTATTTTCAGAGGAATACTTCGAACCAACGCACGATGCAAAACAACAAATTGAGTTGAGAAATGATGTCTTTAATATAATTAAAAGTAAGGATGAATATAAAGCACTCCCAAAATCCGAGGGAGGATATGAATAGTTAGGGTAAACTAAGAAGGATTCATGTCTTTATTGTTGAAGTTATTGAATTAAAAGGGCAGGTTCGATTAGTAACCTTGTTACAATCAATGAAAACCATATTTATTAGAATATAATAATATCGAAACAGCACTTTAAAAAGGAGTTATATTAAATGAATGAAAATAAAAGTACAGAAATAAAACCCTTTTCCAAAGCAGCAAAAGTTCTAGCTCAGATTAATAGTAATACTATGCTAGGCGAATTACGAAAAATTGCGAAGGATATTAAAAAAGATCACGAATTAGCTATGGAACTTTGGTCAACTGAAGAGTATTTATCGAGACTAGTAGCAATCTTAATTATGGATAAAAAATCTCTTTCACAAGAAGTGCTAAATAAGCTTGATAAGGATATGCAAGCTCATACTTTTGATGAACGAAATTACTTAATGGATTGGTTAATGGCTAATCAGCTCAGCAAAGATAAGAAGACAATTGCTTTGATGGAGTCATGGCAAAAGAGTCCTACTCCTCTTCAAAGGCGAGTTTTCTGGTATTATCAAGCACGATTGAGATGGACTGGACAAACACCGCCTGATAACACAGAAGATTTACTAACTGCATTAGAAACGAATATTGCACATGAAGAACCGGAAGTTCAATGGGCTATGAATTTCACAGCAGGCTGGATAGGCGTTTATGATAAAAAGAATCGTGCACGTTGTATTAAACTTGGTGAGAAGACGGGTCTTTACAAAGATGAAAAAGTAGCAAAAGGTTGTACACCCAGCTATTTGCCGGACTTTATTACAATTGAAGTTAACAAACGCAATAAAAATTAGTTGCGCCTCTCAATATTTCATTAGAGTATCATGCAATAAATAACGGACTTCAGAACCTCACAAAAATTTTAATAGGCTTGGACCAAAAATAGAAACCAGAGGTTATGGCAGCTCGTTAGTTAATTATCCAAGGAATCATATTGTGATATTTATAAGTTTTATTTTTTCTAAATAGGTGAAGAAGAAATGTAAATGAATCAATTGCTTGAAACAACGTTAAACATACAATTTCTATGCTTTTTTACCCATTTACCTACACAATTTACCTTAAAGAGGGAGGTATTTTATTAGTTTTTACAAGACTTATAATAAGTAGTATAATAATTTAAAAGTATAGTAGAACATTTGACTTAAATACAAATGAGAACATCCACTTGTATTTTTAATGCTTTACTGAAAGAAGAATAGAGACACAGTAAATAATTAACAGAGAGGTAAGACATATGGAATTATCAATTAATCAACAGAAGAATTGGAAACTAGCAATATTTGTGATTTTTGCTTTGCCTGGTCTAGCTTTTGCTACTTTTATTTCTCGTACTCCAATTATAAGAGACTTGTTAGATGCATCAACATCTCAAATGGGATTAATTATATTCGGGTTGGCTGCAGGATCTCTTTGTGGTTTAACTTTAGCTAGTCGTATTATATCAGCAAAAGGGGCTAAGTTTGTTATAAATATATGTGGCTTTATTGTGGTCTTGAGCTTTATTTTCCTTGGACTAAGTGCATATGCTTCAGTTAGTATTCTGGTATTTTTAAGTCTATTCATTTTTGGTTGGGGGTATGGCTTAGCTGAGGTTGCTTTAAATGTTGAAGGAGCGGCTTTAGAGAGGGCTTCCAAAAAAACAATGTTACCAGCCTTACATGCTAGTTTTAGTGCAGGAACGCTAATAGGTGCCACACTTGGAACTCTAGCTGATTTATTGTCTGTACCAGTAGAGATACACTTTAGTGTAATAGCCGTACTGATAGGGATAATCATACTTTCCCTGTCTCGAAACATCCCAAAAGGCACAGGTATAGAATCAAGATCAAACCTAAACGCTTCAGATACAGAATTGAGAAAAAAATCAGTTTGGAATGATAAACGTTTAGTTTTTATAGGTATTATTGTTTTAGGTATGGCTTTCGCTGAAGGTTCAGCAAATGATTGGTTGCCTATTATTATGGTCGATGGGTATAATGTTACCTCTACATTGGGTTCGAGTTTGTATGGAATTTTTGTAGCAGCCATGATGATTGGACGTTTAAGTGGAGGATATTTCTTAGACTTGTTCGGTAGAGTAAGTGTATTGCGAGTTACTGCAATTTTAGCTGGTGTAGGTATAATCCTTGTTATATTAGGTCCGAATGTATATGTAGGTACAATCGGAATCATATTATGGGGATTAGGTGCTTCTTTAGGTTTTCCTATAGGGTTATCTGCAGCTGGAGATGAAGAATCTGGAGCTAGTGCTAGGGTAGGTGCTGTTGCAACAGTGGGATATGCAGCCTTCCTGATAGGACCTCCTTTACTAGGATTTTTAGGTGAAAGTATTGGTCTACTCAATGCATTAACAGTAATTGTATTCTTTATTGTTTTATCTGGTATATTCTCTAAGTCTTTGAACCCAACCATACAAAAGTAGAAAGAAATAAAAAGGTGATCTGTAAGTAATTTAAAGATCGCCTTTTTACTGATTAAATATGTTTCTATTCAAGTTTTAATAATGATTCGTTAGGTAATGTGCATTTCTCTCTCATTCAGAGTAGAATAAATCAATCCATCGATATACTCTTTATGTAGATTTTCTTGGATAATAATCTTAGGTAGATGTTTAATTGGTATATATTGTATGCAAACATCGTGTATTTTAGCTAGTAATTTTTCATTACTTGCTTTACCAGTAAGTACAATTAATCTAGGATTCAAAATCGTTGTAGTTATTGAGATATAGCGAGAGCATATATCAATAAAACCTTCTTCAGTCTGTAGAAGATTAATCAATTCGTTTCGTTTTATATCTAACGGAAGATAAGATATTTCTCCTGCAAAATGAGTTGAACCTTTTATTACCCTCCCATTTACCATAAAGCCTGCACCTGGTAGTTCATTCTCTAAAAATGTAAATACTGCATAACTTTCTTTTCTCTCTTCAATTGGAGCATTAATTCCTACACCTAAAACAGTCAAATTCATATCATTATCTATTATAAAATCTAGGTCATAAAAGTATGAGAGTTCTTTTCTTAAATGTAAGTTAGCAAGAGAAGGAATATCACAAATTTCAATTACGCCGTTTTCAACTACCCCTGGAATTCCAATTCCAATGGATTGAATGAGCAGATCCTTTTCAGTAATTCTTGATATGCATTCTTTTAATTCGTTAATCGTTATTTCTGGGTATCTCTCCGTTTTTTTTTCAAGAATATCGCCTAGTAAATTTGCAGTTAAATATGTTAAAGATTGAGTGGATCCATCTTTTTGTAAATAAATACAAGCGATATGTGAGTGGTCCGCATTAAATTGATAATGTTTAGCGGGTCTACCCCCGTTAGATGCTTGAAATTTTAATTCTATTATTTCTTTTTTCTCTAGTAGATCGTTTAGGATAGTATTGCATGTGGCTACACTTAGCCCAGTTATTTGTGAAACTTCAAGTTTTGTTACAGCATCTTTTTTTTTAATAGTTGATTTTATAAACTCTGTATTCATTTGTTTAAGTTGAGTTGAATCATTTATCTTCAAAACACTTCTCCTCCATCCAGCTTAACAGTTCACCTTAGATTTTATATGTATAAATTTCAGCTAATTATTTAAAATCCAGATCAATATTCTAAATTTCCTATTTTAAATGTTTACTTCAAGGTGCGGACTCCCTATATATGATTGGTCATTTTATTCAGTTTGTATCACCATAAAGTTTCTCCAAATGTTTTATAATCTTCATTGACGCATTAAAGACAAGGGTTAATCTTGTTCCATATTCAGATTGAGAGAAATCGCTTTACTGGTACTTGAGCATATACCATCCAGTCAATTATGTCATGATATCCTAATTCTCTCAATTGTGTTGTTAATATCTTCTTTGCTTTTTCATCTATCTTACACTCCTAAATATTTATTATAAGTTGTTTGTGTGACAATAAAAGAATTTATAATCTACTTGAATACAATGTTTGCCTAAATCTACATTATTTAAAAACTTTGTAATCATGTTGAGAATTTTTTACATCAAAGTGCCCACCGTTACATTTAGTTTTTTCCCCTAAGTTATATCATATAGAACGAGTAGTAGAACGCATTGTTCATTTTAGGGATTCTCTATCATTCATTTTGCACGTAACTGTAAGGACCAAGGGTAGTGGTTACTAATAATTTATCAAATGAGATTATTGGTATGCTCATAAATGGTTCTCCTATCACTACATCATCATTGGTGTATTTTCATAGTTCGAATTAATACATATACACCGATTACAGCAATATAAAATCTATTCTCATAATGCTTTCTTGTATTAAAGATGGAGCTTATTTTCAAGAACAGCTGCCAAATTAGACGGATTTTTTTACTCCATAAAGGCGACAGGTTTGTTGAAGAGGGACTATAATAAAATATAAAAATAAGAATATTTTCAAAAGGAGCCAAGGGGGAATCTTATTTGAAAAGTAAAATTCAACTATATGAAACAGAATCCCAATACTTTAGCCCCAATAAACACTTTATTTCACGTATTAAAGAAATGGAGAAAAAATCTGTTCATGGGGCACAGCTTTCAAGAAAGTGGACAACCATTTTAAATCAATCTCTTAGTAGTGAAACTTACCCTGTGATCCATCCGATTGGCAAGGAAACATTTTCATTATATGCAGAGTATCCAACGGGAGTATTTGAATATGCTTTAGACATTGACAGTGCAACTTCACATATAAAAGAAGAAGGGATTAAGCCAATACAGTTTGCTCCGTCGAAAATAATAGAAGCTGTTGATCAAGATAACATAAATACAGATCCAAATTTGATAAAGCCTAATCATAAAAATCCTGTAATGGTACTTCAAAGTCGATACTTAACTAATAATAGACTATATTGTATCAATGGAAATCATCGTATATTTGAAGCATATCGGAATAATGATAAACAAATAGAAGTTTATGTTTTTAAAGATTTAGAGTTTGTTTCTTTCTTTTATGACGTTTTAAGTAAGGCAACCTATTATTTAGAGATTGATTACCATAATTTAGTTAATGATAACTAATATTTGTTATATAACGAGAATGGTATAGGTAGAACAAAATTTTAAGGATACAAACTATTGATAAAGTATGAAGTGACAGTCGCTGTATCACCGAAGGATTTTGAGTTTTATGAAAACGGTAGAACAATCAAGGAGACATAATAAAAAGCTAAAGATACTAATGTATTAGAATAATTTGAGACCTTTTAGATCGCACACCTAGTCTGACAAGTCTTTTCTAGACATTCTGGGGACTCCTCAAATAAGACCAAATATAACCATGTAGACAAAGTCGGAATCTAAGACCTTTTAGTTTTTTTGGTTGAATATTAAAATTCTCTACTTGAACCTCTAGTTACTCGAGGTTTTATAATGAACATATAATTATAGGAGGGATTTTAATGAATGAGAATAACAAGTTTTCCATTGGGGAATTTTCAGAAAAGACAGGAATACCTATTCCTACTCTACATTATTATGATGAAATAGGTCTTTTACGTCCAGAAAAGAACCTTTCTTCAGGACACCGCATTTACAAGTACCAAGATATAATAACTTTACAAAAAATTCTAAGCTTAAAATTTCTAGGGTATAGTCTAGATAAAATCACTAATTTGTTAAATGAATCAAGCTTTACGATTGATTTTAATGAAAGTTTGTTCCTCCATTTGCAAGCTCTCGAAAAAGAAAAAGTACAAATTGATCAATCAATAAAATCCATTAGAAGAGTAATTAAGTTAGTCAAGGAAGAAGGGGAAGTTGATAGCGCCATATTATTTAGCTTAGTACATAACATGCGCACTGAACCTATACAAGAAGAATGGATGGAACGTCATATGTTAACGGATGTCGCAGAAGAGTTATCAAAAAAATCGGAAGAAGATAAAATCACGATAGATAAATCGATTATTCATTTGTCTAAAGAAGTAAAGCAATTATATGGGCAACCTATAGAGGACCCAAAAGTACAAGGCATGATAAAGACCTATGTAGAAGCATCCTACTCATTTCTTGGTGAGAACTTGAGACAAAAACTGGCTGATACTAATATAGAAAAGATTAATATTCAAGAACTTAGAATGATGGCACCTTCACCTTTCACAGAAGATGAGCAAAAATGGCTGAATCAAGCAATGGAGATATATATGAAGAGAGAAATATTAGAATAGAAGGGTTTAAAGTTTAGCATATTCTGATTAAAATAGAGCAATTGACCTTTCCCATATAAACCAAGGTTATAGAATAAACGTTCTTCTCTCATTCGACTAATAGGTGTTGTACGTTGAATAAGAAAATCTTAAATAATCTATCTATTTGCAGCATGTTGGATAACATCACTTATTAGATGTCTATAGTGCTGGAATAGAAGTACATGGAATCTCTGTAAAAGCTATGAGCCATGTATGAAGTAGACATTTATATTTCCACTTGATATCAGATATTAATGATCCAGCAATACTAAACAAGTCAGTGTTAGACGTCACGTTATGTGGAGACTCTGCTTATAAGTTCACATTTACTCCTTCATGTTAAACGACGAGAACATTAGAGTTTTGATGACCCCAAAGCTGAGAGAACTGAAGAAGAAAAGTGGAAGTTCTTACAAAAAGTTCGTAATGAAATTGGTGTTCGTATTAGAAATTTCTCTCAAGGATAAAAATTGAGACAAAAACAAACTTTTCTTAAAAATAAGAACAGCATGTTTGTAAAAGTTTACAATGAGTGTTGGTTCTTCACTTTCGAGGAACCAACACTCATTGTATTTCATATTTTTCTGAATGTGCCTAAATATAAATTTGACTCAAGCTCCACAATAGAATTACCCCGATTTAATCGTATCTCAGGGATTGTTATGGCGTTAGACTTTATTGGCGTGTTGTAGTATTTAAAGAAGTGATAGAATTGTTTTGATAATCGGATAACATTCTATATAGTTATTTAATACGCTGTAGATACTAATTAATATTGAGACCAAGTGATACAACCAAACTAGTCATTTAACTTGATAGTGTAACAGGGGATCATTGAAGTTAGATAATATAAGAATTAAGGAAATA
Organism: Niallia sp. CD-39; assembly: GCF_059874745.1. NCBI lineage: Bacteria > Bacillati > Bacillota > Bacilli > Caryophanales > Bacillaceae > Niallia > Niallia sp. CD-39. The sequence continues at coordinate 215,005 of NZ_JCBCPS010000001.1, read as the reverse complement.
ACTAGATATCTATATCCATTTCTATTCGTGGATAGCGGGTGTACTAATTGTAAAGGCATTAGCACAAGCGAGTACAGTTGTGATGTAAACTAAAGAAGAAAACCAAGGTTGGTTAGGTTTATAACTTAAAAAGGAGATCTGTTAATTTCTCCTCGGGTGAAACTTAAAACTATTGGAGCCTAATTTATACAATAAAATGAAATGTGAGGACATTAATGTATTATACAATGTTATTACTCGGTCTGGTGTTATTGATCAGTGTTGTTTTCTGGATTATTTATATGTATAAGAAAAAGGAAGTTACTATTTTCAATACATTAAAAGCTCTTTTGATACTAATATTTAGTGGATTATTGCTAGTTTTAACTCTCCCTAGCCTAAAATATATGATATTAAAAGACTATGATGTTGTAGAAGGTAGTTGCACAATCGAGATAGAGGCATCTGGACGACTAAGTGAAGCAGTATTTAAGATACTGGATACATCCGATGTATTTTACTTTAGAGATATCCCTGAACTAGATTCCTATGGAAGAGCGGTCCCTTATTATTGTGAGGTAGTTGTCACAAAAGATCATATGTTTGAAGTAAGTTATAAAATCTATGATGCAAAATCGAGGGATCTAATACAAACAAGTGAATAGTATTTAAAACCTCAACTTCTAATAAGCAACAAAAATATATGAGGTTTAAAAACATTAAATTAAATAATTTAAAACTGGGAATTTTAAATATAAAAAGGTGTGCATTTAATGATAAAAATTAATGTGTTAATTTTATTTATTTCTTTATCATTTTATCAAGTACCTTATACTGAAGCTAAAAGTACCTATCTGTACGATGCAAATGATAAAAAACAGTTCATAAGTGCAGAGAAATATTTTCAGAAATTAGACGGTTCAGATTACACTGAATTACATAATTCGAATTTAAATTATAAGGAAATAGTACTTTATAAAGACATAATAAAGTCACTTAAAAAAGAAGCGAAGAAGTATCAAATTTTATCTGAACATGATAAAGGAAATAGTAATGTAAGTCCAAATCGTCAGGTTTACCTTTATTACACGTTGAAGGTAGATGAGAATAGTATTATGTATAGATTCATAATAATCGATGCAGAAACAGAAGATATACTTGCTTTGGGAAATGGAAATAGTGTTTACTCACCTGAAAACTAAACTTGAACATAATTGGTATACTCACATTGATTATTAAGAGATCGGCTTATTGAAGATACTCATTTCTAAACAAGGAAAGGTTTTACCACATCATGTAACTCGTACTGACGCTAAGTACCAACGTAAATTAATGGATGCTATTAAGGTTTTCATACATTGGGACTATTATATGACTTTTAGCTAATAAGGTGATTTAGAAAGGATAGGCAAACAGGAATGAAACCCTGCTTCCTATCCTTTTTTGTGTGCATTTATGGAGAAAGGTCGTTCCTTTTGGAATGCTTTTGTGGTGGAAGTAGTTATCACAGCATAGTGATCAATACGATCCTATTCAGAAAATTGAAGTTCAAAGAATTCATTTTTCGTCTTATCTCAGAAAAGTGCGGGTTAGTTGAAGGTTTATTAACAATTCGCATACAATCGAAATAGTTATAGGTATTATTTATATGAAATCAGCTAGAAGGTTTTTTTAAAACTTCTATACCTTTATGAAATTTATATATATAGACTATACTGAACTACATCTTTTTCAAAAAACTTGACAAAGGATATAAAGGAGTGGTAATTTATAAAACGTAATAATTACGATTTAAAAACATGTGGGAAAATGTACAGTGAAATCCACTTCTATTACCGAAATACAATGAAGATTAACATCCATGATCTTGATTATTAAAGGTAGAATTCTACCTTTTAAATCGTAATGATTTTGATTTATTTCTGAATTCAATTGCATCTTTCAAGGGAGGAATAATTGAGGTAATTAGAAATATCATGTAAATGCTCTAAGTGGTTGTTTAGGTTTAGAAAAGAATACCTTACACAAATAGAGAACAATTGAAGGATGCAGTTTGTAGATGTTATGAGTGAGCTGAATCTTGATGCACATGAAATTATCTAAAATAATCTAGATTATGGGAAAAATCACTGGATAAAGGACTAGGTAATAAAATTTTATAGAAAAAGGTGAAAATAGATGGCTAAGAAGTCTAAAATTGTCAAAGAAAAGAAACGCCAAGAGTTAGTAAAAAAATATGCTGAAATTCGTAAAGAATTAAAGAATAAAGGAGACATTGAAAGGATTAGAAAATTACCGAGAGATTCTTCTCCTTCTAGATTAAAAAACAGATGCGAATTAACGGGAAGGCCAAGGGGCTATCTTAGAAAATTTAAAATGTCTCGTATAGCTTTTAGGGAATATGCTCATAAAGGACAAATTCCAGGAGTGAAAAAATCAAGTTGGTAGGAATTAAATAGGAGGAGTATACAATGAATTCGGGAAAACCCCACCCCATTGTGATTGATATGTTATCTAGTAGTGCTATTAAATGTTTAGATTCTAGAACAAGAGAAGTTTATCAATTTATTGTTAATGCAGAAGATTATTTAGAAAGTATAGCAACAGACGAATACCATTTTGCTACATTATTGGCTAGTAATTCTCCATTTGAAAAGGCAGTTAATCATTTTCACATACCGAAAAAGAAGATAAAAAGGATTATGGATAAAGCACAGGAGAAAATAGATCATATAGTCAATGAAAAATATAATAATATGAAATGGGTTGATTGTAGTAATGAATGTACTCCTGGAAAGAAGACATTCTTATTTCTTCATTAATGATAATTAAGTTATGAGCATCTAGTATAGTGGAATGTTTTACATCTTGTATAAATTTTACAAAGAAAAACAAAATGTCTTCAGTTTTTCGATTGACTTAGTCTGTTCAACTTGAGATGACTAGGTCAGCAAATTAGAATAGACCTGCCTGATGAGTAGGAGATATTCTCGCAAATTGGTTCTTTTATCGGTAAAGAAATTTAAAATAGAATGAATATCAAACTGAAGATTCGATTCATTTACACGATGCATATGCATCATTAACATCGATTAAGAATTGCAAAAATAAAGGAGTGGTAATATGAAAAAAATCCCTGTTACTGTCTTAAGTGGATACCTTGGATCAGGTAAAACAACTTTATTAAATCATGTACTAAATAATCGTCAAGGTTTAAGAGTGGCTGTCATTGTCAACGATATGAGCGAAGTTAATATAGATAGTGAATTAATTCAAACGCAAGGTGGTTTTTCACGTACAGAAGAGAAATTAGTAGAGATGTCGAATGGTTGCATTTGCTGTACACTCCGGGAAGATTTACTCGTGGAAGTGCAAAGATTAGCACAACAAGGAGATGTAGATTACATAATCATTGAATCGTCAGGAATAAGTGAACCTGTACCAGTTGCTCAGACATTTTCTTATATAGACGAGGAACTGGGCATTGATTTAACTCAATTCTGCAGGCTAGATACAATGGTTACAGTTGTTGATGCCAATAGGTTTTGGCATGATTTTGAGTCTGGAGATACGTTGCTAGAGCGTAAGGAAGCGGTAGGTGAAGAAGATGATCGCAATATTGCAGATTTGTTAATTGATCAAATTGAATTTTGTGATGTTCTCATCTTAAATAAATGTGATCTAGTAACTATGGAAAATTTGGATGCTTTGGAAAAGGTCATTAAAACATTGCAACCTGATGCAAAGGTTATTCGCACAGTTAATAGTGAAGTTGATATAAATAAAATACTAAACACAGGTTTGTTTGATTTTGATAAAGCTAGTGAATCGGCAGGGTGGTTAAAAGAACTAAATTTAGGACCATCTCAACATACGCCTGAAACAGAAGAGTATGGGATTTCATCTTTTGTTTACTCACGAAAGAGACCATTTCATTCAGTACGTTTTAATAATTGGTGCGGGGCGATGCCTATGCAAATTGTTAGAGCAAAGGGAATTGCATGGTGCGCAAGTAGGAACAATTTGGCGATTTTATTATCTCAGGCGGGTCCATCTGTTCGACTTGAGCCTTTATCTTATTGGGTAGCATCGTTACCTGCTGAGCAGCAAGAAAGAATTAAGTTAGCTAACCCACGTATTTTAGATGACTGGGATGAGGATACGGGGGATCGACATACGAAACTAGTGTTTATAGGTATCGACTTAAACGTTGACAGCATTACAAAAGAGCTAGATGAATGTTTATTAACAAATGAGGAAACTATAGAAGATTGGAGCAAACAATCGGATCCATTTTATTGGAACATTCAAAAGAACTGATCATAAATATTATACATCTTTTATTCCATAAGAAATTGTAGCTGGGCTTTCTCTCCTTCCAGGCAGTAACATTTCAGCTGTACTTTTTCCAGTTTACTTTAATCGGAAAGAAACGTTGGGAAATAACCCCAAATAAAACGGTTGACTATGCCGAACTAATCGTTTAAAGTGTGGTTATAAAAGTCGGAAGGGTGAAATAAGTACATGATTCAATAATCCTACTTAAAAAAAATTGATACTATTCTATATTTGCTTCAGAAAGGGCTTGTATGCCAAACTGTTCAAAATATTAATTTTATCGATTGTTTTTCGAGATGGGGTTATTGTAAAGTACTTTATAAGGACTAAAAACGGCATTGAATAACAAAGCCTATTTTTGTCTTTATTATGAATTACACTAACTCCTATCTCGGAAAATGAGTATAGGAGTTTTTTTTGTTTAAAATTACTATATTATTGGAGGGATTTTTGTATGGCAAAACTGATCTATCACATTGCAGTTACTCTTGACAACTTTATTGCAGATCTAAAAGGGGATGCGGGCCCTTCTGTCTTTTCTCACGAAGGGGATCATGTTCCAGATTTTATATCTGATATTCAACAATATGATGCTGTATTGATGGGTAGAAAAACATACGAATACGGCTTTCAATTCGGTCTTAAACCGGGTGAGCCTAGTCCTTATAACCTGAAGCATTATATTTTCTCAAGCACGATGAAATTTGAATCAAACGATGAAGTAGAGCTAATTAAAAATGATACAGTAGGTTTTATTAAAAATCTAAAAATGAGGGAAAACGGTAAGTTGTGGCTCTGTGGGGGTGGTGAACTGGCCGGTTCATTGATTAAATATAAACTTATTGATCAATTAGTGTTAAAAGTTAACCCATTACTAATAGGATCAGGGACACCTTTATTCGGTAGTGTTAAGCCTCATATTAATTTGGAGTTAATTACCACAAAACAGTATACGAATGGGATTATTAAATCTACCTATAATATCATTTACTCTTAGCAAATAAGTTGGATTGCGAGGGAAAAACGAAATTAAATTAGAATCAGGCGCTTTTTTTTATTGAAAAAGCGTCTTTTTTTTATGAACGATTGACTTAAAGAATGTAACGGGTGCTTATAATCAAGACAGCTGCTAATTTAGACAGCTTTTCTTATGTAAAAAAGGCAGTTTAACTTAATATGAAAAAAACAAGAAATAAGAGATTCTCTTTTTTTGAAGATTTTTATACATTTACTCTTGAACTTAGACTTAACTAAAATGTTCGTGCTTATTAGAAAATAAACTTATTAAAGCCAAAAGAAGAGATAATGGTTATCGGGAATATGATGAGGAATGTGAAGTGCAACTACAACTTATCATTGTATTTACAATTAAAGAGATTCAACAGTTACTTTTATTAAGAGATGAATTCATACCACAAGAATGTAATAATTCAACAGTCTTGTTATTTGAGCAGAAAATAAAGCAACTTGAAAAAGAATTGAGTTTTATCAACAAGCTTTAAAAGTATTGCTAACAGTAAAGGAACTGAGTGCACTAGGTTTTTATTTTTTATGAAAAACTTGGATATCAGAAATTGCTAAAATGGCAAAAAATAAGCAAGTAAAAAAAAACATCTCACAGGTTTAAATTCTAGAAATCTTCTCCAATGGTATACTAGCGTTTTCATTATTATGAAACTATCGAGGAAGGCTAGCGAAAAATCAAAAGCTAAAAATAAACAAGTACCGAAAAAGTCTTATTATTTATGCATATTAGATGTCGGCATCTTCTATTCGAGCTTTTCTCATTGATGAAAGACTGAACCATAGTCCGCATAAAGCTAGTCCAGCTATCGAAACCCATAAAGCCGTTAGGAAGCCTAGTCCGTCAGCGAGGATACCTCCTAATGGAGCGCCGATAACAACTGCACTACGGTTGATGGATCGCAGTGTGGCATTCATACGACCTTGCAGGTGAGATGGCGTTACATACTGTCGATATCCCATTTCAAGAGGTCCCTCGATTCCCATGGCAAAACCGTACAAGAGCTGCCCTACAAACACAAAAAGGAGAGCTATGTACTGCGTGTCAGAGTTGCTAGTTGCTAAGGCCATCAAGATAACTGCTGGACCATAGAGAATTCGAGAAAAAGCCATTGCACGCCCAACACCAAAACGCATACCCGCTCGAGGAGATAGAGAGGTTCCGACGACAGCACCAACACCTGTAGCGGCGAGGACAAAGCCAAGAAGTGAGGCGTCGAAGCCAAGCTCAATTAAGAAAATCGATACTAGGATCGTCATAGTCATACTATGAAAGAGAAACCAGACATGCGTGTTTAAAGCGAGTGTACGAAGGTATTCGTGTTGGTAGACCCAACGCAAACCTTCCTTGATTTGTTGACCAAGTGGACCAGTCTTAACTTTTTTAATGGGCTGGTGTTTAATCGGTGCCAATAATACACCCGAAAACATATATGATAAAGCATCAAAAAGAAGGGCAAATGGTGCACCGATCAATGAGACAAGTCCACCTCCAATAGCTGGACCGCTCGTTTCTGCAACTGCTGAGCTTTGTTCTAACCGGGCATTTGCACGTGTTAATAAAGAGCGAGGGACTAATTGTGGCACAAAGGACTGGTAGGCAGTATCATTAAAAAGAGACAATGCACCAAAGAGCACCAGTAGGAACATTAGCCAGCCAATACTGATTACTCCTGTGATAGACATTAAGCAAATAACGGTAAGTATGATGCTGCGCCCCAAATCTGTTACCACCAATACAGCCTTTCGATTTAAACGATCAACCAAAACTCCTGCTATTAATCCCAACAGTACATACGGAAGCCATCTAGATGCTGAAACCCATCCAACATCGACAGCACTGCCGCCCATATAACCAACCACCAAAACCTGAAGAGCCAGAGTTGTAATATATGTGCCAAAACTTGAAGTTGTCGATGCAATCCAAAAACGGACGAAGCTTTTGTGTTCTCTTACCTTCATCGGGGCTTCACCTCATTTGCCAATTTAACCGCCATATAAATATTGTAATTTATATTCGACTCTCAAAAGATTGTAGACATACAATATAATTTATCTAATTATAAGGACTAAAAAGTTGTTATCACAGTGACATATGTAATTAATATTCCTTGATTATCATGAGGACTTAAATCTGAAAGTGTAAACCTTTCAGGGGCAGTTATTATAAACGATTCACATATGAATGGAGACAAAAAACGGGAGAATAAAGAGAAGTACGTACGTTTATTTTAGAACCGGCTCGATTGGGTTAGTAGACTATTTAGGAGCTTAAGTCAGTAAGTACAATGTAGGTAAAGTACAACAAGGACATATGATATTTGTAATATCTGCTTTTGTGAGATGATGGACTTCAAAATGATGTTCTGATTATCACGTGGGGCGAATATCCCTTATTTAAGGCAAGCAAAGAAAAGCTATACCGTGAAATTATGTGTGAATATGGTTATCATTAGCTATCTAGCCAATGAAAAAAATAAGGTGTTGTAGCATAGTAAACACACAATCTTGCCGTTTCATTTGTTCGTTGTTATAAAAGAGTTTTTTTCAATCGGAATCAGGTTGCTTTTCAAACCATCCGTGTTTAACCATAATATTGTATGAAAAGGCACCTGCCTCCATTGCATGGGCAAATACTTTAGAATAGTTTAGGATTATATCTGTTCTTAAGCTGGAACCTAAAGAAGCACCATAGTAGGTAAGAGCTGCATTTACTAAAAATCCTGCGTGAAACATGATCAATTTGTCAGAAAATGGACTTACAGTAGAATTAGTAATCTCGGCATCCCATTTTTCAGGGATTGGTAAATGGTCCTCTTGTAAGATTAAATCAAAACTTTCAGCATCTTTCCCTGCTAATTTAACGTTTTTTACCATAAAATTACGAACGTCTTCACGGACTGCCACCTGACTAAACGCCAAACTTAAAGAGCTGATAAATCCAGTCTTTGTTGAATTAAAGAAAAGAGTGCTGATTTCCGAACTATTTAGTGGTCTTTTGTCTCCGATTAAATTAGAAATGAATCCTGGTGATTTTATAAACTCCACACCATGGGGTGAAGGAATTGAAGGGACGCTTCTATATTTTGGCTGGTTTATTGCTAATTTCACAATTTTTTGAAACAATTTCTTAGTTGAAACCGTACAATCAAAAAAATAATTTTGAAGGTCTTGTCGTTCCATATTTGTAACAGCTAAGCTATATGCATTTAGCCCATGAATGGTCATAATATAGGAGTAAAAAAGTAAAAATTGATCAGAAAACAAACGAGGTGCATTAACATTAACATCACCTTCAGTAAATCCAAGTGGGATTTGGAAATTAGCACTCTTTAAGAATTCAGTGATTTTAGTGATATGTCCTTCAGCTAACTGTAATGCGTTTTCTAATATAGACTTTATCTCTTTGTCTTCAACAATATTAAGAAAATATTTATAAACACAGATAGCCATACTATCACCCAAATATTGTAGCCAAAGAGCAGATACCTCTGCAGCAGTTAATGTGTTTGCTTTTGATTTATCGAAGACACCCAAAGAAAATACCTCCAATGTTTCATTTTTTCTGAGAAGTAGAAATGTACTTCAACTATCGGGTAACGTTAGTTGATTATAGAGTTACGAGCAGCTCCATTTTTTCGCAATTTTACTTATAAGCTTATAAAAAAGATTGGACTAACTCTCAAGATTTTGGTTCATCTATTATGGATGGTAATAAATATACATTTATATTTGATGATTTCACTTTTATGGTAGATGAAAATCTAGATAATTCATCTTTCCTGTTTATGTTGGTATTTAGATTTTTACCAATCAGAGATTAATTATGTAAGTAGATATATTATTCCTACACATTAAGATGAAACTGTGAATTACTAAAGAACAGGTAAAATGAAGAAGGAAGTCAGCAATAAAGGGGAAAATAAAAATACATACCTTATGAAATAAGAAAGATGATATTTTAATGGGCGGATCTATTATAAATACTTCTGCTGAACAATCATTAATGAATAAATGAATATCGACCTAAGCAAGATCTTTTGCAGTTTTGAAGTGTGAAAGAAAACTTACTTTGCTATAACAACTGGCGTAGGTAGTGGGAAATACCATCTGGAGCTAAAATCCTTTGGGGTTAAAACTATTAGCTTTCAACACGAGAGAGAGAAGCAACACTTTCAGATATAGGATAATCTTTTAACTTGATGACCCTGTAAACAATCTAGTTAAACTAACGGGTGCGGTGCGATAGTTTAATAAAAATGTCTAAAATAATCTATCTATTTTACAAATTTTTAAAAAACGATAGATTTTAAACATAGTAATCATGCTGATGTGTTGAATTTTAATTTAATCATCAAAAAAAATTGATGAATGCTTGCATATTACTAATGATTTGTAATATACTCATCATATCAAAAAAAATTGATGGAAAGGAATGTCGCTTACATGGAACAGTTTTTTACTTACGAGAAGAAGTTTAAAGCATTAGCTGATCAAAAACGCCTAGAAATTATGTATGAACTCTGCCAACGTGGGGAAACGTGCGTATGCGATTTATCGGATATCTTTGATCTCCCACAATCTAAATTATCCTATCATCTAAAAATATTATTGGATGCTGGTTTAATTACAAAAGAAACTAAAGGCAGATGGAATTACTATGACCTTAATGATAATGAAGTGAATCATTTATTATCTGAAGAACTATGCTGCATTTTTAGAAAAACAGGTAAAGGGAGCTGTTGTTAATTTTTTTAACCTATACATCAATTTTTTTTGATATAAAAATTAGGAGGAATGAAAAATGAATTATGTTCACGTTGGAATCAATATTACTAATCTTGAGGAATCCATTAACTTTTATGAGAAAGTTTTTGGTGCTGCTCCAGTTAAGGTGAAAAGCGATTATGCTAAATTTCTTCTAGAAAAACCTGGACTTAACTTTACTTTGAATGTAAGAGATGAAGTAGCTGGGAATCAAGTGAATCATTTTGGATTTCAAGTTGCTACATCTGATGAAATTGCAGAACATAAAAATAGATTAGAAAATCAAGGTTTTTTTGCTCGTGACGAAATGGATACTACATGTTGTTATGCTGTGCAAGATAAGTTTTGGGTAACAGATCCTGACGGTAATGAATGGGAATTCTTCTATACTAAAGCAGATGTCGAGTTAGAAAAAGTCACTTGTTGTGGGGAATAAAATATAACCATTAGATTTATATACCGGAGGTTTTCACACTGACATGACATTTTTAGCAACGATGATTTTTATCACAACACTTGTATTAGTCATTTGGCAGCCGAAAGGATTATCTATTGGTTGGTCAGCATGCGGGGGAGCATTCTTAGCATTATTAATCGGGGTAGTTGATATTTATGATGTTATAGATGTTACTTCGATCGTTTGGAATGCTACCCTAACTTTTATTGCAATTATCATTATTTCACTTATTTTAGACGAAATTGGCTTTTTCGAGTGGTCCGCCTTACATATGGCAAAAGCAGCTAAAGGGAATGGAGTAAGAATGTTTGTGTATGTGGTCTTACTTGGTGCTGGTGTTTCTGCTTTCTTTGCAAATGACGGTGCAGCCCTTATTCTTACGCCAATTGTTTTATCAATGGTAAGGAATTTAAACTTTACTGAAAAGATGATTTTCCCATTTATTATTGCAAGTGGGTTTATCGCAGATACGGCTTCGTTACCTTTAGTAGTGAGCAACTTAGTTAACATTGTTTCAGCAGATTTTTTTGAAATAGGGTTTGTGGAATTCGCTTCTAGAATGTTTGTTCCAAATCTCTTTTCAATTACTGCAAGCATATTCGTTTTATACTTATTCTTTAGAAAAAGCATTCCAAAGAATTATGATCTTTCGCAACTTAAAACACCAAATAACGCCATTAAAGATAAAAAGATGTTTAAATTATCATGGGTTATCTTAAGCGTTCTTTTAATAGGCTACTTTGGAAGTGAGCTTATAGGAGTTCCAGTTTCTATTATTGCAAGCATCATTGCCCTAATATTCTTATTAATCGCGAAGCGAAGTCCAGTTGTTAATACAACGACCGTTTTAAAAGGTGCACCTTGGAACATCGTATTTTTCTCTGTTGGGATGTATGTTGTTGTTTATGGTTTACGTAATGTGGGTTTAACAAGCCTATTAAGTGATGTTATCCAACATGCTGCGGATCAGGGACTATTTGTGGCAACAATGGCCATGGGCTTTATTGCAGCTATCCTTTCTTCAGTAATGAACAACATGCCAACGGTAATGATCGATGCATTAGCAATCTCAGACACCAACACAACTGGTGTAATAAGAGAAGCCTTAATTTATGCAAATGTAATCGGTTCAGACTTAGGACCAAAGATTACTCCTATCGGATCACTTGCGACTTTATTATGGCTCCATGTATTGTCACTTAAAGGAGTAAAGATTTCTTGGGGAACCTATTTTAAGGTAGGGGTTATCTTAACTGTTCCGACCTTATTCATCACACTATTGGGACTATATATTTGGCTACTATTCATACATTAACTTACAAGGAGACAACATTATGACGAAGAAAACCATTTATTTTTTATGTACGGGTAATTCATGTAGAAGCCAAATGGCTGAAGGCTGGGCAAAGAAATACTTGGGAGATGACTGGCAAGTTTATAGCGCAGGAATTGAAGCACATGGTTTAAACCCTAATGCAGTAAAAGCGATGAAAGAGTCAGGGATTGATATCTCCATACAAACATCAGATATAATTGACTCTGAAATTTTAAACAATGCGGATTTAGTTGTTACGCTTTGTGGTGATGCAGCAGATAAATGTCCTGTAACACCTCCGCACATTAGAAGTGAACATTGGGGGTTTGATGACCCAGCAAAAGCTATGGGAACTGAAGAGGAGAAATGGGCATTTTTTCAACGTGTAAGGGATGAAATAGGAGAAAGAATTAATAATTTCGCTGAAACAGGAAAGTAGATAACCTAAAAACCAGGAGATTTATACTTTCTTTGTTTTCTTTTAACAAGGCTCTGTTATATTTTAATGTTGAGAATCAAACAAAATAATGGGGGACCTCGATAATTGTAGGTTTCCCTTTACTGTTTCTTGTAAATAACTAACAAACTTCCGATTTAACCTCAATATCAGGCTTATAATTCATTGTTTTATATAGACAACTCCCATAGTACCATCTAACCATCTATATAGATTAAATGAATTATGAAGGAAATAAATTTGGAATAGGTATCAAAAATCAACAGTAACCTTATCTGTTTAACATGTTGGTAATGGGAAATAGGTATTATTGCATACAAGACTAGTATTATGAGAGAAGTAATTCCCCAAAGTTAAATTTTAAAGAAGAACAAAACTTTAGAAAGATTTGCTTGCTCCGTTGTCTGTTCATCAATGATAAAATTATGATTGGTTTAATAAAATTGAGGGGTTACATGGTGAAAAATACAGTGTTTATAGATAGTATGACTTCTGAGGACTGGTTCCAAGTCAAGTAGATATACGCTGAAGTATAATGATTTGTATCAAGTTACAATTCCTATAAAAAGCTCAGCTCACTATGAAAGTAGCAATGTCGCAATTCATTTTGAGACTAATGGAAAAGTTGACTCCTACAGTGAACTTCTAATTCAAAAATCCGATATTGGAACTTTCCAAACAATATTGTATATTAATGGAGAAGAGGAATTTAACGAAGTAACTAATGAAGCCTTTCATACTTACGATGAATACATAGAATCTCTTCAAGTTGGTATAGCTCCACTTGGTTTTGATTTCGGCAGCTTTATAAGATGTCTTGGCCTTCCATCTATTGTTGGCTGGCTATTAAGTAGTATTTGCGGATTTGCATGCTGACAGGTGTACTTTGCGTCCCATGTGTAGCTGCTGGTCTAGGAATGAGTACTGGAGTCATTTGTAGTTTCTGTTTGAACTGGAGTCTTGGTAGTTAGAGAAGTAGTAAAAACAAATATAAATTCAGGTGGGAAAAAGATAACCAGTTATATAGGAAACTTAGGTAAAAGTAACATATTATGGGGCTCTTGAAGTGACTATAAAAAGGTCAAAAGCAATGGTCAAACATATGCCAAGATAGGAAATAGACTATATTCTAAACATGCTGTTGACTGAATGCAACCTAGGGGGAATAGATATGGAAGTCAAATTACCCAAGCAGGTGGAGACTATGGTAGAGCTGTTTTTACTATAATTACAAGGTAGATGCTTAAATGAGAGAAAAAAATTATATTATACACTTATGTCAAAAATTCAAAGATAGAGAATATAGTCTGGTTGATTTTCAAAAAAGGATAGAAACTGCAAATTTTCCCGAGGAATTAGTTGAACTTAAGCAATGGATATTGAATGAATTAGAAGAAATACGATTTACAAAATTAGAGACTAACTATTATGATTATGGACTAGAGGTAGTAAATTCAATATTAAAAAATTTAGACTGATATTTTAAACCCGGCATTATACGTCTTTTAAGGTTTTTAGTAGGGTTGAGTACCGAATGAAAAGCACTACACAATGGATCATTCAGACATAACGTCATTAGCAGTAGAAGGGTCAGTATTTTGATTATTTTATCTAGTTTACATAATATATATTATCAGAACCAATTGATTGAACTATATAAATGGTCTCAATTACAAAGTATACTTAATGAAATGAGACAAAAAAAGAAAAATGAGTTTTTGAGATCATTTTTCTTTTTTTGATTTTTGATTTTTGTAAATCTGTTTGAATTGTTTAGTCGCTAGACAATGATGAATCATTTGTGTTTAGTTTGTGTTTGGTTAGTGTTCTATTGCTTAATTTATCATTTAATGATTTACTTGTATATTTGTTGCATTCTTGTTGCTTCTTATTTTAGTTTACATAATATTATTATTGTCTTTTTATTTCGTTTTGCTCCATTGTTTGTTCATTTCGCTGACCATATTGTTTAAGTAATTTCTTGGTGTTCCGTAATAGATTATTTTGTTAAATGCGTCAAAGTCTGATTCGAAATAGATATATATTGGTGCATCCAATAGCCATGGATAGTTCTCAATGAATGTTCGATCTCCATAAATGATCGCTCTAATTGCATTTTGTAATTCCTTTTGAAAGATTAAAAACCTAACTTTCGCATGCTTTTCATCAAAATCCCCGTTTGATACATGTACTTTTCCATAAAGTGCATATTGCCCCATTCGTGGAATCCATTCAGCTAAAACTTCGTCTCTTAGTGAAAAATTCACTTTGCTTTTATCGTAAAATGTACCAATCTCTAAATACATTTCTCCAGTTGTATCAGAGTGAGTTAGCGTATATTTACGATGATCGACCGGTTTAAATGATGTTGCTGGTGCTAAGAATGAGACTGTTAGTTTTGAAGGGTCGAATGTGTTCATAATAAACGACTCCTTTTCACACAAGATGATGGTACTTTTTTCTTTATAATATGAAATGGTGCCGATTATGTGCCAAATGCCTATTTTCTTGTATGATCTAAAACCTTTAAGCTAACTAGTTGCCATTCTCCGTTCGTATATCGCCAAGTAGATTCAATATTTCCAATTTGATCAGCGTGATACGCCCCACTTATGCTTTGAATTCCTTTTAACCCAAACTCATTTTCATTTAATTTAATAGGCTTCATGGAACTGTATGGATCGATCATAAGCTCCATTGGTTCATTTAATTTTCCATCTTTTTGATAAAGCCCAAGCTCATCATATTCTTTTTTACGCTTTTTTAAGTCGAATAAAAACGACTCCCCAGTTTTTTCAATAGTGATTTTTGCTTGATAATTGTCTAAAAACTGACTAGTTGCAACAATTGGTTCAGGAACGTGTAAATTCTTTAGTTTATATTGTTTTAATGTATATAAATAATAATTTGATATGCCCCCACTACCACCAGTAGCAATGCTAATGAACATATCTTTTACGCCATCATTATTTATATCTACAAGCTCTACTACGGGCTCATAGCCACCATCCAGCTTCGATTTATACTTTTTCCCATTGCTTGCTTGAATTTCTAAGAATACTTCTTTTAGAAATTCAGAATCATCATCATATCGTACACCTTTTAAAAGGATTGTATCTTCTTTTCCTTTTCCAGTAACATCTGCCTTAACTTCACTTAAAGTGATTGTCTTATCATTTCCTCCAGCAAATACTCCTGTGAAAGTCGTTATTGACATAAAAAAAATGAGTGACAGTGCCGCTAGCATTTCTTTTTTTAACATTGTTATCCTCCGATCTATACATGGATAACATTACTATGTGTATTTATTTAAAAATTATACAAAAAAAGAGGAGGGAACATTCGTTTCCCCCTCGCGTTTTTGTGACATTTTATTGTTTCGGCTTTTTATCCCATGCTTCGACCCCGTCAATTTCTGGGATCGTATCAGCGTAAAACTGAGGATCTTTTCCTTGCTTTCGTTGCATTTGATAGTCTTTTAATGCTTTGAATGCAACCTTCCCTAATAAGGTAATCGCAATTAAGTTAATAATGGCCATTAGAGCCATAAATACATCAGCTAAACTCCAGACTAACTCAAGGCTTGCAATTGAACCGAAAAATACCATACCTACAACACAGACTCGATAGATTGTGATCAATGTCTTACTTTCCTTAATGAACTCGATATTTGTTTCACCATAATAATAGTTACCAATTACAGATGTAAACGCAAACAAGAATATAGAGATCGCTATAAAAATACTTGCCCATGAACCAAGATGGGTAGAAAAAGCAGCCTGGGTTAATTGAACTCCTGATAATTCTGATGATGTAAAGTCACCAGCAAGAAGTATCATAAAGGCAGTCGCTGAACAGATAATAATCGTATCAATAAAAACACCTAGTGTTTGGATTAACCCTTGTTTTACAGGGTGAGTAACTGATGCTGCTGCAGCGGCATTCGGTACACTCCCCATACCTGCTTCATTGGAAAATAATCCACGCTTTATTCCCATCATAATTGCTGCTCCTAGCATCCCGCCAGCCGCTTCTTGTAAACCGAATGCGCTTTTGAAGATGAGTGAGAACAATTGTGGTATTTCTGTAATATTAATTATTACCACAACTAATGATACTGCTAAATATATTAATGCCATAATTGGAATGAAGATTTGCGATACTTTCGCTATTCTTTTAATCCCACCAAATATAATAATAGCTGTTAAAATTGCTAAAATAATTCCAACTATAAATGTATCGGTACCAAATGCATCTTTAAATGCAAGAGAGATTGTATTTGATTGAACAGAATTAAATACTAGTCCGAAGCAAAAAGTAATTATAATGGCAAATATTATTCCCATCCATCGTTTCTTTAATCCCTTTTCCATATAATACGCTGGTCCGCCTCTGAATCCTTCTTTATCTTTCACTTTATAGATTTGTGCTAATGTACTTTCTATAAAACTAGAAGCTCCTCCTAATAATGCAATAAGCCACATCCAAAAAATTGCTCCTGGTCCTCCCATAGCTATTGCAGTAGCAACACCTGCAATGTTTCCTGTACCTACACGTGATGCTGCGCTTATACAGAATGCTTGGAAAGATGAGATCCCTTTTTGCTCACCTGCTGTTTCAACTGGTTTATCGCCAAGTACACGAAACATCTCTTTAGTTAGTCTAAATTGTACAAAATTGCTCTTGATAGTGAAATAAAGCCCAACTATTATTAAAAACCCAATTAAAATATACGACCATAAAAAATCGTTTACAGTACTTATGATTGATTCTATCATTCTCTTGATGCACCTCCAAAATCAAAAATACTTTTCTTACTTTAACAGATTCGCTATGTGAGTTCAATTAGAAACCGAATTGATTGAAATTTGGGTCAATATTTTACTCTAAAAAACTTTTATGAGCAAAATAAAAAGCCAAGAATGTCGTAAACAACATTCTTAGCTTTATTTTTATGAAGGCTGCGGGTCATTTTCCTCTTGCGACTTCATTAAAAACAGATTTTTCGCCTTTCCATTTTCTGTTTCATCAAGAATAAATGAACCATTTGAATAGCGATCGTTTGCGCGTAGCTCTGATACAGCTTGCTCAATGATCTTTCCATTTTCAGTCTCTACGAGCACTTGATCATTTCGTTTAACAATCAATGATCCTACAATACGATGCGGATTACTCTTTAGCTCACGAAGCATGACAACACCGCGTTTCGCTCTACTTGTTTTTTCAAATTCAGCAAGCTTCATTCGTTTGATCGCACCTCTTTGGGTAACAACGACAATCGAATTCGATTCATCAGAATCAATCAGTTGACCTGAGACGACAAAATCGCCATCTTTTAGATTTATTCCCTTTACTCCAGCTGCACGAACCCCAATTAAGCTTACCTCTTCTTCACTAAACCATAAACCATACCCTAATTGGGTCGTTAAGAATAGATCATATTGGCCATCCGTTAAATGGACGTCAATCAACTTGTCGTCACCTTTTAAGTTAATGGCAACGAGTGGCTTAGAGTGTCTTTGTGCTTTGTAGCCGCTTAATTCGGATTTCTTGACCATTCCGTTTTTCGTTACAAACAAGAAGTACTTAGGCAACGTAAAATCCTTAATAGGGAACGTTCGAATAATACATTCATCACGCTCAATCGGAATAATATTCGCGATATGCTGACCAAGATCCTTCCAACGGATGTCTGGAAGTTGATGCACAGGACAGTAGAGGAAATTCCCCTTATTCGTAAACATGACAATAACGTCCGTTGTATTCATTTCATGCTGATGCAATAGTAAGTCGGATTCTTTCATTCCGAAATCTTGGCCATTTGATGCGGCAAAAGAACGTAATGAAGTCCTCTTCACATAGCCTTCTCTCGTAACGGTAACCATTACATCTTCACTTGCAACTAGAACTTCAAGATTTATTTTTATCTCGGATATTTCAGCCTCAATTTTAGTTCTACGTTCGCTTGTGAACTTTTTCTTTACTTCTTTTAACTCTTTTTTAATAACAGATATTAGCTTTTTATCACTCGCTAAGATTGATTGTAATTCTTCGATTACTTTCGACAATTCCTCTGCCTCAGCTCTTAATGCCGTAATATCCGTATTTGTTAGACGGTAAAGCTGCAACGTGACAATTGCTTCTGCTTGCGGCTCAGTGAAATCATACTTTTGAATCAACTGCTCTTTAGCATCTTTTTTATCTTTAGAAGCACGAATTGTAGCAATAACTTCATCTAATATGGACAAAGCTTTTATCAAACCTTCTACAATATGTTGCCTAGATTGGGCTTTATGTAAATCAAATTCAGTACGCTTTGTAATTACATCTTTTCGATGTGAGATGTATGCGTCAAGCAGAGAAGTGATCCCCATTAGTTTAGGATGCTTATTATGAATAGCAACCATATTGAAATGATAAGGAATTTGAAGATCGCTGTTTTTGTATAAGTAATTCAGAACACCTTCAGGATCAGCATCCTTTTTTAATTCAACAACAACGCGTAATCCAGTTCTGTCCGTTTCATCGCGCACATCTGCTATTCCTTCAACCTTACGATCAAGACGAAACTCGTCAATTTTCTTCACTAAATTGGCTTTGTTCACTTCATAAGGAATTTCAGTTATCACAATTTGTTTACGCCCGCCTCGAATCTCTTCAAAATCTGCCTTCCCACGGATAATGATCTTCCCTTTTCCAGTTTCATAGGCTTTTTTAATACCATCGATTCCTTGAATAATTCCACCAGTAGGGAAGTCCGGACCTTTTATATGCTCCATAATTTCATCGACCGTACATTGAGGGTGCTCAAGTCGTAAAATGACACCGTCAATGACTTCACCTAAATGATGTGGAGGGATTTCTGTTGCATACCCTGCTGAAATTCCGGTAGATCCGTTAATCAATAAGTTTGGAACCATTGCTGGTAACACTGTGGGTTCATTAGCTGTATCATCGAAGTTCGGGATAAATTCGACCGTACGTTTATCAATATCTTTAAGTAACTCAGAAGAATAAGAAGACAATCTTGCTTCTGTATAACGCATTGCAGCTGGAGGATCTCCATCAATGCTTCCATTATTCCCATGCATTTCGATTAATAAATTTCGAACCTTCCAATCTTGACTCATCCGGACCATCGCATCGTAAACAGACGTATCACCATGTGGGTGATAATTCCCGATTACGTTACCAACTGTTTTAGCAGATTTACGAAAGCCTTTTTCTTGCGTGTTTCCATCAACATGCATTGCAAATAGAATTCTTCGTTGAACGGGTTTTAGTCCATCCCGAGCATCTGGCAATGCACGTTCTTGTATGATGTACTTACTATAGCGACCAAATCGATCACCTAAAACATCTTCTAAAGGGAGGTCACGAAACTTCTCTGCTGAACTCATGATTCATCCGCCTCCTCAAGCACTGTAATATTTGCGTTTTCTAAAATGCTGCCGTCTTCTTCTAATCCGAAGGCAACATTTGCTTCAATCCATTTACGACGTGGCTCAACTTTATCACCCATTAACGTCGTAATTCTTCGTTCTGCCCTCGCAGCGTCATCAATTTTTACCCTGATTAATGTACGGCTTTCTGGATTCATTGTTGTTTCCCACAGCTGGTCTGCATTCATCTCACCAAGACCTTTGTAACGTTGAATCATATAGCCCTTACCAATTTTCTTAATGGCATCCTGTAAGTCATCGTCGCTCCAGGCGTATTCGATGACTTCTTTTTTTCCTGTCCCACGGCTTACCTTATATAACGGTGGCAATGCAATATATACTTTTCCAGCTTCAATTAACGGTTTCATGTATCGGTAGAAGAATGTTAATAATAGCACTTGTATATGAGCTCCATCGGTATCTGCATCAGTCATGATAATGACTTTATCATAATTCGTGTCTTCAATATTAAAGTCCGCTCCAACTCCAGCACCGACTGCATGTATAATCGTATTAATCTCTTCATTTTTAAAGATATCACCAAGCTTAGCTTTTTCAGTATTGATTACTTTACCTCTCAATGGAAGAACTGCCTGGAACTTGCGGTCACGCCCTTGCTTTGCCGAGCCACCAGCTGAATCTCCTTCGACTAAGTATATTTCATTCTTCTCAGGGTTTCTTGATTGAGCAGGTGTTAGTTTACCAGAAAGAACGGCTTCTGAGCGCTTTTTCTTCTTACCACTTCTCGCATCCTCCCTAGCTTTTCTGGCTGCCTCTCTCGCTTGATACGCTTTGATTGCTTTTTTAATAAGCAGAGAGCTTGTTTCTGGGTTCTCCTCAAGAAAATAAGATAAATGCTCTGAAACAACCGAATCAACAGCTGAACGAGCTTCACTTGTTCCTAGCTTCCCTTTTGTTTGCCCTTCGAATTGTAAAAGATGCTCTGGTACGCGTACAGAGATTATGGCAGTGAAACCTTCACGAATATCGGCGCCATCCAAATTTTTATCCTTTTCTTTAAGCAAGCCGACTTTACGAGCGTATTCATTGAAAATACGGGTCATGGCAGTTTTCGCACCAGCTTCATGCGTACCACCATCCTTCGTCCGAACATTGTTTACAAAGGATAAGACATTCTCTGAATAACCGTCATTAAATTGAAAGGAGAACTCAGCTTCAATTTCGTTCTGCTGGCCTTCAAGACTAACTACTGGGTGAAGAACATCCTTTTCCTCATTTAAATAAGAGACGAATGCTTCTATCCCATTTTCATAATGAAAGATTTCAGAATCACCCGTTCGTTCATCGATGATTTCAATTTTCAGTCCTTTTAATAAAAAAGCAGATTCTCTTAATCGTTCACAGAGGATTTCATAATTATATGTAGTCACTGAAAAAATTGACGTGTCTGGTTTAAAATGAACTGTTGTTCCTGTTTGGTTCGTCTTGCCAGTTTTCACTAAAGTAGTTGACGGTTTCCCACCATTTTCAAACGATTGTTCATAAACGAAGCCATCTCGCTTAATTTTAACGTGCAGCCATTCTGATAATGCATTAACAACCGATGCACCAACTCCGTGAAGACCTCCACTCGTTTTATAACCACCTTGTCCAAATTTTCCACCTGCATGTAAAACAGTTAAAATGACTTCAGGAGTAGGTTTTCCAGAACTATGCATCCCTGTAGGATAACCACGTCCCTTATCTTGGACGCTAATTGATTGATCTTTATGTATTTTGACAGTGATCTGATCACCATATCCTGCTAATGCTTCATCAACTGAATTATCAACAATTTCATATACTAAATGATGCAATCCACGTGAATCTGTACTCCCGATATACATACCTGGACGTTTTCGGACAGCCTCCAGACCCTCTAGAACTTGAATCGAATCATCATTGTATTCGTATGTGTTTTGACTTCTTGCCACGAACATACCCCTTTCTTGCTAAATCCCAAACTTACTCATTTCTTTCTCCTCAGAAATAAAGTCTTTTATTTATTTATCATATCATGATTAATAGGAAGAGACGGCATTTTACTCATTATGAGTAGATGCTCTCTGACTTATTGTAGCGATTTATTGGGCTTTCGCAAAGAGATTCATGTAAATCTTCCAATAAAAGCGTACATATTAACATTTATTTCATTTTAATTACAGAAAGTCAATATAAAAATTGGTACAGCACTGTGAAATTAGTCTCATTATTAACAATATAAAAAACAAAAGACCCAATTAACTAGGGTCTCTTCTCTGTGTCTTATGAAGCATTTATTCTTTATCTAGTTAATGCATGTTCTACTTTTATACAACGATCCATGATCACAGTATAGCCTTTGTCTTTTAGTAATTGAAACACTTCTGGATCAATTACACCAAGTTGTGTCCAAAAGACATCTGCGTCAATTTGGAGAAACTCTTCTGCTAAAGCTGGAAGAAATTCTGATCTTCTAAACACATTTACAATGTCGATATGTCCTTCAATCTCTGTAATAGATGCGTATGACTTCGAACCTAGCACTTCAGCGACATTTGGATTAACAGGAATAATTTCATAACCCGCATCCTGCATAGCTTTAGACACCATAAAAGAGGTTCGTTCTGGATCATCACTTAAGCCAACAACTGCTATCCTTTTTGATTTCTTTAAGATTTGACCAATTTCATTTCTCGTCGGATTTTCTATAGCCATCTGATCTCTTCCCTTCGGAATATTATTGAGCTTCCTCTTCACGATTCAATGTTAAAGCACTCCAAGCAGTTTCATCTGCAAAATAACGACTCCAAGTAGCGATTCCAGCTAAATCATACTTTTCCGCTAATTCCGCTCTTTTTGAGAGTGATAACTGATCTTCTAGCCAAATTTTATAAGTTGCTTGTTCTACCTCATTATAATACTCTGCATAATTCTGTCCAGTGACTGGATCGTATTTAGGCTCAACATCATGTGTATCAAGCCATTCTTGAACTTTCCCCATCGATAAAGCTTGTGATGAGATTTCACCACCATCCTTTACTTCCCATAGACGGGCATATAGAGGAACACCTAGTAGCATCTTATCATTAGGTATGAGCTCGAGCAGTTTGACTAGGTTATCTTCAACCCAAGGAAGTGATGCGACACTACCTGCTACTGGTGAGGTTGCCCAGTGTTCGTCATAAGCCATCACGGCGATATAATCAACTAATTCTGCTAGCTTTTCTCGTTCATAGAATTGCGACCAGTTGCCACTGCTTGAAAGAAAAGTGACATCCATTGAAACAATTAACCCCGCTTCGTGAAAATATGGGGTTGCTTCACGTACAAATTGAGTAATCAATGGGCCATCTTCTACATTCACATTCTCAATGTCAATGTTTACTCCGTCTAACTCATAGATTTGGCTGTAGTGAAGCAATTGTCTTATCATATATTGCCTTGTATCAAATGATTTAAACGCTTCATGTGTTAATACAGGATCAAATGCATTAGAAAACAATCCCCATATTTGATAGCCTTCTGATTTTGCCCAATTTGAGAATTCAGTAGAGCCTATATTTTTAATCGTGCCATCTCCTGAAGCTAACTCAAACCAAGTAGGAGAAATGACATTTACACCAGGCATCGTTGGCATTTGCTGAGGGGATGGATTTTTAGTATATACAGCCTCCCAGGTTAAATGAATCGGACCGTCTATTTTTGGTAGATTTGGAATATAGGGCTCATGATCAATTGCAATAGTGACAACTTCTGTTGGTTGAATCATTTCAGTAAGTAAATAGCCACTATGTCCATTTGCTTTTCGAATAAAGCTAAAATCATCGCCTAATTCCTCGATAATGATCTCCTCACCATGCGTCACTTCTGCGTGATAAGGACTTTGTAGTGTAGGTTCTTGACGAATTCTTTGCTTATGAGTGTTTTCCTTATCTATGATAACTTCCCCGTATTGAATGACTTGCTCATCAGATAAAATTAGGATTGCATTTGTTCCTTCTAACCTCTCATATTCAATTGGATAATATTTTAATAAAGGCTCTATCGCGACAAAAGTTGTATCACCAATATGCTTAATTGATGAGAAATGCAACTGTACTTCTTCCTCATTTACATAATAAGTTAGGGAATGTGACGGCATTTGTACAACTTTATTTCCCGTTGTAACAATCACTGAATCTGTTTCTCGATCGTAAAAAATTCCCTGATCGATTTCATTTTGTAAAAATGCCAGTGGAACGTAAACTTGTTCATCTTCAAGCAGTCCTTCTCCTTTATGCTGTCCATTTATTATAATCGGGTAATCGCCAGGTAAATCATTTACCATTTCCTCAGACGGAGAAGGCGATATCAAATAAATTATCGCAGATATTGTAAGTAAGAAAAGGAAGAGAAACCCTATTAATATTGTATTCTTTCGAATTGATTTCTTCTTACGATTTGTGTCTAGTATTGTCATTATTTCAGTCCTCCCTTTTATATGGTATCGGAGATCACTGTGAATGAAAAGATTTTTCCATTCTGTTGTTTCTAGATCCTATAAGAAAAGGTTATTTCTCATTATTTGAAGTTCCATATATGGTATTTTTATGATATCCTTTATGCTAGCTCTATATGGACGGACATAATTATCTATGAAATTGAATAGAATGAAAAATAGATTTTCAAAACCGATAGTGTACATCTAAATCTCATGATAAAATAGAAGAACTGCCCAATTAAATGTGAAGGAGTAAAAACGTGGAAGTATTTGCAATTATTATTTTATTCGCTTATTTACTTGGATCGATTCCGTCTGGATTAATTATTGGAAAAGCTTTTTATGGAATTGATATCCGTGAGCATGGAAGTGGAAATCTTGGTGGAACAAATACATTTAGAACTTTAGGCAAAAAAGCTGGTTTAATTGTTACAATTGCAGATATTTTAAAAGGTACAGCAGCTGTTCTCCTCCCTTTCTTGCTTCAAGTAGAGGGGTTACATGCACTTATTCCTGGTGTAGCTGCAGTAATTGGACATATGTACCCTGTCTTTGCAAAATTTAAAGGTGGAAAAGCAGTCGCTACATCCGGTGGTGTTTTGCTTGGATATGCGTGGCCAATGTTTCTTCTTATGTTTGTCATCTTTGCAATATGTCTTTACGTAACAAAATATGTATCATTGTCGTCGATGTTAGCCGCAATCGCAGCAGTAATCTATGCAGCATTTGTACAAGATGTCCCTTTATTAATTGTAGTTGCAATATTGGCTACCTTTGTTATTTATCGACATCGAGCAAATATAATGCGTATTAAAAACAAGACTGAGCCAAAAATTAAATGGTTATAAATAAGTTAATTAAGCTAATTTTGAAAGAAAAGAAGGATTCGGGTGATATTTATTCGAATCCTTCTTTATATTTTTATTTTCTTAAATCTATAGCAAAAATCGGTCGTTTTTCACAAAAAACATTGCTCACCAAACGAATTTTTTGTTCGTTATTGTAAACGAATGTAGATTTTTGTTATGATAATAGTTATAAAGTCGCAGCATCAATCATCAAGTTTTCAACAATTCATAACATAATCCGATTTTGATTGTCATAAAAATATAGAAATATGTAATGTTAGGATGGTTACAAAATGAACCAAAAGAAGATAAGTAAACTCCCTTTCCCGCATTTCACGCTCAACTATGACAATCTAATATTGTTTACATCAATAAAAGATCGTAGCGTTTACATTGGAAAAAGCTTTTTAGATTTTTTAAACGAAGACGATCGTCTTCGTTTTATTCAAGCAAAAGACTCTAAAGAATATGATACATTTCAATTAAATTTGCATAATCAAACAACATTGTATCGTCTCTATTTTTCTCATGATGATGAAGGCACGCATGTTTTCTGTTTTCAATTAAAGACAGATGATGTTGATGAAAAGAAGTATGATGATTATGAAATTGAGTATAGTTTAAAATTAAGCCGCCTTGCTGCAAGCATGGCTCATGAGATTCGGAATCCACTTACAACAGTCAAGGGGTTTTTACAACTTCTTAAACCCCAGCTAGAAGCGATCGGAAAAGGTGAGTATGCTCAAATTGCCTTAAGTGAAATTGAACGAGCAAATACAATACTCTATGAATATTTAAATATTACAAAGCCGCAAGTCCATTCTAAAACAGATATAGACATCATTAAGTTAATCAAAGATATTTATATGCTTTTTGAAAGCGAGGCAATTATTCACAATGTGCCAATCAATGTTCATATACCTAACGAGCGCTTGCATATACATGGTGATTCGATGCAATTAAAACAAGTGTTTATCAATTTGTTAAACAATGCAATTGAAGCAAGTGTGGGAAAAATGAATGCTTCGATCGATTTATATATTGAACATAATCATGAAAAAGTGGCAATTGAAATTATTGATTGTGGAAGTGGGATTTCCTCAGAGGATGTTGAGAAGATCTTTGACCCATTTTATTCTACAAAGGAAAAAGGTACAGGCATGGGTTTATTTATTTGTAAAAATATAATCAATGATCATCTAGGGTCATTGAACTGTCAATCAGAAAAGAATGTTGGGACGAAATTCTCAATTACATTGCCCTTGATTTAAAAATTTTTGAATCTTTCGAAAAAATGTCACAAAAATCCAACCATTATTGCCCTTTTGTATTGTAGAATAATTGTAGGAAGTATTTTATATGTAAAGGTGGGATTGTGTTGAAACTAGATAATCTTCATTACATGTTTGAAGTCGCAAATGATAAGAATCGTGATGAATTTTTACTGAATTTATTTCAAGCCGATCCTGGAATTGAGAATATAAACCTTCAACCAATTGCTAAAATCACAAATTTTGATGAGTTGATTTCATTATTTGAAAATGAACAACTTTAAGAGCAAGGCAATGCGCCTTGCTCTATTTTAAATAATCAATGCTGGCGTAATAAGAACTTCTTTTGCCCAAGTGGATCTCCTACATAATCCAATATTCGATTATTAAAGTATGCCTTATCATGATCATTAATTAGGAATACAATGTCCTTAACGACAAGTTGAAAATCATCTTTTAACGGCCGCTCCTCCAGAGACAGCTTAAGTTGAGGAGATCCTCAACCAATTCCCATAGCTAGTCGTACATAGAGTACTTCTTCTTCAAATTTCTTCTCAGCTGTAATAACCTTGTTTAGATAGATTGTAGCTGCTTCTGATATTGTTAAATTCATTACATTATCACTCCTTTTTTAATAATAATAATCTTTGTATTTTAATAGTAGTTTGATGTCTAATCGTGACAAGGATCAATTCTATAGCCCCTCTTTAAAGGAATCCAGAAACTTCTAAACATTCTCACCTCATCTAAAAAAGTAAGGATAAATTCCTATTTTTATATTATAGTAATGTTAATAAGACTATTAATTAGGAGTATTCAATGAAAAAGTTTATGCTGCCATCATTTATCATTTTTTTCCTTGTTGTATTATGCTCATTTCTCCTTTATAACATGTACCGTTCTGATTTACCAGCTCTGTCAACAATTAAGAGTTTCAATGCTCACTCGACTAACTATACTGTTCTTGAACCGAAAGAATATAGCATAAAGTTCACGCTTGGTGCTATTGGAGATATGTTAATCCATGATCGTGTATACGAGGATGCAAAGACGACTCATGGATATAATTTCACCCCGATATTTTCAGCAATAAAAGAAAGACTCCAAATTCCTGATCT
The DNA here is from genome assembly GCF_059874745.1 of Niallia sp. CD-39. Classification (NCBI taxonomy): domain Bacteria; kingdom Bacillati; phylum Bacillota; class Bacilli; order Caryophanales; family Bacillaceae; genus Niallia; species Niallia sp. CD-39. The sequence goes on along the minus strand of NZ_JCBCPS010000001.1, from coordinate 187,528 downwards.
ATTGCTAGCTAACCAGGAAACGATCCTTGCAGGTGAAGAGTTTGGCATTTCTAGCTATCCATCGTTTAATACACCTCAAGAATTTGGATATGCACTTCTTGACGCTGGAGTGGACATCGTTTCAACAGCAAATAACCACTCTTTAGACAAAGGAGAAAAAGCTTTAATTTCCTCACTAAATTTTATGGATAAGATTGGTCTCTCTCACTTTGGTACATACAGAAGCTTCGAGGAACAAAACCAAGTAAAGGTTGTCCAAGTTAAAGGTGTGAATCTAGCATTTTTATCGTACTCATATGGGACAAATGGAATACCTGTCCCTAACGGGAAGGAATACTTAATCAATTTAATTGATCGGGACAAGATGTACGATGAAATCCAGCGAGCAAAAACAGTTTCAGACTTAATTGTAATGAGCATCCATTGGGGCAACGAATATGAACGGTGGCCTAATGAAGCACAAGTTGAGCTCGCCCATTTTTTAGCTGACGCAGGCGTAGACATTATTTTTGGTCATCATCCGCATGTTCTTCAAAAAATGGATTGGATCGAACTTAATGAAAGAAAAACGTTAGTAGTTTACTCGTTAGGAAATTTTCTCTCTGGTCAAATTTGGGATTATAAAGATATTGGTGGAATGGCCACAATTGATGTTACGGTACAAATCAAAGACGATAAGAAAGATATAGAATTATCACAGCCAGCCTTTCACCCTACCTATGTAGCAAATGACAACCGAACGAACTATCGAATTGTTCCTTTAGAAAACGCTGATCAGCATGGACTATCCGAAGCAAAAGAAAAATACTCTGAGATCTTGTCACATATGCTAGATGAACTAGATTAGAAGATTAACTACAATTATCACTTCAGACTGACGCTTTCAGCTAGCAAAAGAAAAAGTACGGCTGTATTAGTTAGTTAAGTACAATATCTTGTAACATTGTGGTATTACTTTCTTACAACATTCATCAAGTTTACAAGTGAGACTTGATTTTTTTAGAGTTTTCTTAAAATTGTAAGCCTCAGCGACTAGACGTTAGAAGAAGTTCTTCATTTCTCTCTTACTTCACAGATTTCAAATATTGCTTTCCCCTATGGACGAGCTGTCTTATGAAATACCTGCACACATATAATAAAAAGCGAGTAAGTAACCACTTAGGTTCACTTACTCGCTTCATTTTTTCTATCAAAAATTCACGCCATTTTTCCAGCTTTTTTATTATCTGTTCCATTAGCATAGAATGGTGTAAGAATATACCCTATAATACATCCTAGAATACCTGGAACGATCCAACCTAGACCAACTGAGTAAAATGGAAGGATTGTAGAGAAAAGCTTTTCAACTACTGGAATATCGATATTTGCAGCAAATAGACCATCAAAAAGTGCGACAATCCCTACGAATAGCATCCCAACTTGATAAACTCCTTTACTACCTTTAAATAATGGATGTAAGAATGTTAATACAAGCAATAAAATAGCTAGTGGGTAAATTGCTACTAACACCGGTATAGAAATAGAAATTAATTGAGTTAATCCAAAGTTTGCAATCGCTGCACTAAAGATTGAGAAGATAATAACAAACTTATTATATGAAAGCATAGGAATAATTTTTGTGAAATAAGATGCACAAGCTGTTATTAAACCAATACTAGTTGTTAAACATGCACCAATTACAATCAATGCTAATAGAATTCCACCGAATGAACCAAAGTAATGGTTAGACACTGCTGACAACACTGCACCACCATTGTCTAATAACCCAAGGTTTTCAACACTTGATGCACCAACATACGCAAGAGATGCATAAATGATTGCCAATAAAGCCGCCGCAATAAAACCAGCTTTAGTAACTGCGGTTAACATCGCTTTTTTTGTAGTAGCGCCTTTTTCACGTACTGCATTGATAACGATAATTCCAAACACGAATGCTGCTAATGCATCCATCGTTAAATAACCTTCTTGGAAGCCTGTGAAGAATGCATTTTCACTTAGAGCTTCTGTTGGTCCTTGGATTGCTCCCATTGGATTAAAGAATGCGACACCGATTAGGATTGCAATGAAAATTAATAATAATGGCGTTAAGTATTTCCCGACAATATCCACAATTTTTGATGCTTTTAATGAAAAATAAACAGTTACCCCAAAGAAAATAATTGAAAATGCTATTAATCCAATTGTTTGATATTCTGATGCAATGAATGGACGAATTCCAATTTCATAAGAAACTGTACCAGTTCTAGGAATTGCAAACAATGGTCCAATTGCTAAATATAATACGACTGAAAAGATAAGTCCAAATAGCGGACTAACACGACTTGCAAGCGATTGTAAATCACTTTTACCTGATAATCCAAGTGCAATTACTCCAAGTAATGGTAACCCAACGCCTGTAACTATAAAGCCTAATGTTGCTTCCCAAACATTAGAACCAGATGTTTGCCCTAACATTGCTGGAAATATTAAGTTCCCTGCCCCGAAAAATAGTGCAAATAACATAAAACCTACCGTAATAATAAATGAGTTGGAAACTTTGTTTGTCATTTCTTTTCCCCCTTGTGATGCTTCTAGCTCGTATTCGCAAATGTAAATACAAATAAGAATTTTCCGACAATTTAACATGTTATCTTACATATACCAAGAGTTTGTGGTATATTTCTACTAAATTATCTGACATTGCTAGAATAGCACACAATTTTAATTTTCTCAATATAATATTTCAAAAAAATATTACTACTACGCTATGTAGTAGTAATATTGATTAAATCTCATGTTTACCAAAGGTGCTCATTCATTCCCTCTGCTTTAAGAATAGAAATTTGTTTTTCACCTAGTAAATCAAAATGATGTGTTCCGTCCTCTCTGAAATGAATCCACTCTTTTTTTAAGCCATGTTTTGCGCCCCAGTTAGCTAATTTTTCTATGTTTGAACAACCAACTTTCGTTACCGTTTTACACTGTGGAAAGCGATCATCTAGCCAATAATGTGTTAAATATGCAATTTCTCCAGATTTCACAATTGTTTTCCATTCGTTTAATTCTTTTCTTTTGATACCAAAAGCCAAATGCTCATCCCCTATTCTTTTTTAGCATTCATATATGCTTCATGCCATTCTGGGTAAAGCTTTTTTATAGAAACCGGACGAAATGACGCTTTATTTACAAGCACATGTGTAGAATTAGCAGTTACCGCTAATTCACCTGCTTCATTGTAGATTTCATAACCATAAATTGTTTTGAGACCATTGTACGCTTCAATCCATGTATGAATAGTTGCATTTTGACCATAGGTTAACGGTTTTTTATAACTGATTTGAATATCTAATACTGGAGATAAAAAACCATCCTTTTCTAAATCATTATAATTAAAGCCTAGATCTTTTACGATTTGTGTACGTCCAAGCTCCATCCATACAAGATAATTGGCATGATAGACAACACCCATTTGATCTGTTTCTGCATAACGCACTTCTATTTCTTTTTTTGACGTAATCATAATTATGTCCCATCCCCACTATATTTGTTGATTGACTCTATGAAGTCATCATACTGTAATGTTTTCATCATAGATATTGTTTGTGTGCTTTCACAAGAAAGTCTTTGTGCTTGCGCTTGAATGGACTCTTCAGCTAAATTTACCGCAAATCGCCCATTTCCATTTATTTTGATATTTGATAATCGATCAATAATTCTTTCTTCTGTTTCATTTGTAAGAGCATACTCATATTGTTCTAAATACCTTTTCATAATCTCAACAAGTTCTTTTGATGAATAATCATCAAATGTTAAAAACTTTTTAAATCTAGATTTTAAGCCAGGGTTACTATTTAGAAGTAAATCTACCTCTTCCGGGTATCCTGCTAGAACGACAACAAGATTCTCATTATGTCTTGTCATCTCGTCTACAAGTGTTTCGATTGCTTCTTTCCCAAAATCTGTTGAGCTTGAGGATAGTAAGGAATATGCTTCATCGATAAACAGCACACCACCAAGTGCACTTTTAATCGTTTTCTTCGTTTTAATGGCAGTTTGTCCCACATATTCAGCAACAAAATCAGCTCTACTTGTAATGACTAAATGGCCCCTTTTTAAAAATCCATATTCTTTTAATACTTCTGCGTAAATTTTTGCTACAGTCGTTTTCCCTGTTCCTGGATTTCCAGTGAATACTGAATGCAATTGAATCGGGATCGTCGGAAGGTTGGCATTTTTTCTTTCTTGTTGCATTTTAATAAAAGAAGAAAGCTTAATTACTTCTTGCTTTACATTATGTAGACCAATTAATGTTTCTAATTCTTTTAGAGGGTGCCTGTTCTCGTTCTTGTGATTATGTTTTTGAAAATCAGTCTTTGTTAACGTACTAAAATGCAATAATGAATCATTTCCCGCTTCTGCTTTCGTTCCTTTTTTAAAAATCGCCTTTTGAACAATCTGTTCAACTGTACGAGCATTTCCAAAGCTGCGATCGATTCGTTCATTTTCAATAACATCAAGTAGTTCACGCTTTGCATCTGATGTTATTAAATAATCATGTTGAATCGCAAATTGGATCGCAATTTGAAGCAGCTCATCATTCGTATAATCAGGAAGCGTAATGTGATTATACGAAGGAAATCGACTTCTTAAACCTGGGTTCATATCCATAAAAGGTGTCATTTCTTCTGTATATCCGGCTAAAATAACTGCAAATTGGCCATCATACTCTTTGCTAGTCATGAGTGATAATAATGTATCAACAGCTATTTGACCATAGTCTTGCGAAGATGTTCCGCTCTGATGAAGCATGTACGCCTCATCAATTAACAACACAGCTCCTTTAGCTTGTTCAACATACATCCTTACATTCTCTTCAGTTTGGCCAACATACGCTCCAATTAATTGTGAGCGATTGACTTCTATGACTTCGTTTCTAGGAAGTAACCCTAATTCATAATAAATTGATGCTAAAGACCGCGCTATTGTTGTTTTCCCAGTTCCTGGATTACCCGTCAATACCATATGAAGGCTTAACTGATTTTCAGTTTTTAAACCAATCGCTTTTCTATGATTCAAATATTGTAGAAATTGATAGAGCTCATGTATGCGTGTTTTAACCTCATCTAAACCAATTAAACTGTTCAATTTTTGAATGGCTGTTTTTTCTTCAACATTTTTTGTTGCTTCAAATAACCCTTTCCACTCTGAAAGAATCACTTCTATTTGGTCATAGTACTGTTTTAAGTCCTCTAAATAAGTTGTTGTATGGAATACACCTGAAATAGAAGCTTCATATTCCTCAGCAGATTTTAATAATTTCCCAGACTGTTCTAAAAGGGAGCTCATGAGCTGAATAACATGTTGGAATCGAGATTTCCACTCGTGATGTTCGATTCGATTCAGCAATAACTCTAGTTCATCCATTTTTGCTTCTGTGTCGTTTAATATCTTTTTTGTGATTTGGACGAATTCATAGGCAACTGCTTTTTTAGTCGCTCTATTATCAGTTTCTCTTAAAGTTGGGAAAGAGATAAAATCATAAAATGAGCTTAATTGATTCCATTCTAGATCATACATATACTGTTGAGCATAGATTTCAGTTGGCTCAATAAGTGACGCTTGGTCGAACAAAACATTCGCAAGCTCACTATTTTTATTCTTTTTCTTCAATGACTGAGCAGATATACTTAGCAATTCCGCTTTCTCTGTCAATTGTATAGAAACATTAGAATCAAATAGCATCGTTAGTAAATCTGCTTCATTTGTAACGAAGCCATGCTCTTCAAATTCTTGTTTCCATTTCTTGAATGTTCTTTTCATTACTCGATCAACTCTTTATATTCAATATATTTCTTCATTTTATCATAAACAGCAAACACGTTAAAAACAAACGCTTAAAAACCGTACAATTCACAATGAATCATACGGTTTTTTAGAGTCATGTTTTTCACATTAGTTATGAATTTGTAATGCTAAGCAATTTATAATTATGGCTTAACTTTTGCAGAAATTTATGTGCAAAAACCAAGTATTATTCGCCTTTTGTCTGAATAACTTGAGGATGTTGCCCAGATTGATCTTGCATCTTTTTTCCCTTATTCCCACCAAAGCCTCTGCTCTGAGTTCCGGTATGATTGGGGTTGAATTTACTTGGGTTACCTTTTGGATTGCTCATTGTCATCCCTCCTCCATCTTAATATGGCGATGTTCGGAAGAATTTATAAAGGTACTTACTGGTTATTCTGCTTTATCTAATCGTTTTGCTTCTATTTTTGCTTCTATTTTTTCCATAGCTGCCTGATCTTTTAGTAGCTGTCTTTTATTTTCAGAAACTAATTCAGCAAATGAACGCTTACGAGGCTTTCTCATTGCTATCACCGTCCTTTAACTAGATTATATCAATAATTATGCCCAGTAAGCGCTTTAATTATTACAACTTTTCGAAAATTTAATGAAGTTATTAAACCGTGCTGAAATTTACATGCAAACTTTTTCAATTCGCCTTCATTTTTGCTAATTTTTCTTCCATAGTTGCAATTGACATTGCACTTAGAACCTTATTCCGAATCACACCTTCTTCATCAATAAAGAAAGTTGTTGGAATTGTGAGTATCCGATATTTTTCATTTACTTTATCTTTTTCATCTAGTAAAACTTGAAACGTTAGATGATGTTGATCAACAAAACCTTTTACATGATTAAAGGGATCGATGTTTATCGCTAAAACAACGATATCATCATGATGTTTAGTATGAAATTTTTGCATGTCAGGCATTTCATACTTACAAGGTGGACACCAAGTAGCCCAAAAATTAATCATTACCTTTTTACCATGAAACTCAGATAATGTTACAGACTCACCTTCAAGATTTTTTAAGGAAAATTCAGGTGCTTGAATACCTATTTGTAAGCCAGGCAATCCGTCAGAAGCCGAACTATTTTGCGGGAATAAGAAAAGCAATATAATCAATAGACTCCACAAAATAAATAGTTTCTTCAATTAAAACACTCCTACTAATGAATTTTAGTATGTATTGTATCCTGAGTGAGAAAAATAATCACAATTACAATAGAAAAAAGAGATAGCCATATAATGACTATCTCTTTGAATTGATTCTATTAGTTCGCTAATTTCTCGCGTAATACCATTTGTAGAATGCCGCCATGACGATAGTAATCAATTTCAACTTCTGAATCAAAGCGTACAAGTACTTCAAATGATTTTTTATTTCCATCTTTATCAGTTGCTGTTACTGTTACGAAGTCACGTGGACGTACATTTTCACCGATTTGAACATCGATAGCTTCTTCTCCAGTTAAACCTAGTGATTCTGCACTTTCACCATCTTTAAATTGAAGTGGAAGTACACCCATTAATACTAAGTTTGAACGATGAATACGCTCATAGCTCTCAGCAATAACTGTTTTGATTCCTAAAAGGTTAGTTCCTTTAGCAGCCCAGTCACGTGAAGATCCCATTCCATAGTCTTTTCCAGCTAGAACAGCTAAACCAGTTCCATCTTCTTTGTACTTCATGCAAGCATCATAGATAGATGTAACTTCACCAGTTGGCCAGTATGTTGTAAATCCACCTTCTGTACCAGGAGCAATTTGGTTACGGATACGAATGTTTGCAAAAGTACCGCGCATCATAACTTCATGGTTACCACGACGAGAGCCATAAGAGTTAAAGTCACGAACTTCGACTCCGTTTTCACGTAAGTATTTTCCTGCTGGTGTATCTTTACCAATCGCACCTGCTGGAGAAATATGGTCAGTTGTTACTGAATCACCAAACTTACCAACTACACGTAATCCAGTTAAAGGTTTTACTTCATCTGCATTTGGTGTTAATCCTTCAAAGAATGGCGGGTTTTGAATATATGTTGATTGATCATCGAAAGTATATAATGGCTCGTTGCTTGTTTTGATTTCATTCCAACGTGCATTGTCATCAAATACATGCTCATATTCTTTACGGAATAATTCTGGTGTTACTGTTTGACGAACTACAGCGTTCACTTCTTCAGTAGTTGGCCAGATATCTTTGAAGAATACTTCGTTGCCGTTCTTATCTTTTCCTAGTGAATCTTTTTGAAGATCAATGTCCACTGTACCTGCTAATGCGTAAGCAACAACAAGTGGTGGAGAAGCTAGGTAGTTTGCTTTTACTAATGGATGAATACGGCCTTCAAAATTACGATTTCCTGATAGAACAGATGTAACTAGCATATCGTTATCAGCAATCGCTTTTTCGATTTCTTCTTTTAATGGACCAGAGTTACCGATACATGTCGTACAACCATAACCAACAAGATTGAAACCTAAAGTTTCTAGGTAAGGTAGTAGACCAGAATCATGTAAATATCCAGTAACAACCTTTGAACCTGGTGCTAGAGATGTTTTCACATATTTAGGAACTTCAAGTCCAAGTTCAACAGCTTTCTTCGCTACTAACCCTGCTCCTACTAATACGTATGGGTTTGACGTATTTGTACAGCTTGTAATCGCAGCAATTGCAACTGCACCAGTTTTCATTGTAGTTGAATCTCCATTAGTGAAATCAACTGTAACTTTTTTATCTGATTCAGCTTTCTCTAATCCGAAGCCTTGGTTCCCTTGAGGAGCTGTAATCGCTTTAGTGAATTCTTCTTTCATTGCAGAAAGTGGAATTAAATCTTGTGGACGCTTAGGTCCAGATAGATTTGCTTCAATTTCTGAAAGATCTACTTCAATAACATCAGTATAAACTGGCTCTAATTCTGGATCGAAGAATAAACCATTATTTTTACAATATGCTTCAACAATTTTAATTTGTTCCTCTGAACGTCCGGTTAGACGCATATAATCAAGTGATTCAACATCTACTGGGAAGAATCCACATGTCGCTCCATACTCCGGAGCCATGTTCGCAATTGTAGCACGGTCAGCAAGTGGAAGCGCTGGTACACCAGGTCCGAAGAATTCAACGAACTTCCCAACTACGCCAAATTTTCTTAAAATTTGTGTAACTTTTAATGCTAAGTCCGTTGCAGTCGCGCCATCTGGCATTTCTCCAACTAATTTAACACCTACTACTTCAGGAACTGGGAAGTAAGATGGTTGTCCAAGCATTCCTGCTTCTGCTTCAATACCACCAACACCCCATCCAAGAACACCAATTCCGTTGATCATTGTTGTATGTGAATCTGTTCCAACTAATGAATCTGGGAATGTTTCAAAATCTCCATCAGGAGTTTCTATCGCATGAACAACATTCGCTAAGAATTCTAAATTCACTTGGTGAACAATTCCTGTTGCCGGTGGAACAGCACGATAGTTGTCAAATGCTTTTTGAGCCCAGCTCAAAAATTGGTAACGCTCTGCGTTTCTTTCAAATTCTAAAACCATATTTGCTTCTAGAGCATCAGGTGTCCCGTATTGATCAACTTGTACTGAGTGGTCAATAACAAGGTCAACTGGTTTTTCAGGGTTAATTTTGTCAGGATCTCCACCCATATCTGCCATTGCTTTTCTTAAAGATGCTAAATCAACAACAGCTGGTACACCAGTGAAGTCTTGCAAAATAACACGTGAAGGCTTGAAAGGAACATCAACTTCCCTCACATCACTTGAACCCCATTTTGCTAGATTTTCAACATGCTCTTTAGTAATAACTCTACCGTCATATTGACGTAAAACAGATTCTAATAAAACTTTAATTGAATATGGAAGCTTAGAAATACTTCCTACCCCTGCTCTTTCTAAAGCCTCTAATGAATAGTAATGATAGCGTTTCCCGTCCAGGTCAAATGATTTACGGGCGTTAAATACATCGTTTTTTGCCATTGTGAAAAATACCCCCTCTTCGTTCTTACACAAACAATCATATACATTTACAAAGTAATTGTCGAAAAGTTTGAATTTTATTCCAACCTTACTTTTCTCACAATTCTTATATTAATACAACCAATTTGATAAGTAAATAACAAGAAAGTTATTGTTTTTGATAAGTTTTACTTATGTTAAATCAAAATTTCAATAAACCATTCAAAATAATCATTCTAATTGATAGGCTTTTTCAATTAGATGAAAAGTTAAGTGAATTTTTAGTTGCTATTTCAAAATATTAAACAAATGTATACGAAAAAAAGATAAAATTCGGGAATATTTTCTATTTTTCTGCAGAAACTACGGTTGGAGGTGAAAATTATGTCGCCAAAGAAAAGAGCAAATCATGTACGTGAAGGCATGAATGCAGCAAAAAGTCAGGGCAGTGGAGCTGGTTATAATGAAGAGTTCTCACAGGAGCCGTTAACTGAACAAGAAAAACAAAACAATAAAAAGCGCAAAAAGAATCAATGAACCATGTAAGCTCGGCTGTTGGCCGAGCTATAAGTAGTCCAAGTCGTCTGCTGCATTTACTTCATTTACAATTGAGGATAAATCTTGTTGAAACTTTTCAAGCTGGAATTTTTGTGTCGCAGAAGCTGTTTCAAGAGCATTTTGGATTTGTTGATAGGCTTCATTCACTTCTTCTTTTAAGTGTTTAAGCTGATGTCCATAAGATGCTGAATCCCGAACAATTTCGTGATAAAGCTCTTCAACATCTTCAATTCCTTGTTGAGCAGCTTGAAATGCTTGCTGTTTATCTTTATGGTAAGGCATGATCTTTTTGCACCTCCTTTGCTTACTGTATCTTTAAATTGCTCTGCAAGCATCTAAAATATACAATCTTTCCTGGTTCCGTGTTCATAGAAAAAATCCCCATGCATATCTCCTTGTTAGTTAGAAACAATGTATATATGGGGGGATGAGCAATGAACAAAAATGACGGAAAAGATATGAGAAAAAATGCTCCAAAAGGAGATCAACCTGGTCAACCAGCTCCTTTAAGTGGCTCAAAAAAAGTAAAAAATAGAAATCACTCAAGGCAAAAACATCATTCACATCATGATTTATAAAATGAAAGATCCTGCATAAATCTATGCAGGATCTTTCATTTTGCTTAATACTCTTACTAGAGAATGAAAAACAATCTCTTCTTCTTCATTCGTGACCGTCCGTAAATCAATATAAATTTCATTTTGTTTAATTCGAACAATGATTGGTGTCAAATAATTATTTCTTAGCTCATCTGCAAGCTGTTGCGCATCAAAGACATGCGATGAAATACCTATGCTATATGACGGAATTTCAACTTCTGGCATTGTGCCTCCACCAACCATTGCTTTGCTTTCAATTAACTTAAAGAACGCCCTTTCACTCAGCCTAACTTGTATTCTTTCCATAAATCGAAGAGAGCGCTTTTTTAATTGTTCGATCGGCGTTAAAATGTGATTTAAAACAGGAATTTCCGCAATTGCTGCTTGCTCACCTTTAATATATTGAAGCAAAGTTCCTTCTAACGCAGCTAATGTCATTTTATCGACACGTAACACTCGTGCTAGCTGATGCTTTTTAAGTACCTGTATTAATTCTTTATTTCCTGCAATGATGCCAGCTTGAGGTCCACCTAATAGCTTATCCCCACTAAATGAAACAAGATGAGTTCCTAATTGCAGTACTTCCTTCACAGTCGGCTCCTCACCTATTCCCCTTGACTTAAAGTCAAATAACGCTCCGCTGCCAAGATCCTCATAGAACACGATATTTTTTTCAGTAGCTAGTCTAGCTAGCTCTTTCGTTTCAACCGATTTTGTAAAACCAATGATCTTGAAATTACTAGTATGTACCTTTAGCAACATCGCAGTTTCATCGGTGATTGCCATTTCATAATCTTGTATATGTGTTTTATTTGTTGTACCTACTTCAATTAAGTTTGCACCACTTTCCTCCATAATAGAAGAAATGCGAAAAGATCCTCCGATCTCGACTAATTGTCCCCTTGAAACGATAACATCTTTATTTTTTCCAAGTGCTGATAAAATTAAATAAACAGCTGCTGCGTTATTATTAACAACCATTGCAGCCTCCGCACCTGTTAACTTTTTGAGGGCATCTTCCACAAGTGTATGGCGTGAACCTCTTGTTCCATTTTCTAAATCAAACTCTAAATTTGAATAAGAGGTTGCCGTGTCAACCATGTGATTGACTGCAGATTTTGCGATCCTTGCCCTGCCTAAATTCGTATGTAAAATCGTTCCCGTAGCATTGATTACTGATATTAATGTATAAGCATACTCTAATTGAAGTGCTTCTTCTATTCTTGAAAAAACATAAGGTAAAAATGAAGTGTCACCAGGTAAGGGTGAAGTATATGTACCATCTGTCATCTCTTGACGAATAGTCGACAAGATCTTTTTTAAATTTATGGTTAAGTTTTCTTTATCAACTACATATTGTTCAAGTATACTTTGAAAACGTGGCTCATTTTGCAGTTCATGTATTGGCGGTATGTTCCGTAAATGTTGTATCATGACTAAGCCCTCCTATTCGTTCATAATTATACCATTATTCACACTAATAATTTAAATGAATAAGATGTGAACAAGGAGGAATGTTCTATGGACGAAAAGAAGAATGCTAAAGAGTTATCTGAAATAGAAAAATGGATGGAGAGCTTCTTTTTAGATCCATTTACCTCTTATATTGACCAAACTACATTTAGAATTGATTTATTTGATATGGATAATGCCATCATTGTTGAAGCTCTATTAGAGGAGTTTAAAAAAGAAAATGTTGACATTTTTATTCATGAGCAAACATTAACGATATCTGCTTATAGAATCGGAGAAAGCTCTTCAGAAGAGAAAGAATCGAGAACAATACAGTTTCCTTTTGCAATCATTGAGAGGCGCACGAAGGCACTTTGGAACAATAATATATTAGAAATATGGATCAGTAAAACGGAAAAAGGCAATGGCAAGAACAGAAAGATTATTATTCAATAAATAGAGTGTAGCCAATGTCAGTTTTAGGCATGGACTACACTCTTTTTTGAAAACCTATCCTTCAGAACTTCAATTGCTCTATTGTTTCAATAATTTGATCAGATTTAGGGAAAATACCTGTTTCTTTTTTAGAATAAATTTTCTCTCCATTAATGGTAACTTCAAAAACACCACCAGTGCCTGAGATTAATTCCATTTTTTTAATTTCACCACGAAAATGAGTGAATAAGTCTTCCGCGAGACCCGCGGCTTTTGGTGCAAAGTTTCACATCATACAAAATTCGATTTCAATAACATGCTGATTCAATTTAAGTTCCTCCTTGCCCACTTTACAAATAATTCACATAATAGACATATTTTCATGATTATTGTCATTGTATTATATCTTTCAAAACTCTGCAAACTGTTAGCATGTTCACATTGAAGAAGAACATGTATACTTGTATTAGGAGGTGGTATTGTGAGCGAGCAAGAACAAATACGTTTAACTTCTATGTCCTCAAAAGCTGGCTGAGGCTGCAAGATTGGTCCTGAGGACTTGGCGCAAGTTTTGCGTCTTTTACCAAAACAAGAAAAGGTTCCTGAGTTATTAGTTGGTCATGAAACATCCGATGATGCTGGTGTATATCAATTAACAGATTCAATTGCGTTAATTCAAACAATTGATTACTTTACCCCAGTTGTGGATGATCCATATATGTTCGGTCAAATCGCTGCAGCGAATGCTCTAAGTGACGTATATGCAATGGGTGGAGATCCTAAAACGGTTTTAAATATCGTTGGATATCCGGTTAAAAAGCTCGGTGCACATATGCTGTCTGAAATTTTACGAGGCGCAGCTGATAAAGTGAAGGAAGCTGGTGCTGTAACCGTTGGTGGTCATTCTATTGATGATCAAGAACCAAAGTTTGGACTATCGGTTACAGGAATTGTGCACCCAAATAATGTTTGGAAAAATGTCGGTTGCGTTCCAGGAGATGTCCTAGTAATAACAAAACCTCTAGGAGTAGGAATCTTAACGACAGGCATAAAAAAAGGAGCCGTCACGATGGATCAAGAACTGCAGGTGACTAGAACGATGGCTGAACTAAATAAAACGTCCGCAACGATTTTGAAGGATTTTCATCCACATGCTGTCACTGATGTCACTGGATTTGGTTTATTAGGACATGCTAGTGAAATGGCTCGTGGAAGCAATGTAAGTTTGCATATTGACTATAAAAAAGTTCCTATCTTAGAAGGAACAAAGCAGCTAGTCGTGAACAACATTGTACCTGGTGGTACGAAAGCTAACCATAAATGGCTCGAAAATGATGTTCATTATGCTGATTTATCATTTGAAGATCAAATGATCTTATGTGATGCAATTACATCAGGTGGGTTGCTAGTTTCAATTAGTGCTGATGAAGCAGAACAATACGTTCAGCAATTACAAAAAGAAGGAAATCATCATGCCACAATAATCGGTACCGTTACTGAATTACAAGACAAATTTATTTATGCAAAATAAAAAGCTGCCAATTCGGCAGCTTTTTTTATTAATTCGTAACCTTTTGTCGTAGCTTGCTAAGCATGTCGATCGTCATTTTTTCTAAATCGTATTCGGCATTAAAGTTCCACTCTTGCTTTGCGCAATCACAATCGAGCGAGTTTGGCCAGCTATCAGCAATAGTTTGTCGCACTGGATCAACTTGATAAGAAAGCTTAAATTGCGGAATATGCTTACGAATTTCTGCTCCAATTTGTTCAGGTTCGAAGCTCATCGCAGTAACATTAAAAGAGTTACGGTGAACAAGCTTAGTTGGATCAGCTTCCATTAATTGAACAATTGCGTTTAAAGCATCTGGCATATACATCATATCCATATATGTGCCTTTATCAATATATGATGTATAGGCTCCATTTTTAATTGCTTCATAATAAATTTCTACAGCATAATCAGTTGTCCCGCCACCTGGAGGTGTAACATACGAAATTAATCCAGGGAAACGAAGTCCTCTCGTGTCTACACCAAAGCGGTTGAAATAGTAATCACAAAGCAGCTCCCCTGCAACTTTGTTCACACCATACATTGTTGTTGGTCTTTGGATCGTATCCTGCGGAGTTAAATCCTTTGGAGTAGCAGGACCGAATGCACCAATCGAGCTTGGAGTAAAGAATTTTGCATCCATTTCTCTAGCAACTTCAAGGGCATTCATTAATCCACCCATATTTAGATTCCATGCAAATACAGGATTTGCTTCGGCAGTTGCTGAAAGCAATGCAGCCATATGAATGACCGTATCAACATTGTATTTTTTTGCTACTTCACCCATTCTCTTTGCATCAGTCACATCTACAGTTTCAAATGGGCCAGACAAGCAAGCCTCTGAATCGTTTTTTCGAATATCTGTTCCAATAACATTGTCATTGCCATATAGATTACGAAGTTTTACAGTTAATTCAGATCCAATTTGGCCAAGTGCACCAGTAATCATGATTTTTTTCATTGTAATTCTCCTATCTTCCCTATGCCTTATGAATTAAATAATATGCATTTCCTTGCCAACTTTCTCATATATGGCAATTGCTCTATCTAGCATCTCTTTCGTATGTGCTGCAGATGGCATGTTTCTTACTCGACCAGTTCCTCTTGGGACCGTTGGAAATACGATCGATTTTGCATAAACACCATTATCATTTAATTTTTTACTAAATTCTTGAGTTTTTACTTCGTCCCCAATGATTACCGGTGTAATTGGTGTCTCACTGTTTCCGATATCGAATCCTAATTTCTCTAGACCAGCCTTTAAATAATCGCCATTTTCCCATAGTTGTTTATTTAAGTCTGTACTCTCCATAAGCATCTCAATTGCTTTAATGCTAGCTGCAACGTCAGCTGGTGTTAAGGATGTCGAAAATAAGAATGGACGACTACGAACTTTTAACCAATCAATTAAATCCTTTTTGCCTGCTACATATCCACCGACAACACCAATTGCTTTTGATAATGTTCCAATCTGGAAGTCAATTTTATCAGAAAGGCCAAAGTGCTTTACTGTTCCAGCCCCATCTCCTAATACTCCTGAACCATGAGCATCATCCACATACGTAATTAAGTCAAATTCCTCTGCAATTTCAACGATTTCAGGAAGTTTGGCAATATCTCCATCCATAGAAAACACACCGTCAGTAATAACCATTACCTTATTGTATAAACCTGATTCTGTAGCTTCCTTCGCCTTTTGACGTAAATCATCCATATCAGAATGGTTAACACGGATAATTTTTGCTTTAGATAATCGGCAGCCATCAATGATCGATGCATGGTTTAATTCATCAGATAAAATCGCATCGTTCTTATCCATAACAGCAGAAATTGCGGCCATATTACAGTTAAAGCCTGATTGATAAGCTATCGCTGATTCTGTATGTTTAAATTTTGCTAATGTTTCTTCTAGCTTCACATGGAGTTCTAGCGTTCCGTTAATTGTACGAACTGCTCCAGCGCCGACACCATATTCATCGATTGCTTTTTTCGCAACGTCTTTAAGTACATCATTAGTCGCAAGACCTAAATAATTATTAGATGATAAGTTGATTAATTCTTTTCCATTTATTTTAATAATTGGGCCGTTCGCACTTTGTAATGGATCAATAACGTTATAAAGCCCCTTTTCTTTTAAATCCGATAAATTCTCTGATAAAAACTGATCTAATATTTTACTTGTCATATAAAAGACCTCCATTCATTCTTTAAGCATTTCAAAAAAACAAGTGTCCACTCTAAAAAGACAAACAAATAGATGTATATCCTTTTATTATGTAGCTTTATATGTTAATACTTTATCACATTTTTGTCATTTGTATATACATAGAGGACAATTATTCTTCAGATTTTTACTTGTTATTCTTAAAAACACACTATTTATCTTTTCCTTTAATTACACAAAAATATGCCTTATTCCCAATGTTGAACTCTATTCAAACAAAAATTCAGAACCCTCGTTTGCAAAGATTCATTAAGGGAATAATTATGTAGAAATTATAAAAGAAAACTGTGAAGAAAAGAAAGGGGAAAAGCATGAATTCATCCTTACACGTATTCTCAGAGATTAAACCGCTGCGATCAGTGTTGCTTCATCGCCCAGGAAAAGAAATTGAAAACTTAATGCCAGAATACTTAGAAAGACTACTATTTGATGATACACCATCACTACCAATCATACAGAATGAACATGATGACTTTGCCAATCATTTAGTAAATGAAGGTGTACACGTATTGTATTTACACGATTTAGTGGTAGAATCAATCCAATCAGACGAGATTAAGAAACAATTTATAGATAATGTGTTGAAGGAAAGCATGGAGAGTTTAAATGGATCATATCAACTCGTTTATGAGTATTTATCGTCGTTAACGAATGAGGAGCTCGTCCATCAAATGATGGCAGGTTTGCCAAAATCGATCTTACCACCATCAAATTTGCACTTACATGAAATGATCTATGATGATTATCCGTTTTATTTGGATCCAATGCCTAATCTATACTTTACAAGAGATCCAGCCGCTGTTATTGGGAATCAACTATCCCTTAACCGCATGTTCGAACCTGCAAGAAGAAGAGAAACAATTTTTATCGATACAATCATGACGCATCATCCAACTATGTCGAAAGATGTGAAAAAGGTGTATGAACGTGAGGATATGTATCCGATTGAAGGTGGAGATATTTTAGTCTTAAATGAAGAAGTGATTGCTATTGGTGTGAGCGCTCGTACTTCAGCCCAAGCGATTGAACAGTTCGCGAACAACCTTTTTAAGAAACAACCGACGTTTACAACCATTCTTGCTGTTGATTTACCTAAACTTCGTGCATACATGCATTTAGATACTGTTTTTACAATGGTTAGTGAAAACCAGTTTACGATTCACCCTGCTATTTTAGATGAGAAAGGCAATATTGATCTTTTTTTAATTGAAAAGTCATCGAATGAAAAAGGGTTTACTGTGCATAAGCGCAATCATTTAACTTCAGCATTAAAAGAAGTATTAAACGTTGATGAAATCTCGCTCATTCCTTGTGGGGGTGACTCAATTATTGCTTCATCAAGAGAGCAGTGGAATGACGGTGCTAATACATTAACAATCTCACCAGGGGTTGTTGTTACGTATGATCGAAACTATGTAACAAATGAAGAATTAAGAAAGAACGGCATTCGTGTTATCGAAATTAAAAGCTCCGAGCTATCCCGCGGTCGTGGTGGTCCCAGATGTATGAGTATGCCACTTAATAGGGAAAAGTAAAAATAAAAACAAGCTGTCATGAGATTGACAGCTTGTTTGATAAATCATTCTATAAGTGATATTGCTTGTTCTAACACCTTATCTCCCTGCATCATGCCGTAGGCCATCATATCAATGATCGCTACCTTCACACCATGTGGTTCAACTTGGGCACGAATATTCTTTTCTAAATAACGCACTTGTGGCCCAATTAATACGACCGCCAATTGATCAAGCCTATTCTTTAATTGTGACTCTGGTACTGCATCAATATCAGCTTGAATCCCCCTTTGCTCTGCAGCCGCTTTCATTTTATTTACTAACAAAGATGTAGACATTCCAGCTGAACAAACCAATAAAATTTTCATGTTATCCCCTTTCTAACCGATCCATCCTCTCATATAAATCAATCATTTCATTTGCAAGCTCTTTCACGGTCAAAGCTGTCATTAGATGATCCTGTGCATGGACAAGGAGAACGGATAATTGGTTTGTTTCTCCATTTGCTTCTGCTTGAATTAGCTTTGTTTGGAATTGATGAGCCTCAGCAAATTCACTGTTCGCATCTTCAATCTTCGTGCGAGCTTTTACAATCTCTCCACTTTTTGCTAGCGAGATTGCTTCCATTGAGAAAGAACGTGCATTACCTGCATGGAGAATAATCGAAAATGAAGTCATTTGTAGTTCTTCTGCAGAGTTCATAAGTTTTCCTCCAATATGTTGTTAAATTTACACATTAAACGCTTAAGTTATTCTGATCTTTTGATACTGTTTCTTCTTGCTTCTTATTAAAAGCACGAGCACTAGCCCTAACAAATGGCAAATAAATAAGTACAGCAAGCGTTAGGTTAAAGACCTGTAAAATAATTCCGCTCAAATGTCCTCCTGTGACCAAATATCCACTTAAAATCGGAGGTGTTGTCCAAGGGATCATTGCAACCGTTTTTGCAACTAAACCAGAATAAATGGCCGTATAACTCGTAATTGTCAGAGTAACTGGTACTAAAATAAATGGAATAAGCAAAGTTGGGTTTAAAACTATTGGTAATCCGAAGACGATTGGTTCATTGATGTTGAACAAACCAGCAGGTGTTCCAAGCTTAGCTACTTCACGGTAAGGGTGCTTATTTACACTTCTAATACCTATAAATATCGCGATAAGTAAGGCAATTGTCGTACCTGAGCCCCCCATCAACACAAATGCATCTAAAAATGGTTTAGTGACAATATTAGGAACATCCATCGCAGATGTGCCTGCATTAAATAAATTTACGTTTTGTTCAATTAACGGCAGATAAACAGGTTCGATAATTCCACCAATAATATTAGAACCATGCAGTCCAAAGAACCAAAGAATATGAATGACAAAAGCTACAATGATTGCCGCAGGCAACGTATTTCCTAATCCTTGCAATGGTTCTTGAATGCCTTTAAATACAAGCTCGAATATACTAATTTCTGCAAAGATACCCATTAATGCTTGAAAAAGACCGACTAAAATCATGATTAATGAAGCAGGAATTAAAGCTTTAAATGCGCGAGATACACCATCCGGCACACCTTCTGGCATTTTTATTGTAAACTTTGATTGTAGCAATACTCTAAATAATTCAGTAAGAACAAGAGATAGGATAATACCAACAAATAAACCTTGAGCTCCTAACCAAGCTTGACTAATACCAGAATCTGCTGTGACCGGAACAAGAATAATATATGAAGCACCAGATATAATTGCTGCTGATAAACCATCAATGTCATATGATTTTGCTAAGTTATAAGCAATGGCAATACATACGAGGAGTCCAATTATAGCAAAAGAACCACTCCATATATTCCCTCCAACAGCTTGCCAATTCCCTTCACCAAATATTGAATTAAAGATAGCTACTAAATCAAACTTCCAGATCTTTGGAAAGTTATTTAATAATACTGCCAATGATCCAATAATAATCAATGGCATGATCGTAACAAATCCATCACGAACAGCAACTAAATGCCGTTGTGCACCAATACGCCCTGCGATTTCAATAAACTTTTGCATCAGTTATCCTCCTAATTTACAAATTGAGGCAAATGCTTTTTATGTGCCTCTAAAAGTTCATCAAGCAATGGTTTACTTCTTTTTTCATCAGCGATTAATGGATTCATAATGAATGTAGCGTAAGCATCTTCGTAATTCCCTGTAATGGCAGCTTTGATGACCAATTCCTCAAACGCCTTCATATGCTGAATAAGACCTTTTACCTGGATAGGTAGTTCTCCAACGCTAATTGGTTTTGGCCCATCCTTCGTAATGATACTGTTAATTTCGACAACAGCACTAGCTGGCAAGTCGGTGATTGCACCATTATTTAGTGTATTAACTGTTTGAACATCTCCTATGTCGTTGTATATTGAATCTATTAAACTACAAGCTACATCACTATAAAATGCACCTCCTCTCTTTTCTAACTCTTTAGGTTTTACATCTAAATCTGGGTTATTGTACGCTGTAAATAGTGTTTTTTCTATTTGTTGTACGATTTCTGCACGTGTTCCATCTTTTGAAAGGGCTTTCATATCTTTCTCTAAAACATCTTTTGTTTGAAAGTAATATTGGTGGTATGGATTAGGTAAGAGCTTCAACGATTGTAAAAATTCTTTAGACCAACCGAGATTTACAATATTAGCAGGAGTATACTTCCACTCATTAACTAGTTTGGTTAAAAGCTCACTAGAACGGTCAACATTTTGAATCAATACCTTTTTTCCAAAAACAAAATGATTCATTCCAATAAATTCAATCAACACTTCATCTGGCTCAACTTCATAAAACTTTGCCAATGTATCTTTCATGTTGTATGGAACGTTACACACACCAATAACCTTTTTATGATCTGAATGCTGTAATAGTGCCTCTGTCACAATTCCTGCTGGGTTAGTAAAGTTAATCAACCATGCATCTGGGCAAATCTCATGAATATCTTTGGCGATATTAAGTAAAACAGGGATGGTTCTAAATGCTTTAAAAATTCCACCTGCTCCATTCGTCTCTTGCCCAATAAATCCATTCTCAAGTGGGATTCGCTCATCTTTTGCTCTTGCCTCAAGACCACCTACCCGTATTTGGGTTGTAACAAAATCTGCTCCAACTAGAGCTTCTCGTAAATCTAAAGTCCATTCGATTTCAATTGAAACATTTGCTTTTGCAACCATTCTTTTCGCTAAGGAGCCAATTATATTTAGTTTCTCTTCTCCCTCCTTAATATCAACCAATGTTATTTGCTTCACCGGCAAAGTAGACGAACGATTAATGAACCCTTCAATAATTTCCGGAGTATAGCTAGATCCTCCTCCGATAATAACAACTTTTAAAGTCACAGTAGTATAACACCTCTCGTATCAATTTTTCATAATATTCGGTTATTAGTGATAATGTATCATACAAATTTATAGTTGTCTATAACAAATAATACGATTTGTTATTACAATTTTTTTATTATTGTCTTACTATGTCTCTTCTTGTAAACTTAAAAGAACTAATACGAACAAGGGGCATATTGAATGGACAAAAATCAATCATTGCACGCATATATAAAAGAAGAATTATTAAATCGTATCAAATCAAAAAAATATAGCCCAAACGAGAAAATCCCTACTGAATTGGAACTATGTAATGATTTCAACGTTAGTCGAACAACCGTTCGCGCTGCATTAAATCAGTTAACGCAAGAGGGATATTTAGTACGACATCAAGGTAGAGGTACTTTTGTTGCTGAGCAAAAGGTGAGTCAAACACTTTCTCACACAATAAAAAGATACGCTGATCAATTGGCTGTTCAAGGAAAAAAAGCAAAAATCAGTGTGATTGATATATCAGTAATACCTGCAACTGAGTTTTTACAAGAAACATTAGAAGTTGATGCACACTCACCTATTCAACGGATTGAGCGTATTCGTAGTGCAAATTCAGAAATAACATCGTATGAAATTTCCTATATCCCATGGCATATTGCACCTGGTCTATCTATCTCACAAGCCGAAACATCTATTTATCAATCATTAAAAGAGGATTTCCAAGTTAATATCGCTAATACAATTGTTCACCTTGAAATTACTCTTGCGGATGAGCGTGCGAGTAAGCATTTAAAATGCAAAAAAGGCTTACCTTGCTTTTATCTTGAAACCATTGCCAAAGATCATGATGGAATGAAGATAGAATTTTCACGTTCCTATTTTCGCAGTGACAAAACAAACTTCCTTATTGAAACAAATTTCAATGGCCAATGATGATCATGAGGAGGAATAGAATGAAGAAACTACTTATTAACGCGGATGATTATGCAATGACTAAAGGCGTAACAGATGGAATCATTCATAGTCATATACATGGAATCGTTAACTCAACAACAATGATGATGAATGGATTAGCAGTCCCTTATGCAGTTCACCAGGCTAAAGCACATCCAACATTAAAAGTCGGAATTCATCTCGTTTTATCTTGGGGGAAGCCACTCTCCCCCTCTTCTAAGAAGCTTACAAACTCTACAGGCTGTTTTAAATTTACAAGCTCATATTTATTAATGGAACCTCCAAATCCAAAGGATGTTTTTACCGAATGGGATTCACAAATTAAGAAGTTTTTAAAAACCGGCCTTCCTCTCCATCATATCGATAGCCATCACCATATACACGGGTGGCCACCATTAAAAGAAACCATTATTGCGTTATCAGAGAAGTATAATGCTCCTGTCAGATACACCCCATCTCTGTCCGATCGTCTTGACCTATGTGTAACCGAATCGCTCTACACAGGATTTTATCAGAGCGGAGTTCATCGTCATCTGTTCGATGAATTGGATAGAATAGACTCTCCTACAATTGAAGTAATGACACACCCAGCTTTCATTGATCAAGAATTAATAGAGAATAGTAGTTATGTCGAAATGCGTGAAAAAGAATTGCATATTTTAACTTCTATTAGAAAACCTAGTGAGTTTACTCTGCTTTCTTAAGGGTATTTCACCTATTAAACACATGTAGTCTTTTACTCCTTCTCAATTATTTAAAGTCGGTTTTTATTTAAAATCATTATAAAAAAGTATTGATTTTCGACTGAGAAGTGTTATCATTGGAGTGTAGACATGTGAAATAAGTCTATGAGGTGAACCAATAAATGAAACGTAATAACAGCGATTTAACAACAAGCTGGGGTACTGTCGTTGGGGATAATCAAAACTCTATAACTGCAGGAAACCCAGGACCTACACTTATTCAGGATGTTCATTTGTTAGAAAAACTAGCACATTTTAATCGAGAACGAATACCTGAGCGCGTCGTTCATGCTAAAGGTGCCGGTGCTCATGGATATTTTGAAGTAACAAATGATCTTAGTCGCTATACGAAAGCCTCCTTTTTATCTGAAATTGGCAAGCGTACGCCAATGTTTATTCGCTTCTCCACAGTTGCTGGCGAACGTGGCTCAGCTGATACAGTGCGTGACCCTAGAGGCTTTGCAGTGAAGTTTTATACAGAGGATGGTATATATGATTTAGTCGGTAATAATACACCGATCTTTTTCATCCGTGACGCAATTAAATTTCCAGATTTTATTCATTCGCAAAAGCGCGATCCACAAACCCATTTAAAGAGCCCGACTGCCCAGTGGGATTTTTGGTCACATTCACCAGAATCACTACACCAAGTAACTTACTTAATGGGAGATCGGGGACTTCCCGCTAGCTTTCGAACGATGAATGGGTACGGAAGCCATACGTTTAAATGGGTTAATGAAGATGGCGACCCTGTCTGGGTGAAGTATCACTTTCATTCCGATCAAGGTGTTAAAAATATTGATGGAAATCTAGCTGAAAAAATGGCAGGTGAAAATCCTGATTATCACACTGAAGATTTGTTTCATGCAATTGAAGCTGATAACTTTCCTTCTTGGACATTAAGTGTACAGATCATGCCATTTGAAGATGCGCAGAGATATCGCTTTGATCCATTTGATGTAACAAAGGTTTGGTCCCATAAGGATTACCCTTTAATAGAGTTAGGGAAAATGATTCTCAATCGAAACCCTGACAACTACTTTGCAGAGGTTGAGCAAGCAACGTTTTCTCCTGGTAATTTTATTCCTGGGATAGAGCCATCTCCGGATAAAATGTTACAAGGACGATTATTTGCTTATAACGATGCTCATAGATACCGCGTGGGAACGAACCATAACTTGCTACCTATTAATCGCCCACAGATAGAGCAATATAATTATCAGCGTGATGGAAAAATGCGGTTTGATGAAAATGGTGGTTCCAAAGTTAACTATGAACCAAATAGTTATCAAGGTCCGACAGAAAGCCGGTCTGAAAAAATTCAATCATTCGAAGTTTCTGGTGTAGCTGATAGTGTTTCCTATGATCATAACGACCATTATACTCAAGCTGGCGACCTCTATCGACTGATGTCACTAGATGAAAAAACGAGATTAATCAATACAATTGTTGAAGAAATGGAACCTGTTGAATCAGAAGAAATAAAACTGAGACAAATTGAACACTTTTATAAGGCTGATCCGGAATACGGAGAAAGAGTTGCCAAAGGACTAGGCTTAAGTGTTCAAGAAACAGTTTAGAACGACATATATCGTGAACCTTTAAGAGTAGGTAGCTAGTCACCTACTCTTATACATAATCAATTTTCATTATCAGTGCTTAAATGAGAAAGTAGACATGTTCACTATCTCATTACATATAATCATAGAAAAATGAACGTGATAAGAGGGTGGTTTTTATGACTGCAATTAATGAGCTAATCCCACTGTTAAAGGCAAAAGGGTTAAGAATTACTCCACAACGGCTTGAAATATTAACAACACTCATGAATTTGAAAGGTCACCCTACTGCTGAAGAGGTACAAAAGGAAATTCCAATCATCAGTTTGGCTACGATCTATAATAATTTAAAATTATTTGTACAACTAGGAATCGTAAACGAACTTCCTTACGGGAACGGAATTAGCCGTTATGAAATCTATCGATCTAATCATTACCATGTCATATGCGATCAATGCGGTTCGATTGAAGATCTCATGTTCCCTGACTTAAAGGTTGTTGAAAAGCTAGCTTCAAGCGTCACTGGATATGAAATTAATAAACATAGATTGGAAGTATACGGACTATGCCCACAATGTGTTCAAGAGAGGTGAAAATGGTGAAAACTAGCGAGGAAAAATGCCCAGTCTGTCATTCTACTATCATACAGTTAAAGCATACGATTAAATGCAAATGCAGCATTCGCTTAAAAAAAATCAAGACAATCTCTTAATCGTTTGGAAGTGTAGAAAAATGCAAATTCAAAAAGTGAATTTCGTAAAACGTTACGTTCAATTTTTTCTCGGGCTATTTCTTATGTGCATCGGGATTGCTTTAATTACAAAAGCAAATCTTGGAACAACTGCGATTTCCGCGATTCCCTATATACTTAGTCTTCACCTCCCGTTTTCGTTTGGATTTTTCACGATTATGGCATGTTTTGTTTTTATATTTTTACAGCTCATGATACTAAAAGCTGACTTCCCTCGTTTTCAATACACTCAATTCATTGTTGGACCGACGTTTGGCCTATTTATTGATACGAGTATGTCCCTCTTGTATTTCATTCACCCAACTCATTACTTGGCGCAAATTTGCCTATTGATAATTGGTAGCTTTATTCTAGCATTTGGCATTCATCTGCAAATTTCATCGCAAACAATGTATAACCCTGCTGAAGGTATTGTAGTCGCTTTAACAACTAAGCTAAAAAGAAACATAGGCTATGTTAAGGTCGGATTTGACCTCACCCTCGTGATCATCGGTATTGCCTTATCGATATACCTATTGCAATCCGTTGCTGGAATACGTGAAGGAACCGTTATCTCAGCCGTATTAGTTGGCTTTTTCCTGCAACAAATTCGTTCTTTTACTACCGCGAACGCCCAAAAGAAAAGCTTTGCAAGATAGGCCAAGTTTTTAGTATGATTGTAGGGTATATTCGTTTGAAATGAGGAAAATTAAAAAATGAGCCTATTAAATGTAGAAAATTTAAGTCATACTTTCGGGGATCGCACTCTTTTCAAAGATGTATCCTTTCGTCTATTAGCAGAAGACCATGTTGGATTAGTGGGAGCAAACGGTGTCGGGAAATCAACACTTATGAATATTCTAACTGGAGAATTGATTCACGATTCAGGACGAGTAGAATGGATACCAAATGTCCATTATGGTTATCTTGATCAGCATACGGTTTTAACGCCTGGAAGAACAATGAGAGATGCACTTAAAGACGCATTCTTACCATTGTTTAAAAAAGAAGAAGAACTGAATGAAATTACAGCTAAAATGGGTGAAGCAACACCTGAGGAATTAGAAATGCTTTTAGAACAAATGGCTGAGATTCAAGATCATCTTGATGCTGGCGGTTTCTATTCGCTTGATCTTAAAATTGAAGAAGCAGCAAGAGGACTTGGTTTGGATGCGATTGGCTTAGAACGCGATGTTGCTCAATTAAGTGGTGGGCAAAGAACGAAGGTATTATTAGCCAAGCTTCTATTAGAAAAACCACAAGTCCTATTACTAGATGAACCGACAAACTATCTTGACGTAGAACATATAAAATGGCTTACCCATTATTTAAAGGAATACCCATATGCCTTTATATTAATTTCACATGATACGGAGTTTATGAATGCCGTTTCCAATACGATTTTCCATTTGGAATTCTCTAAGCTAACGAGGTATACAGCAAGTTACGAGAAATTCCTAGAGCTTGCTGAAATCAATAAAAACCAACATCTACATGCATACGAAAAACAGCAAGAATTTATTAAGAAGCAAGAGGATTTCATCTCAAAAAATAAAGCAAGGTACTCAACGACAGGTCGAGCAAAAAGTAGACAAAAGCAGCTAGACCGTATGGAACGGATTGATCGTCCTGAAACGGCGATGAAACCAACGTTTGATTTCAAGGAATCCCGTGGTAGTAGTCGTTATGTTTTTGAAGGAGAGGATATTGAAATTGGCTACACTCAACCCTTACTTCCGAAAATGTCAATGACTATTGAACGTGGAGAAAAAATTGCGATCGTTGGATGCAACGGTGTTGGAAAATCGACTCTACTAAAGACAATGCTTGGAAAAATAAAGCCTTTAAACGGCAAGATTCATCATGGAGACTTCCTCTTCCCTTCTTACTTCGAACAAGAAGTTAAGGCAGATAACATTACACCGATCGATGATGTTTGGAATGAATTTCCATCAATGGACCAACATCAAGTTCGTGCTGCACTTGCACGATGCGGGCTGAAAAATGAGCATATTTCTAGACCCCTTTCGCAATTAAGTGGAGGCGAACAGGCAAAGGTCCGTCTATGCAAACTAATGATGCATGAAAGCAATTGGATTTTATTCGACGAGCCTACAAACCACTTAGATGTTACAGCTAAAGCTGAGTTGAAAAAGGCATTAAAACAATACAAAGGAACGATTGTTCTTGTATGCCACGAACCAGACTTTTATGAAGACTGGGTCACAAAGGTTTGGGATGTAGAAGAATGGTCCAATCATCTTAATAATTAATATACGTTATATATAACAACCCCAGCAAATCATTACGATTAGCTGGGGTTGTTATTATTCTGCATAAATCATCTTTTTTGTCATACCACCATCTATCACTAGGTTCATACCGTTTACAAAGTCATTCTCATCTTCTGTTAAGTACAAACAAGCTCTAGCGATATCTTCTGGTTTCCCCACTCTTTTACTAGGATGTTGTTCATGATCCTGCTTTGATAATTGGTCATAATCTCCTGTTTCAATCCACCCTGGTGAAATAGAATTAACCGTTATGCGATCTTTTCCTAATGAAATGCTTAAAGCATGAGTGAGAGCAACAATGCCGCCTTTCGATGCAGCATATGCCTCGGAGTTCTCCTCAGACATCATCGCCCGCGTTGAGGCAATGTTTATGATGCTTCCACCCTTCTCGTTCATTCTCATCATCTTCGCTGCCTCTCTGGATGCAATAAACACACTTCTTAAGTTTGTATGAAGAACCTCATCCCATTCATCAACAGATAACTCATATAGTGATTTCCATTTTGATATTCCTGCATTGTTAATTAATATATCGATCTGCCCATATTGTTCAATTGCATAATTGATTAAATTGATGATCTCTTCTTCTTGAGTTACATCTGTTTTAATAAAGGAAGCGGAGTATCCCTTCTTCTTCAATACATCTGTAACGAATAAACCTTTGCTTTCATCGACATCAGCTAATACAACATTTGCTCCAGTTTGGGCAAATTTCGTGGCAACTGCATGACCAATTCCATTTGCGCTACCCGTGATGATGACCGTCTTTGTTTTCATAATCGATTCCTTTCACCGTCCATATTAGATAGAAATTTTCTTTTCATATAATTCATCCTTAATATTCATTAAGAATAGAGGATTGTCAGTTGTTGTTAAAATTGTTAGTGCATGCATTGCTCTCGTACATACTGTGTAAAACAACTTTCTTTCGGCTTCGTGTTTGTATGTTGAACCATCTAAAACGATTACAGCATCAAATTCGATCCCTTTTGCTAAATACGATGGAATCAACATGATGCCTTTATCATACGAATTTGTTGAAGCGTCAACAAATTGAATTGGAAGCTGATCATTGATTTCTTCATAAACGCTCTTTCCTTCAGCAGCAGTTTTACAGATCACAGCAATTGTTTCAAACGATTGCTGTTGATATTGATTAATAACCCTAACTAATTGTTCTATATGTTGTTGTTTTGATATAAGCTGGACGACTGGTAAGTCTCCATTTCGTTCAAATGGAATAATCTCACCGTTTACTTGTAATAACTCATTTGTTAATTCGCCAATTTGTTTAGTCGAGCGATAACCCTTCTTTAACCGATACACAGCTGTTTGATCTTCTTCTGATTGATCTAGATGGTGTCCCCCATTATGAATGATCGTTTGATTTACATCGCCTAACATCGTCCATTTTGCATATGGGAATAAATAGTCCAAATAATTAAATTGTGCAGTTGAATAATCTTGAGCCTCATCGATAAACAAATGTTTGATGCTTTCCTCATAACGTTTGCCTAATAAACGATCTTTTAAATACAAATACGCTGTTGCTTCATCGATCGTTAACTCTTCCTTACTAGCATAGTCTGTTTTCATTATTTGCGAAAACAATTCCTTGAACTGGATAAATTTATTTCTTTTTACCCGTCTTTTTAACGGTTTTATTTTCTTGCTGACGACTTTTTTTGCTAGAATCGTTCTTTCTTGTTCATATTCGTCAACAAAAATATCCTCTTCTTTGCTCTGCAATACTTGATGTGCTTCTAAATAGGCTTCTTTATCCAACAGTTCTATTTCGGTATCGACCCACTCTTTTTCTCGTTCTGCTTTTTCAACTCGTCTAATTTCCTTTAGAATGTATTGTTTCATTTGCTCTAATCGATTTGGAATTGAAATATGTGATTCGAATGAATAAAATAACTGAACCAATTGCTCTTCAGTAACAATCACTGATTCTTTCCATTTAATACTTCTAAACTTCATTCCATCACTTTTTAGTTGGTCGATCACAAGATCAATTCTTTCAATAAAGTGCTTCGAGGACATTTCTTTTTCTTCGACTTCTAGCTTTTCGTTATGATCATTGAGGTGATTTTCCAATTGAACAAAAGGATGACGAAGAGAATAGTCGTCTTCAAGCCTTTCTGTTAAAAACGAGTAGTAAGTTGTCTGTTTCATATTGTCTTCTCCTAATTCAGGCAAGACGGTAGAAACATAGCTACTAAATAATGAATTCGGAGAAAATAACATAATCTGATCGGCATTTAACGAATTTCTTTCTCTATATAATAGAAACGCAATTCTTTGCAGTGCAGCTGATGTCTTGCCACTTCCAGCACCACCTTGAACAATGACGACTTGATGCAATGTATCGCGAATGATTTCATTTTGCTCTTTTTGGATCGTTGATACAATCGTCTTCATCTTTGTATTGGCGTGATGGCTTAAAACTTCTTGTAATAATAAATCACGAATTGCAAGACCGGAGTCAAACATGCCTTCGATTAATCCTTTATTAATCATGAACTGCCTTTTAGACTGCATCTCTCCATCAATTCTTCCTGATGGAGTGTCGTAATGAACTCTTCCTAATGGAAAGTCATAGTATATGCTTGATATTGGTGCACGCCAATCATAGACATAGTATTCATCCGTTTGTTCATCACGAAATGAATTTGTTCCAATATAAATGTTCTCTATTTCTTCAGTACCATCTTCTTTATAGTCGATCCGTGCAAAGTAAGGAGAATGAATCAGCCGTCTTAATTGCATTAGTTCTTTTTGTACAACATCAACAGAACGTTCTCTTTCCGCAAGAAGTTCTGCTTGTTGTTTCATGCTTGTAAATGTTTCGATGACATCATCTAATTCTTCAAGATTGACTGTTACATCATCCCAAAATGTCTTTTTTAAGTACAGTGCTTGTGAGCCGATTTCTTTTTCCTGTTTTAATAAGAGTTCTATTTTTTGAGCGATTTTCTTTTTGACATGATCGACTCTTTGCTGTTCCAAATGTCTTTCTTCGTTTTTTTGCAAAAAAACCACTCCATTTCAATTATAAATGTTGACGCATCTAATCTTATTGTGTATAATATAATTAGATACATATGATCTAATTATATACAAAAGTCATCATATTTAAATTTAACACACCACTTGATTCATTACAAGTGTTTTTTTGCGTCTAAAAAGCCAATGTATGCTTACTAAGCGAACATTGGCTTTTTTCTTATAGTTCCCTCAAGATAGCACGAACAGGGCTACCATCTCCATCATGTATTGCAAGAGGCAATGCGATTAATTCGAACATGTCACATCGTATGTTATGTAGCATCAAGTTTTCCAATATGAAAATGTTTGCTTCACAGAGCGCTTGATGCGCTGGCAATGTATGGCTTGTTAAAGGATCTACTGAAGGAGAATCTAAACCTATTAAACGAATCCCCTTTTGCTGCAAAAAATTAGCCACTGGAGGATCAAGATATGTATAATCAACAGGGAATTCGTTGACATCCTCCCATGATCCCGTCTTAATTAACAATCGTTCTATATGATTGAAATCAAAACATTCTAAATCTTGAACAGTTATTTTTTCTTTACCTTCCACTTCAACTACAAGGGCTTTCCCGATAAACACATCAATAGGTACTTCATTTATTTTTAAGCCTTCCTGATTATAATGAAATGGTGCATCAGCATGTGTTCCAGTATGTGTACCCATCGTCAGCTTGCCTACATTTGCTGCTGAATCATTAATGGTAGATACCAATTGGTAATCAAACTCAGAGTCTCCCGGAAAAACGGGCATCCTTACTTTCAAAGGCATTGTAATATCATAAATTCTCATCAGACTCCTCCTTTTACTAGTAAATCCTCTAATACTTTCTGTACGTGTAAACCATCCTCAAAGTTTATCAAAAGTGCATCTTGATCTTCGTTTAAGCCCTTTAATAGCTCATTAGGAAGAGAAATTTGAACCTCTCTTGACAGTGCTAACTTCTTTAGCTCTGAATCCCCTTCACTTATATGCAGAACACTCCAATTTGTTAATTCAATTGTTCCTTTGTCTCCATAAATTTTAAATGATAACTGCTCATTTTGACCGATTCCACTTGTTCCGTTGAATAAAACAGGTGTACCATCGTTTAATGAGAGCTTACTAATAAAGCTTGTTTCACAAAGGTTTTCATCCTCTGGATATTCAACAAAGGTTTGATTGACAGTTAATGATCCAAAGAAATATTGTATAAGCTGAATATAATGAGGACAAACTTCTCGAATAAACCCACCTTGTTCGCGACTGGCGATCCATTCATTTTGTTGCCACGGACGAGGCCATGTATTGAAGTGTAAGTTTAATTCGATTTTTTTGATACTCCCCAATGCACCTGAATCAATTTTCTCTTTCATGAATGCTGTCACATTGCTATAAACCATAGGAAAATTAATAGCATTTACAAGGTTTGCTTTTTTGACAGCATCATCCATTTCTTCAGCTTCTTCTACCGAATTTGCAAGAGGTTTTTCACATAGAATATGCTTGCCGCTATTGATTATATCCAAGGCAATTTGATGATGAAATTTCGGAGGCACAGCTAAGTAAACCAAGTCTAGTTGTTCTATTGCCAATAAATCGTGATGATCTTCAAATGCTTTAACATTCCGTATTTCATTTTGAACTGCACTTAGACGACTACGATCTCTATCACAGATTGCTATGATCTCTACTGCATTCTCACCCTTATATTGAAGAAGTGACTTTAGCATTCGTTCACCAATTGCACCTAATCCAATTACACCAATTTTTACTGTTTTTTTCATTGTTGTTTTCTCCTTACTTTTCATTTATATACCAACCAATGACAAGTTCATTTAAATCAATCCCACCAATGTTGATTGTAAGCGTGTCTACTAAGCTACCTCCACAGGAATAATAGAAATTTTTCGCTTTATTTTCCTCTAAAACACAAACAACAAGGGCATCATGTTCATTTTCTCTTAAATGATTTATGACTGCATTTGTTAAAGCTTTGCCGATACCCATTCCTTGATACTGCTGCAATATGTAAATAGCGTATAATTCCCCTGTATATTCAGGATACTTCCCACTTCGTTCCTTCCCACCTGTTGCAAAACCAATAATATCCCCAGATTCATTAACTGCAACGAAAACATGGCCTATTGGGATTGCGGACTTCCACATCTTCTCTTTATCCTCATACGATAACTTTTTAAGAAATGTTTCCGGTACGATTCCTTGATATGTCGTCAACCAACTATCTACATGTACCTTTGCAATCTGCGATTCATCTCCATCTCTTGCCCTTCTGATGTTCATAAAGACAACTCTCCCTTACAAAAACTAGTCTTTTATGAATATTTAGATTAATTGAAACTTAACATTCTGTCAATCTCCTTCATGTAAAAATAAACGTCAAAATGAATGATCACATTTTGACGTTTATTTCTTTCGATTAAATGAAATTCTCTTGGTTTAGAATAGATTGTAATTGTTTTCTTCCTCTAAATACTCTTGTTTTAACAGTACACAGTTTCAGGTTGAGTGTATCTGCAATTTCTCGTTCTTTAAGGCCATCAATGAACTTCATTTGAAGTACAGTATGATATTCTGCTTTCATTTTTTTCATAGAATCAATCAGTTGTTGTAAAAATGCTTTTTCTTCAAAGTCATTTTGGACATTTTGAGAGGAGGCCTTTTGTTCAATAAATTCATCCTCACATAGTACCGCTTTCTTTCGTTTTTCTTTGCGAATGACATCAATCGATGTTCTCGTAGCAATAACGGATAGCCAGCTTATTACTTTTTCTTTTTCTTCAATTTGATCCATTTTATTATACGCCTTCATGAATGTTTCTTGAACAGCATCCTCCGCTAATTGAACGTCTCTTGTTACACGATAGCAAATATGCAACATTCGATTGTACTGTTCGTGATAAATTTTTTCGAACTCTTGATCATTCATTGCCTCCCCCTCCTTCTTTTTCAGCTTTCTTTATAAAGTGTGATTGTTACTTTGAATAAGTCTCCATCCGTGTTGATTGTAAACGTACCATTATGAAGATCAATGATTGACTTTGCAATGGCAAGCCCTAGACCAGAGCCATCTGTATGCCTTGATGTATCACCACGCTTAAATCGTTCTGAAAGCTCTTCAGCATGATCATTCAATTCATATTTTGATACATTTTTAAAGTGAATCTGCACTAATTCTTTTTCTTCTTCAATTGAAATGTATACTCGTGAATAATCAAGTGAATATTTAAAAATATTGCCTATTAAATTGTCAAAGACACGCCACATTTTTTGACCGTCTACCATTGTGTAAATGGCATGATCAGGATGATGTACTTTAAACGTTAGAAGAGTTTCAGACATGTTTGTTTCATATTCACCTAATGCTTGTTGTAACAATTGAACAATATCGATTCGATCTTTTACGATTTCAATGCTTCCACTTGCCATTTTAGAAACCTCGAATAAATCTTCAATTAGACTCTTCAAGCGTTCTGATTTTCTTTCAATCACTTGGATATAAGCGGCTCGATCTTCTATTGTCAGTTCATTATTTTTCAATAATTGAGTGTACGTAATAATTGATGTTAAAGGCGTTCGTAAATCATGACTTACGTTTGTAATAAGTTCTGTTTTCAAACGCTCGCTTTTCGCTTGCTCTGTTTGTGAACTTTTTAGCCCTTGTTTAATGATGTTCAAGTTTTGTGCAAACTTCCCAAGTGTAGAAAGCTCATTTTCTTTTACATCAATGTCTTTACCGATGATGCCATCTGCTAGTTCGTTTGTTTTATTCGCGATTGTCTCGAATGAATCCGTCTTTCTCTTTAAGAACGAAATGAATGAAATACCAACTACGGTTAAGAAAACGATATAGAGAATAAAGTAGAGGTCATTTCTTAGTGAGTAAACCCCTGCAACACCTGTAAACAACACCATAATTAGGACAATCAATACTTGTGAAAACAAACTAAAGCGCATAAAAGCTTTTTGTAAACGGCGCAATACGATTTTTATTAGTTCGACACATTTAAGCGCTGCCTTAATGACAAACACATTGTCTGCATGAAGTACTTCTTGCTTATTCTCATTTAAATCTAAATAGATTAAGCGTGCTTGATAATATGAAAGGAAAGTACAAAGTGCACAAACTGACAACGAAAGTACAACTTGCATGACTGTATCAATGTATATATGCTCATAGATGTAATAGAATATATCGTTTACTAAAAACATAGATAAGAGCACGAATATAAAGGTAAGCATCATGGATGCTAATTGTAAATCAATTGGCAACTTTCTATAAAATGGTCTTAATCGTCTCTCAACAGATTGTATTGATTTTGATTTTCTTAATGCCCATAAGCTAATGAATAAACTTACAACCCCGATTAAGCTATAGACAATTAAAACCGTTCTCATTTTTGTATGTTCATTGTATTGAGACATAATCGCAGTAGCGTTCGATAGATCACTTGGAATTGCAACAATTCCATCATATGTACTTCTTAAGTCAGATGGATATGCTTCTATTCCTACATATGAAAATGGGAGCATGTGCAAATAATCGAACTGATTCGAAATCGTAACCTCTCTTTCATATAAGGGTTTAAGGGAAGCTAAATACTCTTCTACACTTTTATCCCCAAGTGCCATATTTGTAGAAACTGCTCCGGTTTGTTTATTCTTAAAATAATATAAAAATTGGTCTTCATAGCCTGATAAGTCATCCGCATATAGTGCCTTTTCATGATACAGCAGCTCAATCTTTTCTTCTTTTTCCTCGATAATCTTTGGAAGAATATGATCATCACTTTTAAAATTCATCGTAATGTCTTCAATCTTGCTATCTCTTTCAGCAATTAGCGCATCTAAAACCTCTTGACTATTTCTACTTTCCGCTTCATATATACGATCTTCATATTGATACCTAATGCTTTCGAGTTGGTCCTCTAAGGGTCCAAAGCGATAGCGGTGCTCATCAATTTCTTCTTTAGTGACGTTAAGCATTTCTTTAGCATCATCCAGCTCAACATCATTTAGTTTGTAAAAATCAACATAGCCTAGAAA
This sequence comes from Niallia sp. CD-39, assembly GCF_059874745.1. Classification (NCBI taxonomy): domain Bacteria; kingdom Bacillati; phylum Bacillota; class Bacilli; order Caryophanales; family Bacillaceae; genus Niallia; species Niallia sp. CD-39. Next base: position 151,694 of record NZ_JCBCPS010000001.1, on the reverse strand, counting down.
AACACCAAATTCAGTTGAAAAACTATCCGTGTTGAAGTAATCAGAAAAGATATACCGATCTCCAAAGCTTAATAAAGCATGGATACTTGATAATCCAACGGATAATAAGAAAAAGACAAGAATAACGACGATGTTATTTTTCCATTTTATACCCAATTCCCCAGACCACCTTTAAATACTTTGGATTCTTCGGTTCTATCTCAATCTTTTCTCTTATTTTTCGAATATGTACAGCAACTGTGTTTTCTGCATTAAAGCCTGGTTCGTTCCACACTCTTTCGTAAATCTCATTAATAGAGAAAACCCGTCCTGCATTCTTCATTAGCAGTTCAACCATTTTATATTCTATCGGTGTTAGTTTAACTGGAGATCCATCAACACATACTTCTTTAGCCGAAGGATCTAAAGAGAGACCATTTAAGTCAATAAGCTTGTTTCCACCCTCAAATGTACCTAGTGTTACATACCGCCGTAACTGCGATTTTACTCTTGCTACTAATTCCATCGGATTAAATGGCTTGGTTACATAATCATCAGCGCCAACTTGAAGGCCTAATATCTTATCTGTATTCTCACTTTTTGCACTTAAAATAATAATAGGAATATTTTTCTCTTGGCGGATTCGATCTGTTGCTGTTATTCCATCAAGTCTAGGCATCATTACATCTAGTAAGATTAAATGGATATTATTTTCTTGAATAACTTCTAGTGCCTCTATGCCATCACTCGCTTGGATAACGTTCATTCCTTCATGTTTTAAATAAATGGAAATTGCATCACGAATTTCTTTTTCATCATCTACAACGAGCACATTGTACTTTTCCATCTCGAATCCCCTTCTACTTTCTATATGTCTAATAATAGAATGTAAATCTTAACTTTCACTATACATAAATCTTAAGAATTTCTTAACCTTTTACTTAATGTTTTAACCTTTTATGAAAAAAAGTAGTCTTTCCGTAAAGAAAGACTACGACTGTTTTTTCAATTTAGATCAACATAATGGATTTAAATAATAAATGAAAACTCTTGTGCTGTGATATTCCTTGAAACTTTAGTAAGGATCAAAAGACAGCAAGCATTTCTCATTTACACTTAATTATCATTAAATGGTCCATCAAACTACTTTATTAGAATTCTTATTTGATTTTCTCCTGTTCTCTCTAGAACCCGATAACCGGAATCACTGATTGTTGCGATCCCTTCATCATTTGGATAGCAATATCCATTTATTTCACATGTTCCATCATCTCGAACAAGTAACTTTCCTATTAAACCAACAGAAATCCATTCTGGACGTTCACTTCTTGGAATATATTGTTGGGTTACATCATAATCAGGATTTATTACTTTCTCTTTCATTGTATAGCTCGGTTGAATGATTTCCCCCATTTTATTCAATTGTGCAGGTACTGTCACTTCATGATAAATTGGTCTTTCCCATTCATCTGTTCTAAATAATTTCTTCCATCTTAGGAAAGCACTATCTGCTACGATAGCTGGCATAGAACTAACAACCCCTACAATATAATCATCGGAAGATTTAGCTCTCCTAACTTTTGTTCCATCAACGGTCACAAAATAACCAACATCAATTGGCTGCCCATCGATTGTTTCAAACATTTCAGCAAAGTCTGCTGCAGAACCTGCATCAACAGCACCGTCGAGGTATAAATTCCCAGTCGCACCTTCAATGACTGCTGAATTTAATGTCGGACCTACCGCTAAACCATTCGCTAAATGCCATGACCAAGGGAACCTCGTTTCTCCATTTTGGCCCATAATATGTGATCCTACGTGAGTATCTGAAACCACTGTATTTATTCCTTCAGTATGTGAATAACTTGCTAGTGCTTGAGTTGATTCACCTTCAGCATGAGAGGCCGTTCCTGATGCAACATTTAGACGCCCTTCAGCATGCGAAGCTAATCCGCTTGCCTCATTTCCATACCCTTGCGCATGTGAACTATTGCCACTTGCTGTATTTGGATTAGGTAGATTATTTAAATCTGTACCACCCTCTGCATGAGAAGCAAAGCCACTTGCTGTATTTCCTACTCCTTCGGCATGCGCTGCGTATTCGCTTGCAGTTGTTTGATATCCTTCGGCATGTGAGTAAGAAACATCAGCAGTTGTTTCACCACCTTCGGCATGTGAAGCGAATCCTTCAGCTACTGACCTAACACCTTCGGCATGAGCACCAAAACCACTCGAAATGGTAAAATTCCCTTCGGCATGCGAAGCATAACCATTTGCGATTGAATCAAAGCCTTCGGCATGAGAATGTGCACCATTCGCTTCTGTATCTGAACCTTCGGCATGAGAAGAAGAACCTGTTGCTTGTGTTAAATATCCTTCGGCATGATCATATAAATTTGTGGCAGCTGTAAGCCCACCCTCTGCATGGGTCGCATCCGATGAAGCAGTAGTAGAATATCCTTCAGCATGAGAAGCTGTTCCTGATGCTGTCGATAAATATCCTTCCACATGCGCAGCAAAACCGGAAGCTGTAGTAGAGTATCCTTCAGCATGGGTAGTAAGAGCTTCTGAAATTGTATTATATCCTTCGCTATGGGAATATAGACCTGAAGCTACAGTTTGACCACCTTCGGCATGTGATGTATTTCCGCTCGCAATAGTTTGATAACCCTCGGCGTGGGAGTACGTATTGCTAGCAAGGGTTTGGGCACCTTCTGAGTGACTACCATACCCACTTGCTTCCGTACTAAAACCTTCAGCGTGTGCTGCCTCTTCACTTGCTGTTGTATTTGCTCCCTCAGCATGTGAGGCGTAACCACTCGAAACTGTTTCGCCACCCTCTGCATGTGAGGAATCTCCGGACGCATTTGTCGCATATCCCTCGGCATGGGATGCACTTCCAGATGACGTCGTCTCATTACCCTCACTATGAGAAGAAGGACCTGATGCAATAGTTAGGTTTCCTTCAGCATGCGAAGCTTCTCCAGAAGCAGTAGTATCTCTTCCTTCACTATGGGATGCATCTCCATCGGCAGTTGTCGAACTTCCTTCAGAGTGAGAAGAACTGCCATTCGCTGTTGAATTAATTCCTTCGGCATGTGCACCAACCCCCAAAGAAGTTGTACTAATCCCTTCAGCATGTGAGCCATATCCTTCAGCAAGCGTCTCAATACCTTCGGCATGTGCACCATCTCCTAGTGTAGTCGTACTTACTCCTTCACTATGAGAAGCGTTCCCTTCTGCTGTTGTTGAAAATCCTTCAGAGTGAGCCATATCCCCAATACTAATTGATTGAAATCCCTCCGCATGGGAAGCACTCCCAATCGCATTCGTAGAATTTCCCTCTGAATGAGAACTTTCTCCTAAAGCTGTAGTAGAATAACCTTCTGCATGTGAAGCAATTCCCACTGCATCGGAAAGAGATCCTTCGGCATGAGCAGCCTCTCCAATTGCATTTGTCGCATTCCCCTCGCTATGAGAAGCGGCTCCAGTTGCATTCGTCCTTTCTCCTTCAGCATGAGCAGTTGCTCCACTTGCTAATGAATTAAATCCTTCACTATGAGAAGCATCACCTTCTGCAGTAGTAGAATTTCCTATGGCATGGGAAGCTTCTCCAGTCGCATTTGTGCTATAGCCACTAGCATCAGCACATTGACCTATCACATTACGGTTACATTCTGCCAATTTTTTCACATCCTTATAATAAAAATATTTTATAAGGATAGTGTATGAATACATTCACAATACGCTTGTACTATTCAACAAAAATCTAATATGAGTAATTGGAGATACAAAAGGAATAAAATAATCACCACTGGAAATAGTAACCACTAAGGAGGTATCTTATGTTATCTTGGATTTACGAACATATAATAAATACCGTGTATTTTGTATTTGCTATTTTAGGCGTAACTGTGCTAGGATGGGTTATTTTGTTCATTTATTGTATCAGAACCGATCGTAAACAATCAGATTCAAAGAATCAAGATACGAGTAAAGATTAACTTTTTTTCTTATTGTTTGTTTGATTTCTTTTATCTTGTTTTAATTGGAGATAATCAGACATTATACTGAAAACCGATAAGAAAATTCCGATCCATAAGATCGGGTTGTAAAAATCCAGCCCGACTGTTGAACGACCACCACTTAGATTTAGAAGAATAATGAGTCCAACAATATACGATGTAACGATTATTTTTCCTTTAGGACTTATCTTACCTCTCAGCCCTTTAAAGAACATACTCGCAATAATAAATACAACCATTAAGGCGATAAATACATTTACGGACAAAAATGCTAATGAAGGAAAATAATCTCCTATTAAGAATAAGGTTAGAACGATAAGCGGTGCAATTTGAACTAATCTCTCAATATTCATATTTCTTCTATCCTCGCTGTCAAAATTTGATGTTTTTTATCAATTATGTATATTATAAATCATTTTCTTGCCTGATGTCTGTAATCAATTAGAATATCCCGCATAATAAGTACGTAATAAATTTTTTATAGACAAACGCATGTCCAAATCGAATTTCATTACATACAATATATGAATTCATATCTTTTTATGAACCAGTAACTATTTTATATCTTTCCTTCAGTACTTTTTTATGCTTAAACGAATATTAACTTGGAGGTGAAACATTTTTATGCCACTAATACAATACATCGCTCCTCCTAATGCGTTAAACTCAAATCCGATTGTATATATTGAAGACATGCTTCCACTTACACTCCAACCATTAACACTAGCTGGATATCAGTTTACAGGCTGGTTTACTATGAATGGGAACGAAATAACGATTATTCCACAAGGAAGCACGGAGGATTTAACACTTGTAGCATATTTAATTCCTAGCATTGAACCAATTCCAGTCATTCCAGTCATTCCGGTTCGACCAAATCATTCTCTTTAGATATTCTTTATCTAAGCCAATTATTAAAAGAGCATTCATTCTTAATAATCGAATGAATGCTTTGTTTTTGTAAAATTATACTAATTTTGTTTACTTCCCATAATTTCTCTTTCTAACCTTCTACCTGTTGGAGTTGCTGCTAAACCACCTTCAGCTGTTTCACGTAATGCAGAAGGCATCGATTGTCCAATACGGAACATTGCGTCAATGACTTCATCACAAGGGATTCGACTCGTAATGCCTGCTAATGCCATATCTGCTGAAGTCATAGCATTGGATGCACCCATTGCATTTCTCTTTACACAAGGAACCTCAACTAAGCCCGCAACTGGATCACACACTAAGCCGAGCATATTCTTTAAAGTTATCGCCATCGCTTCAGCTGATTGCTGTGGAGAACCACCTGCCATTTCAACAATCGCTGCTGCAGCCATTCCACTTGCAGAGCCAACCTCTGCCTGGCATCCACCAGCCGCTCCAGAAATTGAAGCATTATTGGCTACTACAAATCCAAATGCGGCAGAAGTAAATAAAAACAGTATCATTTCTTCTCGTGATGGATTTAGAACATCTTTTACTGCAAATAAGGTTCCTGGAACAACTCCAGCAGAGCCAGCTGTTGGTGTTGCGCAAATCGTTCCCATTGCAGCATTCACTTCGTTCGTAGCAACTGCCTTACTGACTGCATCTAACAAAGTATACCCTGATAAAGCACGCCCGGATTTTAAATAATTTTGTAATTTGACCGCATCACCGCCAGTTAATCCAGATACGGAAGTAACTCCATTTAGTCCACGTTCAACCGCCTGCTCCATCACTTGTAAATTGCGTTCCATTTGTTCCATGATTTGCTCTCGTGTTCGACCAGTTACTTCAATTTCTTGACGAATCATAATCTCTGCAATCTTAACATTTTCTTTTTCGGCAAGCTGAACTAGTTCAGCAACGTTTTTAAATAACATGTTTGCTCTCCTCCAATTGGTGTTAGTCTATCATCCGAATCACTTGGGTTACGTTTGGAAGTTTCTCTACTTCAGATAGCAAATCATCTTCTAATTTTTGATCAACCTCTATGACCATTAGAGCCATTTTCCCTTTATCTTTTCTTGAAACTTCCATATGTCCAATATTGATTTCGTGCTTTGCTAATATTTGCGTTACATTTGAAATGACCCCGAATTGGTCATTATGAACAACTAAAATCGCAGGATGTTCACCAGACAATTTTAATTTAAATGAATTTAATTCTGTAATTTCGATCGTTCCTCCACCAATAGAAATTCCAACTAGTTCTAAGTCTTTTCCATCTTCATCAAAGAGCTGAACCTTAACTGTATTTGGGTGTTCAGGAACTGCATTCTCAATATGAAAGCTTACTTCAATTCCTAATTGATCTGCCAAATTAAGTGCCTCAGGGATTCTTTCATCAAATGTATCAAAATCTAGTATTCCACCTACCAATGCTACATCAGTACCGTGGCCTTTGTATGTTTTAGCAAATGAACCATATAAATACAGCTTTACTTGCTTAGGTTGCTTCCCAAACAATGTTCGTGCTACTCGACCAATTCTAGCAGCACCAGCTGTATGTGAACTTGATGGTCCAATCATAACAGGACCAATAATATCAAATGCAGATCTATATTTCATTGTATAATCCCCTTCCTTGTAAACAAATGTTAATGACTAGCCTTGTACAATGGTTTCCTCTTGTGTTTTAATTTTCTGCAAATAATTGTAGATCGTAAATTTTGAGACTCCTAGAATCGATGCAACATAATCGGTAGAGCCTTTAATTAGAAACGTACCCTTCTCTTCTAATTGCTTAACACATTCTACTTTTTCATCAAGTGACATTTGAGAAGGTGCTTTTTTATAAGAATCTAATACTTGTTGAACCATCTCTTCCGCAATTTCTTGTACAGAAGTAAAAAAGGTCTCAGACCGTGCATCATGTTCATCAAACTGAATAAAGTGTTCTAATGCACCATTAAATTGAAGCATCATACTTATGTCATAATTGATACATAAAGCCCCAATTACTCGATCACTTTCATTGCGTATAAAAACAGTTGATGATTTCATCACCCTACCATTTTTTGTCTGTGTTTTATAATTTGCTAAATCATCAATCTGTTCTTCAGATTTAGCTAGCTCATTTAATACTAAGTCTGTAATTGGTGAACCGATTTCTCTTCCTGTCACGTTTCCAGCAATATGAATCAATGACGCTTTTAAGTTTGAGAAATCATGTACGGCAACCTCACAGCTTGGACCAAACATCTTAACTAATACGTCTGCTGTTCGAATTGCTTGATCAAACTGTATTTTGTTCGTCTTCTCCAATAAGATCACCTCTATATCATTGAAAGCCCTTTCTATTTTATCAACAAAAAAAGATACTCTCCATGCCCTTCTAAGATTGATGCCTTTTCACGACTTCAACAAATGGACGTTACTTCCTGTGGGATGTATGAGCATTAATTCAAATTTTTTTTTAATAGATACAAAAAAATTGTAAGCTTTTTTCTTATATTCGTCAATTAAGTACATAATGATAATCATTGTATTATTAATTAAAAGTCTAATCATTCATATTGATAAGCTAATATCATTGGCAAATGCTCGCACACTTTGTTCTATTCTGTTATTCATTTGACTGCACATCTTACCTGACAATCTCACTGATGAATCCACATAAAAAAATGTAGACAAAGTCGATAAACGACTTTGTCTACATTCACGACCTTTAACTGACTATGGTAAAACTGGTGCCGCTACGCGGACATAACTGATTTGAGAAATTTGCATAAGCGCTTCTCGATTTTCAACTTCATACCCAGAACCCTGCTCAATTAACTGAAGGTAATCAGGACCAACTTCTGTTAATAAGCCTCGGTAGAAATCAACATTTGTATAGACTTCAATTACTTGTCCACGAGACGCAGCTAGTTGCTCAAGTAAAAAATCTCTAAACATGTTTCTCCCTCCTTAGTAAAATTCTCGAATGCCTTGGACACTCGAAAACGGAATTAATGCAAATGTTGCACCTTCATTAATGACAAGATAATCTGAACGAACAACACCTAAAGTACCTATCACACTTCCTCCAGGAGTATTAACTTCTACTTGTTGACCAATAAAAGAACAGATTTCACTTACAAGTGTTGTAGTATTGCTAGCACATGGACCACAATCTACTAGAGAAGCTACCCCTGATGCGCATTTGTGTCCTGGTTTGCACTCACATTTTTTATGATTTTCGCATTTGTCTTTCTTGTGCGAAGTACATTCAATCAGTGAATCTACAAAACTTTGAACACAACAAAGCCCTAAAGTTTTTGGTAATTTAACAATATTTGCTAATGCCATTTCCTATTATCTCCCTTCTTTGCTTTTCTCCTTTTTAGTTTATGTATTCTATTTAGATAAGCTTGGACGAGTCTCCTATGCCAAATGCCCTTTTTTAAACTCTTTACTGATATGAAAAAGCACAACTATCTGCTTTTATTGGAATAGTATATGAAGAGGTGTTGATGATGGAAAAGAAAATACTGCTTGTAGTCGATCATTTTGGAACAAATGGAACTGTTACTCATGTAATCACTCTTGCAAAGCAATTAAGAAAGATAGGTTTCCACCCAGTTTTACTTGGAAGAAACGGTTCGTTAGTTAATCAAATCCAAAAGGATAATCTAAACTATTATCTTATGGACATCCCGAAAAAATTTGCAAAGCTCGAACAAAAGGACAATCACTTAATTCAACAAATCGAGGAAATTCTTATTAAAGAAAACATTAAACTCATTCACGGACACCAAGTAATTTCAAGTTATATCATTGCACAAATCGCACAGTCCGCATCGATTCCCTTTGCCTATACAGTCCATGGGTTGTATGCAAGGGAAAAAGAATTACAAACCGTATTAAGCTATTGTCAGTCTATTATTGCAGTGAGCCCTTTTGTATACGATCAACTTGTTCATAAGTATCATGACCGCCTTACGTTGGTGCTAAACGGTATTAACATTTCTTCTGACAACAAAGAACGTATTAAAGCCCCACTATCTATTTCTATTCCGAATGAAGCTTATGTGATCCTATATGCAAGTCGATTAGAGTGGATAAAAGGACGTATTTGTCAAGAATTAATCAAGGCAATACAAAGAATAAAAAAGCCATTTCCTGTTTTTTTACTTATCGCTGGAGAAGGAAATCGGCTTCCATATTTAAAGCAATTTGAAAGTGATACGATTCATTGCATTGGCCAACAGACAGACCTTGAACCTTTATATAAGCGAGCAAACCTTGTTGTTGGCACGGGAAGAACAGCATTAGAAGCGATTTCCTATAAAGTACCTGTCATTGCAATAGGAAATAAAGGGTTTTTAGGTGCAATTGACGAAATGAACTGGGAACAATCTGTTTACTGTCATTTTGGGGATCATTGCGGGAAAGCGAATTTTTCATTTCAAACAATAATGGCTGAACTAAATAAACTTATTGATGGAGATATTGATGTTGATTCACAAGTTTTGCATGATAAATTAATGAATGACTTTGATGTAGCTATAAACACAATGAAAATATCAGCAATTTATACGAAGATAACTACTTTTTGAACCAATAACTCATCTTATTATTTAGTTTCCTTATCCTTAGAAGGAAGACAACGTCGATTTTCGACATTGTCTTCCTGTTTTTTTGAGGACTTGTTAATAACGTGAGAAACACTTAGACTGTATTGAAAAACGCTTGTTAGACACCGGAATAGAACAAACTGCTCAAGAGGTGACTTGATTCCAAGCAACGACGTATGCATGAATTTGTCGGGAAGTTTGAAAGGAATATCCCAATGTGAGACATTCCTTTTTAACAACTTTGTTCTACATAACATTGTAAGAAGCTTGATAAACATAGACATTTAGAAAACCAGTTTTTAAAACATTGATTCACAATAAAATCCAAACCCTAAAAACCAAAGATAAGCAAAATTAGTTTCAACTTCTTTTATTGTTTGTCGCATCCTTGCCGAGAACTCTGAGGGAGACTCCTCTTTATTTAAAAGATCCGGAACTTAAATCCTTACTATCATAAATAGGAAGGCTCAGGCTGGAGACAAAATATAAAATTAGTTTGCCTACGGTTTTTTTGTTTAAAATTGAAGGAAAGATGTTGATTATCGCTTAAGGAGAAAGCTTTCCGCGGGCATGGCGTGAGCCGCATCGTCGCCTTCAGTCTCACTTGCTACGCTTTCCCGCAGGACAAGGAATACGTCAGCAGCAATGCATCGCACGCAGAAAATGCAGGTCATTTTCAAGGAGTCCTCGCCTTTCGCTCTACTCCACCAAATTTATACTTAATTTTGAGGTGAAGAAGCTTAGTATAGATGAACTTGTTCCTATGGATCATTTAGCTCGGAAACAGTATACTGCGATTGAAAAGAGATTATTATACTATTTCAAAACTGAAGATAAGGCATAGGTAATTGACCTATGCCTGTTTTTTCCTCTACAATAACTACTTTAGTCAATACAATTAAAAAAGAATATATCTCCTTATTGCGTTATAAAGGAGTGTTTACCTCTTACTATTTCGGATTTAGAGCTTAAATTTTTGAACTTGCTCATTCAACGTTTCTGCTAGTTTTGATAATTCTTCAGAGCTTCTTGCTACTTCATCCATTGAGCTACTAGTTTGCTCGGTAGATGCAGCCGTTTCTTCAACTCCTGCGACGGTTTCCTCTGAAACTGCAGTAATACCTTCAATTACCTCATTCATCTTTTGATTTTGAACTGTCATATCTGATAGGTTTGTTGTGATCGTTTCAATGTTTTGAACCATTTGTTTAATCGATTGATTAATAACTGTGAATGATTCACCTGTTGATTGGATTTGATTTGTTCCCTTTTCTACCTCGTGATAACCAACTTGTAAGGATTCGGCAACTGCTGTTGATTCAAGCTGAATATTCGATACAATGCTTGTAATATCTGTGATTGAAGCACTTACTTGTTCTGCTAGTTTTCTAACCTCATCAGCCACAACGGCAAACCCTTTTCCATGCTCTCCTGCACGAGCTGCTTCAATCGCTGCATTTAATGCAAGGAGATTTGTTTGCTCTGCTATCGTATTGATGACGGCAACTAGCTTAGAGATTTCCTGAGTTTGTGAATCTAATCCTTTTACTTTTTGTACAGCATCTTTCACGATTTGATCAATGACAGTCATTTGTTGAACAGATTTCTCCATTAATTGACCACCATTTTCGGTAACACCAAGTACTTCGGTAGAAAACTTAGAAACAATCTCTCCATTTTTATTCGCTTCTCCAATTTTTGCTGAAAAAGCTTCCATTGAAGAAGTTAAATTCATTGCACTATTAGCCTGCAACTCTGCTCCTAAGGTTAATTCCTGCATTGTATTTGCCACTTGCTCTGTCCCATTTTTCACTTCATTTGCTGCTTGAGTTAGTTCTTCACTACGGTTGTTTACAGTCTCAGAGACTCCAGCCGTTTGACTAATAATTGTTCGTAAATTTGTCACCATCGTATTTGTCGCTTGAGCTAGCTTACCAACTTCATCGCTACCATCATATTTAATCAAAGATACATCAAGATTTCCATCCGCAACTTGCCTACTAATGTCTACCACTCTGTTTAAATGCTTTGATACCATCCGACTTATTAAGAAAACTAAGACCCCACCTATAATAATCGATAAGCTCATTGCAGTGAATAGTATGATTGATGCAACATCCTTACTCCGCATTGCATCCATAATAACATCCACTTGTTTTTCCTTAATTTCAGGCATTAATAGCATGACGTGTCCATTGCTTTGCTCTATTAATCCATATCCTTCTTCTAAATAGCCCATCGCTGCTTCAGAATCATTTGAGTTTACAGCTTTTTCAATGTCATAAATTAAGTTTGATATATCATTATTTAGCGTTTTTACTTGATCAATCATAGCTATTTCTTCCTCTGTAGCCGTTCCTTCCATGCCCTCTCTTAACGCGTCTGTTAGAATATTAAAATACTCATCCCTTCCTTCATACTCCTCTAGGTATTGTGGGTTTCCTTCATAAGCATAAAGCACAAATCTAATAAATTTATCCCGTGACAGTGAACCGATTTCCGCGATTTGCTGTACTCGGTCTCCACCTGCCTCTACTCTTTTAATTTGTTCACCGATGCTTTGAATTTGTATTGTTACAACGAACGTTGAAATCCCAAATAATACAAAGACAAATATAAATGCAATTCCATACTTCCATCCGATTTTAACATTTCTTAAACTTAACTTTTTCATTCGAAAATCTCCTTATAGTATATTAACTCCTAACTCCCAGTATCCAAAGTCTTACCTCATGATCGACCAAATAAGGATATTACGCCAGGGAGATAAGTATGTTACTTGATTTCTACAAATCAAACCTTCACAAAATTTATGTATTCAAATTCAACTGGTTTATGAAAATGAAGAGTTTTATAACTAAAAATATTACAGATGATCAAATTAGTGCAAAATCCTCCTAATAAATATCAGTGACTCGTAAGTGAGAAATGAATTTTCTAAAAACGAATTTCATTTCAATTCCAAGAAAAATAATATGTAACACTTATTAACATAAAGAAAGTTAGTATTTTTTAGTACAATAATATAAATTAGTTACTTATATGTGCTGACATAAGTTCCTCCAATCTTAATTTCTGAAGCTGCAATTAGACAAATTTTGACACAATGTCCAAGAAATTTTAACATAGTGAAAATATAGCAACAAACATCAGATCTACAAATTTTGTCTATTAAACAACTTTCATTTATAGTCTGTTTTATGAACTGATAAAAAATAGACAAAAAGGAGCAACATGTCTAAAGCTATTGAAGTGTTTCGAACGAATGAAATGTTAATTGGTACGTTACCGAGAAAGTTGCTGTTACAAAAACTTGAAAAACAGCTATGAAAATAAATCAAGCAACCTTTTATCTTCATTTTAATAACACAAAGCATTAATATTACACTGAATGAGTATTTCTAATACTCCTAATACCTTTGTTAATATCGCTGATTCTCACCCGAACTCACTAAATAGTTCAAAGAACACAAAATATTATCGCTTTTATAGGATCTTATTGGTTACATTTTTTCGAGTGAAGAACTGAATACAAATTATCAGGCAACAATGGAGGTTTGTTTGCTAAAGTTCCAAGCACTCTTACCTTTGTGGGGACACATTAGGTGTCTGTCTACACAAATGAAAGCCCTTTCACATATACTGTTGTGAAAGGAGGGGTCATCATGTATCAATTAGCTCTTTTATATTTATTGGCATTATTAGGAGGATACGCTTTAACAAATATCCCTACTTCCACTTTAATCTCATCAGGTATTTCAGAATTCTTTCTAATTGTCGGTAGCTTAGCAATGATTGTTTTTTCCTTCGCTTTGCTTTATGAAGGCGTTAGAGCATTATTTAGAAAATAATATTCTTTCTCAAGAACTAGCCTAGCTAGTTCTTTTTTCTTTCGATATACTAAAAAAGAAGAATTGAGAGGAGATTGATGAATAATGTATCCAAATACGAAAGAAACGATATCCTTAATTGAAAAGATTGTTTCTATACCTAGTCCTTCTGGCAATACAGACAAGGTGATCGAGTTTGTCGAAAGCTATTTGAAGGAACTCAATATACATACTTATCGAAATCGAAAAGGCGGCTTGATTGCGACGATTCTGGGAAAGGATACTGAGAAACATAGAATGCTTACTGCCCATGTCGATACACTTGGAGCAATTGTAAAAGAAGTAAAAAACAACGGCCGTTTACGCCTTGACCTAATTGGAGGATTTCAATATAACTCAATTGAGGGTGAGTATTGTGAGATTGAAACGTCATCAGGTGAAAGAATCACAGGAACAATTCTTATGCATCAAACGTCTGTTCATGTATACAGAGATGCTGGAAAAGCTGAACGGAATCAAACGAATATGGAAGTTCGTATCGATGCTGAAGTAAAAAATACTGAAGATGTTCGAAAGCTTGGTATCGAGATCGGTGACTTTGTTTCGTTTGATCCTAGAGTACAAGTAACTGCAACAGGGTATGTAAAATCACGTCATTTAGATGATAAAGCGAGTGTTGCACTTCTCTTGCAACTCATCAAAGAAATAAAAGATAAGAGCATTGAATTGCCTTATACTACCCACTTTCTAATCTCGAATAACGAAGAAATTGGCTATGGTGGCAACTCGAATATTACCGAAGAAACAATTGAGTACTTGGCCGTTGACATGGGTGCAATGGGCGATGGACAACAAACGGACGAATATTCAGTTTCTATTTGTGTGAAAGATGCTAGTGGACCGTATCATTATGGATTACGAAAACATTTAGTTTCACTAGCACAAAAACATTCGATTGATTATCGTTTAGATATTTACCCATACTATGGCTCAGATGCATCCGCTGCGATTCGCTCTGGACATGATATTGTACATGGACTGATTGGACCTGGAATAGACTCCTCCCATGCCTTTGAGCGTACACATGAAAAATCATTGCATCATACAGCAAACTTACTATTGCATTACGTACAATCAGAAATGGTCCTTTAAAAAACAACCCTAATGGTTCGTATCATACTGTAGACAAACGATTCACTTCTGTTTGTCTACAGTTTTTTTATTGATCTGGATACTAATTTTAACTGTGCACGCCAAGATAATCTAACGCTTAATATGCAAGGCTTCCTTTTGATTTTCTTATCAGCAAAATCATTAAAATATGTACAGCATTAAACCAAATCTCTCCATGCTACATAGTCTATACGGACAACATAATTTATGGATTGGAGCATGAAGATGAATATACTTTTTGTTTTTTTTACACCAAGCGGAGGTGTTGAAACTTTAAATAGAAATAGGAGCTATGCTTTAAAGGATAGTGGGATAGAAACACACTTCCTATACTACGTACAAAATCGGACATTAGTAAACCCTCATCATGGTCCAGTGTTCATTACAAACGATGATTCAGAGATTAGGAATATATTAGATAGCGGTCAATACGAACTCATTGTCATCGTTTCAGACTTTGATGCTATGCCACGATTTAGAAGATTAGGATACAATGGTAAGTATGTATTAGAGATCCAAGGATATGGAGCTAAAGAAACTGCAAAAAAAGTGTTTCGTGATTACGCAACTGTAGTAAATGAGTATGCAGATGGACTGATCAATCCGAATACTGAGCATATAAATGAATACATGGATCTTTACTTCCCAACTGTGCAACGATTTAACTTCTTAAATTGCATTCATTCTGAAATGTTCACTTATCGCGAAACTCCAAAAGTTGAAGGCCCGATATTTGCGTGGGTTGGTCGAATTGAAGACAATAAAAACTGGAAGGAATTCCTGCAGATCGGCTCCCTTTTAACAAGGATTGCTGGTCCTAAATCAATGTTATATATGTACGAAGATCCTTCTCTTAGCACAGCAGAAGATCGGTATAACTTTGAACAAATGGTCAAAAGATTGAATTTAACAAAACGATTAAAACTATTCCCGAACATACCTAATGATGAGATGCCAAACCATTTCTCACAAATAGGTGATTCTGGTGGCCTCTTAATCTCTACATCCAAAGTAGAATCGGCTGGATTAGCCATTAGTGAAGCGATTAGCTGCCGTTGTCCAGTTTTAACAACAGATTCAGACGGTGTAAGAACAGCGATTATTGATGATGTTACAGGAAAATATTATCCGATTGGAAACATTCATCTTGCAGTAAAGCATGCCAAAAAAATCATATACAACAAACAATTTCGACAACATTTAATTGATAACGGAATTACCCATGTTCATAAGCAATTTTCCTTTCAAGCTTACAGAGAAAACTTTTTGAAAATGCTACAAACACTCGATTTAATGTAAACAATCCTTTAATAAAGCATGAGCAAATAAAAACTCTACTTCTCGCTTAAGAGGTAGAGTTTCAGACTGTTGACAAACGCATGCATACGTCGTTGTTAGTCTCGTTCGTCCCCTCATGAACCAAATGTTCTATTCGGGTCTTCACTTGACTGCACGCCTAGTCTGACAAGCGTTTTCAAGACAGTCTGTGAGTTTCATCTATTGTTAATAAGTCCTCTAAAAAAATGTAGACAAAGTCAGAAATCGACTTTGTCTACAATCTCAAACTCTACTTCTCGCTTAAGAGGTAGAGTTTTATTTTTACAAAAGTCTATTTCTTTTCTCAGATGTTTTTATAAATTGATTGAGAGTTCTCAACTTCATTTGTATTCTAGGTTTGTTTGCCTTTATAAGTTTATGAAATTCATTCATGAGCTCTGCATTATGTTTACGTGTTCCAGAGCCTTCATGTATTCTAAAAACAGTTAATGACTCTTCTAAAAAATAAAATAAATAACCATTTAAAAGCATTCGCATCCACATTTCAAAATCTTGAGTATATAAGTAGGACGGATTAAAGAGCCCAATCCTTAAAAAGACTGACTTTTTCACCATGACTGTGCAACCATTAATCGGATTATTCGACATTACAAACTTATACAAGCTCTCATGGGTTGGCAGCACCATTCCCATATCTCTTGCAATTACAATGTTGTCTTCATTCATAAAGTCAAAGTTTGTATAACTTGCTAGTGCATTTTTTTCTAACATAAATGCAAGTTGTTTCTCAACTTTTTCAGGCTTAAATTGATCGTCACTACTTAGCCATGCAATATATGTTCCTGTAGATTTTTCAACTCCTAAATTTACTGCGGTAGCTGTTCCTCCATTTTCCTTATGAAAATAGCGGATGCGTGGTAAATAAGGTGTTACCTTTTCAACATGTATTGTCGATCCGTCATCAACAACAACGACTTCAACATTCTCATACGTTTGATTTAAGGCGCTCTCAATCGCTATATCAATATAAGGACAGTTGTAAAATGGAATGATGATGCTCACCTTTGGCTTCATTTCACTTATCCCCCTGTCACTATATTGAATTGATACTCGTAAATATCCTTTAGCGACTGTTCTAAAGAATACTCCTGAGACCACCCCAATGAAATTAACGCATGGGAGTTCATTAATTTACCCTTATCAACGCTTCCATTGTTATTTGAACTTTTAATCTTAACATTTGCAATTGTTTCGTAGAATTGTATAATTTCACTAATTTGTGTTCTAGTGCCACTACCGATGTTGTATATCTCCCCGTTCACTCCCTTTCGGAAGAGAACATCATACGCAGTAATTGCATCTCGCACATCTAAAAACTCTCTCTCTGCACAAGAATTAAAACCGTCCAGAATAGCTTCTTCATTCTTGTCTACTAGTTCCACGATTTTCTTTGCGAGAAGGGAGCAAACACCATTCGATGGACCTGGTCCAATTAAATTGCATGGTCTTGCAATTACACAATCAATATCATACAATTTCCCCCAAGAAAGTGCTGTGTAAATTTGCAATGTTTTCGTGAATATATAAGGGTTTGTTACGTTAAAATGATCGTTAGGGTTAATGTGAAACGAGGAACCCGTAATCACAATACGGCATTCTATAGATGTATCACGAATCGCTTCCATAATGTTAGCTGTTCCAAGTACGTTGCTATTAAATGAGTGAAGCGGTAAATTCCATGCTTCCCCTATATGGTTTTGCCCTGCTAAATGCAAAATATAGCTCGGCCTTACAAGTGCGATTATTTTTCTAACTTCTTCATAATCCTCTATATTGCACTCAATATAAGAATCACTTGAAAGTTCTACTTTTTTCCTTCTAACTAACCCAATTACTTTATAGCCTTTTGCTGAAAAGTACTTTATAGCATGAGATCCTGTAAAACCCCCAGCTCCTGTAATTAACATGACTGAACCGGTTTTGTGAGGATTCAAATCAACTATAGTATCCGACATTTTTCACCCTCCAAAATGTATGTGCTCATTCACAAAATATGCTTGACCATACCTTTTGCTTGGACGTTAAAACACTTTAGTAAAAACTGGCTTGTCTAGCGGTTAACATCCATTCGGATAGATGAGTTTTAGCTAAAATAAGATAAATGCCTTTAACCACTTGTCCTCACATATTGCCTTAGCATTCATACTATAAGTTGAAAGGAATCTTTGATTCAGGGTACTTAGGTTTTAAAAAACAATCATTGGAGGAAACTTGTTTTGAAGATACTACTCGCGACTTTTTGGGAAATACCCCATATAGGTGGGATTTGGAAGATTATTAATCAAACAAAAGCAAAGCTGGAGGAACAAGGCCATACAGTGGATGTAATCGGCTATTCCGTACGCTCAGAATATGTATTTAATCCATTTAAACCTAGAACATACAACCGGACAAGAAGCTATGACCCACCGTCTTTGCCGTACATTGATTTTGTCTCACAACAATATATGAACTTAATCGAGTTTTACACGCAGGAAATCAAAAAATTTCAAGTAAATCAATATGACATCATTCATACATTAGATGTTTTTTCGGCTATTTGCTTTACAAGTCAACAGAATTTGAAGCCACAAGTAATTTGTTCAATTCATGGCTCTGCTACAAAGGAAATCAACGACTATTACTACCCAGACGAGAGCGAAGAAAGTATAAAGGGAAGAGCTTTTTTTAATGCGCTTGAAACACGTGGAGCGATGAGCGGAGAAATAGCGATCGTTGCAAATCATTGGTTAAAGAACAAGCTCATCAATGAATACTCAGTAGACGAAAGCAAATTAAAGGTTATCCATTATGGGTACAACATCGAGGAATTTTTCAATAAAATTCACGTGCCTACAGGATTAACGAAGCCTGAAGGCAAAAAGATATTACTATGCACATCTCGACATGAATTTTATAAAGGGATACAACAGCTGATCGAAGCATTATCAATCGTTAGACAGTCTCGCACCGATTGGATTTGTTGGCTTGCCGGAACAGGTCCTAAATCAAACGAGTATAAAGAGTTAGTAGAGGCATATGGGATGAACGATCAAATTATTTTTCTTGGTGGACGAAATGATATACCTGCATTAATTCAGCAAGCCGATGTTGTTGTTCATCCCTCATTACTCGATAATCAACCTTTGTCCGTCATTGAGGGACAAATTAGCGGTAAGGTCGTTTTAGCTAACGCGATTGGTGGAATTCCTGAAATGATTGAACATGGAAAGACAGGCTTTTTGATTCAACCAACTGTTGATCAACTAGTTTACGGCATCGATTATCTCTTAACAAACGATTCCCTTCGAGAAGAAATTGGGAAAGAGTCTGCTGCGTGGGGCAATCAATATTGGCTTCTAGACGAAGAAATCAATCAACATCTTCAACTGTATAACGAAGTTCTAACAAACAAGAAAAAACGGAAACGGAAATGGAAACTGTAACCTCATTGCTGCCAACATTCATAGTATGAAAGTACACTATAATGTAGGAGTGTCACAAATATGAAAATAATAGTTACCGGTGGAGCTGGCTTTATCGGTTCACATCTTGTTGATTATTTAATTCGCAAAGGTCATACATGCTACGTCATCGACAGCCTTGTGACCGGAAAAAGAGAAAACATTCATCCGTCCGCAAACTTTATTCATTTGGATATACGCGATCATGCTATTAAAGAAAAGATTAAGGAAATAAATCCTGATATAATCTACCATTTAGCAGCACAGTCAACAGTATCAACAGCACAAGCATCCCCAACATATGATGCAGATGTTAATATTATCGGTTCATTAAACCTTATTGATGCTGCGATTAAAGCTAACGTACGAAAGATCATTTTTACATCCACATCAGCAGTATACGGCAAATCTATTACGAGTAAATCATATATTAACCAATCACTACATCCAATTTCTTATTATGGGATTAGTAAGTTTACGGTGGAAAATTATATAAAAGCAACTGCTTTGTACTACCCTCTTAGCTATACAATTGTACGATTTAGTAATGTTTATGGACCTAGACAGAAAGCAACTGGTGATTCAGGAGTTATCCCTATCTTCATTCAAAAGGTGTTAAGCAATGAAGTATTGACGATCTATGGTGATGGCGAACAAATACGAGATTTTATTTACGTACAGGACGCTGTTCATGCTTTGTATCTATGTATGACCAAAGGCGAACGATCTACTTATAATATTAGCTCCGGATCAGGAACAAAAATTAACAAACTCCTTCGCTGTTTGGAAATAGTCACTGGTAAAAACATCGCTGTTCAGTACCGACAACAAAGAGAAGGAGATATACAAGTAAGTATCTTAGCGAACGACGAAACAATATCTGAACTAGACTGGAAACAATCTTATTCACTCATCGAAGGTCTTAAGGAAACTTATAAATCCTACCAAAAATAGAGAACAAGTAGACAATGTCGACAGACTTCTGACGTTGCCTACTTGTTTTTTGGATTGAAGTGCCAAACATATTTCTTTTCAACGTACACTAGGAAACTATTCGTTTATATGAAAATGTAGTTAACAGCTTAAAGCACCGAGGCTTTACGTCTCGATGCCTCTAATCTTACTTACACTTATAAAATTCATATAGATGAGAATACTCACTCATCCAAGCTTTCAATTCTTGAAGCATTTCGTCGTATGATTTACTTTGATAATTATAATCTTTTCTTGTAGAAATCAATGATTTATCAATTTTATAATCGCCATTCTCATGTAGTTGAATATCCGTTTTTCCGAAGACCGTTTGAAACTTAAATAATAAGTCGTATTTAGAAATGCTCTCTTTTCCGATTAGGTGATAGATACCATTAATATTATTTTCAATCATGTCTTCAATTGCCTTTGCAAGCTCGACAGTTGTTACACCATTCCAGATTGCATTACTAAAGCCATAAATATCACCGGTTTGTTTCATAAACCAATGGAACAGTCCAATCCCATCTTTTAATTCAGGACCAATAATAGAAGTTCTTACTGTTAAATGCTGTGGTTGGTCAACTTCTCCTAATTGCTTGGATTGTGCATAAATGCCTTCTCCATCACGATAATCATATTCATGATACTTTCCTTTTTTTCCAGAAAACACACAATCCGTACTAATATGGATGAGCTTTCCCTTTCTTTTTGTCATAATTGCGGCTATTTGATGCGGTAAAATACTATTTAATTGAAAGGCCAAATTAGGATCGTTCTCTGCGCTTTCATTCAGTATCCCAATGCAATTGATCACAATATCAGGAGAAACTTTATCAATTGTTTTTTCTAAACCGATTAAGTCAGTCACGTCTAAATAGATCCCCTCATTATCTCTAGGATCTCTCGTTGTAAAGGCAGTCGTATACCCCTCTTTTCCTTGAAAATAGGTAGAGATGACATGACCTGCCATCCCTTTACCACCTAAAATTAAAAGCTTCATCCTAAATAACCGCCTTTAATTAACATCTCTTTAACCTCTTTTTTTGTCATTAACCTCGTTCCAGAGTTATACTCCTCTTTATTCAGCAACTGATAATTTCCATACTTTTCTTTAATTCCTTCTATTGGAATGGAAGGTAGAATCACGTAATACTCTGAATCATAGGCTATCGTTAACGTGCTTTCGTATTCAGATAGTAGTAGTTCATGAATTTTCTCACCAGGTCGAATTCCCAATACTTCCATCTCGATTTTTTCGTCTTCTTGCTCAATCATAATTTCTGCAAGATCAATGATTTTACAAGATGGCATTTTCATAACAAAGGTTTCTCCGCCAATGCTATCGTACACTGCTTTAAAGACAAGTTGAATTGCTTCTTGGACAGTCAGAAAGAATCTAGTCATTTTTAAATCAGTTATGCCGATTTTTTTCTCATCTTTAATTTGCTTTTTAAAGACATGAATCACACTTCCATTTGTCCCTAAAACATTTCCACCTCTTATGCAGACAAACTTTGTGTCAGTATTCAACGTATTTGCATGAATGATTAACCGTTCGCCAATCGCCTTTGAGAATCCATAGAAGTTTGATGGGTTTGATGCTTTATCTGTTGAAATATAGACAACTTTTTTGACCTTGTTATAAATGGATGCATCTATAATATTTTGTGTACCTGTCACATTCGTTTTTAGTGCTTCTAGTGGTTGGTGCTCACAAACTGGCACATGCTTTAGAGCAGCTAGGTGAAAAACATAATCCACCCCTTCAAATAGTTGAAACATTAAGTCTTTTTCTTTTATATCGCCAATAAAGAATTTTAACCGTGAATCATTATTAAATTCTTGACTCATTGTAAATTGCTTTGATTCGTTTCTTGATATAATTCGAATTTCTTTAGGATCTTGATTTAGCAATTGTTTGACAAGCTCATGTCCCCATGAACCTGTACCTCCCGTTACTAAGATTGTTGTTTGTTTAAACAAGTTTCAGCCCACCTAACAATAGTTTTATCACTTTATCCGATACATCATTTGCTTCATATCCAATAGGAAATGACCAATTTCGATTCGTTTTTGTCATTATCTTTACAGATCTAAAGATATCCTCTGCATTGATTCCAGATAAGATATTACTTCCGCATGCAAGCGTTTCAGGTCTTTCCGTTGTTTTACGAATCGTTACTGCTGGAACATGAAACAAGCAACATTCCTCTTGAACCGTACCGCTATCTGTTATAACGCAAAAAGCATGTTTTTCTAGTTTTACAAAATCGAAGAATCCAAACGGCTCATGCAATTCTACTAAAGGATTAAGCTTAAATGATTCTAGCTTTGCAAGCATTGATTTTGTACGTGGATGAATGCTACAGATTACCCTCTTTCCAAAATGTTCTGCAATCATTTCAATCCCTTTAAAAATCCCCTTTAACTTTTCTGGATGATCAACCGTTTCAGCCCGATGCGCCGTCACTAAAAAGTAGTCATTCATCCCTAATTCCAATTGTGTTAATATGTTGCTATTCGATACTTCATTCTCATAATGATCTAAAACCTCTTTAATTGGATTTCCTGTAACGATGATTCGATTAGTAGGAAACCCTTCTAATATAAGGTTTTCTCGACTGCCTGGGGTATAAGGCAAATTATATGATGAGATAGTATCAATCACTTTTCTATTTTTTTCCTCAGGCACCTCTAAGTCGTAACAACGATTCCCTGCTTCCATATGAAAAACTGGTATGCCCATTCTCTCAGCAAGAATTGCACATAATCCGCTGTTTGTATCACCTAATACTAAGATCTTATCGGGCTTTTCTTTGATAAGAATTTTTTCTAATTCTACATACATCACTGAGAATTGTTGACCGATTGAGTACGTCGGTTGGGCGAATATATAATCAGGCTTTCGTATCTTTAGTTCCTCGAAGAAAACATCGCTTAATTGTTTTGAAAAATTTTGCCCCGTATGGACAAGGATATGCTCATCTGCAAAAGCATCCAGCTTTTGAATGATGATGCTTAACCTAATAATTTCTGGCCTTGTCCCTAATATAGTTACAATTTTCAAGACTCACACCCCTTTCTTTCTGTCTAATCCATCCATGCTCTACCTCTTTACTACAATATGCTTGTATCATCAATTGCGTTTAGGCTGCTTAACCTGTTTAGTGAGGATAAAGAGAATTATGAGCGCATACCTATAAATGTCGTTTTTACAAAGGAAAGATGTTCATTTCTAATCCATCACCAAAGTATTGTTTCATACGTACAATCTTTTATTGAATTTTTTCTCATATTCTATCTTTTTTTCACATTTCATGATAAGATTTCTTAGGTTGAAATGACATTTTACTGCATGATTCAACATAGTTGTTCGTAAAGGTAGGTAGGATGAATGATGAAGAAAACGGTTAGTGATGTTATTCAAATTATCATCGGGGCTTTTTTATTTGCGTTGGCCATTAATATATTTGTCATTCCTAATGAGTTTGGCGAAGGCGGCGTCACGGGGATTACAATCATCGCGTTTTATTTATTTGAATGGTCACCAAGTATCGTTAGTTTTATATTAAATGGATTGCTATTAATTGTTGGTTATAAATTTCTGAGTAAAAGAACGACAGTGTATACGATTCTTGCCATCGTATTTCTTTCAATCTTCCTTCATTTCACAGAAGGGTTTTCAATTGATTCGAATGAAATGGTCGTTAATGCTATCTTTGGTGGAGTTCTTACTGGTGTCGGGATTGGAATGATTATCCGTGTTGGTGGTACAACGGCTGGAACAACGATTCTAGCCCGAATTACAAATAAGTATTTAGGTTGGAGCATTAGCTATGGCCTGCTCTTTTTTGATTTAATTGTTGCTGCTGCGTCGTTATTTATTATTGGGATCGAAAAACTAATGCTAACTATTTTAATGCTCTATATCGGAACAAAGGTTATGGAATTTATTATTGAGGGATTAAATCCGAAAAAAGCCGTTACCATTATCTCAGACAAGCATGACGAAATTGCTCAACAGGTCAACACGGTTTTAGATCGCGGATGTACTGTATTGTCAGGAAAAGGCTATTATACAAAAAATCAAAAAGAAATCCTCTATATTGTCATCAGTAAACAAGAGGTAATGAAACTTAAAAAGATTGTGAAAGCAATTGATTCGCAAGCATTCGTTGCTATTCATGATGTACGTGATGTATTTGGAGAAGGTTTTTACGATTTGTCAAAATCATAAATATAAAACGGGAAATGGATGACTGACATCCATTTCCCGTTTTATATTGTAATGTAGTTTATTTTTTAGCCGTTAACTTTGGAATGTATTTTCTTGCTTTTTTACTTGGGTCATTCTTTAAGAGACACGGATTGTGAAAGATCATTGTTGCTCTATTATTTAGATCGTATCTTGGCCATTCAGGTAACCCTTCATGACCTGGTAAACCAAAGCGAGCAAAATGAATCCAAGCTTGTTTTATTTTTTGAGCAAACTCAATTTCATTATGATCAAGCTCTGTATTGCTTTTCCAAATATAATCAATTTCAATAGCATGATAAGCTTTCAAATGTGGATTTTTTAGACTTGTATAATCAAAACGATACATCCATACATTCGGATTGTGCTTAAGCTGCTTCTCAGCAAAATCAATGGCTGGAAACGTAAAAAGCGCTGAAGTTACAAGCTTAACGTAAAGCTTCTTCGTAAAAGCAGGATTAAACGACGCAAGTCTTTCCACAAATTTATTATCTTTCCCTAATACCTCTCTAACGACACTTCCCATTTGTTCCTTCTTACTCTCTTTAAATCTTGGATCAAAGTAAGTGAAGATTTCCATCTCATCTTTATTAGAACCTATTAATATACGAATATTCTTTGCTGCTCCTTCTGAAAGTGCAACATCAGGATGATTCTTTATATGATAGTCATCAACTACAGGCGCTAATTGCATAAATGTGCTTGTTCTAGTCGCTTCTAATAACTGACTTGGTGTCAAGTCATACAGAGCATCTACGTTTTGCTCGTCTATTCCTAATCGGTTTAACAAAGACTTTGCAGAGTTTGTAGCATCCTCTCTTGACAACACATGTTTTGCTGCACCACTCTGTAAAATTGCTTGAGTGAACAAACCATTTGCTTGTGGCAATGTAACTAGTGTACCGACACTCATTGCACCAGCAGATTCACCAAGGATTGTGATTCGATTTGGGTCTCCACCAAATGAAGCTATATTCGCCTTCACCCACCTTAATGCTGCAAGCTGATCTAATATGCCACAGTTTCCCGAACCTTGGAACCTATCTGGAGCGAACTCATCTAAATACAAGAAACCAAATATGCCTAGACGATAATTGATTGTAACAACAACGACATCACCTTCAACTGCTAAAGAGGTGCCATCATATGCATTGCTTGAACCTTTCGTAAAAGCTCCACCGTGAATCCAAAACATCACAGGTATTAACTCGTCCCCATTTTTAGGGCTGTAAATATTCAAATAAAGACAATCCTCGCTCATATTTGTGACATGATCTCCTAAAAACGTCATTAAAGGATTTTCATGTTGATAAGCAGCTGTACCAAATTCATATGCCTCGTAAATTCCATCCCATGGGTCCATTTTTTCCGGTGGAAGAAAACGTCTATTTCCAATAGGTGGTTTTGCGTAAGGAATTCCCTTCCATTCAATATGATACTCTAGTGCTTTTCCATCAATTTCCCCATACTTCGTTTGGACAAGCGGAGAACGCATGAAAATCCATCCCTTCACTCTTTATTGAAAGTATTTTTTCATTTTCAAAATAATTAGGAAAGAGCCAAATGCAAATGTAGCAATAACAAGCTCAATTAACAGAATTTTTGTGATGACACCCGCTTGGTACAACCCCGGTAAGAAGTTAAATGCTGCATGCAGAAGAATTGCATAGATGACATATTTGAATTTCCCTTTAATTACCGCATACAGAACGATTAAAGAAAGGGCTATATGAATGATAATTGCAAAAATTCTCTCCAATCCCCCAAGTACAAACAACCATAGGGATGTTTGTTCTAACTGGAGATTTAGAGTTTCAATTACGTCCGGTGGGAACTGGCTAGCTAACGCATTCTCGTGCTCTTGTGATTTCAATTTAAACGAGATGACAATTGTATTTACCGCAGCTAGTCCTCCATATAGAGCAAACAATAACTATTATCTGTCCATTTCAAAGAAGTACCAGTAGGTGATAATACAGCAATATGTAAGATCTTTTCTAATACCTGTGAAAACACAATAAAAATTAGAACACCTATACCAAATGACTTCCAATTTAAATAGACTTTTCTCGCAAAAACAATCATTAATACAACTGGAAAGCAAATAGCTAAAAGTATTTGGATGATTGCCCCGATCATCACTGTTTCCAAAACATCACCTCTTTTAATAGTTTATGAATGCATCGAACTTTATATGAATTTTTTAAGAACATTCAGTTTATTTTCGTTTCCTTTTAACTATAGTTTCAAAAAATAAGCCTCCTTTAACTAAAAAAATCCCCAGATTGTTTACAAACAGCAACGAGCATTTGCATTTGAAAACAGTCTGAGGTGTTTTATTTATTCAGATTGCGATGGACGCTTTCCATTTCGCAACTCACGTATAGTCAGACCAAAATCCATTTGTAGATGGGGATAGTCTTTAAAATGTGCCCAATCTCCACCCCATGTAAATCCTAGTTCTTTAGCAATATCGACCACTTCAAACCAATCAGGTGTTCCATTTCCATTCCCATCGTATTCAAGATCCCAAACGATTTCCCCATTGATTGTAAGAAGAGCAAAATCAATTGCTAATCCAAAATTATGATAGGACTCTCCTCCTCTTGCATTCGTCACAATATTTCCCTCTGCCGTACGCCCTTTAGCATAAAGTTGATCTTGCTCCTCGAAGCTACGGAAATCATCTGTGATGACAACGTTAATACCTATTTGAGATGAGCGCTCGATGAGTTCATCCTTCTTTTGTTCAACAATCGGATGAAGTTCAGTTGGCAACGGATTATCAGCATATTGAGTTGGAAAAACATATTGAATGATAAAAAGAATCGCTATTATAATGATAAGGATGAAAATAAATGCTCTAGTTAACTTAACAAAAAACAACGTAAAAACCCTCTCGTTAGACACTTTTTCTTTCTAGTTGCACCTATAGTTTATCAAAAGAAAAGACGTACTGCATTTATAAAAGGTTTCGTTAAGAGGTAAACGGGTATTGTATAACTAGAAAACATGGGAGGTTTGAAACATGAATAAAGATCAAACAAAAGGTAAAGCTGAACAAATAAAAGGTAAAGCAAAAGAGCAATTTGGAAAACTAACAAATGATAAAAAGAAACAAGCTGATGGAGTAATTGATCAAGCTAAAGGTAAAGCACAAGAAAAATGGGGCGATGTAAAAGAATCAACCTCTAAGAATTAGGATTAAGAATAGAAACAGGGCTTGGAATCTCCAAGCCCTGTTTGATGGTTTAAAGTATATTAAAAAGAAAAGGAATAAACAAAGCAAGGCATAAACTAATAATACTCGTTATTTTTGATTGTTTCATCACACGTTCATCTTCCTGCTTTACACTCTCGATAAAAGTAAGAGTACTAGCAAAACACACAAGGAAAAATACAATTGAAATAAAAATAGTCCATGGATATAATTCTGCTAACAAAACTTCACCTCTTTTTTACTTCCAAACTCTCATATTGTCATCTCTTCTAGTATATTGAAGGCTGTCAAGCTTCTCGAGGAAAGGGATGATGTATTTACGTGATAATCCGAGCGAATCCTTAGCTTCCCCTACAGAGAATGAGCCACCGGTATCTTTCTTAACTTTAGCTAAGGCTTCTTCAAAAATTGAGCTCGCCCAATAATATTGTTCGTCTATTGAAATGATTTCATTTTGTTCGATTAAGTAATGGGTTAAGTCGTTCTTTATTGCATCAGTTATTCCATTGTCATGTAAATAATCTTGAAAAAAGCGTACTTGCATCCCATCATTCTTGAGGGCATGCAGCATTCCATTTACTTTCTTAGCCCAATTTTGAGGGACATGCGAAGAAAAGCTTTGCAGATGGATAAACTGACCTTTTTTTAAAAAGGTCTGTTCACTTCCTTCTCGATCCAAAATCGATTCAATGAGCACTTTGCCATAATTCAGTTGAAGCATTTGTATGAGTTCTGCCTTCTTCATTCCTCTTCTCATCGGAAATTGACTATGATAATCATGCAAGACATCGTATATTTCATCTTCAATAACTGATACAACTCGAGCTAATGTATATGAACGCTTTCCTAAAGAAACAAATTCCTCAGAGGATAGAACAGAAGCAATATCCTCCTCTCCCAAAGAAGTATACGTTATAATATCATCGACTGTTAACCATTTATGTTCAGCCAAAAGAGTTTGAATACGCTCAATAGGACTTCCATCTTTCTTCATTCCTAACGACTCTATTGTCTTTAATCCAAACTTGTACTTTTCACCGTTTGGATCAATGACCCAACCTCCGCCAATTGTTTCTTGAGGACTTGGGCGCCTTAGAATAAAACGATCTCCCCTACGTACGACAATTGGTTCATCTAAACGAAGTTGGCATAGGATTTCATCCTCTTCCTGCTTGATTTCATTGCGATCAAAGAAAACAATTCTTCCCATAACCTCGGCTGTGCCAATATGGCATTTAATCGGCATTCGTTGTTTCATAATGTACTCCAAATCAGATACAACATTTAACGCAACATCCACTGTTTGAGTAACACTAAAATGTTCGGAAGAAACTAATACATCGCCTCGGACAAGATCCTCTCGATTCACACCACCAAGATTTATTGCTGCTCTTTGGCCAGCATATGCGTTTTGTGCATCATGATGATGAACCTGAATTTGCCTTGCACGTACATCAATTTGCTTTGGTAGAATTGTAAGTGCTTGTCCTATTTGGACCTGACCTTCATAAACTGTGCCACGAACGACAGTACCTTGTCCTTTAACAGTAAAGACTTGGTCAATCGGAAGACGGAATGACCCATTTGAATCCCTTGTATCTTGCATTTGCACCATTTCTAAAATTTTTTTCTTTAGCTGGTCAATCCCTTTATTCGATAGACTATCAACGAATAGCATTGGGGCATTCTCAAACACAGATCCATCTAGTTGTGTATGTATATCATCCTCAACAAGTTCAATGAATTCTTTGTCAACACGATCCAATTTAGTAACTGCGACTATACCATTTTTGATTCCTAAGAAACTAAGAATCTCCAAATGCTCTTTCGTTTGCGGCATAACCCCTTCATCTGCTGCAATGACGAGCACGACTAAATCAATTCCTGCAACTCCAGCTATCATTTGCCGAATAAACCGCTCATGTCCAGGAACATCTATGACAGACACTTGCATCTGATCGTTTTCATATAAAGGGGCAAACCCTAATTCAATCGAAATATTTCGCTCTTTTTCTTCTTTTAATCGATCTGTATCAACATTAGTTAGTGCTTTTGTTAATGATGTTTTTCCATGGTCAATATGACCTGCCATTCCTATCGTATAAAACCTTTTCATGTAGAACACCTACTTTATATTTGCTTCATCATAACTGTATCTTGATTGCACCTATTATACAATAGAAGGAAGATGTTATTCACGAAATGTTTAGGATTGTTGTTTTTCTTGTTCTGCTCTTCGTTTCTCAGATTTTATACGGAATGGAAGCAACAAAGCTATAAATACAATAAAAGCGAGGAACTCAAGCACAATAATATAATATGGATATGGCCCCATATAATCTATTAAGCTCCCGTTTGAAGGCTTATACGATAAAAACATATAATTCCCACCCGTTAATTTATTCGCAAGATAAGCAATCCCCGCACAAAAATTCAGGAATAAGAATGAGCGAATTAAGCCTTTCCATGTAGGACGATATTCATAAACACACACATAATAAACACATACCCAAATGATTAGAATATGGGTAATAAAAAATTGGAAATAGCGGAAATGCGGATAGCCTAGAAATAATTCAGGTGTTAGGACAGCCATTAATGCACCAGCTATTCCAATAAAATATACAATTTGAAAAATGAACCTCGCATTTGTAACCAACAGAAGCAAACAAAGCAATAAGCTTATTGAACATAGTTGCAGTGGGAGTGTAAAAGATACATCCCAATATCCATCCTTATACAGCCAATAATGATAGAGTCCTTCAAAGATAAAAAGAATGGAAAACATCGTCACTTGTATCTTCTTTCTTCTTTGCTGTAAGCTAATCCGAAAATAATAAATGAACAGACAGCCTATTAGAAGGAGTGTGATCATCAAAATATGTGACGTTGTAAATGCTGTAAATGGATAAGAGTCATATTGATGGCCAAATAACGATTCCATCATCTCCTCCTTTCTATTCTCCTCTCATCTAAAAGGAAAAAACAGTTAATTCTTATCCACTATTCATTCGATGAGAGTAAAATAGATTCCTTTGTTATCGACATGTATTCACTAGATGTTAACAATTAGTTTACATAATATATTTATATTACACTAACATTTGCAAATATCCATTTTGGTACAACAAATCTTACGGTCATTAATGGGTCAACGATTTGACAAACCTCCAATTGACCAATGGCACTCATTAACATTGTGGCATCAGCAAGTGAAAGTTGATTCTTTATGGAAACATGCTTGACCATCCATTCTGTAGCAAGCTTACTCGCTTCATCTAGTGTTTGTGAAGATACTATCACAGAAAAGAATTCATCATTTTCAAGCAATGGATAGGGCACCTCAACACCTTTAATAACTTCTAATTTCACCGTTGCACTGCCTGGAATTTCAATCCCTGACACGCTAATTTCTCCATCTCCCATTGCAGCATGAAAATCGCCTAGCGCGAATAAAGCACCATCTGTGAAAACAGGAAAATAAAGTGTAGCTCCTTCTGTAACCATTTTATTGTCCATGTTGCCACCGTGATGCCCAGGGGTACCGCAATTAATACCCTCGCCAGCTGGAGCAACACCGATGACACCGATCATTTTATTCAATGGCAGTTCATATTGGTTGAAGATCGCCTTCCCTTCTTTTATAGGAATCATTTTTGATTCCATTCTTGTAAACTCATTTCCTAAAACTCCTAAATTAGGGCCGACTACCATTACACCTTTTTCTTTGATCGTTATTTCTTCAATTTTCACTTTTAATAAATCACCAGGACGTGCACCCGTTACATATATCGGTCCTGTCGCTGGGTTGATACGATTCCAATCAATGTTGTCTACAACTGTATCTTCTGATTCAATCTGGTTTTCAAAGCAATCATATGTTTCAATTGTTATCGTTTCACCTGATTCTACATGTAAAACTGGCTTATTCTGCTTATTAAATTCATAAATAATCCCTACTTCTTTTTCCACTATTTTTACCATTATAACCTCCAGAATTTTCAGTATTTAATTTTGATTATACACTGAATGACTACATGCTAGAAATAAATCTTTTCTTGCTCAGGACATACACAAAACAGTGCTAGAGTCATAATGTATTGGAGATTAACTAAAAGAGGACGTGAACAAAATGGATTCAACAATTGATTATACATCACCGTCTACTACTTTTCAGTTTAATGTGAATAATAGTCGCTTTTTTACAAAGGACTCTCAAAACTATATTAATGTTTTAGGACAAAATGATCTTAATACATTACAAAATACTTCATTACTGGATATTTATTTGTCCGCGAACAATGTGGTTGAGCCTCATGTTCACCAAAATGCAGCAGAGCTTGTTTATTGTATATCTGGTGCTGCCACTGTTTCTCTTCTAAATCCATTCACAAAAAAAATTCAAAACTATTCACTTACTCCTGGAATGGTAGCAAATGTACCACAAGGATGGTGGCATTATGAAACAGCAACAAAAAATCAAACACATTTACTCGCAATTTTCAATGCACCTACACCAGAAGTGATTTTTGGTTCAGATATATTACGGTTAACTCCACCAGAAATTTTTGCGCACACGTATTGTCTTGATGAACATAAATGGAAGCAAACAATTGCACCGATCACAGAATCTGTTGTCATTGGACCGACTACAACATGTCAAGAGCGCTCATATCAGCAACAGTCATATGCTCATCAACCACATTATGCATACCAACAAATGCATCATCAAGTTCATCTCCAGCCTAATATGCGTAATGGATGGTACTAAAAATAACGCATGATCAAGCCTTTAGAAATCCTTAACGGGTTTCTTCTACATACGTGAGGTGAATCGATATAAAAGTTTTAATTGCTACCTATTGGAACGTCCCATTTTCCGGTGGAGTGTGGACTTATATAAAAAATCTATCAAAAGGACTGTCAGTTCATGGTGTCCATGTTGACGTTTTAGGAAAGAAGCGTGGAAGTAATCAATATAAATTGATCGCTAATGATGGTAACGAAAGCGAGATAAGTATATTGAGTAGTGAAAAGGCTAGAATTCAGCAAACTGTAGCTCGGAATCGTGCGTTTACTCCTTTTGTAAAGAAACGAGAATGCCTCCGTTACGAATGTGAAGCAGCCTTAGCAATGCTTCCTTTGAATAATTATGACCTCATCCACGCTCAAGATACGATTATGTCTTACAGCATGAGCCGCATTAAGCCCGACCATATACCACTCGTTTTTACGATGCACGGATCTCTTTACCTAGAAGGAAAATTCGAACAAAAGCTAGCACTACAAGATTACTATGAATCTCTAGAGCAATTAGCATTATTGAATAACGACAAGATTATTCTCCCATCAAATTGGCTAAAAAACGTATTAAGTGCACATTATCTTGTCGATCCTCTAAAGCTAGAAGTGATTTATAATGGAATAGACTGTGGTATACATGAAGAAAAAAACCATAGTGATAAACTGATTATCTCAACTGTTGCTCGATTAGATATAATAAAAGACCATGAGACGATGTTAAAAGCCTTAGCCAAATTAAAGGAAACAAATAACCAATGGACCTACTGGATCATTGGAGATGGACCGAGTCGGAACCATTTACAATCTCTCGTCAGGCAATTAGAAATAAGTGATCAGGTTATATTCTTTGGCAATAGGGACGATGTAACCGAGCTTCTCCAACAAACAGATATCTTTGTTCTACCGAGTTTACAAGAAAATCTCCCTTATGCTGTGATGGAAGCGCAGTTTACTCACAATGCAGTCATTGTATCAGATGCAGGTGGAATGCCAGAGATGATAAACCCAAATATTGACGGGTTGATTTTTCCTAAACAAAACGTCCATGCTCTGTATACCCATTTAAGTAACTTACTTAACAACTCTACATTCCGCTTTAGCTTACAACAAAACGCTCTTCGTTCTGCAAAGCGCTGGGAACTGAAAAACATGACTCAATCTATTATGCAAAGCTATCAAGTTAGAGCCGAAGGCAACCGAACGAAAAAATACACATTACCTGATCAAGAACTGATTGAATTATTAAATAAATGAAAAATAAAATGATTAACCCGATGGTCGGTATTGCAATGAATATTAATATGTTTTTATCTTTTTGAAATCTCAACTTAATGAAATGATCTAACAATGCATAGATAAACGCGACATACATTCCATAAATACCAGCCCTTGGGAACAAATACCCCATAATTGGTAATACAAAAAACGGTAGATAGATAAATTTCTTAAACCACTTCTTTTGCAAAAAATCTACCACAAAGGAAACAATCGTGCCATAAGTAACCACAACACAGCAAACGAGAATAAACCCTATTGTTACGGTTATAAAGAAAACGACTAAACGATCATACGGATCATTATATGTTAGATATACGATCAGAAAAAAAATAAATGTACATGTTGTAGCTATGGCTGTTACAAATTTTTGAATAAGGTATTCTACAGTTAGCATATTTTCTCTACTTTCTCAGACTATTGTAATTACACTAAAAACATGTAGACAAAGTCATGAAACGACTTTGTCTACATTCATTCTATTACAGCTTTATTTTACG
Source organism: Niallia sp. CD-39 (assembly GCF_059874745.1). Lineage (NCBI taxonomy): Bacteria > Bacillati > Bacillota > Bacilli > Caryophanales > Bacillaceae > Niallia > Niallia sp. CD-39. The sequence continues at coordinate 117,347 of NZ_JCBCPS010000001.1, read as the reverse complement.
TCGTTCACTTTTACTAGTTGTTTGCCAATATTTTCTCCCTCGAAAAGTCCGATGAACGCCTTTGGTGCATTTTCTAATCCTTCGGTTATCGTTTCTTTAAATGTTAGTTTTCCTTCTCTTACCCAATTCATCAGGTTTGTACTTGCTTCTTTGAATTGATGACTGTAATCATTTACAATGAAGCCTTGCATCAACGCACTCTTTGTCACAAGTTGACCACCAATTCTAGGGCCAACAGGCATGGATTCAGCATTATACATTGAAATTTGTCCGCATAGTGGAATTCTTGCTTTAAAATTTATGCAGCGCATAACAGCATCCGACACTTCTCCTCCAACATTATCAAAGTAAATGTCCACACCATTAGGACAAGCTTCCTTAAGCTGCTTATAGACGTTACCCTCTTTATAGTTTACAACGGCATCAAATCCTAATTCATTCCGTAACCATGTACATTTGTCTTCAGACCCTGCAATTCCGACTACTCTAAGCCCTTTTAGTTTAGCAATTTGACCAACGATTGACCCTACTGCTCCTGCTGCACCTGAGATGACTATGGTTTCTCCTTCTTCAGGCTTACCAATATTCATCAAACCACAATACGCAGTTAAACCTGGCATGCCTGTAATACCCAATGCAGTAGATAGAGACACATCTTCGTAGTTTGCTAGTTTACGCAACCCTTTACCATTCGAAATTGAATAATCTGCCCAGTCTAAATGTCCTTCAATAAAATCACCTACAGTAAAGCGTTCGTTTTTGGACTCAATGACCTCACCTACAATTCCACCAGTTAACGGCTCGTTTAATTCATATGGATCAACATATGTCTTAACCCCGTTCATTCTCCCTCGCATATAAGGGTCTACCGATAAATAATGGGTTTTTATTAATATCTCATTATCATCTAACTCACGAACATTTCTAGTTTCTAGTGAAAAATCTTCTTTCACTGGCATTCCTTTTGGTCGTCTAGCTAAAAGATAGACACGATTTTGTTTCACACTCATCAAGATCCCTCCTCTATCTTATATATTCTATAATTTTTTCCAAAGTCCCTCCCTAATGACGAAAGTCGGTCTCATACACTGACCTACTTTCCTATACCCATGTGTAAATAAAATAATCTTAATCATTTTTCTATGAACCTATTCCACCTTAAGCGTATGCGCTTTGATCTTTGCTGCAACTACTCAACAGATACAACTTCACCATCTTCTACTGCTCCGTACTGGGTGATCAGTTCAAAGCCTCCACCTTCATCAATTTTTTCAATCACATAGACTTTCTTATCGTCTGGTAATGAATCAATGCCAGCTTGCATATTCTGATGAATTAATTTAGCATCGTCAACACTTCCTGCTGCTTTCATCGCTTCAACAAAAATAAAGAGAGATAAATAGTGAAAGCCTGCTTCAGAACCCGGGTCCTTGTCATGCTTAGCACGATAGCTTTCAACAAATGGCTCCGTACCAGGATAATCTGAATAGACCAATGGAATTGTGCCAATGGCTCCTTCTAATAAATCATACGAACCCGTAATTGCTTTCATTTCATCTAGTTTCGCTTGGTCCATTACCATGAATCCACCTTCAAAGCCTAACTCTCTTGCTTGAAGAGCAAGCTTGGCAGTTGGTTCTGATGCTCCACCAATAAAGAGAACATCCGGATCATCCTTTAATGCATTCGTTAAGATGGTAAAAAAGTCCGTTTCTTTTGCAAAGTCAATTGCAGTATTGTATACGACCTCTCCACCTTGGCTTTCCCAGTGTGGCAGCAATGCTTCAGTCCAATCTTTCCCGTATTGTGATGCAGTTGGGAGTGATGCAACTTTTGGTCCAAAACGTTCTAGTGCATATTTCGTGAATGGCTCAATATATCCGTCATACGTTGGCGGAATACGAACCGTTAAACTATTTCCTACCTTCGTAATATCCGGCTCACTCGAATAAGCAGCAACGACAAAGTTATCTTGCTCATTGAACACTTGCATCGCTGCAATTCCGCCGCTATGTGGATTGTAAATAATCGGTGTTTTATTTTCTTGTACAAGTCGTTTTGCATTTGCCGCAGCTTCATTTGGCATGTATTTATCATCTAATGAAACAATCTTAACATTGTATTTCTTTCCGTTCACCTCAAAGCCTTCTTTATTAATATGTTCCTCGGCAAGTTGCAGGCCGCTTAATGTATTTTGTCCATAGAATGCCGCAGGTCCACTTAATGGGCCACTATATCCAATGTAAACAATTTCTGCATCTCCATTCGTTTCCGCTCCATCATCTGACGGAGTAGGTGAAGTCGCATTCTCACTACAAGCAGCTAAAAATAGGACAATCGAAAGTAATAAAACCGCAATCAATGCTCTCGCTTTTTTCATGTTTTTCCCCTCACTTCTATTTTTTTATGCTCCAATATAAGCTTTACGAACTTCCTCATTTGAAAACAACTCTTCCGATGTTCCTTCTATTACAATTTTTCCGTTTTCAAACACATACCCTTTGTCTGCAATGGATAATGCCGCATTCGCATTTTGTTCTGCGAGTAAGATTGTTGTCCCCTCTTTGTTTATATGCTGAATGCTTGCAAACATCTGCTCTACGACTAAAGGCGCTAACCCAATCGAAGGTTCATCTAAAAGCATGAGCTTCGGTTTGGCCATTAATGCTCTTCCAATCGCAAGCATTTGCTGCTGACCACCACTTAAAGATCGAGCTGGTTCATCACGCTTATCGAATAGAATCGGGAAGAGCTCATACACTTCCTTTAAACTTTGCTTTAATTGCTCCTTTTTACGACGATGTACATAGCCACCCATCATTAAATTTTGGAGAACAGACATTTGTGGGAAAAGCTTGCGGTCCTCTGCACATTGAACAATACCTGCTTTCACAATACGATCAGCAGATCTTCCGGTAATCGATTCACCTTCAAAATCAATTGTCCCTATTGTAGGCTTTAATAGGCCGCTAATCGTTTTAAAAATGGTCGTTTTCCCTGCCCCATTTGCACCGAGTAGAACAACAATTTCTCCTTTATCTACGACAATATCAATCTCTCTAACTGCAGAATACTTTCCATAGTTAACAGTGACTCCTTTTACATTAAGCACTTACACCGCTCCCCCCTAAGTAGGCTCGGATTACTTCTTCATTTTTATTGATTTCACTCGGAGTTCCTTCAGCAATTTTTTCACCATAATTTAATACCATGATTCGGTCTGCTAAATCCATAATCATCCGCATTTTATGTTCGATTAAGCATACAGTAATTCCTTGTCCAACCATTTTCTTGATTAAATAAGAGAGTGATTCTGTTTCATCAGGGTTCACACCTGCAGTTGGCTCATCCAAAAAAACGATTTCTGGCTCGGTTGCCAATGCTAAAGCAAATGCAACACGCTTCTTTTCTTCCTGCGAGATATTCGCAACATGCTGATGTGCAATATGTGAAAGCTCTGTAAATTCCAATACCTCCAACGCCTTTTGCTTACACTTCTCCTCCTCCTCCTTTAAACGCTTTGTTCTAAATATTGCATCGAACAAATTTGATTTAGTTCGTAATCGGTGACCGACCACGACATTATCAAACACAGTTGCCATTTCAAATAGGTTTGTCGTCTGAAATGTCCTTGCCAAACCTAACTCAGCAACTTTGTTCGCTGGCAATTGGGTAATATCCTCACCTTTATATAAAATCTGTCCATACGAAGGTCGGTGTACGCCGGTGATTAGATTGAAGAAAGTCGATTTTCCTGCGCCATTTGGTCCAATGATGGCATTAACCTTGCCTTTCTCAATAGAAAAGTCAACATTCTTCACAGCTACTAATCCACCGAACTGCTTTGTAAGTTGTTTCGTCTCTAAGATCATGTTCTATCCCTCCTTCGCCCTTGAGTCTTTAATAGCTGTTGAATGCTTTAATTTTCGCTGATGGTATTTTGTTAGTATAAACCCAACAATTCCTCTTGGTGAAAAGATGATTAATAGAGTAAGCAATGGCCCAAAAATGAGCATGCGATAATCTTGTAAAAATTGCAGATTTTGTGACAACAACACAATTAAAAACGTACCTACGATGGGACCTGATAATGTTCCTATTCCACCAACAATTAAATAGGTTAAGAAATCAAACATAATCGCCGTATATGAAATATCTGGCCCAATAAAGCGGATGAAACTTGCATATAGTGCTCCTGCAACTCCTGCAAAAAATGTTGATAAGATAAACGAAAGCAACTTATTCTTTGTTGTAGAAATTCCTAAGGAAAGAGCAAGCTCCTCACTATTACGGATTGCTACAAAGGTACGCCCAGTTAAAGAATGGACGATTCGATAAACCATTAGAATACACAGAAGCATCACGACAAGCACAAAATAATATTGCGATAGCGGTGTATCAAACGAAATCGGTCCAATATTTGATGGCGATGGAATTCCAATTAAACCCCTTACGCCTCCTGTTAAGGAGTCCCATTTATCGATGACTAAATAAATAATATAACCGACACAAAGTGTATAGATTGCAAAAAAATGCTCCTTTGTTCTAAGTGCAATTAATCCTATAAATGTCCCGATAATCATCGTAATTATAGGGGCAACTATAAAGGCGATCCAGAATGGAATCTCTGCCTTAACGGTCAGCAAACCTAAAGAGTAGGCACCAATTGCAAAGAAACCTGCATGAGATAACGATAAATAACCTGTAAAACCAGCTAATAGATTTAAACCATATACAGCAATTGTCCATATACATGCAAGTGTTAACACATGCAAGTAGTATTGATTTTGAAGGACAAATGGAACAACAAATGCTAAAACAATTAATGCGATGACTGAATTCCGTTTAGTAAATATGGAAGACATTTTATACGCCCCCCTTTGCAAAGATTCCCTTAGGCTTAATCGTCAGAATTAAAACAAGCAACAAGAAGGCGATAATGTCTTTATAATCATTAGAAAGGTACGTTGCACCCAAACTTTCAGTAAATCCTAAAATATATCCTCCTAGAATCGCTCCTGGAACGCTTCCCATTCCTCCGATAATAATAATGACGAACGCTTTTAATATAACCAAATGCCCCATACCTGGAAAAACTAGATTAATTGGTGAGGTTAAAGATGCTCCAATTGCTGCTAAAGCACCCGCAATAAAGAAGGTAAGCATCGCCACTTTATTCGTGTTGATTCCTACTAAGTTTGCTCCTTCTCTGTTTTGCGCCATTGCAATAATTGTCGAGCCGATAAATGTATTCTTCAAAAACAAATACAGCGCAATCATTACAGCGATGGCAGCGAAGACAATAATTACTCGTTGCATCGTTAACGTTAATCCAAAGAAGTCAACCACTTGCCCATATGGCGTTGGCATTGAACGATAATCTGCTCCCCATAAAAGCTGCGCTAATGCCTCAAGAAATAGTAGTATTCCGATCGCTGCAACTTTATCTTGTATCGGTGGAGAGTGCCTAAGCGGATAAAAAACGAGACGCTCCATTAACACACTTAATAATCCGACAACTGCCATAGAAATAATAATGGCAATAATATAATGCACACCGAAGTTGGTCATCATTAGGAGCGTTACATAGCCACCTACCATGTATAATGCACCATGGGCAAAGTTTGGGATGTGTAGGATGCCATAGACGAGCGTTAATCCTAGTGCTACGAGAGCATATACACTTCCAATCGTTAATCCATTAAACAATTGCTGAAACAGCAGTTCCATTTTCGCGCTCCTTTCCTCCTTAACGGGTTACTTTGACGAGCTCTTCCTCTTGAAGTTTCCTCCATAGAATTTTCCCGCTCATAGTCATTGGCATAGCTTTTCTAAACTCTACAAATCTAGGATATTTATAAGCAGCCATTTCACTCTTAGCCCAATCAATGATCTCTTGTTCAGAAATTTTCTCTTTATATTCATCCTTAAGAACGACAAACGCCTTCACTTCTTCTCCTTTTCTCTCATCAGGTACACCGATGACACATGCTTGCAAGATCGCAGGATGACGATACAGTAGTGATTCCACCTCACTTGGCCATACTTTATAGCCGCCAGCATTAATCATTCTTTTAATGCGATCGACAATAAAGAAATACCCATCCTCATCAAAGCGGCCCATATCACCCGTTCTAAAAAAACGTTTGTCATCGATACGAATAAAAGCGCTTTCATTTTCTTCCTTTCGATTGTAATAACCAACCATCACTTGGTTCCCATGAATAACGATCTCACCAACTTGACCGACATTCAGTTCCATAAGTGTTGCTGGATCAACTACTCTTGCATCGACATCAAAAAACGGAATGCCTAAACATTGCATTTTCGGATTGTCTACTGGGTTCGAGTGCGTTTGAGCGATCGTTTCTGATAGTCCATATCCTTCGATAAAGCGTAAACCAGTCAATTCGAACAACTTCTCTCCAACTGCTTCAGGAAGTGCAGCTCCTCCTCCTGAAATCGACAGTGAAGAGGCAACCGATTCTTTTGTCAAAGCTGGATTGGCAATAAAGTCGATGATCATCGTTGAAATGGCAATCCAGTTTGTGCATTGTAAATCTTTAATTAATGAGAGGGCAACTTCACGATTCCAACGGGTCATAATTGCCATCGTGCCACCGGTATAGATTGGGACGTGCATGCTTTGAACCATGCCAGTCACATGAAAAAATGGCAATGTACATAAATGAACATGACTCGCGGCCGTTTTCCCCCAGTTCGCTCCACCAACGACATTTGTTTGTACCGTTTTATTCGTATGCATGCACCCTTTTGGCAAACCCGTAGTCCCAGATGTATACGGGAATACGAGTAAATCATTCGATGCTGCTTCTTCTGGGTAGGGATGTAAGTTTGCAGCTAAGAGAGTACTCCAACGATAGTCTTCAGTTTGAAGATCTTCTTTAGCCTCTAGCTTCAATTCATTTGGCAAAGGATACGGAAAATTGTCGTCAATATATTCGCGGTAATTTGCAACAATGATTTGCTTTAACGTCGTGTTTTTTCTAAGAGGGGCAGTCGTTTCGTATTGCTCTTGACCAATGATGGCTGTTTTGATTTGGCAATCCTCTACATAAAATGCGAGTTCTGATGAGGTAAGCATTGGATTGGTTGGAATGACGATCGCACCAACTCTTGCTATTGCGTAATAACCGATCACAAATTGAGGTGAATTTTGCATAAACAGGAGCACTTTATCTCCCTTTTCAACTTGGAGCTTTTGCTGTAAAAAACCAGCAACAGCATCTACTTCATTTAACAATTGCTGGTACGTAATAGAGTGTCCATAATATGTAATCGCAGGATGTTTCGGATACCTTTTTGCACTAACGAGTAAATTATCATAAATCGTTGTTTCAGGGGTGACTGATGTTTTTGCGATTTTTGGCCAGTGTGAAAAATGGCGTGTAAACATAAAACACATCTCCCTTGCTACTATTTAATTTCCTGAAAAATTCGGGTTTCTCTTCTCTTTAAAAGCAAGCACACCTTCTTTATGATCTTCTGTTGTTACAACAGTTGCTTGTGTGATTCTCTCTTGCTCTAGTACATCTTCTAGCGTTGTATTTAATGATTGGTTTGCAATCTTCTTAATGAAACCAAACGCTACAGTAGGTCCATTCGCTAATTCGGATGCATACGCAAGTACTTCATCTTTAAAGCTCTCTTTGTTAAAAATCGCATTCACAATCCCTAACTCTTTCGCTTTATCAACAGAAATCGGTTTTGCAGAAAAAAGCAGCTCTTTTGCACGATGGATTCCGATTAATCTTGGCAAAAAGTACAGTCCTCCACCATCGGATATGAGACCAACTTTTGAAAAGCTTAAAATAAACTTCGAGCCTTCTGCAGCAACAATCAAATCAGATGCTAGCGCTAGATTAAAACCTGCTCCGGCTGCATATCCGTGTACCGCGCAAATGATCGGTTTTTCCAACGACTGCATTTGCACGATTAACTCATTTAAACGGCCGATATGTGCGTATGTTTGCGTTGGCGAACCAGCTCCCATTCCTTTAACATCTCCACCTGCGCTAAAAGCTCTTCCTTCACCACAGAGGACAACCACTCGAACAGACTCATCCTCTTTTGCATTTTGTAACTCCGACTTTAATGTGGCAATCATGTCGGCACTAAATGCATTGAGGCTGTCAGGACGATTCAAGCTTAATGTTAAAATGCCAGCCTTCTTTTCAACCTTTACATGATCCGTAACTGTTGTTGTCATTTCTTTATCTCCTCTTTCCTATTATTTATTGCTGTACAAATTCCATTTCTGACAATCGCTACTTGATCGTATATACTCTTCTGTGTGACAAACTTAAGCTCATCTCCATATCCAGCTGCTGTTATTTTCCTTCCAACTCGACTTTCTGTAATAATGTTGTCTCCAGTGTGTTCATTAGATCTGAAGAATAGTAAAGCAGCTTTCGCTGAATCCGTTAAATCCCATTCTTGAAAGTGCTTCATCAAGCAATCGATGAAGTAACCAGTTCCATAAAAGTCCTCTAAGTTAAATGCACCGTGAGAGCCCGAACATACTAATAAAATCGTTTCTTCTTTAGTCTCAGCCATAATGTGATTCACAATCGCTTCACTATTCAGGATTGAAGCTGCATAAGTACGCATTGCATCTTCGGAATGTCGAATAGCAACCGTTCCGTTTGTCGTTGATAAAATCACTTTTTTACCCTTCACGTGCTCGGTAAGCGCTTGAGGGTAAGGATCAAGAAAGCCTTCGATTGTCATTCCTAAATATTCTCCGGCTAAACAATATTCATCACTAGGGAACTTTGCACTTGTTAGAAGCGCTTCATCCCCATTTAGCACAGGAATTACCTCTGTGGCTCCACTTTCTAAAACAGCGGAAATCGTTGTAGTTGCTAGTAAAATATCAAAAATAACGACAACTTTATCTTTTACTTTTTCTTCCTTCAACTCTTCCTTTCGAAGCAAAACATGTATCTTTCTCATTTACAGCACCTTCTCTTTTAAGTGACCCTTTTAGTTGAGGTTTCATTTGCATATAAAATCAAATTCTCAACAAAATGATTCATATGTGCAAATCTTTCATCCGACGTTTGCCCTTTTTTCCACCGGTAATAAATTTGCTGACAAATGACTGCTAATTTAAAGTAAGCAAAGGTTAGGTAGAAATGTAAATTCGTAATATCACGATTGCTATAGCGTGCATACGCCTCTATGAATTCATTTCTTGTATAAAACCCTTTTCTTGTCGTAATTGGTCGATCGCCTAACCCTTTCTTAATTAAGTCAGAATCTCCTTCTTCGATCCAATAACTCATCGCGACACCAAGATCTGCTAACGGATCACCGACTGTTGTCATTTCCCAATCAAAAACACCAATGAGTTCGGTAAAACTTTCATTAAACATAGAGTTGTTTAGCTTGAAATCATAATGAATGACTGAAGCATCTGACGTTTTTGGAATCGATGCAATCATCCACTTTTTTAACACTTCTACTTCTGGAATTTCTGCTGTTTTTGCTCGGTCATAACGCCCGATCCATCCATGCACTTGTCTCTCCATAAAGCCATCTGGCTTCGTTATGGTTGTTAGCTTCGTCTGTTTATATGGGATGTCGTGGAGCATTGCTAGATTTTCAGCCATAAGTTCAGATATTTGTTTGCATAATTGTTCAGTAACCAACACTTCTTTCGGAAAATCTTGGTCGAGAACAATTCCTTTTTTTCGTTCCATTAAGAAGAACGGTACCCCGATAAAAGAATCATCATTGTATAGAATCGGTTTAGGTGCCGGCTCATAATAAGTACAAAGTTCAGATAGAATTAAAAACTCTCTTTGCATATCATGTGCTTTTGGAGCAACTGGACCTAATGGCGGACGCCGCAAAACAGCTTCCCAATCCCCTTTCTTCAGCAAATAAGTTAGATTGGACCTTCCTGCCTTGAACTGACGTATGTGCAAAGGTTCGTCCGTTAACACTCCTATATGATTGGTTAACAACCTATCTAGCTTCTGCACATCTAATTCTTCTCCTTTACGAACTTGAATCGTTTCATATTCCATACCTAACACCCTTTTGTTAGAATTTTCTGAATTTAAAACGAGCAGCCTCCCTTGCAAGCTTTTAAATTGGGAGACTTAAACGGTTAGCGTGTAACCTTGCTTTTAATTCTTCTGGTATTGGAATCGATCGCTGACTTTCATAATCAAAGCAGACGGAAACACATTCTGCTTTTGCAATGGGTAGATCATTTGACTTATTGAACAATTCTTGACTTATTTTAAAGCTTTTTGTACCAACTTCAATTACCTTTGTTCTTACGACTAATGTTTCACTTGCGTACGCTTGGTTTAAATAATCACATTTTATTGATGCCATGATCATATTAAAATTACGGTTTCTTTCTTTAAATATCTTTTTAAAAAACTTCGTCCTCGCCTCTTCATAATAGAGAAAGTAACTCGTATTATTCACATGACCAACAGCATCTGTTTCACAAAAACGTACAAACACTTCTGTTTCATGGATTTGATTCAAAAGCATCACTACCTTCACATTTAGCTGCGCTGATCCATCCCCTCCAGCAATAGCTTTAAGTAGAGGTCAGATAGTTCCTCAGCTGATATTTCACCATCAGGATTAAACCAATAGTATGTTCGATTGACGATTCCTAATATTGCAAAGGAGAGCATATCTGGTCGGATTGTTTCATGAAATTCTCCATCTTTAATGCCATCCTCGAGCATCTTTTGAAACTTCAAACGAAACTCTTTTCTCTTTGTGTTGATTTGGTTCAAATTGTCCTCATTTAAATGGCGCATTTCACGAAATACAATTCGAGCTTTTTTTCCTTCTTCTTTAATTTTGCTTACCGTAAGATACATCGTCTGCCATAACTTCTCTTTATAATTCGTTGATTGATTTTGAAGAATTTGTTCTTGTTCAGTTAAAAGTCCTTCCATATAATTCAAATGGATATCTCTTAAAAGCTCTTGTTTGCTCTTAAAATAATAGTAAAAAGTACCTTTTGTTACACCAATTAAGTCGACAATATCTTGTATGGAGGTTCCACTGAATCCATTTTTATCAAATAAATCAATGCTTTCCTTTATGATTTTTTCCTTCATCATCTATCCCTCACTAACTCGTTGATTCGTTATGAATCTATTAAAAAGATTCATTTTATTATAACATTCTTGCAATTGTCGACTTAATTGTATTTCTACTATTTATGCTTTTTCGATTAATACAGAAATTCCTTGTCCACCACCAATACAAGCAGTAATGATCGCATAACGTCCATTTCTTCTGTGTAGCTCATACGTTGCTTTAGTAACTAGAATCGCTCCTGTAGCTCCTAGCGGATGACCGTGAGCGATTGCTCCACCACTAACATTTAACTTTTCTAGGGGAATATTCAATTCACGATTACATGCAAGCACCTGGGATGCAAAAGCTTCATTCAATTCGACCAAATCAATTTCGTCTAATGAAAGTTTCGTTTTTTCTAAAAGCTTTTTCGTTGCAGGTACAGGGCCGATTCCCATTATATTAGGATCAACTCCTGCTACGACTGCTTCTCGAACATATGCAAGTGGTGTTAAGCCGAGTTCATCTGCTTTCTCTTTTGACATGATTACTAGCGCACTAGCAGCATCATTTAAGCCAGAACTACTTCCTGCTGTTACAGTACCACCTTCTAAAAAAGCTGGCTTCAATTTTGCTAATCCTTCTAATGTCGTTTCAGGTCTTGGATGTTCGTCTTGATCAAAAACAATTGGCTCTCCTTTGCGAACAGGTATTGTTATCGGGACAATTTGATCTTTAAATCTCTCTTCTTTAATCGCCTCAGCCATTCTTTTTTGACTCAAAAATGCGAATTCGTCCTGTTCTTCACGTGAAATGCTGTATTGCTTTACAAGGTTTTCAGCTGTTATCCCCATTGGCGGATCGCCGATTTCTTTTGGTGATAGCTGAGATTTCCTAAACTTTGGAGGTGCCGCACTGTATGGCTTTTCTGCCCGCTCAAGTAAATATGGAGCACGGCTCATGCTTTCAATTCCACCAGCTACATATACATCTCCGGCACCTGCTTTAATGCTTTGTGCTGCAAGTGTAACTGCATTCATACCAGAACCGCATTGCCGATCAATCGTTAAGCCAGGAATATTGATTGATAAGTTTGTTTGTAGTACGGATAAGCGCGCTATATTTCCACCGCCGCTTAATACATTGCCCATAATCACATCGTCAACAAGATCAGCACTGATATTTGCGCGGTTTAAAGCCTCTTTAATGACCTCAGCTCCGAAGACATGAGCTGGAATTGTCGCTAAGCTTCCACCTTGTCGACCAATCGCAGTACGTACTGCCGATACAATAACAGCTTCTCTACTCAATTTGACACATCCTTTCTACATCGCACTTGTTCCACCATCGACTGCAATTGTCTCTCCTGTAACAAAGTCTGATGCAGATGATGCTAGAAATAGCGCTATACCTTTCAAGTCGTGATCTGATCCAAACTTTCTTAATGGAGTTCCTTCATAGATCTTGTCACCACCTTTTTCAATGATGACTTTAGACATTTTTGTAGGGAAGAAGCCAGGTGCAATCGCATTCACATAGATGCCTTTTGGCCCCCATTTCACCGCTAAATCTTTAGTGAAGGTGATAACACCACCCTTGCTTGTGTTATAGCCGATCGCATCCATTACCTCTGGTCTTGAGCCCTTTAAACCAGCAACAGAGGCAATGTTAATGATTTTCCCATAGTTTTGTTGAATCATAACTTTCCCAGCTGCTTGGGACATTAAAAACGTTCCAACGACATTTACATTCATAACCTTATAAAAAGCTTCTAATGGCATTTCTTCTGCAGGAGCGCCCCAAGAAGCTCCGCTATTATTAACTAAAACATCGATTCTACCAAACTTTTTAACCGTTTCTTCTACAACATGGTCGACATCTTCTTTTTTAGTAATGTCACATTTTAAGGCAAGTGTTTCAACACCCAAATTCTTTAACTTCTCACTCACTTCAAGACAGTTTTCTAATTTACGAGAACAGAGGACGATGTTTGCTCCTGCTTCTGCATATGCAGTTGCGATTTGTTCACCTAAACCACGTCCACCACCGGTAATAATGGCCGTTTTCCCTTGCAAACTAAATAATTCCTTAACGTGCATACTCTTTTTCCCTCCCATGTTCACGATATTTCTTTAATTCATATCTAGCAATGGCACGACGATGAACTTCATCAGGTCCATCAGCTAGCCTTAACGTACGGATATTCGCCCAACTCGATGCTAGTGGAAAATCATTGCTTACTCCAGCAGCACCTAAAGCTTGAATAGCATGGTCAATCACTTTCAATGCCATATTAGGTGCTACCACCTTGATCATGGCAATCTCTGCTCTAGCCTCTTTATTTCCAACATTGTCCATCATATAAGCCGCTTTTAATGTGAGGAGTCTTGCTTGTTCAATATCAATCCTTGCATCTGCAATCCACTCTTGAATGACACCTTGGTCTGATAATTTCTTTCCAAAGGCTTCGCGACTAGTTACGCGCTGACACAAGATTTGTAGCGCACGTTCTGCTGCGCCAATTGTTCGCATACAATGATGAATTCTTCCTGGTCCAAGGCGGCCTTGAGCAATTTCAAACCCTCTGCCTTCTCCTAATAGCATATTGCTAGCAGGTACTCGCACATTGCTATATACAATTTCTGCATGCCCATGTGGAGCATGATCATACCCGAATACAGGTAACATTCGTTTTATGGTTACACCTGGTGTATCTAAAGGAACGAGAATCATCGACTGCTGTTTATGTTTTTCTGCTTGTTCGTCATTTTTCCCCATGACGATGGCAACTTTACAGCGTGGATCCCCTGCGCCAGAAGACCACCATTTTGTGCCATTAATGATATACTCATCGCCATCTCGACTAATACTTGCACGAATATTTGTAGCATCAGACGAAGCGACATCGGGCTCAGTCATTGAAAAACAAGAACGAATTTCTCCTTTTAGTAGCGGATCAAGCCATACTTTTTTCTGTTCCTCAGTTCCATAACGTACGAGTACTTCCATATTTCCCGTATCTGGAGCTGCGCAGTTAAAAACTTCAGGTGCGATACTAGATCTGCCCATAATCTCACAAAGAGGGGCATATTCTAGGTTAGTTAATCCCGCTCCAAAATCACTTTCTGGAAGAAATAAATTCCATAGCTCTGCTTCCTTTGCTTTTTGCTTCAATTTTTCCATAATTGGTGGCGTTTCTGCAAAACGGTTTTCTTTATTGATTTCATTTGCATACGTTTGTTCATACGGATAAATATGTTCATCCATGAACTCAATCAAGCGCTTCTGGTAGCCCTTAACCTTGTCTGAGTAGTCAAAGTTCATCATTTCACTTCCAATCTGTCAATGTTTAGCAAAAACAACTCTGCCTTTAATCACGTCTTTTTCATTTTGATTAACAGCGCGTACATTGAAAACATAGATATTTTCAGTTTCTTCTTCTAAATCAGCCTTTAATGTGATGACATCTCCTAAGAACACCATTCCAGAAAAGCGAATTTGATAGTCTTGGATAAAGCCAACCTCATGGTAGGGAGTGAATAACTTTGATAGATTACCCATTGTCCACATTCCATGTGCAATTACTCCAGGTAACCCTGCTTTAGAAGCTTCATCATCGATTGTGTGAATAGGATTAAAATCGAGTGATGCTCCTGCATACTTGATTAAATCCAGACGTGATACAGGGTTTAAAGTCACTTCTGACAAACCACTTCCAATTTTCAGTCGTGTTAAGCTACTCATACTGTCATCGCCTTTCTAACTGCTTGAGTGATGATCGCTGTCATTTCTTCTGTAAAAATGACATTTCCTTCTGGATCCTCTCCGTAACGCTTGATGACGACAAAGCCCATCAGTCCATTTCCACCCGTTTTTTCATAGTAATTCTTTAATTCTGTATAACAATGAACTTCTTCTCCAACGAATAACGGGCGATTAAAAACATACCGTTGCTCTCCATGAATCAATCCTTTGCTAGGGAGCTTTACGTCTTCAAGTAAACCAAAATCAAATACCCTCGGATAAGTTGGTGGGGCAATATTTTTCCCGTACTTCGACTTTCTTCCATATTCCTCATCAATATATATTGGATGAAGATCACCGATGCTCTCTGCAAACTGCTTTACACGTCCATGCTCCACGTAGTTCTTCACTTTTTTGGATTTAGTGCCAATTAAATCATGAAACATCGTTAGCCCTCCTTTTTAATCCTTTGGCCCACCTGCAACATAAATGACTTGACCGTTCACAAAGGATGATTTTTCATCAGCAAAGAATGTTACAGCATTTGCAATGTCCTCCGGCTTTCCACTTCTACCTACTGGAATTTGTGAAACACTTGCTTTGATTAATTCTTCAAACGGAATGCCAATCCGAGCAGCAGTCGCTTCTGTCATTTCTGTTTCAATAAATCCCGGAGCGACAGCATTACAGGTGACCCCGAATTTACCGAGTTCAATCGCTAATGTTTTTGTAAAACCTTGTAGCCCTGCTTTTGCGGTGGCATAGTTCGCTTGACCTCTGTTTCCTAAAGCAGACGTTGAGGAAATATTGATAATTCTTCCATGTTTTTGTTCAATCATATATTTCTGTGCTGCTCTTGCAGTGAAGAAGGAGCCTTTTAAATGAACATCCATTACTTGATCCCAATCATTATCAGTCATTTTAAAAAGCAAATTATCGCGAATGATTCCAGCGTTATTCACTAGAATATCAATCGAACCAAAAGCTTGAACTGCATCATCTACTGCAGCTTCGATTTCATCAGCGTTCGTTACATTTGCCTTTGATGCTCGTAACTTATATCCCTTTGTGGCGAATTCATCCTTTAGTAAAGCCAGAGCCTCTTCATTAATATCAACGACTGCAACATCTGCACCTTCTTCGGCAAATGCAAGTGCAATTCCCTTACCAATCCCTCTGCTTCCGCCAGTAATAAACGCTGTTTTCCCTTTAAATCTTCCACCCATCGTTTTTGCCTCCATTCCTATAATGATTGCCCAATTTTCACATGACCTTTTAATAGATTACGAGAAATAATTAAGCGTTGAATTTCATCTGTGCCATCATAGATTCTCCATAGCCTTGCTTCTCTGTACCATCGTTCAATTGGCAATTCTCTCGTATAACCCATTCCACCATGGATTTGCAAGACGCGATCAATGACACGATTCCCCATATTTGCTCCGTACAGCTTGGCGATTGATGCGGCATGACGGTTATCCTCTCCTTGATCCAATGTGAACGCCGCGTTTAATACTAGCCATTTTGCTGCTTCGATTTCCACTGCTGAATCTGCAATCATCCATTGAATTGCTTGACGATCTGCAATCGGCTTGCCAAATGTTTCACGCTCTTTTGCATAGTCAATTGCCATTTGTAATAATCGCTCTGCCGCTCCAACAGCGCGTGCACCAACGATCCAGCGAGCAAATCCAATCCATTCAAGTCCAAGATTGTAGCCTTTATGAAGCTCGCCTAATATATTTTCATCTGGAACACGTACTTGATCAAAGATGAGACTTGCCGGTCCCCATTCGCCCATCGTATGAATGTATTCCGACTTCCAGCCCATGTCACGATCGACGATAAAGCAGGTGACTCCTTCTCTTCCTCTCGAAGATTGGTGAAGCTGTTTATCCGTTATCGCAATCGCCATCACAAAATCCGCTTCATTGCCTCCTGTTATAAACGTCTTCTCTCCGTTTAGCACCCATTCATTGCCTTCCTTTACTGCTGTCATGCGAATTTTTTGTGTATCAGATCCTGCTGCTGGTTCAGTCATTGCAAAGCAAGATTTTTTTGTTCCTTCAATCGTAGGAATTAAGTATTTTTGCTTTTGCTCTTCGTTTGCATAATAAAGGATGTTGTCTGCAGATCCTCCAAACCGAAATGGCACGAATGATTTTGATGTTTCGATCGCAACAATTGCTTGCATCATTTGCCCTAAATCTGCTCCACCATACTCCTCAGGTGTATTAATTCCCCAGAAGCCCGCATCCTTTGCTTTTTTCTCTAACTCTTCAATTTTTTCTTTCGATAAAGAAGGGCGCCCTTCAATTTCATTTCTTAATACTTCTGCCTCTAAAGGGATGAGCTCCTTCTCTACGAATTTCCTTATCGTTTTTTGAACCATTTTTTGTTCTTCTGTTAATCGTAAATGCATGTTTCTCTCTCCTTTTTATACCAACTATTTAGTATGTTGTTTTTTTAAGAGGAGGGGTAACCCCCTACATCTTATGCTTTAAGTTGTTCTTTTAATGTCCGCTTTAGAATTTTACCTACAGCTGTTTTTGGAAATTCATCCATGAATTCTATTGAACGTGGACATTTAAAAGCAGCTAAGTTTTGCCGGCAATAGGCGATTAGTTCAGCCTCTGTTACTTCCTCACCTTCCTTTAGAACAATATATGCCTTAACGGTTTCACCCCGATATTCATCAGGTACCCCTACAACTGCGGCTTCCATCACTTTTGGGTGTTTATAGAGAACATCTTCAATCTCAATCGGATAAACATTGTATCCACTTGCAATGATGAGCTCTTTTTTTCTACCAACTATGTAGAAGAATCCATCTTCATCGACTTTCGCTAAATCTCCTGTGTAGAGCCACCCATCGCGAATTGTTTCGGCTGTTTCAACTGGCATCTTCCAATACCCTTTCATCACTTGTGGCCCTTTTATAATGAGTTCCCCAACGTTACCAACAGGTAGCTCCACATTTCCCGTTGCAATATCAACAATTTTTGAGTCAGTGTTAGGGATTGGAATTCCAATGCTTCCATTCTTTTGAATACCTTCAACCGGGTTTCGATGTGTCACTGGTGATGCTTCTGATAAGCCGAACCCTTCGGCTACTTTCGTTCCACTTATTCTATTAAAGGTTTCGATCACTTTTACAGGCAATGGTGCTGAACCACTCGTACATGTTGTTAAGAAGCTTAAATTGAACTCCTTCACTTTATAGTAGTTTAATAGTGCGATATACATTGTAGGCACTGCAGGAAATACAGTTGGTTTTGTTTTCTCGATCATCGCTACTGTTTCTTCAACATCAAACTTTGGAAGCAAGATCATGTTTGCTCCTATGTAAAATGATAAGTTCATACAGCTTGTCATTCCGTAAACATGAAATAATGGAGAAATTGTTAAGATCCGTTCTTTACCGAGCTTTGTTTTGCTTTTTGATGTAGAATACGCTTGGATTGTATTCGCCACAAGATTAAAATGCGTTAGCATCGCACCTTTTGAGCGACCAGTCGTACCTCCTGTATATTGTAAAACAGCTACATCTTCTTTAGGGTCAATCTCTACCTTTGGCGCTGAATATCCTTTATTCGTAAGCATTTCGTTAAATTTTGTGTCTTTTTCAAATGAGACTGGGATGATGTTCTTGAGGGCTGTTTTGTCTTTGATTGCAGTAATTAGTGGGATCAATGGTTCATACACGATCATTGTTTCAGCTTCGGAATCGTTCAAAACGTGAAGCAATTCTTCTGCTTTATACATAGGATTAATTTGAACAACAGTTGCTCCACAAACGAGCGTTGCGTAATAACTAATCGGATATTGCGGGCAATTCGGCAGCATTAACGCTACACGGTCCCCTTTATCAATTCCGAGATGATGTAGGGCTGCTGCTGCATTTTCTATAAGGTGATGCAATACTTGATACGTAATGCTTCGATCATAAAAAGTAACAGCAACATGATTGGGGTAAGTTTTAACAGATTCATAGAAAAGCTCTTGAAGTGAAATATCAGGGATGTCAATCGTCTTTGGATTTCCTTCAGGCACATGCTTGAACCAAGGTTTTTCCATGTAAATCCCTACTTTCAACAATATTGATTCTGAAATACTAACCACTCAGTATGTTCAGAATATTTAATTAACATTATAATTCAATCCGATCTAATGTCAACAATTATTTTGTAAGCGGATACAATTTTAGTGTGACAACCTTCGATTATCACTCTAGGCCATATCATTTGAAGAGGCAACAGTTAAACGGCATGAAAAGCCACATCATATGGCTATCTTGCGTACTGTCTACTCCAGAGAAGGTAAGCTAGTCAAAAGTGCATTACTTCCTGTAGGGAATTAAGCAGTTGCTGCTTTTCATAATGGAGTAGCCACCATACGTTCTAATCGGATCTCTATCCAAAAAATCTTCCATTCATTCATGATGAAATAAAAAAACACTCCATTCTTCCAAATGAAGTGCTCTTTCCGTTTTACTGTTTTTGTAAAGTGTTTAATGCATTGCCAAGAAACTTTGCAAGTTCTAGCATTGCATATATTCCTTCTTTATCTTCTGCGTCAGAGTTGTAGTTCGTGTTTGTGTTAACATCGTACGTATAGATTTCTCCTTTTTGATCTTGGATGAATTCGATACCTGCGACATCAATTGCCGCATTAGCTAAAAATGCTTCATATTTTGCGATTAATGCTTGATCCACATCATGTATGATCTCAAATTTAGGACGAGACTCTACTTCCTCTCCAACTGGACAGAACGCATCGCCTATTTGACAAGCATCAGCAGGACATAGTTCAAAGCCTTCACTTGTGTCCACTCTCACAGCATATAGAAATTTTCCTCCAATAAACTCAGCTCTCGTTATCGTCGCATCGTTTGATTCAATGTATTCCTGGATTAATGTAATTCCATCAACTGGCTCGTCAAATGTCGGGCCATTTACATATTGTTCAAGTCCCTCTATTGAATAAAACAGCTGTACGCCTAACCCTTTACCCGCTCGATTGTGCTTAGTGATGAACGGTGTTTTGCCTAGTTTTCTAGCTGCATCTACAATTTGATTCTTTCCTACAGCACCAATCGTTTTCGGTGTGCGAATTCCGTTAGCCTCAAGCGCGGTATATTGTTTGATTTTACTTAGTTCATATCTTAACGCTGGGCTCCCATTGAATACGTTGCGACCATGAAACTCTAACCAATCAATAACGCCTCCTGCTAATTCAGGCGCAAAGCGGTGATTTCTCGTATGAGACGATGCACTCATTCGATTATAGAAAACACCCTCCGGAGGAACAGCAGATAAATCTACTACCCCTTCATTTAGATGCCAAGATTCAAATGGAATCTCTAATTCTTCTAATCTTCTTGTTAAGTGGACCGTCCACTCTTCGTTTTCATGAATGATGTAAACTTTCTCCATAATGCTCTCCGCCTCACTTTTTCTCTATTCCGACTATTCTTATCGTATATATACATATTAGCAAAAAGTTGGAGACAATCAAGCATAATTTATTTGTTTTTTGTATGCTTTTTCTAATAAGGTCAGATAATTAGCTTCATCAATTTCGCGGATATTGCTTTTGGTTGAACCATTATCAAACGCTAGTTTCGCAATCTTTGGAAAGTCCTTTTCTTTTACATAGGGCAAATCATGAAGAGTTGGGATATCCAGCTTTCCTATCCATGATTGAATTTTCTCAATAAAATGTGAAACAGCAAGCTCTACACTTTCACTCGGATCGGCAAAGCCGATTTCCTTTGCGATGTCAGCATGGATGCTTTTAAATCTTGCAGCATTAAACGCTAATACATACGGTAGAAATACTGCATTCGCTAATCCATGTGGTGTATCGTATAAGCTCCCTAATCCTTCTGCGAGACAATGAACAGAGGCAACATCGGCTGAACCAAAAGATAATCCTGCTAAAAGACTCGCCTCAAGCATTTTTTCTCGAGCAGTCTCATCATGTGGGTGTTCCAATGCGATAGGCAAGTAGTTGATGACGAGCTTCATCGCTTGAAGTCCCAATGCTTTTGAAACAGGATTAGACAATTTGCATGTATAACCTTCTAATGCGTGAACAAAAGCATCCACTCCAGTTGCTGCTGTTACATGCTTTGGCACCGAGTAGGTTAACGTCGCATCTAAAACAGCAACATCTGGTCTTAAGCTCTCATGTTTCAACGTAATTTTCCGATGATCCTTGGAAAGAGTAATCACAGATGAGCGTGTCACCTCAGAACCAGTACCCGCAGTTGTTGGAATACATAGGAGTGGAGCAATCTCTTTGTAGTTTTCTTGCCCAGAGAAATAATCGAGCGGACTTCCTCCATTTGGGCCAAGTAAAGAGATAGCCTTAGCTGTATCAATCGGGCTTCCACCACCAATCGCGACAATTAGATCAGCTTCATGTGCACGGAACACATCAGCACCTTGTAAACATTCAGTATCACGTGGGTTTTGTGACACAGCCGAAAAAACAGAAGTATGGAAAGCTGATTCAATGGCTGAGATCAGCTCGTTCACCTTCTCAACCTTTAATAACGTTTCATCTGTCACAATAAGAACATTGTTAGCGGTTGGAAAATACTCACGAATGATTTGATCGATCTGAAAGACAGCCTCTTTACAAAACAAAACCTTCGTTGAACAATAAAACTGCTCCATACTACCCCTACTTTCGTTTTTACATCACTACTTCTCCAAATGATCAACCATTTCCTACGTGGAAATGGTCAGTTTTTACTCTTCGCAAAAAAATAACCTCCGACGTAAAGAACCACGGTTGAATGCTGGAGAATGATGACTCCCATTTAAAATCCAACTTTTTCGAGGAGACGTTGGTTTTACATGTGCGGGACGTATATAAGTCTTTTGTGAAGTATTATATACAGTTGTCTTTTTTACTACCAAATAATTGATTTTAATATAAACTGAAAAAGTGAAGAGTTAGCTTTTGATACACTACAAGATGTAGAAATATTGGCAGGTTCTATAGTGAGATTCATTGCAGAATCTAAAGTTGATATATAACCTGATGATAAAATTGCTTATAAATACCCTCAAAAAAACACCCCAATGGGTGTTTTTAGTTTGCTTGCTCTTCGTCTAGTACGTAAATTGGAATATCATACGCATCAAATGCTTCGAGCAATCCTTCTGGTTTCTTAAGAGTGTTATATGGAATATTGATTGCAGGAAACCCCATTTTTACGTTCACATCTAAAAGCTTACGCTTCATACCAGCGATACTTTCTAAAAATGCAGCTTCATCTTGTAAGACAATACCAATATGTGTTTGTCCGCTCACTGTATATGGAAGACAACCATCGATAAGTTCCCATTTAATCAATCCCAGTTTTGCTGGACTGACATTTATGTTGATACCATCTTCATTAATAATAATAGCTGGTTCGTCTGAAAGCAGCATTTTCAAAAACATACCCGCACATGCTAAAAGAACGACTAGTAGTAACACAAACAATGAATGTGGCCAGAAGGAAAATTGACCCTCATCTTTTATCATAGCCCCAAGCATAAATCCAAATAGTGCTACCAATCCTATAACAAGTACAAATAACATAATTACTTTTTTCTTTGAATGAAAAAACTCAAATTCTTTCACATCAACCCCTCACTTTCATACACCATCATACAATATTTACACTTTTTTAGTAGAATAATATCTTAAAATGGTAAAATAAACCTAAAGCAAACTAGGTCAAAAGGATGGAAAATGAAACCAAAACCACTTATAATCGTATGAATAGTCAGAGTTATCAATGGAGGTACATATGTCTAAAGAAATCTATTGTCAAAGATGTAGTGGAAATATTGAATATGAGGGAGAAGCGATCATCGTACCTTATTTTTTTACTGTTGTACCTTATCATGATCGATGCTATTCAAAAGAAGTCTTAGGATGTTCTGGAAGTTTATTTGCTGGGAAGCCGTTAAACGGAGCATTTGGAACGTTTATGGCTATTCTATCTCCAATTTTACTACTTCTTCTTTTCTTTATAAGTAAACTTCCTATATGGATACTGATCATCCTTACCATTACTCCAGTCATGCGATTATACAGTTATTTTGCGATTGAAAGGTATTTAAAATAAGGAGGAAATTTAATTGAAGCATCATGTAGTTTACTGCGAAGAATGCAAATGGCCAATTGAAAGTCGGGGAGATCTCGTTGTATCCAACTTTATTATTTTTACCTTACCATATCACAATGATTGCTATTCACAAGCATTAAAAGGTTGCCAAACGACTTTTCTCTCCAACCAGCCAATCAATAGCATTGGCTACACAGCAACCGCCATTTTAGGACTCGTTGTAGGTTTATTCTTATTTTTCTCGAGTTCCATTAATCCGTTACTTGCAATGCTCTTTTTTATTCCCTTTTTCATTCGACTCACGTCATGGATAAGGTTTGAAAGAAAACTTTCATGAATAGAGGAAGATGAACCCTTCCTCTACTATTGTGATCTCGTATAGTATTAGCGCGATCTTAAACTCGTTTATATTGATCTTAAACAGGATTTTGTGATCTCAAACTACCTCTTTTTGATCTTAAACTCGTTTTCCTGATCTCAAACTACCTCACTTTGATCTTAAACTCGTTTTCGTGATCTCAAACTACCTCACTTTGATCTTAAACGCGTTTTCGTGATCTCAAACTACCTCACTTTGATCTTAAACGCGTTTTCGTGATCTCAAACTACCTCACTTTGATCTTAAACGCGTTTTCGTGATCTCAAACTACCTCACTTTGATCTTAAACGCGTTTTCGTGATCTCAAACTACCTCTTTTTGATCTTAAACTCATTTTCGTGATCTCAAACTACCTCTTTTTGATCTTAAACTCGTTTTCGTGATCTCAAACTATCTCACTTTGATCTTAAACGTGTTTTCGTGATCTCAAACTACCTCACTTTGATCTTAAACGCGTTTTCGTGATCTCAAACTACCTCTTTTTGATCTTAAACTCGTTTTCCTGATCTCAAACTACCTCACTTTGATCTTAAACGCGTTTTCGTGATCTCAAACTACCTCTTTTTGATCTTAAACGCGT
>NZ_JCBCPS010000001.1:0-93322 GCF_059874745.1 Niallia sp. CD-39 | reverse complement strand
GATCTTAAACGTGTTTTCGTGATCTCAAACTACCTCACTTTGATCTTAAACGCGTTTTCGTGATCTCAAACTACCTCTTTTTGATCTTAAACGCGTTTTCCTGATCTCAAACTACCTCACTTTGATCTTAAACACGTTTTCGTGATCTCAATCTCACTGATTTTGATTATAAACAGGATTTCGTAATCTTACACTCGTTTACTTTTCTTTTCTATTTCATTAAATGCTTGATTAATGTTTCGATTAAAATCGGTGTTTCTACAAATCCGCTTCTCATATGAAGTCTTTCTGATCGCTGGTGTGCATCCTTCCCAAAAGGGCCTACATTTAATACCGGAGCGTCTAGCTTTCTCATGTCTTCAAATGGAATCGAATAGATTTCTCCCCATACTGGCATATTGTCCTTATAAACTTCCATGTCTTTATCTGTTCCGCTATAGGAGACATAGCTTAAATCACAAATTCCATTAAAATAATGCACTTGAGATATTTTTAATGAGAGCGTTGATGCTTTCCTTTTTAATACTTCGATGGCCTCTTTCACCAAAGGATCATGAGAAGAATTAACAGCAGGGTAATATGGTGGTGCAAATAAGATCACAATGGCTGGTGCTAATTCTTGGCATTCGATCATTAACTGATCTGCAATCCAAAGAGCTTTCTCCCGGTCATCTCCCTCTATCCTTTTCGCATCTCTTTTAATTCTTGAAACCATTTCCTTTCCTAACTTGGTTTGTGCATACTCATCAAGTGCATCGAAGCGAAGAACCCGAACTTTTCCTATCTGTTGTACTCCCTCTCGCTTACAAATAGAGTTATAAGCCTCGCTACATACAGTAGCTGCTTTGTTGGCGGCCTTCTCAAACAAATCCATCACTTCAGAAGGGGGTTTTTTCATCGTAAATACATTGTATAATCCTGATAAACGAAATGGAATTTGAGTGCTATAATCCCCGTTCATATCCCGATGAATGAGGCTAATCGGCAGAGGCGTTTTTTCACCTTGCTCTTCTTCAACAAAAGATGCATTCCATTCCATTTCCTGTGTGAAAAAAGAGGAAATAAAATTAGCTGTCATTCCTTTTAATGGTTCCCCCACATGCGATTCTTTCCCATAAAACAGAGCTCCGAGAAGAAGCTTACCAATCGTACCCGAATACACATAATGAAGATCATCACCAGGGTGCTGCGAAAAGGCTGGTTCACTGTTCAAAAATAATTTATATGATAAATTGTAAGTTCTTTGTAAATCGACCAAAACAGGAACAGCTCTTCTCATCCCATTCGAATTGACTTCTTCATCAGGTACAGTTAGCAATACAAGATTTATCGGCCAATCTTCACTGCTAGCTTTTTCAATTAGCTGCATATGCAAAGCAAGTCCCATTTTCATATCCATCGTACCACGACCAAATAAATACTCACCTGAAAGCAGGTCGCTTTTCACATCGCCCTTGAAGTGATCAATTCGTTCTAATAGCTTCTTCGTTAAGGCTTCTGGATGAAAGGCTAGTGGTGAAAGGTCACCATATTCATCTACTGCAACTGTATCAAAATGACTTATGAGAATAATTGTATCTTTTGCTTGTGCATGTTTATAAAGCCCGATCAATAAATCTGTCCCGTTGGCTGCTTCATACGTCCGCAATTGGTCAGGATGCTTAGAAAAGTAAGGTAGCTTCTCAAGCTGATGCTTTAGACGATGAGGAAAATCTCGCTCACCTTCCGATTGTGTACGGCTATCCCAACTAACAAGCTCGAGTAATAAGGTTTTGAGTTTATCTGGAGTGTCCCAAAATAATGTAGTCACTGCTGCCACCGACCTTTCTAAAAAAAATCACTGCCAAACTATTCTGCAGTAAATGTCCATTTCCCTTTGCATTATCGATATTTGGGATTTGTCTCAGCTAATTTCTGAATGAGGTGATAATCTTTTGATTTCTTCATTTGCACATCATAATCAAGTGCAAATTTTTCCAGTCTTTCATACATCTCTCCCTGTTTGAATCCTATCAGCCTTATATTCACCCCTCGATGCTTAATAACCTTTGTCCCTCTATACCCCCATCCGACGCGAAAGAATCTAATCAATTTTATTTCATTTGAAAATATTAGGCGAGAATAGATGGGCATAGAAAACCAAGTTATCGTATAGTGAATGTAGTCATTTCC
Source organism: Niallia sp. CD-39 (assembly GCF_059874745.1). NCBI lineage: Bacteria > Bacillati > Bacillota > Bacilli > Caryophanales > Bacillaceae > Niallia > Niallia sp. CD-39. The sequence continues at coordinate 91,150 of NZ_JCBCPS010000001.1, read as the reverse complement.
GATATGAAATTCATACTCAACAAAAACAAAAAAAATGAGTATTAGTGACATCGCGATAAAAATGATAAGTTGGATAAAGCTATAAGATGAGAGTAATAATTGAAAGTTTAAAAGAAATATAAATAGCAATAAATAGGGTGTTTCTGTTTTGCTCTTATACATATTTACACCTCAAGTATTATGAAGTAGCGTTAATGAGGATAATTATACCATAATTACCAATATAACTCCTTATAAAAAAGGACATCCATTTTCGAATGCCCTAAAGTCTAACCTTCAATATAAATCAGACCAACTTTATTTAAGAATGATGCTATCCTTTAATGAAGCCACCTTTGTTAATGCCGTATTAATTTCTTCTGATGGTACACCAAAGTATGCTAATGAATCATGCAAGTGAGTAGCGATTGTATTGAATTCTTCTGGTTGGATGTTCATTCCTTCATGAGCTTTTTCCATTGAACGACCAGAATACTTATTTGGTCCGCCTAAAGCAAAGCTAATAAACTTTGCTTGATGTTGAATTTGTTTTTTCATATCCGTACCTTTAAAGTAATGGTTTACACTCTCGTCTTTAAGTACCTTTTCATTATAAAAATATTCTACTACCTTTTGTACAGCTTCAGCTCCACCGATCTTTTCGTATAATGACATGCTGTTCACTCCTAAATTTGTATTACAAACATATCCCCTATACGAATATTATAAATCAACAAAAAAGTATCATACGAGCAAAAAAATGAACATTTTATGAGCATTTATTTTTGAATACAGTCACATTCATATTGAACAAATCGATACTCTTTCAGAAGTTGCTCACCTTTAAACACTTTTACGATTGGAGCAACATCTGTTTTAGCCCATCTTTCAACTTGCTCATCTATGCTCTCATTCTCATTAACTTCATATTCATTCATATCAATGCAAAAGCCTTCATGTTCGCATGCATCATAAGTAATTGCTATCATATTATACCTCCTAAATACAAAAGAGCTACTTTATGCAGCTCGAGATTGTAGACAAAGTCGATTTCGACTTTGTCTACATTTTTTTCGCAGTACTTTTTGATAATAAGAAAAATCCCCAGAATGTCTTGAAAACGCTTGCCAGACTTGGCGTGTGGTCGAATGAAGACCCGAATAGAACACACGGTTCATGAGGGAACTTTGATGCCAAACAACGAAGTATGCGAGCGTTTGTCAACAGTCTGGAGCTGCTTTATGCAGCCCGTTATTACTTAATTATAGCTTGAGAACTTCCTCAGCAACAGTCTCAATTAATAATTGCAATTCATTTTCTGTAATTGTAAGTGGAGGGGATAGACTTAACACATTATTGTAGCCAGCCACTGTTGCACCATTCTTTCCAATTAATACGCCTTTTGTACGGCAGCCAGCAATTACTCTATTAAGCAATTCTACCTCTAGTGGCTCTTTCGTTTGTTTATCCTTCACAAGCTCAATTCCTATTAGCAAACCTTTTCCACGCACATCACCTACGTACCGATGTGTTAGCAGTTTCCCTTGAAGAAACTCTTTTGCTTTTTCTCCCTTATGTGCAGATTGTGTAAACAAATCTTCTTGTTCCATAATTTCTAAGTTTTTAAGTGCGACTGCACATGAAGCAGGACTGCCCCCAAAAGTATTAATATGACGAAAGTAATCGTATTGATCCTCACCTTTGAACTGATCGTATATTTCTTTTCGTACAGCAGTAGCTGATAAAGGCAAGTACGCACTTGTGATTCCTTTTGCCATTGTTACAATATCAGGCTTTACTCCATAATGTTGAAATGCAAACGGCTTTCCCGTTCTGCCAAAACCACAGATGACTTCATCGACAATCAGTAAGGCACCATGCTTTTCACAAGTCTCTTTTACTCCTTGTAAATATCCTTCTGGTGGGAGCAGAATTCCACCTCCAGTTATAATCGGCTCAATGATCACACCTGCAATCGTTTCGCTTAATTCCCATGTCATCACATTATCAATCGCTTTAACAGATTCTAACTGTGCAGGTGGAACATTGTCTAATTCTTGATATCGATAGGAGTCTGGTGGAGCAACATGCAAAAAGCCTTGGGCAAGAGGTTCATACTTGTATTTTCTTTGTGCTTGACCGGTTGCAGCTAAGGAAGCAAATGAGTTCCCATGATAGCCACGATACCTCGCGATAAATTTATGCCTAGATGCTTCTCCTCTTTGGTGATGATACTGCCTTGCCATTTTAAAGGCTGTTTCATTTGCCTCTGTACCACTATTCGAAAAGAATATCACATACTCATCGCCGAGCCATTCAGTTAATTTTTCTGCTAATTGAATCGCTGGGCTGTGACTTTGTGTTAATGGATAATAGGCCATTTTCTTTAATTGATCGTATGCTGCATCAGCGAGTTCTTGTCTACCATAGCCGATATTAACACACCATAGACCTGCCATCCCATCTAGAAATCGATTGCCATCTTGGTCAGTAATCCATGCGCCTTCCGCTTTCTCAACAATCATTGTATTGTCGGGTTGATAAGGTTTCATCGAATGCCACACATGCTTTGCATCTTTTTTTATTCCATTCGCTTCACTTTGTACTTCCGCCATTCATCTTCCCCCTCTACGTCATTCTCTCTACATTTATATGGAAGGAAAGAGTGAATATGCAATGCGTTTTTGATATGTGTACAAGGAATAGTATTGTTATTAATTTTAGTATTAATTTTAAAAATAGGAGAGCGAGTTTTATGGAAGTTGCTTTTTAGATATGGAAGAATGTCAGTTTTGCTGAACTATTACGAATTATAAATAAAGAAAGAAAAGAATGGAACTATGTTTCTATAACTGCAGGAATTACCGAAGAAATAATGTATAGAGGATATTTATTCTTTGTATTGGGTTATCTATTTCCTAACCTCTTTGATTGGTTCGTAATACTATCTGCTTCACTTTTTTGTTCGGACTAGCACATACATTTCAAGGATTCCTATCTGGAGTTATAAGGACTATTGTTTTTGAGGATACTATTTTCAATTTTCAATATGGCCTCTAATTATTTTACATTTTTTGATAGATCAGCCAAAAAATTAGGAAATCTTAAAGACAATGAATAAGACTTTACTTCACCTTTTAATAATGATTCATTAGCACTTTATTGTGAGGTTAGTCTTGATTCATTGCTTCAAAATGTACTATTTTCTCTTTTTAGGATATAGGAGCATTTTTAGTCAATACAAGGAAATTTGAACACAGCTATTTCTTTCTAATAAGTAGGAAAATGATGATTAAAAGAATAGGAACTATGATGACTAGTATACCAAAAGGAAAAACAGCCTCTTCTTCTAATATTTCAACATCTACGGTTGGTACTTTTCCTTCTCCAAGTGCAGAAATATCTTCAGTTGCTTGATCTGCCAACGCAGTGCGTGAACAAAGTGATACATCTAGCTTACCATCATACTCTTTTGCGTACACAATATACTTGCGATTTTCCTTAAAATTAAATCCACAGCTAGCTGATGAATTTGGAGAAAATACTTCAACTTGATTTTCCTTAATTCCTTTGTAAATTCTTTCGACGCTTAACACATACCTTATTGGATCAGCCGAGGAATTTTTCACTTTGCGTTCATCAACCTTCGTGACTGTACCAATAAACACAACATCAGCTCTCTCCAGTTCTTCCAACGGCGCACTAGGCTCCACACAAGAACATGCAAAAGCTTTATTCATTGGAATCAGCCCCATTAGAAGAAGCATTATAAGGCATGATCGTACGAACGTTTTCATTTTTTTACCTCCTTTTTACTGTAGACGTCAAAAAGAGGATTTCGTTTCAATTTAAAGCTCGTCCGGTAAATAATTTTTGTACATGACGATTGCATCATTGTTTAAGTGCAGGCAGTCCATTGTTCTTTCATTTGGATTAGAAAAAACGGTTGGATTGTCCCATTCTCCTTTATCAGGATTTACTTGAAATGCTAACTTTTCAGCTGATGTAGAAAACTGAGCATCCACACCAGGCTTGTTTCCACGAGCATCTAAACGTATCCATTTGTTAAGGTTTGAAAGATAGACAGCGTTCAAAGCATGAATAGAATAGCCTTTCTCTGGTGTGTCAAAGATCATTAATCTTTGATAGCAAAAACCTGTTGGGATTCCACTCCCTCTTAGAAGTGCGGCAAGAAGGTTAGACTTCGCATAGCAGATACCTTCTTTATGTAGGAGAACATCTGAAGCGTGGCATGTGACCCTAGTACTTTGAATATCCCATGAATGTGAAACCTCATCGCGCACAAACTCAAAAGCTGCCTGAACGAGTTCGATCTTATCATCAAATACACTTAACTTCTTTATTTGTTTTTGGATGAGTGGATGTGAAAAATTGATATACGGGGATTCTCGTAGATAATCTTCAATATTAGTAGATTCTTGATTCATAAGTATCCAATCCTTTTTATTTTATTGTACTTGATACGATACTAGCTTCCTATAAAAACTTTACGAGTTACTTTTTGAATATTGATGTTGCTAATTTTTCACTAAGAGTTGCTGATTTCTAACCAAAAGTTGCTGATTTCTCATCAAAACTTGCTGATTTCTAACCAGAAGTTGCTGATTCTTCACCCAAACTTGCTGATTTCTAACCAAAAGTTGCTGATTTCTCATCAAAACTTGCTAATTTCTCACCAAACTTTGATTCCTTGCCGAGAACATTTGTATCCACCATTATATGTCAAATTCCCAAACGAAAAACCCACCTGCCAATAGGTGGGCAATGAAACGATCATTTTACAACAATTGGTATGACTTTTTGGCCGACTGCTTTTATTACTTCTTTAGGGATTGGGAAGTTGGCAGCTGAGGGGTCTTTAGAAACAGCGATCTCTACTTTTTCTATATCTGCTTCCTCGATATTATAGCTTGAAAAGTCAGCAGGTAGACCGACTTTTTGTTGCAATGAACGTATTTTACCTACGACTTGTTTTAGCTTGGTTTCTGCATCATCAGTGTTGTTACCTTTCAGACGTAACGCTTCAACTAGTAGATCAATTTTTGGTAAGTACAATGATGGAATCATCTCCATCACGATTGGCAAGAATACGGCATTTGCTAACCCGTGCGGAATCCTGAACATTGCTCCATAAGCATGGGCAAAGTTATGAATTGGAATAGCACTTAATGCGTTGCTAAAGGCTGTGATGCCCATTAAACTCGCTTGTAGCATTTCCATTCGTGCATGAACATCTGTTCCGTTAGAAACTGCTGTTTCAAGATTTCTCTCAATGACTCGAATCGCTTGTAGAGCAAATGCGTCGGTAAGTACTGTTGCGGTTGGGGAGGCTAGTGCCTCAATCGCATGAGTTAGTGCATCAAACCCAGTAAACGCAGTAATTGAAGCTGGAAGTCCAAGTGTTAGATCCGGATCTAACACGGCTATATCTGAGCTAATAAATGGGTTGATAATATTTACTTTCTTTTGAATATCCTCATTAAAAATAACTGCAATCGGTGATACCTCTGAACCTGTACCTGCTGTAGTAGGAATTGAAATATGCGGAATTGGCATCGGTTGAGCATACGGCATCTGCTCATATACAACCCCTGTTGGAATCGCTTCCTTGATATCGTTTACTTCTTTAAACAATGCAAATTTAACTGCTTTAACTGTGTCTAGGACACTTCCTCCACCTACAGCGAGAAGTGCATCTGCATGAGCTTCTTTTGCATATTTAATCGCTTCATTTATGGATTTGCTTTCAGCATCTTGTTCTATATCAGTATATATCCCGACTAATTCAGGTCCAGATCCACGAGGTGTAAGTGAAAAAATTTCTGCAACCTTTGCTACAACTCCAGCATTCTCTAGCCCCTTGTCACTAAAGAGTACGATGCGCTTTGCACCCAACCCTCTAAACAACTCCGGCACGAGTGCTCGCGAGTTTGAACCGCTAAAAACAGCTGTTTTTAGCCAAAATTGAGTTGCATTTTCTGCAGTCATACTTTCTCCTCCTCAATTACACCAAATTCACTTTCCTTTGAACGATAAATATCTCCAATACTCTTGTCCTTTGCCCGAGCTAGTATATCCAATCGAACAGATAACTGTTTTAAAGTAAAATTCATCGTTTCATCAAGATCACTTCCAAACTCACTCACATTGCGATCCTCGAATCCTTCTTGATTCAGCTGTATCGCGAGTGGCGTCAGCTCAGCTATTTTATCCGTCACAATCTCGTATAAATGAGGATGCTCACAAATTAAACGTTGCAATAAAAATGTGCCATATCCGATATGCCTTGATTCATCTCGCTTTAAATATCCTATTCCTTCTAGTAAACCAGGCATTAACCTTGCTTTATCAAGAGCTTGATAGAAAGAGAAGTAGCCAGTTTCAGCTAATACGCCTTCGACGAACATATTGTATACAGTCGAAGCTTCTGCAATTGCCTCTGGGGATTGATCAGTAAGGAGACGATCCATTGATTGCGGCAAGATTTCATAAAAGATTTTCTTATAAGTTGCAGTATGAAAATGCTCTAGATCACCTTTTTCACCAAGTGCATTTAAGAGCAACCGGAAAAACTCTGTATGCTTCGCCTCTTCATAAAGAAATGTTGTTAAGTACATTTCTTCTTCTAATCGTCCCTCTTTTGCAATCGCCATCATTAAAGGTAGAAGGTCAAGGGTTACCGCTTCTTCCCCAGCTTGGAATTGTGAAATCAACCGTAAAATATCATGACGTTGTTCATCCGTCAATTGAACCCAATCTTCCTTATCTTTCGTAAAATCAATGTCAGTTGGATTCCAAACGCCTAAACGCTTTGCCTTTTGATAGAGTCTAAATGGAAATGAATCTTCATTTAACCCGCGTGAGCTCGTTGTTAAAATCGTTCTTTCTGACATTTAATTTCCCCCTTTAATAGAAAGCGTTTACATTTGTTTATAAGGTATTATTACCACCTATCAACCTTTCAACTTATTGTTCGATGAACCTATGCTTGGAGGTTTGGTAGTAAAAATGAGTCGGATGACATTCAACTACTAACTGTTCAGTATGTCATTCATTAATGATAGTCATCTTAATCGAATATGACATGTTTGGACTTTATAGCCTTCAATATTTGCATTTCATCTTCCAAAAATTATCACCCAGTAAAACAATATCCCACCTTCCTATTTAAATTCTTTAAAGTAAACGCTTCGTAGATATCAACTAATTCTAGATGAAAGACAATAACCCTTTAAAGAACCTTCGACAAATTCCAAGAAAAGCATTTTCATCTACCTATTCACGCCTAATAAACTCATAGTCAATTTCATGCTTATCAATATATTCAACTATCAAATGTTGGATATAATAAACATATGAATTTCCTTCCAAATAATAGACTGTTCCATCATTAAACGTGAATTCGTAATCATCTTGCGTATTCATACGATCTCGATAATGTGTTAGTTTGTCAACATCCTCCCAATTATAAATAAGCTTTTTATTCGAGAAAGGACTTGAGTATTTAATGTAGTCGCTGTTTAAAATGAAGAATGATTGTGTACCGAAATAAAACGGAACGAAGCTTATTAATAGAAATACGAGACCGATGATAAAGGATCTTACCTTAATATCCAGTAAAGAAATAATTAAAAATGCCAGAAAGACGAAGAAAAATCCCGCTGCATACAAATATCTAGTACCGTTTGGTAAGAACACTTGCCAATTGTATTCATGAAAGTGGAGGTCATCTGCGATGTTTTGTGGTAAAAAGATGAGTAAAAAGAATGAAGAAATTGCAATTACTATAGCTAGAGCTAAAAATATGTGCTTCTTTTCATGTAAGATCATCATTATACCTCCTTTTGTAATTGTTTGAATGTATTTACGGATAAAAATGGAAATGGTTTCATTAAAAAACGCCCAAAGGAATTTTCCCTTGGGCGAAAAATTAATTCTTTTTCATGAATGCCTCAATTTCCTCGACATCACGAATAAGTTCTGCGCTAAGAACATCATAACCATCTTCAGTTACAAGGACATCATCTTCGATGCGAACACCAATTCCTTCTTCTGCAATGTACAAGCCTGGTTCAATTGTTAACACCATGCCTGGCCTTAATACCATTTGTGTATAATCACCAACATCATGAGTATCTAAGCCGAGATGATGCCCGATTCCATGGTAATAATATTGATCAATTTCGTTTTCATCTTTAATTAATCCAATCTCTATCGCTTCTTCAGCTAAAACTTTCTTTGCGTGCTGGTTTAATTTTACGAACGGCAAACCTGGTTTAATTAATGCTGTCGTTTCGCGCAAAGCTTTGAGAACGATATTATAAATCGTTTTTTGACGTTCCGTGAATGTTCCATTCGCCGGGAAAGTATAGCTAATATCTGCACTATAATGTCCATGTTGTGCTCCAAGGTCTAATAATACTAGGTCACCATCATTTACAATATCATTGTTATCTTCATAATGAAGAACTGTTGCGTTTGCACCGCTAGCTAAGATCGTTGGAAAGCCTGATTCCTTTACACCATTGCTTTTCAATGTAAAATCAAAGTGGGCTTCTAATACATTTTCCATCATCCCTGGCTTACTGTTCTTCATCACATTGTAGATGCCTTCTTTTGTAATGCGAATCGCTTCTTTAAGATGAGCGATCTCTTCTGGACTTTTAATTGTACGAAGTTCACTAATGATTGGATAGATGTTTTTCAGCTGTACGTTTGGATTATTTTGTTTCAGATCATCGGCAAAATGCTGTGATTTTGTAAAATGATTACCTTCACTTCTTCGTTCAAGATCAAGATAAACACTCGGAGCTGTTGAGTGCATCAATTTACGGTTGAAGAACGCATGGAATTGATCAATGTACATGACTTTCTCGATCCCACTCACTTCTCTAGCTTCAACCTCTGAAATTGATTTTCCAACCCATTTCTCCATAACAGGATCGGGCTTTTTAATAAAAATGATTTCTTCGATTTCATTTGCATGTTTTTGAGCAAAATAAATCACATCTGCCTCATCAATACCTGTTATATAATAAAAATGACGATTCGGTGTGAAATGATAGTATGCATCTGCTGACTTATGTGGAGCTGTGCCAGCAAACAATACAAGCATATCACCTATTTCAAACTGTGTAAGAGCATTCTTACGATTTTGTGTGTGGAATTCTTTTGTCAACATATAAACCTCTCTTCTATCTATGTCTATTTTTATTATGTCTCTATCTATTATAGAAAGGTTTTCGGCATAACAACAGCAATTACTTCCCCAGTTGCACATAAAGTTTCATTTGCATATACCTCAACTGCCACTTTCCACTTTTTCGGATGAATTTCTTCAATTTCTCCATAAGCCTTTAACGGGACATGCTGTGGAGTCGGCTTTAAAAAATTCACATTAAGATTACCTGTCACAAAACGAGGCACTTCCGCCCCATCTCCTACTTCGTGTCCATTTTTACGATGCAATGCAAGTGCTGCAGAACCAGTACCATGACAGTCAATAAGAGAGGCAACAACTCCTCCATACACAAACCCAGGCTTCGCCATCTCATTTTCAGTAGGCATATAAATTGTAAGCGTTTTCTCTCCATGCCAACCTGTACGGAAGTGATGGCCTTCCTCATTTAGCCTTCCACATCCATAGCACCACGAAAAATCCTCAGGATACGTATCTTGAATCGCTAACTCAATTTTCTCTGTCATTTAATCATCCCCTCCTACAAGTATCTCTATAAAAATTCTAATGTATAAGAGAAACCTCCCTAAGGAAGGCTTCACTTTAATAGAAATAGGCACTCGGAAATGTCATTACATCAATCGTTTCACCAGTTTCAACATCAATGACTGTAATCGTAGCTTCGTAGTCATCGGACTTAACACCGTCGTATAATTGATAGTAAAGACTAAGTATCCCTAAATTGTAAATAGTTGAACGATCTGTACTTTTTTCATAGCCAATCTTAATTACTTTTACATCAATCTCTTTGAGGTTATCACTAATTTCAATATCTTGTACAGAGATGTAATTTTCGTTATCAACTAAAAGCTTCGCAGTATTTCTTATTTCAACTTCAATTTCCTGAAGCAATTCGTTATGTTTTACACGAGACATATTGTATGTAAGTGAACCATCATCATTTTGCTTAATATCTGTAATGCCTGATGCTTTTGCTTCAGCTATAACAGCATCAACATCCTGACCTTCTAACATTTCAAAAGGAAGAACCATCTCTACATTCTTTAATCCTTTTGATACAGAAATGGCTGATGTATCTTCATTCTTTGAAGAACAAGCAGTCAAAATGATCAACAAAACGAATAGTGCAATACCTAGTTTTCTCATCAGTAAAATCCCCCAGTTCCAACAATAAGACCTGTTCATTTTATCATAATTTTACTAATAATAAAAATTTTCTTTCTCTATTAGAAAACGACATAAATATTTCTAAATGGTATACCAAAGCTTATCGTATTTAATCCGATCATAACTGTTTATTTCAATTCCTTTAATTTTCACATCCGCTTCAATTGAAACAGTCGTTTGTCTTTCATATAAATAGATCACATGGTATTCATTGAGAATGTAAATTTCAAGCTCTCGTAAACGCTCGTATGCTTGTTGAGTAGAGCTACTCGACAAAATTCTTTCTACCATTAAGTCGGTATGATGACGAGCTTCTATCGGCATTGTTTCGTAAATGAAGTTTTGCTTCCCACAAAACACCTGAATGACTGAAGCAAGGATATCTCCTGCAATTGAGCACCCTGCAATCACAAGCTCTGTTTTATTCAAGACTTCTGGCTTTGTTAATTTATCATAATCGACTATTTCTGTATGTACGATTAAACCGAATCTAGCAAGATGTTGTTTTAATAATTGGATTTCATATCCTAGGTGCGCATTATGACGTAGACAGGTTGAAGTTAATGTTAGCTCATATCCATCAAATCCATTCTCACTAAACCAATCTCTTGCTAATTGTTCATCTGCATTCTGACGCAATGGAGTCCCGTCTCGAATAAAGAACCCATCTGGTTGCCATATCTTATAATGAGGGTGCTCAGAAAAGAGCTGATAACGGTTAATCGCATATGATAAATATTTAGGAAAATCTGGATGATTATGAGGTCCTTCCTTTTGACGATTGACAACAATAAATGTTCCTCCACGATCGTGCTGTGGGAAGTCATACGTTTTTGATTCTACCGTTTTCTCATTCTTTAGATGATAATGAATCCCGTCTCTGCTTGGCAGCTCACCTTTTGGAAGCCTATACAATTCGATTTGATCCATTTGTGGACGCAATTGATGATACTGATCAAATGCTTCGAGTCGCAAATAGTTTTGCTTATGCTCTGCAACACGATACGGGCCAGTACCTATTGGTCGCCTATCAAAATCATAGTCTGCCATTTCTTTCGTATGAATTGGCATGATCATTGCTCTTGAATCAGTAAACAAATGTAGAAATAGATGGTTTGGCTCATGCAAATGAAACGTCAATATATAGCGTGAATCAATTGAAATTTCAGAAATAAGTTGTAGTAACATCGTCTTCCACTTGTTATGACTGATCGCTCGCCACATCTCCACATTAACCTGAATCGTTTTAGCTGTTAATTGTGTACCGTCATGAAAAGTAATGCCTTTTCTTAAATAAAAGCGCCACTTCCTTCCATTATCAATTTTTTCATAGCGATGGATCAGTTCGAACTTATAGTCAGCCAAGTCATAATCAAACGACAATAAGCGATTGTATACATGAGAAATAATATGACCTTCATGTCTTGTTAATGCTTTATGCGGATTAAAAGTATTAACTGGAAAATAATATGGATAGCTTAAAACATCCAGCTTCGTTTCATTTACATGCTCTGGCTTCCAAAGGAATTGACTTTGCAATGTTTTTATAAAAGATTCTTCTAGCTCTGTTTCCTCCATTTCTTTTAGAGCCATCGCAATATTCCCACTTTGAATCAATTGCTTAATTTTTTCTTCCTTTAGTGTTTGTTCGTTATAGTAAAAGACAATTTCAGAAGGATTGCTTCTACCTGTACTAGCCCTCCAGCCAATCCATTTCTTTTCTATTAAATGTTTGATGATCGTTTTCGCATGCCTTTCACTGCAACCTAATACATTCGCGATCTCATAAATAAATAGATGGTCTTTTGAGCTGAAATGCTTATAAAGGGTGAAATAATGATCCTCTAGCTTCATCCCCTTTTCCTCCTTTCTTCTTAAAAGGGTGAACGAAATGAATACAGAATTTTGAGTCTTTTTGTTCCTCCTTTTCCTTTGTATCATATTTAGTGAATAATGGCTAGGGGGAGAAAAAATGGAGAATTATCAATTAGAAGTTCGTAAAGAATCACCTTCGTTATGGAAAAATCGTGGCTTTCTCGTACTTTGGATTAGCTCGATCGCAGCATCTGTTGGTTTACAAGTATACACCGTTGTTATTCCGCTCTTAATCTATGATATGAGCCAAAGTGCGCTTGCAATGAGTGGGATGCGCGTGATGGAATTTTTACCAAACGTATTACTTGGTATGGTAGCTGGGGTCATTGTTGACCGTTTAAATCGTAAGAAAGTAATGCTCGTGAATTTAAGTATTCAGTGGATCGCGATTACATTGATTATCCTATTATTGCTTTTGCAAAATATGGAGCTATGGAGCTTGTTTTTACTCGGTTTTTTCTTTTCAAGCGCTGGCTATTTTAATGGAAATGCAAGCCATTCAACGATGCCACAATTAGTGAACCGTGAACAACTAACTGAAGCAAATGCAAAAATGAGCTTTACTGATACATTTATCCGAATGATTGGTCCAGGTACAGCAGGTATTATTCTAGCAGCTGGTACATTTGCCTCTACAATGGCGATCCAATTTATTTGCATTACAATTGCTTTAATTGCAATTGTCTTTTTACCAAAGCCAGTTCAGACTGCGAACGAGCGAAAAAAACAATCTTTCATAAAAGATATGAAGGAGGGCATTGATGAATTATTTAAAAACAAGCCATTGCTTACACCTACTATTGCAACAATCTTTCAAAACTTCGCCTCAAGTATGGTGTTAGGTGTATTAATATTCTTTGCTGTTGACCATCTAGGCTCTACTGAGAAACAGATTGGTTTTATGCTAAGCTTTAGTGCAGTTGGAGGCTTAATCGGCGCGCTAGTAGTAAAGAGATTAACGAAAACATTTGCTCGTGGCAAACTTTATACATATACTGTGATCGGTGATGCACTAGGTTATTTGCTGTTATTATTCGCTGACTCATGGGTGATTATTGCGATTTCACTTGCAACCCGTACATTTGCGATCACAATCTCTAACGTCTTATATTTTGCAATCCGTCAAGAATACACGCCGAATCACTTACTCGGTCGTGTCGCTGGCACATCATCAATGCTCATGAAACTTGCACTACCAGCAGGTTTATTATTCGCAGGAATATGGGCTGAGAATTTCGAAATAAGAGTATTATTCTTGTTCACAATCATCATTACAACCATTATCTTTTTAACCTTATTCCGTACTGAATTTTATAAAAAGGTAATATAGATTTTGAGAATACCGAATGAAACACATGAACATCTACATGGAAAAACACCTAGAATGTTAGACTAGATGTTTAGTGAAATGAAATAGTGGTTAGAACTACTCTGACAAAAAACGCCTGACGCGAGCGTTTCAGTTTAGCAACAGACTACGAGCAGGTTTTGCCTGCTCTTTTATTCTTCCAACAAAAGCTTTTTCAGCGCTTCACCGTCTTTGTTTGTAATTTTCCCCCGCGCATTTCTTTCCCTATCAATAACCGTCACTTCTTTATCAAACCATATATAGTATTTCTTCAAACTTTCTGGGCTATTCTGCTTAACTGTATAGAATAAAGTCACTATCACATCTTCTTTTCGAGCCATTTCAACCTTTACATTTTCTTCCCACTCAATATTCAGCATGATGTTTGTCAACGATTCAAGTTTTTCTTCCTCAGTAATACTCATTTTCTTCTTGTCATTTGAAATGAATTGAACATCGACTCTACTAAGTTCCTCCAAATCAAGCTCCTCAAATTCGTCTTTTGAGCAGCCAACTAGAACAATTAAAACAAAAATGGTTAGACAATATAAAACTCTTTTCATTTTAACTCTCCTCTCACACTGAATACGAGTACAGAACTCAAGTTGGAAGTTACATAGATATTAATTAGGAGGGACAAATGTATTTAGTTGAAATTCCTTCGTACATTCAGCGCTTTAATCAATAGCATGTATAATAGATATCGCTTTTTCCAGTTCAACATCTTTTTCTTCCAGATAATCTTCTAACTCTAATGAAATAGGAACATCAATTTCCAAGTTGTTTTCGATCAATTCTTCTGGGGCTGGTCTCAAAAACTCTTTAGTAGATAGTACAATATTAAGCATCGAGTTCGGTAAAACAATTAAAGTGAGATCTCCAAAGTGATTTGGGTTTTGTCCTAACGAAGATCCAATTGTTATACCTAGGTTGTTATCTCTTACTAAAGTTGCGAACATTGTTCCAGAACTAAACGTACTAGGTCCAACCAATGTATATATTTTTCCAGTGTTTTCATTATCATTATTCAACTGTATTTCTACAATATCTTCTTCAATTATTGATGTTGAATTCCTTTCTCTATAATTAAAATAGGAATCTACATTTAACTTATTAATAAACGCATTTGCTACTCTCGAATCTCCACCAGAATTGTTCCTCAGGTCAAGTAGGATTTTATCTATATTGTCTTTATTTAGTTGCAAGAAAAACGCTTCAAGCGTTTTTTCAAATTCATCGTCAAAAACAGAATTGATTATTTTAAAGTATCCAATTTGCTTATCTTCTACATTCAAGATGTTCCAAAAATAATCATCATTTTTTTCTTGATTGATTTTATTTTGTTCGACAAAATCTATGTAATAGTCTAAAACCTTATCATCTCTTTCGACCGTTAGTAATACTTTATCATTCTTCATTAATCCAAATGAGTGTAAAATATACTCTAGAGTCAAGAAATTGGTGACTTGTAGGTTAAACCAAATGTCATTGTCAAATGATAGATAGGGCTCTAAATCGCTTATAATTTCATTTATATCTCTATTTTCAATTTTGATGATTTTATCTCCTTTTTGGGCTTTATTAGCATGACTTTCTATTATATATACGCCACCATCTATATATTTGAGTTGGATTGGTAATCTACTAAACTCTTCGTCAAGCAACACAACTGAATGTGAGTCTTTAATAGTAGCTAATATTTTCATAAGACCCATTCTAAATGAATTGATTGAGTCTTTTTTATCAATGCTATTTTCATAGTTTAGTCTAACTTCGTTAAGTACATGTTCTTTTTCATGGAATGCAGGGTGAAGTTCTTCTAATTTTTCAAATAAGTAATTTAAATCTTCATTAATTGATTTTGCATCCATCTTTCTTTCGTTCATAATTGAGCAACTAACTAAAGATATACATGAAATTAAAACGAGCATATATCGAATAGCTTTTTCCATTTTAACCCTACCCTTGATTTTTTATAATAAATAACCGAATAAAAATTTACATAAAAAGGAGCATCATGTTACGATTTAACAATAGGAGGTAAAAATATGAAGTATATACATGGCATGTATGTGATTATGATTTTGATGGCTTTTACAACGTTAACGAGTGTTTATATCTTTAAAGATGAGTACTCCGCTATTTTTGCTTGGCTGATATTAATTTTGTTCTTAATTGGTATTATGTTTTATATCAATGCTCGATATCAATTTCAGTTGCATAAAGATAAAAAGGAAAACGAATGAATCGATCATTTAACCTCATCTGCACTGACTGATCAGAGAGGAGCAATCAAATGCCCATTATTAAACATATGGAGCTGATCCAAGCACCCATTGAATTATGTTTTGATCTTGCACGAAATGTAGAGATCCATACTGAAACGACTGCTAAAACGAAAGAAAAGGTTGTTGGCGGGGTGAGTACTGGATTGTTAGAACTTGGTGATACGGTTACTTGGGAAGCTACCCACTTTGGTATCAAACAAAGACTAACTGCAAAAGTTACTCATATGAAAAAGCCTATTATGTTCATTGATATTATGATAAAAGGAGCTTTTCATTCTTTTACTCACACTCATCAATTTATAGAAAAGATCGAAGGAACACTAATGATCGATACATTCCAGTATAAGGCACCGTTTGGACCTCTTGGCAAGATTGCTGATACATTATTTTTGGAAACATATATGACAAATTTTATAAGCTCTCGTGCAAAAGAGCTTAAGAGAATTGCCGAAAAAGATAGATCTATATACGAACTATTATCAAAGTGAATTTAACCCATGGGTAAAAGCATAGGCTTTTGCGATTTCTTTGGACTTTATCCCACCAAAATGAATAATATCTGCACTGGCAATTTTCCTTCGTATAACATCATCAGTTGGTCTTTCATGAACGAACAACAGTGTATCAACGATGCAATTTAACTCTTCCCCAAAAATATGTTTAATTGTTTTAATATATCCATTACTATCTCCGCATGCAGTAGGAATAAATAACATGCGTGGGGTTTCCTTATTCACACACCTTACTATTTATTTATCGATTGGGAATGTTTCCTTTAAGCCGATCTCTCCCCCTCCAATAGCAACGATAATCCCCAAAGGACACCTCTTAAAAGTTTTCTCTATGCTTCTTTTTGAACGTACTCTAATTCTTTTTTAACTAAATCTGCGTAAGTTGATCCGTTTGTTAATAACTCTGAATGTGACCCAATCTCACTTATCTCTCCATCTTTTAATACAAATATGACATCGGCATTTCTAATTGTAGACAGTCTATGTGCAATAATAATGGTTGTTTTCCCTTTTCTCATTTCATCTATTTCAGCTTGAATTTTCCTTTCAGTTTGAACATCTAAGGCAGAAGTAGATTCATCTAAAATCAATACATCCGGGCTCCTCAGTATAGCCCTTACTAGAGATAATCGTTGTTTTTGTCCACCGGATATCGTGACACCACGCTCACCAATCACACTTTCAAGCTGATTAGGCAATTTTTCAACCAATTCTTTTATTTGCATAGATTCACAGATTTTTAATAGGTGAGCATCATTCATTTGATAGCCGAGCAATAAGTTATCCTTTATTGAACCGGGAAAGAAATAACTATCTTGAAAAACAACACTTACTCGTTTTCTCCACTCCTCTAATGATATATCCTCCAAATTCATACCGTATACGAAAATAGAACCTTTTTGAGGAGTACTAAATCTTGTTAATAGTGATGCGATTGTAGATTTACCGCTTCCACTTGGCCCAACGATCGCCACTTTTTTTCCGATCGGGATATCAATTGATAGGTTCTTTAAGATGTCGTCTTGATCATGTTTAAAAGTTATATTGTTTAAAGTTAATTCAGTAATCGAGTTTTCTTTTAGAGAAAGATACTCCTTCTTGCTGACAGGTTCCTCTATCCAATCCTTTATGTTCTCAACAGAGGCTAGTTTTCCAGAGAAAGTAAACAACAAGTTATATAGCTTAATAAAAGATTGAATTAAAGTAGACGTTAATTGAAAAACGACTACTAGTATCCCTGTGGATATGCTTTCGTTTATGACTAAATATCCGCCATATGTGAGTACAAATAATTGAGCACCCATTGTAAGAGATTCCATTGAATACACTTGTTTGATTTTCAACTTTCCTTCTTGCATTAAACTTTGAAAGTAGTTTTTGTATTTTTTATTAAACCTTTTTTCTTCCCAATCTTGGCTGTTTGTTGCAATAACATCTCTTGTAGAAGTAACGCCCTCTTCCAACGTAGTTAAAAATTCAGATTTTTCTTTCTGAATGTTCTTCCATGCATCCTTTTGCTTTCGATTAAATTTGTTACCCATAAAGATGTACAATATGCTTAAAGTAATGATAACAATCAAAATAAATGGTGCCGAAAAGATAATTAATCCACAGATTAATAGTGTATTAAATGCATATTTAATAATATCGGCAATATCTTCACCGATTACTCTTGCCACGATCGGAATTTCATTTGTAAAGTAGTGAACATATTTAGCATCACGTTCTTGCTGGAGTTTATGAAATGGGATTTTATAAAAATACGTTAGAGCTTTTTCTTGCAGCTGAAGTTTTACCCTCCCGTGAATCTTGCTTTGGATATAGGGATTAGCGATAAACAATGATGTAAAAGTTAAATAAAATAACGCAATTAAAGGAATGTAGATCCATAATTTTTCATATTCACCGGCAATAATGACCTCATCAATGATGTATTTTTGCATTTGAATACTATAAATCTCAGCAGCACTTTCCACCAATAATAAAAGGATGCATACAAAATACAACAGCTTCTGATCTTTAATAAATGACCATATCCACTTTATGTTTGTCATAAAGCATTCGCCTCTTCCGTGTTAGCAATCATCTGTTTATAAAGACCCTTTTTTGTGATTAATTCAGCGTGGTTTCCACTTTCGAAGATCTTCCCTTTCTCCATTACAACGATTTTATCATAATCACGAATTGTACTTAACCGATGGGCTATAGTAATAACCGTTTTTTCTTCTAGAAATTTTTCTAGAGAAACTTGTACGGCTTTTTCTGTAAGATTATCTAAAGCAGATGTTGGCTCATCTAAGATCACAATGGCCGAATTCATTAGGAATAACCTTGCTAAACCAATTCGCTGTCTTTGTCCACCAGATAGATTTGCTCCTTTTTCACCTACTAAAGAATCGTAACCATTTGGAAGACTAATGATAAAATCGTGTATATGCGCTGCCTTAGCTGCTCCAATCATCTCTTCTTCTGAAGCATTGGGATGAACAAACAAAATATTTTCTCTTATCGATGTACCAAACAAATATACTTGTTGAAAGACAAAGCCTATGGAACCTCTTAGTGTATGAATACTTAAATCCCTAATATCTACATGGTCTAAATAAATTGCCCCATTGTTTGGATCATAAATCCGTCCAACTAGCTTTGCTAGTGTCGACTTTCCACACCCCGACTCCCCTACTAAAGCTACTTTTTCACCGGGTTTAATATGTAAATTAATTTGATTTAGTAACATTTCTCCTTTTGAATGATAGGAGAAAGAAACATCTTTAATATGAAGATCGCCCTGAATATCTTCAATAGAAACAGTGTCCTCCCTATCCTTAACCAATGGTGTTAATGAATAAAAATGATGGATTTTCTTCGCTTGATACATTAATAGTTTTTGTTCAGTCAGCATCGTAATAATCGACGTGAGCTTAAACATAGTCGCGAAATATAACAAAATGAATGCGACAAATTCACCTGGGGAGATCTCGCCCTGTACAATTAAATAACTTCCATAAATAAAAAGAACGATCGCACCTATATAGTAAGTAAATCTTCTCATTGCACCTCGTAAATAGGCGAATAAATACCTTTTTGAATATAAATTTACGTTTTCCTTTACTTCTTCTAATACTCTTGTAGTGTTCCATCTAAAACCATTGTATGCTCTCAATTCTTTTATTGAAGAAACGGTTTCATAAAAGTGCTGTCCTAACTTAACATTGCTATCAGATAAATTCTTAGCTAGCTCTGATGCCCTTTTTTCTAATTTAGGACCTGCTAAATAATAGAGAGCAAAACAAGGAATGATGCAAATGGTTAGAGGGATATTGATCTGAATCATGAAGCCAAAAGCAAACACGACAAAAATCGTTGTTTGAATCATT
Organism: Niallia sp. CD-39; assembly: GCF_059874745.1. Lineage (NCBI taxonomy): Bacteria > Bacillati > Bacillota > Bacilli > Caryophanales > Bacillaceae > Niallia > Niallia sp. CD-39. The sequence continues at coordinate 71,384 of NZ_JCBCPS010000001.1, read as the reverse complement.
TCAGGAAAATAGTACCGATATAAATTTTGCAAAGCAGCTACTTCAGTATTTAATAGTGACAATGTTCGGCCAACTGGCTGTTTCTCAGTAAAGTCTATCCCTAGTATTCTAAGTTTCTTAATAAGGCTCCATTGGATATCCTTCGCAATGTTTTCCTGAACGTATCGTTGAATATACTCTCTTGTAGCAGTTGAAATTAATTGGATCGTTAATAAGATGAAGAAGACAAGGATCACAATAACAAATAATCCCCAATTCCTGTTAGGTAGAATATTGTCAATCAAATATTCAAATATTTTTGGAACCATCAGTTCACTTATTGAGATTAATAAACCAAAGAGTATTAACAGTAAGGTCTTACCTTTGTATGGCTTAAAAAAAGATAACGCCCATAAATAGATTTTAAATAGAGCATCTGCTTTCTCCTTATTCTCTTGCAAAATTTCACTCCTTTATGTAAATCAACATCATAATATTTTACAAATTCCCCTTCTTTATGTAATACACAGCTTGTTCTGCTCCAAAGCGATGGAGTGTTTCCTCAAGTTTCATGCCGATTTTTTCCAAAAGCTTACATGAAGCAATGTTAGCAGTTTGAGTCTCGGCTTTAATGACTTGTAGCTGGAGTCGTTCAAATGCATCTTCTAAAATAACTGGGATTATTTCTGTCGCATAACCATTCCCCCACCAAATTGGCAATAATTGATACGATATTTCAGTATTTGTAGCATCATGATAAGGTTCTAGTGAAACAAATCCGATAAATTCATTGTTTTGCTTATTTCGTACTACCCAGTAACATGATTGACTCTCAGATCCAATGGCAGTCATTAATTCCTGAGCCAACCCTTCTTCACTTCTTGGGCCTCCTAAAAATGTTCGAACAGTTGGATCTAAAAAAACAGATATAACATCTGTTATATCAGATTCTTTGAAGCTAGTAATCTTACATCTTTTTGTTTCTAGCAATAAATTCACCTACTTTTAATCAAAGAATATATATATGTGTCATATGCTTTTCCTGCTTGTACCATATAGCTCTCCAAAATACCTTCCTTTCTGAAACCGAATTTTTTTAATAGTTTGCTTGATGACTCATTTTCTACGTATACAACAGCCCCGAGCCGGTTTATGTGTAACTCTTGAAAGCTATATTCAATGATCTCTTTTAAAGCTTCAGTAGCGTAGCCCTTCCCCCAATGATCTGGATGAACATCATAGCCCACCTCTGCACGTTTATTCGGCTTCGACCATGCATGAATGCCAATTGTTCCTATTAGTTCATTCGTTTCTTTTAACTCAATTCCCCACCGAATTGCACGATTTTCAATCCAGCCTTGCTGAAACAATTGAATGCGCTGCATTGCTTCTTCGCGATTTTCAAAAGGTTCATGTCCATAAAATCTTGTCACATTCTCTTTCGAAAAAATAGAAAAAATCGCCTCTTGATCATCTATCGTCATTTCTCTTAAATGTAGTCGGTCTGTTTCAATAATCGGAAACATTTTATTTCCTCCTTAAATAGCTCGCAAATTTTATTTTTATAACATTACGATTTGTAAATTCAATAATTGATTACATCATAGTTTACCATTTATTATCAAAAGTGGAACGTAATTAAAGAAAATATTCTGAAATTTTATATTCTAATTAATACGAAAGAAGGAAATGACAATTTATAAACGAATATTTTTACTAAGAATATAACTTTATAACAGGGTGAGAAAAATGAAATTAGAAAAGCCGATTGCTATTGGTAATACAGCAGAAATCTATTGCTATGAGAATAAAATTTTAAAAGTATTTAAGGAACATTTACCTGAGACTGAAGCTATTTATGAATCGAAAAAACAGGAGTTCGCATACTCTTGCGGCCTAAATGTCCCAAAAGTTTTTGAGATTACCAAAGTCAATGGGAAATGGGCAATATTAATGCAATTAATAAAAGGAGAAGTAATTGGGGAGCTTTTAATGAATAATCTGGATTCTGCTGAGCATTACATGAATATTTGTGTAGATACGCAAATCAAAATTCATAAAGTTGTTATTGAAGATAAAATACTTGAACCAATGATAGATAAATTAAGTAGGCAAATTAATTCAATTAACAATATCAATGAAATTCAAAGAGAAGCATTATTAACACGCTTGGGTTCTATAAAGTATGAACCCAGATTATGTCACGGAGATTTACACCCATTTAATCTAATTTTAAATAATGATAGAGTAACCATAATTGATTGGGTCGATTCAAGTGCGGGGGATATTCGTGCTGATGTTTATCGAACTTATTTGTTGATTTCACAAGTATCATTAGAATTAGCTAAGTTATACTTACGCATATATTGTGAAAAATCTGGCCTATTATGTGATGATATTCTTCAATGGGCACCTATTATTGCTGGAGCCAGGTTATCAGAAAATGTACCTAGTGAAGATAAAGATAGACTAATAAACATTATTAACTTATCGATATGACGTATTAGATAAACACTTTAATAGACATACATAAACAAGTAAACAGAGAACAAAACGCTTGAACATGTTGATGGTGTTTTTAATCTGTTTAGCTTATTTAGTTGCTTCCCACTCTTCCTTTAGCATTCCGTAAATGACTCTGTCATGATACTCCCCATTTAAGCATTCATAGTTGCGGATAACCCCTTCTTGCTTGAAGCCTAATCTTTCAGGGATTGCTTTGCTCTTAAAGTTTCTTGTTGCTACATTGATTTCTACTTTTCTCAAGTCAAAATCGGTAAAGGCATGGTCAATGAGTTGTTTACAAGCTAATGTTACCAATCCCTTCCCCACGAATTCATTCCCTAGCCAGTAGCCTATTTCAGTTTTTCTGGCATTCCAATCTATAAACAAAAAACCTATCGAACCTGCAATTTTACCTTTATGCCAAATACCAGCCCAAAATCCGTTTTTTTCTGAAAATCTTTTTAAAGACTTCTCAATAAATATTCTCGAGTCTTCAACCCTGTTTGTTCTCATAGGAAAGGAAAGCCATTCTCCGATATTCTCACGACTTCCATCAATTAGCTCATATAATTCCTCTGCGTCCCTTGGTACTAATATAGAAATGTAATGATCACTGTCAATAATTGTCCTTTACATGTTATGTCTTCCTATGAAAAAAAATTTCCGAATATCAACTCCACGTTTTCTATTTGTTCTTCACCCTTAAACTAAGGGCATTATTCTTCATCAGCTAGAAGGACACGGTTAACTGTAGATCTTAACTAACACCATTCACCTATTGACTAAAACGATCCTTTTCGATTCTTATGATCGATTATTTGAATTTATCCTAGTTTTCTATTTTTTTATAATGAAAGTGAGCAGGAATAGAGAAAAGATTCTGAACCTGCTTTCTTCAATGAAAGGAGGGCTTTACGTGACACCAAAACTTATACCTGATATCACCTATGATGCGGGGCCAACAGGATGCGGTGAATTGATCATGAACTTATTTCTTAAGGTTAAAAAAATGGAAAACGGTCAAATCATAAAAGTCATTTCCTATGATCCTGGTGCAAGAGAAGACATACCTGCTTGGTGTAGATTGCAAAAGCACATCCTTGTAAAACGCGAGGATGAAGGTAAGATTACTACGTATTACATTCAAAAAAATAACGAATAATTGGAGGAATCATTATGTCTGGGAAGTTTTTAGTTAGTATTACAAATGGGAATAACAATGGAGATAAAGCGACGGTAGGATTTGTTGTAGCAAATGCAGCTGTAGCTTCTGGACAAGAAACTGTCGTGTTTTTAAATGTTGAAGGCGCTTACTTAGCTGCTAAAGGGTATGCAGAGGACATAAATGAAGAAGGGTTCGCTCCGTTAAAGCAATTAATGGATCAGTTCGTTGAAGCTGGTGGAATCCTGTGGGTATGTAGCCCATGCTACAAAAAACGTGGTCTTGAAGAAGATGACTTGATTGAAGGGGCTACGATCGTTGGAGGAGCAAAATTAGTAGAATACTTGAGCCTTGGTGCTGCATCAATCACATATTAAGAGATAGAAGGTGTAGAAATTGGTTAATCCTCATGCTGTCTGTGATGGTGGGGATCTTGATTGCGGCTCGGGTCTCCTCCTTATTATAAAAAAAGCGATGGATCCACTTGCATCTGGAGAAATTTTAGAAGTCCGAAGTCGTGAAAGGACAGTTGCAGATGATCTGCCGGCTTGGTGCAGAATGGTTCATCACGAATACCTTGGATCTGAACAAGGAATTGATACGGTTCGCTATTTCATTTGTAAAGGTGAATCGATCATCGATTTGACACAAGACCTTAATGCAGCAAAAGGCTACCAGTGGAGTGTTCGTGTTCAAAACAGCAACCAATTATCAGCAAAGGTTCATTCCCGCAATCATACATTTCTTGTAGGAAAACCTGCTGATTTCAGTCAAAAGGTCGATGCTCCAAGTGCAATTGATTATCTACTAGCTTCATTAGCAAGCTGCTTAACAGTCGGTTTCAAAACGATTGCTTCAAAAAGAAACATCGTGCTTGACCATCTAGAGTTTACGATAAAAGGTCGTCCTGATAATATTCTCTATCATATGGAGATGGAGGACTCCGGAAGTCCGAAAATTGATCAAATGATAGGAACTTTTTACGTTTCATCACCAAATGATGAAACCGCTCTCAACGAGGTTTGGGATGACACATTAAAGCGTTCACCGATCTATCAAACGTTAAAGGACACGGTAAACATCAAAATTAAGTTTTCAATCGTTTTTTAATGATGTGAAGGATGCGATAATAATGAACACATTTTTAACGAGTATGATTGGCAGTTGGCCAAGAACAAAAGAAGTACAAAAAGCAATGCGCGATAAAAAAGCTGGGCGAATAACTGAGGATCAATTTCATAGAATTGCAGATGAGTCAATTTTGCATATTTTAAAAGCACAAGAAGAAGCAGGACTTCATTATGTCTCTGATGGTGAACAACGACGGGATAATTACATCTCCTTTGTTGCAGAGCATTTGAATAACGTACGTATGCTTTCGGTTTCCGAATTACTCGATTATGTCGAGGATAAAGCTAGCTTTGAGGAGATTCTCGGCACTTTGGATGTTCCCGCATATTCGATGACAAACCCAGCTGCAACTGGAAAGATCAGTCGAAAGAAATCACTAGCGCTTGACGATTATTTGTTTCTAAAGAAACATACGTCAAAAGCAATTAAGATGACACTGCCAGGTCCTTATTTGTTAACACGCTCAATGTGGGTTGAAGGATTGTCAAAAAACTCCTACCCTACTAAAGAAGACTTAGCAGTTGACATTATAAAAGTGCTACAGGAAGAACTAGATAGTCTAATTGTTGCTGGTGTTGATTTTGTTCAATTTGACGAGCCTGTGCTGACTGAAGTGGTTTTTACACAGAAAAATGCAAATCGTACATTCATGTGTGGTGCTCTTACTGCAAAGGCTGATGCAGATGAAGAAATTGCCTTCGCCTTGGATCTAATGAATCAAGTGGTAGAAGGAATGACTGGACGAGGAACGAAGATTGGTGTACATGTTTGCCGTGGTAATTGGAGCACTGAAGAAAGCGTCTTATTACGCGGTCCATATGATCCTCTTGTTCCTTATTTAAGGAACGTGAATGTTGATCAACTCGTACTTGAATACTCTACTCCTCGTGCTGGTGAAATTGATGTTATTAAGGAGTTTATTGGTGATAAAGAGCTTGGTTTCGGCGTAATCAATCCAAGAACTGAAACTATTGAGTCTGCTAAAGAAATAAACAGTAGAGTCGATGGCGTCCGCAAAAGTATAGATGATCATAAAATCTTCTTAAATCCAGATTGTGGTTTTGGTACATTTGCTCAACGGCCAATGAACAGTCATGAAATTGCGAAAGAAAAGCTAACCACAATGGTAACTGCTGCTAACTTATTAAGAAACCGTAAATTGGAGGAATAATTATGCCACAAGTAATGACAGTAAACGTAGAAGGTAAAGCGTCGGGTATGCTTTTAGATGCTAACTCAGGGAAACATCGTATCATTGTAGATGAACCAGAATCCATGGGTGGGATGGATACCGCTGCAGATCCATTATCTACTTTCTTAGCTTCCCTTCTGGCTTGTGAAAATGTCATGGCTCAAATAATCGCCAAGGAAATGAACTTTGACTTACAAAACATTCGCTTTGAAGCTGAAGGAAATATCGACATTAGTGGTCTAATGGGCGATTTGCAAGTAGATCCAAAATTCCAAGAGGTCACAGTTAAGGCAACAATCGAAACGACTGAACCGCAAGAACGTATTGATGAAATGGTACAAGCTGTTGACTTACGCTGTCCATTATTTAGAACGGTTAAAGACGCAGGAATCCCAATTAGTAACGTGTGGACAAAAGCATAAGGCTAATATGTAGAAAAAGCATCAAAATGATTGATGCTTTCAGACTGTTGACAAACGCTCGCATGCGTCGTTGTTTGTCTCACTCGTCCCCGTTCGTTCTATTCGGGTCTTTATTCGACCGCACGCCTAGTCTGACAAGCGTTTTCAAGACATTCTGAGTGTTTCTCTTATTATCAAAAAGTACTACGAAAAAAATGTAGACAAAGTCGGAAATCGACTTTGTCTACAATCTCAAAGCATCAAAATGATTGATGCTTTTTTTTCTTGTTATTAATATAAGTTATGCCCATCACATCTTAGAAAATCAGTTTCATTCCTTCATGAGTTGCTGTAAAGCCTAATCGTTCGTAAAAACGAAACGCATCATTCCGTTGCTTATCAGTTGTTAATTGTACAAGTCCACATCCCTCAGATTTTGCGATCTCGATTGCTTGTTTAAACAATGCTTCACCTATGCCTTTTCCTCTATAGTTTCCATCAATACGGACCCCTTCAATTTGTGCGCGTTTCATGCCTAGTCTTGCTAACCCTGGTATGATCGTTAATTGAAGACAGCCAATCACAGCATGATCTTCAATAGCTACAAGAATTTGGTTGCCTACTTGAGCTTCTATTTCAGCAAAAGCTTGATAATAATCCTCCGGTAACGGATCCTCATACCTTTCACGCTGAGAACCTAATTCGTCATCAGCCAGCAAGCGAACAATTGACGACAAATCTTCTTTACTAGCAATCCTAAACTCCATATTATCCCCCCTATTCATTTAATTTAGACTACATATCTGTTTCGTCTTTATTCATACTAGTCCTACATAACTATTGTAATTTAGAAATCATCCTATTTCTAATAATAAATGAAACCTCTTTTTATCATGTTCGTAAATATAGAATTGAAAGGAGGAGACTGAATGTTACAATTTTTTCTTACAGTAGGAGTTGTTAGCGTTCTCATTTCTGGTATTTTTATAGGTGCATGGACAAATACTTCAGAGCAAAGACCACATTCACATTCAGAAACTGAAGACCATAAGAATTTTAGAACAAAGATTGCGATGATTACTGGAGTTATTGGAATTTTATCTTTAGCGATTGGTGGATTGCTGTATTATTTATAATATCCATTTTAAAACCATCTCTTTTGAAATATGAAAATAATGCTAGTACTAGAAATACAGTAATAGTAAAGAGGAACACTTCTTTAAATATGCTTCAATTTATCATCTGTATGATCTTATTGAACGTATTTTCCATTTGACTTCACTTCTATAGTTCAAAATTAGGCATTGAACAAATCTTTTAGAAGAATTTTATGTGTTTTTCAATTGCTTTCCTCCTCTAATTCATACATATCACGATAAGTCGTAGGCTTAACACGATCAATTGACAAATCCTAGTATTTGGACAATTACTTCTACAGAAAGCTAATGATCCTTCCTTAGAATAATTCCTTCTTTATCGGCTACTATCATCTTGTAAATTCAGGAGACAACAATTCGTTTATTAATACTAAAGTTGATTCTTGAGGTAATTGATTTCGCTAATAAATCAATTACCTTTTTTACTATTAGATGATATTCAATATTATTTGAATATTTTATTCAACAATTATTGAATTTGATATTTGATTTGTTATAATTTATTCAAACAATAGTATTTTAGAGGTGATCAAAATGGATGTATTTAATGTTACGAGTAGAAAAAGGGAAACCTATAGTGTTCAGTTGGCTTATTCACCTTTATGGGAGTGTGCACTTGGGATTGCAGCAGTAACAAATTCGCGATTGATTGATACTTTAGAAAAACCTACATCATATTGGGAAAAACTTAGAGAGTCGTTTTCTAATAATCTTATACAGCATTTAAATTACGTAGAAAAGAATAATACGTGGAAAGCACTCTTACAAATGCTTCATCACTGTGAAAGTAGTAACCTGAATGAATTCTGTTCTAGTGTTAAGTCTTTACATAGTTTGAAATTTAAGTTCCACTGTTTGCCTTATATAGGTGAGGAGTTTCAGCCTTTAAGGGAACGCGCCGCTAGTGGTGAAGAAAGTGGAATCTTAGAACTGAAAAGTATAACAAAGGATAATCCATTTTTTCCTGAGTACATTGAATTCATTAGCAACATTGACGCAGATGAACTTAAATCTCACTTAATTGAAGTCATGACATTATGGTATGAAACAGTGTTATCTCCTGAATTAAAGCTAACGAATCAAATTTTAAAGAATGACTATGAATCTAAAGCCAAAATGAAAGAAAAAATGTCTTCTGAGGAACTCGTCCAGTGGGCAACTGGTGGAATAAACTATCTTCCTGAACCAAGTGTTCATAAGGTTTTACTGATTCCTCAATATGTATATCGACCTTGGAATATTGAAGCAGATATAGAAGATACGAAAGTATTTTATTATCCTATTGCAAATGACAGCCTCTCACCAAATGACAAATATATGCCAAATAACTTCATGGTGCAAAAGCATAAGGCATTAGGAGATGAATTAAGGCTGAAAATAATCAAGTTGTTATCAGAAAATGACCGTTCCTTACAAGAATTAACTGAAATATTAAATATGGGAAAAACAACGATCCATCATCATCTAAAAATATTACGTGCAGCTAAATTAGTAGTAATAGATGGAACAAAATATTCTCTAAAACAAAATGTAATTACATTACTTTTTAAGGAATTAGACCAGTATTTAAACCTGTAATGAAAGGAACGTTTATGAACTCATCCTTATTTAAAAATCGTTCGTTTGTTAGTACGTGGGCGGGAAATGGAATCTCAGAACTTGGTAGTGCATTCGGAACCTTCTGTAATTCAATATTAATCTATCAGATTACAGGTTCTACACTTGCACTTGGGAGTATGTGGCTTTTATATTTTTTACCGTCATTAATACTTCAACTTTTTATTGGCCCATTTATTGACCGGTGGAGTAGAAAATGGATTATGGTACTCTCACAATGGATTAGAGGTGTCATATTCTTAATTCCTTTAACTGCATTAACATTCGGAAACCTAGAGGTATGGCACATTTATGCTGTACAGTCCATTGTAGGGCTAATCACTCCTTTTTATGTGCCTGCTAACCATGCAATTACTCCTACTATTGTAGAAAAAGAACATTTACAGTCAGCAAATGCATACATTGATGGTACAGCAAGATTAATGACCTTTTTATCCCCAGTAATAGCTGGTCTAGTAATTGAGTATAGTAGTGTTCAAGTTACTCTTGCACTTGTGAGTTCTTTTATGATCATAAGCGGTTTTACATTGCTTTTTATACAAGAAAATAGAAATAATCTTGAAGTAAGAAAAACATGGTTTGCCGACTTTTCGGAAGGAATATCTTTTTTCTTTACTCAAAAGATTATTGTGTGGTTAGGTGTCTTTCTAGCATTTGTACAATTTGGAGTTGGCGTAACAATGGTGACAACTCTACCATACCTTACAGAAGAATTAGGTGGTACATATGCAGAATATGGTTATTTCATGGCAGGCTTTCCTATAGGATATATACTCGGAGCAATACTCGTCACAAAAATAAAGTATAAAAGTCGTAGATTTCTTATGCTAGGATCCCTTTTCATAGGAGGAACAACGTTTTTAGCACTTTGCTTTAACCACAGCATCCCTCTAGCTATAACAACAGAGATCATAGGAGGAATAGCAATGGCTATATTTAGTGTACATAATACAACGATTTGTCAAAAAACGATACCAAATCACCTAATGGGAAAAGTATTTTCAGTTCGTTTGCTTATTATCAGATGTACCATGCCCTTGGGAGTACTAATAGGTGGTGGATTAAGTGAATTGCTTGGTGTTAGGCCACTGTATTTTTTAGTTGGTTTCATAATTTGCATCGTGTCACTAGTAGGTATTTGTTTACCATACTTTAATTTTATAGATGAAAAAAACAGTCAAGAAAAAATGGTATCATAAACTGGTGGAATTCTATTACATAAGAACGACAATATGGGTTTGCTGCTACAACTTTACCTCATGAGGTTGGCGATATAATTGTAAATTTGCTAGGTATATTCACTTTTTTGCTAGATAATAAGTTGCTTGCTGATAAAAATTGGATTCTTGCTAGATAAATTCAAATTCTTGCTAGATATAAATAGATTCTTGCTAGATAAAATCTGATTCTTGCTAGATAAATTCTGATTCTTGCTAGATAAATTCTGATTCTTGCCAGATAAATTCTGATTCTTGCTAGATAAATTCAAATTCTTGCTAGATATAAATAGATTCTCACTAGATCATTTGATTCTTGCCAGATAAATTCTAATTCTTGCTAGATAAATTCAAATTCTTGCTAGATATAAATAGATTCTCACTAGATCATTTGATTCTTGCTAGATAAATTCTGATTCTTGCTAGATAAATTCAAATTCTTGCTAGATAAATTCAAATTCTTGCTAGATAAATTCACAAGTTCGCTATGTACATCAAAAAAACATCAACATATCTATGCTGATGTTCTTTTTATTGATCACCCTTGCTCTTCTTCCCACTTTTTAATTTCTGTTTTTACAATAGGTGCGACTTCTTTTCCAAGTAGGCGAATGGCGTTCATGACGTCTTCATGTGGCATGGAACCGACTGGAACGTGTAGCATGAAGCGAGTGATGCCTATGTTTTTGCGTAAGAAGATGATTTTTTCGGCAACGGTTTGAACGTCTCCTACGTATAATGCACCGTGTAAGGAACGTGCTGTGTCAAACGAATCCTTCGTATACGGTGCCCAACCTCTTTCTTTGCCAAGTTTATTCATTGCTTGAGCCATTGATGGATAAAACTTTTCAACTGCTAGTTCCGTCGTTTCTCCAATAAAGCCGTGTGAATGGGATGCAACTTGCAGTTTTTCTTGGTCGTGGCCAGCATGTGCTGCTGCTTTATAGTAAAGCTCTACAAGTGGTTTGAAGTGAAGCGGACTTCCTCCGATAATTGCCAATACAATAGGTAATCCAAGTAAACCTGCTCTTACAACAGATTCTTGATTGCCACCGCTGCCGATCCATACAGGTAATGGATCCTGTACAGGTCGAGGATAAACGCCTTTATGCTGAATTGCTGGGCGATGCCCACCCTTCCATTCGACTATTTCATTATCCCTAATTTTTAATAGTAGCTCTAGTTTCTCTTCAAACAATGCATCGTAATCTTTCAGATCATAACCGAATAATGGGAAAGATTCGATAAATGACCCTCGTCCTGCCATGATTTCTGCTCTTCCATGAGAGATTGCATCCACCGTTGCGAAATCTTGGAAGACACGAACTGGATCAGCAGATGATAAGACTGTAACGGCGCTTGTTAAACGAATGTTATTCGTTCGTGCAGCTGCTGCAGCTAAAATGACAGCTGGTGCTGATGCTGCATAATCCTCTCGGTGATGCTCTCCTACTCCAAAGACATCTAATCCAAGCTTATCTGCAAGCACGATTTCTTCTACAACTTGTTGAATTCTCTCTGCATGGGTAAAAACCTTTCCTGTATGTGGATCTGGTGTCGTTTCTACAAATGTACTAATACCTATTTCCATTATCTATCCTCCTGTTATTCAACAAGCGGAACATAACCTGTCTTGTCCACAATCTCCTGACCTTCCTCTGAAAGAATCCATTCTAGCATTTCTTGTACTTGTGGATTGTCTTGATTCTTGTTTGAAATTGCAAAGATTGAATTAACAATTGGATATGTGCCGTTGCGAATATTTTCCTTTGTTGGTTCTACGCCATCTATGGCGATATACTTAATTTTACCGTTTTGGACCATTTCTTGCGAGTAATAACGAAAAGAATAGCCAATTGCATCCTTGCCATTACGATAATTGCTCGTTTCACTAATGATTCCACCCATACCTGCTTGAACATACTTCGTAGGAGCCTCAGTCAACTGTCTACCATCCATTAGGCGAATAAGAGCTGATTGGCTTCCGCTTCCTTCTGGACGTTGAAAGGCACGAATCTCTTTATTTGTACCACCGACTTCCTTCCAATTCGTAATTTTGCCACCATAAATATCTTGAATCTCTTCAATCGTTAACGAATCAACACGATTACTGTGATGAGTAAAGAAAACAAAAGCTTCGTTACCTATCGGTGTAAACTCTAATTCTACACCATTAGCTTGTGCTTCACTTAATTGCTTTTCAGATGGATACGGCATAAAAATAAGGTCAGCGTCCCCTTTTAGTAACCTTTCATATGCCCCACTTGTTTGGGTAGAGACAACCTCACCTTCATAGCTGCTATATTCTTTTTCTGGATAAACAGCTTGAGCAAACCCTGCATATAATGGATACAATGCTGTTGATCCGTCAAGACGTGGTAATGGATCTTCTACCTGCAAACGTGCCTGACCATCCAATGTTACTGCTTTACTTCCTTTTGAAAAAGGAACAAATTCCTCTAAGTCTGTATCCTGTGTACTAACAACTTCTAAGCTCTTTTCATACGTTATATATACGTTAAAACCTATTACAGTTATAATTGCTAGTCCAAAGAATGAAACTACAAGACTCTTTTTTGTTTTTGAATTGATTCTCCCATATAAAGCAAGGATTGTAATGATATACGTACCGATCCCAACTACTACTACGTAAGGCATATAAAAATGAGGTTGCATTGAGAACGATGCAAAAATCAAACCAAAAAAACCGACGCCAATAAACGCAAAAAACAAAATAAGAGCAATAAACACTTTCATGATGGAATCCTCCATTATTAAAATTTTCAAAATGTGATTAACTTAATAATTGGATTGTAGCACAGCATAAAGAATAAATAAATACAATTAGTGTATTTTTACACTAATTTATTTTTGTAGTAAGTAAATTCATGATGATTATGATCCTTTTGCGGCCAAAAAGAGTGCTCAATACATTGAAATTCATTATTAGTTAATACCTTTTGGGAGGCTTTATTTGTTTTCATAGCCTTTGCATATAAAAGGTCTACTGATTGATTCTCCTTTAGTTCTTGGATCAATTGTCCAACTGCACGGCTTGCTACACCTTTTCCTACCGCTGATTCACCGACACGGTACCCAAGAAACCCATAACGACCAGTGAGATCCGTTATATTAATTCTTCCAAGAATGTCATCACTATCATTTAGGATAAGATAGAATAAATCCTTACGATCTTCTTGCAATTTTAATAATTGATCTAAACTTTTCTTAAAATGATCCACTTTATAATACTCTTCACCACGTGATGGTACGAACTGTTCAAAATAAAAGCGATTATCTCTTTCAAAGTTATACAACTGATTAGCATATTTTTGATGTAGTGGCTTAATCGTTATTATCATGTTATCTCCTTTTCATAATGAAAAACATGTGTTGCTTTCAAGTATTCATTTGTTTTCATAAATCCGATGGTGCAATAAAAATCAGCAGCACCAGTTGTATCTGTAAACAGAACAATTCTCTTAAAATAGCCTTTTCCGTGTACTAAAATTTCATTCACTAACTCTCTACCAATTCCTTTACGTCTAAATTCTTTGGACACATAAAACCTACGAAGTCGACCTGTGCTATCAACATTAAATGGATCAATGTTCAATCCACCAATCGCGACCAGCTTATCCATTTTATTTACTACTCCTATAAGAACTTCACCTTGTTCAGTAAATGTATTCACTCCTGTTAAATACTCTTTAATCAACCGATCTACAAAATGAAATCCTTCTTTTAAGCTTTCATCGTGAATGTTTTGAATCTGAATGTCCTTAATTTCATTAATCGAGATTAGTTTCACACATCATTCACCCACCCTTAACGTTATATTGTAAAAACTATTCCACTGACTATTCTAATAGTTTATTATACTTCATGAATTCGTGCTTAATATTTTTAAAAAGAAAAACCTCCAGCTACATTTAGCTGAAGGTGCATCTAGAATCCATCTAATTCATGTTATTGTTTTGTATAATAACTATTGCTTCTCTCTAAGATTAAAATTTTCTCATACGAAATTTGTTGCTGATGATTATTTCTTTTGTTCAATAGATTCTCAACTGAATCACTCTTGTTTCTATTTTTGTCGAACATTTTCTTTTTCGTAGAGGTTTTAATCGGATCCCCTTCATAGAAATAGACAATCGCAGTTGTAGCATCAATTTGCTTCGTATCCGCAATGAGTGTTGAGTTCCACCAATCCCAGTGTTTTTCCTTCACTTTTCTAATACGGAACCAAACAAAATCTCCAAATAAATTTAATGGGGGAAATACCTTCCTCCCTAATACAATCCTTGACCTTGCTGTTACTTCATCTAATGAAGATGCATTAGCTTTAAGAGTGTGTTCGATAATGCTTGTTGTCGTTGCCGGTACTCTTATTTCCCCGTCACAAGTATAGACTACTGAATAGGGGTGCCCATTGTGATCATAATAGCTTAAAAGCGCCCGGTCTGTTGGTTTTAGTACGTAGATATCATTTTGAATCAATTTTTAGAACCTCCTTACTGAATCTCTTATTTTAAATAAGTTAAAAAAGGAGTATACTAAATTTAGGTGATATAAGCGCTTAACGCTCGTATACTCCTACTTATCCCTAGGCATTAGTCGGCCATGACTAAAGAATGTCTAGGGATTTCATTTTATTTTTTCACATACAAAACACCTCCTTATCTGCTAATCGATGTTAAGACAAGAAGTTGAATAAAGTCTGTTTGAATTTTTAAAAAGATTACTTCTTTCTTATTATTTCAAAAAAGCATCATTGAGTATAGTATAAATTTCCCAAAAAGACTTAAAAAAGACGCGTTCACAAAACTTTCAAAGTTTTAGGTTTAAAATGATAAAAAGTCGCTCTCAGATTGTATGATGAGCGACTTTTTCTTTACATTTTATGGGTTAATTCAATTGTGGCAACTTTTTCAACTTCGTCTTCTGTGTTTAGATGAATCGTCCAGTTTCTTGCGATTCGAGATTGCAGGTCTTCGAATTCTTCATGAGATAAGCGCACATTCGCAAGATGATCCCCTGCATCAATAAAATCTTCGCCTTCAGACATATTAAAACGTATGCGAAGCAAGGATTTTAGTGCACCTTTTGTTAAAAAACCAATTGTATAATCGTTTGTGATGGCTTGTTCAAGCTTTTCCTTATTTTTCTCATAATAATTAATGAACGTTTCCCAGTCTGGAATTCCATCTCCAAATTTTTCAAATGATGAAACATCACCTTTTGTCAGTAGCGATAACAGTTCTTCGTTCTTCACACCGTTTGCTCGAATCATTTCAATCATTAATGCATAGTTTAAAGCCAACGTTTCTTTACTCACTATCTGTTGCCTCCTCTACCCCATATAAATGACATGCTACTTGATGGCCTTTTCTCACTTCTTGAAGCTCTGGTACTACTTCGGCACATACAGGCATCGCATGTGGGCACCTCGATCTGAACTTACAACCCGATGGTGAATTCAATGGACTCGGAACCTCACCCTGCAATACAATTCTTTCTCTTTTAGCTAACGTTGTATCAGGTTCTGGAATGGCTGATAGCAATGCTTGAGTATATGGATGCAATGGCTCTGTATATAATTCATCACTTTCCGCAATCTCAGCTATGTTTCCTAAATACATAACCCCAATCCGATTCGAGATATGACGCACCATTGAAAGGTCATGTGCGATGAATAAATACGTAACACCAGTTTCTTTTTGAATATCTTCAAGCATATTAATGACTTGTGCTTGCACTGACACATCCAAAGCGGAAATAGGTTCATCACATAAGATAAAGTCAGGACGTACGGAAAGAGCCCTGGCAATGCTAACACGTTGTCTTTGTCCACCACTAAATTCATGTGGGTAACGATACAAATGGTCTTTCTTTAGTCCCACTTGATCTAAAAGATGCAAAATATGCTCCTTCATTTCCTTTTGCGAAGGATTGCCGTGAATCTTTAACGGCTCGCTAATCAGTTCAAAAACATTCATCGTTGGATTGAGAGAAGCATATGGATCTTGGAAAACTGCCTGCATTCTTTTACGATATTTCTTCAGCTGCTTTTCATTTAAGTGTGCCAAATCATCCCCATCAAAATAAATGTTTCCGTTAGTAATATCATGTAAACGAATAATGCTTCGTCCAACTGTTGACTTCCCACATCCAGACTCTCCAACTAAACCAAAGGTTTCTCCTTTATTAATAGAAAAAGTAACCCCATCTACCGCCTTAAGCATTTGCTCTTGACCAAATAGCTTTGTGCTTTTAATTGGATAAAACTTTTTTAAGTTTCGAACATCTAGCAAGGTTTCACTCATGATTATCACCTTCTTCCTTTTCATGCAGCCAGCATAATGTTCTTCTATTTTCACCAACAGTAAAATATGGAGGCAGCTCTTCACACTTCTTCATTGTGTAAGGACATCTTCCTGCAAATGGACAGCCTTTTGGTGGATTTAATAAATCAGGTGGCGAACCTTGGATAGGAACTAACCGTTCTTTTTTACCATCAACGCGTTTTGGCAATGAATTTAGTAGCCCTTCTGTATACGGATGTTTAGGATTTTGGAAAATTTCTTTTACTGGACCTTCCTCCATAATCATTCCACCATACATGACAATTACTCGTTCACAATTCTCCGCAACAACACCTAAATCATGTGTAATAAAAAGTACAGCCATTTCTTGTGATTCTTTCAAGTCTCTTAACAAATCAAGTATCTGTGATTGAATTGTTACGTCTAGTGCTGTCGTAGGTTCATCTGCAATGAGTAATTCTGGATTGCAGCTAATTGACATTGCAATCATGATACGCTGCTTCATTCCACCACTAAGCTCATGCGGGTATTGCTTAAGCCTTTCTTCTGGTGAAGATATCCCTACTTGCTTCAATAAATTGATCGCTCGTTTTTCAGCTTCCAACTTCGAGAGTCTTTGATGACGAATGATCACTTCAGTCAGCTGTTTACCAATCTGAACAACCGGATTTAGAGCAGACATAGGATCTTGAGAAATCAGTGCGATTTCATTCCCACGAATCGTACGAAGCTGCCTTTCAGATTTCTGTAATAAATCTTCGCCTCTCCATTCAATATGTCCTTGTTTGACTTTTCCCGGTCTTCTGATAAGTGCCATAACAGATTTAGCCATAACACTTTTCCCGCTTCCAGATTCACCAACGATGCCAACAACCTCACCCTTTTTCAAATGGAAACTAACATTACGCACAGCTTGTACTTCACCTGCATCAGTAAAGAAACTTGTCATTAATTGATCAACCTTTAGCAAGTTCTCTGTCATTATGAGTCACTCCTTCCCTATTAGACCTCTACCTTACTTCCTTTGCCCATTTGAACCTTTAGGTTCGAACGCTGTCCGGAGAACATCTCCTAGTACATTAAAACTTAATACTGTAAACAAAATTAAGAACCCTGGGAATAGTGTTAAATACCAAGCCTCACCGATAAATCCTTGAGCACTGTTCAGCATGCTTCCCCATGATGCGTTTGGCTGTTGGACACCTAATCCTAAGAAACTAAGTGATGATTCCATAAGAATAGCTGTTGCAATATTCAACGTCCCAGCAATAATAATCGTAGAAGCGATATTAGGAATGACATGCTTTACTATAATGAAGAAGGACGATTGGCCAGAAGCTTTAGCATACATCACATATTCACGTTCTTTAACTGATAGTGTTTCTGAGCGCACGATTCTTGCGATTTCCATCCATGTAAATAACCCAATGATGAGTACCAAAGTCGTGATACCTGGTTTCATATAAGCATTCAATAGAAGCATTAAGAAAAAGGAAGGTACAGACATTAACACTTCAACAAAACGCATCAAAAGATTGTCAATCCAACCTCCAAAATAGCCAGAAATCGTGCCGACAGCTGTTCCAACCGTAATCGCAACGATCATTGATAAAAATCCGACAGCTAGAGAAACCTGGCCACCGTGTAGAATTCTTGTAAAATAATCTCGTCCATATTCATCTGTTCCAAACCAGTGTGTTCCGTTCGGTGTTTGGAAACGATCAACAATTGACATTTTGTTTGGATCAAAAGGTGAAAGAAATGCCAATGCCGATGAAATTATTAATACGAACAAAATAAGTAAGGACACGAGGGCATATTTATTTTTTAACAGTTCATTTTTAATTTGGATAAATTTCCTTTTATTCATGCCGTTACCCCCTCAACCTAATTCTTGGATCAACGACACTGTAAAGAATATCGGCAAATAGATTTCCGAGAATTAACATAACCGATGAAATTAGTGTAATTGCCATGATGATTGGGTAATCGAAGCTAAAGATCGCCGTTACACCTAAAAGTCCTAATCCTGGCCAAGAAAATACCGTTTCTGTTATAAAAGCTCCCCCTACTAACGAAGGAATGGATAATCCGATAATTGTGATGATTGGAAGCAGGACGTTTCGTAACACATGGTTCATTAATATCTTTGCCCTACTAGCACCATAAGCATATTGGATTTGTACATAATCCTCTTCAAGCTGACGAATCGTGTTTGAGCGAATATATCGCATATATACAGAAACGTTTTGAAATGCAAGAACAGTTACTGGTAAGATTGCATGCCTCGCAATATCGAGAAAAGAATCTGATCCAACAGAACGCATTCCCATGCTTGGCAACCAATTTAATTGCAAAGAAAAGATATAAATGAGCATAAGTGCAAACCAAAAACTAGGAATCGAAATCCCAATATAAGAGAAGAAATTTGCTATACGATCAAAAAATGTATTTTTCTTTACTGCCGTAATCATCCCAAGAGGAATTGCAATGATGAGTGATAATAGCAATGCAGCCCCCATTAATCCAACAGTAGCAGGCAAACGTTCAATAATTAAATCGAGAACAGGGCGATGGTTAATCATCGAAAACCCTAAATTCCCCATCAATACATTTTGAAGCCACAAAAAATACTGAATATGTACAGGTTGATCAAGTCCAAGACTTATTCGAACCCTTTCAACATCTTCAGGATTCATGTCAGGAGTTACAAATGTTTGTACCGGATCCCCAGGTGCCAACTTAATGAGCAAAAAGGCAATAATTGAGATAATAAATAACAACGGGATCGCATTCAATAGCCTTTTAACAATAACCTTTTTCACACCCAAACCTCCTTCTTTCTACTTATTCGTTAAAAATATTATTTTACTATATCTATTAGAGCGATGCCATTCGTTTGAACTGACATTGCAAATCTTATTAATTGATAGATATATTATAGAAGAAACACGGCACAGATAAGTGGCTGTGTGACGAGTTGCTGGTTAATATCCGGAGACTTCAAATAAAATCAGCTTCTTTGCTGAGAAATCAGCTACTTTTAGCTTTATATAAGTAACTTTTAGCTAGAATCAGCAACTTTTAACCTTAAATCAGCAACTTCTGCTTTAAATCAGCAACTTTTAACCTTAAATCAGCAACTTTTTGCTTTATATCAGCAACTTCTGCTTTATATCAGCAACTTCTGCTTTATATCAGCAACCTTTGCCTCTTAATTATATTCAACGTGGAAAAAAGCTGATATCGATCAGCTTTTTTCCTTTTTAAGACTTTTTATTCTGTTTCGTAAATTTTAGATAGATCTTCCACCATTGTTACTGGGATTGGTGTCGCTTCATCAATTCCACGATATTTCTTATCTACTGCTAAGATTGCTTTAGGATAAGCAAGTGGTAAGTAAGGAACATCTTGTGCAATCGTTTCTTGGATTTCTTTGTATAATTCTGCACGAGCGTCACGGTCTGTTTCTACCGCTGCATCTTCCCAAAGTTGATCAAAGTCAGCATTATTGTATCTAGCAAAGTTATAGGCTGCATCACTTTGGAATAAAGTTTTATAAACATCAGGCTCAGGTCCCATAATGTATCCGCCGAAGCTGATATCATAATCGGTTGTACCCATTTCTAGTGTTTTTTGACTGTATGCACTTGCATCCATTGGCGTCAAATCAACATTCAAACCAATCTCACCTAGTTTTTGTTGTGTGTAAAGTGCTAAGCTTTCCATGATTTTATTGTTATTTGCATAAATGACGCGAAGAGTATGACCTTCAGCAATTCCACCTTCTTCAAGTAGACGCATTGCTTCTTCTTGGTTATAATCATATGTCGTAATATCTTGAGTGTGGTACATTGTGTCAGGTGTTAAGATTGAAGCAGCTGGATCAGCAAATTCTTCTGATGAGAATGCTGCTTGAATTAACTCATCCTTATCAAGTGCATGTGCAACTGCTTGACGAAGTTCCTGACTTTGTGTAGCCTCACTGTCTAAATTAAATGCTAAGTAGAATAAACGACCTTCAGGGAACGTATGCATATCAAACTTCCCAGTCGCTTCAAGGCGATCATGATCTTGCGGATCAATTAATCGCATGTTGACTTCACCGTTTTGTAAAGCAATGTTTGCTGTGTTTGGATCTTTAATGATACGATAAACGATTTGATCTAGTTTAGCCGCTCCATCAAAGTAATCATCAAAACGTTCAACGACTATATATTCATCTGATTTAAACTCTTTAAATTTAAATGGACCAGAACCGATTGGATTTTGGTTCATTTCACTCTTCATTAAGTCTGCTTCTCCCTCAAATACGTGTTGTGGAATTGGGAAAAAGTCATTTAAAGCTCCTTCGAAAGAAGCACTTACTGTTGGTAAGTTAAAATCAACAGTTAATTCATCAACCTTTTCAACGCTTAAAGGCTCACCATTAAAAATAAGGCTTCCACGCATTGAACTATTTTGGTTCTCATCCAAAATTGATTCTACTGTAAACACAATGTCATCAGCCGTAATTGCTTCACCATCATGCCATTTTAAGTTATCTTTTAATGTTAAAGTCCAAGTTAATTGATCCTCAGAAGGCTCGAAGCTGTCAGCTAATACTAACTTCTTCTCTCCACCTTCACCCATGAAATATAAAGGTGCATATAATGCTTGTTGTAAAGTTAATGTAATACGGTCATTTGCATATAGCGGGTTCATAACCTGCGGGTTATCTGTTACGGCAATTGTCATTGTGCCGCCTTCTTTTTCAACTGCTTCTGAATCATTGTTTGTGTTATCCTCAGACGAGTTATTATCATTTGAGCATGCTGCAAGCACAAGAACAAATGCAATCAATAAAACAGCAAAAGGCATAAATCTCTTTTTCATTCTGTTGTATCTCCCTTCATGATTGTAAAAACCCATAATTCCGAGTTTTCACATGAGATTAATTTAACACCGTAAAATCTCGAAGTCAATGTAATTGCTTTTAATATTAATATTAAGAAATTTCAATAAAATTGATAACAAATTGTATTTCTAACTTGTCTTGGTTTAGTCATTTTTATTCTTCTTTTTGCGTCGTTTATTAGATTTCATTAAATATGTGATATGAATCACAGGTTAGGAAGTTGGAATACGATACAGTTAGGATAGAAATGAATAGGAGGGAAAATGATGGCTCACTTTATAAATGGTTCGCAACTTGTAAAAGACATTGTCAATGAATACCCTAAAACAAGCGATATATTTAAACAGTATAGAATTGATTTTTGCTGCGGGGGGAAAATCCCATTACAAGAGGCAACTGCAAAAGCAGATGTACCATTACCAGAATTAATAGATGAACTCGAATCTTTTGTTAAAAACAATCAACATACTCAAGAGGATCTATCAGTATGGACAAGTAGTTTTTCCGAAGAAATTATTGACCATATTCAAAAACAGTATCATGCACCATTAAAGGAAGAGCTTTCTGCACTAAGCCCATACATTACAAAATTATCTCGTGTTCATGGTGAAAGACATCCTGAACTGATAAAAGTACATGAGTACTTTTACCAACTAAAACAGGAGCTATTAGACCATACAAAAAAAGAGGATGAGATTGTCTTTCCACTGCTATTACAAATTGAGAAAACAAGTACTCCAATTGAGCAGGAGATCATAGATTATATTCAAGAACTTGAAGATGAGCACCAAAATGCTGGGCAATTATTATTAAACATACGTCAAGTAACCTCAAATTTCGATCCACCAATCGATGCTTGTGGAACGTATCGCCTAGTATATAAACGTTTAGAAATGCTTGAAGAACAGACGTTTATGCATATTCATATTGAAAATAATATACTATTACCAAGATACTTATAGCTTGAGCCATAAATCTAGTTGCCCCAATTAATCAGAATGGCTTAAAATCACTTGTCACAGTATGCTGAGTTAAAGTTAATCATTTCATTTGCTAAGACAATAATCTAGCCTAAAGCTTAGAGCCGCCAGAAATAGGTGGCTCTACACTTATTATTTCACTAATATATTTTGGACTTTTTCTGCTGCCTTTACATATTCACTCTTAAGCTGCTCAATAATTTCTGCCGTAGATTGGATTGTTTTGATCGCACCAATTCCTTGACCTGCACCCCAGACATCTCTCCACGCCTTTACATTTGGATCACTTAGCTTTGAAAAATTAATTTCATCCTTCTTTTGCAAGTTCTCTGGATCTAAGCCAGCTTTTATAATGCTAGGGATTAAGTAGTTAGCATTTACTCCACTAAATGCATCTGTATACACAATATCTTCAATTCCTGAATCTACAATCATTTGTTTATATTCTTCTGGAGCTAAACTCTCAGTAGCAGGTATGAATCTTGTACCCAAGTATGCAAAGTCTGCCCCTAGTACTTCTGCTGCTAATATATCTTCACCTTTTGACATCCCACCTGCCAAACAAACAGGGCCATCAAAGAATGCTCTCACTTCATTAATAAAGGCAATCGGGTTGTAGGTACCTGCATGACCACCAGCACCAGTAGAAACTAGGACTAGCCCATCTGCTCCTTTTTCAATTGCCTTTTTTGCAAATTTAATATTAATTACATCCGTTAAAACCATTCCTCCATACTCATGTACAATCTCAGCACAAGGACCAGGGTCCCCTAGAGATGTGATGACAATTGGAGGTTGGTATTTTTTAATCAGTTCAAGGTCTTCTAAGTATCGTTTATTTGATCGATGTGTAATAAAGTTAATTCCCCAAGGGGCATCGGTTGCTTCAACTGACATTTTTATTTCCTGTAACCACTCTTCTAAAATCTCAACTGTTCGAGCATTTAGAGCTGGAAACGTTCCAATTACACCATTTTTACAAGATTCTACTACGAGCTTCGGATCAGATATTAAAAACATTGGAGCAACAATGACTGGCAATTTTAATCTGCTCTTCATTTTATTAAGCGCTTTCTTTTCCATGTTCACAAAACTCCTTTTTATTAATTATCTAAATTATTCGACAATAATGGAAGAAACCCCTTTTCTTGGGTATAAAAATCCGAATATGCTTTTCAGACTACTATCAGATACTAAACTCGCCTGTTATACAACCAAATAAGAGTTTTAAGACTTTTCCGGGTTCGTGTCTTTTTATTAACCTCAATAAAAATATAGACAAAGCCGAAAGTCGACTTTGTCTATGTATGAGGGAGCTATTATTTAAATGTAATGTTTATGACCATTACTTCAGAACGGCTTCCAATTCTAATTGCTGGTCCCCAAAAGCCGAATCCAGATGTTGTAAAAGAATGAAGCTGATCTTTCTGTAAATGCCCCCAATCATTTTCATATAAACGTTGTGTAATTAAGTGTGCTGGTGCCACTTGACCTCTATGAGAGTGTCCAGAAACAATGAGATCGACTTCTGCTTCAGCGGCTTCCGTTATTTCACGTGGCTGATGATCGAGCATTAGTACTGGTTTCTCAGAAGCAATTGGACTCATTAGTTCTTCAATCGTTTGTCTAGCATCATATGTGGAGTCATTTCGGCCAACAATGACTATTCCATTATCAAGTTCTATCGCCTCATCCATTAATAATGGAATACCAATCGATTCAAGTTCGCTTTTTAGGCGATCATTGTCTCCACCGTAGTAATCGTGATTGCCCGGAACTGCATAAACGCCATAAGTCGCATCTAGCTTAGCCATCGCTTCACCCATTTCTTCCTCTAAATACGGTGTAATATCATCATTTATAATGTCCCCTGGCATGAGTACAAGATCTGGTGAGACATCTTCTACAATCTTAACAAGCTTTTCTAAATGATTTTTGCCAACGATTGTCCCTAAATGCAAGTCTGCTGCAAGCAAGACTTGGATCTCCTTGTCTTCGCTCGCAATCTCTTTATCAATTGTAATATCGTATTCTCTTACGACTGGAGACCATGCATTGAATGATCCAAAAATAAGAATAAAAGCATATACAGCAATTACAACTCCGCCAATTGCCGTTTTCCATCTTTTTTTTGTGAGGAAATATATAAGATTAGCGATCGGAAGAATCAGCAAACCATATCCAACAACAATAAGCCAATATCCTCCGATTAGCTCTAAAATTGGGAATGACAATGGATAGGAAATAAAATAAATAACGGATAGCAAACTAATGATCACTATGTACGTTTTTTTGTACTTAAAATCGAACGTCGATTGCAACCATTTCCAGCCATTAAAACCTATGTAAAAACAAATCAAGCCATACAATATGAAAAAAACAATTAAAGCTACCCAAAACATCGCAGTACTCCTTTTTATCTATGTGATTTCACTATAGTCAAGTTTATTAAAAGAAGTCAACTGATTTCACTCTAATTCCTTACAATTTTCTTCTTACCCTAGGAAGCATTGTAGAATAGCTAGTTTCGAAGTCATTACATTCGGGAATGGATGTATAAAGGAGTTGGTATAAATGGAAGAAACAAGATCAGCTTATTATATTAACATTGAAAACGGTGAAATCTTTAAAAATGATGTTGAAGGAGAATGGCAGTATAAAGTATTTGCAAGGGATGATGAAATTCAGAAGGTCGCTGAATATGTGGAAAAAAATTACACTGCAGAGATGAAAACGTACCTACGGGCACATGTACCTTTTCTAGAATACTCGAAGAAAACCCAAAACCCAGAATACGACCATACAATGAAGAAACTGTACGAAATGATACACAAACTAGGTGATGAACAAGCGAGGGTCCATATAGAAGAAGCTGGGCTATTAGATTACGAAACGAAAGCTCCTTAATTATAGGTGCTTTGAGATTGTAGACAAAGTCGATTTCGACTTTGTCTACATTTTTTTCGTAGTACTTTTTGATAATAAGAGAAACCCTCAGAATGTCTTGAAAACGCTTGTCAGACTAGGCGTGCGGTCGAATGAAGACCCGAATAGAACACACGGTTCATGAGGGAACTTTGATGCCAAACAACGACGTATGCGAGCGTTTGTCAACAGTCTGAAAGCACCTTAATTATAGGTGCTTTTGTTTTCAATTTGATAGAGTGCTTTATCAAAAGTCGGACTCTGAACTCCATATAACCTATGTCGCCATTCTTGAATGACTCGATCGGCATAGTTCACAACAACATTCATTTCACTATAAGGTTTGTATTTAAAATAAATCGACTTCATCCATTGTGAATAATTATAATGTAATTTATAAAACATTACCGATGCTCCATCTGTTGAATAGATTTGATTCATACTTTCATCTAACTTTTCTAGCCAGTTGTGTAATTGTCCTATCTCTATTCCATTTATAATTAAGCCATCAATAATGATCAAAAGACGCTCCTGTTCATCGTCCACGTATGGTTCTTCTATGAACAAGGCTGTTTCAATCGATCTTAAGACGTCCTCATGCAGTTCGATGTTAAATAAGGGATGCGCAACTGATTCTGCAAGTAAATCTGCTCCATGCGCAATCGCATGATGCCAGCCACTTCCTTCTACATATCCGCGAACATCCTTCTCCGTCCTTACGTACTCAATTGCTGCATTGCTGATTTTCAGAATTAACGAATTTGGCAATACCCTGCTTTTATGATCAAAATGTGCGATAGCAGCTAAGATTAATGCTGAAAACGATCGCCTTAGTCCCTCCACACCATCTTTTGAACCAATTGCGAAAAATAGATGTTCGTCTAAACAAATCTCTGCAATTTGGATAAGTGTCTGTTTGGACAATTGCCCCGTAGTAATCCAATTTGAAAGCTTAAAATATATTAACTCGTCTCTTAACTGTGGATCAATTGCACCGATATGTTGAAGCATTGGCATAATTAGGTCGGCTTCTGCATCTGTTGCTACGAATAACCTTTCTTTCAACTGACATTCATTCATCGGATTGTTCACCTTCTTTTAATTGATTTTTATTTACCTTCCTTTGTTCTTCAAAAACTAGTTCAACCTCTATGATCTCACCTGAAAATTCTACTAGAATGCGCCCTCATTCTCATCAACGATTTTTGCACAATAATGGTCTGGTCTCTTCCCTGGATCATCATCAGAAAGGGCTTGCTCCCTTTTTAACTCGTTAAACATTAATCTATAAAATTAGAAGAAAAGAATGATTTCCGTTACATAAGGTATTTATTCCATTTTACGTGCTTCTTATCATTTACTGAAGCTTTTTCTGTGAACAATGCCTTCAATATTTCTTTTCGTACATAATCTGGGTGTAGATGTGGGTGATTTCTTAAATGTGCAAATAGATTCCTTGTCTCCTCTTTATGCTTCTTCATAGCTACCACCTCAATTCACAATTTTTTTCAACTGTTTTATTGCGCGATGAAAATCTACACGAATCTTTCTCTCATGGCACCCTAAAATCTCTGCTGCCTCTTTAATGCTCAAATCCTTAATTCCACGCAAAATAACGACATGCCGATAATGGGGCTTTAAGCGCAATAATCCCTCTTGGACCTGTCTCCACTCCTCTTCACGAATTAATACATCCGTGGGAATGTCACCCTCCTCTTCCCTTTTTAAATATCTCCTCATCCTCCTCCTTGATTGCTCTTTTCTAAATGAGTCAACTGCGGTATTCCGAGCAATTGACAATAACCATGTCTTTGCCTTTGTTGAATCATTCAACATTCCCAATCGTTCAAATGCTTTCAAAAAAGTTTCTTGGGTGATATCTTCCGCAAGCTCCTTTTGATTTGTATAAAACAAACAAAAATGATAAATATCATCATAATAAGCATCAACCAAAGTGTGAATGGTAAACATCCAATTCCCCCTCATGCCACCTACAAATTAGTCGTTTAAGCATGCGATTTGTTTCAAAGGTCCTTCACCCTAATCAACTTTAGGTTTTAATTACTTACTTTTTAATTGATCTCTATATTTTAAGCACTATTCGTTATATGATAGCTAATGAGGTGAAAATAATGGAAAAAATTCTTGATCGCTTCGTATTAGAATGCCAACATATTTTCAAGGATTCTCTTGTTGGAGTTTATTTACATGGCTCGTTAGCGATGGGTTGTTTTCAACAAACAAAAAGTGATATTGATGTATTGATTGTCATTTCAGAAGAGCAGACTTTCGATGTTTTTCGTTCTTTTTCTAATACACTCTTTACATTAGATGAAGAACAAAGCGGCAATGGATTTGAAGTAAGCGTATTGTTAGAAGAAGATCTCCTAGAAAATCAATACCCAATGAGGTTCTTGTATCATTATTCCAAACTACATAAACCACATTATCTTGAAAATCCTAATTACCTTTGCGGCAATGATGTTGATCCAGATTTAGCTGCACATTT
This sequence comes from Niallia sp. CD-39, assembly GCF_059874745.1. Lineage (NCBI taxonomy): Bacteria > Bacillati > Bacillota > Bacilli > Caryophanales > Bacillaceae > Niallia > Niallia sp. CD-39. The sequence goes on along the minus strand of NZ_JCBCPS010000001.1, from coordinate 43,386 downwards.
TCACGTAACAACGAATCGTGGGAAATGCTTATTTGGAAAGACAATTGCAGAAGTAATACCAAAAGTGTCAAAAGAGAGTTATCTTGATGCTGTTTTTTACGATTTACCCAAAACGCGACAAAACATACTTGACGCCCCAATTTATTCAATTTTAAACATATGCAGAACACTCCATTTTCTTGTCACGAATGAAGTATCTTCAAAGCAAGAAGGTGCCGAATGGGCGTTATCACATATGTCTTCTGAAAGGATAGAGGTTATATCTAATAGCCTTAAAGCCTATCAGTTGGGAGAAGAAAATTTTCCATCGACTGATGATGCAATTATAGAATGCGCTTCAGCTATGATAGGGCTCATACAATACGAGACAAAAGGAAAATATATCTTTAAAGAGGAAGTGAAGTTAGAATGCCTTTATTCTTAACTATAATAGCATCATGTATTTTGGGGTTAATCCTAGTTATGATGGGGCCTTTAGTTGGAGCTATCCTTGCTTTTGGGATTGTTCTCGGCTGTTTGTTTAGGGGCTTATATCTCCTTAATGAGATCGTGGCGAGGATAGATCCAATCGCTCCAAAAAAAGATCGAGTAACCATCGCTTATGAAGATTATATGAAAGTGAAGAAAGAAGAATTAAAAAAAGACTGATGAATGCTTTTTTCAGTCTTTTTTCATTCAGGGGAGCCCTTTTGCATTTATATACACAATGGCCAAAAGTTCAAAGTAATCGATGATTGGAACATACATAGCATCGATCTAATACAACATGGCAATTGATATTGGCACTGAAATGATGAAGTTAGATGAAATAATGAATCAGTTCATGAGTAAATGCAATTTATTGAAAAAGATACAAGATTGGACAGCCGAGATATTAAAGATCAATTTATAATCCATGCGAATAACTTATTAGCAATTACTTAATAACATCATATAATGTGAACCAATTAATTTTACATATAATCACATTAAACACTAAAGCTTATTTATACATTTAGTGTGATTCTTCAAAAGATCAAAATGAAAAGCGCTTTTTTATTTAGCAATCTTAGGCATATGTAATTGACCTTTTTTAATTAAACGCGCAGTAATAGCTTTATATAACCCGTATCCAACTAATACTCCTAATAAATTTAAAATAACGTCGTCTATATCTGTTGATCTCCCAATGAACAATTGGATAAATTCAATAGAGCACGTAATCCCGAGCCCAACAAATACAATTGATTTTACACTTCTCCACTTTTTCCATAATAGAGGCAACAAAAAACCGAAAGGAATAAACATCACGATGTTTCCTACTAGATTTACAATAGCAATATGATACATGTATGATTCTGTTTGAAATAAATAGCTTGAGATTGTTTGGAAAGGGATAAAATTAATTGTTGATAAGCTATAAGTAAAAAGCTCTAACATCTCACTCCATGAAAAACCATAACCAAAACGAGGAGAGATGGTTTGTGTTGCAAGAGCTAAACTATAAAGAATCAAAACCATTAATACAACTTCCCTTTTAAATTCTGGCGTTTCTTTCTTTATCCAAAAATACAAAAATCTAATTATTATATATACAGGTAATACAATAAGAGCAAACATGATCATCTCTTGTATATAATGCATAATTAACCGCATACCTTCACCTCAAACATAAAATTGATATCCTCAACAAAATAGATCCATTCAATTAGAAAGAATGAATCTACAAAGTTTATTTCGATTAAGATGTAGAAAGAAGATCTAGTAAGTCATCTATTTTATGAACATTATAAATGCGTTCACTTGATGTAAAAACAGATACTTCTATGGTGTTATCTTCAAAGAAATCAATCTCCCAACGATGCCCCGGAATCATGACCTCAACTAAGATAGATTCTTTACGGACTTTACAAATCTGATAATACATCTTCATCTCATCTAATTTATTTAAAAAATTGTTAAACAACTCAATATCCATTCTGTTACAATTCCTTTGTCATAAATACGCTATTTTCATCTTCTTTGTAATCACCAAAAGGTTCACAATAGCGGAAGCCAAATCGTTCATACAATCTTCTTGCAGGTTCAAATTCCTTCATCGAACCAGTTTCTAGACTGAGATGTTTATATCCCCTATTGATCGACTCTGTAATAATATGCTCCAGCATAAGCGCTGCGATTCCTTTTCGTAAATGCTCTTTTACGGTTCGCATTGACTTTACCTCTCCATGTGATGAAGAAAGCTCCTTTAATGCCCCAACTCCTAGAAGATCAACCTCTTCCCATGCACTCCAAAATGTAATACTTGAATCCTTGAGCCTTGAAACATCTAATGCATGAACACTTTCAGCAGGTGATATATCATTCATACTCGCAATATGCTCATCTATGAGATCGATTACAGCCTGACTCGACAAATCTTCTACTTTAATTTCCATAAAATTCACACCCCTTATCGGTCGTATGTTTGCTTTTTCACAATCCTTTTGACTGTTAGTATTTCCTCATACGATCCTATCATTTATTTTCTATCTTTTAGTTAAAAAGTGCAAGTTCGATATCTCTATCTAACAAGAAAAGCTGTTTACAATCAGACCAAAAAGGATACACCCCTTAAGGAGCTATCCTCTTATGCTCTGTTTCTCTTCGTTTATCTAAGATGACTAAGCCATTTTAGGATTATGCCATACTCCACCATATGAAAGGTTAAATCCACTTTGCTCATATAGATTTTTATTTTCTTCAGAAGAACTTACAATAACGGTACGTAGACCGTACTCGTTAGCCTCTTCTAGCAATGCTTGAATCAGTTTCTTACCAAATCCTCTATGCTGAAAGTCTGGATGGACAATCACACCTTCTAAATATCCGTGTTCTAACCCCATCCCACATATGTACCCAAATGCAATTAATTCATTTTTCTCATTACGAATGCCTGCCCAAAAGTTACAACGAATAAAAAGATCTGGATAATCTTGCTCTCTCCGTTCCCTCCCAACTGATTCTCTTAAGCTAGGGACTTCATCATTTTTTATCGATAGATTGATGACTGGTGTAAATGCTTTCATGTCCTCTCTCCTTTCGATCATCTTAAAAATTCCTTTCCCTTATTATACGATAAAATACAATGAATAAAATCACTAAATTTAATATTGAGAATAATTTAATTATCTATATAACCCTCATATTTATATGAAGCAATTGCACGCTTTATATTAACCATTGAATTTAATTATTATGTCATACTAAGGGTACCATGACGTGTAAAAGGTCGGGGTTCCCCGACCTTTAGATGAATCGATTTATGAGGTTAAACTAGTTCCGAAAACTATAGGAGCCCAATAATATACAGCAATTGTAATGATTACAACACTTACTATGTTCAACCATACGCCAGCTTTCGCCATATCGGCAACTTCTAGTTCGCCTGCACTAAATACTGCAGTATTAGGTGGTGTAGCTACCGGTAGCATATAACAAGATCCAGCTGCTAATGCAACTGCTGCCATCATAATTAATGGGTCAATTCCAATAGCTATTGCTAAACTAGCGGAGATTGGTAAGACAAGATTGGCTACTGCTGTATTTGACAAGATTTCAGTCATTCCCAATACAATAATTACTAATAATAGAATGATAATAAAAGGAGTATATTGCGATAATCCTTGTAGTGCAACTGCTATCCAATCATTAACCCCTGAGTGTTGGAGGCTTGCTGCTAACGCCATTCCTCCACCAAATAGGACAAGCACTCCCCATGGTAGTTTGATTAAGTCATCCCATTCTAGTATTCTCTCTCCCTTTTTTGTACTTGGTAAGAAGAATAATAAAATCGCACCCATCATGGATACACTTGCATCTGGAAGTGAACCAAGTCTACTTAAAAATGATAAGAATGATACTTGATCAGCAACCCATGATATTGCTGGTTTTCCTACCCATAGGGAGACAGTTAGTGCAAATACTGCAATGACCACCCATTCTTCAGTTTTGATTTTACCAAGCTTTTTCTTTTCATCTTTTATAAAAGTAACGGACTTATTTGTTTCAGAATTAACTCTGAAGCGGATCTTCGTTAAATAAAAATACAAGAAGACTAGCATAATAAGTGCAACTGGTCCAGCAAAGATTAGCCATTGCACGAACGTTACTTCTATACCGAATTGAATTCTAGCAATCCCAGCTAATGCTGCATTCGGTACCGCAGCGACTAATGTAGAAAGACCACCGATTGTTGCAGTATATGCAACCGCTAACAAGATTGATTTTGCAAAAAATTTCAAATTCTGATCACTTAATATTTTTTTATCTTTCATCTCAGAAATAAGAGCAAGTGCAACTGGAAGCATCATTAATGCTGTAGCAGCATTTGATATAAACATCGTTAATAACCCCGTTGCAAGCATAATACCTAGTATAATTCTATGGCTCTCCGTTCCGATTAGATCGATAATGTTTAAGGCAATTCTTCTATGGAGATTCCATTTTTCAATTGCTACCGCCAATATGAATCCGCCCATATACATAAAGATAACTGGTTCCCCATAAGAACGAGAAACAACATCAAGTGGCGCCCCTCCAAAGAGTGGAATAATGAGCAAAGGCAATAGTGATGCTACCGCCATAGGAACAGCTTCTGTTACCCAATAAACCCCAATTATTGTAATACTCGCAATGACTACTCTACCTTCGTACCCAATTGCATCAGTAGGAATCATGAAGAAAACGACTAATGCTGCAATTGGCCCTAATAACAGACCAATAAACTTGGAACGATTATAAGAATTCAAAACTTCTCCCATTAATCCCACCTACCTTTTTAAAGTTGACTCTTAATACTTTACACGATTTATGTCGAATTTTCAAAATTATATTATTATCAAATGAAGAATTTTCGACAATTACATATACAAACTAGTAACATTTAGCCATTTATGTTAGAAAAAATGTTATTTTTACTATTTTTGCATACTATCTAAAGGGATATAATTACATAGTCATTAACTTTAAATAAATAAAGACAAAATCTAATTGCGACTTTGTCTACGTACTTTATAAGTGGATTTTAAAAGAATTGTCAGTATAAGTGTGAAGTCGAGTGCATACCAAATACGACCATATAGATTATTGGGGGCTCCTATGCCCTAGCAAGACGAAAGCAAGTGTTGGCGTTGCCAATCGCCTCATATGACACTTGTCATATCAAACAAGTGATGACAATGAATAGATGCAATTCCATTTTTAGTCTAAAATATGACTATATAAGCAGGAGGCACGAGATGAAATTCAAATTTTATCCTAATGAAGATATTCGACGTTTTTTTCTACTAGATGTCATAGGAACTGTTTTTTTATTTTTTAACGTACTTACATTTGAGGCACCATTTTCAATCTGGTTAAGATTATTGTTGCTACTCCTCATTTTACTAAGCTATTATGTCATGATTTGGTCCACTGGATGGACATTCGTCGCTGTCAGTATAATAGGTTTTGCCTGTTTTGTTCTATTAGGAATACAGCTAACTGGTTGGCTCCTTATTTACTTGTTTTTCTTTACCGATGCGAATGCAAAAGTCAGGATATTCCCAGAACTAATCGTTCAACAACTCTTCCTGATAGCAACCCATTTGCTTACTTTTTATTTTGTAAGTGGGACAAATTTTGGTGAATATTTCACATCTGCTCTATTCCCGTTTTTAATTTTGCAAATTGCAATTCCATATATATTCCGCTTTATTTTGAAGTCAAAGGAAGTAAAGTATGACTTAGAAGAAGCGAAGAGAGAGTTACAGCATTATGCAAAAGAGGAAGAACGAAATCGGATAGCACGTGAACTTCACGACACACTTGGGCACACATTAATGATCATGAAAATGAAGAGTGAACTAGCAATCAAAAAGATTGACAACGATCCAGAAATCGCCAAGAACGAAATGCATGATGTACTGCAAACAACTCGGTATGCGACAAAGCAAGTACGAGAACTTGTGACAACTTTAAAATTTATATCCATTAAAGATGAGCTTGAGCGAGCTGAACAACTACTGCTACAAGGAAAATTCACTTTATCGATCACAGGGCAAGATTGTATTCCACAACTATCAGAAGTAACGGAAACAATGATTGCCCAATCGATTCGTGAAACAGCTTTAAATGTGTATAAGCATAGTGAAGCGAAGCATACTTGGATTGATTTTTCTCGAAAAGAAGACACAATGGTCATTATGATTAAAGATGATGGAAAAGGATTTAATGAGAGAATTGCTACGAACGGACACGGCCTTCAATCCTTAAGGGATCGCATGAAATACGTTAATGGATTATGCCAAATTAGTAGCGATTCTACGAACGGAACATCTATTCAACTTTACATTCCAATTAAACAGGAGGATTTGCGTTGATTAAACTATTGCTTGCAGAAGACCAACGACTTTTACGAGATGCTCTTGAATCTTTATTATCTTTAGAAAAAGATTTTGAAGTCGTATTCACTACTGGGAATGGTGAAGATGCGTTACAGTACATGATACACCAGCCGGTAGACATCGCATTATTAGATATCGAAATGCCCGGATTAACTGGAATTGAACTATCAGAAAAACTAAAATCACTTGCATTTAAAGGTAAGATTGTTTTATTAACAACCTTTTCACGATCTGGGTACATTGAGAGAGCAATGGCTGCAAAAGTTAATGGCTATTTATTAAAAGATGAACCAATCGAAACAATCGTAGCCTATTTACGTGATATTGCTGATGGTAAGACAATCGTATCACCTGAATTAACACCTCTATTGTTCTCTCTTGAGCAAAATCCTCTATCAACAAGAGAAGTAGATATGTTAATTGAAGTAAGAAATGGGTTAAATACGGATGAAATCGCATTTAAATGGCATTTAACTGAAGGTACAGTTCGGAACTATTTATCATCAGCTACTCAAAAATTAGCAGTAGCCACTCGATATGATGCAGTACGAAAAGCCGAAGAAAACGGTTGGTTGTGAAAGGATGAATACAATGGAAGCATTTTTAATTGAGAATCAATGGGAGCTGTTTATTGGGGCTGAAATTATTTCAGCAATTGCCTTATTACTTTTTGGAGTCACTAGATACTATTTTAATAAACAAAAAACAAGTCTTACCTTTATCTTTATTTTTATAATTGCCACTGCATTTGAAGCGGCGATCGCTTGGATGATTTATCGTTACACAGGAGAAGTATCAAGTTTTACGATTATCATTTCTATATTTGTCGTCTATGCAGTTACTTTCGGGATTAATGACTTTAAGAATATTGATCGATGGATGAGAATAAAGATTGGGAACTATCGAGGTATCGACTTATTGACAGATAAGGACAAAGAAATCATCGAAAAAGAACAAAATCCACAATACAAGAAAAAGAAAGAGTTAACCATAACTGGTGCTCATGTCATCATCTTCATCATAGCGCAAATCATCTTTTGGACACTTGGAACAGAATCATTGTTTGAATGGGGGAATTACTTACAAACCATTGGTGATTGGATCTCTGCTGGTCAATTCGAAGCATCTCCCTACCCAACGGAGTTTCTATATCGCGCATCAATGATCTGGGCAATTGTCGTCATTATTGATATCGTTTATAGTGGCACTCAAATCTTCAGTAAATCGTAATAACATCCACATGTATTCTAGATAAAACTAAACTGACCCCAAAGGTATATCCTTTGGGGTTATTAAAATAGTAATTTTTGTAATGAGTTGTGGACTGAATTTAGCAAAAATAGAAATAATACTACTACCATAAATCCCGATTCCCAAAACGCATGTAATAGCTTATTCCCTTCGCGTAGGCGATAGAATAATAGGTATGAACAGATGATGATAGCTAGCATTATAAACCATGTATACAACGTAAGCCTATCAATGTCCATTTGGATGAGTGCCGCCCTGTGCGATTGATCATTGCTGAATTCAAGATGTATTTGATCCTTAACCATACCAATCATATTTAAGTCATTGACAACAACATGAGTTTCAGTCGACTCAACTAACTCATAACCAAACGGAATGATTGCAAACTTATAGACGGCGATATAAACAAGACCTGCTGTTAATGTAGCAAACATAATGAACCTAAATAAAAAATGTAGCTTCCTCTTCACTTCTTCTCTACTTTCCAAGTCATCAACTCTTTTCTAGTTTTGCATTGATCTGTTCTGAAGTCTTTTTCCTTCCGCCCGACGAATGCTTTCTTTCAAGTAATCTGGCGCATTGTCGTTTTGCTCAACCTCCTCAGCCGTAAGCCACATTAACTGTTCAACCTCATCATCACTTTTCACATAAGCCGCTTTTTCGGGAACTGATGTATAAAATACAATATCAACAACCATTTCTCCAAGATCAGCCTGAAAACAAGTGCTATGAACATATTCAATCGGATTCAAAAGTTTAATACCTACCTCTTCATACACTTCTCGTACGACTGTTTTCTCAAGGATATCACCAACTGCTTCACCATGGTCAACCTTCCCTCCTACAAGCGCTAACAAACCTGCAGCATGGTCCTCTTTAAAACTACGTTGAATGATTAACCACTTGTTATTATGACAAATCGCTACTTCGGTATTTACAATAAACAAAAAGTTAGAGACCCCCTTTATTTTCGATTAAAGTATATCAATAAAAAGCTTTTGTTGTAACAATTTTCAGAATATATTTATCATAAGTTTTACTTATGTCGTTAGCACTCGTTTTCACATGATTGGAATCAATAAAGATATGTTCCGACTGTAGTAGCCCATGATTTCCCTTAAAATAAGATAGAAAATCTGTTCAAATATATCTGAATCATGGTAACGTCGCTCGTAGTTTTCCGAAGGTAGAAAAATGAGGAACTTCTGAATAGAATCCAATTCCTAAAAACCAACGATAAGCAAAATTAGTTTCAATTTCTTTTATTGTTTGACGCATGGATCGGATACCAAACACATATTGAATAAACGCCATTTTAAATAAAACAACGGGATCGATACTTGGTCTCCCAACATTAGAATAGAGGTGTTCCACTAAAAGATAAATGAAAGTAAAATCAATCGCAGCGTCTAATTTTCGAGCTAAATGATCCTTAGGAACAAGTTCTACTATGCTTAAAGCTTCTAATTGTTCACGTTCATTATTTTGATTTTTAGTCATCAAGTTTCTTCAGCTAAAAATTAAGTATAAATTCGATGGATTAGAGTGAAAGGCGATGACTCCTGCGGGAAAGCGTGGCAGGTGAGACTGAAGCGTCGCGATAGCGACGATGCGGCTCACGCCATGCCCGCGGAAAGCATTCGCCTTAAGCGATAATCAAGATCTTTCCTTCAATTTTAAACAAAAAAACGTAGGCAAACTAAAAATTTAATAGTTTATCTACAGTCTGTCATAAGTTTTACTTATGCCTTTTATTTAAATATTCTTTCTTCTCTTATCAGTATTAATCTAATATAGTTAAAAAAGAAGGAGTGATTACGATGACTTTCATTGTTAAAGGAATTGATCATGTACAGTTAGCAGCACCTCAAGGCTGTGAAGAGGATGCTAGAGCTTTTTTTAGTGGCGCACTTGGCTTACAAGAAATCGAGAAGCCTACCAATTTAATAAAACGAGGCGGTGTTTGGTTCGCTTGTGGTCATCAACAAATTCATATCGGAGTACAAGAAGATTTTTTTGCGGCAAAAAAAGCACATCCCGCTTTTGAAGTTGAAAACTTATTTGCATTCAAAGAAAAGCTAAAGCAGCTTGGAATTGAGTATAAAGAAGATATTGAAATTCCAGGGATTCAACGTATTTTCGTATTCGATCCATTTGGAAATCGAATCGAGTTTTTAGAAAAGGAATAACAGAATGCCACTAGATGTAGACTAGAACACTGAAAAACCTTTTAGTATTCAAGAAGAAGAGTACAGAAGTTTTATTCTTTTTGCTTAGCGGATTGGAGTGGAAGGTGGTGACTCCTGCGGGAATAGCATGAGCGGAAGAACCCACAACGAGGAGGCTGAAGCCAAGCCCGCGGAAAGCACCGACTGGAACGAAAATCAACTGGCTCATCAAAAAAGCTAGTGAGTGAACGATAAATCGTTCACTCACTTCAGACTGTTGACAAACGCATGAATACGTCGTTGGCTGGCATCAAAGTCTCCTGATCAACCGTGTGTTCTATACTGGTCTTTCAATATAGCCTGAGGGTTAATCAGATTTCTAGAAAGTCCTTTTAAAAAACATGTAGACACGATTCATATTATTTTCCCTGTTTTCTTCTCACAGTCACCGTTTCTCCGCCAATACCCCAGTTATCTGTTTCCACTTCGTCAATAACAACAACCGTTGTTTCGGGATTTTTCCCTAAGACATCAACTAATAACTGTGTCGCTCCCTTAATTAACTCTGCTTTTTTCTCAGCGGTTAAATTTTCCTTTGTAACTTTAAAATTAACGTATGGCATGTACACTCTTCCTTTCATATTTTAATCCTGTTAAACATAAAAATGAACCTAGTAAAACCAAGATAGATGCACCAATAAATGCAAGTTGGAAGCTCCCGGTAAAAGTTGCAACATAACCTGCTAAAACTGGTCCTATCATTTGACCAAAAGCATAAATAGCCGTTAATACTCCGATTACTTTTTGACTTTCAGCTGGTTTCATATTACGAGCAAGAGCTAATGCAACAGTCGTAATACCCATGAAAGTAAAGCCGAATAGAATAGCGCTAATGACTGCAAAAATATAGTGATTAGATAAAACAGGTAAGAGTATCCCGATTGCTTGTATCAGCATGGCAAGAAATAGTGTTCCTGTGTATCCATTTCGATCAGCTATCCAGCCCCATAATAAACAAGAAGGGATCAACGCCACTCCAACAATCATCCATATAAAGCTAGAATGAAAAGGCAAGATCATATTATTCTCAACATGACTTATCAAAAAAGTCCCAGTTATGATGTATCCAATTCCCTCTAGTCCATATACGATACATAATACAATTAGCCATTTAGGTGGTGGTAATGCCCTTATTTTTTTGGACGTATTTGCAATTGTCCTATTACTCGTCTTTCTCATAAAGAGGATAATATAGGTGGATAAAACTAAGCTCATTGTTCCTAATATCAACCATGCCGATTGCCATTCCACAAGTTGTAGAAATAATGGAATCATTGCACCTGTTAAAAAGATACCTACACCAACACCTGCATAATGAATGCCAGATAAATGAGCTCGGTTACTTCGATTCAGTTCGTCCAATACGATGCTCGAAGCGATAATAAAGACAAACGCGCTTCCTAAACCAGACAGCAGTCTAGTTACATTCAAGCTTAGGAATTCTGTTAAAAACCCTAATGAAAGAGTGGTTACAATTGATATAAGGAGGCTGACTCCTAGTATTATCATTCTTCTCTCTTCCTTCAAAGAAAGAACGCTTAATAAGATTGCACCAAGCAAATATCCCGCATAATTACTTGTCGCTAGCCAGCCCATTCTTGCGTCATTATAGCTTAGTCCCTCTTGCATGAATGGAAGCATCGGTGTAAATGAAAACCTTCCAATTCCCATCGCCACAACTAACGCTAACATTCCGCTTGATAAAACTAAGAAAGTTTGTTTATTCAACCACCCACCTCCTACTTTATTATTTTACCTTTTATTTGATATGTAAGTAATAGTATAGATTCAAAATAATTAAGAAAAACGACCCATCCCTTAAAGGGAAGCGTCGTTTTTTATTGATAGATTGCTATTTTGGAGAGAATTAAAAATCAAAATTATCCGGATCTGCACCACTTCGGTCGTTAATATTTAATGCATTGATTTTCTCCATATCTTCAGGACTTAGAGTAAAATCAAAGATTTGTGTATTTTGAACAATTCTTTCTTCATTAATTGATTTTGGAATTGTTATGACTTTATTTTGTAAATCCCATCTTAAAATAATTTGTGATGGAAGCTTGTTGTATTTTTCTGCCAGAGCAATGATTGTAGGGTCTTTTAGTAATACCCCTTTTTTCAAAGGTGACCATGCCTCTAATTGAATACCCTGCTCTTCGCAAAATTCGCGTAATTCAACTTGAGTTAAATGCGGATGATATTCCACTTGGTTCACCATGGGCTTTATTTCACAAACTTCTAAAATATCTTTTAAATGATGAATTTGGAAATTGCTTACCCCAATTGCTCGAACCTTCTTTTGCTTATAAAGCGTTTCAAGAGCTCTCCAAGTATCTAGATATTTACCCTTTACTGGCCAGTGGATTAAAAATAAATCTAAATAATCTAACTGTAGCTTTTCTAAGCTTTCCTCAAAAGATTTAATCGTAGACTCATAGCCTTGATCAGAGTTCCAAACTTTTGTCGTAATAAAAAGCTCTTCGCGTGGAACACCAGAGTCCTTAATCCCTTGCCCAACACCTATTTCATTGTGATAAAATGATGCAGTATCTATGCTTCTATAGCCATTTTGAATAGCTGATTTAACAGCATTCACAACCACTGCCCCATCCTCTACCTTAAATACACCAAGTCCGAGCCAAGGCATTTCCACACCGTTATTCAATTTTACTGTGTCTTGTAAATGAGTTGCCATCAATAAAACCTCCTTAAAGTTGATTATCATAAATGCTTTTAAGTTCTGGTACAATGTTAGGTGGAATCTCACCAGTAACACCTGCAACTAAGTTGATTGCAGCCTGCATCGCCATAGCGTCCCTAGCTTTTTGCGTTGCCGAGCCGATATGAGGCAATGTTACAACTTGATCCATCTTCAATAGAGGATTATTGTGATCAATTGGTTCAGCTTCATATACATCAAGGCCGGCACCACGGATTTTGTTCATTTGTAATGCTTTAATTAACGCATGCTCATCAACGGTTTTTCCTCTCGAACAATTAATGAAGAACGCATCATCTTTCATTAATTCGAACTCTTTTTCTCCCATTATATGGAAAGTAGAATCAGTGAGAGGAAGCATTAATAGTACAATGTCCGACTGTTGCAATAAGTCTTGAAATGAACGATATTTCACACCATATTCTTCTTCTAACTGAATATTCCTCTTTGAATTATGATATAGAACATTCATTTCAAAACCACATATCGCTCTGCGAGCAATTTTTTTACCAATTCTCCCAAGCCCAACAATACCTAATGTCGCGTTATGAACATCTTTTCCGAAAAAGCTCTCGTTATCTAGTTGATCCCATTGATGATTCTTTACATAGTTGTTCAGCTCAGGAATTCTCCTTGAAACAGAAAGGATAAGTCCAAATGCTAAATCCGCGACTGTTTCATCGAGAACAAAAGGCGTATGAGTCCCAATGACTTGTCTCTTTCTCATTGCCTCTAAATCAAAAGCATCGTATCCAGCAGCAATATTGCTTACAATCTTCAAGTGCGGAGCTTGTTCCAAAAATTGTTCAGTAATTACCCCTTTTGGTGTCATCAATCCTTCAATGTCGCTTACTTCATTTAATAAAAGATCAGAAGGAATAGGAGCATCACCTTCCCAAATTGTATACTCACAATATTTAGAAATAAAATCTTCAACATTTTGAGGAATTTGTTTTGCAATAAACACCTTAGGCTTCAATATCTTTCACCCCAATCTCTTACCATTCTGCAATACTTCCATCTTTATGTCTCCAAACTGGATTCTTCCAGTTATGGGACATTTCTGCTTGTTTTCTAACATGCTCTTCATTAATTTCAATCCCTAAACCAGGTGCTTGTGGGATCTTCACATAGCCATCATCGTACTGAAATACAGATTTATCCTTAACATAATCCAGTAAATCACTGCCCTTGTTATAATGAATACCAAGGCTCTGCTCTTGAATAAACGCATTATGCGCGGTTGCATCAACTTGTAAACAAGCAGCAAGCGCAATAGGACCAAGTGGACAATGTGGTGCAAGCGCTACGTCATAGGCTTCAGCCATTGATGCAATTTTTTTACACTCCGTAATCCCTCCTGCATGGGAAAGATCAGGTTGTATGATATCAACATAGCCATCTGATAATGTCGTTTTAAAATCCCAACGAGAAAACATTCGCTCACCAGTAGCAATTGGTATGACCGTATGGTTAGCAATTTCTCTTAATGCTTCATTATTTTCAGCGAGGACAGGCTCTTCGATAAACATTGGCTTATATGGTTCTAACTCTTTTGCCAAAATTTTTGCCATAGGCTTATGAACTCTGCCATGAAAATCAATGCCAATGCCGATATTGTTTCCGACTGCACTTCTGACTGTTGCAATTCTTTCAACAGCTTGCTCAATTTTTTCATGCGTATCAATATATTGTAACTCTTCAGTTGCATTCATCTTTACGGCTGTGAATCCAGCAGCAACGACATCTTTCGCAGCATTTCCAACATCTGCTGGTCGGTCCCCTCCGATCCACGAATATACTTTCATCGAATCGCGGCATGCACCACCAAGCAGTTCATACACTGGTGCATTATGATATTTTCCTTTAATATCCCAAAGTGCTTGATCAATACCCGCAATGGCACTCATTATAATTGGACCACCACGATAAAAGCCTGATCGATACATTGTGTTCCAATGATCCTCTATACGCAATGGGTCCTTCCCAATCAAATATTCCATTAATTCTTCTACACAAGCTTTCACAGAGTGAGCGCGGCCTTCAATAACCGGCTCACCCCATCCTACAATTCCTTCGTCTGTTACGATTTTTAAGAAAAGCCATCGGGGAGGAACTTGAAAAAGTTCAAAAGATTTTATTTTCATATTTTACTCCTTTAAGACTTTTTGAATTTAAATAGTCTATTTGTTAGTAGCGGTGACATTAAAGTGATAAGAGCTAAACATAATAGTACGACCGTTATAGGGCGTGTAAAGAAAATACTAATGTCTCCCTGAGACATAACAAGCGCACGTCGTAAGTTACTCTCAAGCATTGGCCCTAAAATTAAACCAAGAATTAATGGTGAAGCAGGAAAATCATAACGTTTCATAAAGTATCCGATGATACCTGCTACAAACATTACAATTACATCTACATAGTTATTGCCTAGCGAGTATGCACCAACTACACAAAGAACTAAGATGATTGGTGTTAGTATTTCTTTCGGAATGTATAACACCTTGGTAAAAATTCGAAGAGCAGAAAGTCCAAAAATTAGAATAAGGAAGTTGGCAATTAGCATCCCAACAAACAAGGTATAAACAATTGGACCATTTGCTTCAAAAAGCATTGGGCCAGGCTGAATACCTTGTACCATAAATGCACCAAGTAATACAGCAGTTACAGCATCTCCTGGTATTCCAAGAGTGAGTAATGGAATCATTGCTCCACCAGTTAAACTGCTATTAGCAGATTCAGGAGCAGCAACTCCCCGCATTTCTCCTTTACCGAAGTTTTCCTTATCTTTCGCAAACCTTTTTGCTTCATTATAAGAAACAAAAGCTGCTACATCGGCTCCAACTCCAGGTATCATTCCTATAAATGTTCCAATTCCTGAGGATCGTAAAATTGTCCCAATCAAAACTTTGAATTCGATCCACTTCAATCTAACTTTATCAACTGTAATTTGAATTTTATTTTTAGAAAAGAGGTTTTCCATCGTGCTGAATGCCTCAGATGCTGCAAACAAACCGATCATGATTGGAATAAAGCTTATCCCACTTGTTAGAGCCATCTGATCAAATGTAAATCGAGGGAATCCCCCCATTGGATCAAGACCAATTGTTGCAATAAGTAACCCTATTAATCCTGCAATCAAGCCTTTTACCATTGATTTACCGGCAAGACTTGAAATAATGGATAAACCAAATAATGCAAGTGCAAAAGATTCAGGCGCACTAAATTTCAACGCAAACCCAGCTAATTGTGGAGCAACTAATATAAGGACGATGACACTTATTATCCCCCCAATAGTTGATGATAATGTTGAAACAGTTAGAGCCTTATGTGCAAGCCCTTTTTTTGCCATTGCATACCCATCCATAGCAGTAGCTGCAGATGCTGGTGTACCTGGTGTATTGATCAGAATTGCTGTAAGAGATCCACCATATATAGAACCAAAATAGACTCCAATTAGCAATAATATTCCTGTCACAGGCTCCATGCCAAATGTGATTGGCAATACGAGAGCAACAGCCATCGTCGATGTTAGTCCTGGTAAGGCTCCGACTGCAATTCCTAATACGGTCCCTATAACTAAAATCAATAGTACTTGCCAATGAAGTGCGTTCACTAACCCTTCCATTAATAATTCCATTGTGCTCACCTCCGCCTACGAAAAGAAGGATCCTATTGGGATAGATACATTTAATAATTTTTCAAAACAAAGATATACGAATACTGACATACCAATAGGTGTCAAAATTAATACTAATTTATTTTTCACTTTAGAGAATAGCAATAAGGCAAAGATTAGTAGTGAGGTAGAAAGATAGAAACCGATGAATGGAATCGCAAGGACATATAAAAACATAATGCCCATGACACTCAGTGCATACCCCATTGTATTTTCAGTGCTCTGCTCCTCTTCTTCTTTGTCCTTCTTGATGAAGCTTTGTATGATAAGTATCGCACCTAAGAACATCAATAAAACCGTATATACTCGTGGAACAAATGCTGGTCCTACCTCTTGAAGTTGCATCTCAGGAAATTGAAAAGTCTTTGCAAAAAAGAATCCTGAAATTAAAACAATGATTGTTCCTGCAATCATATTTGGGCCTTTCATCAACTACACCTCACTCATATAGGCAAATTAAAGTTTAAAGGACAAGTATTCAGGTTAGAAGCTAGGCTATTAATAAGAGATTAATAGCCTAGCATTTGACTGATCAATTATTGTCCTAAACCAACTTCCTTAATAATCTCACCAAAAAACTCATAGTTTTCATCCATATACGTTTGGAATTCTGAAGCACTCTTCACTTCGATTCCTAATCCACTGCTCTCCATAAAATTAATAAACCCTTCTGCTTGTGCTGCTTTTGTAAATGCCTCTTCTAGTTTTGCAACTACTTCATCTGGAGTATCTTTTGGTACAGTAATTCCTCTCCAAGTTCCGATTGGTGAGATATCTACCCCAGCCTCAGCAAATGTAGGAACATCTGGAAGAAGATCTGATCTGTTCTCACTCATTACAGCCAGCGTTTTTACGTTTCCAGCATCGATTTGTGCTTTAACTTCTGCAGGACTTACCGTAACAGCGTCAACATGTCCACCAATTAGACCTGTTACTGCTTGAACAGCACCTTCAAACGGAACATGATTAAGTTCAATTCCTGTATTTACTCCTAAATTCTCTGCAGCCAAGTGCCAGATTGATCCAGTACCAGAATTACCAACCTTTACTGTACCAGGATTAGCTTTTGCATATTCAATAAATTCCTCTAATGTATCATAAGGTGCATTAATTGGTACCGTTAAAGCTGCTGGGTCCAAGTTCACTAATGCTACTGGTTTAAATTCAGTATGCTTTAAAGGTGAAATACCAAGATGATCAAACATTGTTAGTTCCACAAATACCATTGACACTGTATAGCCATCAGGCTTTGCATTTGCTCCTTCAGTCATTCCGATTGAACCACTTCCACCTGTTTTATTGACAACACCAATAGATTGCCCTAGGATTTTTTCAACTTCTGGTACTAGTGCACGAGCTGTAGAATCTGTTCCACCACCAACAGTACCTGGAACAATTAACGTAATTGATTTAGATGGATAATTATCAGCTCCTCCGCTCGCATTGTTGCCACATGCAGATAAGAGTAATAGGCTGAAAACAATAAATAATACAGAAAATAACTTTGTTCTTTTTTTCATTATTAATGCCCCCATTTCAATTTTTTAACGCTTACAAACTTCTCTTTAAGTAATCAAAATTAAACTTTCAGTGAATGATTAATAATTTCCTTTGCACCATGAACAAGTGAATAGTCCACTTGCTCATTACTAGCCTCAATTATATTCCAACCAAGATCAGCATAAGTTAATAAATGTTTGAAAACTTTTCTTAGTGGCTCAGATCCTCCAACTACAACCCATTCAATATCCTTTAAATCTTGTATAGAAACAATTAATGTCCTAATATCTTCATAGATTACTGCCCCAGCAAAGTAGTTCGCTCGTTCATTTGAATCAAGGTTTGAAAACAATTCTAACAATCTAACATGATAAAAGCTTCTAGTTAAACCAAAGCTTGCAGCAGATTGGAATCCTTTTTCCAGCATTTTTTCGTCTATTTCCTCTATTAATCGAACATCAAGTGCGCTGGAAAGAATGGTTTCCTTTTGGATGGCCGCAAGGACCTCTCCTCCTAATGTCGACAAGCATGACATTAGCTGTTGCTGTTCATCAACCATTACATATTTCGTATGAGATCCAGGTAAGACCATGACCCCTTTGCCTTTTGGTGACATCTGGGCAAGTAGTCCAAACGCTTCTACTTCCTCACCTCTCATAACATCAAACTGATGAATATGATCAATCAACTCATCAATAGAAGAATCTACTTTATTCTTCATTCCTGGGATAAAGATTGTTGGAATGTTGAAGAAATCATCACTTTTTAGCACGATTGCCTTTTCAGCAAATAACTCTTTGCTAGCTGGACCTTCTACATGTGGCACTTCATAGATTCCTAAACTTGATGTAATCATTCCTGAAGCTGCAATGTATTCAATTTGATGAGGTACTAATTCGTTACGATCTAACAGTACACTTATCCCTTCTTTTACCTTTTGTCTTAACAAAGAGTTATTTCCATCAATTGCCGTATTTCTTACACCTACGTGAACTTTTTCAATGTCAACAACTTTATAATTCATTGTATCTATCAATCTAATTCGCGAGTTTGTTGTTCCTGAATCAATAAATAACGCTTTCATTTTTTCACCGCATCTCTTTGATGGTTTACTGTTTAAATGTTCTAACCACTTCTACAAACTGTTTTGCTCTTTTTTCAATCTCAATAAAATTCCCTTCTGAAACGAGCTTATTGTCGACAAGTGAATTTCCAACCCCTAAGGAATCTGCGCCATTTGCTAAATACTCTGCAGCGTTGTCTAAGGAAATTCCCCCTACAGCCATTGTTTGTACATGTGATAAAGGTGCTTTAATATCACTAAAATATTTGGCTCCAAGTGCTCTTGCAGGAAATATTTTCACCATTTTTGCACCATATTCATATGCAGTAAGTATTTCAGTTGGAGTCATTACACCCGGTATGACAGAAATACCATATCGATTTGCCATTGCGATCGTTTCTTTGTTTAGAGTTGGAGTTAACAAAAACTCAGCTCCTGCTAGAATTGCAGCTCGTGCACTTTCACTATCTAAAACCGTTCCCGCACCGATCCTAATATCCGGGTACGTACCCTTCGCCGATTCAATTAGGTTGAGAGCACTGGGGGAATTTAATGTAATCTCTAGAAAACGTATTCCGCCTTTGTATAAGCTATCAACAGTTTGTAAAAAACCTTCCTCCGAAGATGCCCGGACAATCGCTACTAATTTCTCTTTCCTTATTTCCTCTAAAAGTCCACTCATTATCTCACACCACCTTTACGTTCTTTCTTTGTCTCCCAATATAAATTTAGAGACTTTTGTAAAATCGTTCTTATTTGCTTCTCATTTTCATGCAAACTCTGAGTTTCATTTCCTTTAACTTCAATAGAAATACGGATACCTTGGTCTTTCTTTATATTCAACCTATCAGCTGTTAATAAAATTTCCGAAATTTGCTGAACATCCAGAAAGCCTGGACTTCCAATTTCCATATGGTGGTCTCCATACAATGGATGATCTTCGCTCAGAACAGCGTTGGAAAAATGAATTTGTTCGATAAGATCTTTTGCAGCCTTAAGTTCTTCATGTATGTTTTCTCTATTTAATGCTGCATGTGCCGTATCAAACCCAATTCCAATATTCGGATAACTCTCTCTCACTTTTGAAAAAATAGCAACGGCTTCTTTTGTTGGTCCAAGGAATCGTTTCTTATGTGCGAATCGATCCAGTGGTTCCATAATCACCGTGATGCTTTCCTTCATTGCTTCCTCACAAATCTCACACAAGCTTTCATACAAACTGTTTGTTGCTTCATTCCGTAAATGCTCACCAGGATCAGCACCACTAATGAACGCTACATGACTTGCTCCTATTTCTGCTGCTTCGTACACCTTTTCTTTTAATGCAAGTGCAGATTTTCTACGTAATGATTTGTCAGGAGATGATAGATCAAGCTGGTGGTTCATTATGAACGATGTAAGCCATTGTGTAACGATTAAGCCATGAGTTTCTGCCAAATGCCTCACTCTGTTTTTTTCTTTACGCTCATATTCACTTGCAATTTCTATCCCTTTATAAAAACCACTTTCAATAGCATATTCAATAATTTCTGCAGTCCGCCCAGGCTCAGTACAATACGGATGATACACTTCTGGAATAAGCAAGGAAGGGACAAATCTTCCTATTGACTGTGTCATTCCTTCTTCTCCCTTACAATTGGCATCAAGTATTTTTCTACATACTTTCCGATGTTTCCAATTGCATAATCAGGGTTAGAGGACGACTCTTCTGTTTCTTCTTCTATCATTATCCAGCCCTTGTATCCGTTATCTACGAGCATCTGGACAATTTCAGAAAAGTTAATATCACCCGTTCCCATCGTTTTCCACTGCTGCTGCATCGAGGCATCTTTAAAATGAACATGCTTTATAAACGGAAGATATTTTCTAAATATAGTTGTTGCATTCATATCTCCAAAAACGATATGGCCAGCATCTGGTGTATATCCAATGTAGTTAGTATCTAATCCCTCTAAAAGCGACTCATAATCTGCCTCAGTTCGAAAGTATGACGTAGGTGGTGAACTTGGATGAAAGGAAACTCCTACACCTTGTGATGCTGCTCTCCTAGCAATTGAATTGGCACAATTAATGATTTGAGCTTGTCTCTCTTGCAGATTGCTTCTATCTTTTCCGACTCTAGGCGCAATATTTAGAATTGCTCCAGGAAAGTTTTTAACATAATCAATGTAATAATCTGCAATCGCTTTTTCTTCTTCAGTTTCTTCAAAATCTGGCCATGTAAATGGAATGGTTAACGCTGCCAAAGCCAACCCTTTAGATTGTAAATCAACTTTTAAAGCATTAGGATCTTCTTTAAATCGTCCTAGTAAAGATATTTGTACATCGATGCCTTTAAACCCATTTTCAGATACAACCTCTGTGATGTGATCTAAATAATCCGTTTCCTTGTCATAATCTAATTCCCAAGTGGATCCATGACATCCGAATTTGATCATACTTTAAACTCCCCCTTTTAAAACGCTTACATTTGAAAACTAATAGAAAGGTGAAGAAATTGTCACCTTTTTTCGAATATTAACACACATCAAGTTAGTTTGTCCATAGGATGAACAAAGTTTGCCTAAATCTTTTAATCAATATATAATTAGACTATTATTAATAGTAAAATAAAATAGGGAGGTGATTGAATGAAGCTAACAGGAGATCAATATTTAGTTAAAGAAATTAATAAAACGGTTGTACTAGATACAATAAAAAAACATTCTCCCATTTCTCGAGCTGAGGTTTGTAAAGTCAGCGGTCTTAATAAAGGTACTGTTTCTAGTCTTGTAAATGATTTAATTGATGATCATTTCGTTTATGAAACAGGTCCTGGCGCGTCGAGTGGTGGCAGAAAGCCGGTAATGCTTATGTTTAATCACAATGCAGGTCATGCTATTGCAATCAATTTAAAAGTAAATAAAATAACAGCTATTTTAACAGATTTGCAGGGAAATATAATTGAACGTACTGATATGCTTTTACATACGAAGGATATCGAGTCGATTTATGATAGATTAGTTACATCTATTCAAACTCTTATCAAGGTTGTACCCGAATCTCCTTATGGTATCGTTGGAATGAGTGTTGGTTTTCCAGGAACAATTGACGAACGAGGTACTGTTTTAATTGCTCCTACATTACAGTGGAAAGATGTTCCTCTCCAATCAATGCTCGAAAAAGACTTTAATTTCCCTGTAGTTGTAATGAATGAAGCTAGACTTGGAGCTCAGGGTGAAACAATTTATGGCCTTACAAAAGAAGTTAATAATATGTTGTATGTTAGTATTGATCGGGGAATTGGTAGCGGTATCATTATTAATCGGGATTTATACAAAGGTCACCTAGGTTTTGCTGGAGAAGTTGGTCATAATACATTTGATATAAATGGAGATATATGTGAGTGTGGCAACACCGGATGCTGGCAGTCCTATGCCTCTGTCACTGCTATTCTCAAGCAAGCGAACCAGCTTGAAACAATGAAGGGTTACTTGCTGAAGCATGGTAAGCAATCAATCGATATTGAGTTTCTAATTTACCTTGCAGACAGCGGTAATAAAGATATACAACAACTATTCCATTCAATTGGATCTTCAATAGGAATTGGATTAGCCAATATGATTCGTACACTCAATCCTGAAATCGTTGTCATTGGGGGTAAGATGGCATTAGCTGAAAGGTGGATCTTAAGTGCAATTGTCGGTGAAGTACAAAAAAACGCGTCTCTTTATTTTGAAAAAGGCTTAACCATTCAATGTTCAAAATTAGGTGATGACTGCACAATACTTGGTGCCTCAGCGATTGCGATTTCTCAATTATTCAAAAAAACTGTTGTAACTATAAATTAAAGCAATGGAAGAACCCAGACTGTTTTGAAAGTAATTGCTTATGAACAGTCTCGGGATACATTCCTTCATTAAGCAAAGAATTAGAATTCCTCTCTACTCAAGTCACCATGAATCCCCATTGCTGCCCTCATCCCTGTCGCAGCTGCGACAACTAGCTGCGCTGGTGATACCGTAACGATATCTCCTGCAGCAAATACTCCGTCTGTTGTTGTTCGACCATATGGATCAGCGACTATTCCACCTTTGTTATTCATTTCGCACCCAATCGATAGCGGAAGCGAACTTCCTAATCTCCATTTAGGAGAAAGGAATCCCGCTTCCACATCCTCATAAAAACCATCTTTAAAAAAGATACCTTGTATATGACCTCTGTAATGATGAATGCTCTCAATTTTATTAGAAATAATACGAATTCCCTTTCTTTCCAAGTGATTGTAAAGCTCATTGGAGATAAATCTCTGTCCATTAGTACAGATTAATAGGTTTTTACTTAATGGAAGTAGAATTCTAATCATTGATAAAATGCGTTCACTTTCTCCAAATACAACAATTTTACGGTTTCTAAGCTCCCAACCATCACAATAAGGACAGCTAAAAACAGAGGTACCATACACATCAGAAATGCCGCTTATCGGAGGGAGAATTTCTTTATATCCAATTGAAAACAAGATTTTGCGAGACATATAGATGGATCGGTCCATCGTCATTATTAGAAATAGATCGCCTTCTTTCTTAATAAAAACTGCCTCTTTTTTAAGGTATTGTACAGAAGGGTATTTTCTTATGTCTCTTAATGCCATATATTTAAACGATTGTGGTGTGATTCCGTCTCTTGTTAAATATCCGTTTGATTTCTTTGTTACTTCATTTCTAGGTCGATTTCCATCAATAATAATCACTGTTCGATTCATCCGACCTAGTACAAGAGATGCATTTAATCCAGCTGGTCCTCCCCCGACAACGATACAATCAGCAACCATAACGAATCCTCCTATAAAAGCCATTACTATAGTGTATCGTTTGTCTAACCATTTTTAGACTACAATATTTTTGTCGAAAGTTGACGATATTAATATTATGTCAACTAATAAAAGAGAGTTAAGATGCATCTCAATAAAAATTGCCTGCATTCAGTTAACTTACCTGTTATATATGTGTAGAAATTGATTCATAAAAATGTATGAATATCAATTTAGTTCAGTATACTCTCCACTTAAAAAAGACAAAGTCAAAATCGACTTGTCTTTTAGAATATGGATACTTCTAACCTAGATTAAGTATTGTAGAAGTTATTTCTTCTTTCTCATCCTCATAGTATCTCACTTTTTTACCTTTTAAGGTTGCATACTCAATTTCTTCTCTTGTACTTTCTCCAATATATTCATTTACATTTATAACGAATATTTCATCAGACATATCAATTTTCTTAAAGTGAAGATTTTTAAATAGTGCAATTTTATCAAAAGGCAAGACAATACCATGACTTTGTTCATAAAAGCCTAAACTTAAAACAATATTCCCATGCAATGTCAAAAATGCATTAGTCGATTCAAACTGTTCCTTAAACTTTGTTGAACCGCATAGCGTAATAACCTTCATACACATTCTCCTTTATCACACTGACTTCAACTATGAATGTTTATTAAACACCACATTGTCGATACTAATAAATCATTTCAAAACTCCACGCTGAATGCCGTCACCAATTAAGGAAGTACAATTTATTTTAATGCTAAATCTTTAAATGGATAGAGTACCATTGTCGTCACTCCAACGATGGTTTCCTGTTTGATAAACCCAAAGTGTCGACTGTCATGGCTTCTATTTCTGTTATCACCCAAAACAAAGTAATGTCCTTCTGGAACAATATTAAATCCTGTTAATTCGGATAATGTAAAATCTCCAGTCACATTCTGATATAAAAAATCGTTGGCACGATTTACATACTCTTCATCAAAGGAAATGCCATTCACATATAACACATCGTCCTTCATGATTACCTCATCTCCAGGAATTCCAATCACTCTTTTTACATAAAATTCATCAGTATCAGGGGCATCAAATACAATATTATCAAATCTTTCAATTCCACTCAGTTTATTCACGAGAATTAATTGCTCGTCTTCAAATGTAGGTGACATAGAAGCACCATCAACCGACATTGGTGTAAAAATAAATTCACGACATATAAAAGCAAGTATAAATGCTAATGCAAAGGCTCTTACCCAGGAAAAGATTTCATTCAAAGTTTCTTTTTTCAACTGTAATCCCCTCTTTCTACTCACTTAGCATAGCATGACGAGAAAGTGTTTGTCATTATAGTAAGTGCAATTATTGCACGAGTGTTTATCGGTGGATTTGCATGCATATAATCACCATCCTACTATATTTTTATACTTTTACGGACTTAACAAATTAAAAGATTCAGCTTTTTGCAGACAGGCCTCAAAAAAGGCAGACATTTCTGTCTGCCTCTTGCTCGTTTATTGTTTTGGTAAAAGCTTTAATTCCTTCCCTTCATGATTCTCAAGCTTCGTGAGATGGTAGTTTCCATCCACCCAATCAGCCATTTGATTTTGATACCATTTGCTCTTGAAGTGACCAGATTGACCTGGACCTACTAGATGGTACCCTTCTAATGGATTATCTAAGTCTATAACGAATCGCCAAGAGCCTCCATGGTTTACTACACCTGTATCTCTAAATGCAGCTGCTTTTACGGTAATATGGCTCCCACCCGTTGCCATTTGCCCCTTAGAATTAAACAAATAATTTAATGGTGATACGCTTGATAACGGATGAGGAAAATAGACTTGATGGAAGTCTCCCCATTCCCATTTCTCAAGATTGCTTCCTTCTCGATCTTCTATTTCATCTAATGCAATTTTTAACGCTTCTTCTAGAACCGTTTTAAGTCCACCTGCTTGTTCAATCCATGGTCCTTCTTCTCCATTCAAAGCTCTTCTAATCAATTGATCAATAGCAGACTTTTCTCCTTTAAAAAGCTTTAATGTTTCTTCAGGAATCTGATCAACATAAAGCACATCGCGGATTTTATTCATCCACAAATGATAGATATACGGTGCTGACTGATCAGCAGCATCAATATATTCCCAGTTTGATAGTATTTCTAATGCCTTCGCTTCCCGTTCTCCACTCATTCCAGCCAACATCTCTTGGAAAGATGGTAAAAACTCCTCAGCATGCAAGTTCTTTTCATCCATCTGCAACTGCATCATATCTTCAGCTGTTAACTCATCGCTTGAACGGAGTACTTCTTGAATTCGCATTTGTCTAAACGGCTGGGCCCAATTATGACTAATATGATAAGGATAATCATCGCTTATAACTTTATTATTCGCTGTCGCAATGAATCCTTCATCTGGGTTAACGATTCTCGGAAGCTCATCGAATGGGATGTAATCAATCCATTCATATTCATCCGTCCAACCCGGTACTGGTAAGAGTCCATCTCCTGTTTTTCGAATTGGAATTTTTCCATTTGCTTTATAAGCGATTGTCCCATACTGATCTGCAACAACAAAATTCTGCGCAGGTGTCTCAAAATGTTCCAATGCTACTTCAAATTCTTCCCAACTTGTTGCTTTATTCATATGCAGAATGGCTTCTAACTCTGCCGATGCTTGCAGTGCTGTCCACTGTAAAGATAGAACCGTGTCGCTGCCTGTTTCTGCGGCAAACTCAGAAATGACAGGTCCATGCCTAGTGATCGTTACATCATAATCAACCGTTTCACCATCTTTTACGCGTATGGGTTCTGGAATAACTTGTGCATCTTCCCACTCGTCATTGTATAAAAATTGACTACGATTATCCGGATTTCTTTTCTCAATATATACATCTTGTACATCTGGACCAGTATTCGTAACTCCCCATGCAACTTGTTCGTTATGACCTAAAATAATCCCAGGTATTCCAGCAAAAATGACTCCACTCACATTCACTTCGGGACTTTGAAGATGCATTTGGTACCAAATTGAAGGTGTAGATAACCCTAAATGTGGATCGTCTGCTAATAATGGCTTTCCACTTGCCGTCTTATCCCCACTAACGACCCAGTTATTGCTTCCATTGAATTCATGAGGTGTAATCACTTGAGCAAATGCTTTTTCTAAATCCAGCTCCTCTTTACTAACAATATAAGGTGCATCATCTGGATATTCAGGAAATAAATCATACGCTAAATCTTCAGAAAAAGTTTGCAGCAAATAATAGCGAAAGACTTGAGCTTCCCAATGACCACCAAGGTCATAAGCCATGTATTTTCCTATCGTTAATGAATCAACAGGCGTCCACTCTTCAGGTTCATAGCCTAATATCGTAAATTCTATTGGCCATTTGCCATTTCCTCGCAATTCTTCGATATATAAATTTACACCTTTAGCGAAGTTTTCTAACACAGTCTTCGCTTCATCAGAATATATGCCTGCAGATGCTACTGCTGCTCTACGTAAGCCAAGTGTACGAAAGTATTTATCATTGTCTACTGCTGCCTCTCCAATGACCTCAGCTAATGTACCGGAAGCCTGTCTTCTACTCAAATCCATTTGAAAAAGACGATCCTGAGCTTGTATATACCCTTGTGCTACATAGAGATCATGCTCATTTTCTGCATTGATATGAGGAACACCCACCTCATCACGAATAACCGACACAGGTGCTTGGAGTTCCGCTAAACTGATTTCTCCTGAAATTTTTGGCAATGATCGATTCACATATAGGTTTGCTACTAATAAGACAATACCTATGAGTAAAATAAATGCTCCTAATGACCAAAGCGTAACTTTCTCCCATTTTTTTAATGGCCTCTTCTGTCTCTTTGCAATCGCTTCCATTTCTTCCTTCCCCCTTTGTTCCTATTATCTATTCGTTATCAACCACTCATTTCCCTATTTACATTATTAATTTTCTTCATTCAAAATCATTAAATTACTTACTTTTAAGTATGATAGGCATTAACGATAGGAGGGTTTAGTTGTAAATCATTTTAATTTTATATATTTTGAAGGTTATTAACGGAATTAAAAGAAATTGCTCCAACTAATATACGAATTCATAGATACAAGAATTAAAAAACAATGAATGCAAAAAAGAATAAGTATGAAAGAAATGGGTGATGATTGAATAAAACTAAAAACAGGTTGGATTGCTTCAATTTTTTCTTATATTGCATGAATGTTTTTAGTAGGGGAGTTATTATAGTTAATGTTGAAGGTTTACTAGCAGTTAGGATGTTTACGTACTGGGTGACTTTGTTCATCGCTTTATTCTGTATTTGTGTGTTTGGGACCATTCGGGTAATAATGTGGATCAAGCAAGGAAAGCTCTAGAAGGCATAAAAATGCCTTCTATTTTTTTCGATAAATAATGTAGCAGGCAGTATTTAGAACGAAGGTAAAAATGATAAGAATACTTGACACGGTAACAAGAGCACCTGAAGTGTCCATTAAAGCCGACCAGTCTTCAATCGTTACTAAAAAATGCTGATAAATAATTTGAAAACATAAAGCTAGCGCACAAGCACCCAAACTAATTAAACTGAATAGAGCCCAATTATGATTCTCTTTTTTTGGATTCAATAAACTCAAGACAGGTAAAGTCCAAGCTATTAGACCAAGTATTAAACTAGCAACGTTTAAATTGCCCATCTCGTCTCCCTCCAGTGTCTAGACTATTGCAAATTCCTTTAACGCATACACTACTCCATCTTCACTTGCTTTTTTTGTTATAAAATGTGCGGCTTTCTTAGCATAGTTCGTACCGTTTCCCATAGCAATC
The DNA here is from genome assembly GCF_059874745.1 of Niallia sp. CD-39. Lineage (NCBI taxonomy): Bacteria > Bacillati > Bacillota > Bacilli > Caryophanales > Bacillaceae > Niallia > Niallia sp. CD-39. The sequence continues at coordinate 14,910 of NZ_JCBCPS010000001.1, read as the reverse complement.
CCTAATCCTACAAGCTCTAACATGTCAATATCATTATCGCCATCACCAAATGCGATCGCTTCTTCAGGTTTAATTTGAAAGAATTCGAGTGTTTTTATGATTGCAAGTGACTTAGATACATCTTCGTGGAGTACATTTAAAACATATGGATGCCATCTTTTAAACTGTAATTCTGGAAATTTGTTAATATACTTTTCTACTTGTTTATCCTCAGCAAATAAACAAAGCAGATACACATCTTTCAACTGATCGAATTCGATTGATTTCGGATATTCACTTAGAGATAATGTATCGAGGATTGCCTGTCTTATATGATTATCATCGACACCATTCATATAGAAATCCTCAGTATAAAAAGATAAGCCATTTCTCTCGGTTTTTGCAAATTTATAAATTTGTTCAAGGTAATGACGATTAAACGACACCTTATGAATCACTTCTCTTTGATGCTTTACGTATGCTCCATTCGCTGTTATAAATGTCTCAACCCCAAGCTTTTTAAGTTCATTGCACATCGAAAGGGGCCTTCCAGTCGCTGCAATAACTTTCATCCCTTTACGCAAAAGTTGATCAATTGCATGTTTTGTTTGATCAGATATCGTACCATCCATTTCATTACATAATGTTCCATCCACATCAAAAAACACAGCTTTATAATTCATAAAATTTCAGCACACTTTCTAAAATGATCAAGAATCTCTTTATTTAAATGGATCGAATTGACTATGTAGTTTCTTCTTATAACGCTCAAGCCTTTTAATCTTTTTGAAAGTAAGTACTGAACAAATAACAACAAGTATAAGCATCCACTCATGCCCTTCTGCGCGATCCGTGAAAATGTTCATAAATGTTCCCCCATTTCATCTCTCAGTTATTGATACGGTATCATATGTAATAAGATTTATCCATACTTATCCATTAGAACGATTGATTTGATCGCGCTAATATAAATTGCAGTTAGATAATTGACACACCCATGTCTTCAAGAACGATAAGAGATATAGTGAGGTAAATTAATTACAAGTGAAAATGATCATTTATCCTCTTCGGCTCATTCTTTAATAACAACGATTTTTTGGTGCGATTACATTCAAAGTTCAAATTAATGTATGTATTTAATCATGTAGAATAGACTTATTGCTTTCCATTTCGATATTGTAGCAATTGCGTCTTCAATGCAGCATAAACACCAACAGCCGCGTTTCCATAAATAACTCCCATGAATAGTCCAGCAGGTAAATTATGTCGATGCGAAATAAAGATTGATATGATTAGACCAATTAGTGTAGCAATCATTGGTATATACGATTTTCGAATAGGCAAAGTGAGTTTCATAACTTGCACGATAATAACAACCAATGGTATAGCAATGACAGCATCCCATAAGTTCGTATGAATGGTTGGAAAACTTTCCAAGGTTGCTCCCCCTTTTATCAATTAGTATGATTATTTCCCTGAAATCGCCAAATATACAAAAACCCATTTGAAAGCCAAACATTTATTGAATGAACGTCATCTAAAATAAAACAGCGTAATCATTATATTGTCTTTCCAACATTTAATAGAGGTGTTCTACATAAGGGTATTTGGTCAACTTGCAACATAATAAAGTCCAAATTAGATGGATTAGAGCAAGAGGAGAGAACTCCTTGAAAATTCTCTGCATTTACTGCGTGTGGTGCACTCTTCCAACGCATCCCTTGTCTACCAGAAAAGCGGGGCAAGTGAGACTTGAAGGGTCGTGTTAGCGACGCTCCGTCTCACGCCATGCCCACGAAAAGCATTCATCTTTAGCGATAATCAACATCTTTCTTCCATTCTTCTAATCAAAAAAGACCGTAGACAAACTAAACTTTCTAGTTTGTCTACAGTCTAACTCTTTCAACATTGAAAAGGTCAATCATTGTTCAGCAATCTCGTATATGTTTGATAAGCTTCAACAGCAGCAATAATCGAACCAATCAGAAACAGGGCAGAACCACCAAGAGTAAACAATCACCCAATATAAGTCTTAAAAGCCTCTTCGATTTCAACTGTGTTGTTTGTCTTCATTTGTTCCTCCTGTGACAGTTGAGTATATATTTATTGTATTCAAATATTCGAAACATGTGATAAATGCCTATTCAACACGTATTTTAATAAAGATTGTTGTCCGATGTAGTGTTGTTTCGTTTGTCATCATCCTTTGTTTTCAATAACTTCTTTCTCCATCTTCATCTTCACTTGATCATTTTTCTTATCGCTAAATAAACTTAACATTATTGTTAGTCCTGCAATTGCACCCATGAATTTAATTCCACTAATATATACTTCTAATGAAAACAAGCTAGGCGCGATGCTTCCTGTTCCAATGTATATAGGGATAATCGAGATAATCATAATCGAGAGTGCAACGCAAATCAAACTAGCAAAATTTGGTTTCCATTTGAATGATTGAATAAACATTAGTGAAGTAAAGATACCAACAATGATCAACACAATAACATATCGTGCAAAAACATTATACATCTCAAAGTTACTGTTCATTTGTAGTTGATGCTCATGCACATACTGTGTTCCATATTCGATCATGAGTATTAATCCAATAAGCCAGACGATACCAGTTCCAAATCTTAGCCAGACGCTTCTGCTTCTATTTTCGCCTTTAAAGATTGCAAACATGAAAGCAATTCCACTTAGAGCACTCATAAAGCTAGACATTTCTGTGATCGTTTGATAGGAAAAGAAACGCGGCACTTTCTGAAAATAAACCATGATAATCGGGATTAGAGCAATACATATTGAAGGGAAAGCCACAATTATGAGCACTTTCAAATTCATTGAAGGTTTAAAGTTTCGAATGAAAAGTATTGATATATACAAACCTAGAACAAACATCCAGATTGTATTTTTTATAAAGTATAGACCGTAATCAAAAAACTGCCCACCCTCAATTTTAGCTCTTTCTAAATATGGCAGCAGCGTTTCTAAAAGAAATAAAAACCCAAGAAGCCAAATTCCTCCATAAATAAACTGCTTCTTCATTAAATTTCCCCTAATATCTCCTTTTCTAAAAGTTCTGCAAATCCTTTTGGGTCTTGAAGCATAAATCCATGTGCAGCGTTCGGAATGATTACTCCTTGGCTTTGTGGGTATTGTTGTAGTGCTTGCTTGTAACTTCTAAGCATATATGTATTTTCATTTTCACCTACCGTTAAAAAGAGTTTCGTTTTTATATTTTCAATAATTGGTAGAGTAAAAGCTACATTTTCCACCATAATCTCTTTAAATCTCTTTTTACCAATCAGGGTTGATTCTTCGTAATACTGTTCAAACTGGTGCTCACGAATGAATAATGCTTGTGCTTGCTTCTTTGCAAATGATTTATTTTTTACTAAAGGATACATCGAGGCCATCATTTTAGCCGCTAAGTTTCCGAATGGGATTTTTTCAGTGAGCGCACTGTTGATCATGGCAACATCAATTAAGGCATGCTCGATAGAAAGCATTTCCCACAGCACTTGAGCACCTAGAGAAAATCCAACAACAACTACTTTCTTATCTTCTTTCTTATCACGGATAAGTTGAAGTATAAGCTGGGCAGCCTCATGGATTGTAAAGTCAATTGATCGGCTATTTCCATGTGCCGGAAGATCGGGTATGAGTAAATGTGCTTTCTTCAATAGCGGAACTTGTTCATCCCACATCCAGCCTGCTACACCGCCACCATGTAATAGTACGATGAGTGGGCTTTCATCTGAATGATACTCTTTATAATGCAATGTCATCTTCATAAAAAGCTTCTTCCCATGATGACGTAAGCATGATCACTATTCGGATAAAAAGGTTCTTTTATAACTTCCCATTTTTCTCCTTCATAAAAAGTCCGTGCTGGAACATTATCTACTTGCGTAGTTAATAAAGCGGTTTTTGAAGAAACACCTGATAGCAATTCAGCAAGCATTGCTTTGGCTACACCTTTTTTACGATGAAATGGATGGACAGCAATCTCAACTACTTCAAAGCAGTCATGAAGCCATTTATCTTTCACTTCATTACTTAAGTTATTCTCAATTAATGTACGATAGTACTGACCGGTTTCAGATTGATACCCATAGGCAAACCCAATGATTGCCCCACTTTTTACTGCCGTCACAATTCGAAATCCTGAATAAGTCGCGTGTCGCTTTATTCTTTCATATAAATCTAAGTCTGACGAATCCCATACCATTTTATATAGACTTGCGACAGATTGAAGAATCTCATCGTTTGCTTCAATTAAATTGATCTTCATACCATTGGCTCCTCTCACTAAGAAACTAGGGAAATTATTAGTCTATTTCTATATCAACCTTCCCTTCCTTATTATCGTTGAAACGAGCGGATTATGAACCTTCTATCGATGTTGATCTCCTGGCATTGTTCCTTCTTCGTCTATTTGAACATGCCAGCTGATGATTGTTGTCGAATCGATGACTTGATTCTTCATAATTGTATTTAATATGGACTTAATTGGTTGCTCTCGTCTAACAGCCTTATATAATGAATGTGAATGAACAAATGGTTCATTCGGACATTCGATTAATCCATCTGTTGTGACTAATAGATCATTTCTTCCTTTGCGCAGTTCTTTTACACCATGGCTAAAACATGGTACCCCATTTAAAAAAGCGCTATTTTTTCCAATCCATTCATAGAAGCTACGCGCATTCACTTCGAATTGGTTCATTTCGACATACTCTTTTTGAAAAAGGTATAGTTGGCAATCACCAATTGAAAACCAATAAACAAACTTCCCTTTACGAAAAACGATTAAGCAGGAGGTTTCACCTTGGAGCTCCTTGCTACCATTTAGGAATGATGCCGAGTTTAAAAGGTTGAAAATGTTTGAGTGAACTTTTTCAAAAGGTTGACTAGAAGAAAATGCTTCAAGAAAGTCCCTTCTCCTCTCCTCAAATGCTTGTATAACATATACAGTACTATCCACGCTATCATGTGCATCTAGAACAATTACAAATTCCCAATCTTGTTTTTGATCTACCCAACAGAGACACCCGTCCTCATTTTTCTTACCAGCACCACCATATAATCCAATCGTCACATGCTCAAGCATCTCAAGATGAGGTTCGTCCGTATATGTGTTTATACCACCGTGCCAACTAAATGCCTTCATCATATAGTTCTTCCAAAACCTTTTGTAGTCGTGTGCAAAACTTTACTATTTCTGCTTTTCCACCCTTAGGTGCTTCTTCCCAATTATAGACAGCGTTCGGACCCCAATATTCTTTAGGTGTCCCTGGATATCGCGCGACTACATGCATATGTAAATGAGGAACTGCATCCCCTTGCACAAATGAATAAATATGCTCAGCTCCTTCAGTGATGACTAGTGCCTTACTTAATCTGCTTATTGCCATACCCATTTCTTTTGCCTCATCTATCATCATGTCAGCTAAAGTAGGCACATGCCTTTTTAAATCAATCATGACATGTCCTATATATTGAGTTTCTTCACCGTGGAAGATATGACTAATGTAGATACAATCGTTTTCAAATACTTTGAATTCTGAAGCTGGACTTATACCTTGATGCTTATTGCAAATAAAACAATCATCCATTTTCATTCTTCTCCTTTTTAAGAATTTATTGACAGATTTTCTCTCAATTTCAGCCGATCCCAATCATGCACTTCCATTCTTATATATATAGAAAATCACAATGGTTACTAATATGACGAAACTCCAGATACCTGTAATGATTACATCTTTTTTAAATGAGTTGACTCTAGGATATCGATTCATGATTCGTTGGAAACCAAGTGAAACCGCCCACCAAAAAACAAAAAGGAAGAATAAGTATAAAATATCTTCTATTGAAAGCATTCTTCCCCCCCATTTCTTTCACTCTGTCTACTTTTTTCGACAAATTCTAAACATTTCCTTTTTATAGGCATAAAATCCTAATTTATTCAATCCTATTTCTTTTCACATATTCTAATACGGTACGTATATTGAGAATGGAACATTTTATCCAAGTGAAATGCCTTCCATTGACTTTCAAGCAATTGTTTCAACAGAGCTAATCTAAAATACTTCCAAGAGCTAGACAGAAGCATACCTACGTTTCATTATGCTCCTTTTACCTACCTAATCCCTCGTCAATTTGTAGGTTCACCTTTCGTAAAATAAACACTGGTAAGATACAGATGATGCTTAATATAATCCAATAGAGGTTAGGCACACCTAACGTTTGAAAGCCATCCTTTAACACCCCGCCTAAGACATTCCCTAATGAACCTCCAATAGCCATTGCCATATTTGCAAATCCAAAATATGCGGCGATGAGATGACTTGGGGCGATCTTAACAGAGTAAGTAAAAAATGTTGGTGTTAAAAGCATCGTAGCGATCGCAATTCCTAATAGAGCTAGGAGTATCGTTACAAAATGACTGTAAAAAGTTAACGGGATGAATAATAACGTCAGGGTAATATAACCAACTATAAAAACACTCTTAACACTACGTCTCTCCGTCATTTTTGTTAATTTGATTTGGAAGATAATGATAACGATCGTTACAAATGGAAAGATCCAACTAGCATTACCAGTTACTGCAACCGCTTCTAATGGCAACGTTAAATACAGCTGTTGGATTACAAAATAATAAGGCATCATACAAACGATCAGTAGCATAAACGTCTTATTTTTTAGAATGACTACCGTTTCTTGCAACCATGAGCTTGTTGTTTGCTTTACAGGAATTTTAGGAGTCTTTAAAAATAGTAAGCTGATAATAAAAAACGATCCACCTGCAATCAATGATAGTATTTCAAATTGAACACCGTATAAAAGTATCCCTACAACTGGCCCAAGAACAGTTCCTGCATTTTCAACAACATTCATATAAGCAAAGGCTTCTTTATGCCTTTCCTGTGGCGTAAAAGCTGTAATCGATGCACGAATGGCCGGATTAAAGAGAGCTCCTCCAAATCCAGAAAGCATTGCAAACAGAATCACAAGCATGGGCTCTACCATAAATCCCATTCCAATAAAACCAATGCCACGAACGAGGAACCCGATTGTGGCTACTTGTTTATAGCCAAATCGGTCGGCAAGAAAGCCGCCAAACACAGCAAATCCCTGTTGACTAACAATTCGTATTGCTAGTATCGTCCCAACTAAACTAATCGAATATCCTACGACATCGCTAAAGTAAAATGAAATATATGGAACGAACATAAAAAACGTAAAACAAATAACAAAATAAATGAACAAAATCATCCAAACATGGTATGAAAATGGTGGGAACTTTTTCTTTAACCTCATCATGTATTAGCACCTAGATTCTATGTAGTGATTTCAACCTTCATTCGAGTCTAACTAGTATATCGATGAAGTTCATACATTGACTCCAGCAGTAATGGTTAAAATCTTTTCTTCCCCTCATACGTATATAGTTCTATCATTGCAATGTATTTTTTCATTGATTTTAAAATTAGACCTACAAAGAGTAAAATAAATCCAGCTATAGTGAATACTTATTTTCGAATTAAAACAGCGGTTAAATTGAATTCAGAGGTTAGGCCTTCCCATGATTGAATCCAACCGTATAAAATACTTATTAATCTGAATGTCCATGCAATCCACATATATGCATTGATTTCTTTCATTTCAACGCACCCCCATTTCCACTATATTCCACGAAGTCACCAGGCTTTCCTTCTAAAGCATTTAAATAAATGAAATAAGCAGCATTCGATGCAAATTGCTTCTCTACATGGTCGTCAAGTCTTTTTGTTGCAATAGAAAATTGTTGCTGAATTTGATTAAATCCTTGATCTTCTGCCAATGCTAGAATATCGTGGAGCTGTTCAAGTAAGTAAACAGATTTCCTCAAACTACTAATCAATAAGACGTTACGAATTTGCTTGCGATTGTAAACCCGATAGCCATTATTTTCCTCGCGATCGCTTTCAATTAGACCTACATTCTCCCAATGCCGAATGGCAGAGGTTTTCACATTTGCGATTTTAGCCAATTCACCAATATGGAGATCCTTAAATGATTCATCGGTTAGCTCCGTTTCCATGTTCATCACAAGTTTTAAATTGTATGAGATAAACTCTCTTTCTTTCACAAGCTTTGATTGTTCTTTTGCTAAAATCCAATACGCCTCCATTCGTTCATTCAACATTGCTTTTTTCATTAACGCTTGCATAATATACGTTCCATATGCATGTATAAGAGCTCGAATTGCTTTAAATGCGTACACATGTACTTGTTCATACGTTCTATGCCCACCTTTACTTCTATTCACAGGTGGTATTAGCTTTAATGTTTCATACTTTCTTAACGTGGTATTGCTGACTCCAATCAATTCAGTCATCTCTTTTGACGAGTAGTTCATACTTTACTTGCACCATCCTTAAAGTAAAACCTTCATCTGTTACATTGCTTTTATGTATAGGTTTTCCTCAATTTAAAAAGGTTCTATTCTTCAAAACTGAAATATTGCATCAAAGTTGTATAGTAGTAGTATATCGAAAAAAAGGAGTGAACTTATGCAAAATATTGAAATATATGGTGCAAAAGAAAAGAATTTAAAAAACATTGATGTAAAAATCCCAAGAAACCAGCTTGTTGTTATAACAGGCTTATCCGGTTCAGGAAAATCGACTCTTGTAAAAGACGTCCTTTATATGGAATCACAAAGACAATATCTTGAGGCAATGGCGTTTCAAGGAATTCCAAAGCCGGATGTTGAACAAGTCAAAAACCTATCACCATCCATTCTTATTTCTCAAGAAGATCAGAATAAGAATCCACGATCTACCCTTGGCACAAAAACAAACCTATATACGAGTTTAAGAATGATTTATGAAAAGCTTGGGGTCCGAGAATGTCCAAACTGCCATAAACCAATTTCCTCCCATCATTGCAAAGAAGAATTTGTTAAGACAGATACAGGTTTTCGTATTGATCAATACTGCAACCATTGCGATCATAAAATGGAGAAGCTGACGAGGGCACATTTTTCTTTTAACAAAAAAGAAGGTGCATGTCCGGCTTGTAAAGGCTTAGGAGAGTTAATGCAATTGAACGAAGCGGCATTATACAGTATGGATAAATCATTAGAGGAAGACCACTCTGTGGCTTTATGGTCAAAATCATACAAAGACTATCAAATTCAATGCTATTACAGTCTATTAAAAGCAGTGAAACTACCGATTCCGAATAGGGTAAAGCTAGCCGAGTATTCAAAAGAGCAGCTCGGATTATTAAAGAACGGCATTTCATCAAGCTTATTTGAAGAAAAATTTGACAAAAAGTTAATCCCGAAAACGGTTTCTGCTGGACGATTTGAAGGTGTAAATACGTATCTTTGGAACAAATTCAAGGAAAAAGGCGGACTAACAGCAGATTTAGAACCATTTTTCAAAACGACTAATTGCACTGATTGCCATGGTGAAAAGCTGAATTCATTAAGTAGAAATGTCCATGTTGCAAACAAGCGGATTCCTGAACTAAGCAAAATGAATTTAGAACAATTACAAAGTTGGATGCATGCTGCAAGACAGCTCACACCAGAAGACGCCTATCCACTCGTTAAAAACTACTTTGACGATATCGATACAAAAACGAAACGTATCATTAAAATTGGACTTGGATACTTAACCCTTGATCGTCAATATATTACATTATCTGGTGGTGAAGCACAAAGAATTCGTTTGGCAGCAACACTTGATTCGGAGATGATTGGCCTCCTCTATATTCTCGATGAACCAACAGTTGGTTTGCATTCTTCCGATACGGATGGGATTATTGAAGTAATGAAAGATTTAAGAGATTTAGGTAATACGGTTGTTGTCATTGAGCATGACACAGATGTGATGAAACAAGCAGACTATATCATTGATATGGGGCCAGGCGCTGGCAAAAACGGTGGGAAAATGATTGCATCAGGGATTTATGAGGATCTATTGCAAAATCCAAACTCCATTACAGGACAGTATTTAGCTTATGACAAGCCACCAGTTAGACATTATCGTGCAATAAGTAATGATGGCATCATTGTTAAAAACGCAAATGCGAACAACTTAAAAAACATCGAAGTCAAGGTTCCAAAGAATGCATTAACTGTCATTAGCGGTGTTTCCGGATCTGGTAAATCGAGCTTGCTTTTTGAAACGATTGCTAAAGGGGACTCAAACTATGTAACTGGACTTGATGCGTTTTCGGAGATTGTTACGTTAAAGCAAGGAGCCGGTTCAAGAAATCGACGATCTACTGTGGCAACCTTCTCTAAGCTTTTTGACCAAATTCGAACGCTGTTTGGAAAACTTCCTGACGCGAAAGAAGCTGGAGTGACTGCAAAGGAGTTCTCATTTAACTCTAAAGGTGGTCGGTGTGAAAACTGTCAAGGCTTAGGCGTCGTATCAAATAACCTGTTGTTTTTCCAAGATGTAGAAGTGAAATGCCCAACATGTCAAGGAAGTCGCTATGAGGAGAATATATTAAACATTCATTTTGATGGTCGAAACATCAATGATGTTTTGGATTTATCAGTTGAAGAAGCAATGGATATATTCTTAAAGCAAAGAAAGATTTTTGCTCACTTACAAATCCTTCAAGAAGTTGGTTTAGGCTATTTAACAATCGGACAATCGCTATCCACATTGTCTGGTGGAGAGCTGCAGCGTCTCCGTTTAGCATCCATTCTTATGAATGATCAAAACGAAAACATGCTTTATCTAATGGACGAGCCCACAACTGGCCTTCACCCTATCGACATTGACATTTTTATGAAACTCATTCAAAAATTAATTGATAAGAAGAACACGATATTATTAATTGAACATAACCTAGATGTCGTCGCCTCTGCGGACTACTTGATCGAACTTGGCCCTAAAGGCGGACTCGATGGTGGAGAACTGATCTTCTCAGGCACATTCGAACAATTAATGACGGGCCCGAACACACCGACTAAACTGGCCATGCTCAAATAAATGAAAAAAGCTGGTAGATACCGGCTGTTAAGACTGTTGACAAACGCATGCATACATCGTTGTTTGGCATCAAAGTCCCCTCATGAACCGTGTGTTCAATTCGGATCTTCATTTGACTGCACGCCTAGTCTGACAAGTGTTTCAAGACAGTCTGTGGGTTTCTCATATTATTAACATGTCATATGTAGACAAAGTCGGAAACGACTTTGTCTACAATATCAACAGCTGGTAGATACCGGCTGTTTTTTCGTCTTTTTCGGAAAATCATTCCTTTTTATTCCTAGAAAATAGAATTTTATAAAATTAAAAACTCTCAATGTCCTTCATTACTTCTTTTAGAACATCAATAGAAGCAACAACATTTTCATCATATTCTAAACTATGATTCACATTTGCTATTATTTTTGTTGTTATTTTTTTGTTACTCTCTACTTTCTCAAACCTATCCTCTCTATAACAAGGGTCCTTGTCTCCAATTATGCATAGCCCTTCACTCTTGCTATAGAGCATTGCCTCAAAAACATCCTCCCTTTGAATCAAAGGTGTCAGCCAGATAGCTTTCGCATTCTTAAACGTTTCTCGCTTTAGCTCTGAACTCATCGCAACCGTTCCAAGAGATTTTCCAATGATATAGAAGTTTTCATACGAATACTCAGATAAAACATGATCCAAAACTGCTTTCACATCGAACTTAATAGCAGAGCTAACTTCATTTAAATCTTCATAATTTCTGTTATTATACTGATAATTGACTTGTAATACATCAAAAGATTTCTTTAACATAACTCCTGTCGAGTAATGAAGAAGTGGTGCTTGTGCAGTATACCCTAAACCTGGAAGAATGATTGCTAGTTTTTTAGAATTCTCTTCTATTTTAAACAATGAAAATTGAAGTTCGTATTCTTTATAGCCTTTCATTGTATTGGATTGAACGGTTATCAATGGAATTCCCCATTTCACTTTAAATTAATAGCCAAGCTGCTTACTTTAATACATGAAGGGCAATCGTCTTTCAAATGAGAAGAATGTCCTGGAAAATAATCGACGGTCTCTTCACATCTAGTTAGACGGTGCAACAAGCTCTACTTTTATTCGATCAGGATCTTCAAAGTAAACAGCATAATGTTCAGGACCCCCTGCATACGGATGGCGCTCTTCATATAAAATTTGCACACCTTTACTACGCAGCTTATCTGTCATAGAATCAACTTCAATTTTTGAATCAGCATGGAAGGCAAGATGATTCATACCTACTCTACGGCGATGATACGACGGTTCTAAAAATTCATGATCAGCTTGTACTAAAACAATATATGTATTTCCTAGTTTAAAACTAATCCCCTTTTCCCATTTTTGATAAGGTTCATATTCTAACTCCCCAAGAAACCAGCCCCAAAAAGACGAGGATTTTTCTAAGTCAGAAACATATAATTCAAGATGATGAATCATTCCCCTTTGACTCAATTAAATCCCCCCATATTTTCATAGTCTTCACGAATAATTGCCATGATGATTTCATCTTCAAACTTTCCATTAAGTTTCACAGATTGCCTTAAAACCCCTTCTTGCTTAAAACCCACTTTTTCATATGAGCGGATCCCTCGGCTATTATGACCGTACACTTCAAGCTGAAGGCGGTTTAGTTTTAACTTTTCAAATGCGTATTGAACAGCTAACTTAACTGCCTCTGTACCATAGCCTTTGTTGAATATTGCTGGGTCATGAAGAGCAATCCGAAAGCCTGCTTTTTCATGCTCCTCTTCGATTTCTAAAATTGCTAAATCTCCGATAAGCTCATCTGTTTCTGTTAAACAAATAGCGAAATCATAGCGAGAATCATCTTCCGAAAAACGCCTGTAAGCACGTTCAATCATATCAAGTGTAAAATGTACGATTGTACCAGTCATATTTCGAATCTCTTCATTTTGGACAGCATGAAACATTTGTTGATAATCGGAACTTTGTATCTCTCTTAAATATAAACGCAATTCTGATACCTCCCCTCATAGCGAAGAAGCTGTCCTTTATTTAAGACAACTTTTATTAGTTATACTTTTTTAACAAATTCAGATTTTAGCTTCATTGCTCCAAATCCATCTATTTTGCATTCTATGTCATGATCTCCATCAACAAGTCTAATATTCTTCACTTTTGTACCAATTTTTAATGAGTTGGAGCTCCCCTTTACTTTTAGATCTTTTATGATCGTAATTGTATCTCCATCACTTAATATATTTCCATTTGAATCTTTAACAACACTTTCATCTTCGAAATCTTGAGATGGTGACCATTCATAGGCACATTCTGGACATATCATCAATGACCCATCTTCATATGTGTATTCTGATTGGCATTTTGGACAACTTGGCAAGTTAGACATTTGATTCACTCCACTCTATTTATATTAGTCATCTTGTCATATTCTACTAACAATAACAACCATGATAAAACAAAATTTTCATTAATATAAAAATCATAAAACTCATAAAACCCATTTACTATATATTAGAAAAAACTGGTTAGTAATTAATAAGGCTTTTCAGAATCGCTCTTTTTAATCATTCGAAAATTATCATTGCAAAATAACTTACTAATTTTTTTATTGGTTTTTTATTGGATGATACAACAAATAAAAAAGAAAAGGCTAGAATCTAGCCTTTTCTTTTGATCTATTACTGATATTACATTCTGAAAAAACTATATAGCAATCTGCATATTTATTCTCAAATCTCTATACTAAAGCATCTTTCGAAAATCAGATAGCGATTTGATGAATTGACCAAAATATTCCTTGTGAACCTGTTCCACCGAGATTTAAGTTGACCGTCAAACCGTTTGCATTGTAAAAGAGACCTATGACATCACCGGCATTCAGTGCAACATTTGTACCTAGTGTAACGGTACCACTACCTAATATAACTCTCAAGGTTAGTAAAAGCGCGATTGAAACATCTAAGATTGGAAATAATCCCGTAACCAATGTTGTAGTTTGAGGCGATGTACGCCTTACTTCAAATGTAGGGTTTATTGCTCCACCTAATTGAACTGAAAGTGCTGCTGTTGTCTGATAGTTGATTGTTGCTTTAATTGAGTATCGACCAGTAGTTGGAACTGTGAAATTTCCGGTTACTGGATTAAAGTTAACACTACCAATTCTAGGTGATGATACGGTCCAGTTCGTTAGCTGTGTACTTGCACTAACCCCAGTTAAATTTGTAAGAGCAGAAAATCCAACGCTACCAAATGATGGCCCCGTAGCCCCGGTGGCTCCTGTTGCTCCTGTCGCTCCGGCGGTTCCTGCAGTTCCTGTTGCTCCTGTTGCTCCCGTGGCTCCAGCGGTTCCTGCAGTTCCTGTTGCTCCTGTCGCTCCCGTGGCTCCTGTGGCTCCTGCGGTTCCTGCAGTTCCTGTTGCTCCCGTGGCTCCCGTGGCTCCAGCGGTTCCTGCAGTTCCTGTTGCTCCTGTCGCTCCCGTGGCTCCTGTGGCTCCTGCGGTTCCTGCAGTTCCTGTTGCTCCCGTGGCTCCCGTGGCTCCAGCGGTTCCTGCAGTTCCTGTTGCTCCTGTCGCTCCCGTGGCTCCTGTGGCTCCTGCGGTTCCTGCAGTTCCTGTTGCTCCTGTTGCTCCCGTGGCTCCTGTGGCTCCTGCGGTTCCTGCAGTTCCTGTTGCTCCTGTTGCTCCCGTGGCTCCGGCGGTTCCTGTTGCTCCCGTGGCTCCGGTTGGACCCGTTTCACCCTGTATTCCGGTCGCACCGGTTGGGCCGGTTACACCCTGTATTCCCGTCGCTCCAGTTGGACCCGTTACTCCTTGGATTCCCGTCGCTCCCGTTGGGCCCGTTACACCCTGTATTCCGGTGGCTCCCGTCGGGCCGGTCACTCCTTGGATTCCCGTTGCTCCTGTTGGACCGGTTACTCCTTGAATTCCTGTCGCTCC